>DATKKV010000031.1:0-468865 GCA_035542735.1 Bryobacteraceae bacterium
TCGATCGCGTGAGCTTCGGAATGTTTGAACGCATTACGCACAGCTTCCGACGCGATCCGGTAAACTTCGTCGCGCAGGATCGGGTGGAGATCCCGCGAGGATCCTTGTATCCTGACCTCGAACGTCGCGAAACCTTCCGCCGCCATCTGGTCTCCAACCAGGCGCAGTGCCCGTGCGAGATCGTTCCTGGTAACCGTGGAAGAGCGCATGTTCTGGATGGCCTCACGGCCCTCGGCGATGGCGTCCGCGGAAGTGGTGATCGCCTTCTGGAGGGTTTCAACGGCCTTTTCGGGGCGCCGGGAAAACAGGTTGTAAGCGGCCTGCATTTGGATGAGCGAAGCCTGAAAGGTTTGCAGGAGCGTATCGTGCAGATCGCGAGCCACGCGCAGGCGCTCATCGATGCGAACGTCGAGTTGTGCGTTGAATTCGCGCGCGATCTGATACAGGCGAAGCCGGTAGCCCCCCCAAACGGCCGCGAGAAAGGCGCCCAAGCATAATGCGTAGAACCACGTGGTCTGATAATAGGCGGGCGCGATCGAGAACTCCAGCGCGTCGCCGGCTTCGTTCCAGACGCTGCTGTTGTTGCAGGCGGTCACGCGGAAGCGGTAGCTGCCAGGCGAGAGATTGGAATACTGCACTTGGCGGTCATTGACCACCTCTCTCCAGTCCTGATCCTGACTCTCCAGCTTATATTTGAAGTGCACCTTCTCGGGCGCGACCAGGCTTACTGCGGTGTAGTCGATCTGCAGATCGCGAATCCGGGCCGGAAGACGCACATTCGAGCCGTTCAAGCCCTGCCAATAAGTCTTGCGGTCGGCGACGATTCGCTCGATGTGAACCGGCGGCGGGAAGTCGTTATAAGGAAGATGACGAGGATTGACGACCTGAACACTGTCCCCCGTCACGAACCATAGCGTGCCATCGGTCGACCTGGCCGCGACAGGACTGAAACTGCTCGGCGAAAGTGCGCGTAGCCGTGCGCCATCGGTCGCATCCAGGACGGCGGTTACCACCCTGCGCCGCGGATCGGCGATCCATGCGTTGAGTTCGGAGCGCGCGATGCGCACGAAGCCGCATGCCGTGTAAAGCCACAACGAGCGATCGTTGTCCTCGATCGAGCAGTGAATTGTGTCGCAGGGCAAGCCATTCGTCGTTGTGAGCGTGGCAATGTGACCGTCCTTGATCCGGCTGAGACCGCCCTCCTCGGTTGCCACCCATAGTGCGCCATCACCGTCGAGTTGAAGGTTGGCGATACGGCCCTTGCCGAGCCCGTCGGCGGCTTTGTACAAAGCCCTGATCCGGCCGTCCTTGAAGTACGATAGCGCCCGCTCGCCCCAGAACGAAATCCATACGCCGCCCCGATCCGCGACAATCACTTTGGCCCTCTCGGACTGTCCCAGCGCCGGCCATGGCAGCTTTTCGACTAAACGTTCCTCCCGCACGCGGTACAAGCCCTCGTTTCCCGCGAGCCACAGGTTGCCTTGACTGTCCCCGGTGATCGAATGCGCCTCTTCGCCCGGTATGGTGCGATGGAGCGTAAGAAACCGGTTTCCGTCGAAATACGCGAGCTCGGGTCCCGCGTACAGCCAGAGCCGTCCACGCTCGTCCTGAAAAAGAGATTCCACGAAATCGCCCGGCAGTCCATTCGCCTTTCGAAACGTGGTGGGTTGTCCGTTCTTCCACCTCGTCAAACCCTGGCGAGTGCCAATCCAGACACTCCCATCGCCGCCGCCGAGCACGGATGCAACCGCATCGCTCGCCAAGCCTTGTTTGGAGGAGGTTGTGGCAACGGGGAACTCACGAAACCGGTCGAGCCCGCCAGTCGTGGAAACCCAGATATTGCGTTCCCGATCTTCGAAGAGACAGAGCACGATGTCCCCGGAAAGGCCGTCCGACTCCGTAAAGACATCGGTCCGGCCGTTATACACATGGACGAGTCCATGCTCCACAGTGCCGATCCAGAGACCTCCGTTGCTATCCCGGAGGAGCTTATTGGCATTGAGTTCACGGCCGGCAAGCGGCCGCTTCGAACCCATCGGCGGTCGCATCGGATATGGAGTCGGATGCGCATGGAGCTTGCCGCTGGCCAGTTGCATGAGGCCGCCGCCGTAGGTGGACGCTAAAGGGCGCCCGTCTTCCGTTTCCGCCAAGCCGCTGATATCGCGCGGCTCGGCCGCCTCGCGCCGTGGAGGCCCGGGCTTCCATCGCCAAAGGCCGGAGTCTGCACCCACCCAGAGAGCGCCTGAACGGTCCTCATAAATAGCCCAGACAGTTTTGCCAAGGGCGCCATCATCCCCGAAGCACTGACTGGAGCCGCGTCGCATTGCGCAGAGCCGGGTGTATGAACCTACACCGCCCCGTGTGGCGGCCCAAACTGTTCCCTCGCGGTCCTCGAACAGCGATTGCACGAACCGCCCAGCGAATTCCGGGTGATGCGTCAATTTGACGCCATCCCAGCTTACAAGGCCCGAGAACGTGCCAATCCAAAGAGTTCCGTCGCGTGCGCCAACCAGCTTGAACGCGAACCTCTCAGGCAGTTGTTGTCCGGCAGGGGGCTGCCACGGCACAGCGCTAACGCCATCGAATCGGAACAGGCCGAACTCGCCGCCGAGCCAGAAATACCCGTCAGGTGTTTGAGCCATGCCAAAGATGTTGCCAGCCGAGAACCCGTCCCGGAAGGTCCACGCGTAGTGGGCGTATTGGTTGACATCGAGCGACGGATTCAAGGCGAAGGCACACGGACACAGCGCCGCAAGCAGGCTCACGACAACCACGTCTTGTGACTTTCCGATCGCGATCACTGGTTAAGCAATTATCCCGCTTCCTGGCACGATTCAGGGAAATATTGATTTGGAAAACTAGGGACCCGCGTGTTCCCGATGCGAACGACGCATCATCGAGTTCATCTTATCGCACATGAATCGCGATGGCGAAGATACTCACGCGAGCCTTGCGTACGCACCCGGCCCCGCTCAGCGTTTTGCGGTAACCGGCGGCTTGTCCCCCGGCTGACGCCGGGGGCTGCGCAAGAAGGGGAGGTGCCCCGGCTTTCCGCCTACTTCTTCTCCTCGTACACCGAATTGTGCGATTCCTTTTCCTTTTCGCGCTCAATGTACGGGATCCCCTTTTCCATCCACGCCGGCTTCGGCGCGTCCTTTAATAAGTAGTCGAAGAACTCCTGCATTCGCACCGTGTAATCCTTCTGGTCCGGACGCCGGCGCAGGCCATGCGGCTCGCCGTTGTAGTTGAACAGGTAGGCCTCCTTACCCAGGCGGCGCATGGAGAGGAAAAACTCGATGCCCTGATACCACGGCACCGCGTCGTCATTATCGTTTTGCAGGATCAGTACCGGGGTCTTGATGCGGTCAATCTGAAACACCGGCGAATTTTCGATGAATCGCAGCGGATCTTCCCAAATCGTGCCTCCGATTCGGCTCTGCGTCTTTTCGTACTGGAATTGGCGCGGCAAACCCGTGCCCCACCGGATACCGTTGTAGGCGCTGATCATGTCCACCACCGGAGCGCCCGCCTCCGCAGCGTGAAAAATGTTCGTTTGCGTCAATAGATACGCCGTCTGGTAGCCTCCCCAGCTATGTCCTTGAATCCCGATCGCGTTGCGATTCACGTACCCCTTTTCCACCACCGCCTCGATCGCGGGCAGCACGCACTTCAGTGCGCTCTGGCCTGGATGGCCCGTGGTGTACACGATGTCCGGCGTAAGTACGATATAACCGTTGCTCACGTAATACGCGATGTTGATCGACGTTCCCGGCGCCGGCCGGACGAAATTATGGACATTCTGAGAAAGGCGCTCGTAGAGATAAATCATCATCGGATACTTTCTCTTCGAATCGAAATTCTCAGGTTTGTAGAGAGCCGCCTGTAACTCCATCCCGTCGTCGTTGCGATACCTGATCAACTCGCCCGTGCCCCACAGGATCTGCGCCTGTTGCGGATTCGCGTCCGTCGCCTTATTCAGCTGCCGGAATGTCGAATCGGTGATGAAAATATCGGGTTGATCCCTGAAGGTGGTCGCCGTCATCATCACAACGTCGGCGTCCTTGGCCTTGCCAAGCGCCCGGTAATTCTTCGGGCCCATCAACAATTTCTGCAACGCTCCTGTCTCGATGTTTGGCAGCGAATAAAAGCCCGTATCGCGTGTTTCCGTATTTTCCGCGCGCAGCAGGAGCGGCTTTGAAGGATCGATGCCGCGCTCTTCCTCGCTGTCATCCGTGTCGAGCCTTACCACGCGAAATTGCGTGTGCGAGGCTCGCCCGTCGGTCAACCTCTTCGCGAGGCCACCGTCGGGGGAAACAGCCCAGACGTCGTACATGTCATACAGCAGAGCCCACCTGCCGTCCTTGGTCCATCCGCCTGATCCGTAGGCGGGAGGTGTATCCGGCGTGTCATGCTCTTCGTTGAAGAACGTGGCGCCCGTCTTGGCGGTTAAATTGGTCGTCGCTCCATCCGGCGTGCGAATCGACCACCAGTGCTTATCTTTGAACGCGAGAAGATAGGTTCCATCGGGTGAAAATTGTACGCCGCCGCCCCCACGCCCCCCGCCGCCGCCTCCGCGCATTTGCGGCAGGAGGAGCTTCCGTGAACCCGTCGAGGTGTCCACCAGGTAAACGTCGTTGTAGGTCGCGTCATAATCCACCAGATGCCGGAGAGCGCGGTCGTCCAGGCCGATGGCGTAGCGCCCGTCATCGCTGGGCGCGAGGCCGATCATCGTCGGATCGGAAAGCTGCACGAATTTTCCATCGGTCAGATTCAGAACGGCGCGATAGGAGCGTGTGCGCTCCTGCGCAGCCCGGACCTTCTGCATCGGCTGAATGTAGTCGTCGTTCCACCGCCACAGATCCGCGACCACTTTCTCTTCATTCGGCCCAGGAGTTGCTGTCGACGGGGGAGGCGCATCGCTTTCCGCCGCCGCCACTGTATCCAGCGGCGCGGCGCTCACGAACAGCCTCGATCCATCGCGCGAAAAACTCACCGGCCCGCGCTCAAAAATCGCGTAGCCCGCTCGGAACCCCGGCATCGTTTCAGAGACAACCTCCTTGGCCGATGCGGACTGCCGGTCCCACGAATAAACCTTGTACTTCGGAGGCTTCGCCGATGCCGCTTCCTTGTCGCTGAGAAACGCCATCTGCTTCTGCGCGAAATCCCAGGTCAGTTTGGAATAGCGTCCCTTTCCAGAAAGCAGGGCCGATGGAGCCGATTCGCTGCCCGGCGCGATCCAGTAGACGCCGTTTGACTCTTCCTTCTTCGATGCCACCGTGTAGGCCAGAGTCTTGCCGTCCTTGCTCATCGAATAATCGGAAACGTCTTCAATGGTGCGATCCTTCTCCAGGCGCAGGTCGCGAACGACCATGTCAGAGCCTGTCTTGTTGCGCCCGTTGCGGCCTCCACCGCTGCGTCCCCCGCGGCCCTGATCCCGGCGGTCGTTATTTTCCGCCGTCGTCGCAGCGCCCGAAGGCTTAGGGCCCTTCAGGTACGCTACGAAGCTCTCGCCCGTCTCTGGGACCTGAAAGCTCTCCACATCGCCAATGCGCGTGGCTTTCATCGACGTCAGGTCGAAAATCAGCAGGCTCGGCTTGGGCATTTCGTCGGCCCGCTTCTTGTCTTTTTTCGCCTGATCCGTGTCGGCCTTCTTGGGGAACGCCGTCGAGATCAGGAACTTGCCGTCTGCCGTGAACGCCAGCTTCACGCTGCGCGCCGGGCCCCCCGCACCCTCCGCTGGAACCTCGAAATTCTGCGTGTCGGGCGCCGGAGGCAGCGCGCCCGCATTCTCCCTCGCCTCTTTTCCCGTCGCGAGGTTGCGTACCACGATCTGCCCGTCGCCCTCCTCGGGAAACAGACTGTAGGCGAGAAACTTCCCATCGCGCGAAAGCGCCTGCCCGGAGATCGTATTCCAAGGGTCGTAATCGCGATGATTCATGGGACGTTTCGCAGCGGTCTGCGCGATGGCGGCCAGCGAAAATACGGCGACAATAGCAATACGGGACAGCTTGGGTTTGTGCATGAATGGGACCTTTTAAAGAATTATACGCGTACGGCTTGGCGGGAAGGTTTCACTTCATGTCCGGCATGTCCGTCGAGATCGCCCCGCCGGAGCGATTGGTGTATCTGACGAGTGGGGAGTTCTTCAACGGCGGCGCGAGCTTCAGCTTGCCTCGCGGCTTTAGCCATGGACTACTCCAGCCGGTAGTTCGGAGCTTCCTTGGTGATGATCACGTCGTGCACGTGGCCCTCGCGCAGGCCCGCTGATGTGACGCGCACGAAGCGGCCGCGTTCGCGCAGTTCCTGGATCGTCGCGCAGCCGCAATAACCCATCCCAGCGCGCAGGCCGCCGACCAGCTGGTAAACAAGGTCCGCCAGCATGCCCTTGTACGGCACGCGTCCTTCGATGCCTTCCGGCACCAGTTTGCCACTGGCTTCCTGCGCGTAGCGATCGCTCGAGCCCTGGGCCATCGCGCCCATCGAGCCCATGCCGCGATAGCTCTTGAACGTGCGGCCCTGATAGAGAATCGTCTCTCCCGGGCTTTCTTCGGTTCCCGCGAGCAGGCTGCCGATCATCACAGAGTCCGCGCCCGCCGCGATCGCCTTGGTCACATCGCCCGAGTACTTGATGCCTCCGTCGGCAATCACGGGGACGCCCGTGCCCTTCACCGCTCGCGCGCACTCGCTGATTGCCAGGATCTGCGGCACGCCCGCGCCGCTGACGACGCGGGTCGTGCAGATCGAACCGGGGCCGATGCCGACCTTGATCCCATCCACGCCCAGCTCGATCAGATCGCGCGCGCCCTCGTAAGTTGCCACGTTGCCGGCCACGAGATCCACTTCGGGGAAGGCCTTCCTGATTGCCTTGATTGCGTCCATCACGCGGGAACTGTGTCCGTGCGCGGAATCGACGCCCAGCACATCCACTTTTTTCTTCACCAGTTCCTGGGCGCGTTCCAGAAAATCGCCCGAAGAACCCAGCGCCGCGCCGACCCGCAAGCGCCCCTGCGCGTCCTTCGCCGCGTTCGGATATTTCAACTTTTTCTGAATATCCTTCACGGTGATGAGGCCCTTCAGCATGTAGTGCTCGTCCACAACCAGCAGTTTTTCCACGCGGTGGCGATGCAGAATCGCCTCGGCTTCCTCGAGCGTGGTGCCGACGGCCACCGTGATGAGATTTTCCTTCGTCATCACGTTTTCGATGGGCAGGTCGTAGCGCGTCTCAAAGCGCAGGTCGCGATTGGTGAGAATACCAACCAGGCGCCCGTTTTTCGTCACCGGCACCCCGGAGATGCGATACCGCTTCATCACTTCGAGCGCATCGGAGATTTTCTGCTCCGGATCCACCGTCACGGGATCGACGATCATGCCGCTCTCCGAGCGTTTCACCCGGTCCACTTCCTCGGCCTGCTTGTCGATGGGCATGTTGCGGTGAATCAGGCCGATGCCGCCCTGCTGCGCCAGCGCGATCGCCAGGTGGGACTCCGTTACCGTATCCATGGCGGCGCTGAACACGGGAATGTTCAGCGTGATGTTTCGCGTGCCGAGCGTGCGTGTGTCGGTTTGCGCGGGAACAATGTCGCTGTGCGCGGGCAGCAGCAGAACGTCGTCAAAGGTGAGACCTTCCGGGATCGTTTCGAGGATCATGCGGTATTTCTATTTTACCGCTCTCGAAACCCTAGCGCCCTTCTTCGTCGATGGAGATCTTGAGCGCGCGCAGGAATTTCTGATCCTGGGATGTCAGCTTGATCTTGCCGACCCGTCGCCGTGCGGGCTCCGGCGGCGCCTCAATTTCCACGTTCTCGCCATCCTCGGATTCGTCGGTGTCCTCGCGCTTGTTGAATCCGATGGTCGCTTCGAGGACCAGGAACACATCGTATCCGGCGCGTTTGATCTCTCCAATCGCGGCGGCGATGCGGTCGGAATCGGAAAGCGATTCGTTGATCGCGTTCCCCAACTCCTGCATAAGCTCCTTTAGTCGTTCTTCCAAGAGTCCCTCGATTCTCGCCGGTCCTTTTACCGGGAACCACCCTCAGGATATCATCGTCCTTGCCGCGCGTCCCACCCGGGAACGGGCTCTCTTTCAATATCGGCTCACTTGGCCGCGAATGTTAGGATGAGTATATCAGCGATGGCGCAGCAAAACACCAAGGTGGGCTTGGCCGGACGGTTCCTTCATCACGTGGTTCCCGGCGTCATTCGCCCGCTTCATGCCCTGTGGAATGAGGTCATTGGGTTCATCTTCATCGTGCTTGCGGTTTGGGCTGCTCCTTCAGCCTGGCGCAACATCCGCAAGTATGACGGCGACTCCGCGAGTTTCTTTAAAGCCGCCATTTCCGTCGGCTTCGCCCTATTGATGGCGTGGTTCGCTTTCATTTCCTTCCGTAAAGCCAGAAAGATCAGCCGGTCATGAGCGATCTTCCCGGATCATTTCCTTTCACCCGGGGTATTTACCCGGATATGTACCGCGGGCGCCTCTGGACCATGCGCCAGTATGCCGGCTTCGGCACGGCCGAGGAGAGCAACCGTCGCTACCGTTATCTGCTGTCCCAGGGTACTTCAGGATTGAGCGTGGCCTTCGATCTCCCCACGCAGATGGGCCTCGACTCCGACGATCCGTTTGCCGCGGGCGAAGTCGGCCGCGTCGGCGTCGCCATCTGCTCGCTGGCCGATATGGAGACGCTGTTCGACGGCATCCCTCTGGAGCGCATCACCACGTCGATGACGATCAATTCCACCGCGGCAATTCTTCTTAGCCTATATGCGCTGGTCGCGCGGCGCCAGGGCGCGAACGTGCGCAAGCTGTCCGGGACCATTCAGAACGACATTTTGAAGGAGTATATCGCCCGCGGAACCTATATTTATCCGCCGCGGTCCGCGATGCGAATCATCACCGATCTGTTCGCTTGGGCCGGCACGGAGATGCCCGAGTGGAACACGATTTCCATTAGCGGTTATCACATCCGCGAGGCCGGTTCGACGGCGATTCAAGAAGTGGCTTTCACCTTGGCCAACGCGATCTCCTATATAGAAGCGGCGTTGAACGCGGGATTGAATATCGACGCCTTTGCGCCTCGCCTGTCGTTCTTCTTCAACGCGCACAACAATTTCTTGGAGGAGATCGCCAAGTATCGCGCTGCGCGGAGGCTCTACGCGCGCTTGATGAGAGATCGTTTCGGCGCGAAAAATGCCCGGTCGATGATGTTGCGGTTCCACACGCAAACCGCCGGGTCATCGCTTACCGCGCAGCAGCCCGACGTCAACGTGGTCCGCACCACCCTGCAGGCGATGGCCGCCGTGCTCGGCGGCACGCAATCGCTGCATACGAATGCGCGCGATGAGGCGCTGGGCCTTCCCACTGAGGAATCGGCGAGCCTCGCGTTACGCACGCAGCAGATCATCGCCCACGAAACCGCCATCACCAACGTCGCTGATCCCTTTGGCGGCAGCATCGTCATCGAGAAGATGACGGACGAAATCGAGCGGGGCGCGCTCGCGTACATCGAGCGGATCGACGCCATGGGCGGCACGCTCGCCGCCATCGAGGCAGGCTTCCAGCAGAGTGAAATTCAGAGTGCGGCTTACGAGTATCAGCGCGCCGTCGAATCCGGCGAGACCGTCGTCGTCGGCGTCAATCGTTTCAGACAAGAGGGCGAAACGTCGCCCGCAACATTCCGCATCGATCCAAAAATCGAGCAGGCCCAGATCGCCCGGCTGCGCGAACTGCGCGCCATCAGGCCACCGGTGGAAGAAAAGCTCAACGCGCTGGAGCAGGCCGCCCGCGGGTCGGACAATCTGATGCCGAAGATTCTCGACGCGTGCGCGGCCATGGCCACAGTCGGCGAGATCTCAAACCGCCTGCGGCTTGTGTTCGGCGAGTACAGGGAATCGTAGACTGCCGGGCAGCGCCGACGATGAACGCCATGCGTAAAGCATGCGGGAAGCTTGATCCCCAGACTCTTACGCCAGGGGCTGTATCCGGCTGACAGCCCCGCACGTCAGTGTGGGGATCGACCGGATCCTCGCGCGGCAACCCCAGATGATCTGGAGGTCTACAGCGGCAGGATCTCTTCCCGCACCGGATCGAAATGGATCTGCCTCTTTTGCAGATACGCGATGTTACCCAGGTGCGACGCCTGCGCTGAGCGGTGGCCGATGTAGACGTCTCCGTTGGGGCGCTTCCTGGTCCGCATGCAGTCCAGAAAGTTTTCAACGTGATCGATAGTCAACTCGCGCGCGGCTTTCACGATTTCCGTTTTGGCGCCGCGAGCGGCAGGCGTATATTCAAACCGGTCACGGAAAATGAGGAGGCGGCCTTCGGTGCCGCACATCTCGACCCCCGCGCCGGTGATTCCCGGCGCCAGAGTAGCTTCGAACGTCGCGGTCCATTCCCGTGGATACTGCAGCAGTACGTTGATCGTGTCCGGAGCCGTGCGGCCGTCCTTATAGTTGTAAATTCCGCCCACCGCTTCGGCCACTACCGGATCGTCCTGCTTCATGAACATGTGCACCACGTCTATCCAGTGCGTGAACAGATCCGTCACCTGGCCTCCGCCAAAATCGAGATAGGCGCGGAAGTTGTAATACTGCTGCGGATCGTAGTCGCGCCACCTCACCGGGCCCAGGAACTGCGCCCAATCCAAGTTCGACGGCTGGGCCTGCAGTGACGCCGGAGCCTTGCGCAAGTGGTATCCATTGCCATGCCACCACGTGCGAGCCAGGGTGATCTTGCCCAGTTTGCCTGCTTGAATATACTCGTCGCGCGCCTGAATATAATGCGGGCCGGAACGCTGCTGCATGCCCACCTGGAACACACGTTCATGGATGCGCGCCTCCTTGACAATCCGAGGGCCTTCCTCAATCCTGAGCGTCAGCGGCTTCTCGCAATAGACATCCTTGCCGGCGCGAACCGCGTTGATGGCGCAGCCGGCGTGCCAATGGTCCGGCGTGGCGATCAGCACGGCATCCAGTTCCTTCATCTCCAAGAGCTTGCGATGATCGGTGAATCCTTTCGCGCCCTTCGCTTTACCAAGCGCCTCGTCCAGCCGCGCGCCATAGACGTCGCAGGCGGCCTTCACGTCCACCGATTCGTTCTTTTGGAACACACTCATGACGTACTGCCCGCGATCCCCCGCGCCGATCAGACCGAGATTGATGCGGTCGTTTGCGCCCATAATCTTTTGGTAAGAGGCAGCGGTAAACGCGGCTGCGGTGCGGAACATGTCCCGGCGGTTCATCATAATGGAATCAGCATATCGCAATGACAAGACAAGTTCACATCGTGGGCGCCGGTCTGGCCGGGTGCGAAGCCGCCTGGCAGATCGCGCGTGCCGGAGGCAAGGCGATCCTCTATGAGATGCGCCCGGCCAGGAGCACGCCAGCGCACAAGACCGATTGGCTCGCCGAACTCGTGTGCAGCAATTCGCTTAAGAGCGAGCAGGAAAACAGCGCTCCGCGATTGTTGAAGGACGAACTCCGCAGGATGGGCTCGCTGTTGATCGGCATCGCGGATCGCGTGCGGGTTCCCGCCGGCCACGCTCTTACCGTCGACCGCGAACTGTTCGCCGCCGAGGTCACGCGAGCCATCACAGACGACCCTAATATCGAGTTACGCAGAGAGGAGATCACTTCTTTATCGCCGGATAGGAAGTGGATCATCGCCAGCGGCCCTCTGACCTCCGACGCGCTTGCCGTCGAAATCGCGCGTATTACCGGCTCCGAGCGGCTCTTCTTCTACGACAGCATTAGTCCGATCGTGGACGCCGATTCCATCGATACCTCGATTGCGTTTCGCGCTTCGCGCTATGGGAAATCGCTCGATGGAACCGACGATTATCTGAATTGTCCCATGGATCGCGCCGAGTATGAGGCCTTTGTCGACGCTCTGCTCAGCGCCTCAAGCGTGCCCGCGCACATCGAGCAGGACAACGTGAAGTATTTCGAGGCCTGCCTGCCGATTGAAGAGATCGCCCGCCGCGGACGGGACACGCTGCGCTTCGGACCGATGAAGCCGATGGGACTCACCGATCCGCGCACCGGCCGCAGGCCTTGGGCGGTGGTCCAGCTCCGCTCGGAAAACGCGCGCGCCGGCAGCTGGAACTTGGTGGGTTTCCAGAACCATATGCGATTCGCGGATCAGGCGCGCGTCCTGCGAATGATTCCGGGCCTGCAGAATGCGCAGTTTCTGCGCTACGGCCAGGTTCATCGCAACACCTATATCAATGCGCCCGCGCTGCTGGATGCCACACTGCGTCTGCGCGCGCAACCCAATGTTGTTTTTGCCGGGCAGATTTCCGGCGTCGAAGGCTATGTTGAATCCATCGCGACGGGTCTAATCGCGGGTATCGCATCGGTACAGGATGAACCGCGTCCGTTTCCCCGGGAGACAGCGCTCGGCTCGTTGTGTGCCTATGTTTCCGGTGCCGACCCAGTTCATTACCAACCCGCGAACATCACGTTTGATCTGTTGCCCAAGCTGGAACATCCGCCGAAGGACCGAAAACTGCGCCAGGCCGAAGTCTGCCGCCGCGCCCGCGCTGCGCTGGACGCGCACTTACTAGCCCATGTCTGAACTCGCTTTAGCCATCCAACGGTATCTGGACAGCCTCCGCCAGGCCAACGTGTCTCCGCATACGTTGCGCAACTACGAAGGCGATCTGCGCCAGTTCTCCGAGTACCTGTCGCCGCCCGACGCCGATCCGCCGCCTCCGCCAAACATCGATTCTCTGCTGTTGCGCGAATGGCTCGGCGCACTGTATCAGCGCGGCCTGGACGCTGTGTCGATCCGGCGGAAACTAGCCTGCATCCGGTCGTTTTTTAAATTTCTTTTCCGCGAAGGGACCATCGCGAGCAATGCCGCGCGGCTGGTGCGCACGCCAAAGGCGGCGAAGCGGATTCCAGCGGTGCCCACGGCGGAGCAGACGAATCTTCTCGTCGACGGCGTGGCGGCCGATACGCTCGACCGGCCCCATCCGGAGCGCGATCTGCTGCTGTTCGAATTTCTCTACGGCTGCGGTCTGCGGATCAGCGAACTCGTCGGTCTGAATCTCTCCGATCTGGATCGGTCGGAAGGCTGGATTCTGGTTCGCGGCAAAGGCCGCAAGGAGCGGCAAGTGCCGTATGGCTCCAAGGCCGCGGCCGCGCTGGAAAAGTATCTGGCTGTTCGCAATTCGCCGCAGGCCCCACTGTTCCTCAACCATCGCGGTGAGCGCCTCACGGACCGCGGCGCGCGAAGCATCGTAAAGCTGTACGCTCGCCTGTTAGCCGGCGATTCCGCGCTGCACCCGCACAGTCTGCGCCACGCCTATGCGACGCATCTTCTCGCCGACGGCGCCGATCTGCGCGCCATTCAGGAATTGCTGGGCCACGCGCGCCTTTCCACCACGCAAAAATACACCCAAGTATCGCTGACCGATCTGATGGCCGTGTACGATCGTGCCCATCCCAAGGCCCGCAAGAAATAAAAAAGCGCGCAACCGGACTTGCGATTGCGCGCGAATATTGTGGCACGCCCAATCGTGCGTGCCGCGTCGAGACTCTTTTCGACGCCTGTTGAAGCCTCCGCAGGCATCGAATCATGTACGACATGTCGACGCTGCGGCTAGCATAATTCCCGCAACCGCTAGATTCAAGTGCCGCATTGTTTCAACCTCCACTGGTACAGATGCGTGAGAATTATGCGGGTTTCTGGCTCCTTTCACGCGACAAACTGGAGTTTTTCCTCCACTTACTTCTCGGCCATGACCGGATTGCGCAACTCCCCGAGGCCTTGGACGCGAACGATGCACTCGTCGCCATCCCTAAGATAACGAGGCGGTTTTCGCGCGAAGCCTACACCGGACGGCGTACCCGTGGAAATGATGTCGCCGGGCTCCAGGGTCACCACGCTCGAAATAAATTCGATCAATTCCGGAATCTTAAAAATCAATTCCCGAGTGTTCGATTTCTGCAAAACCTCGCCGCCGATTTCGAGCGAAATGTCCAGATTATGCGGATCGGCGATCTCATCCTTCGTGATGATCGCCGGGCCCATCGGCGCGAAAGTGTCACAGGTCTTCCCCATCAGCCACTGCGTGGTAGCCATCTGCAGATCGCGCGCGCTCACATCGTTGACGATGGTGTATCCGAACACGTGATCCATCGCCTTCGACGCGGGAATGCGCCGCCCGCCGGAGCCGACCACCACCGCGAACTCCGCTTCGTAATCCGGCTGCGACGTTTCCTTCGGTAGCACGATAGTCGCGCCCGGCCCAATGACGGAATTGGGGAATTTGTTGAAAATCGTCGGTACTTTGGGGATCGCCATGTTCGATTCGATGGCGTGATCGCGGTAGTTCAGGCCGACGCAAATGAACTTCGGAGGGCGGGGAATCGGCGCCAGCAGCGTCACCTCCGAAAGAGGAACGGGGTCGCCCGTGACGGTCGGGATTGCCCCGCCTCCGAAAATCACCGCGACCATCGGCGTGTCCAATGAAGTTACCTTGTCGCCGGATAAAATTCCGGCCGTCGCGCCATGTCCTCCATGGCGAAAAGTTACGAGTCGCATAACTTCTGAGAGTACACTAAAAGAAAATGAAGAAAGACGCGATCCTCCGCTCCATCCTTGAGATCGGAGTAGTTCCCGTGGTGCGCACCTCCAGCGCCGAAAGCGCCATCCGCGCGATTGAAGCCGTGTACGCCGGAGGCATCCGAGCCGCCGAAATCACCATGACCGTTCCCGGCGCGATCAAGGCCCTGGAGAAATTGGCTGACGCGTTCGGCGACAAACTGGTGCTAGGCGCGGGTACCGTGCTCGATCCGGAAACGTCGCGTATCTGCATGCTCGCAGGAGCCGAGTTTTTCGTCACGCCGGCGCTGAATCTGAAGACCATCGAGATGGCCAACCGCTACTCGAAAGTGATCATGGCGGGCGCACTGACGCCCACGGAAGTCGTCACGGCCTGGGAAGCGGGCGCCGATTTCGTGAAGGTGTTCCCCTGCGGATCTGTCGGCGGGGCGAAATACATAAAGAGCTTGAAAGCTCCCCTGCCGCATATCGAAATGGTGCCCACCGGAGGCGTGAGTCTGGAAAACACCGCCGATTTTCTGCGCGCGGGCGCGGCCGCCGTGGCGGTAGGCGCGGAATTGATCGACGCCAAGACCATCGCCGACGGGCGATACGAAATCTTTGAACAACGCGCGCGGCAGTTCCTCGCCGAAGTTGCGAAGGGCCGCGCATAAACAACATGGCACGCATAGAACGCGCTCTCTTGAGCGTCACCGACAAGACCGGAATTGTGGATTTCGCCCAGGCCCTCACTTCGCTGGGTGTCGAAATCGTCTCCACGGGCGGAACGTATCGCATCTTAAAGGATGCTGGCGTCGCGCCTTTGCGCGAGGTGTCGGCCGTCACGGGATTTCCTGAAATGCTCGACGGACGCGTGAAGACGATTCATCCGCGCATCGCAGGAGGTATTCTCGCCAGGCGCTCGCGGCCTGAGCACATGGCCGCTATCGAGGCCCACGGCATTCCGAAGATCGATTTGGTCTGCGTCAACCTCTATGAATTCGAGAGGGTAGCCGCCGATCCCGACGCGCCTCTGGCAGCGCTGATTGAACATATCGACATCGGCGGCCCGACGATGATCCGCGCGGGGGCGAAGAATTATCAAGACGTCGCGGTGGTGACCTCCTCTGCCGATTACGCCGCGTTGATTGAGGAACTGCGCGCCTGTGACGGATCTTTGTCGCCCGAGACGCATTGGAATCTCGCGAAGAGAGCCTTCGCCGCGACGGCGGCCTATGATCGCGCCGTTTCCGCGCGCCTGGCCGAGATCCCGCCCACGGGCGAGCCGTTGCCCGCCACGCTCGACATCCGGGCGCCTCGCGCGATGGCACTGCGCTATGGCGAAAATCCGCATCAATCGGCGGCGCTATACGCAAGCGGCAAGACTGGCATCGCAGGAGCCGAGCAGTTGCACGGCAAGGAGCTTTCCTACAACAACCTGGTGGATCTGGATGCGGCTTGGCAGCTCATCGGCGAGTTCGACGCCCCGGCGTCGGCCATCATCAAGCACACGAATCCGTGCGGCTGTGCCGAAGCTGCGAGCCTTGCCGAAAGCTACCGCCGCGCGTTCGAGGCCGATCCGGTTTCCGCGTTTGGAGGCGTGCTGGCTTTCAACCGCGAGATCGATGAAGCCACGGCGCAGGAGATCGCCAAGACGTTCATTGAAGCTATTGGCGCGCCGCGTTACTCCGAAGCGGCTCTGAAGATTCTCACCGGGAAGAAGAATCTTCGGTTATTGCGCGTCACGGCCGCGCCGCTGGAGCCGGTGGTGAAATCCATCACCGGCGGATATCTCGTGCAGACGCCCGATGTGCATCGGCTGCTACGGGCCGACGCGGTGGTGAAGACCAAGCGGATGCCGACCGAAGATGAGTGGGCGGCTCTCGAATTCGGCTGGAAAATCTGCAAGCATGTAAAATCCAACGCCATCGTCTACGCGCGCGCAGGACAGTCCATCAGCGTGGGCGCAGGTCAAATGAGCCGCGTGGATTCGGTTAAGGTGGGCGCTATGAAGGCGGTGCTGCCCCTCAAGGGCTCGGTGCTCGCTTCCGATGCCTTCTTTCCATTTCCCGATGGCGTCGAGGAAGCCGCGAAGCACGGCATAACGGCTGTGGTTCAGCCGGGCGGATCGGTCAAGGATGCCGAAGTGATTGAGGCCGCCGACCGGTTAGGCCTGGCGATGGTGTTCACCGGCGTGCGGCATTTCCGGCATTGATCCCTCGGTGATTACTTTTCGCTCTCGGTTACTACCAGGTTGTTCTGAACACTGGTGACGCCCTTGGTCTTCTTCGTGAGCTTTTCGGCTTTTTCTTTGCCCTTTTCGTTGTGGACCCGGCCGTTCAGCGTTACCGCACCGTTCTTCACCGCGACGTCGATGCCCGCACCCTTCACGTCCGGGTCATTGGCGAGCTTCCGGCGGACTTCATCGTAAATTCGGTCGTCCTCGCTATGCTTCGCGGGCGCCGGAGCTGCCGGTGCCTGTGCGACAACGATCGGGGGCGCACTTAGCGAGACCGCGAGGAGAAGAGAAGCAAAACGCGTCATAATATATAATCCTGCCACACCTACTCCCCCACCATGCCGCGCCAGTCGATAGCGCCCAGAAACTCCGGATCCTGGCGCCAGTTCGGCTTTACCTTTACGAATGTCTGGAGAAAAACCTTCTTATCGAACGCCGCCTCCATCTCGATGCGCGCAAGTGTGCCGATCTTCTTGAGGCCCCTGCCGCCTGCGCCGATGAGAATAGCTTTTTGCCCGGGTTTTTCCACGTAAATCGTCGACGCAATCTTGATTAGCTTCGGCGTTTCCGCCCACGAATCGACGATGACGGCGGTGGCGTGCGGAACTTCCTGCCCGGTGTGATGCAGAATCTTTTCCCGAAGAATCTCCGCGGCCAGAAATCGCGACGGCTGATCGGTCAGGTGATCCTCGGGATACAGTGCCTCACCTTCGTGAAGCCTCGCGACGATTTCCTTCAGCAGCACGTCAACGCCCTGGCCCTTCATTGCCGATATGGGGACAAACGCCGCGAACTCGTGCGCCGCGCGTAGCTGCTCGATGAGTTCGAGGAGCTTCGGTTTATCCGGCAGCTTGTCCACTTTATTCAGCACAGCGATGGCCGGCGCTTTGAGCTTCTTCACCAGGTCGATCGCCTCCAGATCCTCTTTCGAGACGAGCTCCAGAACGTCGACGAGGTACAGCACCACGTCGGCCTCGGCCGAGGCTCGCACGGTGTCCATCATGCGCTTGTTGAGCAGCGTGTTGGATCTGTGAATCCCCGGTGTGTCCGTGAACACGATCTGGTAATCGGCGGTGGTCACGACGCCTTGGATCGAGGTGCGGGTCGTCTGCGGCTTGGAGGCCACGATCGCCAGCTTCTGGCCCAGGAACGCGTTCAACAGCGTGGACTTTCCGGCGTTCGGGCGTCCCAGGATCGATACGAATCCGCTCTTCATGCGCTCTTTTCCGCCGCCTTCGCCACACGCACCTGATCCACGCGCAGATGATTCGCGGCCAGAACACGGATCTTGATTCCTTCGCGCTCGGCTTCCTCGCCCACCGCAGGCACATGGCCGAGCCATTCGGTGACCAACCCGCCGACGGTGGTGGATTCGGTGTCTTCCGGGGGATGGAAATCGAGAAGGTCTCCCAAGCGGCCGAGGTCGAAGCTGCCGCTAACTACATAGCTGCCGTCGGGGTCATGGCGAAAATCGCGATCCGGCTCATGCTCGTCGTGAATCTCGCCGACGATCTCCTCCACCATGTCCTCCATGGTGACGATGCCCGCGGTGGATCCGTACTCGTCCACGACCACGGCCATGTGGGCGCCTTCTTCCTGCATCTCGCGCATCAGATCGTTCACCGGCTTCGATTCGGGAACCGCCCGGATGGGGCGCATGATGTCGTGGACTTTGCGCTGGGCGCGCTGTTCGTGGTCGAGCTCGAACAGGTCGCGGACGTGAACGAAGCCCGTGATCTGATCGATGGTTCCATCGTAGGCCGGGATGCGCGAAAACTGCTCGTGAATCACCAGTTGGCGCAGTTCTTCGAGCGAAGCGTCCTCGCGCGCGGCGACGATACGCGGCCGCGGCGTCATCACTTCGCGCACGGTCTTGTCGCCGAACGCCACCACGGACTGAATCAGCTCGCGGTCGCCTTTCTCGATGATGCCTTCTTCTTCGCCGGCTGATATCAGGGCTTCGATGTGCTCCTCGGGACGCGTCGGCTCTTCCTGGGTGTTGGCGTCGCCCAGTTCGAATAGCGATTGCAGGAACTCGAGCGCCCACAGCAGCGGCGTTACCACCAGCAGCACCGCGCGAAACAGGGGAATCAGCGGCACCAGCGCATGCCCGTTGCTACGCCGGTAAAACAGCTGCGGAATGATGTAGGTGCCGATCACCGTGTACAGGGCAGAGCCCAAGACCGCCAGAGCCAGCGATTCACCGATGCTGCTCCCCGACTCCACCGCCGCCGCCATCGCGAGGCATCCGATGACACCCAGGCCGATATGCTTCACCAGCGAGAACGCAAGCGACCCGCGCTCCATGCCGAGACCCAGCTTGGCGTCCAGTGTTTCCTTGAAGAATTGCAGCGCCGGAAGCTCGCGGGCGCGGATGCGCAGCGATTCCAGGTAGAGAACCTGAAGGCAGGTGACCAGCGTCACCAGGACCCCTGTCACGATGGCCAGCGATATGAGGGCGACCATCATTGCGCGCGCTCGATCAGCCCGAAAGGCAAACCCAGACGCTTCCGCCAGCGCGTTTCCGCGCGCAGCATCTGGCCGGAGTCGGTTTCGTGATCCATGCCGCAGAGATGCAGCATGCCGTGCAGCATCAGAATCCGCAGCTCCTCGTCGAGAGAATGCCCCAGTTCCTCGGCCTGCGCCGCGGCGCGATCGAGCGAAATCGCGATCTCAGCGGGCGGGAACGAGAGTACATCCGCTGCGTAGTTCTTGCCGCGAAACTGGCGATTCAGGCGGCGCAACTCGGCGTCGGTGGAGATCAGGCACGTCACGCCGCGGCCGCGCGCGACGCATTTTTCGAGCATCGCCAAGAATTCGCCCAGGGGTTTCCGGCGGACGCGGCGGGAACGGTGACGGAACAACAAATGGGGGTCGTCTGGAGACATGATGGCCCTCAGGCGGCTGGAGCTTCGCCGGACAAGGGCTGCTTTACGGGTTCATTCGCGGCGGATTCCGGAGCAGGATCCGTCAGCTTCAGCGACAACTGCCGGTTGACGCCGATCGATTCGTTGTACTTTTCGTAGGCACGGACGATTTTTTGCACCAGGCTGTGCCGCACCACATCCCGCTCGTCGAACTGCACGAAGGTAAGACCTTCAACGCCGCGCAACACGTCGGCGACCTCGATCAATCCGCTACGGCAGCCGCCCGGTAGATCGATCTGCGTGGTGTCGCCCGTCACCACCATTTTCGAATTGAAACCCTGGCGGGTGAGCGCCATCTTCATCTGCTCCGGGGTGGAGTTTTGCGCCTCGTCCATAATGATGAACGCGTCGCTCAGCGTGCGGCCGCGCATAAACGCCAGTGGGGCGACCTCAATGGTGTTTCGCTCCAACAGGGCTTTCACCTTGTCCGGATCCAGCATGTCGTAGAGGGCGTCGTACAAAGGGCGCAGATAGGGGTCAACTTTTTCCTGCAGCGAGCCGGGCAGGAATCCAAGCCGCTCGCCCGCTTCCACTGCCGGACGCGTCAGGATAATTCGGGTCACGCGCTTGGACAGCAGCGCCGACACGGCCATCGCTACGGCGAGATACGTTTTTCCCGTGCCGGCTGGTCCGATGCCGAAGACCAGATCATGGCGCTCGATGGCGTCGACGTACCGCCGCTGCGTCATCGTCTTCGGCGCGACGATTTTCTTGCCGAAACTGCGCTGTTTGCCGCTGTCGACGAGGCCGCGCAGAGTCGTGTCCCGGTCCGCCGTCACGACGCGCAGGAAGCTGTTGAGGTCGCCGTTGTGAAACACGTGGCCTTCGCGCACCAGCGCTTCGTAGTCGTTCAAAATCGACGAGGCGCGCTCCACCGCGTGATCGTCGCCCTCGATTTCGAGCGAATCGTTCAACAGGCGCGTGCGAACGTTCAATCCGTCCTCAATCAGGCGAATGTTCTCGTCCCTGGTTCCGAACAGGGATTCGATACCGCGGCTAATCTGTACGTTGGATTTCATTCGAGAGATTGAAAATTGGGCGCAAAGAAAGGGTGGGGGATCTTGCGAAACATCCGCTGGCGCGGAGGCAGGAAACGCATCCAATAAGAGAATAGCAGAAAATTAGAGTCGAGACGAGCCTCAATGCGGCACGCGCGAGCGCCTGAAGGCTCGAAGTGATTGAATCGGCTTGAGATTGAGTTCCACTGCTAGCGTGACCGCCGCTCCCAGCCTGGCGTGAACAGCGGCAGCGAGTTCTCCTGCTGATAGGGGTGCTTGGCGATCTCCTCGAGGTTCAGATCTGTTCCCAGACCGGGTGTCTCCGGCACCCGGATGTAGCCGTCGACGACATCGACAGGGTGGGTGACAATGTGCTTTTCCCAGGGCTCGTTGAACTCGTCGAAAATCTCGTGAATAAAGAAGTTCGGTAGCGATGCGTTCAATTGCACGCACGCGGCGGAACAGACCGGCCCCTGCGCGCTATGCGGCGCGATCATGCCGTAGTGCGCGTCCACCATGTCGGCAATCTTGCGTGTAGCGAACAGGCCTCCGAGGTTCAGAGGCTCCGGCTGCAGGATGCTGACGGCGTTGTGCTGCAGCAAATCGGCGAACTGCTGCTTGCTCGACAGGCTTTCGCCGGTGGCGATGGGCACGGGGCTGCGGCGCGCGACCTCCACCATGGCCATGACATTGGTATGCGGCACCGGTTCCTCGAACCAGGCCGGGCGCAGGTGGTGCATCGCCAAGGCGAACTCGACAGCGGTGGCGACGTTGAAGCGGCAATGGCCTTCGATCAGCAGGTCGACCTTATCGCCCACGGCTTCGCGCACGGCGGTGATGATGTCGAGGCTCAGGTCGAACTCGGCGCGAGGCAGCATGCGCCAGTTATTGCCGAAGGGATCGAATTTCAGCGCGGTGTAGCCGCGCCCGGCGACGGTCTTCGCCTTCTCGGCGAAGCTTTCCGGCGTGCGGGGGCCGCGATACCAGCCGTTGGCGTACGCGCGGAGTTTTTCGTGGCAGCGCCCGCCCCACAGATTATAGATCGGCTGATTCGTGGCTTTGCCAATGACGTCCCACAGCGCGATTTCGATGGCGGAGACGGCGCACATATGGATCTGCGCGCCTTCGGAGTAGACGTCGCGAATCAGTTTCTGGCTGATCATCTCCACCTGGAACGGGTCCATGCCCATAATGAGTGGAGAAAGTTCGTGGATGGCGGCCTCCACGGTGCGGCCGAAATAATTGAGCGTTCCTTCGCCCACGCCGTGGATGCCTTCGTCGGTGGACACGCGGGCAAAAAGCCAATTTTTCCAAGGGTTCCCGGCGATATAGGTGTCGATGGCGGTGATTTTCACTGCCTTCCATGTTAGCGAACCGTGCCCTGGCTGTGATACGTTAGTAGCTGACCGAAGTGACAACCCCAGCGGGGACGTAGCTCAGTTGGTTAGAGCGCCGGCCTGTCACGTCGGAGGTCGCGGGTTCGAGCCCCGTCGTCCCCGCCATTTCATCCAGAACTTAAGGCTGAGGCTCTTTCGGAGCGTCCTCTTTCACTTTCTCTACGACGATCGTGAAGTTCGCGATCAGCGCGGCGATGGTGCCGAGTCCGGCGAGCACTGGCACCGCGATGGCTCCGACCGTGGCCACCGTCA
This sequence comes from Bryobacteraceae bacterium, assembly GCA_035542735.1. Lineage (GTDB taxonomy): Bacteria > Acidobacteriota > Terriglobia > Bryobacterales > Bryobacteraceae > Palsa-187. The sequence goes on from DATKKV010000031.1 coordinate 22,359, forward strand.
AAGGGATTTCCAGAAACGTGTTTCCCTTTTCGTCCTTGACGATGATCCGGCGGACATTGCCGGCGTGAATCAATTCGCTGACCTTGTCGACCAGTTCCTGTCCGTGGACTTTAAACTCCTCGAAGACCGAGTGCATGTCGGGCATGATGAGCCCAGAATATCATCGAGCGGGCTGAGCGAGCCGCGGGCGTAGCCCTCCGCGTTAGAATCTGAAACATGCTTCGGCACTCGATCAACGTTTTCTTTATCAGTACCATCGCATGCGCGCAAACGCGGCCCGCGCCTCCCACGCGCGATCCGCACACGCCCGGCTATGCCGAGGCAAAGGAACTGCCCGATGGCGCCAACGCTCCTGCCAATGCCGGCGGCAACTTCATCCTCGGGCCGACGCATAACCCAGGGCCGGAATCCGCGGTGCAGGAAGGCGTCCCGCGCGGGGACGTATTCGAGTTCACCATGGAATCGGCCGATAGCAAGATCTATCCCGGCATAGCGCGTGAGCCGAACACCTTTGGCTCGCCCGATCCGTCCAATCCCGCGAAGCTGATCGTCACCACCAGCCATCCGGCTCCATACACCCGCAGCGTGGCTGTGTACGTGCCCAAACAATATGTGCCCGGCACGGCTGCGCCGTTTATCGTCGGCGCGGATGGCCCCGACCGGCTGCTGTTCACCGTTCTCGACAATCTGATCGCCCAGAAACGGGTACCCGCGATGGTCGCGATTTCGATCGGCAACGGTTCGGGGGACGCGCAGGGCAGTGAACGGGGCCTCGAATACGACACCTTGTCCGGCCGCTACGCCGAATTTGTCGAAACCGAAGTGCTGCCGCGCGTCGAAAGAGAAGCGCATGTGAAGCTGACCAAGGATCCAGAGCGCCGCGCGACGATGGGAGGCAGTTCTGGAGGCTCCTGCGCGTTGATCATGGCCTGGTATCACCCCGAGCTGTACCATCGCGTCCTCACCTATTCGGGGACCTACGTGAATCAGCAGTGGCCGTGGAATCCGGAAACGCCCGGCGGCGCGTGGGATTTCCACGAGCGCTTGATCCCCAACTCGCCGGTGAAGCCAATTCGGATCTGGATGGAGGTCGGCGACAGGGACCTTCTGAATCCGAACGTGATGCGCGACAACATGCACGATTGGGTCCTGGCCAACGAGAAGATGGCCAAGGCGCTGGCTGCCAAGGGATACCACTACCAGTTTGTCTTCGCTCGCAACGCCGGTCACACTGACCGCGCCGTGAAGCAACAGACGCTGCCGGAGGCCCTGGAATTCCTATGGAGCGGGACGCAGCATTAGTCTGGCGCTTTGGCCTTCCGCCTTGCCGACCAGTCTTGTCCAGAGGGTCGCCGGGTTTGCATCGAAGGAAAGATCCTCGCTGTGGCTGAAGATGTACCAGCCGCCGCGGCGCACCTCGCTGTCGAGCTGACGAGGGCCCCATCCGCAATAGCCGACGTAGACGCGCAGCCCGTTCGCGTTTGCAGCGCGCCGCAACTCTTTTTCCAGCGCGGTCTTGACGGCGATGAAATGGATGTCTCCGGCGACGGCGGCAGAACCCTCGGGGCCGTGCGGCGCGCGAACCAGAGCGAAGACGGTGTCCAACTCGACGGGTCCGCCGACAAATACCGGCTCGGAATGCTTCGCCGCGCCGGCTACGGATCGCAGGGCTTCGGAAATCGCCACCTTCGATTGCCGGTTCACCATCAAACCGAGCGCGTCGGAGGGTGTGTATCGCACCAAAAGGATCACCGATTCGGCGAACAACGGGTCCGGCGAGGCGCTCGGCGACACCAGGATTTTACCCACCGCCAGATCTTGCGGATTTTTCGATTGCGCCGCCAAACAGCAAGCTCCGGCGGCAAACAGGGCCAAGAATCGAGCTCGCGCGGCCATATGTTTTATTGTCCCGCTTTTTACCGGAACTGAAACCAATTTAAATTCACGACGCCGCGGTACACGACGAATAAATTCCGGACTCCGGCCGCGCCGGTGATGGCCGCCGATGCAGTGGTCCAGGCCTGCCAACCGCCGGTGATCTGGATCGGGGCCGTGCCGATCAGTGGTCCAGTGGGCGAATCGAGGTGAAACTCCACTGTTCCGCCGCCTCCGGCGCTGGCCATGCGGATGCTCACCGAACTCACGCCGGAGCCGAAGTCGATGCGGCGATATTCGGCCCAACTGCCGTCGCTCGCGTAGCCCAGATCGTAGCCGCCGTCTGCATCGGTGGTGGTCTCCGTCTGGAGACCGCGCATCTCGTTGTAGCTGGACGCCTGAATCTGTTGCGACGCCGCGTTGACTGCGTAACCGGAAACCGCTTCCCGAGCCGGCCGGCCCGCTTCCCATACGAACGTCGCTCCGGCGAGGGCGGGCAGCGTGTAGAGAAACGACCGTCCGTGCGAGGTGACCTGGAACGTCTGGCTGGACGAAGAATCGTTATAAGCGACCAGCGCTTCGGTCCCGTTCGGATTCAGGAATGCCGCGGTGACGATGCGCGGAGCGTTGCTTGAATAAATGCGCGTCGCTCCGGGTAGGGCGAATTTACTGAAATGCCCGAGCGTGTAGTAGTCGATGTTGTTCGTCACCGCGCCGGTAGACTGATTCACGGTGATCAAGGGGGTACAGGTACCGCAGCCGCCCGGGATGAACGGCCCGCGGTTCTCATCGAGCGCCAAGCCCCATTTCACATACGAACTGCTCCAGTTGCGCATGGACTGGGTGATGGTTTCAAAGTCCGTCTTCACTTCGTCGGTGATCCAGGTGCCTCCGGACGCCTCGGTCACGTAATTTCGGAATTCAGGAAACTGGTTGTGCAGCAGGCTCATGGCGCCGGGTGTGCCGCCGTACCAGTGCCAGGCAATGCCGCCGATCCGCGGCGAAGCGGCGACGGACGCGTCGGCCAGAACGGTCTGCGGATAAACCGGCTGATCCCAGTTGTGGTCGTAAATCAGGATCTTAGCCGCGAGTTTCGCGGCGGCCAGGGCAGGGAGCACATAGTCGCGAACCAGGGTCAGTTGGTCGGAGGCGGGCATCGACATGCCGGGATAGCGGTCCGGCACGTAGAGCGGCTCGTTTTGCATGCTGATGTAGTCGACGTTTATGCCGGCCGCCGCGTAGGCCTGCAAATAGCGGACAAAATAGTCAGCGAGCGATGCGTAGGCCTCCGGCCGCAGCGCGCCGCCAATCATGGAGGCGGATGTTTTCATCCAGCCGGGAGGGCTCCAGGGGTTCGCCATGATCTTGAGCCGCGGGTTGATGCGCTTGGCTTGAAGCACCAGGGGGATGATGTCGCTTTGATCGTGGGCGATGGAAAACGACGCCAGGTTCGAATCGGCAGACCCGGCGGGCTGGTCGTCATAGGAATAAATCGTTCGCGCCAGATCCGATGCGCCCATGGGGTTGCGGACGAAGCTGATGCCGATGCCTGCCTTATGGTCGAACAGCGAATTCATGACGGCGGGCAGCGATGATGCCGGAGCTATCCTGTTGTTCATTAGCCAGGCCGAGGAATCGGTGAAGGAAGCGCCGAAGCCTTCTATCGTTTGGAAACGCTCGGCATCGTTGATGAACACAGTTGGAATGGACGCGGACCCGCCGCTGGCAAAAGAAACCGCCGGCTGGGGCTGGAGCAGCGTTTTTTGATCGTCGCTGGTCAGCCAAACGCTGACGGTCTGGGCCTGCAATAAACCAGCAACAAGGAAAATGGCGGTTTTCACGAGTCCATTCTACGCCCTTGCGGAACACTGGGTCCCCACACAAACGCGCGGGGTTATAACCCCTGGCGTGAGCCAGGGGGACTCAACCGCAAAGCAAAATGACCGGGACATCTCACTAGTGGCCCCACCAATGAGAAAGTAGCAACCTCAGAACCAGGGGCGAATCTATAACGTTGTGGCGCAGACTAAAACTCGCAAGTTAGGACGGTCCGGGCTGGACGTTTCCCCAGTGATGCTCGGCGGAAACGTCTTTGGATGGACCCTGGATGAAGCGGCGTCGTTCCGTGTTCTGGATGCTTATGTCGACGCGGGCCTTAACTTTATCGACACAGCGGATATTTACTCCACCTGGGTTCCCGGCCACGCGGGCGGCGAATCGGAGACGATCATCGGCAACTGGCTGAAGACGTCCGGCAAGCGCTCGAAGGTCGTGCTGGCGACGAAGGTCGGCATGCAGATGGGATCCGGGAAAAAGGGGCTCAAGAAGGCATATATTCTGGAGGCCGTGGAGGATTCGCTGCGGCGTCTGCAAACCGACACAATCGACCTGTATCAGTCCCATCAGGACGATCCGGAGACGCCGCTCGAAGAGACGCTCTCGGCATTCGCGCAGTTGATCAAGGAAGGCAAAGCCCGGGCGATCGGCGCGTCGAACTATAGCGCCGAGCGGCTGGCGGAGGCGCTGCGCGTCAGCGAGCAGAATGGTTTACCCCGATACGAGTCGCTGCAACCGAAGTACAACCTGTGCGAGCGGGCCGAATATGAAGCGGAGCTGGAGCCGCTCGCGCGCAGGGAGGGCCTTGGCGTGATTCCTTATTACGGCCTCGCCAGCGGATTTCTGACCGGCAAGTATCGGTCGGAAGCGGATCTGTCAAAGAGCGTCCGCGGCGCAGGCGTGAAGAAGTACCTGAACCCCAAGGGCTTCGGGATTCTGGCGGCGCTCGACGAGGCGGCCCGGAGGCTCAACGCGACACCGGGCAAGGTCGCTTTGGCCTGGCTGATGGCGCGGCCGGGTATCACCGCGCCGATCGCCAGCGCGACCTCGGCGGAGCAGGTGAAGGATCTGGCTGGCGCGGCTGAACTTGAGCTGGATGCGGCGTCGATTGAGGCGCTCGACCGCGCGAGCGCCTGGTAGGTGGCAGGTCAGCGCGAATCTCGTAGGGAAAGACCAGCCCGATCGTCTTCCCGCGAAAATCGGGAGTTCTTGAGAGCTTTCTCTGCGCCCCTTTGAAGGACTTCTCAACCTCGGCCGTTTTTACGTCTAAACTTTGTTCGTGGTCCAGCGCCGGGGTGCCGGATTGGCTGCAGGGGACACGAGGGTGGGAAATGTAAGAAGCCTGCTAGGAGCAGGCTGCCGCCTGATAGCCCGCCCCATTGATTGCCAATACTGAGAAAACGGTTTACCGTCCCGCCGTCTGGCGGTAGCGTGCGGGCGTGATGCCGATCTGTCTCCGGAACGTCGCCGAAAAATGGCTCTGGTCGGAGAATCCGCAGGTCATCGCGATCTCCGCCAGGGGAATCTCGGTGGTCGAAACCAGACGGCAGGCGTGCTCGATACGTTTGCTCCGCAGGAACTCGCCCACGGTGGTGGAGAAATAGCGGCGGAATTCGCGCGACAGATGCACGCGGTGGACACCCGCGGCGGCGGCGATCTCTGCCAGGCTCACCTGGCGCAGGAAATTGGCCTCCAGATACTCGCGCGCGATGCGCAGCCAACGAGGGATCATCGCCACGCGATCGGAACCCGTATGCCGGGCGCCCTCGGCCAGCATCTCCAGCAGGATTCCCTCAAGGGACACGAGTGCCAGGCCGTCGCCCTGCCGGAACTCGTGATACAGACGCAGGGCCAGCCAGGTCGACGCGATGCCCTGAATGGCGCCCGGACGGTCCAGGGCCTTGGTGTGCTCCTCAACGCGCTTCAATGCTTCCGCTTCCACCTCGACGATCAGGCAATGAGAGCCGGCGTCGAACACGTTCGAATGCACCTGCTCCGGCGGCAGATAACGCAGCACGCGAGGCTCGCAAATTACGCTGGTTTCCGTACCATAGGATTCCGCATAGGGACCCTCCAGCACGTAGCTTAAATAGGCATGACCGTGGCGATGGCTGGTCAGTTCCAGCCCTGCCGGATAATGATTTTCCTCCACCCGGAACCCAGGGACGCGGCGCGTGGCCACCACGGTGCCAGAGGTATCGGCGCAGGGACAATTCTCGGCCAGATGGACGTGGGCTCGCTGTTGGCTGCGAGCGGCTTTAAGACTCATGGCGTTCGGTTTAACCACCTTGTGACAGAAGTTTACACGTATGATGAAAACTCCAGGCCAATGCGCTTAAAATCATTCTACCCGATCCGCTTTTACCCCGTTCTGGACACAGAGTTGGCCTCGCGGCTCGGGATAGGTCCGGTGGCGGCCGCCGCAGCGCTACTGGAAGCCGGCGCCCACATTCTTCAATTCCGCCACAAGGGATTCTTTTCGCGGCAAACTTATGATCAGGCAGGGGAGATGGCCTCGTTTTGCCGACAGGCAGGCGCTCTGTTCGTGATGAACGACCGGGCCGACCTCGCCCGGCTGCTCAATGCCGCGCTCCACGTCGGCCAGGATGATCTGTCCCCGGCCGATGCCAGGCGCATCCTTGGGGAGGACGCCATTGTCGGATACTCGACGCACAACGAGGCGCAGATCCGTGCCGCAGCGGCCGAACCGGTGGATTATCTCGCCTTAGGCCCAATTTTCGGGACCTCGACAAAGCAGAACCCCGATCCGGTGGTCGGCTTGGATGAGTTGCGCCGTCTGCGTTCGATGACGCATCGTCCTCTGGTGGCCATCGGCGGGATCACTCTCGCCAATGCCTTGAGCGTCTGGGGGGCAGGCGCGGATTCCGTGGCCGTAGTGAGCGATCTATTTCCCAAAGATGGCAACATCCGGGCGCGGGCCGAGGAGTGGATGGAAATTTCTGCTTGACACTCGAGTTCTTTCGTACTAATGTTTTAGTATGAAATCGCCCAAGCCCACTCTGACCGGGCAGGAGCTGGAAATCATGAAGGTGGTCTGGCAGCTGGAAACGGCCACCGTGCGCCAGGTTTACGAGAGTATGCTGGAGCATCGGCGCATCGCCTACACCACGGTGATGACCATGATGAACATCCTTGAGCAGAAGGGCTATCTCAAGAAGCGTCAGGACGAAAGAGCGTATGTCTATCGCCCCAGCCAGCCGCAGAAACAGGTGATCCGCTCCATGGTGCGGGAGTTCGTGAACCGCGTGTTCAACGGCTCGGCTGAGCCTCTGCTGGTGCATCTGGTGGAGGATCAGCAGCTGACGGCAGGGGACCTGGAAGAGATTCGCAAAGCGATTCAGAAGGACGCCAAATGACTGCCGGGCTGATTCTGGACAATATTCTCGCTTGGTCGGCTCAGATCTGCGCGCTGGCCGCGGCGGGATTTTTGGCGGCCTGGGCGCTGACCTCTCCGCGCGCGCGGCTGCTATTCTGGCAGGCGATCCTTGTCGCGGCTCTGCTGCTGCCGGCCCTTCAGCCGTGGCGTGAGCCCGTCGATCCGCAGGGCGGCGTCGCGGCGGTGACGGTGACCAGTTTGTCCGCCGCATCCGTCCATCGCGCGGGAACAAATCTTCAGTGGAGGCGCGAGTATCTCCTAGTGGTGCTGGTGGCGGGTGCGATTCTGCGGCTCCTGTGGATCGGGGCGGGGTTGTTTCGGTTGCGCCGCCATCGGCTTGATGCACGGATGCTGACCACTCCGCCGGTGCCGTTTGCGAATCCTCGCGTCCGGTGGTTTGTGTCCTCTACCGTCGGCGGGCCGGTGACCTTCGGGTTTTTGAATCCGTCGATTCTGTTGCCGGCGCGTGTGCTGGAACTTCCGTCCGATCTGCGCGAAGCCATCGCCCATCATGAACTGGCGCATGTGCGCCGGCTCGACTGGCTGTTCGTTCTGGCTGAAGAGGCCATTCGCGGGCTGCTGTGGTTTCATCCGGGTGTGTGGTTCGTGCTGAGCCGCATTCAACTCGCGCGGGAGCAGGTTGTCGACGCCGAAGTGGTCGGGTTGACGCGCGACCGCGAGCGGTATCTGAATGCGCTGGTCGCTGTGGCCGCGCAACGATTGTTGCCGGACGTTGCTCCGGCGCCTTTATTTTTAAAAAAACGCCAGCTCGCCCAGCGAGTGGCCGCTGTCTTGAAGGAGACCCGCATGTCCAAGCCTCGCCTGATTTTGACGTTTACGGCCGCCGGATCGGCCGCGTTTCTGGCCGCCTTCGCGGCCGTTTGGATGTTCCCGATGCAGGCGCCAGCGCAGACGCCGCAAGTGGCCAACGTCAGGTCGTCAATCGTTGCCGACGGTCCTGGCGTGGTGGTCGAACCGGGCGCGAAGATTCAGCACCGGCCCCCGGTGTTTTTCCCGGCGGGCGTGACCACGACGGGAGTGGTGATCGTCGAGGCATCGGTGGATTCCAAAGGTGAAGTGACCGACGCGCATGTGATCAGCGGTCCGGATGAGCTGCGGCGGGCGGCGCTTCAAAGCGTCCTCAACTGGCACTTCTCGGCGGACGGCGGTTTGCCTCCGACGATTCAAAGCGCAATCCGGTTTGAGATAGCGCCGAAGGTTGCGGACGCGGTTCCAGCGCCGGCTACGCGTCCTGTGAGCCTCTATCTGAAGTCGGTGGACACCAGCACGCTGTCTGCGGATCTCGCGGAGAAGGTGCAGGCTGCGATGCCGGTGCACGCGGGCGACGCGTTCGACAATGCCCAGTTGGCTGCAGTTCGCTCGGCCGTGAAGAGCGTGGATGAGCACCTGACGATCACGATGAGGACCTCGCCTCCTGACGCCATGCTGGCGATCACACTTGCGCCGCCGGTCCACGCAGTTGCCGGGGGCGTCTCCGGAGGGGTTAAGGGCGGAGTGAGCGGCGGCGTTTCGGGAGGCGTAACCGGAGGTGTGCCGGGCACTTTGATTCAACCGGGCACTGTGATTCAAGAGGATGCTCCCTCCCCGGGTCGCATACGTGTGGGCGGTAATGTGCAGGCAATAAACCTGATCAAGAAAGTCACGCCGACATATCCGCCCGAAGCAAAGCTGGCCCGCATTCAGGGGACCGTGCGTTTCACCGCGACCATCGGTAAGGACGGCGCCATCATCGACCTGGAGGTGGTTTCCGGCCATCCCCTGCTGGTGGAATCCGCTAAGGAAGCCGTCTCACAATGGGTCTATAAGCCGACCCTGCTGAATGGCAATCCGGTGGAAGTGATCACTCAGATCGACGTGAATTATACGCTATCGCAATAAAAACATTGCTGGGCGGAAATGTTCCAGATTTCATTTGACAAGCCGGGCCTCTCGACTTATCATCGGAACATCACTGAAAAAGGAGGTGGTCCAGTCGAATGATATCTGGTAGTAATCACTCAACTCAAACTACGCGAGAGGTGGCCGACTCTTAAGTCGACTGCTCCTACTGTTCAGGTTTCGTTCAGTGACGAGGCCGCTGCTCCTATGGACCGGCCCCTCCGCGCGGAATCGAGCTTGAAAATACCGAAAAGCCCCGTCCGGCGATGCTTTTCCGCCGCTACGGGGCTTTTTGCTTTGGATGTGGTAAACTGGAGTTTTCAAGGACATTACCATGAAAGCCGGAATTCACCCCGCATACGAAGAAATCAACGTGATCTGCGCCTGCGGCCATAAATTTAAGACCCGCTCGGCCCACAAAGGCGACATGCGCGTTGAAATTTGCTCCAATTGCCACCCGTTCTTCACGGGCAAGCAGAAGCTGATTGACACCGAGGGCCGTGTCGATCGATTCCAGAAGAAGTATCAGAAGGTGAAGGATGCTGCGGACGCAAAGAAAGCAGCGGACGACGCCAAGAAGAAGGCTCAGCCGGTCGCTTAAGGAGTGCCAGCCCCACGCTCACGCATGGGTTAGAGGCCGGGACCGGGACCGCGTCCATTGTTCTGCTTTTGACGCTCTTCCCGCTCCTTGAGCATTTTTTCATATTCAGCGAGCTGGGCGGGCGAAAGTAGGGCGCGTACCTTATCCCGCTGGTTTTTCTGAAGCGCATCCATTTCAGGACGATAGCGCTCCCGGACTTCGTGGAACTGAGCCCGGGTTTCGTCCATGATCGAGTTGATCTTGGACACCTGATCGTCGGAGAGCTTCATGCGCGTTCGCATCTCCGCGAGCGTTCTCTTGCGAACGTCATCCGGCCCATTCCCCACGCTTTTTACCGTGCTGACCGAGTAGAGAGAGTGTCCGAACACACCCAGAACCACTCCACACGAAAAGATCAGCCCGACGTAAAGGGCGATCGTCAGCCGCGAAAGCTTCACCGGGGACCACCTGTGAGCATGTGGATGTAATCCGCGGAGTGCTCCGCCGACAAGGCTTCAAGATAGCTAGAACTGGGCGTGGAATTCTCCTGGAACCTGGGAATCAGCACGGCTCCGATGAGCACGGTCAGCGCGACGGTGGCCATCACGCATACCTGAGCCCAGTGGCGAAACACGGATACGGTCGCCGTGCGGCGCGCCTCAATGCGCTTCCACAGTCCCGGCATGAAGTTCGCGCTCGTTTCCGGGTCGGGGCACGCCATCCGGTATTCCGCAAACAACGCGTCGAGCTTGTCTTCCATCCGATCCATCTTATACCTCCACCTTACTGAGTGTCATCGGCTCTCCCCCCGGCTGCCTTAGGGGAGGCGTCCTGACCCTCCTGCACGCTAAACGCCTTCAACACACGCTGCCGCGCCCGGAACAACCGGACCTTCAGGGCATTCTCATTAACCCCGTAAATCTTCTCAAGTTCCTTTAGCGACAGCCCTTCTACTTCTTTTAACGTCAGCAGAATGCGGTCTTCCTCGGAAACCTGCCCCAAAAGCGACTGGGCCAGTTCCCGGACCTTCGTACGACGCTCCTCCTCGTCCCTGCGTTTCCCGCCAGCGGAGGCATCCGCCATCATCACCTGCTGCTCGCTCAGATCCGACATCCGGCTTTCCTGCCGACGCCGCATCCGCCGTAAATAATCGTAAGCCGCGTTCACCGTCAACCGGTACAACCACGGCTCAAAAACCTCCGGCGTCCTCAACTGGTCGAGCGAATAATAAAGCCTCAGGAAGACTTCCTGCCCCACATCCTCGACATCCTCGGGCCTGCCGATGGTGCGGGAAATCGTCCCCAGAATCCTCTTCCGGTACGCCTGAACGATCTGATTAAAGGCGCTATCATCGCCGTTTCGAGCCCGTTCAATGAGTTCGAATTCAACCAGCATGGCTACCGCCTGCCTCGCCGACTGGCTCTTCCGCGGTAGTCAAATCCCAATCTGTACAATGAAAAAGGCGCACCGGCTCACTGCTAGGTTACAACACTGCTAGGTTACAACAAAGAGGCGCGATCGGACGACCCCTCTCGCGCCACCTTGAATCCAAGACAGTTACGCCGCACCCTCAATTCGCACGGGCTGGGCACCCCGGGGCCGCCGGGAGGGTCGTTTCGGGGGCTTTGGAAGCTCGTAGATCAGGTATCGTTCCAAGCTGTGAATCAAGTCTTCGAGGGCGGCCTTCCGGAGCTGAAGGTACGCTAGCCTCGCCTGGATAGCACCAAGCGACTCGGGGGAGTAGCTAGACATTCATTTAAACGTTTAACAGTACTAGAACTACTAAGACAATACCCCTATTTGAGGGTGATTTCGGGTTGTTGCTCTTTCTGAAACTAAGTTCTTCAAAATGAAAGCATTAAATCACGTGCTAAAATGGTGTTTCCATGGATTTTCTCGCAGGGCTGAATCCTCGCCAGCGTGAGGCGGTGGAGCACGCCGAAGGCCCGCTCCTCGTCCTGGCTGGCGCAGGGAGCGGCAAGACCAGAGTCATTACCCATCGTATTGCCCACCTGATGAGCGCTCATCACGTACCTGGGTGGGCGATTCTGGCGGTGACGTTCACGAATAAGGCCGCCGGCGAAATGCGCGACCGGGTGCAGAGCCTGGTTTCAGGAATTAACAGTGAAAGCCTGCCGACTGTCGCCACGTTCCATTCCTTCTGCGTGCGCCTGCTGCGGAGGGAGGGCGCTCCGCTGGCCCAGATCCGACCCGGCTTCACCACTTTGTTCACCATCTACGACGACGACGATCAGATCAGCGTCCTGAAGGGTGTGTATCGATCGCTGGGGTTGGACGACAAGTTCATGCAGCACCGGGCAGCGCTTTCGCGGATCAGCAATGCCAAGAGCCTGAAACAGTCGCCCGAGGAACTGGAACGCGCGGCCATGGACCCGACGTCGAAGCGTCTGGCCGTGGTATACGAGCGCTATCAGGCAAAACTTCGGGAATCCAACGCGCTGGATTTCGACGATCTGCTGCTCGAAGCCGTGCGGCTGCTCGAGCACGACGCGCCGACGCGCGAAAAGCTGAATCGCCGCTATGAGTTCCTCATGGTGGACGAGTATCAGGACACCAACCGCAGCCAGTACGAGCTGATGCGCCTTTTGACGGGCGAGCGGGGCAACATCGCCGTGGTGGGCGACGAGGATCAGTCGATTTATGGCTGGCGCGGGGCGAACATCCGCAACATCCTGGACTTTGAGCGCGATTTTCCCGGCGCGACGATTATCCGGCTGGAGCAGAACTACCGCTCGACCAAGAACATTTTGGAAGCCGCCAGCGCCGTGGTGGCCAATAATACCGAACGCATCGGGAAGTGGCTCTGGACCGAGGCGGAGGCAGGACCCAAGATCACTCTGTACGAGGCTCCGGACGCGGAAAACGAGGCCTTGTGGATTGCCGATAAGGTGGAAGCGGCGCTGACGCAGAACCCTCGGGACCACGTGGCGATTCTCTATCGCACCAATTCCCAATCGCGGCAAATCGAAGAGGCTTTGCGGCGCTACGGCCGCAAGTACGTCGTCGTCGGAGGCTTCAGCTTTTACCAGCGCGCCGAGGTGAAGGACATTCTGGCGTACTTGAAGATCCTGGTGAGCCCCCAGGATTCCATCAGCCTGCTGCGCATCATCAACACGCCGGCGCGAGGTATCGGCCGCACCACCATGGAGCAAGTGGAGTATTACGCGCTGCAACGCAACATGGCTCTGTGGAGCGCCATCGGTCAGATGCTGGAAGAGAAGCAGTTTCCGGGCCGCGCCGAAGCCGCGCTGGCAGCATTCCACCGCATGATTTCCGAACTGAGCGCGCAGGTGGAAGCGCGCCCTGTTGCCGATACGCTACGGGACCTGATGGAGCGCACCGGCTATCGCCGGATGCTGGAAGAAGAAGGCACGGAGGAATCCAAGAGCCGTCTGGCGAACCTCGATGAATTGCTCAACGCCGCCGTGGACGCGGGTGAGCGCGGCGAATCGATCCGCGAGTTCCTGGATCATGCAGCGCTGGTGGCCGACGCGGATTCGGTGGACGAGCGGGCGCCTGTTTCGCTGCTCACGATGCACAACGCCAAAGGGCTGGAATTTCCAGTTGTGTTCATCGCAGGCATGGAAGAGGGCTTGTTTCCGCACAGCCGGTCGCTCGATTCGGAGAGCGGCATGGAGGAGGAGCGGCGGCTGTGTTATGTCGCTATGACGCGAGCCGAGAAAAAGCTGCACGTCAGCTGGGCCCGCTACCGGCGCCGGTTCGGAGGAGGACAGCCGGAAGCATCCATTCGTTCGCGCTTCCTGAAGGAGATTCCTTCGTCCCTGGTGGAAAGCGTCCGCCAGATTCAAGGCATGGACCTGTACGCCGAGCGCTACGAGGTCCGCGAAACGGCGCGGAGAAACCTTTATACTGGGAAGACTTACAATTCGGTGGAGAACATCAAACAGTTCTTCACGGAACGAGGAATGCCGGCCCCGCAAGGGCTGGGCGCGGGGGCTCCGAAGCCCGCGCCGCTCGTGGAAAGGCCGGCCGAGGTTCCGCCGGCTCCAGCAAAACGGCCGGCGAAGAAGTTCGGGCCGGGCTCGGTGATCGAGCACGCGAAATACGGGCGCGGCACGGTGCTGCGCGTGGAAGGGTCGGGGGAGGACACGAAAGTGACCGTGAATTTCCCGTCCTACGGATTAAAGAAGTTGATCGCGAAATTTGCAGGGATCCGCGTTGATTAGCGCGTTGATTAGAAGGGCCGATTAAGACTGAATGAATACCAAGAACATTACCGACACAGAAGAACGCAAGAAGTTGAAGCGCACCGCGCGTAAGAAAGCGGCTCCCAAGGCCAAGCGCCCGAACGATGTCGACCGCGGTTCGCGGAAACGCAAGGTGAAGAAGATCGCCAAGGGTCAGCGCAAGCGTTAAACGAAACGCTCCATGCCGGCCCTGTTCCGCACCAAGAGCATCGATGAACTGATTGCGTCTTCCGAGGAGCCGCACAAGCAGCTCAAAAAGACGCTCGGTCCGTGGAGCTTGGCATTTCTCGGGGTCGGCATTGTTATCGGCTCTGGCATTTTCACCGTCACGGGCACCGCCACAGCAGGAAAAGTCCTTAAAGTAGACTCCCTGCTCCATGCAACGGTGCTCGATCTGGTGACCCATGGCGGGCACGCGGCATCGACCTTTGGCCGGCCCGGCGCGGGTCCGGCAATCACGATATCGTTTTTGCTGGTGATGCTTGCCTGCATCGTGGCCGGTCTCTGTTATGCCGAACTTGCCTCGATGATTCCGATCGCGGGTAGCGCGTACACGTATGCCTACGCGATTCTGGGCGAGATTATCGCCTGGATCATCGGTTGGGATCTTATCCTCGAATACGCCGTGGCGAACATGAGCGTCGCGGTGGGGTTCTCGGCGTACATGCAGGATCTTACGGACAACATCTTCGGATTCCACTTGCCCGCGGCAATTGCGTATCCGATGTTTCCGGCGCCCGGATCGCCCGGAGGCGTTTTCAACATTCCCGCGCTGCTGATCACTCTGGCGATTACCTGGGTTCTGGTCAAAGGCGTCCGGGAGAGCGCGAAGACGAATACCACCATGGTGTTCATCAAGATCGCCGCGATCCTGATTTTCTGCATCGGTGCGGCCCGGGCGATCAATCCGGTGAACTACCATCCGTTCGCGCCGAACGGATTCTCGGGAATCCTCACCGGCGCGTCCATTGTCTTCTTCACCTATATCGGATTCGATGCGGTTTCGACCGCGGCCGAAGAATGCAGGTGCCCGCAGCGGGACATCCCCTTCGGAATCATGGCGACGCTGCTAATCTGTACGATTCTTTATGGCGGCGTTGCGTTGGTGCTCACGGGGATAGCGAACTGGCGGACGCTGGATCCGGACTCTCCCGTGGCCGTGGCTCTCAAGAATCTGGGTTACCACCGGCTAAGGCTCATCGTGAGCGCGGGTGCGTTGACGGGCATGATCTCCTCGCTGTTGGTAGGCCAGTACGGGCAGGCGAGGATCTGGTTCGCCATGTCGCGCGACCGCCTGATGCCGAAGATGTTCTCGGCTGTGCACCCGGTGTATCAGACGCCGCACATCAGCACCTGGATCGCGGGATTCTTCGTCGGAATTCCCGCGGGCCTCTGGGACATCGATACGCTTGCGGAATTGTCAAACATCGGTACGCTGTTCGCGTTCGTTGTCGTGTCGGCGGGCGTGATCGTGCTGCGCAAGAAGCAGCCGGCTCGCCCCCGTAGCTTCCGCGTGCCGTTCGTGCCTCTGGTGCCCATCCTTTCGATTGCCTGCTGCGTGATTCTGATGGCGGGTTTGCCCCTTGTGACGTGGATCCGCTTCTTCGTGTGGCTGGCGATCGGGTTAGTCCTGTATTTCACCTACGGCAGGCATCGGACGGCGGACGCATAGGGCAAAATGTGGTTGTGCGAGATGGAGGCGCGGTCCAGGCCAATGTAGTCGCGCCGGGAAAGTCACAGTTCAGACGACAAAAGCCGCCGAGGCGCCCACCCATTCCATATCGCGGTTGTGATCGACCCCCATCATCTTACCGCGGCCCATGCGGATAATCGTGGACACCGCACGCAGATCGTTGAGCCACAGGTACATCAGTCGGATCTCCGCCTTGGTCTTTCCGAACGGCGTCTCGATCAGAGGCGCGAAGTTGACGCGCTCCTGGAGGATGTAATCCCGCGGATTGTTGATGCGCGCGATGTCTTCGCGCGTGGGACCTATCACGACGCCCAAGCCGGCGAAGGAGTAGAGAGGCTTCAGCACCCAGTTCTCAAGGTCGTCCGGCACGCCTTCGTTGAGGAATTGAGTTCGCGGGACAGAGGGATGCTGCAAGAACGGCAGCGAAAACTTACTGATCCGGAAATACCAGTTCGGATGCCCGGCCCACTCGACTTGTAAATCGTCGCGATAATCGAACGGCGGACGGATGTTCTTTCGTTCCAGCTCATCCACGATGACGCGGTTGTAAATCCGCTTGATCGGCACACCGTCGTGGAAAAGCTTGTTCCCTCGCTTTTCGACCTTGGTGATGCAAATCGTTCTAATGCCGGCCATTCGCTCGGTCAACAGAAAATCCGGCAGGGTCTTCTGCTGTTGCGGATCGATTTCGAGCAGCACGACGTTTTCCGGCGCGTGATTGCCGAGCACGGCACGGCGAAAGTCTTCCTGGTAGGAAGGACCCGGCGCGAGCTTTAAATCGTACGCATCGAGATAGGTTTGCTGAAGGAACGGCTGATAAGCGTACAAGGAAGGAAACGCCTGGATTTCCACCAGCTTCGGCTCCAGAGCCTCAGTCAGGCCGAAATCCACCTGAATAAACAAGGGCCGGGCGTCTTCATTCGGCACGCGATAGGCGGCGGGAATGGTCTCCTCGGAGCGTTTCAGGTACTCCGGCGTCATCAATTGATGAATGAGCTCGCTGCCGTCGCGTTCCATGCGCTCCATCAGCGGGCGGGGGATGAAAATGGGCGTCTCGCAGTTGCGGAATTTTACGTGAGTCCCGCAGCCTTCGTCGAGCAGGCGCAGGAAGCGCTGGTAGCGCTCCGGCGTATAGCTTGTGGCGTTGAACCGGCGGCGCAGCTCGGGGATCATTTAGATCAGGAATCGGCCGGATTCCATGATCTGCCGGTCATCCGCCCAAATATCGAATTTCGTGCCCACCACGTCAATGTGCGTGGAGGAATCCCATTCAGCGCCGGTGTGCGCCCCATAGGGGTTGCCGAACGCGATGTGAATCCCGGGCAGCTTCTCGTCCTGCAGGATATTGCCGATCACGCCGCGCAAGCCGATATTGGTGCCGATGGCGAATTCGCCCACGCGATCCGAGTTTTCGTCCGTGTGCGTATAGCGCCAAAACTCGTCGCGCAGCGTGGAGTTTTCGCATTCGGCGTGCACGAGCCGGTTTTGTTCGATCCGGATGTTGAGCGGCGTCGCCTTCAAATTGCCGTACTTTGCGCAGAGATAATCCCCCACCACGCCATCGATGACGAAGGTGCCGTTTACCTCGCCGGGAGTCGTGAAGACCTCTCCGCCGGGGAGATTTCCCCATTTATTCGGAGAGATGATGCCGCTGGTCTTGATCCATTTGTAATCGGGGTTCAGATCGGCCACGATATCGGTGCCGGCGGAGGTTCGAGCGCGCACCCTATGGGAGGCAGAGGCAATTTCCCACACTTTGATACTAAGCTCGTCCACCTTGTGAAAATCGGCGCGCATTCCCTCCAGCATAATGCGAGGCTCGATATTGACCATGTGCGCGTGGCGCATCTTGCGGCGATTCACCACGTCGGTCATCTGCATCCGGGTTCGCAGCTCATTTTTCTGGGCCACCACGGCGAAGATGCTCACCTGGCTGGTCTCCATGTCCTCCAATACTTCGCCTGGCATGTCGTAGAGAGGCCTCGGCGCCAGTTCTTCCAGCACAAAGGTGTTGTAGGGGGAACCCACGTGCTCCAGTTCGGCCGCGAGGCTGGCTGCGATTTCCAGGCAGGCCTGGTCGGTGATCAGCGTTACTTTTTCCTGAGGCTGAACGCGCAGGCAAACGCTCACCGCATTGTGCGCGCCCTGCGAAAATTCCGGATCGAAGGCCGCCGGGATCAAGCCACCGCTCCCGCGTTGTCGAAAACGCCCGATTCCGTCTCCTCGATAATGTAATCCACCACTTTGGTTAAATCTCCCGTTTCTCGAAATACGCGGAGCTGGCGATCCGCTCCGCTGCCGTTCTCCACGATCTTGCGGATACCGTTCACTTGCTCACGCGAACCCAGCTCGTCCACCACGTCGTCGACGAAGGCCAGATACTCTTCCACCAGGTCGCGCATAGGCACTTCGATGCGGCGGCCGAAGTCGATCAGCTTGCCATCCAGGCCGTAGCGCGCCGCGCGCCACTTGTTTTCCATGATGAGCGCCCGCCGGTACAGGCGGAAACCCTGGTTGGCCTCATGCAGCTTATACAATTTTGCCACGGTCGCCTGGATCAGCGCTGCCAGCGAAATGGTCTCATCCAGCCGCATAGGGATATCGCAGCATCGAAACTCGAGCGTGGTGAAGGTTGGATGCGGGCGGATGTCCCACCAGATTTTCTTGGCGTTATCGATGCAGTTGGTCTTGATGAGAAGGTCCACGAAGTTCTGATATTCACCCCAGCTGGGGAAATAGTCCGGGATGTTGGTGCGCGGGAACTTATCGAATACCTTGCAGCGGTAGGACTTCAGGCCCATGTCCATGCCAAGCCAGAAGGGCGAATTCGAAGACAACGCCAGCATGTGCGGAAGGAAATAACGCGCCGCGTTCATCAGGTGGATCGCCGTTTCGCGATCCTCCACGCCGATGTGTACGTGCAGCCCGAAAATCAGGTTTGCGCGCGCTACCGATTTCATATCCTCGACGATGGTGTAGTAGCGCTCGTCGGGATAAATCTCCTGTTTGCGCCAGTCGGCGAAGGGATGTGTCCCGGCAGCGGCAAGGCGCAGCCCATTGTCGCGCGCCAGCGTGATGATGGACGCACGCAGATGGCGAACCTCCTTGCGCGCCTCCTGAATGTTATGGCAGATGCCGGTGCCCATCTCGATCACGCTTTGGTGCATCTCCGCCTTCACGGCTTCCTTGAGCTGTATCTTGCCCTTGGCGATGATCTCGGCGTCGATGTGCGAGCGCAGGTCGCGCGTCACCGGATCGATGGTCTGATACTCTTCCTCGATGCCGATGGTGAAACTCGGACGGTTCATTTGAGGAATCCGGCCCAGCGCATTTCCACGGGCTTCGGCTCCTTCAGCGCCACCTCGACTGTGTACTCGGCCATGGCGGAGACAATCCACTCGAAATTCTCTATGCCGACGGAATGGACGTCGGCGTCGGGCGCGGGATTAAGAAAATCGATCGCGTAGGGGATGCCGTCCTCCACCGCGAACTCCACTGTGTTCAGGTCGTAGCCGAGCGCGCGGCACAATTTCAGGCAATCGTCCTCAACGCGACGGTACATCGCCGGGTCTATTGGCGGTCCATCCAGCACGTAGCGGTTCGCGTGCGGACGGCGCGGGTCGTATTGCATGATATGGACCTTCTGCTGGCCGACCACGTAGCAGCGGTAGTACTCGGTGAAGTTAACGGCCTTCTGCAGCGTCATGCAAAGGTCGCCGGTTTCGTCGTAGGCGGCGAATAGTTCGCCGGGCGTGTCCACTCTATAGACGCTCTTCCAGCCGCCGCCGTTGTAGGGCTTCAGGAACGCCGGGAAGCCGATGTAATCGAAAATCTCCTCCCAGTTAAGTGGATAACTCAGGTTCCGCATTGACATGGCGGTAGTCCCTGGAGGATGCGACTTGTGCGGCAGTAACACCGTGGGCGGCACGGCCACTCCGATCTTGGAGGCCAGCGCGTAGTTGAAAAATTTGTCGTCCGCGGTCCACCAGAACGGATTGTTGATCACCGTGGTACCGCCGAGCGCCGCATTTTTCAAATACGAGCGGTAAAACGGGATGTCCTGGCTGATGCGGTCGACAATCAGGCGGTAACCCGAGGGCGCCGCCATCTTGATCCCGCCGATTCGGACGTGCTCTGCCTGCACGCCATCGACGCGCATCCCGTTAATGCGGTCGACCAGGGCGCCGGGAAACGTATTTTCCATTCCGTAGATGATGCCGATTCTCCGCATACTGTTGAGAATGGTATCGCAGAAATGTCAGAGATACTTGACCACCATCTCCTGCCACCACGGCCAGTCGTGGCCCGCGCCGCCGCCCCAGACGTCGAGGGTATGATTGACGCCCTTGGCGGCCAGAATTGCCGACAGCCGCCGGTTCTCTTCGACGCAGATGTCATTCTCCGCCGTGGCCAGAACAATGCGCATCCGGTTCAGGGCCGGATCGTTCAAATTGGGCAGGAAATCCGGAGGGCAATTGAAGTAGCAGGTGTCGTCGTAATAGCCGTCGAGGAACTGGTGAATGTCGAAAGCTCCTCCCATGCTGATGAATTCGGTCACCACGCTCGGATGCTTCAACGCGAAGTTCGCGGAGTGATACCCGCCGAAGCTGCATCCGGTGGCCACCAGTTCATGCGAGGCGTTGCGGGAGCGGATGAACGGCACCACCTCGTTCACCAGATAGCGGTCGTACTGCTCATGACGCGCGGCGCGCACCGAAGGGTGCACGGCCTTGTTGTACCAGCTCTCGGCGTCCACCGAATCAACGCAAAATGCTTGAATCCGGCCGTCTTCATACTGATCCCCGATGACGGAGATCATATGCCGGTTTTCGTAATCGTAAAAGCGTCCCATCGATGTCGGGAAAACGATAACGGGCTTGCCGGCATGGCCGAACACCAGTAACTCCATGTCCCGCCCGAGCGTCGGGCTGTACCACTTGTGATATTCGCGATTCATTGGGGTAGACCTTAATATTAGCAGCGGGGCCTCATCGACCCGTGGTGCGGCGCCTCGATGGGCGGCGAAACAGATGGAGCCGCGACCAAAGGAAGCGGTCCGCGCTAGGGTCTTCGCACCGACTCGTGCTCAAAGACGTCGACCCGGCGGTCGACGCAGCACGCCGTCAGAGCTTCAGCAACGCCCTGAGGCGCTTGGTCTGGACGCGGCTGACGGGGATTTCGGTCTGCTTCTTATCGTCCATCCTCAACTGAAAACTGGACTTGAACCAGGGGATGACTTCCTTAATCCGATGAATATTGACCAAGTACGACCGGTGGACCCTCCAGAACATATCGGCGTCCAGATTGGACTGCAGTTCCTCGATCGTCCGGTAGTTCGACTGGCCTTCGAGGTTCGTGGCCACCACGGTGATCAAGCCGTCCTCGATGGTCGCGTAAACCACGTCCTGCGCGTCGACGATAAAGTTCCGCTGATTGCTCTTCACCAGCAGCTTGGTCCTCTGCAGGGAGGGTTTGGCCGGTGGGGGTTCCGCCGGGGCGGTCTTCTGGCGATCCGCCACTCCTTTGCGCGCCCGCTCGATGGCTTGCGCGAGCCGCTCTTTTTCCACCGGCTTCAGTAGATAATCGAGCGCCTCCCACTTGAACGCTTCGACGGCGTATTGATCGTAGGCCGTGGCCATCACGAAATAGGGCAGGGGGACGCCCTGTTCCTTCAGCTTGCGAATCACGCCCATCCCGTCCAGGCCCGGCATCTGCACGTCCAGAAACACGAGATCCGGCTCCAGATCCTCAATCAGTTGCACGGCTTCCAGGCCGTTCGAGGCGGTCGCCACGACCTCAACGTCCGGGAACTCCCGCAGTTGATAAGCGAGCTCGTCCGAAGCCAGTTTCTCGTCATCCACAACAATGGCCGAGATCGCGGCGGAGACCGGCGCGGCAGTCGCGCGATTCACCATAAAATGTTAGTATAAACGAAGCTATCCCACGTCCGATTGTAACGGTATATTCAACCGAAACCGGGGCTGAGGGACGCTTCTAAGGAGTTCAACGGTTTTGCCCTCTCAATCTAACGTTAAGATTGCGCCTCCGGACGGTAAGCTCGGCGTCTTAATCCCAGGGATCGGCGCTGTCTCGACGACATTCATCGCGGGCGTCGAGGCGATTAAGCGCGGCCTCGGCGTTCCGGTCGGCTCTCTGACCCAGCTCGCGACCATTCGCCTGGGAAAGCGTACCGATAACCGCTCGCCGATGATCAAGGACTTCGTCCCGCTGGCTGGCCTCAACGATCTGGTCTTCGGCGGTTGGGACATTTATGAGGATACGGCCTACGAGGCGGCGGCCAATGCGCGGGTGCTGGAACCCTCGCTGCTCGAAAAAGTGAAGGAGCCTCTTTCGGCCATCCAGCCGATGAAGGCCGTCTTCGATCAGGAGTACGTCAAGCGCATCCACGGACCGAACGTCAAGGAAGCCCCCACCAAGATGGATAAGGCGGAAATGCTTCTGGACGATATCAAGAAGTTTCAGGAAGCCAACGGCGTTTCGCGCTCCATCATGATCTGGTGCGCCTCCACCGAGGTGTTTCACAGGCCCTCCGCCGTCCATCAGACGCTCAAGGATTTCGAATGCGGCCTGATGAAGAATGATCCGGAGATCGCGCCCAGCCAGGTTTACGCCTACGCTGCGCTGAAGGCCGGCATTCCATTCGCCAACGGCGCGCCGAACCTGACCACGGACACTCCCGCGCTAATCGAACTGGCCCGGGATCGAAGCCTCCCGATCTGCGGAAAAGATTTCAAGACGGGCCAGACGTTCTTGAAGACTCTCATCGCGCCCGGACTCAAGGCGCGTATGCTGGGCCTCAGCGGCTGGTTCTCCACGAATATCCTCGGCAACCGTGACGGTGAAGTGCTGGAAGACCCCGGCTCGTTCAAGAGCAAGGAAGAAACCAAGCTTAGCGTGCTGGACCAGATCCTGCAGCCGCACCTGTATCCGGAACTGTACAAGGATTTCTACCACGCTGTCCGGATCAACTACTATCCGCCGCGCGGCGACGCGAAAGAAGGCTGGGACAACATTGATATTTTCGGATGGCTCGGCTATCCGATGCAGATCAAGATCGACTTTCTTTGCCGGGACTCCATTCTGGCGGCTCCCATTGTGCTGGATCTCGTGCTGTTTCTCGATTTGGCGCAGCGCTCCGGCATGCGGGGCATTCAGGAATGGCTCTCGTTCTACTTCAAGGCCCCGATGCACGCCCCGGGTCTCTATCCCGAGCACGACATCTTCATCCAGCTCATGAAGCTCAAAAACACCCTCCGTTGGATGCGAGGCGAGGACTTGATCACGCACCTGGGTCAGGAGTATTACGACTAATCCTGTTGTCGACTCGCGCATGAATTGTCTTGTTATTGGTGGAACCCGGTTCATCGGCCGGCTGCTCGTGGCTGAACTGCTTAAAGCAGATCATTCCGTCACCGTGCTGCATCGCCGTCCGCGTCACGATCTGGGCCGCCGCGTGAAAAACATCATGGCCGACCGCAACGACGGCCAGGCCATGAAAGCCGCGCTCGCCGGCAAGAAATTCGACGTGGTGTTCGACAACGTCTACGATTGGGAGCGCGGCACCACAGCCGGACACGTGGAAGCCAGTGTTCGCGCGCTCGGCGGAACGGGCCTCCATCGTTACGTGTTTATGTCGAGCGTTGCCGCCTACGGCGACGGTCTGAATCATCACGAAGGCGACGCGCTGGCCCCGGACGACGCGCCCGAGCTCTATACGCGCAACAAAGCGATGAGCGAGCGCGCCCTGTTCCGCCTGCACCAGCGTATCGGCCTGCCCGTGGTCACGCTGCGTCCGCCGTTCATTTACGGACCTGGCAATAATCTTTACCGCGAGGCGTTCTTTTGGGACCGCCTTCGCGCCAGCCGGCCGATTATTCTACCCGGTGACGGCCGCCGTCTGGCTCAGTTCATCTATGTCAAGGACCTGGTGAAAGTGTGCCTCAAAGTGATCGACGAGCCCGCCGCCATCGGACACGCCTTCAACGTCGCCAACGCGCGCCCGTTATCGCAGGCTGAAGTCGTGGAGGCCTTCGCCAAGGTCTGCAAGAAACCGGTGAAGTTCGTCCGCATCCCGCGCGAATATATTCTGCGCGCCGGAGGCCATCCCATGGGCCCGAAGCTGTACTTCGGCAACTATATTGACGTCCCCCCCATCACCCAGGTCACCGCAAAAGCGCAGCGCGTGCTGAAGTTCAAGCCGACCGATTTTAATACCGGGTTGAAAGAAACCTACAAGTGGTATCTGCGCCACAATCTGTTCCCAAAGCCCGATTACGGCTTCGAAGACCAGTTGCTGGCCACCGCGCCAGTGTTGGTTCCCGCGAAAGCGTAACGCCCGATGGGGACTGACCATTCTGTCCCAAGGCGGCCCCATCGCGGCCCAATCACGAAATTGCACGTCGCCGCGTGGACAGAGTGGTCTGTCCCCATCGGACCTCAGCACCAACGCCGTTTATACTCATAAACTATGACCCGATCCTGGCTGCTTCTTCTCGCCTGCCCTCTTTTTTCACAAACCGCCTTTTCTCAAACCATCAACTGGTCCGCACAGAAAACCGAAATTCTGAAGGTTTTCCGAGACCTTATCCAGGTCGACACGCGCGCCGGAAACGAGACGAAAGCCGTCGATTACATCCGAGGCGTCCTTGAATCAGCAGGCATCCCCACGAAAACGTTCGCCATGGACCCCGCGCGCGCGAACATCGTCGCGCGGCTCAAGGGCAACGGCTCGAAAAAGCCTCTGCTGATCCTCGCCCATACCGACGTGGTTGGCGTGCAACGCGAAAAGTGGCCGGTGGACCCGTTCGGCGCGATCCTCAAGGACGGCTATATCTGGGGCCGCGGCTCGGTCGACGACAAGCCGGTGCTTGCGGCCAACATCATGGTGATGCTGCTGCTCAGGCGCAATCAGGCCAAACTCGACCGCGACGTGATTTTTCTCGCTGAATCGGGCGAGGAGGCCGACACGACGGGCGTCGGTATCAACTTCATGGTGAAGAATCATTACGGCGAGATCGACGCCGAATACTCGCTCACCGAAGGCGGCGGCGCGACCATCGAGAACGGCAAGGTGGTTACCATGAACATAGGCACGGCGGAAAAAGTCCCCGCGCGCGTGCGCCTGGTGGCCACCGGCCCGTCCGGCCACGGCTCCGTGCCTCGCCCCGATAACGCGCTGATTCATCTGGGCGCGGCGGTCGAAAAGGTCGGCAGGTGGCGGACGCCGGTGCGCCTGAATGACACCACGCGAACGTATTTTGAAAAGCTCGCGACAATCTCAACGCCAGAAAAAGCCGCCCGTTACAACGCGCTTCTGAATCCGCAGACGGCGGAGGCGGCGCAGGACTATCTTGCCGCGAACGAGCCCGGGCTTTATTCGATGCTGCGCACCTCCGTGGTGCCGACCATGATGAAGGCGGGCGTCGGCGCGAACGTCATTCCGTCGGAAGCCGAGGCGACGCTCGACATCCGCGCGCTGCCCGACGAGAACATCGACCAGTTCTACGCCATGATGGCGAAGGTCATCAACGATCCTCAGGTGAAGATCGAACCGCTGCCCGCCACGCGTCCTCCGTCGCCCGCCTCGCGCCTCGATACGGAGATGTATCGCGTGCTCGAACAGGTGTCGAAGAAGATGTACCCTGGCGTCACCGTGCTGCCGAGCATGTCCACCGGCGCCAGCGACAAGGCCCAACTCCGCGCCAAAGGCCAGCAGTCCTACGGCATCGGCCCCGCCGCCACGCGCGACAACATGACGAATTACGGAGCCCACAGCGACGTCGAGCGCCTGGAGGAATCGTCGATTTACCCGTTCGTTGAGTTCGTCTGGAACGCGGTGATGCAGATCGCAGGGAGCAAGTAACTATCGAGCCGCGCGAACCTCGGCCAGCCGCGCCCGCAGAACTTCCGAAAGTCCCGCCTCGACTTCCGGCGTAATCAGCCGCGCCGAATCGAGGTCTTTTAAATGAAGTTGATCCTTCATGCGAAAACTGGTGAGCTTCATTTTCACCAGGTCTGCCACAGGTGCGAGAAGAATCCCTTCCTCGGTGCGCGTCGGCTCGGAGAATCCAGGCACGGCCTCTGAATATTCCGAGCGGACCTTTTCATGAACGAAGACCATGTGAACAGCCGTACTGGCGCGAGGTGCGTCCGCATCCACAAGCATGTCCACGCCCGCCACATGACGGTATCGAAAACCAAACTTCTCCGCCGCCTTCGCGATTTTGTCTAATTGCTTACGGTCGACTGCAATATCCACATCCTCCGTGGTCCGCCCGCGCCCTGGCCTGCGCATCGAGACCTGAAGGAAAACCGCCAGCCCGCCGACGACGCGATAGTCAATGCCAGCGGAATCGAGCGCGGCATGAAGGCGTTTCGCCCGCTCAAAGAGCTGATCCATGTGAATATGGTAGGCCCGCGCGGTGATCATTCTCAGTCCTATTCTTGCATGCGATCGCCTTGTGGGGCAGGTTGGCAACCTGCGGACCGATTGTCGAATCGGTCCATCCCGGCCTGGGCCCGGACAGTGCACGCCGGGCCGATTGCCAATCGGCCGCAGATTTCCAATCTGCCCCACAAGAGAATTCGCTCGCCGTCAGGGCACTATCTGGCATGACCAGCTTTCACACCCGGCGCCTTCCGCATTACTCCTGCATAGGCCAGCCCACTTTTCTCACATGGAGGCTTGCGGGCACTCTCCCTGGACGCTATTTTCCGCCAGGAACCACCTCGGGTGAGGCTTTCGTCGCGATGGATCGGTTGTTGGACAACGCGCGGACCGGCCCTTTATATTTGAAGCAGCCGGGGATCGCACAGATGGTCGCTGACGCGATTCGTTACCGCGATGGCAAGGTCTACGACCTTCATAACTTCGTCGTCATGCCGAATCACGTCCACATGCTGATCACTCCGCGCGAGCCTTTGTCGAAACTGATGCAATCGTTGAAGCGATACACCGCGCGCGAGGCAAACCGAACGCTCGGGCTCACCGGACACCCGTTCTGGCAGGATGAAAGTTACGACCACCTGGTCCGCGACGCGGAGGAATTCGCGAGGATCGCGCGTTACATCGAAATGAACCCTGTTCGGGCCGGCATTTTCACCACCGGGCGCCGGACCGATTGACAATCGGCCGCAGATTGGCAATCTGCCCCACAACGCGCTTAAATAGATTGATGCCGGGCCTCCTCCGCCGACTGGGACTGTTCGACGCCGTGATGCTCGTCATGGGCGGCATCGTCGGTTCGGGCATTTTCATCAACCCCTACGTCGTCGCGCAGCAGGTGCACACGCCTTTCCTGATTCTGGGCGCGTGGGCCGCCGGAGGAGCGGTCGCGCTGGCCGGGGCCTTCGTCTATGCCGAACTCGCCGCGCGCCGTCCGGACGTCGGCGGGCAGTATGCGTACCTGCGGGAGGCGTTTCATCCCTCCGTCGCTTTCGTCTACGGATGGGTGCTGCTTCTGGTGACGCAGACCGGAGGCATGGCCGCCGTCGCCGTCACGTTTTCGCGGTATTTCCTCGAAATCACCCGCGTGCCGGTTCCCGAGGGAGCCGTGGCCGCCGCCGCGCTGGCGATGCTCACCGTGATCAACTGCTTCGGCGTTCGCGCCGGATCCACGGTGCAGAGCACGCTCATGATTTTGAAGATCGTCGCTATCGCCGCGCTGGTCGTCGCCGGATTTGTTCTCATCGCGCCGGTGCCGCAGCCCGCCGCGCTGCTCGATCAGCCCGTTTCCTTCAGCCTGCTGACGGCCTTCGGCGCCGCGATGACTCCCGTTCTGTTTTCCTACGGAGGCTGGCAGACGTCGAGCTTCCTGACCGGCGAGATGAAAAATCCCACGCGAGACCTGCCACGCGCGCTCCTCATCGGAGTCATCGGCGTGATCGTACTCTACATGTCCGTGACGTTCATCTATCTGCGCGCGCTGGGAGCGGACGGACTCGCCGCGACGAGGACACCGGCCTCGTCGGTAATGCGTGCGGCCCTCGGCGAACGCGGCGCGTCGTTCATCGCGCTGGGAATCGCCATCTCGACGCTGGGATTCTTGAGCCAGGGCATGCTCACCGCGCCGCGCGTCTACTTCGCCATGGCGAAGGATGGCGTGTTCTTTAAGAGCGTCGCATGGCTCGACCCGCGAACTTCCGCGCCCGTGGTGGCGATCGCCCTGCAAGGTGTCATCGCCATCGTGATTGCGCTGTCCGGCCGCTATGAGCAAATCCTGAACTACGTTATCTCGGTGGATTTCATTTCGTTTGGAATGACGGGCGTCGCGCTGCTGATTTTCCGCCGCCGGCAACCCGGTTCCGACGGTTTCCGCGCACCCGGGCATCCCTTCACCACCCTGTTTTTTGTCGTGTCGAGCTTCGCGGTGGTCATCAGCACGATCGCCAAGTATCCCTCGAACAGCGTCATCGGGCTGGCAATTCTGGCCACCGGCGTGCCAGTCTATTTTCTGTGGAGAAAAACGTGAGCACTCAGTACATGCCGTGGGCGAAGCTGCGCTCGCATGCCAAATATAACCTGGCCACCAGCGGCGTCGCGCACTGGAAATTGCGCGACCTGCCCGTCAGAATCGAGGATCTGGAAATCAGCGGCTCCAGTTATTACGGATTTGAGCCGCTACAGAACGCCCTGGCGAAACATTGCGGCGTTGCGGCGAACCGGATCGTTGCCGCGACTGGCACGTCGATGGCGAATTATCTGGCCATGGCCTCCGTGCTGAATCCCGGGGACGAGGTGCTGATCGAGCTTCCGACCTATGAGCTGATCGTCGACGCGGCCTTGCAGCTCGGAGCGAAAATCAAGCGGTTTCATCGCGCTAAGGATTTCGCACTGGACGTCAACGCCGTCAAGGCCGCGCTCACGCCGGAAACGAAGTTGATCGTGCTGTCGAATCTGCACAATCCGTCCAGCGCGTTGACGGACGAGACGACAACCCTGGAGGTCGGCAACCTGGGCCCGCGCGTGATGGTGGACGAGGTCTATCTCGATGCCGCCTTCGAGCAGGCGCCGCCATCGGCCGCGCATCTGGGCGAGCAGTTCATCGTCACATCCAGCCTTACGAAGGTCTACGGGCTGAGCGGGCTGCGCTGTGGCTGGATCGTGGCGGAGCAGGCATTGGCGGAAAAAATGTGGCGGCTGAATGATGTGTTCGGCAACATCCCGGCGCACATGGCGGAGTTGGCCAGCGTCATCGCGCTGGGCGAGCTGCCTCGCATCTTGAAACATCAGCGCGCCCGTCTCGATGCGAACCGAGTGGCACTCTGGAAATTTCTGGAGAGCCGCGAGGATCTGGAGGTATACAAGCCTCCGTTCGGCACGGTCGTGTTTCCGCGCCTCAAAAAAGGCAGCGTCGATGCGCTGTGCGATCTGCTGCGCGCAAAGTACGAAACCACCGTGGTTCCAGGAAAATATTTCGCCATGCCGGATCATTTTCGAATCGGAATCGGCGGCGAACTGGAGCCGCTGGAGGAAGGGTTACGGAGGCTTGGCCTCGCCTTGGACGAACTATGATGCAACTCCCTTTGTTGATGCTATGCGCGGACCTGGTGCTGCGCAATGGAAATATCGCCACGCTCGACGCGGCGAAGCCTCATGCGGAGGCGATCGCGATCACGGCCGGCAAGATCGTGGCCGTCGGAACGAACGCCGAAGTCGCGCGGCAGATTGACGCGAAGACGAAGGTCATCGATTTGCACGGCCAATTGGCGATTCCAGGATTCATCGAAGGTCACGGGCACTTCATGGGCGTGGGCGAATCGAAGCTCATGCTGAACCTGCGCGACGTGAAGAACTGGGACCAGATCGTCGCCATGGTGGCCGCGGCGGCGAAGGAAGCTTCGCCCGGCGAATGGATCGTCGGCCGAGGCTGGCATCAGGAGAAATGGGACACGAGGCCGCAGCCCAACGTGAACGGATTCCCCGTGAACTCCACGCTGAACGCCGTGTCGCCCAATAATCCCGTGTTCCTCGAACACGCCAGCGGCCACGCGGCATTCGTCAATGACGCGGCGCTGAAAGCGGCGGGCATCACGCGCGATACGCCGAATCCTCCGGGAGGGGAAATCACCAAGGACGCCTCAGGGCGGCCCATTGGCCTGCTGAATGAGCGCGCGCAGGGGCTAGTGCGGCCGCAGCGCGACGGGAAAGCCGAAAAGGCCATCGATCTGGCGGCTGAGGAGTGCGTCTCGAAAGGTATTACATCGTTTGAAGATGCCGGATCGCCCATCGATGTGATTGAGCGTCTGAAGCATCGCGCGGACGCAGGTACTTTGCCCTTGCGCCTATGGGTGATGCTAAGAGTTTCCAACACGGTGATTGAGGCGCAGGCCGCGAAGGTCCGCATGATCGGCTACGGCGACAATCACTTGACCGTGCGCGCGATTAAGAAGCAAATCGACGGCGCGCTGGGCTCGCGCGGAGCGTGGCTGCTCGCGCCCTATTCGGATTTACCATCTACCAGCGGCCTGGCGACGGAGCCTCCCGAAGAGATCGCACGCACCGCGAAACTGGCAATCGAGAATGGTTATCAGCTGTGCGTCCATGCGATCGGCGACCGCGCGAACCGAGAAGTCTTGAACATCTACGAAAGGACGCTCGCCGGACGACGCGATCTGCGATGGCGCATCGAACATGCGCAACACATCGACCCCGCCGATATTCCGCGCTTCGCGCAACTGGGTGTGTTTGCCGCGATGCAGGGGATTCATTGCACCTCCGACGCGCCGATGGTGCTGCCCAGGCTTGGGCCGAAGCGTGCCGAAGAGGGCGCGTACGTTTGGCAACGCCTCATGAAATCGGGCGCGCACGTCGGCAACGGCACGGACGCCCCGGTGGAGGACGTCAGCCCCATCGCCTGCTACTACGCCAGCGTCACGCGCAAGCTGAAAGACGGCTCGACGTTCTATCCGGCGCAGAAAATGTCTCGTCTGGAGGCATTGAAGTCCTATACTGTCGAAAATGCCTACGGCGCCTTTGAAGAAAACTTGAAAGGGACGCTGAAGGTGGGCATGCTGGGCGACGTAACGGTTCTCTCGAAAGACATTCTGACGGTCCCGGACGAGGAGATTCTTAAAACCGAAGTGGAGTATACAATCGTCGGCGGTAAGGTCGTCTATCAGAAAGGTCCGCATTGATCGATCTGATTCGCGAGGCGGCGGATTTCCTGAAAGGCCGGATCAGGCGCACGCCGGTTGAGTATTCGCCCGGCCTTTCGGACTCGCTCGGCGTGCCGGTTTGGTTGAAGCTTGAATCGCTGCAACTCACCGGATCGTTCAAGATCCGCGGCGCGCTATTCGCCATTTCCAAGCTGCGCCGCGACGTGATCACCTGCTCGGCCGGGAATCACGGTAAAGCGGTCGCGTACGCGGCGCGGGAGGCGAGTGTGCGAGCGGTGATCTGTGTGCCTAGATCCGTCGATCGCGCGAAGCTCGAAGGAATGCAGAAGCTCGGCGCGGACGTCCGCATTTCCGCCTTCGACGGCTACGACGACACGCAGGATTGGGCGCTGGAGATGGCATCGCGCGAAGGCCTGCCCTTTCTTTCGCCCTTCGACGACGATTTCGTGATGGCCGCAAACGGCGGCACGCTCGCGATGGAAGTCTTGGAAGATGCATCGGATGCTCGCGCGTTCGTTCTGCCCGTGGGCGGCGGCGGATTGGCAGCCGGGTTCGCAGTTTGGGCCAAACACGCTTTAAACGATTCAAAGATTATTGGCTGCCAGCACGAATTGTCGCCGGCGCTGAGACTGTCTCTCGTGGCAGGCCGTGCGATCACCAGGCTGCCTGCCGCAGAAACATTTGCGGGAGGCGTCGAAGGAGGCATCGGGGCACGCACCTTCGCTGTTCTCCAGCCGCTGGTCGACCGGGTGGCGCTAGTGAGCGAAGGTGAAATTATCTTCGCCGTGCGCTGGATGGTGGAGCATCATCAGTATCTGATCGAGCCAACCGCAGCGGTGACCGTCGCGGCCTGTTTGTCGGGAAAAATCGGGCGATTAAGCGCACCTGCAGCGGTTATGGTCTGCGGCCGCAACGTTAGTTCGGAAACCGTGAGGAAAATTCTGTGCGCATCCTGAGCCTAGACGAAATAAAGGCACGCATAAACGACGATGCCGTAATTGCGCGCATGCGCGAGGCTCTCATCGCTCATGCGCGCGGCGAATGCAGGACGCCCATGCCAATGCACCTCGATACGTCGAACGGCGGCGAGGTGCATATGAAGTCGAGCTACCGCCGTGGCGGAAAATACTTTGCGCTGAAGATGGCCGCGACGTTTCATGGCGCCGGAAACGGGATGATGCTGCTGTGTTCGGCCGAATCGGGCGACCCCGTAGCTTACCTGGCAGATCAGGGCCATCTCACCGACGTGCGGACCGCAGCGGTCGCCGCGATGGTCGCGAGGGAGTTGGGGCGCCGGGATTCGTCTATCGGCATCCTGGGCACGGGAATTCAGGCGAGGCTGACGGCTCGGTTTCATAAACGCATGCTGCCCCTTGAGAAAGTCGTTTTGTGGGGCCGTGACCGCGCGAAGGCGGAGCGATGCGGGGAGGAAATTGGCGCGATGGTTGTGCAATCGCCGGCCGAGCTTGCGGCGTCCACGCGGTTGATCGTTACCTGCACGGCCGCGCGAGAGCCGCTCCTGTTCGCGGGAGATCTGCAGCCGGGAACGCACATTTCCGCGGTCGGCGCGGATTCGGTGGGCAAGCAGGAACTGGACCCGGAGATTCTGCGCCGCGCGGACCTGCTGCTGGTGGATTCGCTGGCGCAGTGCGAGAAATTGGGCGAGTTGCAGCACGCGCCCGATCAACGAGGGCGCGCCGTCGAGATAGGAGCATTTTGCGAACAGGTGCGCACCGCGGCAAGCTCCGTGGCCGACATGACAGGGCTGGGTGTAGAAGATCTTTATATCGCGGAGACGATTTATGAAGCTTGAAGTTTTCCAAATGGAGAGAATGCAGTCGACATGGGAGAACCTCGTCGAATATGACATGAGCGAGAGCGGCGTCCGTCCGTTGACGCTGCGCGAGCTGATGCAGATGGGCTTTGACCTGGAAAAATTGCTCGACGTGCCGCTGGGCTATAGCCAGTCAAACGGTACGCTGGCGCTTCGCGAACTGCTGACCAAGGAATATCCCGGCACGACGGTCGACAATTGTGAAGTCACCAACGGCACCTCGGAAGCCAATTACATGGCGGCGCTCAGCGTGTTGCGCCCCGGCGACGGATTTGCCCTGGAAACGCCCAATTACATGCAGCTCTGGGGCATCCCGCGGAGCCTCGGCGCGGATACAAGGACCTTCCGCCTAAGCCTGTACCATGGCTGGGAGCCTAATTGGGAGGAGTTTGAAAAAGCCGTCCCGCCGGGCACGAAGATGGTCTATGTCTCGAACCCGAACAACCCGACGGGCGCGGTGCTGTCCGATGCCGCCATGAAGCGTATCGTGGAACGATGCGACCAGGTCGGCGCATATCTTATTGCCGACGAAGTGTACCTCGGAGCGGAGATCCATCGCCCGCGCACGAAGAGTTTCTGGGGCATGAGCGACCGCGTGATCGTCACCAGCGGGCTCTCCAAAGCCTACGGCATCCCGGGGGTGCGGATCGGCTGGATCGTCGGGCCGAAGGAGTTCATCGCCGAGTGCTGGTCGCAGCACGATTACATTACCATCTGTCCAAACAAGATGTCGGACGAGATCGCCCGAGTGGCCGTCGCCAATCGCGAACGCTGCTACGCTCGCACGCGGGAGCTGCTTGCGAAGAATCTGGAGATCGCGCGCGAGTGGATCGCGAGCTTCGGCGGCTTCCTCGAATGGCGCGAACCGGAAGCGGGCGCGATCGCCCTGGTGAAGTACCATGCCGAGGTACCCTCCGTCGAGCTGTGCGAACGGATGAGAACCCGCCAAAGCACTCTGGTGGTCCCCGGTGCTTACGTCGGACTGGAGGGCTACTTGCGGATCTGGCTGGGCGGCCGCGAAGAATATTTGCGCGAAGGACTGCGTCGAATCGGCCTGGAACTGCTCGAGGTCATGCCTTCAAAGCACTGATTCCATTGTCTCTGGCGAACGCCTGAGGAGTTCGTCCTAGCCCAAACCTGAAACCCGTACCAGCCGCCGTCGTAGGACTCCATGAACCGCGGTTCCATTGGTCCGGCCAGGACCGGATGAGATCCTCCTGTCATCCGAGGAGGATCTTTGATGAGATCGTTTTCCAAAGTCGTCGTGGGCGGGCTATTGTGGTTGGCCTTCAGCGCACTCGCCTTTGGCGACACTTTGTACATTTCGGCGCAAACTGAAAACGTCTCGGGTGGCGGACAATTCTCCGCGACGCTCGCCAGCAATCCGGCGCAGGATCTTCTGATCTACTGCGTCGACTTCCAGAATTACACTTACTTTGCCCCGTACCCCGTGAATATCAGCACGCCGGACGTCACAAACCCGGCGAGTGTCGCCAACACTCGCTACGGAACCACGCCGGATGCCGATTTTACGTACGATCCCAATTCCCTGCCGGCGGTGCAACGCTACGTGATGGCCGCCTGGCTGGTCACTCAATACGATTTCAGTTCCGGCGTGAGCAACAACGACCTGGAAATCCAGAACTCGATCTGGACTCTCTTAAATACCAGCGGCAGCACCAGTGGTTTCCCGAATGGCGACTCTGCCGGAACAGGCACTTATGTCACTCAGGCAATCAGTTGGTTGAATGGACAGTCGCAAATCGCTCTGCAACAGTTCGGCGCGGGAGTCCAGATCTTCGATTCGACCGACGTGGCGGGAACCGACATTCCAGCCCGCTGGACCACCGGCTTTCAGGAAATGATCACCGTGACCACGACGCCCGAGCCTGGGACCCTAACTCTGCTCGGCGCCGGCTTGCTCGGTCTTGGATTGATCCGGCGGAGATTCAGGAATTAATTCGAGTTCGGAGGAACTTCCAAAAGCGGCCCGCACCCTCCAGGGCGGGCCGCTCTCTTTTTTTGCCCACTTGCCCTGCCTGATACGATTGAAGGGTGAGAAATGTCATCATTCTGGGCTCGGGGTGCGCGGGAAATACTGCCGCAATTTACGCCGCGCGGGCCAATCTGAAGCCTCTGGTGGTCATTGGCCATGAGCCTGGCGGCCAGTTGTCCATCACCTCGGAAGTGGAGAATTTCCCTGGATTTCCCGGCGGAATCAACGGTCCGGATCTGGTGGAGAACATGAAGAAGCAAGCCGAGGAGTTCGGCGCGGAGTACATGTATGGCTCGGTGATCGAGGCCGATCTCAAGGAGACTCCGTTCCGGCTGAACATAGACGGCGATTGGCATGAGAGCAAGACGCTGATCATCGCCACCGGCGCATCGGCGCGATGGCTGGGTCTGCCGAATGAGCAGAAGCTGATCGGGCGCGGCGTTAGTTCCTGTGCCACCTGCGATGGCGCGTTTTACAAAGGCCGCAAGATCATGGTGATCGGCGGAGGCGATACGGCCATGGAGGAAGGGAGTTTCCTCACCCGGTTCGGTTCGGAAGTGACGCTGGTACATCGGCGCGACGAATTCCGCGCCTCGAAGATCATGCTGGACCGCGCGCGCGCCAATCCAAAGATCAAGTTCATGACGAGCACCGTGGTGGAGGATATCCACGACGTCGCCAAGGGTGAAGTGACGGGAGTAACGTTGCGCTCGCTGGTTACGGGCGAGAAGTGGGACCAGGACGTGGACGGATTCTTCGTGGCCATCGGCCACATCCCCAACACGAAGCCGTTTGTGGGGCAAATCGATCTGGATCCCGACGGCTACATTATTTCGAAAGGCGGCGCGCGCACCAACATAAGCGGCGTCTTTCATGCTGGCGACGTGCAGGACCGGATCTACCGCCAGGCGATCACTGCGGCCGGCGCGGGATGCATGGCGGCCATCGAAGCCGAACGGTTTTTGGAGTCGCTGGGCGAGTAACGCCTAGTTATTCGTCCGCTGCTTTTCGTATTTTTGCGCGGTGTACTTCGCCGCTTCGTCCAGCGCGCCTTGCGTATTATCCTTGGTGCGCGCGGCCAGGCGGTATTCGTTCAACGCGCGCTCGCGCTGATCGCTGACGTCGAAAATTTTGCCTAGGAAGATGTGGGACCAGACCTCGGTCCACTTCGGCTCCAGATCTCCGCTCAGCGCTTCGCGAAACTCATTCGCCGCAGGCGACCAGTTGCCCTCCAGGAAATGCACCTGCCCGATGCGAAAATGCGCCAGCGAGCTATTGCGCGCCACGTCCAGCGCCTTCTGATACTCCTTCAGCGCGGAATTGTAGTCCCCGATATCGACAAATTGCTCGCCCTTGCGGATCGCCACCGCGACGCGGGCGGAGTCGGAGAAGCGGAGCACGAGGCCCTTGGGATCCAGCACGACGTTCTTCGGCTTGCCGAAAGTCTCAACCACGAATTCGGAGGACGTGCCGACCACCTCGATCGTCTTCTCCTCGGGGTTGCCTTCCGTTTCCACGCGAAGCGTGACGGGCATGCGGAACAGGTCCAGGTCCTGCGAAATCTTGCCCATCACGCGAAAGCCTTTTTGCGTTCGGAAGACGGTGTACTCCATCTTGAATTCGGGCGCACCGCTCGATTCCACCCACTGCTGGAAGAACCAGTTCAGGCTCTGGCCGTAAGCATCTTCGCACAGCTTGTGAAAATCGTCGGTGCTTACCGACTTCCAAGCGAATCGCTCGGGATA
The DNA here is from genome assembly GCA_035542735.1 of Bryobacteraceae bacterium. Classification (GTDB taxonomy): domain Bacteria; phylum Acidobacteriota; class Terriglobia; order Bryobacterales; family Bryobacteraceae; genus Palsa-187. The sequence goes on from DATKKV010000031.1 coordinate 58,581, forward strand.
CTCCTTCAATACTTTCATGAACTGGTCGTCGCCGAGGACGTTGCGGAGCATCTGAATGACGGCCGCGCCTTTTCCGCTGGTGGCAGCCCAATATTCAGGCGAATAATCCTCCAGACGCGCTGCCTGAATCATCGGAGGCTGATCCACCGTGAGCGCTTCGACATAGGCATCGTGGATCTCGCTCTGCATCGCTCCGGGGCCGTTGGCCTGCTCAATGTAGAGAATCTCGGAATACCGGGCCAAGCCGTTTTCCAGCCACATATGGTTGCGCGTCGTGGGTGAAACGATGGTCCCAAACCACTGCCGCGATACCTGATTCGCCACCAGCTTCAGGTTCACCTGCTTGCCGAGCCCCTCCGGCGAGAAAAACAGCATTCCAGGCGCGGAGTATCCCCTTGCCGCTCCGGGCTCGGTCTCGACCACGGTAAGACCCAGCCGCGAGGGCGATCCATAAACGCCCGTGAAGAAAGAAATGGCCTTGGCAATCTCCTCGCCGTAGGCCTGCGCCATATTTGAGGATTCGCGCAGGTAGAACGTAGTCTTGATGCCGCCCGCCGGCACCACCTGTGCCTGTCCCTTCACTACAGCAATGCTGCCCGGGAACGACGATCGATCGTACTTGAAACGGAACGCCGCCGCTCCTGCGGGGGCCATGTCCTTGCTGTCGTTGCCGCTCGATACCACGGCGTATCCGTCTGGTACCGTGACTTTGATGTCGGAGCTGAAACGGTCGGTTGAATAGTCGTTTACCGGGAACCAGCGCGCCGGATACAAAAGGTACGCATAGTCGGGATGTATGGCCGCGAACTTGATGCCGAACACCGGCGACTCTTCTTCGCCGGTGAGCTTTCCGTCGTAAACGAAGGTCAGCGCCGTGACTTTCCCTCGCTTGACGGTTTCCGGCAACGTGAGCCGCACGGTCATGTCCTGGGCCATCCGCGAGGAAGGTATCTGGCGGCCACCCTCGTCGATCACTTTGGCGATGTTCAGCGCATTGTTCAGTTCGAAGGTAATCGACGATGTGTCTTCGAGCGGAATAAAGCGCACCAGGGCCGTGGCGCTCAGCGTCTGCGCGCGGGGGTCCACCTGCGCGTCGATCAGATAGCTCTGGACATCGATCTTCTGCTGCCGCGCCGCGCGGTCCTGCGCGCCTGCCGCTGCGGCTGCCATCAGACAACTAACGAAAAGCTTCCTCATTGCCGACCTTTTGAATAAACCCGCTCCACCCACTCCGCCGCGACCTCCATGGGGTCGCGCTCGCTCTCGAGCTTCGCCGTTACTTCCTTGAGTCCGGTCTTCATCGATTCATACGCAGCCGGATCGTCCAACAGATGGATCGCCTCCCGCGCGATGTTTTCCCCTGTCATCTGGTTCTGGATCAACTCCGGAGCGATCTTCCTTCCTGCCACCAGGTTCACCATCGACAAGAACGGCGCTCGAACCAACCAACGCCCTAATATCCAAGTTAACGCGTTTACCTTGTAAAAAGTCACCAGGGGGCAGCCCAGCATCGCCGCCTCCATGGTCACAGTCCCGCTCGCGGCCAGCGCCAGATCGGCATGCGCGAGCGCATCCCAGGTAACGCCTTCAATCAGTTGGATGGACGCGGCGCGAATCCGTTCCGAAAAAGTGTTGCCAAATCCGCCCGACAGTGCCATTACGAATACAAGATCGCGTCCCGCGAGCCGGCGGGTGGCGTCCAGTAGCGGCCCAAGATGCCGTTCGACCTCGCCGTGACGGCTGCCAGGCAGTAGCACGACGAGCCTCTTGTCCTTCGGCAGGTTGAACCTGACCAGGAATTCCTCCCGGGCCATCGAGGGTTTGACGATCCGGGCCAAAGGATGCCCGATGTAGGTGGCCGGTACGCCGTGGCTGTTAAAAAACTCCTCCTCGAAGGGGAAGATGCAGAGAAGGCGGTCGATGTTGGCACGCATCGTTCTTACACGGCCTTGCCGCCACGCCCAGGCCTGCGGGGCGATCAGATAGACCACGGGGACGCGGCGCCTGTGCAGAAACCTGGCCAGTCGAAAGTGAAAATCGGGCGAATCGGTAAGGACGGCCACGTCCGGTTTCTCCGCGTCGATCGCCCTCTTCAGCTTGCGGAACTCGCGGTAGATCCGGGGGATGTGCGCAACGACCTCGACCAGGCCCACCACGGAAATCGATCGCGAATCCACAATGGCGCGCACGCCCGCAGCCTGCATCCGGGGCCCGGCGCATCCCCAAAAGTCCGCATCCTTATGGCGCGCACGAAAGGCTTCGACGACGCGCGAAGCGTAGAGGTCGCCCGAGGCCTCGCCGGCCGAGATGAAGATGCGCACACAACCAGGATATAGCCCCGTCCCGTCAGGGCGGGGCTTCCTCATCCGGCCCCGGGCTCACGCCGCCGGGCTAACCCCTCCCCCGAAACAGGAACACCAGTTCGATAATGAGGATGATCACCACCAGGAGTTCCAGCACGAAGCCGCGGCTTTGGTGGAATTGGTCCATCATGAACTCGTACAACTCTCCGGCGGTATTCAGCTTGCCGTCGACGAGCCGGCGGTAGTCTTCCACGCCCACTTTTGCGGCGGCCAAGTGGTACAGGCGAGCGGAAAACATGTCGCTGAGGAACTTGATGGATGTATCCACGCGCTCGGTAAGCTCGCGAATATCGAGGCGGATTTTATTCAGGTGTTCGGCTTGTGACGCCAGACGCCAGCGTCCGAAGAAACCACCTTTTTTCTCGAGTGAGTGGTAAACGTCCTTCAGCAGTCGGCTGAGGATGGCGTCGTAATAACGAAATTCGAGCAGTTGCGTGTTGGCGTATTCGAGTAATTGAATGGTGGGGGCGGCGCCTTCCGCGGTGTCATGAATGAAGGCCGCGGTCCAACCGACCACAAGGAGGTCGCCAGGATAGTACGACAGCCGGGAGCCGAGAATCTCCTCGGTTTCGCCGGGCGAAAGCTGGGCCTGCTCGCCTCGAACGATTCGGGCGATTTCGTTGCCATGTTCGGCGATCAGGGCAACCGCACCGGAGGGAGGCTGGGTCTCTTTCAGATGAACAATGTAGTAGTCTTCGCTCAGCCAGGTGTCGTGTAGCTTGACCATCGCGGACTGAACCTCTTTGAGATTCCGCCGAACTGCTTCGGCGGCGCGCGCCTCCAGATCGGCGTTGTTGATCCACTGGCAGGACAGATCGATGAGTTGGGGCCAATCGGCCTGGAACGGCAGCTCCAGCTTGATGCTCACCACGCCGTATTCGTAGTAGTTCAGTTCTCCTTCGAAGCGGCTGCCGCCGTCGAGCAAGACAGGATCGAGACGCTGGACAACAGGAGGGCGCTCGAAGCGGACATATTCCGGAGAAAGATGGCGGATGCTGGGCTCGCGGCGCGCTTGCACACCCAGAATTTTCCGAAGGGCGTCGAGGTCGATCTCTTCGGAGACGTCATAGAGCCAGAGAATCCACAGGGATCCGGAAAGAGGGATGGCCGCCACGCGAGCCAATTATATCCAGATCAGGCCCAGATCGACACGATGTGATTAGCCAGAAACGCGGCGACATAGGCCAGCAGAGTCATGTAGGCGAACTGCACGCCGGGCCAGAACCATCCTCCGGTTTCACGCCGTACGACGGCCACCGTCGACATGCATTGCATCGCGAAGGCGAAGAAGACAAGCAGCGCGATGGCGCCGCCTAGGGTTAAATCGCGGCGCAGCGCGTCCTGAAGGCCGAGGGAGTGCTCCGTGCCCTCGATGCCATAGATGGTTCCCAGCGAGCTGACCATGGTTTCACGCGCGGCGAGCGACGTAATGAGACCGATGCCGATCTTCCAGTTGAACCCAAGGGGCTTGATCAAGGGCTCGACCAGATGGCCGAAGCCCGCTGCAATCGAGTGTTCGATGGCGGGCGGCTTGCCGTGATCGAGAGGCAGGTTCGCGAGCACCCATATGATGACGGCGACGATCACAATGATCGTGCCTGCCATCTTCAGGAACACCTTGGCGCGATCGATCAACCGCAGCGCCAGTCCGCGCGCGGTCGGCCAGCGGTAGGGAGGCATTTCCAGGATGAACGACGAGCGGCTGCTGCGCAAAATGGTCGACTTCAGCAGACGTGCAGTTAGAATCGCAGCGAGGAAGCCGAGAACATAAAGCGCCAGTAAGGCGAACACGCGGGCAAAGCCAAACAGGGGCTTCCGCGGCACGAAGGTCTCGATCATTAACAAATAAATCGGCAGGCGCGCCGAGCAGGTCATTAACGGAGCGATGAGGATTGTCACGATGCGGTCGCGCTTGCTCTCAATCGTGCGCGTCGCCATGATGGCGGGCACGGCGCACGCGTAGGCCGAAAGCAGCGGGATGAAGCTCTTGCCCTGCAGGCCGAAGCGGGCCATGGTGCGATCCGCGATCAGAGCTGCGCGCGCCAGGTATCCAGAGTCTTCCAGGATTCCGATGAACAGGAACAGAAGCAGAATTTGCGGAAGAAACTTAATGACGGAGCCGACGCCCGGCCACACGCCGTCTACGATCAGCGAACGCACCGCCTCATTCGACACGTGCGCGCCGATCCATTGCCCGGAGGCGATGCGGGCGGCGTCCACGGCATTCATCAGCGGGTCCGCGCCGGAGAAAATCGCCCAGAACAGCGCCATGACTACCACAAGGAACATCAGGGGGCCGGCGACGGGATTCAGGAAAAATGCGTCGAGTCTTCGCGTCCACAGAGGAGGCGCAGGCGCCTGATAACCGGTCTTGTTGCCGACGTGCGTCGCCCAGGCGCGGCACTTCGGGATATCCTGAATGACCGGCAGTTGGATGAGAGGCGCTTTCGGAGCCGCTCCCATCGTTGCGCCGCCTAAAAACTGCAAGACCTTCTCGACGCCCATTCCCTTGGCCGCGCTGACGAGCGCGACAGGTGAGCCGAGTTGCATGGCCAACTCCGCGGTGTTGATTTCGCCGCCCCGGCTCTTCAGGTCGTCGGCCATATTGAGAATCACCAGCGTCGGCAGGCCCAGGCTCAGTACGGGCGCGGCGAGCACCAGGTGGCGGCTCAAGTTCGTGGAATCGAGAATCAGAAGCACCGCGTCCGGACGCGGGATATCTTTCTTCAGTCCAGAAAGAACATCGAAAGTTACACGCTCGTCTTCGGTGCGAGGCGTGAGGCTGTAGACGCCCGGCAGGTCGACCAGGAAGACGTCACGACCGCTATCGAGCTTCACCCTTCCCACGCGATGCTCCACCGTGACGCCGGGGAAATTGGCGACTTTCTGGCGGAGACCTGTGAGGCGATTAAAAAGCGTAGATTTGCCGGAGTTGGGCGGGCCGACGATGGCGACAACCTGACGCCGCGTAGAGGACGCGTCCGCACCGGGCGGCGGCGCGAGCGTTGCGATCGAGTTGGCGGGGCAGTTGTGACAATCGCCCATATTTTCCTACTTCAACAGCAGCTTTCGGGCCGTTTCCCGCCGGAGAGCAACCTCCGTACCATCCACGCGGAACACTCGCGGATCTCCTCCGGGAGCCGAATGCCCGCGGGTCACCGAGTGGCCGGGAATAAAGCCCATTTCCATGAGCCTTTGCGCCTCCACATCGGGCAGATCGAGTTTCTCGAGCACTCCCGCCTCGCCGGGCTTCAATTCGGTGAGGTTCTTGGCTTTACTGGTATGGGGATGGTGGGTACGCTTCTTGCCGCTCACGGGGATCTTTCCTGATCTACTGTATACCTACTATACGAAACCCGGTCCCAACTGCGAGTTTCCAATACCAGTGTACACTATCTAGGACCAATATGGTCGTATATTTCTAGACTTGACGCCGCTCACGTTGCAAGTGTGCGGAGAAGCACATTCACAAGATCGGACAAGCGGATTGCGGGGACCGAAACTAGTATGACGTAACATCTTTCCCCCTGCCAAGCGCCTGTAGTATGCTGAGACTTAATTTATTGTGCCTTGGGAGGTTCACCACACTTATGCGCGCCACGCTGCGTAGACTCGCGATCGCGATTCCGCTGACCGTTCTCTTTTCCGTTGCCGGCTGGGGGCAGACGACCGCCTTTGAGGGCGATGTCAAGGGAGAGGACGGCAAGCCCCTGGTGAAAGTGACGGTTCATCTGGATCGCAAGGACATCAAGGGAAGCTACAAGGTCAACACCGACAAGAAGGGCCACTATTATTACGGCGGCCTGCCGATCGGCACCTACAAAATCTGGGTTGAAGTGGATGGCAAGGAACGCGATTCGGTGGACAACGTTCGCAGCGGTCTGGGCGATGCCAAGAACATCAGCTTCGACTTGCATGCGTCGGCCGCACAGAATGCCGCCAAGCAGGAAGAGATGCGCAAGGCGATGGAATCCGGCCAGGGTTTGACCAAGGAACAAACCCGCGACATGACACCGGAGCAGAAGGCCGCCTTAGAGAAAAAGATGAAAGAACAATCCGCTCAGTTGGCCAAGAACAAGGCTCTGAACGATGCGTTCAACGTCGGTAAGACCGCTCTGGACGCCAAGCAGTACGACCAGGCCGTCGAGAACCTGGAAAAGGCGAAGGACATCGATCCGAATCAGAACGTGATCTGGGGCAACTTGGGCGACGCATATGGCGGAGCGGCCGCCACGAAGACGGGCGCCGATCAGCAAGCGATGCTTGACAAGGGCATTGAGGCTTATAAGAAGGCGATCGAGTTGAAGCCGGACGATGCGGCGTATCACAACAACTATGCGCTGCTGCTGGCGAAATCGAAGAGGTCCGATGAGGCGCTCGTGGAACTAACCAAGGCCGCTGAACTGGATCCGCCCAACGCCGGCAAGTATTATTACAACGGCGGCGCAGTGCTGGTGAATCTCGGCCAAAACGAACCGGCCGGCGGCATGTTCAAGAAGGCGATTGCCTCCGATCAGAACTACGCGGACGCCCATTATCAATACGGCATCTATCTGATGGGCAAGGCAACCACGACGCCCGACGGCAAGATCGTGCCGCCGGAAGGGACTGCCGAAGAGTTCCAGAAGTATCTCGAACTGAGGCCGGATGGGTCCAACGCCGAAGCCGCCAAGGCGATGCTTCAGTCGATCGGCTCCAAGATCGAGACCGACTACAGCAAGCCGGGCGCCAAGAGGCCCACAACGAAGACGACGAAGAAGCCGTAGCGGTAAACGATGTTCCGCGCGGTTCTCTATCTGATCGCCACCATCTTGGTGATCAGCGTGGTGCGAGCGATTATCAATGTGATTCTCAAGGGATTCGCCGATTTATTCCAGACCGGGAAGCCCTCGCCGTCTGGGCCGCGGCGCCCCACGGTTTCCGCCGGTGGCGAACTCAAGAAAGACCCCGTATGCGGCACGTTCATCTCCACCGAAAGCGCGCTTCAAAAGCGTGTGGGGGGTGAGACTTACTACTTCTGCTCGGCCGAATGCAGGGATAACTTCAAGTCGTAGGCGCGCCTCACACAGGCATAGGGGATTGATTTTCAGCCGCCGGGGACGTTGGCACCTAAACTGCAACACTTGCGCGCCGAGGACGGCAGAATAGTGTGGAACTCGTGCGAAGGGGTGACGTGTTTGGCAACAGTGTGCGGAAAAGCTGTGCTGCCGCGCTCTTGTTGATCTGGGCGGGTCAGGCACAAACGGCGCTCAAGTTCGAAGCAGCCTCGGTGAGGCGCGCCAAGGGCGGCAGGGGCAATGAATTCGGTTGCCGAAGCGTTGCGTTAAGTGGCCTCCATCCATTCCCGCGCCGCCGCAGGGCGATGCGTCATTTCCGATGCTCAGTTAGGCCACCTGATCACCATCGCATACGAAATCCGAGATCCGGACACGATCAAGGGAGGTCCGCCGTGGATGCGCGACGACAAATTCCGGTTCAACGTGCTGGCTGTGGCGCCGCATCCTGAATCGGCGACTGAGGAGCAGCTCCTGGAAATGATGAAGGAGTTGCTGGCGGACCGGTTCAAGGCTAAAATTCGCGTCGATATGAAGCCGACGCAGGGATACCCCCTGGTGGTTGCTCCGGGCGGCGTGAAGATCACGCCGTCGAGAAAGGATGAAGGGCTCGAAGTGAACGCAGCGACGGCGCTTCCTACGCGGCCGCGATTCGCGCGATTGGCCTTCGGCTGGAGCGTCGAAAAGTGCCTGTGCCCCAGATCACGGTGGAATCGGCCGAATTGCCGGACGACAACTGAGTAGATGTCAGTTTCCGCTGGGCAGCTCAGCCGATTCGACTGTCGCGCAGGGTACGGGCACTTTCCGGCGCTGCAAGCGGAAGCCGATGGAGCGGATCGCAGCTACCCAGGACTGGCCATCGCCGCCTTCGACCGTGAAAGTGAAATCATAGCCGCCGATTAACCCTGTCTCATCCGCGACGGGTTCATCGAGAATGCTCTCCAAGAATCCTGCTAGAGCGCCCATCGTCCAGGCGCGCGCGGTCACGGTCCGCGGCCATTCCGGGGTTTGAACCGTGTCGCGCACCCGATCCGGGTTCGATGGCGAAATCCTGGGAACGCCTTTTGCCACGACAAGCGTGTAGCCGTCTGCCTGCTTGAAATCAATGCGGACCCTCGCCTTGAAGCGTTCCGCGATAAGGTCCTTAAGCATATCGAGGAGGTCCCTCATGGTTGCCGACTCGGGGTGTGGCGCAACGGCGGCGAGGCTAAAGCGCACTTTCCCGTCGTGAATCCACGCCGGCCCTTTGATCGCGTCAGGATCGTGAAGCTGATAAGCGAATGCCACCAGATGGTCCAACTGTGCGTCCGTAATGACGCAACGGCCCAGCGGCGGGACGGGAATACCTGCCGGGGGCAATTTGGAATCGATTCCGCGGCATGCCTGGGAGAGACCGTCGTCCCCCTTAGCGCGCCTAACCGAGGCGACTTCAAACTTCAGTTTCGGCTGCGCCGGTGCGGAGATGGCAAGGAGCGCCGAAAGGACGGCAGCGCCGAACTTGGCGCTTCCACGAAGATGGGTCAATTCCGTGGCGGACTTCACAGTACGTCGTTACACTGATACCCGCCGCAACTTGTGCAGTTCTTGTTGAAGTTCTTGCACACAACGTCCGATCCTCCCGGGGTCCCATCCCAACAATTCTTGTTGCTGCAGGTGACTGCGGCCACCTTGATCGGGTTGGCCAGGCGCCATGCAGACGTGCCGACGCCGACCAAGAGAAGACCAGCATACAGCAGTATCGCGCTCATTTTCATAACATCTTTCTCCTTTCTCGTAAATTGAATTAGACTACACAGTGTCAAAATGCCAACTTCACTTCAATAATGTCCTTGGAGCTTAGCCGGCCCTTCCACGCCTTTTCCACTTTCCCTCCGGCCGCGACCACTATCGTCTGCGGAGTTTCCCTAAGGTCGTAGCGCCACCTAATGCCGAAGTCGATTCGGGTTATGACCCGCTCTGCGGGGATCATTAACTTGGCCAAATACTTGTCATTCACGGAGTCATTCATTGAACGCCAATAGAGCCAAGCCAACAACCGCGATTGCCCAAAAACTCAACGACATCCTTCTATTTTTCTCAAGGTCCCGACGGCTTTCCTCGGTCATTGAGTAGAGCCTATCATAGATTCTCGGGGGAAGGGCAAGGATTATTTTCAGAAAATAAGGACATATTAAAGGTAATATGCGAATGCCCGCGCGAAAAGCCGATCGACCGCGCGAACCGGAGAGAGTGGCGTGAACTCGGCGCTCACGGGCACGGCGGGCGCACTACACTAGGAGCATGAAACTTTCCGATCTCGCCGCCGCGCTCGGATGCGAGTTGCGAGGCGACGGCGCCATTGAAATCACCGGCGTGGCGGGGATGGAGCAGGCGGGCGAGAACGAGATCACGTCTCTGCACAATCCGAAATACGCGCCGAAGGTGAAGCACACGCGGGCCGGCGCTGTTCTGGTGAAAACCTTCCTTGACGGAATCCTCCCCGCGCAGTTGATTTCAAAGAATCCCTATCTGGACTTCGCGCGCGCTCTGGAGTTTTTCTATCAACAGCCGAGGCCGGGGCCGGGAATCCACCCGCTTGCATATATCGCCGAGACCGCGCGAATCGGGGAAAATCCCTCTATCGGCCCGTTTGTTTATGTAGGCGAGCACGCCGTGATCGGCCGCGATGCGGTGCTGCATCCGCATGTGGCGATCTACGAAGGCGCAGTGATCGGCGACCAATTCCTGGCCCACTCCCACGCCGTGGTGCGTGAGTATTGCCGGGCGGGCAACCGCGTCATTCTGCAGAATCACGTGGTGATCGGCGGCGACGGCTACGGGTTCGCCAAGCAGGCTGACGGGACCCATTACAAGATCGTCCAGAGTGGCATTGCCGTAATTGAGGACGATGTGGAGATTCAGACGTTGACCTCCATCGACCGCGCCTCGACGGGAGAAACGCGGGTGAAGCGTGGCGCGAAGATCGATAGCCTGGTGCAGGTCGGCCATGGGTGCGTGGTGGGAGAAGACAACATCATCTGCTCGCAGACAGGCCTGGCCGGGTCCAGCATTCTGGGAAACAACGTTCTGCTCGCCGGTCAGGTAGGAGTTTCCGGCCATTTGACGATTCACGACGACGCGGTGATCTATGCGCAATCGGGCATTGGCGGGGACGTGGAAGCCGGCGCGGTGATGAGCGGATCCCCGGCATTCGATGCCAAGGATTGGCTGCGGGCCATCACGGCTTTCCCCAAACTGCCGGTTCTGTTGCGCACAATGAGAGAATTAGAGAAGCGGGTGGCGGAGCTGGAATCCGCGTCCCCCAACAAATCTCATGCATGAAAGCGAAGATCGATCCGCGCTCGCCTATCGCAACCAGCCGTTCCTGGATACGCCCGACGCACGCTCGCTGCGAATCCTGAGCGAGTATCTTTATCCGCTCTCCCATTTCCGGCAGCAGAAGATTCACGACACCATTGTCTTTTTCGGGTCCGCCCGCCTGCACGAGATGGGGCCTATGGGACGCTATTACAACGAGGCGCGCGAACTGGCCCGCCGGATCACCGCATGGTCCAACGGCCTGCAGAACAGTGGACGCCGGTTCGTGGTTTGTACGGGCGGCGGGCCAGGCATCATGGAAGCAGCCAACCGCGGCGCCGCCGACGCAGGTGGAAAGACCATCGGCCTGAACATCGGCTTGCCATTTGAGCAGCGGCCGAACCCATTCATTACGCCGGAGCTGTGTTTTGAGTTTCACTACTTTTTCATGCGCAAGTTCTGGTTCGCCTATCTGGCGAAAGCCCTGGTGGTATTCCCCGGCGGGTTCGGTACCCTGGACGAGCTGACGGAAATATTGACGCTCACGCAGACGCAGAAGCTGGAAAAAAAGATGACGATCATCCTTTATGGATCGTCCTTCTGGAAGGAGATCCTGAATTTCGAAGCCCTGGTGCGCCACGGAATGATCGAGGAAAAGGACCTGGACTTGTTCTCCTTCGCCGATGATGTGAATGCGGCGTTTTCCCTGCTCGAAGCGGGCCTCACGAAGCATTACATCGAGCCGGAGATGCAGTTGCCCGAAATCGCAAAGTCGAGGGTATAAGAATTGGTGCGCGACCGCCTCCAGAAGATTTTGAAAGCACTCGGCCGCTCGGGACTTGTGTTTCTTCTGTTGCTGGCGCTGTCCCTGTTGGCGAAAAACATTCCGGCTCTTTCCGGGCTGAGCTTTCCTCTCGGATTGGCCGCATTCGGCGCGGGCGTGTGGTTCGGCGTTGTTCTGCTTGGGAAAGCAGTTTGGCGCCTGCGCAACCGCCTGTATGTGACGTACGTGTTCATTGCGGTCGTGCCGATCGTGTTGATCGCCGCACTGGCCTGGATTGGCGGCTACCTGCTGATCAACCAACTGGCAATTTATCTGGTGACCAGCGAACTGGACCGCCGCATCGAATCGCTGGACACGGCCGCGCGAAGCATCGCCCAGAGCGCCCCGGAGGATCGCCCCATTGTCGTGCGCCGGATGACGGACCTGTTCTACAAGGAACGTCATCCAGGGCTTGAAATTCTGGTTCGAGAGGACAGCAAGCGCATCCGCTACCCCGAGGCGGGAAAACTGCCGGAGCCGGGCGACGGGTGGAAGGAAACGCGCGGCGTCCTGTTTCGGAACGGCGAGTACTATGCATGGAGCCACCGCAAGACGTCCACCGGCGACGTGACCGTCACGGCTCCTTTGACAGGAGAAACGCTTGCCAGCCTGGCGCCGAACCTGGGCGTTGTGGATATCGTGGAATCCGGCAGAAGCGGGCTGCGGCGCGTCACCAAGCATCCGGACAACCGGAATATCGGACCGCCCGTGAACCGCTTCGACCTGGAGGTGATTCCCTTCGCCGATATTCCCGTGCACGTCTGGGACAGGCCCGGACAGGAGCCCGAGATCGGTACGAATCAGATCGCGATTCACTCCCGGATTTCCTCGGTGCTGTCGGCCGTGTTTAATCGCAAGAACGACCCGACGCAGCAGGCCGTGGAAATGGCCGTCGTAGCGTTCGCGGTTGTCTTTCTCATCGTTGAGATCATCTCCGCCATCATTGGATTCTCCATGACGCGAACGATCACCGGCGCCGTTCATCGCCTCTATGAAGGCACACAACGCGTGATGCAAGGAGACTTTTCGCATCGCATCGAGGTGAAGGGCAAGGATCAGCTGGCGGATTTGAGCGAGTCCTTCAATCGGATGACCGAGAATCTGGAGCAGCTGCTGGTGGTGGCCAAGGAGAAAGAGCGCCTGCAATCGGAGGTGGAGATCGCCAGGGAGGTGCAGAGCCAGCTCTACCCTCGGGTTGTTCCACAGACGCGCTCCCTGCGGCTGACCGCCGTCTGCCAGCCGGCTCGAATGTGTTCCGGGGATTATTACGACTATGAGGTGATCCGTGATTCTCAAATCGCGCTGGCGATCGGCGATGTCGCCGGGAAGGGGATTTCCGCGGCGCTCCTGATGGCCACGCTGCAGAGTTCTCTGCGTTCACAGCTGCAGAGCGCGCTGGAGATCGGCGCGACGGCAGGCGACGGGCCGGCGAGCTGTTCCAAGCCGCTGATTTCCACGTCGCATCTGGTTTCCAGGCTGAACACGCAACTGTACGCTTACACGTCTCCGGAGAAATATGCGACGTTCTGCTTTGGCCTCTACGACGAGCCGACCGGCATGTTCACCTACACCAACGCCGGGCATTTGCCGCCGCTGCTGGTGCGCGACGGCACCACGCAACGCCTGGATGTGAACGGCACGGTGGTGGGAGCGTTTCCCTTCGCCAAGTTCGACGAAAGCTGCCTGCAGTTGAAATCGAGCGATCTCTTGGTGTGCTTCACCGATGGCATTACCGAGCCGGAGAACGAATACGGGGAGATGTTCGGCGAGGACCGGCTGATCGACCTGATCGCGCGCAATGCCCACCTGGACGACGAGAAAATCGTCGAGGTGGTAATGGAGAGCATCCGCGATTGGACGGCCACCGATGAGCTTCAGGACGACATGACCATCATGCTGGCGCGCCGCGTCTGAATCGGCGAAAATAAATAAATGATGAAAAAAGCTCTTTTGGGAATGAGTTTTGCCGCTCTCTCGATGTTCGCCGCCGACGATGCGGTGACGGCCGTCGAAGGAACGGTAAAGAAGGTGGATGCGGGAACCAAGACCGTGGTAGTCGCGACAGCCGATGGAACCGAGCACACCGTCCATTTCGTAAAAAAGACATCCGTCCATGGTTGGGAAGAGACGGAAGCGGGCGCCAAGGATGGCATGCATGGCGTGAAGGAAGGCAGCCACGTGGTGGTTCACTACACAACCAAGGGAACCGAAAAGACGGCACAGGAGATGGACCGGGTGGGCGACGGCGGATTGAAGGTCGCCGAAGGCACGGTTTCCACGATCGATCGCGGGGGGAAGACTCTGGCCGTGAAAACCGCGGATGGGGCGGAAACGACCTACAAAATCGCCGACCATGCGGTAGTGGATGCCGGCAAAGATACGGGGAAAGCGGTCGAAAAGACAAGCAAGGTGACGGTCTATTACACCGAAGAGGGTGGAAAGAAGATCGTCCACTTCTTCAAAGGGAACTGATCCCGCTCCCCCGGTCAGATTCCCGACTCTTTCAACGTTTTCCAAGCGGCGGGCCACGTGTAGCGATCCAGATACAGGGCATGGCCTGCTTCTCCCAGGGCTCTCGCGCGGCCAGGATGATCCAGTAGCGTTTGGACGGCGGCGCAGAATTCGGCTGGCTCGTCGGCGATGGACAAGTGTTCACCTTCACGGGCGAGGAGGCCTTCCGCGCCGATCGTTGTGGAGACAATCGCGCGTCGAGCGGCCCATGCCTCCAGGATCTTGAAGCGGGTGCCGCTGCCCGAGAGAAGCGGGACCACAACCACGCGCGATTTTGCGATTTCCGCCACCGCATCGTCGATGGGGCCTGTGAGAATGATTCGCGGATCGGCAGGCAAAACGCCTGTGATGGCTTCCTGGTTGCGGCCGACCAATTTCCAGACCAGGTCGCGATTATTACTTCGCAGCCGCGGCCAGATCCTGGATCCGAACCAGCGAACGGCTTCGATGTTGGGATGATACTCGAGGTTGCCGCTGAAGACGATGCAGTTTTCCTCAGTGGCCCGCGGCACATCGATCACCGGAATCGCGTTTGGAAAGACGATGGCATTCGGGTGCTCGATGCGGGCGCGGTCCTCCGCGCTGGTGGTCAGAATCAAATCGAACTGAGGAATCCACTCCCGCTCCAGCTTGCGATTTGCCTCGGCGAACCGCGAGTGCACCGCGGCCTCGACTCCTTTGGTAGCGCGCGCGTGGGTCGCCGCCAGTGCACTTTCCACGTTATGGAGATCGAGCACGAGCACGTCGCAATGCGGACGAAGCGCGGCTGCGTAAGGGGCACACCAGAAGTGTTCGATCACCGCGACGCGATAATGCCGGTCGAAGAAAGGCGCGAGTTGCGCCTCGAAGCCGGCGAAGCGGTCGATTAAAGGCGGGACTCCGCGTAACAGGCGCCAGCTATTTCGCCAAGCTCGCGCCGCAAAGGATTTCGAATGGGGTGGCACCTCAAAGGTTGCCACGCGCACGTCGTACCTCGTACGCAGATACTCGAGCAGAGAGGCAGACCGCAAGGCTCCTCCGCCGGCTCCCAGCCGGGGCTCCTCCGGGGTGACGAATAAGGCGCTATTTCCCAAAGAATCGCCGGGCGGCGTCATAAACCTCTCTTGTTTTTCGCGCCGTCATCGCCCAGGAGAATTGCGCGGCGCGCCTTAGCGACTCCTCGCGCCGGTTAGGCCGCGCGCACATGGCTTCCGCGAGCGCGCGAACGTCAGTCGCGTCGACGTGGATTGCCGCGCCTCCGGATACTTCCAGGATTGCCGGATCGTTCGACGTGATCACCGTCGCGCCGCACTGCATGGCTTCCAGGACCGGCAGCCCAAATCCTTCGTATAGAGACGGATAGACGCAGGCCGCGGCACTGGAGTACAACGCGGGCAGATCCTGCTCCGGGACCATGTCCAGCACGCGCAGCCCGGGCTCTTCCGGCACAGAGAAGCCTTCGCGGGCGCGTCCGGCCAGGACCAGATCGATTTTCTGCGTCTTTCGCACTTCTTTCCAGGCCTCGATCAGCCGATGGATATTCTTTCGGGGTTCCAGCGTCCCGACGAACAAGAAATATGGGCGGGCCGGCGGGGGAGCATCGACCGGGCGGAAGTGGCTTGACGCGGCATGAGGCACCGCGGTCACATGCGCACTGTCGAGGCCGAAGCGTGAGATCGCCGCGCGTTTCATGACTTCGCTGGGCGTGATGATCATGGTAGGAATATGTGCACGCAGAAGGAGGGGGACGCGGCTCCGCAAGCGCGGCGACGGCGTTTGGCCGAAAGAGCCTTTGATCCAGGGAGAAAGATCGTGCAACGTCATCACGCTAGGACGGCGAGGGATGTAGGGGACGGAGAAATCGGTGCCATGAAACAGTTCCACACCGCGGCGCATCATTTCCCGTTCGAGGCCCCACAACCACCAGCGCCGTTCCGCGGCCGAGCGAGGGCCGTCTCCTTCTTGGAGATTTGCCGGAGCTCCAGCAGGCATGGTGAACGGCTGGTCGGAGAGCAGCCAGTACTGATCGGCGGGATTGTTTGCCGCCAGAGCCCTGGCAAGTTCGCTAGTGTAGCGCATGACGCCGCCCGTAGGGACGGAGAGCGGCGTGGCGTCGAGGGCGATTATCACAGAGCTTACAAGGAAAGTGTAGGATATCTAACGTGGGCGATGAGAATCTGAATCCTCTTGAAGAACTAAAGCGGCTCGACCAGCAGGTGGGTCTAGTGGCCAGCCTGGAGGCTTTGAAGCCAATCTACTACCGGCTTGACGAAATCGCGAAGAAGTATCCCAACGATTTCGAAGTGCAGTTGGTGGTAGGAGACATCAAACAGCATCTGGTGAATCGCGGGACGAAGCTCAAGGAGCAGGAGGCGACGATCGCGACGTCCCCTGTGGAGTCCGTTGCCGCGCCACCGCCGATCCCGGATCCGTTGCAGTCGAGCCGGCCGAAGATCGTAATTCCGCCCGTACCGGCGCCAACGGCCGCACCGCCGCCGGTGCCTCAGCCGCCCATGCCGGAAGTGCAACCTCCGCCTGCCCCCGTTCCTCCGCCGATGGCACCTCCGGGGCCGATGGCGTCCGGCCAATTCGCGCCGCCGCCGATGCCCACCAGCGCGTTTCCTGCGACGGGCCCGCAGGCCGTTCCGCCAATTCCTCCGGTGGGCCCGCCACCGATGCAGCCTCCGGTTTCCGTCGTTCCGCCTCCACAGAAGCCACCTGCACAGAAGCCGGTGGCATGGAAGAAAGCACTGGTCTTCGGAGCGATTCTTGGACTAGTGGTCGCGCTGGCAGGAATCGCGTTTCTAGTTAATCTGGCGCGAAAGCGTAACAAGGCTCCCGAACCCGCGGCTGCGATCCAGGTGCAGGTTGCTACAACGCCTCCGGGCGCGGCCATCAAAGTGAATGGCGAAGACAAATGCACCTCGCCCTGTTCAATCCCTCTCCCCGCGGGCGACTATCAGATCACGGCGCTCCTGGCCGGATATGAACCTGGAGCGGGTGGGGTCAATGTTCCAGCGACAGGCGTGCCCCCAGCCGTCAATCTGACGCTCGAAGCCTCGCCGCAACCCATGCGCGTTCTCGCGGAGGGACTCGATGGAGCCAAGGTGATCATGGACGATCAGCCCGCCGGCGAGGTTCAACAAGGGCAGTTCGTGGTGGAAAAAGTAAAGCCCGGCCCGCATACCGTAAAGATCACCGGCAAGACGGGCGAAGCCACCTTCGCGTTCGAAACGGCCGATGCGAAACTCCCGAACGTGACTGGAGCCACCGGTAAGAACCTGATCACCGTGGCGTTGGCCAGCTTTGGCAACGCCGCGCACCTCGCGACGAGCGTCGGCCCCCTGAAACTGACACTGAACGGACAGCCGCAGGGAGACGCGTCGCCCACAGGAGTGGATTTGCAAGGCTTCCAGCCAGGCCCAGCCGAGATTGCGGTCGGCGAAGGAGCCACGCTGAAGACTCTGCAGGAGACTTTCGGCCCTAATCCGTCATTGACTGTCTTCATCCGTTCCGATAAACCCGGTCCGCCCGCGCCCGGGGACTACGGCGCGGTTCTCGTCGTCACCGGAGAAGATGAAGCCCACGTGTTCATCAATAACCGCGAGCAGCCGAAACACACGGCGCGCGGGCAGCTTCGCATCCCGGTGATGCCCGGCCGCGTGAACGTGCGCGTTTCCAAGGACGGATTCACTGCGCCGCCCGCGCAGACGGTCAATGTCGTCAAAGGCGCGGATGCGCGCGTCGAATTCAAGATGCAGAAGATTGAGACGACGAAGATGGCGCCGATCGCTCCTCCCGCGCCCGTTACTCCGGCCGTAACCACCGGAACGGTGCGCATCGCGCGCTCCACGGGCGGAGCGACCACCACTTACAAACGCGATAACGATGCGCAGGTGCATACGCTCAATGGAACGCAGGTTGATCTTGCGCCGGGCAACTATATCTTCACTTCCCACGCTCCCGGATACGTGGAACGCACGGAGCACGTGCAGGTGGCGGCCGGTGGCCAGGTCTCCATCGACCTGACGCTTACGTCCGCGCGCGCCACCGCCGCACCCGCGGCGAGAGTCGGAGGCATGGCCGACTGGGAAGATCCTTCCGGCTGGACCCGCGACGGGGATGCCTGGGTTCACAAGGGCGGCAACTTCGTGCCGTATAAGCTGCCCGCCAAGGGCACCTACACGTTTACCGTCCAGTTGATCAAAGGCGGAAACATTTTCCGCGGGGGCCATATCCGTTGGTATGTCGATTACGTCGACCCCAAGAATTACGGCCTCTTCGAGATCGACAAGAAGACGTTCTGGGCCAAGTCCGTGACTAATGGAAAGAACAAGGATCGCGAGAAAACGCAGCACGGCCTGGAGAATCAGAAAACGTTCACGATTCAGGTAGACGTCGCGCCGGAGCACGTGGTGACGCGCCTGAAGAACGGCGACACATGGATCACGCTCGACTCCTGGACCGAGGCGGGCCGCAACTTCTCCGACGGCAAGTTCGGATTCTACATCCCGGGCAACGACGAAATCGGCATCACCGAGTTCCGGTTCCAGCCGAAATAGAATGATCACGCGGCGCGCGGCGATTTGGACGGCCCTCGGGTCGCCATATTGGCGCGCGCGAGGGTCATTCTAGTAGCAAGTTCGCTTCATTTTCCCCTCCACCTCCGCCCCCAAAAAACTTCACTCCGGGCTATTGACAAACTTGCGGAACGGGAGCATATTTCAATCAGAGAAAAGGTAACTGACGTGCCGGCGAATGGCCGGAGAGTGATGAAAGGAGGCTATTGGATAGCCCACCGTACTGCAGTCCAGGGCGGCAAGATTTGAACACCTTTACCAGCAGTTGGGATCGCGAACGGCCGGAAGCCAAATACGGCGGCGCATTATGCGCATCATGATGGCGTCAACGAAAGATCCCGGGTGAACCTGTTCAGTCTTGCCGCTCTTTCATTTTCCCCTCCTGTTCCACCCCAGTTAAACTGAAATAGTGCCGACCCGTCGGAGATTTCTCCGCACCGTTGCCGCTCCCGCGCTAGTGGGGCTGACCGCCAAGGCCGAAAAACGTATTGGCGGCCAGTTCGTCAACGACGCGTTCCCACTCGGGCACCGGTTGCGCGATCATTGGGCGTTTTCCGCGCCCAAGCGGACCGAAAAAACTCCGATTGTGATTGTCGGTGGAGGCATCGCCGGGCTGAGTGCGGCCTGGCGGCTCCATAAGAGAGGGTTCCGGGATTTTGTGCTGCTCGAGATGGAGGCGGAGGCCGGAGGCAACTCGCGATCAGGCGAGAACGAAATCACGGCCTACCCATGGGCCGCGCATTATGTGCCCGTGCCGGCCGTCCATGAGACCCTGGCCCGCGAATTGTTCGAGGACCTGGGCGTGCTTCAGGACGGCAAGTGGGATGAGCGCCGACTGTGCTTCTATCCGCAAGAACGGCTCTATCTGCATGGCCGCTGGCAGGAAGGGATCGAACCGGAGGTCGCAGCAACGGAGCGCGACCGCGAGGACTATCGGCGCTTTCAGAGCATCATTGACGAGCGCCGCGCTTCGGGCGAGTTCACGATCCCCATGGAGCACGGATCGAAATCCTCAGCGCTGGACAAAATTTCCATGCGCCAATGGATGGACGAGAATCGCTTTACCTCGCCGTATCTGAACTGGTACGTCGACTACGCCTGCCGTGACGATTACGGCGCGCTTCCGCCCGAAACGTCGGCGTGGGCGGGCATTCACTATTTCGCTTCGCGCGAGCCGGAGGAAAAAGGCCCGCTAGTGTGGCCCGAGGGCAACGGCTGGATCGTTCACCAGTTGACCTCGCGATTGAAGCCGTTCATTCGCGCCGGTTCGCCTGTGTATCGAATAAGCGGGCGGCGGGTACTGACCGAAGCCGTGGAGTATGTCGCGGAGCGCATCATCTTTGCCGCGCCGAGCTTTCTTGCGCCGTACATGATCGAAGGCGCGGCTGCTCCGGATATTGTCTATTCGCCGTGGTTGACGGCGAACCTCACACTGGATCGCCTGCCTTCGGAGGACTCAGCCTGGGACAACGTGATTTACGATTCCCCTGCGCTCGGCTATGTGGTGGCGACGCACATGACGCTGAAGTCGTATGTGGACCGCAGCGTATGGACATTTTACTGGGCGCTGGCGCACAAGCCTCCGGCGGAAATGCGGCGGCTGCTGCTTGAAAAAAACTGGGCCTACTGGCGCGATGCGATTCTGAACGACCTGTCGCGCGCGCATCCGAATATTCGCGAGTGTGTTTCCCGTATCGACGTGATGCGCATCGGCCACGCAATGGCTCGCCCCGTGCCGGGATTCTTGACATCGGCGGGGCGCAGGGAGTTCTGCGCGTCAAAGCCGCCGGTCTATTATGCCAATAGCGATTTAAGCGGATTCAGCATTTTCGAGGAAGCGCAACACCGGGGCGTCAAAGCTGCCGACCGAGCCCTGAAGGACATCGGGCGTGGTTGAACAGGCTGTTCTTGCGACCACCGCTGCCGCGGGCATTGCCGCCTACGCCGTGCGGGGGAAATCGTCAAGCCTGATCGCGCCTTCTATCTGGCATGGCGACCGCAGCCGCCACGCGCTGGCGCTGACGTTCGACGATGGCCCCAGCGAATCGACTCCGGCTCTTCTCGAGTTGTTGGCGAAACACGATGCCAAGGCGACGTTTTTCCTGTGCGGCCACAACGTCCGCCGGCTGAATGGAATCGCGCGTGAGGTCGCGGCGGCGGGGCATGAAATCGGCAATCATACCGATTCGCATCCACCGCTGCACTTTAAGTCGCCGGGGTTCATCTATCAGGAGATTGCGCGGGCTCAGGAATCGATCACCGAAATCACCGGTGTCACGCCGAAGCTGTTTCGCGCGCCCTACGGAGTGCGATGGCCCGGACTTCGCAGCGCGCAGGAGCGTCTGCAATTGACCGGAGTCATGTGGACGGCCATCGGCCGGGATTGGAAGCTGCCGGCCCCGCGAATCTCGCGGATCCTGCTTAAGAAGGCCCAAAACGGGGCGATTTTCTGCCTGCATGACGGGAGAGTGCTGCAAGAGTCGCCTGATATCCGCGCGACGATCGATGCGGTGAAGACGATTCTGCCCGCCCTCCGCGAGCTAGGATTCTCCCTTGAGACGGTGAGCAGCCTGCGATGAGATGGCTGCCCGCGGTGGCGATGATGCTGGTCTCGACGATCAGCTACGTCGACCGCAATACGCTCGCTCTCCTTGCGCCGACCATCCTGCGCGAGGCTCATTTATCGAACGAACAGTACGGGTTCATCATTTCGGCGTTTTCCATTGCTTACATGCTAGGCAATCCCTTGTGGGGATATTTGCTGGACCGCATTGGCGTGCGCGCCGGGATGACGGCAGCGGTTTCGCTCTGGACACTGGCGTCGGTGTCGCACGTGTTCGCCTTTGGGATGCAAAGCTTCGCGGCGGCTCGCGCATTGCTAGGCTTCGGGGAAGGCGCAACGTTTCCCGGCAGCCTTCGGACCGTGGTGCAGACGCTGCCCATGAACCAGCGCTCGCGCGGGATTGCAGTGTCCTATAGCGGAGGATCGCTTGGTGCGGTGATTACGCCCGTGATCATCACGCCGATCGCCGCGATGTGGGGTTGGCGCGGAGCCTTCTGGGCCACCGGCGCGGTGGGTGCGGCGTGGCTTGCCGGCTGGATGATCCTGTCCCGGCGCGAGGACATTCGCAAAGCCCCGAAGCACGCCGCGGCGCGGCGCGATGGTCCGGGTTTGCGCGATCCTCGAGTCTGGGCATTCATCGCGGCCTACGCGCTGGGCGCGTTCCCCTCGGCGTTCGTTCTGTATCAGGCTTCGATTTACTTGACGGCGATGTTCGGAAAGTCCCAGGTGGAGATTGGCAAGGTGTTGTGGATCCCTCCGCTCGGCTGGGAGATTGGATACTTTTTCTGGGGCTATGCGACGGACCGCTTTTCGGGCGCGGGCGCGTCGATTCCGGCGCTGCGGCGGCAGTTCTTGCTGCTGACCGCGCTCAGCCTGCCGCTTGCGCTCATTCCGCAGGTGCACTCCTACGGCCTGACGCTGGCGATGATGTTTTTCGCGATGTTCATGACTTCGGGATTCATTATCGGCGCGGTGGCGTATGGGACGCATCATTTTTCCACGGATCACGCCGGATTCATCGCGGGATTAGGCGCCGGAAGCTGGTCGCTGGCGGTCGCGCTGGCGATGCCTTGGGTGGGAAAACTGTTTGATCTGCATCGCTACGACGTGGCATTTGTTCTCGCAGCGCTATTTCCGGTCGTCGGATGCGCGGCGTGGGTGTGGTGTGCCGGTAATCCCCGCCCTGGCGGGACGGGGTTGTAAGCCAGGAGATTCGCGGATTGGGGCTAATCACGGCGGCCCCACGGTATGCTCACCGCCGGCGCGCACTTTGCCGACTTCAGCCTGACGTGGACCACTCCTTTGGCGACGCCCTGTTTGGACGGCAATAAGGCTCCGGTGTAGCGTCCCTCGGCATCCGACTTGCCCTTCAAATCATGACGCTCGCCTTCCGAGTCCGAACCCACCGTGATCTCGCCGTTGGCGGGGAATCCTGAACCAGTGATCAACAGCAACTCCGCGCCGGGCGTAAGAAGGGTCGCCTCCGCGGAGCAGCCATGGTCTTCACCACGAATCGGGACGGGGACCAGTCTGGCGAACAGCTTCGTCGCGCCGTCAGTGGAGATGAGGCCGAGTCGCACCGGCTCCCCGGGAGCGGGCCGCAGAGTGATGTCGATTGGGTCATCGGGCTTATCGGGCGAGCCACACGTGCCGGGGACGCCCGCGCAGATCGCCAATCCCGATGCGTTGAGCGTCACACCCTTCAACGCTTCGCTGGGACTCTTTTGCGTGACCGGCCACGCGACGAGCGAGTACGGCCCTTGGGGCGCACCCTCGGCGACCAGCCGAAATTTCATCAGCGGGCCGCTACCGATCGACGGGCTGATTGTAAGCGACATTCCTGGCGTTCCCGCCTTCGCACTCCAAGCATCATGCAGCTTAATGAGTGTGTCCACCTGGTTCTGCAAACCGTTGGAAGGAGACTGGCCGAAGAGGAGGTTACAGACGATCAGCGGGAGAATCGCGCGCATCAACGTATTCTACCGGCTCTTCACTGAACGGTGCGGGAAGCCGACGGAAACAGGCTAACTTGCGACCGCAGCGCGAACGGAGCGATCTCGATATCGAACAGCGTGCCGCCCGGGCCGACAATTTCATACGTCCCACGCATGTTGCCTGACGGAGTCTTCAAGGGGCACCAGGACGAATACTGAAACGACTGACCGGGCGCGATCACGGGCATCTGGCCCACCACGCCTCCGCCTTGAATCTCTTCAACCCGGTCTAGCGCGTCGGTCACGATCCAGTGGCGGCTGAGCAGTTGCACCGCATCCTGGCTCAGGTTGGTGATGCGGACGGTGTACTGGAACACCCACATACCCTGCTGCGGCTTCGAGTTTTCAGACGAATAGCGCGACATCACCTCGACGCGAATAGAATTCGTGATCGCTTCAGAGACCGGCGCGAGCGAATCAGGCATGCGAACTTCTATGATACGCCGTTATTCCGCCTCGTGAATCTCGTAGGTCGTGACGATTTCCGCGGTCGGCCTCAGCGATGCGGCGACGCTGCAGTACTTCTGGTCCGACAACTGGATCGCGTGGGCCACGGCCTTTTCCGTCAGTCCCTTACCGTGCAGAATATGCTTCACGTGAGCGCGGCTCAGGCTGCGCGGATGCTCTTCCCGGCGCTCGGCCTGCACCTCGATGCGATAGCTTGTGAGCTTTTCCCGTTTCTTGCGCAGGATGTCCACCACGTCGGCTCCGGTGCAGCTGCCCAAGGCCACCAGCAGCAGCTCAAACGGACTCGGCGCGCTGGAGCGCTCGCCCTTCATGTCGAGCGCAAGGGCATGGCCGCTGGGAGGCACCGCGACAAAGAAATCGTCACCCGAGTAGAGGATGGTGGCTTTCGTATCTTTCATACTCCCATCGTAGCCGCGTTCTACACTGAAGATTCATGGCTGAGACACTCTCCCTTTCTCATATTCAAACGGCTCGCAAGAGAATTGCGCCGTGCATCCGCCGGACACCTCTGACGCCGAGCGCCACGCTGAGCGAACGGCTCAAGTCGAACGTGTACGTGAAGTTGGAATTGTTCCAGAAGACTGGCTCGTTCAAAGTACGCGGCGCCTTCAATAAGACGCTGAGCCTGAGGCCGGAAGAGAGAGGGCGCGGGATCGTGGCGGTGAGCGGCGGCAATCATGCGCAGGCGGTCGCCTTCGTGGCCCGGGCCTTGGGGCTGAAGGCGCTGGTGCTGATGCCGGAGTCGACGCCAAGAAACTACGTGGAGGCCACGCGAGGCTACGGCGCGGAGGTGAAGTTCGCAGCCACTGCCGCCGCGGCGTTCTCCGAAGTGGCGGAATTCGAAAAAGAAGGCTGGGCCTACGTTCACCCGTTCGACGATCCTCTGGTCATGGCCGGGCAAGGAACGGTAGGCCTGGAAATTCTGGAAGACGTGCCTCAGGTGACCGACGTGGTGATCAGCGTGGGCGGTGGAGGATTCGCGGGCGGGGTCGCCACCGCGATCAAAGCCCTGAAGCCGGCGGTGCGCATCTGGGGCGTCGAGACAGAAGGCGCAGACTGCATGTCGCGCTCGCTGGCGGAAGATCGAATCGTCACGCTGGACGCGATCACCTCGATTGCTCGGACACTGGGCGCGCCCGCTCCCAGTGAAACAACATTTCGGATGGCCAAGGAGTTATTCGAAAGCGTCACGGTGGTGTCGGATGCCGAAGCCATGGACGCGCTGCGCTTCATTCTAGAGCGGCTGAAAGTGATGACTGAACCGGCCGCTGCCTGCACACTGGCGGCGGCGGACAAACTGCAAGTGAAGTTTACGCGGGAACAGCATGTGGTCCTGGTGTTCTGCGGCGGAAATATGTCGGTGGAGGATCTGGTGCGGTACGCGCCGTTGACCTGCGTGTCCAGCCCCGAGGCGTAAAGCCCGGGGCTTGTCCCTGCATTACCCAGCCCACCCTGTCGGGATGGCTAGCGCTTGCCAAGCCCTAGCAGCACGCATCCAATCAGGATCAGCCCGAGGCCGATGAATTTCGGTTTCGTAAAGGATTCGCCAAAAAACAGCTTGGACCAGATCGCCGTCCAGATGTAGCCGGTCGACACGAGCGGGAACAGCACGCTGATTTCGCCGCGCGAGATGCCCTTGATGAAGAAAACAGTGGAGAGCAAATAAAGGCTGAGTCCCAGAGCGAGCTTCCAGTTCGTCAACAGCGCGCGGAGGTTCAGCGCCACATGCTTCGCGCCGGCTTTTAATCCCACCGCGCCCAGGCTGCCGATGACGGAGCCGAATGAAACCCAGGCAATCGACGAAATGGGGGTGTTCATTGGTGTGCTCCCCGTCCCAAAATGCCAACGCCCGCCATGATGACGATAATCCCAGCCAATTTTAAAGGATTCATGGCCTCTTGAAACAAAATCACCGAAAGAATCGCGACCCACACATAGCTAAGAGAGATCAGTGGATAAAGTACCGATAGCTCGCCGTGTTTGAGCGCGACGATCATCAACATGGCTCCGAGCCCGTACATGGCAAGGCCCGCGAACAGAGGAACGCTGGTGATCAGCGCGTGCAACGAGGGATGTTCGCCCAGGGCATTGGTGGCGTATTTCCACATCACCTGAGCAGTCGCCGCCAGGAACGTAAACAAAATGATCAGAAACACGGAACGGCGTTTCTGTTCTGGAGTGGAGTGGGTCAATCCTTAAGGATAGCGTTACTCGCCGCTCTGTTGCAGCAGTTTGGCCACCAGTGCGGTCCATCCGGTCTGATGATTGGCCCCGATGCCGCCTCCGTTGTCGCCGTCGAAATACTCGAAGAACAGGAGGTTGTCCTTGAAGTGCGGATCCGTCTGGAATTTCTCTCTTCCGCCGTACACGGGACGCCGGCCTTGGGCATCGCGCAGGAAGATGCGGGACAGGCGGCGAGATAGCTCCCGGGCGATGTCGCTCAAGTTCATGCGATTGCCGGAGCCGGCGGGGAACTCTACGAGTAGTTCGTCTCCAAAGTAGTAGTGGAACCGCTGCAGGCTCTCGATAAGCAGGAAATTCACCGGGAACCAGACCGGTCCGCGCCAATTGGAATTGCCGCCGAACAGCTCCGTGCGGGACTCGGCGGGCTCGTAATCGACGCTGTACTCCTTGCCGTTTACGTGCATTTTGTAGGGATTTGCCTCGTGGAATTTCGACAGCGACCGGATGCCATGGGGCGAAAGGAATTCCTGCTCGTCGAGCATGCGCTCCATGATGCGCACGAACCGGTCCGGCGTCACCACGCTCAGCAGGCGGCGCTGCTCCATACCTTCGCGGGAAAGCGACGCCAGGTTTCCGCAAAGATCCGGCCGGTTTTTTGTAAACCAATCCATGCGGCGGCGAAAGCCGGGCATCTTCTCGATGTTTTCCTTCTCCATCGTGTCCACGGCGAACAGAGGGATCAGGCCAACCATGGACCGGACGCGCATGCGCATCATCGTGCCGTCGGGAAGATGCAGTGAATCGTAGAAAAAGCCGTCGGCGTCGTCCCACAAGCCGCCGTCGCCCATGGCGTTCATGGCGTGGGCGATGTACAGGAAATGCTCGAAGAACTTGCTGGCGACGTCCTCATAGAGCGGGTCGACGCGGGTGGACAGTTCAATGGCGATTTTCAGCATCATCAGGCTGTACATCGCCATCCAGCTGGTGCCGTCGGACTGCTCCATGTGGCCGCCGGTGGGAAGCGGCTTGGAGCGATCGAAGATCCCGACGTTATCGAGGCCGAGGAATCCGCCTTCGAAAATATTGCTGCCGTCGGAGTCCTTGCGATTCACCCACCAGGTGAAATTCAGCAGCAGCTTATGGAAGCAGGTTTCCAGAAACGCGTAGTCGGCGCGGCCGGAAAGCTTGCGATCGATCTGAAACACGCGCCAGCAGGCCCAGGCATGCACCGGTGGGTTCACGTCGCCGAAGGCCCATTCATACGCAGGAATCTGCCCGTTCGGATGCATGTACCATTCGCGCAGGAACAGCTTCAACTGGCTCTTGGCGTAGTCCGGATCCACTAGAGCCATAGCCAACATGTGGAATGACGTGTCCCACGCCGCGAACCATGGGTACTCCCACGTGTCGGGCATGGACAGAACGTCTTCGCTGAACAAATGCACCCACCCCGCGTTGCGCCCCTTCAGCCGCTCGCGCGGGGGCGCGGGTTGGGAGGGATCGCCTTTCAGCCACGTTTCGGCGACGAAGTGATAGTACTGTTTGGACCAAAGCAGACCGGCGAATGCCTGGCGCTGCACGCGCTTGCCGTCTTCGGACAGCGTGGCCGGAGCGAAGGAGTAAAACTCATCGGCCTCGGCGATGCGGAGCGCGAAGATGCCGTCGAAATCGTGAACCAGCCATGAAGGCTGGGATTTTCCTGTCAGCCGCATACGAATCACTTCGCTCTGCCCAGCCGCCAGGTCGAGTTGATACCATGCGCACGCCTTCGTCCCCGTCTCGGCCGGATTCACCGCTTCGACCGCGTTGTGGATCAGCCGCCGGTGGAACGCATCCTTGACGTAAGGCTGAACGTTTGGCATACTCCACAGGGCGCTGGCGTTCGATTCGTTTTCCGTGAATAGCATCGGCCGGGTGCTGTCGAAGTCGAACTGAAAGGACCCGAGGGATTCTTCTTCGATATCGATAGCCGTGTCACTCGAACGCTTCATCACCGGGCGCTTGGCGGTTGGGTTCCAGGACCAGGTGTTGCGAAACCAGATCGTCGGCAGCAGATGCAGCGCCGCGCGCTCCGGCCCCCGGTTGGTGACCGTGATGCGGATCAGAATATCGTCGATGCTCGCCTTGGCGTATTCAATCTGAATATCGAAATAGCGGTCGTCGCGGAAGATGCCCGTGTCAGCCAACTCGAATTCGGCATCCTGGCGGTTTCGGCGGCGATTTTCGCCATACAGTTCCGCGTAGGGAAATTCGTCCTGCGGATATTTGTACAGGCACTTCATGTAGGAGTGCGTAGGCGTCGAGTCGAGGTAATAATAAAGCTCCTTGACGTCTTCGCCATGATTTCCCTGATTGCCCGTAAGGCCGTAGAAGCGCTCTTTGAGAATCGGATCGCGGCCGTTCCAAAACGTCGGCGCGAAGCATAGGCGCTGGTGGTTGTCGCAGATTCCTGCGATGCCATCCTCGCCCCAGCGGTAAGCGCGAATGTGCGCGTGTTCGAAGGGAAAATACTCCCAGGCAGTGCCGTCGGGGCTGTAATCCTCGCGCACGGTGCCCCATTGCCGATCGGAAAGAAAGGGCCCCCAACGGCGCCAGTGCTGCACACGGTTGGCGGCTTCCAGCAGTCGTGTCTTTTCGGCGTCCAACTTTCTATTATGCGCTGGCGCGCCTGCGTCTTGCCGGAAGGGCGTCCCGAAAGTGCTCAATCGTGGGAGGTTCGGTCAAGACGATCCCGATCACGTCGAACCGGACTCTATCCCAAGGCGTGGCCGATTTTCGAGTGTAGGCGCGCGCGATCTTTATCAGGTGATCCCGCTTCTCCTCGCCGATAGCACGCTCCGGAGGGCCGAAATCGGCCGTTTCGCGCGTCTTCACCTCGACGAAGACCAGCGCGTCGCCTTCCCAGGCGATCAGGTCTGCTTCGGCCTCCCCCGTCGAGAGGCGATAATTCCGGGCCACAATAACGAAGCCCCGCGATTGCAAGAACCGGTGCGCCAGATCCTCGCCGCGGCGCCCGACCGCCAGCTTGGGTGACCACCGGCGGCCGCGAAACACGTGGCGGACCCAGTCTGAAACCTGAAAAATCAGCCTTTAATGGCCCGGAGCCGCCACTCGATCACCTTCCCGCGCACGATGTAGCAGAGGTAATACTCCCAGAATCGCCGGTAGCGGGGGAAGGCATTCACGAGAAACTCGAAACCAAGCCACCTCCACAAGGCTAGTAGCTTGACGCGCACGGAAATCTCCTCAAATCGGACGTTGGAGTAATATCCGTAGCCGGCATTGTCCTCGCCGAAGTAGCGGAGCGAAAAGCTATTGAGGTGCCAGCGGTGCGTGGGGTCGCAGAAAGAGCTGAAATCCGTATAATGAGGCGTCACGATGAACGCCTCGCCGCCTGGACGGAGCAGGCGATGAAACTCCTCCATTGTCTTCATGACGTCGCCGACGTGCTCAATCACGTGGACGGCCTGAAGCGCGTCGAAGCTCGAGTCGCGGAACGGGTAGGGAGTGTGGTCCAGTTCGCAGATCACATCGGCGCGGCTGGCTGGATTGCGGTCGATCCCGATGGAGCCAGGGAGCTTGTTGATGCCGCAGCCAACGTCGAGGATTCGCACGGTTAGGCCTTGAGTCCGGGAAGGACGCGCGCCGCCAACTGCCCTGCGCCGACCGACAGATTGGCGAAGACCCTGGCTTCGAACAAGGAGCTTGCGGCAGCGTCCTTGCGGATGCGAACGGAGGTGTCCCTCAAGTCTCGGAAGATGCGGTGCATTTGGTCCGCGGTCGGCTGATCCCTCCGCCGCGCCAGGCAATTGCGGACCTCCCGCAGCACTCCGTCCGGGGTTCCGTTGTAAATGAAGGGATCAGTGCCATTCAGATCGCTCAGGGATTTCTGGACGCGGTACGGGGAAGACTCGAATACAAACCAACGATGATTCGATTGCGTCGCGCGCTGCCAGCCGATGACCAACCCAAGCTCGAAGGGCATGTTGAAGCGAGGCGTCCGGGGAGCCTTGCGATCCAGTTTCACCATCGACAAGTCATGGAAAGAGCAGTCGCAAGAGGAAATTAAATGGAAGATGCGGTCAAGTCTGCGCGCGCCGGCCGTCAATTCGAGGGTTGCGCGCGGCTGAATTCCGAAAGCGGCAAGCCCGGCGATGTAAGCGAGGAAGAGCTCCTCATAGGACCGATCGTAAGGGATGTTCAGAAAAGCGCTGTCGGGATTGGCGCGACGCATTTAGGCCGTCTTAGTCTGTCTTCGCCGAACCGCGGCTCGCCGCTTAGCATCCTTCTTTTCGTTCCTGTCGTGAATCTCATCCACGAGCCGGACGATCGCGCGCATCCGAGGCGGCGAGACGCGCATGGTTTTCGCGATCTCCTCAACTGTGGGATAGGGCCCCTTCACAATGACGGGCGTCCGATGCTGCGTCCTCATGCCCTTACTTTATCATTTCCCGCAAACACGCCTCGATCGTATCCACTGCGAAATCGGCCTGATCTTTTGTGATCACCAGCGGCGGACAAATCCGCAGCGTATTCGGGCCCGCGCCAAGCACCAGCACGCCTCGTTCGAAGCACATGCGCTCCAGCCGGTCGCGCAGCTCCGGCGCTCGCTCCTTGGTCACCGGATCGCGCACTAGCTCGATGCCGATCATCAGGCCCAACCCGCGCACATCGCCGACGATCGGGAAACGTTTCGGCAGTTCGCTCAAACGAGCTTTCATATGCGCCCCGATCTTGGCCGCGTTGTCCACCAGTTCCTGCTCCAGCAATTCGATGGTCGCCAGAGCGGAGGCCACGCACACTGGATTGCCGCCGAATGTCGACGCATGGGCGCCCGGTTTCCAGTCCATCACTTCAGCCCGGGCGATGGCCGCGCCAAGCGGCATCCCGCTGGCGATACCCTTGGCCACGGTCGTAATGTCCGGCGCCGCGCCGAAGTGCTCCGCCGCGAACATCTTGCCGGTCCGGCCCATGCCGCACTGGATTTCGTCGAAGATCAGCAAAATGCCGTGCTTCTGGGCGAGATTCCGTAATTCGTCGAAAAACTTCTGTGGAGGGACCACGTAGCCGCCCTCACCCTGCACCGGCTCGACCACAATCGCCGCAACCTCCTCCGCCGGCAGCGTGTGGCGGAACAGCGTATCCTCAATTGCCTTGACGCACTCCACCGAGCACGTATCCGGCGCCTTCCCATAGGCGCAGCGATAGCAGTAGGCATAGGGAACATGATGCGTCCCTTGCATAATGGGAAAAAACCCCTTCTTTTGGACGCTTTTCGATCCGGTTAGCGCCAGCGAGCCCATCGTGCGTCCGTGGAATGCGCCGAAAAACGCCACAAACTGGCCCTTGCCCGTGTGATACCGGGCCATCTTGAGCGCGGCCTCCACCGCCTCGGTGCCTGAATTGCCAAAATAGACGCGCTTCGGCGCATCGCCGGGCGCCAGCGCGGCCAATTTCTCCGCCAGAGCAACCATATTTTCGTAATAAAAATCGGTCCCGGACATGTGAATCAGCTTGCCGGCCTGCTCGCGGATCGCTTCCACCACTTTCGGGTGGCAATGGCCCGTTGCCGCCACCGCGATTCCCGCGTTGCAGTCCAGGAAGCGGTTGCCGTCGGGGTCCTCGATCATCGCTGCTTCGGCTCTCGTGGCCACCAGAGGGTAGCCACGCGTGTAGGAAGGCGACAAGACTGCCTTGTCGCGATCGATTATCGCCTGGGCCTTGGGGCCGGGCAAGGACGTGACGATGCTCGGGAAATCCGGACGGACTCCTGTCAGGGGGGTCATTAAGAACTCCTTCTTGTCGACGAAAACCAGTGGCGAGGGCCGAAAAGGAGCGGGCAGGTTAGTCGGAGCCGAAAAGGCCTGGCCGGGCGTTCGAAGGAGTGAGGAAGGTCATAGCCTTGCTCTTAAAATATCACGAAATGACCTGAATCTGAAGCCGGGGATTGAGTCATCTATAACTTGACAGTATAACGCTAAGATTATTGCACTAGATCGTGCTAACATGCTATATTATCTTTAAAGAGGTCGCTGACCTATGGACTTCAACCGATTTACCGAAAAACTCCAGGATGCCCTCCGCACAGCACAATCGCTGGCCGCGAGCCGCGGACAGCAACAGCTCGATACGGATCATCTGCTGCTGGCTCTGCTTGAGCAGCCTGGGGGTCTTGCTCCGTCTATCTTATTGAAAGCGGAGGTCAATCCAGAGCTTCTACACCGCCGCATCTTGCAGGACCTGGAGAAGCTCCCACGGGTTTCGGGCACCGCGCAGGGGATCGATCAGATCTATATCACGCCACGCTTGCAGGCTCTTCTGGCGACAGCCGAGCGCGAGGCCAAGCGCATGAAGGACGAGTACGTCTCCGTCGAACACGTCCTCCTCGCTGCGACCGAGGAAAAATCCTTTAAGGAACTGGGCCTTTCCCGCGAGCGCCTGATGAAGACGCTGCAGGAGGTCCGCGGCACCCAGCGCGTGACCACCCAGAATCCGGAAGCCACGTATGAGGCCTTGGAAAAATATGGCCGCGACCTGACCAAGCTGGCGGCGGCTGGCAAACTCGACCCGGTGATCGGCCGCGACGACGAGATTCGCCGCGTGATTACCGTTCTTTCGCGCCGCACGAAGAATAACCCCGTATTGATCGGCGAGCCGGGCGTCGGCAAGACGGCCATTGTCGAAGGGCTGGCGCAACGGATTGTCCGCGGCGACGTTCCCGAAGGCCTTAAGGACAAGAAAGTCGTCTCGCTCGACATGGGCGCGCTGATTGCGGGCGCGAAGTTCCGTGGCGAGTTTGAGGAGCGGCTGAAGGCAGTTCTAAAAGAAGTCCAGGCGGCCGAAGGCGGCATCATCCTCTTTATCGACGAACTGCACACAGTGGTCGGAGCGGGAGCAGCCGAGGGCGCGATGGACGCGGGCAATCTGCTGAAACCGATGCTGGCGCGCGGCGAGCTGCATTGCATCGGCGCGACGACGCTTGACGAGTACCGTAAGCACATCGAAAAGGACGCAGCCCTGGAGCGCCGTTTCCAAACTGTCTTGGTGGATCAGCCGACCGTGGACGACACGATTTCCATTCTGCGCGGCCTGCGCGAGCGCTATGAGCTGCATCACGGCGTTCGGATCAAGGATTCGAGCCTTGTTGCCGCGGCCGTGCTCAGCCAGCGCTACATTACCGACCGATTCCTGCCGGACAAGGCCATCGATCTGGTCGATGAAGCAGCGGCGAAGCTGCGCACGGAGATCGACTCCATGCCGGCGGATCTCGACGAAGCGCTGCGGCGCCAGATGCAGCTCGAAATCGAGCGCGAGGCGCTGAAGAAGGAGACGGACGCGTCCTCCAAGGATCGTCTCCAAAAAATTGAGAAGGAACTAGCCGAGATCAAGACCAGCACCGCGGCTCTGAAGGCCCAGTGGACCGCTGATCAGGAAGTCCTACGCAAGCAGCGCGACCTGCGCGCTCAAATCGAGCAGGTGAAGCAGGAGATTGAGCAGGCTGAACGAGCCTACGATCTGAACAAAGCAGCTGAGTTGAAGTACGGCCGCCTGACGTCGCTCGAAAAGCAGCTCGATGCAGCCAAGCGTGAAACAACACTTCTGAAGGAAGAAGTCACTGAGGAAGATATCGCGCAAGTAGTCAGCCGCTGGACCGGCATTCCTCTGTCGAAGCTGCTCGAAGGAGAGATCCAAAAGCTGCTGCATCTCGCCGATGAATTGCACAAGCGCGTCGTCGGCCAGGATGAGGCCGTTGACGCCGTGGCGGACGCCGTCATGCGCGCCCGGGGCGGCATGAAGGACCCGAAGCGGCCGATCGGCAGCTTCCTGTTCCTCGGCCCCACCGGTGTCGGCAAGACGGAGCTGGCTCGCGCGCTGGCGCAGTATCTGTTCGACGATGAGCGGGCGTTGATCCGCATCGACATGTCGGAGTATCAGGAAAAACACACCGTTTCAAGGTTGGTCGGCGCGCCTCCGGGATACGTCGGCTACGACGAGGGAGGCCAGTTGACCGAAGCCGTCCGCCGGCGGCCGTATTCGGTGGTCTTGCTCGACGAAATCGAGAAGGCACACCACGACGTGTTCCATGTGCTGTTGCAGGTGCTCGACGACGGGCGCCTGACCGACGGCCAGGGCCGCACCGTGGACTTCAAGAACACGATTATCGTGATGACGTCGAACGCGCAAAAAGACGAGCTGCCACGGCTGTTCCGGCCGGAGTTCCTGAATCGCGTGGACGAGATCATCACTTTCCACCGGCTGACGGAAAGCGAACTGAAGCAGATCGTCGACATCCAATTGGCGGGTCTGCGCGCAAGGCTCGCCGAGCGCCACATCGACCTGGAGTTGACGGAGGCGGCGCGGGAGCGCCTTGTGAAAGTCGGCTATGATCCGGCATTCGGCGCGCGCCCTCTGAAGCGGGCCATTCAGAAGGAAATCGAGACGCCTCTGGCACGGAAGATCGTGGCCGGCGACGTTCGCGACGGCCAGAAAGTGATTGCCGATGAACGCAATCACGAGATGACGATCGAAGTGGAATCGGTGCCGCACGCCAGCGCATCGAAGAAGTAAGGACACTCAAATGGAAAACAATCTTCGCACATTGCCTTTACTGCCGTTGAAAAACTCAGTATTGTTCCCCGGGCTGATGATGCCTTTGTCGGTGGGCCGCACGGCTTCGGTCGCAGCGGTGGAAAAGGCCTTGGAGGCCGAGGAAAAAGAAATCGTTGTGGTCGCCCAGCGCGATCCTTCGGTGGATACTCCGGCAGCCGAAAATCTATTCACCATCGGCACGCGGGCCACGATCAAGAAAGTTTCACGGAGCGCCGGCCAGATCGACATTCTCGTGCTCGGAATCGAGCGAGTGGTGATCGTGAAAATCGACGACGGCGGGGGCTTCATGTCGGCGCGCGTCCGCGTGCTTCCATTGCCCGACGATTCAAGCCGCGAAACGGAGGCGTTAACGCTCGCCATCGTGGAGATGGGCGCGAAGTTCGTCGGCCTGGTTCAGAGCGACCGCTATTCGCCGCAGGAACTGGCGCGCATGTTCACCTCGCAGGAAGACCCCCTGCGGCTGGCGTTCATGGTCGCATCCATCATGAATCTGGACGGAGTGCGCGAACAATCGCTGCTGGAATCGCCCACGCGTGTTGAGGCTCTGAGGCTGGTCCACGGCTGGCTGGCGCACGAAGTGGAGGTGCTGAATCTCCGCAACAAGATCACCGAGGAAGCGCGCGGCGAAATGTCGAAGGAGCAGCGCGAATACATCCTCCGGCAGCAGAAGCGAGCCATTGAAGCCGAGCTCGGCGAAAAGAACGATCAGGCCGAAGTTGAGACTCTGCGGGAAAAGCTATCCAAGGCGGATGTTCCCGAGGAGGTTCGTAAGGAAGCCGATCGCGAGCTGGGGCGCCTGGAAAAGATGAGCCCTCAGCAGCCTGAATACAACGTGATCCGCACGTGGCTCGAATACGTAATCGAGCTGCCGTGGAAGACGCGCAGCCAGGACAATCTGGACATCGCCCGCGCGCGGCAGGTTCTCGACGAGGATCACTTCGGCATCACCAAGGTGAAGGAGCGCATTCTGGAGCACCTCGCCGTGCTGAAGCTCAATCCCGAAGCCAAGGCTCCGATTCTGTGCTTTGTCGGCGCGCCAGGTGTTGGAAAAACGTCGCTGGGCCAGTCGATCGCTCGCGCCATCGGACGCAAGTTTGAGCGCATGAGCCTCGGCGGCCTGCACGATGAGGCCGAACTCCGCGGCCATCGCCGGACGTACATCGGCGCGATGCCTGGCCGCCTGATTCAGGCCATGCGCCGCGCCGGCGCGAACAATCCGGTGCTGATGCTGGATGAAATCGACAAGCTGGGAAGGGACTTCCGGGGCGATCCGGCGGCGGCCTTGCTCGAAGTGCTGGATCCGGAGCAGAACAAGACGTTCCGCGACAACTACCTCGATCTGCCGTTCGATTTGTCGAAGGTGCTGTTCGTCACTACGGCGAACTCGCTCGACACGATTCCCGCTCCGCTGTTGGACCGCATGGAAATCCTGCGTCTGTCCGGCTACAGCGAGGAGGAAAAGGCGCAAATCGCCCGGCGCTATCTGCTGCCTCGTCAACTCGCCCACGCAGGGCTGAAAGAGGAGCAGTGCAATATCACCGAGGAGGCGCTGCGCAAGATCATCGGTTCGTACACGCGGGAAGCCGGCGTGCGGCGTCTGGAACAGACGCTCGGCCGCGTGATCCGCAAGATTGCGCTGAAGTTCGCCGAAGGCGCGACGGAAGCCGTGAAGGTGAAGGCGGAGGATGTTGCCGAATTGCTGGGCCCGGAGCCGATCACGCCGGAAATGGCGCGTCGCGAACTGCCGGCGGGCGTGGCGACGGGGCTCGCCTGGACCGAAACGGGCGGCGACGTTCTGTATATCGAAGCGTCGTTGTTGCCAAACGGTAAGGATGTGACGATCACCGGCCAGCTCGGCGAAGTGATGCAGGAGTCGGCAAAAACGGCGCGCAGCTTCGTCTGGGCGCACGCGGCTGAGTTCGGCATCAAACCCGATCTGTTCCTGAACTCCGGGTTGCACATCCACGTTCCGGCGGGCGCGATCCCCAAGGACGGCCCATCGGCGGGCGTGACCATGGCGACGGCCCTGGCGTCGGTTTACTCGGGCGTTCCTGCCAGGCAGGATACGGCCATGACGGGTGAGATCACCTTGACCGGGCTGGTTCTGCCCATCGGCGGGTTGAAAGAAAAGGTGCTGGCTGCACGGCGCGCCGGATTGAAGCGCGTCATCTTGCCCAGGGCCAACCAGAAGGACCTGCGCGATCTTCCCGATGAGGTTCGCAACGAAATGGAGTTCATCTTCGCGGATCGCGTGGAAGACGTTCTTCACGATATGCTGCCTTCGCTGGCCTACGCGCCGGCCAAGGCGGCATAAATGTCGTCCTAAAGCAAGAAGGCTCCCACCCGGAAGGGCGGGAGCCTTTTCTGTAGCCCCGCGGCGTGAGCGCGGGGCTGGCACCTATTTGGCAAGCCCGCCCTCACGGGACGGGGGCGTAACCGGAACTCTAGAAGTAGTAGCGCAGCGCGAACTGCATCTGCCGCGGCGCTCCCAACTGGCTGGTGAATTTTCCGAACGTGCTGACGGATCCCACGCTCAGCGACGGGCTGCTCAGCACCGCCGTGTTCGTCAGGTTGAAGGACTCCCAGCGGAACTGAAGCTTGTGTGGGTTGTCGTGGATCGTGTAAAGGTAAAACTCCTTCGACACGGCCAGGTTAATTGCGAACGGTCCGGGCGTGCGAATATTGTTGCGGTCGCCGCTATCGCCCGGCAGTGTGAAAGTGAACTGCTTGAACGCCGCAGACGGATCAGCGAACAGGTTCGGGCCGCCTTTGCCGCCGGAGGAGGGTGCGGGGGCCAGCCTGGTTGGCGAAACGCTCACCGGGCCGATCTGGGTGGCGTTCGTCGTGATTTCCCAGTTCGTCGCCCAGTTGCTGCCGTCGCCGACGCCGGTCGGCGTCATGCTCGACCATTGAACCGTCGGCGCCAACTGCCATCCGCCGAGGATTCCGTCTACCAGACGGTTGGCCGTCGACAGGAACTTGCGATCTTTGCCGAAAGGCAACTGGTATACCGCAAACGTATTGATGATATGGCGGGCGTCATAGTTGGAAGGCGCCCAGCTTTGCTGATCGATCCAAGCGTTCTGAATTACGCCCGTGAACGAGCCGCCGCTCTCGACGCTGGAAGCCAGGTCGACCGAGCGGCCGAACGTGTAGTTGAAGTCCAGCGTCAGGCCACCGCTAAAGCGCTTGCGGGCCGTCCACTGCATGGCGTAGTAATCACCTTTGCCCACCGAACTCCATGCGGATAACGCCGAGAATTGCTCGTTGAAGATCATGCCTGGACCGTAAATCCCGCACGAGGGGCTGCAGTTAATGTCGATGTTCTGCAGCGCAGACGTGTAATCCGGAGAGAATCCCGCGCCGAACTGCTTGTAGGCCTGCTGCGTCGCCGTCAGCCCGCCGCCCGCCAGGCCGGGATACATGTCTTCCCAGAACGACAGCTTCTGGACGTTGGCCACAGGAACCGGATTGTTGCCGTTGTTGTACTGCGCGGCCAGCGCTTGCGCGGCCTGGTAGTACGTCATGCCAGACTTCGGATCCTTCAGGTTGGTGGGCTGCGCCAAGTCCTTGTTGACCAGCGAGCGCCGCGACAGGCGCATCACGTAGGCACCTTGGACATACCATCCGCGCCCGAACTCCCGCCCAATGCTGACGTCCGTATTCATCGTATACGGAGCCTTCAGCGTATCGTCGATGCTGTTCGTAATTGCGAACAGGTCCGGATAGGTCGCCGGGAAGCCACCCTTGGGGGGCGGCGGGAAGATGCTGGTGGGAGGCGTATAGAATCCCGTGTAGCGGGGAGCCGTCGCCGAGGTCAGAGAGCTGGACGCATTGTTCAGCGTCGTCGAAAGACCAAACGCGGAAGCGGCGTAGGTCTGTGCCAGCGGCTGGCCGACCAGGTCGTAATACATACCCCATCCCATGCGGATGGAGGTCTTGCCCGGGCCGCCGAACAAGGCCTTCGAGAGGCCGCTGCTGCTCTGCGGCGAGTAGGCGAGCGCCAAGCGCGGTGCGAAGTTGGTGAGGTGATTCGGGTACAGCGAGCGCGCTTTGGGGTCGTTCCCGGCGATGTATGTAATCTGACCCGCCGAGCTCTGCGGCGCACCCACAGAAGCCAGGGCTCCGCGAGTATAGAACCAGTCGCCAATCGAGATGTTGGTGGACGTCTGCTGCCCGTTGCCTTCGTAAATGGGCGGCATGATGGAATGCCTCAGGCCGTAAGTCACGGTCAGCGCGCGGGTGACCTTCCAAGTGTCCTGCGCGTACCATTCGAACTCCTTGTTTCGGAAGTCGCGCAACACCGGAGCGCCCAGTGCTAGGGTTGAGCCGTCTACCAAGTAGTTGATGTTTTCGGTGGACTGCGCCTGAATTCCAAGCAGCGTGGCCGCGGCGTAGGTGTAATTCGTGCGGAAGCCGCCCGATAAGTCCGGAGGCTGCAGGTCCTTACCGGTTCCCAGCAGCCAGGACGGGTTCGAACTCGTGCTGCTGTAGGAATGCGAATAGCTGATGGAATTATTCGAAACAAAGCGGAAGACTCCGCCGACGCGAATATCGTGCGCGCCTTTGGTCCAGGAAAGCTCATCGGAAGCCTGGTTCACCGGAATCTTGTGAACAGTCCCCGTCGTGACTGGATAGATGGTCGTCAATCCGCGAAACTGCGCGTAGTTGCCGGAGAGCACGCCTGTCGTCTCGGGCGCCACGCGGGTGATGCCGTAGCGGGCTGTATTTACCAGATTCGGCTTGAGCGCCGCGGTGTAACCCACGGCGATGCCCTTGGCATTGGTCAAGCTCACCGAGGAGGGAGCCTGTCCGGGGAACTGCGGCAGCCCGTCCTGGCTGTCGTTCTGCAACTGGCCGCGAGCGAAGACCATATGCTTGCCGGCGGAGTCGACGTTCCAGTCGAATCTCGCGATATAGGTGTTCTGATTGGCGTGCTGGGGAGCGGTAAAGCGGTAGCCGATGAAGTTGTAGCCGTCGCCCAGGCTGGTGTCGTTGCCGTGCGGGTAAAGCTGTAGCATCGCAAGCGCCGCCGAATTGATGCCGATGCCGGCGGGATCTTGAGCCTTCAACTGCGCCGGGCTGATCTGAGTGACGCCGCCGGAAGTGTTGATGTACTGCAGAGTACCGGCGCGCATCAGGTCGGAAGGCACCGTGGGGATGGTGCTCGGGGTGCCATTGCTGGCGTCGCGGCGTCCTTCGTAGTTGATGAAATAAAACACCTTGTTCTTCTTGATCGCGCCGCCGGCCGAGCCGCCGAAGATGTTGATCAGCAGTGTCGGATTCTTCACGCCCGAAAGATTGTTGAAAAACGTGTTGGCGGCCGTTTCCGTGCCGCGACGATACTCGTAAAGCGACCCATGCAACTGATTTGTGCCGCTCTTGGTCACCAGGGCGATTTGGGCGCCGGAGCTGCGGCCTTCGTCCGCGTTGGCATTGGTCGTGGTGGTGCGGAACTCCTGCGTCGAATCGAGCGTCACGCGCAGTACGCTGGTAAACGCCGCGCGGGTGTTCTGGTCGTTGACGTCAATGCCGTCCAGGGTCACGTTCCCCTGGTCGCTCTTGCCGCCGTTCACGTTGCCGCTGGTGTTCACGCCGGGTTGGAACTGCAGCAGCGCGGCCACGTTGCGGAGGTAGGACGGAATCTCGAGAATCTGTTGAGTGTTGATCGCATTGCCGATCGTCGCGTCCTGCGTGTTCACCTGCACCGCGTTCGCTTCCACCGCGATGGTGGTCGTTGTAGACCCCACCTTCTCGAACGTCACGTTCACCGTGGTCGCGGTACTCACCAGCAGTTCAATATTGTTGACGATCACATCCGAGAATCCCGGATGCTTGGCGATGAGCTTATACATGCCCGGCGCCACCGACGGATAGTTGTACCGGCCACCGCTGTCAGCTTGGGTGGTCTGCTCCACGCCTGTCGCGATGTTGGTCAACGTTAAAGAAGCGGCTGGAATGACCGCTCCGCTGGGATCGGAAACCACGCCGCTGAGCGAGGATCCCGCTTGCCCAAACGCAAGGATACTCGTTAGAAAAAACACTCCGGCCGCTATCAGAGTTCGCATACCACTCTCCCATCAGGATTTAGAAACAAAATTGCTACAATTGCCCCAACTTGCCCCGTTACGGGCGGTTACACGGACTCGGTGTGATCTACATTTGATAACAGATTCGTAAACCTCCGTCAACACCAAATTGTAACCATGGTCGAAAAATTGTAACCTTCTGGTCGTACTCCGCCGTCTATATACACCCGCACTTGGCTTTTGCCACAATAAGATCAAGACCTAATGACCGGATCCCAAACCCGCCAGAAGTTCCTCGATTATTTTTCAGCCCGCGGGCATCGCGTCGTGCGAAGCTCCTCGCTGGTTCCCGCCAACGACCCCACGCTGCTATTCACCAACGCCGGGATGAACCAGTTCAAGGACGTTTTCCTTGGCCAGGACAAGCGCGACTATTCGCGCGCCGCCACTTCGCAGAAATGCGTCCGAGCCGGCGGGAAGCACAACGATCTCGATAACGTCGGCTACACGCGCCGCCACCACACGTTTTTTGAGATGCTCGGCAATTTTTCCTTCGGCGACTATTTCAAGCGCGAAGCCATCGACTTCGCCTGGGAGCTGATCACCAAGGATTACGGCCTGCCCAAGGACAAACTCTATGTCACCGTGTTTCGCGAGGACGATGACGCGGAGAATCTGTGGCAGGAAGTCACCGGGATTCCGAAATCGCGCATCTTCCGCCTCGACGAAAAGGACAATTTCTGGCAGATGGGTGAGACCGGACCGTGCGGCCCCTGCTCGGAAATTCACTACGATATGGGCCCGGAAGCCGCCGAGTCTGGCCGCGAGAAGGAAGAATTCCCCAATGACGGCGGCGGGCGCTTCGTCGAAATCTGGAACCTCGTCTTCATGCAGTTCGACCGGGATTCCTCGGGCAAAATGACGCCTCTGCCGAAGCCGTCGATCGACACTGGCATGGGCCTCGAACGCATTGCCGCCGTGATGCAGGGCGTGCTTTCGAACTACGATACGGATCTGATCAAACCCATCATGTTCAGGGCCGCCGAGCTGTTCGGAAAGAAGCCCGGCGAGGATTCGCGCGTCGACACCGTCCTGCGCATCAACGCCGACCATGCACGCGCCACTGCATTCCTGATCAGCGACGGCGTGGTGCCGTCGAACGAGGGCCGCGGCTACGTGCTGCGCAAGATCATGCGCCGGGCAATGCGCAACGCCCGCATGATCGGCACGGCCGACCCGTATCTCTACAAACTGACCGAATTCGTGGCCGAGCATATGCGCGACGCGTATCCCGAAATGATGGAGAGTATCCCGCGGGTTGCGCGCGTCGTCAAGGACGAGGAGCATCGCTACGCCACCACGTTCCAGGTGGCGGAAAAGGTCTTTCAGGACGAGGCGAAATCGGCTGTGGGCGGCGTTCTTCCCGGCGCAGCCGCCTTCAAGCTTTATGACACCTACGGCCTCGCGATCGACGAGCAGGAGGAGATGGCGCGTGAGTTCGGCCTGTCGATCGATCGCGACGGGTTCGACGCGGAGATGGAGAAGCAGCGCACTCGCGCTCGCGCTTCTTGGAAGGGGGCCGAAAAGGCGGCCGTGAATCCTGTTTATCAAGCTCTTCCGCGAACCGAATTTATAGGCCGCGAGACGCTGGAGGCTCCTGCGACCGTGACTGCCGTTCTCGACGGCGAAATCGCTCTCGACAAGACGCCGTTTTACGCAGAAGCCGGCGGACAGGTGGGCGATACAGGCGTGCTCTTGTCCAAGGAAACAGGCGAACCGGTGGCGATCGTCGAAACCACGCGCTCGGCCGCGCCCGGCAAGAGCGTGCACAAGGTGAAGCTCCTGGGCGTAGTGAAGGAGGGCGAAAGTGTGATCGCCCGTGTCGATGCCCATGCGCGCCACTCGACCATGCGCAATCATACCGGTACGCATCTGCTGCACGCCGCTCTTCGAACTGTGCTCGGCAAGCATGTAAAGCAGGCGGGCAGCGTCGTCGAACCTTCGCGCATGCGCTTCGACTTCACGCATTATGCCGCTATGGACGCCGACGAGTTGGCCGAAGTCGAGCGCCTGATGAATGAGCAGATTCTGGAGAACAACGAGGTCGTTACCAACGTGATGGACCTCGATCAGGCCCTGTCCACTGGCGCAATGGCCTTGTTCGGCGAAAAATACGGCGACAAAGTTCGCGTCGTTTCCGTTACCGACTTCAGCAAGGAGCTGTGCGGCGGCACGCACGTCTCCCGCACCGGCGATATCGGCGTCTGCAAGATCGTCTATGAAGGTTCCATTTCCGCCGGCGTGCGCCGCATCGAAGCCA
The DNA here is from genome assembly GCA_035542735.1 of Bryobacteraceae bacterium. Classification (GTDB taxonomy): domain Bacteria; phylum Acidobacteriota; class Terriglobia; order Bryobacterales; family Bryobacteraceae; genus Palsa-187. The sequence continues at coordinate 101,356 of DATKKV010000031.1, forward strand.
TTACCGGCGAGGGCGCGCTGAAGCGCTTCCAGGACGCGCAGACGGAGCTGGCCCGCGTGGCGAGCATCGTTCATGCGCCTGAATCCGAGCTGATCGAGCAGGTGGAGAAACTGATCGCCAAGGAAAAGCAGCTGGAGCATCAGCTGGCGCAGTTGAAGAATAAAGCCGCGCAGGCGGAAGCCGCGTCGCTCGAATCGCAGGCTCGCGAGATCAAGGGAGTGAAGGTCCTCGCGGCACAGGTCGAGGGCTTCGACCGCGCACAGCTCCGCACGCTGGTCGATTCGCTACGCAATAAATGGAAGACCGCGGTGGTGGTGCTTGCCGCCGTTGAGGACGGCAGCGTGGCCATCGTCAGCGGCGTCACAAAGGACATCACCGCTAGGGTTCACGCCGGAAAGCTCGCCGGCTCTGTCGCGCATGCAGTTGGGGGCAAGGGCGGGGGAAGGCCCGACATGGCCGAAGCCGGTGGCAAGGACGCACCTGCCTTGCCCGCCGCGCTGGCGCAAGTCTACGACTCCGTCGAGGCGATGCTGTAATGGAACAGTTCGACGTCGTCATCATCGGCGCCGGCCCTACCGGCCTCGCGTGCGGCATCGAGCTGAAAAAGAGGGGCTTCTCCGCGACCATCATCGATAAAGGCTGCGTCTGTAATTCGCTGTACAACTATCCGACGAACATGGTGTTCTTCACCACGCCGGAGCTGCTTGAAATCGGCGACATCCCGATGACGTCGCTGAACGACAAACCCGTCCGAGCCGAAGCCCTGAAATACTATCGCAAAGTGGCCGAGCTTTATAAGCTCGACATCCGTCAGTATCAGCGTGTTAGCCACGTGTCAGGCAACGACGGCGCGTTCGTCACGCACGCGGCCGATCGCCACGGGAACAAGCTCGAGTACGGGTCGAAGAAGATCATCTTTTCCACCGGCTACTACGACCTACCCAATATGCTGAACGTCCCCGGTGAGGATCTTCCCAAGGTCATCCACTACTACAAGGAAGCGCACCCTTATTACAATCACGACGTTCTCGTCGTCGGCGCGAAGAATTCGGCCGCCATCGCCGCGCTCGAACTGCTGTGGACCGGCGCGCGCGTCACACTGGTGCATCGCGGCGAAGGGATCCATCAAAACGTCAAATACTGGATCAAGCCGAATATCGAGAATCGCATCAAGAGCGGAGAAATCGAGGCGTACTTCCGGTCGAAGGTGGTCAGGATTAACGAGACCAACGTCGTGATCCAGACGCCGCACGGTGAGAAGGAGCTGAAGAACGATTTTGTGTTCGCGATGACCGGCTATCGCCCCGACTTAACCTTCCTGGAAGCCCACGGCATTAAACTCGACCCGGAAACGAAACGCCCCTACACCAATCCCGAAACGCTTGAGAGCGATCGCAAGGGGGTCTATCTGGCCGGAGTGTTGGTGGCCGGCATGCACACCAACGAGATTTTCATTGAAAACGGGCGGTTCCACGGCAAGGTGATCGCCGAAGCCCTTAGCGTTCTTTGAGCAACGCCTCGATTTTCGGCCGCAGGCCGACAAAATCCTGAAGCTCGGGCGTGCCCTTGGAATCGCTCTGCGCGCGGATCATTCCCTTTCGGTCAATGAGTACCACTTGGGGATACACCCAGCGCTCCATCACGGAAATTCCTAGAAAACTGAGCGCGTTGTCGACGGCGCTGTGTCCGATGGGAAAATTCTGCGCGTACTTTGTCTTGAACTCGCGCACGACGGCTTCATTGGACGCTTCGGCATTAATCGCGATTCCGAGAGTCTGCAATCCTTCCGCACCGAAGGCCTGTTGGAGGTTGGCGAACGCTTGGGCCGTGTGCTGGCAGTGCTGGCACCAGGTGGCAAAAAATCCCAGCAGCACGACCTTCCCGCGATAGGACGAAAGCAGGGATTGCTTTCCGCCCGGCTCAACGATCGTGAATTCGGGCGCCTTGCGCGGCACCGGCGGCGCGGCCAGAGCGATCGCCGCGAGGAGAACAAACGCGAAGGTCCGGCGCATTTAGTGACCCGCTTTTTTCGACATGGTCTTGGGCGACGGTCCCAGCAGCGCGGTGATTTTCGCGCGGAGCGTATCTTCTTTCTGTAATTCTTCCGTGCCCTTGGCGGCGCTCTGCTCCACGATCATGCCCTTGCGGTCGATCAACACGATCTGCGGCACCATCCAAGGGGTCCTGTCGTCCAGTTGCAGATAGTTCTTCACCTCGTCGCGGTTTGCGGATCCCACGGGAAATCCGACGTGGAAGTTTTCCACGAAGCTGCTCACCAAGAGATTGGCATTATCGTTAAACGCCACACCGAGCGCTTGAAATCCCTTGGGCCCCAGTTCACCCTGCAGCTTGGTCATCACGCCGCATGCGGCCTGGCAGTGCGGGCAGGTAGTGAAGATAAACGCCAGCACGACGACCTTGCCGCGATAGCTCGAAAGAAGGCTTTGCTTGCCCGATCCTTCGGTGATGGTGAATTCGGGCGCCTTGCGCGGCGCTGGCGCCTGCGCCGAAACGGTTAGCGCGGCAAGAGAAAAAGCCAACAGAAGCGATGGAATCCGCATGAAACGATCTTACCGCAGACCTTCGATGAACGTAACGGACGTGCCGGAAATCTTCAATAAAAACCTACCGGAATCGCCCATACCCGATAGACGGTCCCCGGCCCGCTCCGTCACCTTCATTTCTTTCCACTTCCCCTTCATTACGCGCTGATAGAGCGTGAAAAAACGCCGCGCAGCCTCGGGAGACGACCATTCCGAGGCGTAGGTCAAAACGGTGTATCTGTCGCGCTTATGTTCGTACAGACGGAAAGCTCCGCCGCGCCAGCCGGCGGCCGCCTCCCGCCCGTCTTTTTCTCCCACATATTGCCGTAGCAGCATGGAGTGGTCCAGTTCGCCCACGCTGCCATCATTCAGAACGCGGAACTGGTGGGCGATGCTCTTGTCCAGTGCCGGAGTCTCCGGCTCTTCGGGACGCGCGTCGGCGATGTAGGTATCCGGATGCAGAATCTGCTGAGTGCTGCGCGGAGGGCGGCTGAAAACTTCATCGAAGCTGCGCCGGCCAAGCCGGTGGTACACCGCATCCTGGAACTTCATCCCTTCGTCGTAGGGAAACACCAGCGATTCGCGCAAATACAGAGGTTCTTTAGAGAAAATCGGAAAATCGGGATCGTCAGAGTTGGCGTTTTCCGTCAGCTTCTGGATCATCTCCGCCGATACCTCCGCCTTGCCTCCGTTGCGTTTGGAAATGTACGCCCAGGTAAGCCAGGTCGCCTGGCCCTCCATCACCGCTTCGCGCGCGGTCGACGCGTCGTCATCCGGCGAATCCTTGCGGAGATATTTCCCCAGCGGATGCTGCTGATCGGCCAGCGCGTGCGCCAGTTCATGCACCACTGCGACTCTCTGCTCGGATGCCTCAGAGGTCGAATCCACCACAAACAGCCGTTTTTTCGAGTAGTCGTAATACGCCGCAGCCTGTTCGCTTACCAGGTCCACCGTTTCCTTGGCAAGATCGAAATCCTGAGGGACGAAGCCGAACATTTTCAACGTCAATTCCTCGGCCCGCAGTTCCTTGTGGTTGGAGGAGCCCTTCATGCGCGATTCCACCTGGTGGCGGAACTCCGCCTTGGTGATGATTTTCGCCGGGACTTTTCGCTTGACGGGCCAACCTGTGATGTCGGAGAGCGCCGCAGTCATGCGGTCCACTTCCTGGAACAGTTCGCGGGGCTGTTGCTGTGCGGGGAGAAGGGAGGCCAACAGGGCCAGCAGGACAAGACGGGCGGCCATTCCTCTTCACAGTAACATTCCGGTTACGGATACGCTAAACTAAAAACTCATGGCAGACGACAAGCTCTACAAAGCCGAATACGTTGGTAGCGGCACCTTCATCATTTCCAAGCCCAAGCGGAAGTCCGCGAAACGGCGTCAATCCAAGCTGAAGAGTCCGCAGCGCGGCGCCCGGAAGTAGCTTCGGCCTACGGTGCCACCCAAAGCGCCAGATCCGCGGTTGTGACCTGCGACTCCGGCGCGCGCACGCTGATCGCCAGGCCCTCATCCAGCGAAGTCTCGTCGATTTCCGTGAAGTCGTACGTCGAAAGAACCCGGTAGTCTCCGGGCGGCAGACCGGTAAAGCGGTATTTCCCCGCATCGTCAGCGATGGCCGTCTGATATCCCTTCAACGACCTGCGGCCGTCTTCAGAAATGGGCCAGAGGAATACCGGTGCGCCCGGAACTGCCTTGCCTTCTTTCGCCACCGTACCGGAAATTTGCGCTGCCTTATCGCCGACGATGATTTGAATTCGCGCCTGCCCGCGCATCTCGATGAAGACGTCGAACCACTCCACTGCTTTCTCAAGCGGGCGCTCGCGGCGCACCTGATACTGATTCGAGATCGATTCAATGTACTGATCTGGCCCTGCTTTGGCGGTCAACTCCCAATGCCCGGGGGTGAGCGACGTGCGGGGCGTCGAAATCTGTTGCGCCGGGCTCGATTCGTATAGATCCTGGCGGCGTCCGGTGACGGTGACGGGGGCGTTCAGGGATGTTGCCGATCCCTTGCGGCGAATGTCGAATGTCACCGTGGGAGCCGGCTGGAGCACTATCGTGACCGAATCCCTCATCCTATCGACAAACAACTCGATGAAACCCGACTCCTTCCCGTCGGCGGTCTCGGCGGAGATTTCATAGGTCGCCGGCGCAAGTCCGATGAATGTGTACTCCTCGCGGCAGGGCGCCTGCGTGACGCGGTGCATCGTTTCCGAAGTCAGGGTCACCTTCACCGCGCCGCCTTCGCACTGCAAAACGCCGCTGATGTTGAAGAGCCGCCCGAATTCAGGATGTACGTCGGCGTCCGGAGTGTCGTCGTCGAGACGAACATCGTAGGCGCGAGCCTCCCTGACCTCGCGCGATCCCGGCGAAAACGTCGGCAACACGCCGCTGCCGTCGTCGAGCGTGTGCGTTGCGCTGCGCACCCAGTATTTCCCTGCGTCGAGGCCGTGAATCCGGTACACGCCGCGGTCATCGGAGATGCCCTCGCCCACCACGCGGAGCGGCAGGCGAGCGCGATATGCGACCACCGGCACCCCGGCGATGCCGACGTTATTTTCATCGAGCACCCGGCCCGTGATGGCCCCCTTGCGATGCATGCGCAGCTGCGCGAAAAAGTCTGAATCCTTGGTGACGAGAATCGGCGTGCCCTGCCCGTTGGGCCGCCTCTGGCCGTGCGCCCCAGGGAAATAGCCGTCACGAGTCGAGATGAGGAAGTAATAGCCGTCAGGAACACTAAAGAAGACGAATTGCCCCATTGGGCCGGTCCGCAATTGCATCTGCTTCAAACCGATGTTGTCGGCGCGAGGCACCGGGACCAGCCGCACGACACTGCGCGACAGAGGGTAGCCCGACGCTGCCTCCTGCACCGTCCCTTGCACCACGCCAGCCTGGCAGAAGGATGCCAGTAGCCCGGAGACCGCAGCCAGTATCTTCATCTTCACCATTGACGATACGAAATACGGAAGCGTTGAGGGAGATCGCTGCCGCGGAGAAGTTGCGCTCCAGTTGAGCGGGTGGGGCGTGACGGCGGGAGAGAACAGGTTTGCGTCGAGCGGGATGTTTGGATGCGAGCGGCTCCCTCATGGCACCGGTACATGTCCAAAGTAAGGCGCTGTCCCGCTGCGCAACCTCCAGGGAAACCGCTTAAGCCTCTGAATCCGGATGCAATATTGCCCTGGGAGTACGGTGATGCGGCCGGCGATATTACTCAAATTTACATTTCAAGTGCCGATGAAACCAGAAAGCACTCATGGGGCGGTTCATCAATCATACGGGTCGGACATTTCTTCTCATGTGGGCTTCGATCGGAGCCCTGCTGGCGATCGCACAAGCATCCGGATCGCTGCGAACCAGCGTCATGCAAGCCCTCCTGGGCAGCCTGATCATTTCCGTCGGCCTCTCCCGAGCTGTCTCGTATTTGCGAACGGCCGCTTGGCACGACCTGATGAGTGCGGTGCAGGAAAGCGAGCGCAGGGGCGCTTTGGCTCCGAATTTTCCTGAGAACTCGCGGCTGCCGGAGGTGAACCGCTTTTCGGCGGCGCTGAACGGCGCGGCGCGTTCGATTCTGGCCTCTCAAAGCGACCTCGATCGGGCGTACCTGCAATTCGTTGAGACGATGGCGGAGGCTCTCGACGCTCGGGATCCCTACACGGCGGGCCATAGCCTCCGCGTCGCGGCGTATTCGCACGCGCTGGCCTTGGCTATGGGATTATCCGACGAAGAAGCGGAGACGATCCGCATAGCGGCCCGGCTCCATGACATCGGTAAGATTGGCATCCCCGATGCCGTGCTGCAAAAACCCGGCGCTCTGACTCCGGAGGAATGCGGGCTCATCAAGCTTCATCCGCAGATCGGCCGCAGAATTCTGGAGAGGGTTGGACGATTTGACCGCTTGCTTCCTGTGGTCGAGCTCCACCACGAAAACCACGATGGCACCGGGTATCCTTACGGGTTATCCGGCTCCAAAGTCCCTCTGGCCGCCCGGATCGTCCACGTCGCCGACTCCTTCGACGCCATGACCACTACGCGCTCCTATCGTGCGGCGCTGCCGATCCGGTCCGCTGTGCATGAGATCGAGCGCAACGCCGGACGCATGTTTGATCCGGTGGCTGCGAAAACGTTCCTCCGGCTCCTCGGCGAAGGTTATATCGAAGCCGGCATCCTGCGCGTGACGAATGGAACCCCGCGAATCGAGACCAGACAGCGATTGGCGGTCTAAGTCTGCAAATACCGCCGCAGGTCCTCCGGGCGGTAACAATGCGCCAGCGCCGTTTCCCGGCTGATGCGCCCCACGCGCACCAGTTCGGCCAGCGATTGTTCCATGGTGGTCATGCCCTCAGTCCGGCCCGTTGAGATCGCGCTGTAGATCTGATGATCGTCGCCCTTGCGGATCAGGCTGCGCACGCCGCTGGAGGCCATGAGCATCTCCACCGCGGGATATCGGCCGCCCGCTGCGCCCGGGACCAGTTGCTGCGCCACTACGGCCAGCAGGGCCAGCGATAGCTGCTGCCGGATCTGGGGCTGGTGCCCCGCCGGAAATGTGTCGAGAATCCTCGAAACCGCCTGCGAGGTGTCGTTGGTGTGCAGCGTCGATAGCACAAGATGCCCGGTTTCGGCTGCCGTGAGCACGGTCGAGATCGTTTCCGGGTCCCGCATTTCGCCTACCAGGATCACGTCCGGGTCCTGGCGCAGGATGCCGCGCAACGACGTTGCGAAATCCGGCGTATCGCGGCCCACTTCGATCTGTTCGATCACACAGGAGCGGTTGGTGTGCACATATTCCACCGGATCCTCGATCGTGACGACGTGATCGCGCCGGTTTGTATTGATCAGCTCGAGTAGCGCGGCGAGCGTCGAGCTCTTTCCGCATCCGGTCTGTCCGGTAATCAGCACCAGGCCCTGCCGGGCCTCGGCGAGCTTGCGCAAAACCGTTGGCAGATGCAGCGATTCGAGCGTCGGAATTTTTTCCGGCAACAGGCGGATGCTGCCGGCCAGCGTTCCGCGCTGATGATGTACGTTGGCGCGAAACCGGCCGATCCCTTCGCGGCTGAAGCAGAGGTCCACCGATTTGGCGCGCTGCAGCTCCTGGCTCTGTGCCGCGGTCAAGATCGGCAGCAGCAGTTTGCGGATCTCTTCGTCGTCGAGCGGCGGACCGGCCGGCGTGAGCGATCCTGAAATGCGCAGCATCGGCGGCGCTCCGGCGATCAGCAGCAGATCCGAGGCACTCTTGCGCACCGCCGGGATCAGCAACTGGTCGAGCGATGCCGGGTTTTCCGGCACGGCTCCAGATCCTGACGGAGAAGCCCGGTTCAGCTCCGCGACAATCTGCGCCAGTTCATCCTCGTAGGGCATCGCTTCCAATATCCCGCAAAACGATGTGCGCCGCGTGCCAGCCCCACGCTCACGAGTCTGTATGAAAAGTTCAGCCGTGACCATCGGGAGCAGTCAACGCCCGCGTTTTCACATAGACTCTCACGCACGGGGCTCGAATTAACGGGGGAAAGCCCCAGGTGTCAGCTTGGGGCTAGAAGGGGTGGACGCACACGCCATGTTGCGCTACTTCTTCCCCACAAAAATACTCTTCGGGATCATCCCATGGACGCCCACGGTTCCGTCCACCAGCTGCGTGATGTCGAAATCCACCGCGATGCTCGATAGCTGATACGCGTCCTCGCGCGACAGGCCTTTTTCGCTCATCAGAAAGTCGATCGCCTCATGCACGCAGATTTTGGCCGCTTCCGTCAGATCCTTGTCGATACCCATGGCGATCCAGTGCGTCGGTGTCTCCGCGCGAGGCCACTTCAGATGCATGTCCTTATGCAGGATGAACTGGAAGACGCCGGTCAGCGACGTTTCCATGGCCGTGATGTCCACCTCGCCGTTGCCCATGCCGGCATGGCCGTCGCCCACCTCGAACAGCGCGCCCGGCGCGTGCACGGGGATGAAGAGTGTCGTTCCGGCCACCAGCTCCTTGTTATCCATGTTGCCCGCGTGAATGCCCGGAGGCGCGCTACTGATTTTTCCGTCCGATGCCGGCGGCGCGACGCCCATGCTGCCGAAAAACGGCCGCAGCGGCACGTCGATGCCCGGCGCAAAATGTCCCAGCATCTTCTGCCGGTCGAGCTCGATGATCCGCGTCTTATTCTGCGCGAACTCGCCCTTCAGGAATCCGCTGTTCGGGCCAAAGTTGTTAAACGCGTAATCCGATCGTAAGCGGATCTCCTTAATCCGTACTTCCAGAACGTCGCCCGGCATGGCGCCCTCGATGGCGATGGGCCCCGTCAGCGGATGGCCGCCCGGTCCCTTCCTTTCACGCGGCACCTCCGCGTAGAGTCGGCGAATGTCGGCCTCCACGCGCTCCGGGGCGAGGCCACCCCGCTCCAGGTTGGCGGGATTTCCTACCGAAACGCACTCCACTGTGACGGTATCCCCACTGCGGACGGTCAAGACCGGCTGGGCTTCCGACCAGTAGTAGCCCCAGGCCACCGTTTCGGGCGTGATTTTCAGAAGGTGATCCGATGCGGCGAGATTTCCCGCGATAAGAAGAGAAAGAAACAGAGCGCGATTCATATTGGGTCATCTTTACATAAAACGATTGCGGATTGCGCCTATAAAGAGTAGAGTTGATCAAACGGAGAAACTAATGGCTTTCTGTCCCAATTGCGGTACCGATTCACCTGGAAAGTTCTGCGCCAAGTGCGGCAGCCCCATGCCCGCTACAGACGCGCCCGGCGGAGGATATGCTCCTCCTCCCGCCGCCCCCATGGCGCCGGCCGTGCAATCCGCCGGCATGGAGGAAAACATGGCTTCGGCGCTGTGCTACCTGTTGGGGTGGCTCTCCGGGGTTCTGTTCCTCGTGCTGGAGCCGTACAACAAGAACAGGACCGTTCGTTTTCACGCCTTCCAGTCGATTTTCTTCAACGTTGCAATCATCCCGGTCTACATCATCGTCGGGATTTTCAGCTTTATCCTGCATTACATCCCGGTGCTGGGCGCCCTGCTGGTCGTGCTGATTTACGCGCTGCTGGGATTCGGCTTCTTCGGCATGTGGCTGTTCCTGATGTACAAGGCCTATAACAAGGAAAAATTCGTTCTACCCCTGATCGGGCCGCTAGCGGAAAAACAAGCGGGAGCCTAATCGCGCGCAGCCGCGTCTTATAGTAAAGATTGAGACTCTTTACGCTACTTGTGTGTCTGGGCTCGGCGGCGTTCGCCCAGATTCCCCGAATCGACCTTATCGATTTCTACGGGCTTCATAAAGTCCCAGAGGCCAGGATTCGCGAAGCCCTGGCCACCAAGGAAGGCGCGCCCCTGCCTGCATCGAAGGGCGACGCTGAGGAACGGCTCGACGATATTCCCGGCGTCGTGGAGTCGCATCTGGAAGCCGTCGCCGACGCCGGGAAAATGATTCTCTACGTAGGCATTGAGGAGCGCGGCTCCCCGCATTTCGATCTGCGCGAAGCTCCCGAAGGCGACATGCGCCTGCCGGATAAAATCCTGGCCGAATATCGCAGCTTCCTGGAAGCGTCAGCCGCCGCGGCCCGCGCCAATATCACGGCTGAGGACCTTACCCAGGGCCACGCCCGCTCCGCCGATCCGGCCACGCGAGCCATCCAGGATCGCTTCCCGCTATTCGCCACCGAGCATTTAAAGGAACTGCGCGAGGTTCTCCGCAACTCCTCGGACGAGGAGCAAAGGGCCCCCGCGGCGTACATCATCGGTTACGCGCCGAACAAGCTCGACGTCGTGAACGATCTTCAATACGCCTTGCGCGACGCCGATGCGGGCGTTCGCGCTAATGCCACCCACAGCCTGATCGCGATTGGCGTCCTCGCGAAACTCGACCCCTCGCTCGGAATCAGGATTCTGCCCACCTGGTTCATCGGGATGCTGAACTCGCTCTCCTGGTCGGATCGCAGCCGGGGAGTTGCCGCGCTGCAGGTGCTCACAGAAAAGCCCGACCCCGGCGTCTTCGAACAGATTCGCGAAGGTGCGTTGACGTCGCTGGTGGAAATGGCTCGCTGGAAGACACTGGCTCACGCGCTGCCTCCGTATTTGCTGCTGGGACGCATCACCGGGGTTCCGGAAGAGGAAGTGAAGGCCGCCTGGCTGCGCGGCGACCGCGAATGGGTCATCAAGCAGGCCTTGGGGCCGCCGGGCAGGAAGAAATCGAAGTAAAGCAAAAATTAGTTCCATCGATAAATTGTGAACGGCTCCTTCAGCCACCGTGTTGGCCGTCATGGCGCTCGCTCCGGCATTACAATAGGAGTTTCTTATGCCACATAAACGTATTGGAATTCTCACCGGCGGCGGAGACGTACCCGGCCTTAATTCTGTTATTAAAAGCGCGGTGTATAGCGGTTCGGAAAACGATTGCGAGGTCATCGGCATCCGCCGTGGATGGGAAGGCCTAACCCACGTCAACCTGGACGATCCGGCCAGCAAGACCCGCTACATTCTTCCGCTCAACCGCGAGATCACCCGAGCGGTGGATCGCACCGGCGGCACGTTCCTGCATTCCAGCCGTACCAATCCGTCGAAGATGAAGCGGATTCCGGCGTTTCTGGCCGACGCGGACTTTCCCAAAACCGGAGAAACATGGGACATGAGTTCCCGCGTGCTCAAGAATATCGACACCTTGGCCCTGGATTACCTCATTGCCATCGGCGGCGACGATACTCTCAGCTATGCCGCGAAGCTCGACAAGCTCGGCGTGAAGGTTATCTCGATTCCCAAGACGATGGACAACGATGTCCGCAATACGGAGTATTGCATCGGCTTCTCCACTGCGATCACGCGCGCCACCAGCGCCATTGAGCGCCAGCGTACTACGGTCGGCTCCCACGAGCGCATCGGCATCTTCCGTGTATTCGGACGCGACGCGGGGTATACCGCGCTGTATACTGCGTTTGCCGCTTCCATCCGCTGCTGCATTCCGGAATTCAAAGTGAACCTCGAGAAGCTGATCGAACTGCTGGTCACCGATAAGCGCAATAACCCGAGCAACTACTCGCTCCTGGTCATCTCGGAAGGCGCGGAGTGGGAAGGTTACACGGTGCAGGAATATGGCGAGCCGGATGCCTACGGCCATCGCAAGAAAGCCAGCGTGGCCGAAGCGCTGAGCGCCGAAGTCCGCAAGCGCACCGGGGAAGAGTGCATCGTCAGCGATTTGACGTACGACCTTCGCTCGGGTGAACCGGATTTCGTGGATAAGCTGGTTGCCTCCGCTTTCGGTGCGATGGCGCTCGATGCCGTGCTTGAAGGAAAGACTGGCCTGATGACGGCCCTAGTCAACGGATGCTATCAAATGGTGCCGATTCCCGATCCGAAGCTCGGACCGCGCAAGGTGGATATCGCCTCTATGTACAACACGGAGCGCTATCGCCCCACGTACGGCAACAAGACCGGCCTCCCGATCTTCTTCATCAAGGCTTAGGATTGGGTATCTTCGACTGGTTACGAAAGCAGCCGCGCAAGGCCTCCACGGCCGAGCTGCGCGCATTTTTCAACGAAGCGGCATCGAGCGAGGAGCATTATCCCTCCACCATCGATCCGCGGATCTTCCACGTCAAGCTGGTGCTGGAGCACTTAGGCGACCTGTCCGGCAAGCAGGTCGCCGACGTCGGCTGCGGCAAGGGCCGTTTCGCGCGCATCATCCGCGAACGGTATCCGAGCGCGCGCATCTGCGCCCTGGACATCGCCGAGGCGATGCTGGAGCGCGTGCCCGCAGGCATTGACCGGGCCGCAGCCACCATGACGGAGCTGCCCATTTCCACCGGCTCCTGCGACGGAGCCTACGCCACCGAATCGCTGGAGCACGCCGTCGATATTCCCAAAGCGGTCGCCGAACTGTGCCGCATCGTCAAACCCGGCGGGCGCATCGTGATTATCGATAAAGACGTAAAGGCGTGGGGCCGCCTGGAAACGCCCGCCTGGGAGCGCTGGTTCGGCCGCGCCGAACTGGAGGGCCTTCTTGGCAAGCATTGCACCGCCGTCTCGAGCCGCCCGATCTCGTATTGGGAAGAAGTCGAACCCGACGGCCTGTTCTTGGCGTGGCTGGCCGTGAAGTAGCCTTTGCGATCTTGGCGCCTTGGCGTGAAAAACCAAGTCACTTCAGCGCGATGTGGTCTTTTTTCGCTTCCACTTTAGCCGGGTCGACGACTTTCTTTAGATCCTTCCAGTCCTTGAACTCGCCGTTCTTGTCCCGGTATTTCACGATCTCGACGGCTTCCTGCTCGGAGAAACCGGCGCCTGCCGCGATTTCCGCCGCCGACGCCTTATTTACGTTGATCCTCCCGAAATGTGTGGTGAGATAGGCAACGATGGTCTCGAACTGATCGTCGCTGACTTCGGCGCCGCGTTCACCCATCTTCGTTACCGTCTTCTGCCAGCCTTCCCGGGTACGGTTATCCATGGTGACCATGCCCAAATCGTGACAGTCCTGGCACAGCTTCAGAACGGTCTCCTTGCCCGGGCCATCGGGCAGGTCCTGCGCCAAACCGGCGATCAGAATCAAGAGCAGCATACGAGTACTTTTACGATAGTACCCGAGTTCTTCTCCACACCTGGAAAGGTACCAGCCATTTTGGGAGGTTGTGTCTATTTTTCATCACCGGTGGCGTTCCTAGAATCGACTCAGCCATGGAACTCGGCCAATATGAGCTTCAAATTTTTGTCAGCCTGACAGTGATCCTGGGCGCGGCATGCGTCGCGCTGATTTGCGATTTTCTGAAGGGCAATAACGAACAGCTCCGCGAGCTGGTGATCGAACTTAAGGTTCGCCGCGATGAGGATAGCAGGCGGGTGCAGCCTTCCGCGCCGGCCGTTCGGATTCCGCAGGCTGTGGAATCCGTGAAGCCTATGGATCAAGCCAAGCCCAAGGAACACATCGCCGAACCGCCGGCGGCCCCCCCAGCGCGCAGGCGCAAGATCAATGCCGAGGCGCTGGCCGCCATGGAACGGGGCGCTGCCCTGGCAAGTTCCGGCGGCCGTCCCCGTTCTGCCGAGCCCGTTGCCGCCGATGCGAAGCCCGCATCGAGACCCGTGGAAGCAGCCTCCAAAGCCGAGGCGCCGAAGTCCGCTGCGTCGCCGGTGAAAAAAGATTGGAGCGCGATTCTCAGCCGGACCGGGGCCGAACGTCCGCGCGCCGGCCGCGATCTTCTGGCCGCCGTCGTCGCCGCTACAAACTCGGCCGCGTCACCCGCCGGAATCTCGCTGCCGGAAGGCTTCCAGGACGGTTATGTGCTCCATCAGCTGGTCCAGAGCCACCAACCGGTCAGCGGCCTCGTCGTCTCGATCGGCATTAATGCCGGGCGAAATGCGGACGGCTCCCGGCCAGAAGCCGTGAATGAGGTGATACAGTCCCTGATCGGACCGCACGATTTCGCCGCGCAGAGCGGCGCGGACGAATACCTGCTGATTTATCCAGAGGAGCACGGCGCATCCGCGCAGCGCCGCCTCAGCCAGATCGCCCAGCAGTTGTGGGACTTTCAGATTCGCTCGCTCGGCTCCATTGAGATTCTGTTCAGCTGGGGTGGCCTGGAAGTCCAGAGCGAGTCGATCGAGGAAGCGATCGCTTCCGCCAGCGAACGGATGCGGGAAACCAAGCGCGGCCGGAAGCTTCTCACCATGCCTGCTCAGGTGCAGGCCGGCGAACAACAGTTGCGTCGCGCCGTTTAAGGCTGCGGCTGGGTTGTGTCTTTCTTGCCGACTCGAAAAATTCGGCCCAACCCTCGCTTGATTCGATTTCCGTCGGGTTTCTTCGCAGGCTCCTGTGTTGTGGGCGCAGGCTGCACCGCAGCCTCGGCCGGCGGGCGGTTGGGGTCCGCATCGAGCAGGCTCTTGTAGCCCACGCCATTCTGCTCGGGAGCCGGCGTTGTCTCCGTGACCGTCACGGGCGCGGGAGGCTTAGGCGAGCCCACCTCCGGGGCCTCAAACTCACGTGGCGAAGGGGTGGGCGGCGTCGGCCTGCTGACGCGAACCACGGGTGCGATCGGAGGGGGTGGCGGCACACTGCTATCGACCCTGCGTGGGCGGGGAACTTTGACCGGAGGCGCGGCAGCAGGAGCCTCGCCGGCAACGGGTGGCGGAGGAGGAACCACCAGCGGGCGCGGTTCGGAGGACTGCTCGGCGGCGGCATCTTCTTGCGCTGGGCCGCTTTGCTCCGACGCAGCGGCTGCCTGGGTGGTCCCCTGTGCCTCCGCCGAGGGCCGCAAGAGTTGGTAGGCAAGCAGGCAAAGCAAAATCGCCGCAAACGCGATGAAAAATAATCTCACGCCGCGTAAGATATCGCTGCGAAACAGCACCCTTGCTCTCCTTCAAGCAAATCATCGGTCAATTCCACACGGACGTCCATATCCCGTGAAACCCTAATTTGTTCCGAGAGGTCGTAAGACGAAAACCTGAGTAGTAGTCCCGTACAGGTACTGCCCCGGCTCCGATCTAACGGCCTGTCCTGCGTCCCGGCCCCCGCCGAGAGGCATATCCCGTTCGCTTGCAATAGCTTGGAGGCTCACCCGTTCAATGTCCCCTAGGCGCCATCCAATGCAATCCATAGCACTTCGCTTCATTAATGTAGCTTCACCCCAAATCAGTCTCGTATACTGGCTATTTCGTAGGCTGTACCAATCCCTTCCTGGAGATAGCACATTGACCAAGCCGATCAAGCACGTTGAGAAAGCGATTGCCGTGGGCGCCAATGTCGCCTGGTTCTTCTTCGATAAGCTCAATTCCATCAACCGGAACCCGTCGTTCACACCCAAGTGGTCAGACAAACCCCTGCTGAAGAGCTGGGAGAAGCAGAAGCCGAAGCTCGGCTGGCCGCGCGAGACCGATTCGCTGTGCCCGAAGTGCGTCCCCGAAATCCGCAACAAGATCATAAATGGCGAACTGCCGGTGGAGATTCTCAAGAACGAGAAGGCGGGCGAAATCAAGGCCAAGATCATCGAGCGCGACGGCCAGATCATCATGACGAAGGAATGCCCGATCCACGGGGAATTCGAAGACGTCATGGCCATCGATACCGCTTTCTTCAAGCATCTCGAAGATTCGTTCCCGGGCCGCGATATCCGTGCCCACAATGACGAGGCGCTGCACAACCACGGCTCGTCGACCATCACCCACGGCCGCGGCGCTGTGCTGACCATCGATCTGACCAACCGTTGCAACATGATGTGCGATCCGTGCTTCATGGACGCAAATCAGGTAGGCTTCGTTCATGAACTGAGCTGGGAAGAGATCAAGACCATGCTCGACAACGCCATTTCGATCAAGCCGCGCCGTCAGCTTTCGGTGCAGTTCTCCGGCGGCGAGCCGACGCTTTCCCCGCACTTCCTGGACGCCGTCCGCTACTGCCGCAAGATCGGCTATCAGAGCGTGCAGGCGGCCACCAACGGCATTGAGTTTGCCAAGCGTCCGGAGTTCGCCAAAGCCGCCGCCGAAGCGGGCCTGCGCTACGCATACTTGCAGTTCGACGGCATCGGCAACGAGGCCAATTCTCACCGCGCCGTCGGCAACCTGTTCGACGTGAAACTGCGCGCCATTGAGAATCTTTACAGCGCTGGCGTCGACATCGTGCCGGTGATCACGATCATCAACGGCGTCAACAACGAACAGGTTGGAGCGGTGATCCGCTTCGCGCTCGACAATCCGAAGAAAATTCCGTTCCTGAGCTTCCAGCCGGTGTCATTCACCGGCCGCGATGAGGCAATCACCGACGAGCGCCGCAAGGCACAGCGCTACACGCTGAGCCACTTGGCGCACGACGTGAAGAATCAGACCGGTTTGGGCGAACCTGCCCGCGACTGGTATCCGATTTCGGCCATGAGCACGTTCTCCGACTTCGCCGACCTGGTGCACGGGCCCGCGGCGGACTGGGGACAGATCAGCTGCGGATGCCACCCGAACTGCGGCATTGGCATGGTCGTAATGTGCGACAAGGAAACCAAAGAATACCGTCCGTTGACGCAATTCCTCAATACGGATCAGCTGATGCGCGACGTGACCAAGCTGAACGACGCCGCGCGCAGCCCGAAGATGTCGGCCATCGGCATCAGCATCGCGCTGCTGCGCAACTATGATCCGTATCAGGCGCCGACGCACTTCAAGCTGAGCGACTTGATCCAGAAGTTTGACAAGTTCGCCGGCATGTCGAAGAAGGCGCAGAAGGGCGGCTACGGAAAGGTCACCGCGGACCGCACCATGGAAGACATCAAGAAGCGCCGCGCGGACCGATGGAACTTCCTGTTCATCGCTGGAATGTGGTTCCAGGATCTGTTCAACTACGACTTCCGCCGCACCGAGCAGTGCATCATTCCTTACGCCACGCAGGAAGGCGAAATCTCCTTCTGTGCGTACAATACCGGCGTAGGCTGGCGCAATATCGTTGAGAAGATGCACATGACCGCGACCCTCACCAAATGGTACGAGGAGCGCGGCCGCCACGAAATCATCGCGGGTGGCAAGAAGGTTAACCTGACGTCGACCGAACACAGCCTGGTTCTGCGCGACGAGGACGTGAACCGCGAACGCCAGCATGATCTCGAAGAGAAGGGCATCGCCAAGACGGCTCGCGAAGAGAAGCTTCGGGCTCGCGACGCGAAGCTGAAGGAAAGCGCGAAAGACGCCGAGATGATGAAGCTCTATCGCCAGCACGTGCTCGGCGAGAAGCCGGTGGAAGGCATCGTGCCGCTGAGCGCCATCGCCGCGGCGCCCAAAGCCACGAAGGAAGAAGAAGTCGGCTCCTTCGGCGACTAGGTCTTACGGATCGAAGAAGCCTCCCAGCCTTCGGGCTCGGAGGCTTTTTGTTTAGGGACGAATCCGTCGCTATCGCGCCTCCATGTGTTTCGCGATCCAAGACGACAGCCTTTGTTCGGTCATCTTACCCGCCGCGACGGAGAGTATCGTTTCGATGGCGTCGACCTGCGGCGCAATCAAGCGCTGCCCGTTGATCGCCAGGAACAGCCCGATCGCCAGAAAAGCAGCGCGTTTATTGCCGTCCACGAACGCGTGATTTTTCGCGATCCCATAGGCATATGCCGCCGCCAAATCCGGAAGACTTGCTGTGGGGTCATAAGCATGAACGTTGTGCGGTCGGGCGAGCGCGGAATCGAGCAGACCTTCGTCGCGCAGCCCTCTGGCTCCGCCAAACTCCGACAGACTTTCTTCGTGGAGCAGAAGCAGCGCCTTCTTGCTGATCCATTTTGGCGAGGCGTTCACTTGGCGAGGACTTTGAAGGTGTCGCGATAGTCCTTCATGAACTCGCGCCCGGCCGCGAGTTGCTCCTCAATCGCCGGGTCATACGGTGTAACGAGATAGCCTTCCGGCGTCTCGATCGCGTAGAGAGTATCGCCCTTTTTCACTTTCATCCGCGCGAGCATCGCCTTTGGGAGAATGGCTCCGGTAGAGGTGCCGATTCTGGTCAGCTTGAGGGAGGTGGACATACCTATAAACATTATAATGCACATGCGCAAACCCGGAGGCAAGGACGTCAACCTGACTTCGGCCAAGCCCAGCCTGGTTCTGTGCGCGGACGACGGTCAACCGCGAGCGCCAGCACGATCTCGACGAGAATGGCACCGCCAAGGAGGCTCGCGAAACGCGCAGCTCAAGGAAGGCGCCAAAGACGCCGAGATGATGAAGCTCTAATCGCCCGGGCGGCGCCGAAAGCGGCGAAGGAAGAAGAAGTCGGCTCCTTCGGCGACTAGTTTGGATCGTAGTTTTAGGAAAGAAAGAAGCCTCCCGGCCTTCGGGTTCGGTAGGCTTTTGTTTGCGTCCCCAGGCCACCCTCACCGGCAATGCACAAGCGGCTCTAACCACCGACGGATTTCATCTTCTGCTCTTCGAGTCAACCCGTCCGACAGATCGAAAATCCGGCTATGCTCCTCTCCCGAGGGCAAGAGGGCCACGATTCCCACATGACGAATCTTTGAGGTCTCCAGGGGCCACCATTGAATCTGCTTACCGACTTTAGCCTCAATGCCATAAAGCAATGCCTTTACTTTGTTATTCACGTCCATCTCCTTTTACCCATCCTAGGATTAGATCGCGGAAAATACAAGCGTAAATTGTTGATTATAAAGTTAATATTGACTTCCTCTCCTCACCCGCGCCAGTTCATGCCGACGTTCAGCTTCTTGCGGCAATACTCAAAGCTGCGCACCAAGTCCACTCGCTGCTGCTCCTTCAACGCCTCCGCCATGATGGGCGGGTGCGGACCTGGGGCGTCTTCAATCACCATGGTGCCCAGGAACGGGTGGCCTCGTCTGGCCAGCGCAACGAAGCGGGACAGATCCGCGGCGGGCATCTTGGGGTACATCTTCCAGAACTCAGCGTCGAGATAATTCACCATGCGGGGCGGGCGGCCGGTGATGATTTCGAGCTGCATGGTGGATTGAGGGCAAAGGCGGCGGAAGCCGGAGATGATGGCTGCAAGGTCGATGATACCTTCGCCCATGGCCACCCACTGGCCCGCGGCGCCGTGAGGCGTTTCGAAGACGATGGAATCGCGGACGTGCGTCGTGGCGGCGTAGGGGCCCAGAATTTCGACGGTGAGCAGCGGGTCCTCGGCGCACCAGAGAGGATTGCCCGTGTCGAGGCAGGCGGCGACGTATTCCTTGCCCGCTTCTTCGATGAGCCAGCGAAGCTCGCGGGCGGTCATATCGCCGGAGTGGTTTTCGAGCGCGATTTTCACGCTAAGGTCCGTGGCCTCGGACCGCACGCTGCGGAAGAGCTGGATGACCGTCTCCATATGCTTCTCGATCGGCGTGTTGATGCGGTCGTCGCTCCAGCCGAGGTAACAGCGCATGACTCTCGCCCCGACCTGGTGCGCCACGCGCAGGCCTTCAAGGATCTGCTGCCGCGCCGGCCCTCCCTTCTTGTTAAACGCGCTGCTGGTTTCGCAGATGCAGCCCATCCCGCTATCGATCGAGATGTTCAACTGCGCCGCTCGGTCCTTCACTTTTTGGAGATTCGCAGCGTCCAGGCCGCCGTAGTCCGCCAGAGACGAGAACTGAATTGTGTCCAGCTTTTGCTCGCCGGCGAAATCCAGCAACTGCATGCCATTCCATTTGAAGGCACGCAGCGAATAGGTATCGAAGCCGAGCCTAATGGGAGCCTCCTCGGCCGGAGGAGCGGCGAACGCGGCCGCGCCTAAGGGCATGGATTGCAGAAAAGAGCGCCGGAGCATCCCCCGATTTTATCGTGCCCGCTTACTTCGCCGACGGGTCGTTCTGCATCATGCCGAAAACCGTTCCCTCGGGGTCCTTGCAGTACGCCAGCCACCCGACGCCCGGGACTGCCATTTTCGGCAGAGCCATCGATCCGCCGTTGGCCAGCACCGCAGCCACGGCATCGTCCACCGAGGCGACCGTCAGCGAGTTCACGAGCGGCTGCTCTGGATGACGCCGTCTCATGACGGCGCCGTCGATGCCGGGCCCGCCTTCGCCTGTCCTGGCCAGCCAGTATTCCTGATCGCCCCATTTTTGGAAGGTCCATCCGAAGACGGATGCGTAAAATGCGGTCAGTTTCTCCGGATCGTTGGCCGGAATTTCAAAATGCGTGATGCGAGCCATGACTCCTCCTGCTTATCTCAAATCAGCCACCAATATTTCTGCGATCTTCGCGATCAGCAGCAGACCCTCATTATCCGCGGTCCAGTCGATCTTTGGCACATCCTCGCAGGTGATCGCCATCGCGATGCGGTTGCCTTTCTGATAGACGATCCCCACATCGCTCCGTAGATGATCGAGCGCACCTGCCTTATTTGCCACAGGCGTCTCGCCCATGCGCCGCCGGATGCCGTTATTGTCGCGCTGGCGCTTCAGGATCTTGATGATCTCCGCCGACGCTTCGGGGCTCACGATCTGGCCTTTTTCGATCATTTCCAGCAGCGTGACCATTTCGCGCGGCGTGGATGAGCCGAGGCCGTACTTTTTATTCTCCGGGTCGAGCCCGGCTTTGCTGTATCCGCTCGGCGGCTTCAGGTCGCTTCCGTCGCCCAGCACCTTGCGCATCGACCGCGTGCCTTTCAGCCCCAGCTTGTCCATATAGCCGTTCACATAGTCAGCCGTCACGTGGTCGATTACCAGGTTGGTCGCGGTGTTGTCGCTCAACACGATCATCAAATGCGCCAGATCGACCAGCGGAATCTGCACGCCATCGGAGAATTCGCCCAGGATCCCCGAGCCCGATACTTTATCGGCGTCGTGCAGAGCCGTCAGGTCTGCCCATTTCAGGCGTCCTTCCTGAACGGCACTGAACGTCGCGCAAAGAATCGGCAGCTTGATGGTGCTGGCCGTTCGGACCTTGTCATCCGGGCGAAGCGCGAACGTTGCACCCGTGTCCAGGTTCTTTGCAAAAATGGAGACAGTACCGGGAAAGCCGGCGATGGCTTCGGAAATTTTGTCCCCGAGCGATGCCGCTTGCGCCAACGTCAGTGTTAGAAGAAAAAAAGAGAGCCGCGCCATGCGCACTATCGTAGCGTTTCTCTTAGTGGCAGTTGCGGTCCTGGCGCAAGGGCCTCAAGAAACTGACCGGTTCGAAAAGAACATTGCCCGGCTTGTCCTAACGATGGAGCACCGCGAGTAGCGCTGCTGAGCGCAGTGCTGAATCACGCTAAGTCCTTGCCGCCGGAAAAGATACGTTAGTTGCGGCGCGAGAATTATTATCCGGCTTGTGGAGCATCAGCCCTCCGACCAACGCCTGTAGCTGCTTCTCGCGCGATACCTCCATAGCGCTTGATTTGACAGGGGTTACTCGTATCCGTTGGCGAGTCTAAGCGGTGCCCAAGTTCGGGCCTCCGGGGCGAGTTTCGGCTTGGCGGGAAATCGATAGCTCGTTTTCATTACAAAAAATTACAAATAGCGTTTTTCGACTAGTTAACGCCGTTAAGTGTATGTCCGTCGTTATGTTCGCAGGATTTTGGCCATCGGCAGGCCCGATCGTGTCCAAAAAGAGACGGAACGAAAATCGGCAAAACAGTCGTATATTGGTGAAGTACTGGAGGTTCGCGGATCATGCGTGTGTTTTGCACGAGCTTACTGTTTTCGGCCCTGACGTTTGCGGCCACCGGACAGGTCACGTTCTATAAGGACGCCCTCCCGGTAATTGAAAAGAACTGCCAGGGTTGCCATCGCCCGGGCGAACCCGGACCCATGTCTTTCATGACGTATGAGAGCACGCGTCCCTGGGCAAAATCCATTAAACAAGTCGTTGCAAGCAAGACCATGCCGCCATGGTTCGCTGATCCGGCGCACGGAAAGTTCTCGAACGACCGCTCGCTGACGACTGCCGACATTAAGACTCTCGTTTCCTGGGTGGACGCGGGAGCTCCGGCGGGCGATCCCAAGGACGCTCCGAAGCCGATGGAGTTCACCGAAGGATGGGTGATCGGCAAGCCGGACAAGGTGTTTGAGATCCCGACGGCGTTCAACGTTCCGACCTCAGGCACGATTGACTATCAATACGTGATCATGCACTCGGGCCTGACCGAAGACAAGTACGTGCAGTTCGCCGAGGCTCGGCCGACCGACCGCGCTCATACACACCACATCATCGCGTTCATCCGCGAACCCGGCAATCCCTGGATGAAGGACGCGCCGATCGGCGTTGCCTTCGTTCCTTCCAAGGAAGGCAGGCGCGGCGAGGATGGCGGAGGGCAGGGCGAATTCCTGGCTGGTTATGCGCCGGGGATGGTCGCGCCGATGCTGAAGCCGGGACAGGCAAAGCTCATCAAGGCCAACAGCGACATCGTGTTCCAGTTGCACTACACGGCCGACGGAAAGCCGGGCGAGGACAAGAGCCGCGTGGGCGTGGTCTTCTCGAAGGAGAAGCCAACTCAGCGCGTCTTTACGCTGGCCGCGGCGAATCCCAAGTTCGCGATTCCTCCGGGCGACGGCAACTATCGCGTCGATTCGAAGATCGTGTTGCAGGACGACGCCGAACTCGTCATGATGCTGCCGCATATGCACCTGCGCGGCAAGGATTTCGAATATCGCATCGTCTATCCGGACGGCACCAAGGAAACGATTCTCAGCGTGCCGCACTACAGCTTCGCCTGGCAGCTTTCTTACTTCGTGGCGGAGCCGAAGAAGCTGCCCGCAGGAACCACGATCGAGTGCACGGCGCACTTCGACAACTCGGCCAACAATCCGGCGAATCCCGACCCCTCGAAGGAGATTCACTTCGGTGAGCAGAGCTGGGATGAGATGATGATCGGCTTCTTCGATGTGGCGATTCCCGTCGACAAAAATCCGATGGATCTGATGCGTCCGAAGAAGGGCAAGCAGAATACGGGCGCGGTGGAATAGGATCTTTGTCCAGGAAACAACCATGTTTGTTGTTAGAGTTTCCGCAGTAGCTTTACTTGTGGGCGGGGCGGCCATGGCCGCCTCTCCTACGCCGACTTTCTACAAGGACGTTCTGCCGGTTCTGCAAGACCGCTGCCAGAGCTGCCACCGTCAGGGCGAGGCCGGGCCGATGGCGCTGCTCGACTACAA
This sequence comes from Bryobacteraceae bacterium, assembly GCA_035542735.1. Lineage (GTDB taxonomy): Bacteria > Acidobacteriota > Terriglobia > Bryobacterales > Bryobacteraceae > Palsa-187. The sequence goes on from DATKKV010000031.1 coordinate 124,397, forward strand.
GGCCACGCGTCCTTACGCCAAAGCGATCAAGGCCGCGGTTCTGGGACGTAAGATGCCGCCGTGGCCGGCCGACCCGCACTATGGAGTCTTTGAGAACGACCGCCGCTTGTCGGACGCCGAGGTAAGTACGATCACCGCGTGGGCCGATGGCGGCGCGCCGGAAGGCAATCCGAAAGACGCCCCGAAGCCCGTGGCGTGGGTCGAAGGATGGACCATCGGGAATCCGGACGTGGTGCTTCCCATGCCGCAAGCCGTGGATATTCCGGCCACCGGGACAATTGAATACCAATACCTGGTCATCCCGACCGGATTCACCAAGGACACCTGGGTGACGGCCGCCGAAGTTCGGCCCGGCAATCGAGCCGTGGTGCACCACGTGATCGCGTTCCTGCGCCCTCCGGGGTCTCCCTGGATGGCCGATGCGAAGCCGGGCGTGCCATTCGTCCCCGGCAAGGAACAGCGCGGTGCGCGGCGTCAGGCAGCGAATGGCGAGGATCTTCCCAGCGAGCTGCTGGTCGGCTATGCGCCGGGCATGCCTGCCGATAAGAGTCCCGCGGGCGCGGCGAAGCTGGTCAAGGCCGGCTCCGACATCGTCCTGCAGTTGCACTACACGAGCAATGGCACCGCGACCAAGGATCAAACCCGGATCGGCCTGGTGCTGGCAAAGGAGACTCCGCAGTTCCGCCAGGTTACGATGAACGCCACGCAGAACAAGTTTGCGATTCCTCCGGGCGATCCGAATTATGAAGTGAAGTCGGAGATCACGTTGCGCGATGACGCCGAGCTGGTCAATCTGATGCCGCATATGCACCTTCGAGGCAAGGACTTCGCGTACAAGGCCGTTTATCCGACCGGAGAGAGCAGCATCCTGCTGAGCGTTCCGAAGTACGACTTCAATTGGCAGCTGGTGTACATGTTCGCCAAGCCGGTGCTTCTGCCGAAGGGCACGAAGATTGAATGCACGGCTCATTTCGACAATTCTGCCAATAACCCGGCGAATCCTGATCCCACCAAAGTGGTGAAGTGGGGCGACCAGAGCTGGGACGAGATGATGATCGGATGGTTCGACGTGATAATCCCCGCGACGAAGAGTCCGATGAACCTGTACAAAGTCGGCGAGTAAATTTTTTCAGGGAGCAAAACATTGATACGCGTTACGATTTCTACCCTACTTGTGTCCGCATGCGCCTTTGCCGCGCCCGCCACGGTGACGTTTCATAAGGACGTCGAGCCGATCCTGCAGCAGCACTGCCAGGAATGCCACCGTCCGGGCGAGATCGCGCCGTTTTCGCTGCTCAGCTACGAGCAGGCGAGGCCGTACGCTAAGGCCATCAAATCCGATGTGCTGCTCAAGAAGATGCCGCCATGGCCCGCAGGCGACCACTCTGTCAAATTCTCAAACGATCGCGCGCTGTCGCAGCAGGAAGTTGACGCCTTGGTCGCGTGGGCGGACACGGGCGCGAAAGAGGGCGACAAGTCCGATGCCCCCGCCCCCCGCAAGTGGATAGAGGGCTGGAACATCGACAAGCCGGACATCGTAGTGACGATGCCTTCCGCGTTTGAGATGCCGGCCAAGGGCGAAGTGGAGTATCAGTACATTGTGATGCCGACCGGGTTCACCGAGGACAAATGGGTCCAAGCCGTGGAAGTGAAGCCGGGCGACCGGACGATTGTCCATCACGTTGTGGTTTATGTCCGCGATCCCGGCTCAAAGTGGATGGCGGACGCCAAGCCCGGCATCCCGTTCGTGCCTTCGAATCTGACTCCGCAGTCGCGTTTCCAGAACGTGCTGGGCGCCAATAACGACGTTCTCACGGTCTACACGCCCGGCATGGTTCCCAATGTCTGGAACCGCGGCCAGGCAAAACAAATCAAGGCCGGCGCGGACCTCGTAATCCAGATGCACTACACCGCCAACGGCAAGGCGACGAAGGACCAGACCAGCGTCGGCCTGGTTTTTGCCAAGGAGCCTCCTGCGGAGCGCATCATTACCACGGCGGCGGTCAACAACGGCTTTAGAATCCCTCCTGGAGAAGCGAACTTCAAGGCCGAGGCGACGACGCCCATTATGAACTCCATGACGATGCTCAGCCTGTTTCCGCACATGCATCTTCGCGGCAAGGCGTTTCAGTACGATTTGATTTATCCCAACGGCGAAACCAAGATGCTGCTGAGGGTGGATCACTGGGATTTGAATTGGCAGCTTTCCTACAAGCTTGCCGAACCGATTAAGCTGGAGCCAGGAATGAAAGTCAAGGCGACGGCCTGGTGGGACAATTCGCCCAACAACCCCTCCAATCCCGATCCGTCTAAGGAAGTGACGTGGGGGGATCAAAGCTGGGAGGAAATGCTGGTTGGTTTCTATGACGTGGCGGTGGATCCGCAGATCACCAATAAGAACCTCTACCAGCGGCGTCCAACGGCTTCCGTGCAGAAGTAGATGCGATTCTGGCTTATTTTCGCAGTGAGCATGGGCGTCGTCCAGGCTCACGACATCATCACCACGAAGATCACGTTTTCCAGGGAAATTTCGCGCATCGTCTATAAACGGTGCGCGACCTGCCATCGCGACGGAGGCTCGGCCTTTTCGCTGATGACCTACGCGGAAGCACGGCCCTGGGCAAAGGCGATCAAGGAAGAAGTGCTGGAGCGCCGGATGCCTCCCTGGGAGGCGATCAAAGGCTTCGGCGAGTTCCGCGAGGATCGTGGCCTGACGGCGGAAGAAATCGAGACCATCGCCGCTTGGGTGGAGGGGGGCGCGCCCGAGGGCGAGCCGAAGTATCTACCCCCGTCGCCTCGTTTGGCCGACTGGCAGGACCCGGTTGCTCCGAAGGGAACCTCCGAAGTGGCTTTGGCCGATGGCAGTAAATTGCTTGCGTCGTCTCAGGTGCTCGCGATTCGGGCCAAAGCACTGAAGCCGGGCGCGTCGGTACAGATCGTCGCGATTCGCCCTGATTCCTCCGTGGAGCCGCTGATCTGGCTTTACAAGTACAACCCGGCGTTCCAGCGGACGTACTTCTATGTTGCGCCGTTGTCGCTGCCGGCGGGGACGAAGATTGAGATGAATCCGCCCGCGGCGGGGACTGTGGGCCTGTTCGTGAAGCACGCGGCTTCGGCGAAGAACAGAAGCCAGTAGCCGGGAGTCGGATGTGGCGCACGCGCCTCGACGTTCGCGTCGATGGGTCTCCGTCGTTCCGCAGGCGTCAAGAGAGTCTCGACGCGGCACGCGACGCGCGTGCGCCACGGTTTGCGGGAGCGGTCTGGGCTTAGCTGATAATCCCCTTGCGGACGGCGTAGAGGATCAACTCCGGCACGCTGTGCAAATTCAGTTTCTGCAGGATGTGCGTGCGGTGCGTTTCCACCGTATACAGGCTCAAATTCAACAAATTCGCGACCTCTTTGTTGCTCTTGCCCTCGGCCACCAACTGCAGGACCTCGCGCTCGCGATTGGTCAGCAGTTCGTAAGAATCCTCTGCACCCATTTCCGCGAGCTGGTGCATGTAATCTTCCTTCAAAATCCGCCGTACCAGAGGGCTGAAGAACGACTTACCTTCGGTGATGGCATGGATCGCGTCGATCAGGTCCGATTCGGCCGAATCTTTCAACAAATACGCCCGCGCACCCGCTTTTAACGAGCGGATGACATAGCTTTCGTCGCTATGCATGCTGAGGATCACCACCGCCGTCTGGGGCGCGCGATTGACGATCTGGCGCGCGGCCTCGACGCCGTTCAGATGAGGCATGGCGATGTCCATCACCACAACGTCGGGTTTTTCGGCGGCAGCCAGCTCCACCGCCTGGCGGCCATCGGCGGCCTCGCCCACCACTTGCAGATTGGGCTGGCGCTCCAGCAGCAGCCGCAACCCGCTGCGCATCACCGTATGATCGTCGGCCAGGAGGATTCGGATGGGCATCATCCCGCCAGCGGCAGCTCCGCCGCGATCCTCGTTCCCGAACCGGGTCGCGATTGCACCTCAAAGGCCCCGCCCAGGTGCGTAACCCGCTCCTCCATGCCTACCAAGCCGAGGCCTCTGACGCGTCCCGGGTCGAAGCCGTGCCCGTCGTCTTCCACGCTCAGCACGATGCGCCTGGGCTCCTGCCTGACAATCACGCGTACGTTCCTCGCCCCGGCGTGACGGGCGCAGTTGTGCAGAGCCTCCTGCACCACGCGATAAATGCATGTGCGCAGCTGGTCGGGCAGTTCGTCCGAAGACTCCTCGGCGGCCAAGTGCACGCGAAGCCCTGTGCGCTTGGATACCTCGCGCGCCTGCCATTCGAGCGCCGGAACCAGGCCGAAATCGTCGAGCATCGACGGCCGCAGCAGCAGCGTCATGTTGCGGATCACGTTGACACTCGCCTCGGCCAGCTTCTTGATCGATTCGACGTGACGCCGTACGTCTACCGACGCGTCCGGCACGCGTGCCGCTGCGTTGCCCGCTTCCATGAGAAGCGCCGACAGCGATTGGCCTACCTCGTCGTGCAGCTCGCGCGATATGTTGCGCCGCTCCTCTTCCTGGGCCGAGACTAGGCGCGCGGAGAGATCCTGCAATTCGCTCCGCGCCCGGACGCCCTCTTCGTAGCGCTTTTGCAGCTCGGTTTCCAAGTGCAGGGTTCGCCTAATGGTGAACGCGGCGAGCAAAAGGCCCACGCCGAGGGTCGCCGCGAGCATCAGAATCAACCGCAACCGCAGGGTCTTGAAGGCTTCGTCCAGGGCTTCGTCGCCGGCGTGGAGCTGCCGGGTGCTGATCTGGTCGATGCGGTCCACCAGTTCGAGCATGGCCGTGCGGCGGCGCACCAGCTCGCCGGAAAGATACTCCGCGGTGCGATTCCGCGTGTCCTGTTCCTTCATTTGGGTGATGAACGCCAGCAGCTTCCAGTAGACACTGACCTCGGCTTGCAGGCTGCGGTAAGGAACCGCTTCAGCCTTATCAAGCACTCCCGCGCCGTCCTGCAGCGCGTTGTCGGTGCGTTCGCGGATGTCGTTCCAATGAGTCACTTGCTGGGCGGCGATGTCCGGGTCGGTGGCCAGCAGAAAATCGCGCATCACGATCGCGGATTGATAAATCCCGGCCCGCACCTGGTCCAGGGCCCGGCTGCGGCGGACGTAGACGTCGCGGACCTTGGCGTCGCTGGCGCGCACCTGGCGCAGCACAAGAAGGGCATCGGCGCCGGCCACTATCATCAGCAGGAGCAGCCCGCCGAAGCCGATCAATAACATACGCCGTCCGCCGGCGATTGTCTCGTTTTCCATCGTACCTTTTCAGTCTATCGGACCCGGGCCGGAACAAAATACCCTCTATAGGGGATTGCCCTCATCCTGCCCAATTAGGTGTAATGTAAGTAGATTCAGTCCACACAAGAGGATTTATGAAACACGCAACCTTAGCCCTGATGGGCCTGGCAGTTCTGTTGTCGACGGCGGCATGCGAAAAGAAAAAGGTGGCCGCAGCGAAGCCTGCCGATACCACGCCGGTGGCCCCGGCCCCGGCTCCGGCCGCGCAGCCTGCGTCTCGGCCCGTGGCGTCTACCCCTCCCGCCCGTCAGGCTCCGGCCCCGACTCCCGGCGCAACGATGACCCCGCAGGAACGCGCGCGCTTGAATGAGATTCTGGCTCGCTTGAACGACGCCCTGTTCGATTACGACAAAGCTACCATCCGTGAGGATGCCTCGACGGTTCTGAAAGCCGACGTCGGCGTCATCCGCGACATTCTGGCCAACTATCCGAATCAGAAGCTGCTGATCGAAGGCAATGCCGACGAGCGCGGCTCGGAAGAATACAACCTCGCGCTGGGCGATCGTCGAGCTCGCGCCGCGCAGGAATTCCTGGTTCAGATGGGCATTCCGGCCGCGCAGTTGAGCCTGGTCAGCTACGGCAAGGAGCGTCCGATCTGTACGGATAAGACCGAGGACTGCTGGCAGCGCAACCGCCGCGTTCACGTCACGGCCGCGCCGTAATTTTCCTTTAAGTCTCCTTTTTGGGTAAGCGCTCCCGCAATCGCAGCTATCCTCCGCGCTGCGAGATGCGGGAGCTTCTTTTTTTGTGCCGCGACCTCGTTCCAACCTGTTGGCCCAATTGATACACTGATCCACATGCCGCGCGCGGTCGGTGAACGCAACGGCGGAGGAAGCGAAAACTATGAAATGGTATTACGCCGATGCCGGACGGCAGGTTGGGCCGGTGGAGGATGCGCAGCTCGATGAATTGCTCCGCTCCGGAGCCATTCGAGACGACACTCTGGTTTGGCGCGAGGGCATGGCCAACTGGCAGCCTCACTCCGCGGCTCGCGGACCCGCCAAGCCTCAACCGATTCCTGCCGCCGTTCCCATCGCGGGGGAAACGCGTTTCTGCTCGGAATGCGGGCGGCCATTTCCGGCCAGCGAGTTGGTCACAATCGGCACGGCCACTGTCTGCGCCCAGTGCAAGCCGCTCTTCATGCAGCGCATGAGGGAGGGCGGCCAGGCGATCGGCGCGCGGCGTTACGCCGGCTTCTGGATCCGTTTCGTGGCCATCATCATCGATGCCATCATCCTCGGCGTGGTTGGATTCCTGATCGGCCTCCCGATCCGCATGTTGATGGGCGTTTCCGCGATTTCCATTGCCCAGAACCGCGATCCGTCCACGGCCCTGGCGATGCTGCCGGCCCTGATGGGCATGGTCGGCGTCAGCCTGTTCATCAATCTGGTGATCGGAATTGCCTACGACGTGTACTTTGTCACCCAGAAGGGAGGCACCATCGGGAAACTGGCTCTGGGCCTGCAAATCATCCGGGTGGACGGATCTCGCCTGTCGGTGGGCCAGGCCCTGGGACGCTATTTCGCCAAGTTCCTGAGCGCGATGATTTTCTACATCGGATTCATCATGGCAGGCTTCGACGAGGAAAAGCGCTCGCTTCACGATCGCATCTGCGATACGCGCGTGATCTATTCGAAGTAATGCCGGCGAACGCCATCGCCTGCGCCGTCTGCTCCATTCCGGTTCCGGCCGAGAACTGGAACCGGGAGGAATCTTCGCGCTGTCCTGGCTGCGGGCTTGAAATTCGCGCGCTGGTGTTTCCCGCCATCCTGCACAACCGATCCGGCGAATCCGCGGCGGCGCTGCAGGGTGAATCCGAAGCCAGTTGCTTCTATCATCCGCAGAGCCGCGCCGCGCAGATCTGCCAGGATTGCGGACGGTTCCTGTGCAACCTCTGCGACCTCGAGGTTGGCGGCCGCCACATCTGCCCGCGTTGTTTCGACAAGACGGATGATCTGGAGACGAGCCGGCCGATGTACGACACCATGGCCCTGGCGCTCGCGACGCTTCCCGTGCTGTTGTTCTGGCCCGCGTTTGTCGCCGCGCCCTGGGCCCTGACGATGGTGATCCGCCGCTGGAACACGCCGCTGAGTCTGGTGCCGCGCACGAAATTCCGCTTCATTTTAGCGGCCCTGTTTGCGCTCGCCGAAATCGGCTTTGGGATTTTCATCATCTACATGATTACGCAAGTGAGCCTGAAGGGACCGCGGCGATGACCGGCCTCCGCGCCGGCCGCTGAACCATGGCTCGCTCCATCTACACGAAACTCACCGGCCGCCACCGGAGCCTCTTCGGCTTCTCGCAGCTCTGGCTTGCGCCGGATCACGTAATGCTGCTCCAGTCCTCGCGCTTCACCGAGCAGTACAAGCGCTTTGCGCTTTCCGATATCCAGTCCATCGTCGTGACGGAACTGCCGCCCCGCGCGGTCGCTCAAGCGGTGATCATCCTGGCCGCTCTGGCCTGGATGGGGCTCTGGTTTACGGTGGATTCCCGGTTCGCAAAATGGGTGATTGAGATCAGCGGGACCTTGGCACTGCTCATCGCGATCGTCGATATCGCGAGAGGCCAGCGCTGCCGCTGTGTGCTGCATACGCGCGTCAGCCGGGAACCGCTGGAGCCCGTGTCACGCATGCGCATCGCGCGCAGGTTCCTGGCCGAGATTCGCCCCAGAATTGAAGCGTTGCAGGGAGTCCTGCCGCCCACTCTCGAACCGTTCCCTCTGGAGCCTTTCGCGCCGGAAGCGCCTCCGCCGGAGACTCCTTCCTCGCCCGGCTACCTGCCGGAGATCGTCTTCGGACTCTTTCTGGCCAACGCCCTGATGATTTGGGCCCTCATGCGATTTCCGCAGGCGGCCGATCTCTCAGGAGTCCTTCTGACGACGATGTTCGCTGAACTGCTGTTGATCGCGACGGCCTTCCTGCGACGGAAGGGCCGCGACGGGCGGGTGATTGTCTACGCCGTGATGGCGCTGGGTATCCTGGGAATTGCCTACGGGTTCTACGAGGTGGCGCGGGAATTGGTTGGCTGGTACATGACGGTGCTCGAAAAGGCGCGAAATAACGATCACTCGATTACGCCCGTCACTATTTTTACGAACCCGAACCGGGCCCAGGCGATCGCGGTCGCTTGGCGCGCCATCGCCGGCGTGATCGGGCTCGGAGCGGCATTCTATGAGCGGCGGAGCAAATGGCCGCGGTAAGTCTTCTCGACCAACGTTGTTCGAATCACGCCGGGCGCGAGGCAGCGGTGCAATGCCCTTCGTGCAGGCGCTTCTTCTGCCGGGAGTGCGTGACCGAGCACGATGGCCTCATGATGTGCGTGGCGTGCGTCGCCCTGCTGGCACGAAGTGAAGCGGGCGCCGAGCGATCGAAGAAGATCCGCTGGACGATGGGCGCGATCCTGGGAATTCTTCTGGCGTGGGTAGCGTTTTATTATCTGGGATCCATGCTGGCGCGTATTCCCTCGGAGTTCCACACTGAAGGCCTATGACCCGCTCCCACGAACGCGCGGCCATCGATCTCTTGGAGGAAGCCGTCTCGCTCCTGCGTTCGGCCCCCGCTGGCGCCGTGGCGACGTACCTCTTGGGAGCCGCGCCGTTCCTGCTTGCGTTTCTGTTCTTCCTGGCAGACATGAACCGGAGCCCATTCGCGTCCGAACATCTGCCCTGGGCTTCGCTCGCCGTCGCGTTGCTGTATGTTTGGAAAAATATCTGGCAAGCGCTGTTCATGGCGAAGCTGTACGGCATCGTTTCGCCATCGGAGGCGCCCCCGCCCGGCCGCTGGCAGGCCATCCTGATGCAGGCGGCGCTGCAGCCGGTAGGTCTGCTGTTTCCGATCCCGTTGTCGTGGACGGTGGCCTTTTTCCGCAACGTCGCGTTGTATGAGGCGCTGGGGCGGCACGACGCGGTCTCCGCCGCCCGCCGCCAGTCCATGTATGCGACCGGGCAAAATTGGACTGTGCTCGCCATCGTGCTGGTTGGCTCAGTGCTGCTGTTTTTGAACGTTCTGATGGTAATTGTCTTCCTGCCGCAGTTGGGGCGTTCCCTGCTCGGAATTGAAGGGGACCTGGTGCGTCTCGGCATGGGGATCCTGAACCTCACGACGTTGAGCGTCGCCGGCGCGATCACCTGGCTGGCCGTGGATCCGTTGCTCGATGCCGTTTACGTGCTGCGCTGCTTTTACGGCGAGTCGGTGGCCAGCGGAGCCGATCTGCGCGCGGCCCTGAAGCGCGCCACGGCATTGGTCGCGCTGCTCGTGGTCGCGGTGACCGGGGCGCACGCCCAGAGCATCGATGAAAAGAAACTCGACCAAGCCATCGATCAGGTGATTCACCAGCGCGAGTTCACGTGGCGCGCGCCCCGCACGGCACCCGAGCCGCAGGGCAAGTGGGTGAGCTGGTATCGCGCCGCCGCGCGCTTCATCCAGCAGGCTTGGGACTGGATCTGGGACCGAATCCGCGAGTGGTTCCAACCGCAAAAGGACACAGGCGGAGCGGACAAAACCGCCACGGTGAATCGCAAGGCGATGCTGGCGTTGATGTCCGTCATCGTCGCGCTGATTGTCGCGGGCATCGTCCTGTTCCTGATGCGGCGCAAACGGGGAGCTGTTGTCAGCGCGCGGGCCGTGGCCTCTGCCGCGCCAGCCGTGAACCTGGCCGACGAATCGCTCACCGCCGATCGTCTGCCCGAAAGCGAGTGGCTCGCCATGGCCGACGAGTTCACCGCAAATGGCGATTTTCGGCTGGCTCTTCGTGCCCTGTATTTGGCTGCACTGAATTATCTGAGCGCTCGCGATCTGATCTCGCTGCGGCGCTGGAAGACCGGCCTCGATTATCGCCGCGAACTGGCTCGCCGCGCCCGCGCGACGCCCGATTTGCCGCGGGACTTTTCGCAGGGCGTGGCAATCTTCGAGGAAGGCTGGTACGGCCGGCATCCGGTGGATCGCGCGATGGCCGACGCGCTGGCCTCGGGCTTCAATCAAATGAGGGCGCATGCGAAATAAGCTCGCCATAGCCGTGTTGCTCGTCGCGCTGGCCTGGGGATTGGAGCAAGTGGTGGTCTCTCCGCTCGAGACCGGCGCGGTGTATCCCGAATACTCCACGTTGCGCGCGGACCCCATGGGCGCGATGGCGCTGTATGAAAGCCTCGCTCGGCTGACGAGCGTTGAGAGGTTATACAAGAATCGTGCGCAAGATGACCCCGGGAAGGGAACCACGATATTCGTGCTCGGCGTCGATCCGGTGGCGTGGTCGCACGTCGACAGCAAGACGCTGGAGGAATACGAGAAGCTGACCAGGAACGGCGCCCGGTTGGTCTTCGCGTTCCTACCCGCGGACCGGCGTTTGGCCGACACGGGTGAGACACCGGTGGAGCGGCGCTGGCACATCCACTTCGCCTACGCCAGAGTCCGCGCCGAAGTGGGAGAGATTCCTCATGAAACAGGTCTCCGGATGAAGGGCGGCGCGGAATGGAACACGTTGGACGCGGCGTCCAACGCGCTCGAAAGGCCTCTGGGCGCTGGCTCGGTGGCACTGATCGCCGATAGCTATCCGCTCAGTAATGAAGGTCTACGCGAGGCGCGCGAGCCGGCGCTGATCGTCAAGCTCGCCGGCAGCGCCAACCGGATCCTCTTCGACGAAAATCATTTCGGCGTCGCCGAGACAGGAAGCATCGCCAGGCTCCTGCGCAAATACCATCTGGAAGGCGCAGTGGGTGTGCTGGCGCTGGCGGCGATTCTGTTCCTGTGGCGCAGCGCGTCGAGTCTGCTTCCCTCGCGCGCGCCGGACGAGGGCCAAGCCGTCGCTGGACGCGATTCGCTGGAGGGAATGAAGGCGCTGCTGCGGCGCGGCATCGCCGAAAAAGATCTGGTGCGTGTCTGCTACGACGAATGGCGCAAAACGTCGCCGCACGCCGCGCCACCCGATGAATCCCTATTTAATCAGAAAACCGCCGTGGCGGCGTATAAAGCGCTGATGGAGAAACGATGACCGAACGACTTGAACTGCTGCACCGGACGCTTGAACGCGCGCGCACGGAGATCTCCAAGGTGATTCTCGGCCAGGATGCCGCCATCGACGCGGCGCTCACGGTGATCCTGACCCGCCAGCATGCGTTGATCGAGGGAGTGCCCGGGGTGGCGAAAACGCTGCTTGCACGGACGCTGGCGCACGTGCTGGGATGCGAGTTCGAGCGCATTCAGTTCACGCCCGACCTCATGCCCGCGGACATCACCGGCACCAGCGTCTTCCATTTCGAGCGTAACGAATTTCACCTGGTGCGCGGCCCGGTGTTCACGTCATTTCTGCTGGCCGACGAGATCAATCGAGCCCCGGCCAAAACCCAATCCGCGCTGCTGCAGGCGATGCAGGAGCGCGCCGTGACCATCGATCGCGAGACGCATCACTTGTCGCCCGACTTCACCGTGTTCGCTACGCAAAACCCTATCGAATACGAGGGTACGTATCCGCTGCCGGAGGCGCAAAAGGACCGGTTCCTGCTTAAAATGCCGATGGCTGCGCCGGCGCGCGCCGACGAAATGGAGCTGGCGAAACGGATGCTCGGCGTCGATGCGCCGGAAACGTGCCTGGATCGCGGTGATGTGCAGGCGGTGCTCAAGGCCGGCGAACTGGACGCGGCCCGAAACGCTTTGATGGATGTTTCGATGCGAGACGAACTGGTCGCCTATATCGTCGATTTGGTGCGAAAAACGCGCACCTATGAAAGTGTTCTGGTGGGCGCCGGTCCTCGTGCGACGCAAGGACTGGTCGCTGCGAGCCGCGCGCACGCGGCCATCGCCGGGCGCGATTTCGTGACGCCCGATGATGTGAAGGCCATGGCGATCCCGGTGCTCGATCACCGGCTCATTTTGAGGCCCGAATTTGAGATCGAAGGCATGACGCCGGCCGAGGCGGTGGGCAAGATTCTGGAAAGCGTGGCGGTGCCATTGTGAGGGTGGTGCGAAAAATGGGGACAGACCGCTCTCTACAAGGCCACGGGCGGACCCGGGGAAGAGGTTCTAAGCGCGGGGAGAGAGTAATCCTTCCCCATTCTTCGCGACAGGTATGATTCCTTCGTCGAGACTCATCTGGCTCGTCGTCATCGCGGGGTTTCCGGCGGCGGCGTTGGCCGCCTTGTCTCCGGCGGCGCGGATCGCAGCCGCAGTATGCCTGCTCGCTCTTGCAATCGCGGCGCTCGCGGACGCATTTCTAAGATCCCGCTCGCTCGACGGCATTCGCGTGGAACTGCCTGCGCTGGTGCGCCTCTTCAGGGATCGCGAGAGCGAAATTCGCGTACGGATTCATCACGCGCGTTCGGGCCGGATTCGTTTGGGAATCGCCGTTCCAAACGGGATCGAGGCGGAGTTCGAAGAGCAGGACGTCGATCTGCCCGAACGGACGAAGGCCTCGGAGTTCGTTTGGAAATGGACAGCCCGGCGAAGGGGATTGTATCGCGTGGACATGGTGTATCTGGAAGCCGCATCTCCCTGGGGCCTATGGCGGGCGCGGCGCAAGGACGCCGTCGCGATGGAGATTCGCGCCTACCCGAATCTGCGCCGCAAGGACGATTTGAAGGCTCTGCGGCAGGGCGTGAGCGGCGCGCATTCGCAGAGGCAGGTCGGCCGCGGGCGGGAGTTTGAAAAGCTGCGCGAGTATCTGCCGGGCGACGCACTGGACGAAATTCACTGGAGAGCTACCGCGCGGCACGGCAAACCCATCACGAAGGTATTCCAGGTCGAGCGTACGCAGGAACTGTACGTAATCATCGACGCGTCGCGCCTGTCGGCAAGGCCGGTGGGCGAGGAAACCGTGCTGGAACGTGCGATTTCGGCGGGCCTCATTGTCGGCTCGGCCGCGGAGAAACGAGGCGATTTGTTCGGGCTGGCTGCGTTCTCCGATCAGGTGAACGCGTTTGTAAGGGCGCGGAACGGCAAAGCGCATTACGCCGCCTGCCGCGACGCGATTTACCAGCTACATCCCAAGCCTGTATCACCGGATTTCGACGAGATCGCCACGTTCCTGCGCCTGCGGCTGCGGCGTCGCGCGATGGTGCTGTTTCTAACGTCGCTCGACGATCCCGTGCTGGCCGAAAACTTCGCCCGCGCCACACAATTATTGGCGCGGAGGCATCTGGTGCTCGCCGGAATGCTCCGTCCGGCGTCGGCGCGAAAGCTGTTCGAGAACGACGTGGAAACGGTCGAGGACATCTACAAAGATCTGGCCGGCCACATCGCGTGGAGGCGGCTGAAGGAACTGGAAGCGTCCCTGGCAAGGCGCGGAGTAAGGCTATCGGTCATCGACCCCGAGAATTACTCGAGCGCACTGATCGGGATTTACGACAACGTGAAGCAAAGGCAACTGTTATGATTCTCGATCTGTCCCGATTCGTCGACGCCGAGCGGCCGCATTGGACGGCTCTCGAGAAATCACTGGCCTGGCTGGAGGTAAATCCCCAGGCCCGGTTGACGCTGGCCGAGGTCGAGAATCTGCACGTGCTCTATCAACGCGCTTCGGCCGACCTGGCGCGCGCTCCCGAGGGCGAACTCAAGCGCTATCTCGAATGGCTCGTGAGCCGAGCCTATGCCGAGATTCACGAAGCTCGCGAGCGAAAGCGTTTCCGGCCCTGGAAATGGGTCACCGAAGAGTATCCGCGCACATTTCGGAAGCATATACGGGCGTTTCAATTGGCTGCGGCGCTGACCATCGTGGGGGTAACGTTCGGCGCACTGGCGCTGCGTATCGATCCCGAAGCCAAGAGCGTCATCATGCCGTTCGAGGGGCTGCAAACCACTCCGGCCGAGCGCGTGGCGAAGGAACGCGCCGACGCGGGCAAGCACATGGCCGGCGTCAAGAGCCGCTTTTCGGCGCAGTTAATGACCCACAACACGCAGGTCGCGCTGACGACACTTGCCATGGGCATGACGTTCGGCTTCGGTACGATCGTGCTGCTGTTCTACAACGGCGTGATTCTGGGTGCGGTTGCGTTCGATTACATTCATGGCGGCGAGGGCGTGTTCCTGATGGGGTGGCTGCTGCCGCACGGCGTTATCGAGATTCCAGCGATTCTGGTGGGTGGGCAGGCCGGTCTGGTCATCGCCTACGCGCTGATCGGTTGGGGCAGCCGTCTGTCGCGCGCCGAGCGGCTGCGGCGCGTCTCGCGCGACGTGGTCACGATGGCCGCGGGCGCGGCGCTGATGCTGGTGTGGGCGGGGATGATCGAGTCCTTCCTATCGCAGTATCACGAACCGGTGATCTCTTATGGCACGAAGATCGCTTTCGGGCTGGTGGAAGCCGCGCTGTTGACGTCGTATCTGGTGTTTGCCGGCAGGAAGACGGGATGATGGGCCAAACTCTCGCCATCCGCACGCCGGAAGGTATCGAATTTGGCCTGCCCCTGGCTGGACCAGTGAGCAGGATGCTCGCACTGATCGTCGACATGGCGGTTGTGATGGCGATCGCCAAAATCGCCGAGCAGCTCTTGGCACCACTGGGATTTCTTGGCAAGGATATTTCGGACGCCGTCCGCATCGTGGCCTATTTCGTCATCTCGCTGACCTACATGGCCTTGGCCGAGTGGCTGTGGCGAGGGCAGACGGTGGGCAAGAGGCTGCTTCGATTGCGGGTGGTGGACGCCGGAGGCCTGAAACTGGAGCCGAGCCAGGTAATCGTCCGCAATCTGATGCGGTTCATCGACGCGTTGCCGGCGTTTTATCTCGTCGGCGGGATCTCGTGCCTGGCAAGCGGCAAGCGGCAGAGGCTCGGCGATGTGGCGGCGGGGACGGTAGTGATTCGCGCGCCGAAGCTGGTGCGTCCCGATCTAGATCAACTGCTGGGCGGAAAATTCAACTCGCTGGCGGAGATTCGCCATCTGGCCGCGCGCCTGCGGCAAAGGGTCCGGCCAGAAGTCGGTGCATTCGCACTGGAGGCGCTGCTGCGGCGCGACGAGATCGAACCCCGCGCGCGCTTGAAGCTGTTCGGCGATATGGCGGGTTATTTTCGAGAACTGGTGGACTATCCCCTAGAAGTTTCTGAACAACTCTCCGATGAGCAATACGTGCGCAACGTGGCCGAGATTCTGTACCGGAAATAGCCGGCTTCCCGTCATTGCATGCCACGGGGGAGTGTGCTGAAGTAATAGTTGATGCAACGCTGTAAGCTCCTGAAATTTCTGCCTCTATTGCTGTTATTGTTGGCTTCCTGCAACCGCGATCCCAAGGTGCAGGCGCAGCGGCAACTGGAGCAGGCCAACAAGTTTTTCTCCCGCCAGAAATACAAGGAAGCGGCGATCATGTACAAGCGCGCGCTCCAGAAGGATATGCGCTTCGGCGAGGCGTATTACCGGCTGGGCCTTACCGAGCTGAAGCTCCAAAGCTATGGCGATGCGGTGCGCTGGCTGCGGCGCGCCGTGGAGTTGCAGCCCACCAATACCGACGCCATCGCGAAGCTGGCGGACCTGTGCGTGCTCGCCTCTATGCAGGAGGGGACGCACCAAAAACAGTATCTGGACGAGGTAAGAGACCTTTCGGATAAGTTGCTGAAGCAGAACCCGGATTCGTTCGACGGCCACCGGTTAAGGGGGCAACTGGCTTTGTTCGAAAGGGATCCCAAGGGGGCGATTGCGGAGTTCGACAAGGCGAACCGTATCAAACCGAACCAACGGGACGTCGTGATGGTATACTTCCAGGCGCTGATTCTGGACGACCGGTTTCCGGAGGCGGAAAAGCTGGCCCGTGCATTGATTGATAGTGAGAAGGCCTACGCCCCGATGTATGATTCACTGTACGTGCAGTACCTGCGCCGCAAGGATTTTGCATCGGCTGAGGAACTGCTGAAACGGAAAGTGGCTAGCAATCCAGCGCAGGCGCGATCCATCCTCCAACTGGCGCAGTACTACTTCCTTACGGGTAAGAAAGCGGAGATGGACGCCGTGATGCAGCAGCTGAACGATGAGAAAAAAATCCCCGACGGACGCCTCGCGGCGGGCGATTTTTACTTGTTCCGGCTGAAGGACCCCGAGAGCGCGCGTATGCAATACGAAGCAGCCATCAAGGCGTTTCCGAAAGATAAGGCTCTCTACCAGAAGCGTCTGGTGGAGTTGTACGCGACCACCGGAAGGGGCCCGCAAGCCAACGAGATGCTGGCTGCGATTCTACAGGATAATCCAAAGGACAACGAAGCGATCGGCATGCGAGCCGCGCTGATGTTGGCGACGGGGAATCGCGACCAGATTAACGCCGCAGCCAATGATTTGCAGGCGCTGGTGACCAAGTCGCCTGATAATCACATGTACCGATTCAATCTGGCGCGCGCGATGGTGGCCAAGGGCGAAATCGAGCCGGCGCGGCTGCAACTGGAAGAGGCCATAAAGCTGCGCAGCGATTTCGTTCTGGCGCGGATCCTTCTGGCGAAGATCTACATGGCCGAGGGTCAGCCGGCGAGAGCTCTAAAGGAAGCCGAGGGCGCGATTGCGGTGGACAAGAGTAATCTGCAGGCGCATCTCACCAGGTCGAACGCCCTCCTGGGAATCGGCGACAAGGATAAGGCCCGGCAGGAACTGGATTTGATTGGCAAGGCGTATCCCCAGAATCCCGATGCAAAATATCAAGTCGGGTTCCTGGCCTTTCAAGACAAGGACTACAAGAAAGCCGGGCAGATTTTCGGCGAGATGTATAAGTCGAATCCGAACGACTGGCGTGGGCTGGCAGGCGTCACGGAAACGATGGCAGCGCAGGGCCGCATGGAGGACGCCATCAGGGAAACCCAGAAGGCCGTTGAAAAAGAGCCGCAGCGGCGCGACCTTAAGCTGGTGCTGGCGAAGTATTACGTGCGTTCACAACGTTACGACGAAGCGATCGGCATTTATCAGTTCCTGATTCAGCAGGAACCGCGGTCGGCCGATCTTCTGTTCCAGCTGGCGGAGGCACAGCGCCGCAAGGGCGATCTGAATTCTGCCGTCGACACGTTCCGCCGGTGCAGCCAGGCGGCTCCGGCGGACACAATGTGCCTCACGCAGATGGGGTTGATTCTGGACGCCACGGGCAAGCGGGACCAGGCCAAGCCGATCTATGAGCAGATCCTGAAGATCAAGCCGGACAATGGCGTGGCCCTAAATAATCTGGCGTTTATCAAGGCGGAAGAAGGCGTGGACCTGGATCAGGCGCTGTCGATGTCGCAAAGAGCGCGCCAGCAGATGCCCAACGCCCCGGAGGTTTCCGATACCCTCGGCTGGATCTACATCAAGAAGAACCTGAGCGAGGACGCCGTGCGCGTCTTCAAGGATCTGACGGCGCAGGTTCCGTCGAATCCAACCTTCCATTACCACTACGGAATGGCTCTGCTGCAAAAGGGCGATAAGCCCTTGGCGAAGAAAGAGTTGGAGATGGCTTTGGCGGAAAGACCTTCGAAGAGCGATGAAGCCAAGGTCCGGGAATTGCTGCAGAAGCTCTAATCGGAGACTCGACTGACAAAAGCTGCGTGGTTTCCATATGTAACGCCGTTCGCGGTGTTCATGGGTCTTCTGGCCCTGCACTCGGTTCTTCCGCTGCCGGATCTTGCCGATCAGATCGTGCGCGTCAGCGTGATGCTGGCGGTGCTGTGGTTCGTCGCCCGCCCGGTGATCGACCTGCGCGTGCGCCATGTGGCGGCGACGGTGGCCATCGGCGTGGCCGTGTTTATCATCTGGATCGCTCCGGATCTGCTGATTCACGGCTACCGGCACTTCTGGCTGTTTCAGAACGCGCTGACCGGGAAAGTGGCGACGTCTCTGGCGGCTGAATCGACATTGAGCTGGCCGGTGCTGGTGTTGCGCACCTTTCGCGCGACCGTCATCGTGCCCATCGTCGAGGAATTGTTCTGGCGCGCATGGCTGATGCGTTGGCTGATCGACAACGATTTCGAGAAAGTGCCGCTGGGGAAATATGCGCCGCAGGCATTCTGGCTGGTAGCGGTGCTGTTCGCCTCCGAGCATGGTCCGTATTGGGACGTGGGCCTTTTGGCGGGCATTGTCTACAACTGGTGGATGGTCCGCACCAAGAGCCTGGGCGACCTGATTCTGGCTCACGCTGTGACAAATTTTATCCTGAGCGCGTATGTCATCACGGCAGGCAAATGGGAATATTGGTTATGAAGATGGAAATGATTCGCGAAGGAGCGTCGGCGGCCAACGCCAAGGTGGCGCTCTTCGATTTTGATGGCACTCTGTCCTTGATCCGCTCCGGATGGATGGATGTAATGGTGCCGATGATGGTCGAAATTCTGGCCGGTCTCAAGACAGGAGAATCGGAAGCGGAATTGAAGACCGTGGTCGAGGATTTCGTGTGGCGGCTCACCGGCAAAGAGACGATCTATCAGATGATCGCTTTGGCCGAAAACATCGAAAGGCGCGGCGGCCAGCCGCGCGATCCGCTCGAGTACAAGAAGATGTATCTCGACCTGCTTTGGGAGCGCATCCGCGGCAGAGTGGAAGAGCTGAAAAGCGGCAACGCTTCGCCCGAAAAGTACATGGTTCCGGGCGCGCGGGCTCTGCTCCAAAGGCTGAAGGAGCGCGGCCTGAAAATGTACCTGGCCAGCGGCACCGACGAAATCTACATGAAGGAAGAAGCGCGGCTCATAGATGTGGCAAAGTACTTCGACGGCGGCGTATATGGCGCTCTTGACGACTATAAGAGCTTTTCCAAGAAGATCCTGGTGCAGAGAATTTTGGCAAGCACCGATGTGCGTGGCGAGGAGATCATCGGCTTCGGCGACGGATACGTCGAGATCGAGGAAGTGAAGCTGGTGGGCGGCGTCGCCGTCGGCGTGGCCTCGACCGAGCCGGAATGCCAGTTGGTGGACGAATGGAAGCGCCAGCGGCTCATCGGCGTCGGGGCGGATTACATCGTGCCCAATTATCTTTGCCACGAAAAGTTGGTGGAGGCCCTGTTTGCCGAACCGGTCGAAGTATGAAACGTTCGATCGCCGCCGGCTGGAAATCAAGCCGCTCGGCGAGCGCGTCAACGATTTGGAAATCGGCCACTGGCTGAAGCTCGACGACGCGACGCCGCCGTTCGAGCACGCGGATCTGCCGGGAGTTGCCTCCCGATTGCGCAGGGCGAAGGAGTCCGGAGCGGCTCGCCTCGTCTGCATGGGCGCCCATGTGCTGCGCGCGGGCGTGAACCGTCACCTCATCGACCTCATGGAGCGCGGCTACCTCTCGCATCTCGCAGTGAATGGCGCGGCGGCGATTCACGATTACGAACTGGCCCGCATCGGCGCGACGACCGAAAGCGTCGCCCGCTATGTGCGCTCCGGAGAATTCGGATTGTGGCAGGAAACGGGTGAGTTGAACGATTGGGTCGTCGAGGCGGCTCGCGAAGGCTTTGGCTTCGGAGAAAACGTGGGCCGCCGGATTCTGGAGAGCGATTATCCCTATCGCGAATGGAGCGTGTTCGCGGCCGCCTACCGGTTGGGCGTACCCGTCACCGTGCACGCCGGCATCGGCTACGACATTCTGCATGAGCATCCGAATTGCGACGGCGCAGCGGTCGGCGAGGCGAGCTATCGCGACTTTCTGATTTTCGCCCGCGCAGTGGAAAAACTCGAAGGAGGCGTGATGCTGAACTTCGGTTCAGCCATCATGGGGCCGGAGGTTTATTTGAAGGCCCTGGCGATGGCGCGCAACGTCGCGCGGCAAGAAGGCCGGGCCATCACGAAATTCACCACGGCGGTTTTTGACCTCGCGCCGATTCACGGTGATTTTCGCAGCGAACTGCCGAAGTCCGATCCCGGCTACTATTTCCGCCCGCACAAAACGATCCTGGTTCGAACGGTGAAGGATGGGGGCGAGAGTTTCTACTTCCGAGGCGAGCATCGGGCGACGGTGCCGGCGTTGTGGCGGCACTGCCAGGAGCCGGGATGACCACGCCGGAGATCTTACGGGCATTTCGCAGCCTGCGAGTGTTGGTCGCCGGCGACGTTTGCCTGGACCGCTGGTGCCGCTACGATCCTCGTGAGGCTCTGGCGTCCCGTGAAACGGGACTGCCGCGCGTGGGGGTCATCTCCACGGAAACGACGCCGGGCGCGGCTGGCACCATCGCGAATAATCTGGCGGCATTGGGCGCGGGCCGCGTGGCGGTGCTGGGAGTGGTGGGCGAGGATGGCTTCGGCTGGGAACTGGACCGCGCGCTGCTGGCGCGAGGCATCGATGCCAGCTTGCTGATCCGCTCGGCCGAAGTGCCGACGTTCACCTATACCAAGCTGATCAACGGCGCTACCGACGAAGAGGATCTGCCGCGCGTCGACTTTGTGAATACCCGGGAAATTTCGCCCGCGCTCGAATCGTGTGTGGTCGACGCATTGAACGACGCCGCCGGCCAATTCGACGTGATCATCATCTCCGATCAAGCCGAAACAAAGGCCGGCGGGATCGTCACGGCAAGGATGCGCGAGGCCCTCACGGCCATCGCGAGGAACAAGATCGTCTGGGTGGATTCGCGGGTGCGCGCCGAGCATTTCCGCGGCGTGATCCTGAAGCCGAATCGCGAAGAGGCGGAGGAGGCGTCGAGGAGGGCCTTGGGCGGGGTCGATTTTGCCGCTCTCCGCGCGCACACGGATGCCAGGCTGCTGATCGTCACGCAGGGCGGCGACGGCGCGCTGGTCATCGACGAGCACGGGCAGGTCATGGCCGAGGGACGAAGGATAGAAAAGCCCGTCGACATCTGTGGAGCGGGCGACAGCTTTTCGGCGGGCGCGGCGATGACGCTGGCGGTCACCGGTTCGGGCCTCGAGGCAGCGCGCTTCGGCAACCTGGTGGCCTCCATCACCATCATGAAGAAAGGTACTGGCACGGCGTCGCCCGAAGAAGTGCTGGCGGCCAAATGAACACTCTGGCGATCGACATTGGCGGCACCAAGTTTTCCGTTGCCCTCTTTGAAGGCGAGAAGATGGTCCAACGCGAAACGCGATCGACTGATCGAGACGGCGGGCCGGAGTGGATGCTCGCCCAGATCGAAAGCATCGCCCGTGGCTGGCGATTCGAGCGCTGCGGCATCGGCTTCGGCGGGCCCGTCGACTTCCGTGCGCAGACCGTGGCTCTGTCGACCCACGTCGCTGGATGGGGAAATCTCCCACTGGTGGAGCACATCGAAAAGATGTTCAACGTGCCCACGGTCATGGATAATGACGCCAACGTCGGCGCGCTGGGCGAAGCCATCTACGGCGCGGGCCGCGAAGCGCGCCCGATGTTCTACATGACGCTTTCGACGGGCATCGGGGGCGGTATCGTGCTCGAGGATTCCACTGTCTACCGCGGTGCGGATTCTTACGCCGGCGAGTTGGGCCACATCACGCTGAAGCCGGATGGGCCCGAATGCCTCTGCGGGTGGCGCGGATGCTTCGAACGCATGTGCTGCGGATTATGGCTGGAGCGGGATTACGGCAAAACGGCGAAGGAATTGATGCAGGACCCGGCGTTTGTGGAGCGCTACGTGGTGGATCTGGCGCAGGGAATCAAGGCCTCGGTGATGCTGCTGAATCCGGCGCGCATTGTCATCGGCGGGGGGATTGCCAAAGCCGGGGACGCGCTGTTTGTTCCATTGCGCGCGGAACTGCGAAGGCAAGTGACGTCGTGGTCGCGGGCGCGGCTCGACGTGGTTCCTGCGAAACTCGGCGACGATAGCGTCCTGTACGGCTGCCTGCGGCTTATTCGATCTTCTTAAACAGGCTGTCGAAGGCCGCGCGCGCATCGCTCGGATTGCGCGGTGCGGCGATATTCGGCAGAGGAGCGCCGCCGGCCGTCTGCCCATAACCGGTTGGGGCCGGAGGATGCGCCGCATCGCGCGCGACGGTGAATCGCGGTTTGAAGAGCGCGCACTCATTGGCCTGATCCTTCATCGCGATCCTTGCCGTAATCGGCTTCAGGCATTGGAATCGCGTGGACGGCTCAAAATACGAGCACTGCTTGCAGCAGTGCAGAGCCGCGCCGCACTTCGGACAGGTACCCTTGAAATCGGTGTCCGGAGGGAGCGTGGTGGAGCAGTTGAAGCAGCGCGCGGCCGTGACGGCCTGCACCAGCCGAGGCAGGCGCGGACCGGTGACGTCAAGCGGTAGGCGTGGACCCTGGGGCCGAGGCTTGTCGTCGCGTCTTTCTCTGGAATCGCGGCTACCGGAGTCCTGGTAACCGTTCTGACGGTACTTACGTTCGCCTTCCATATAGTACTATGCCCTTAACGAATTAAGGTGGGTTGGCTCACTCCTTTGTTAGGTGTACAACAAGATTGGAAATAGATGTTTCGCGATGATTTCTAAATCGTTTGGGAGACAGCCAGGTCCACCCGGCTGGAAACGCGGTAGTCGGGAACCCGCTCAAATGCCTAAACCACTATGTACCACGGATTTTGCCAAGAATCCAGCAAAATCTTTATTTCAATCGTGCAATCGGCGTTCTGGGCGCAAAACTTTAGCTTTCGCCTGCCCATTTGAGCAGTGCATTGCACGGCCGGTTCAACGGATCGTCACAATGGTTCGGGCTGACGCGCAGTGCATAGCCCAACCGGCCAGTGGTGAACGGGGCGAAATCGCGCCCAAAAAGAAACACCGATTCCTGTTGCGTCCCCATTGGCGACAGCGTGAGCACCTGCGTGTCCTCCAGTTCGCCCTGAGGGCCGATGCGGCCAACCACCGCTTCCACGCGGACGTCCTGCGGCGTCAATCCGGCCAGATCCAGCCGGGCGCGCAACGGTACGCTCGACCCGGCGGAGACGGCATCACCGCCGATGCCGTGATCGATGAACTTCACCGCCGGCCATCGCTCCGTAACTCCACCATACCAGCGGACGTGATCGCGCGGAAACGTGAAGCCGGCGCGGGCGACGCGCTCGTAGCCCTGATGCGCGGGCTCGTACAGCTGCGAAGCGTATTCCAGCACCATGCGCTGGCAGTTGAAGTGCGAGCTGACCGACTTCAGGGATTGCTTCACGCGATGCATCCATTCCATCGGGATGCCCTGCTCCCGGCCCTCATAGTACATGGGCACGATTTCGTTTTCCAGCG
Source organism: Bryobacteraceae bacterium (assembly GCA_035542735.1). Taxonomy (GTDB): domain Bacteria; phylum Acidobacteriota; class Terriglobia; order Bryobacterales; family Bryobacteraceae; genus Palsa-187. The sequence continues at coordinate 147,711 of DATKKV010000031.1, forward strand.
CCGAGTAAATGGCGGCGGCGTGCGCGTCGTCGCGATCCGCCGAGTACGGATCGCGGTCGCCGATGGCCCAGCCCCCCGTGGATTCCGCCGCCTCGTCGAACCAGCCGTCCAGAATGCTCAGGTTGAGATTACCGTTGATGCCGGCCTTCATGCCGCTGGTGCCGCAGGCCTCTTCGCCGCGGCGCGGGTTGTTGAGCCAGATATCGACGCCCTGAACCATTTCGCGAGCGACCTGCAGGCTGTAATCTTCGACGAACACCACGTGGTTGGATAGCTCAGGATCGCGAGAGTATTGCACAATTTCGCGAATCAACGTCTTGCCTGGAACGTCCAGCGGATGCGCCTTCCCCGCAATGATGATCTGAACCGGCATGCGCGGGTTGGTTAGAATCCGCTTCAGGCGAACCATGTCGCGGAACAGCAGCGTGGCGCGCTTATAGGTGGCGAAGCGCCTTGCAAAGCCGATGGTCAGCGCATCGGGGTCCAGAACTTCCTGCAGATGCTTGATTTCAGGGGCCGGCGCATGACGTTCGGCTGCGGTGGCGGCGCCGCGCTCGCGGACGAAGGAGATCAGGCGGCGTTTGCGGCGGCGATGCGCCTCCCAAAGATCGGCGACAGGAATATCGTCGATCTGGTCCCATACCGTCGTATGACCCTCACGCCAGTCCGGCTCCAGGGCCTGATCGTAAAGGGACGCCAGGTCGCCGTTGATCCAGCTCGGCAGATGCACGCCGTTGGTGACGGATGTGATCGGAACCTCCCACACCGGAAGTTTCGGCCACAGCCCCTGCCACATCTCCTGCGAAACATGGCGGTGCAGGCGGCTGACGGCATTACGGTAGGCCGAGGTCTTGAATGCGGCGATCGCCATGGAGAACGATTCCTGCGCGTCCTCCAGGTTGCTGCGTCCCAGCGAAAGAAGCTGATCGAAGGAGATCCCCGAATCGCGGCAGTATTCCTGAAAATATTCGTACATGATGCCGGCGTCGAACAAGTCGATTCCGGCGGGTACCGAGGTGTGCGTGGTGAAGACGTTGTTCGTGCGCGATGCATCCAGCGCCTCATCGAACGTCATCTTTTGGTCCACCATCAGGCGGCGGATTCGCTCAACAGCCAGGAAAGTCGAGTGGCCTTCGTTCATGTGGTACACGGTCGGATGAATGCCGAGCTCTTCCAGGGCGCGCAAACCGCCGATGCCGAGCGCAATCTCCTGGCGCATTCTGTTATGGGAATCGCCTCCGTAGAGCTGCGCGGTGATCACGCGATGCACCGGGTTGGGATTTTGCGGGATATTGCTGTCCAGCAGATACAGCTTCACGCGCCCGACGTCGATCCGCCAGACCTTCAGGAACACCTGGGAGCCGGACAGCATCACCGAAACCAGCATTTCGCTGCCGTCGGGACGCTGAACTGGAGTCACCGGCAGCGAATAAAAGTCGTTGACCGGCGTGCGCTCCTTCTGCCAACCGTCCGGGCCGATCGATTGGCTGAAATACCCGTTCTGATAGAGAAGTCCGACACCGGTGAGCGGCAGATTGGCGTCGCTCGACGCCTTTAAATGGTCCCCCGAGAGGACTCCCAGACCGCCCGAATAAATCGGCATGCAGTCGAGCAGCCCGTACTCCATGGAAAAATAGGCCACCATCATGTTGGAAGGGCGAGTCGAGGTGGCGGAAAGATAAAGGTCGTGCGTTTCACAAGCGCGGCGGTACAGGGCCAGGTAGCGCGGATCGGCGGCGGCTCGTTCCAGCGTCGCCTGGGACACTCGGCCCAACATCACGATCGGATTATGATTCGATGCTTTCCAGACAACAGGATCCAGGCGGCGAAACAGAGAACGGAGCGCGTGGTTCCAACTCCAATGGAGGTTCAACGCCAGCTCGGGCATGCGCTGCAGGGAAGCCGGAAGGGCGGGGCGGACGAGGAATTCTTTGAGTGGTTGAATCTGAAAGGACATCGCGAACGCTTAGTCCTACAGCATAGCAAAGGATCGCGCTATGCTAAATCGCGTGAAGATGAGGAAGTATTCCCTACGATGGCGTTTCCCGAGTGTCGCTCTCGGAATGCTGGCGTTGCTCGCCGGGTGCGGTGGGTCGAAAAAGCCGGTGGTGGTCGGCGCAAAGTCGAACACGGCACAAAGTTTATTGGGAGAGATCGTCGCGCAGCATCTGGAGCACCGGCTTGGGCGAAAGGTTGGCCGGAACCTGAGCCTTGGCGGAACGGCGCTGGCGTACCAATCCTTAACGAATGGTGAAGTCGGCATCTATCCGGAAGAGACGGCTACGATTCAGGCCGTCATCTTAAAGGAGCCGCCGAACCCGGACCCGGCCAGTTCGCTCGAAAGGGGGCGCAACGAGATGCGCCGCGTCGCGCAGATCGAAGTGCTGGATCCTCTCGGCGTCGACGACGTGTGGCGGATCATCGTGAAAAAGGACCAAACCTTCGAGACGCTGAGCGAGGCGCAGGACGCCAAGCCTGGTTGGAAGCTTGGCGTGACTCGTGATTTTAATGAACGCCTCGACGGCCTGGCAGCACTGAACCAGTATCGCCTGCCGATGGGCGCCGTCCAGCGAGTGTCCGACGCGGCGACTCTGTACGCCGCGCTGGAATCGGGCGAATTAACGATGGTGGCCGGAAGCGCTACCGACGGCCCCCCCTCACGGCATAGCGATTGGAAGGTCCTTCGCGATGACAAGAAGGTTTTTGCTTCGTATCAAACCTGTTTGATGGTGCGCACAGACCTGATCCTGGGCGACGCAAGAATCCGGCCCGCGCTGGCGGAACTGTCCGCAAAATTCACCAATGAATCGCTGAGCGCACTGGCGGTGCAGGTGGATATCGATCACAGGAAACCGGCGGACGTAGCAGCGGAATTTCTGACCCAGGCAGGGCTGAAATAAATCTCAAGGAACAAAACCAAACCGCGCTACGTCCGTCCTAATAACCAAAGCGAGTGAGGCCTCCGCGCGGATCCTTTCCCCAACAACAACCGCCGCACGGAGGCCCGCTTTCGTTCTCTAGAGTGTACAGCGAATCCCGGAATCGGTCAATCCGGACATTTGAGCCCGGCGTGATCAGTCGCGAAACTCTACCGCGCGCGCCACGGAGATGGCTTTGTTTTCGAGAAGTTGCTGAAGGATCGCCTCGCTCACCGGCTCATCGGTCTTCACGACGGCGATCGCCTCCAGCGTTTCTCCGCCCGCTGTGGGGGTATGCTGACGGCCAAGCGAAAAATTAGCGATGTTGATATTGTTCCGGCCTGTCACTGAACCAACATAGCCGATCACGCCAGGAACATCGGCATTGCGCAGATAGATGAGATAGCCATCCAGTGGGGCTTCGCAGCGAATCCCGTCCACCGAAAGCAGGTGCGGACGATCCAGCACCAGCGCACCTTCCACTTGGGTGATGCCGGCGTCGGTCTCCAGTTCCAGCTTGACCGAATCGCCATGGCCGGTACGTTTGTCATGTCGTTCGGCATAGCCCAGCCCCCGCTCGCTCGCGATTTGCAGCGCATTGACAACGTTTGCCTTGCGGTGGAGCGAACGGCTGAGCACGCCCGCGAGGCCGGCGTTGCGAATCAGATGGGTATGATCCCCGGCGATGTTGCCGTGATAAATCAGCCGTACCATGCGGGGATTTCCCGAGGCCACGTATGCGGCGAATGTGCCCAGCCGTTCGGCGAGGGCGGCGTAGGGACCCACGGTCCGGTATTGTTCTGTGGTCATTGCCGGCACGTTGAGCGCGTTTCGCGCGATGCCCTGACGCAGATACTGCACCATCTGCTCGGCGATGCGGACGCCTACGGTTTCCTGGGCTTCTTCGGTGGCGCCGCCGATGTGCGGAGTGGCGATCACCTGTTCCAGCTTCAGCAACGGCTCGCTCGAATCGGGCGGCTCGGTCTGAAAGACGTCCAGTGCGGCTCCGGCGACCTTGCCCGATTCGATCGCTGCCCGAAGCGCCTGCCCGTCGATCAGTTCGCCGCGCGCGCAGTTGACGATCCGCACGCCTTTCTTCATTTTTTCGAATGCCGCGGCGTTCAGCAGCGCGAACGTTTCCAGCGTCAGCGCCACGTGCAGTGTAATGTAATCGCTGTGCGCGAACAACTCTGTCAAAGGCCTCAAGGAGACGCCCAAGTCGGCTGCCGTCTGCGAGCTTACGTAGGGATCGTTGGCGATAATTTTCATTTCGAACGCCCGAGCGCGCCGTACGACTTCCTGCCCGATGCTGCCCAGGCCGACGATGCCCAGCGTCTTGCCGCGCAGCTCCGTGCCGACGAAATGCACGCGACCCCAATGGCCGCTCTTGGTGGACATCGCTGCCTGCGGAATGGAGCGAGCCATCGCCAGCATCAGGCCCAGCGTGTGTTCGGCTACCGAAACGGCGTTACCGCCCGGCGTATTCATTACAAGGACGCCGGCCGCGGTGGCCGCCTCCACGTCGATATTCTCCGCACCCGCGCCCGCCTTGCCGATGACCTTCAGCCGCGGCGCAGCGGCCAGCAGAGCCTTGTCCACCACGATATTGCGAACCAGGAGCGCGTCCGCCTCCGCCAGATGATGGCGGTAATCCTCCGGATTGGAGACGATCACGTTCCAGCCGGGCTGGGGCGTGAGCAATTCCAGACCGGCCGCGGGCATCGATTCGGCAATCAGAATGTTCATGTGACTCTTAGACGTTGACCAGATCCTTCTTGGTTATGGCAATTCCCGCATACACCTTCTGCACCGCCGCCACCCCGGAGCCCAGCGTCACCGCGATGCCGTTGGCCACCAAAATCAGCTCCAGCTCCGCGATCACCGCGAAGAGATCGGCCGCGTCGAAATAACCCAGATGCGCGATCCGGAAGATCTTGCCTTTCATCTCCCCTTGCCCGTTGGCGATGATCGAGCCGAACCGCTCCCGGAATTCCTTCACGATGACGCCCGAATCGAGGCCGTGGGGAGCCATCACCGCCGTCACCGACGCGCTAGGATTCGCCGGAGCGAACAGTTCCAGGCCGAGAGCTTGACAGGCCTCGCGAGTGGCCCGCGCCAGCTGCTGCGCATTGTCCACCAGCTTCGCCATGCCGATGCTCTTGATGTATTGCAGCGCCTCGTTCAGCGCCAGCATGAGCGCCGTCGACGCGGTCCACGCAGATTCGCCATTAGCCGCGTACTTTTTCTCGCGCTTCAGATTGAAGTAATACTTGGGCAGTTTTGCCGTTTCCATTTGAGCCCAGGCCTTCGGGCTGATCGACAAGAACGCCAGTCCCGGCGGAACCATGAACGCCTTTTGCGATCCACCGATGACGATGTCCAACCCCCACGCGTCGATATCAAGCGGCATCGTGCCTAGTCCGGTGATCGCGTCAACCACAAAAGTCGCCGGCGTTTTCTTCACCGCCTCACCCATCGCGCGAACGTCGTGCGCCGCGCCGGTAGATGTCTCCGACGCCTGAACAAACACGCCCTTCGTGTTCGGATTCTCCGCCAGCGCCCGTTCCAAAGCCTCCGGCGAAACCGCACTGCCATAGGGCGCATCGAGGACGACTACGTCCAGCCCGTAGGCGCGCGTCATTTCGACCCATCGCTCGCCGAATTTTCCGGCCGAGCAGACGATCACGCGATCGCCAGGAGAGAAACAATTTGTCACCGACGCTTCCATCGCGCCGGTGCCTGACGCCACAAGCACCAGAACGTCATTCGAGGTGCCCATGACGAGCTTCAGATCCGCCAGCACGGCCAGGAAAACATTCTTGAAATCCTGCGTGCGATGGTGCACGTCCGCGCCCAGCATAGCCTGCAGAGCTTTCGGATAAATCGGCGTCGGCCCGGGAGTCAGGAGACGCGTTTTCTTCAGGTTCATGGAAAACTTCAGAATAGCAGGGGTCCGTGCCCAGTGGCCTGTGGCGAGCCTCGTTTCTGGCCACTTGCCACCGGTCACTGTACACTAGAAATCAACATGCCCTTGCTCGACCAGATCCAAAAAGACATCGTCGCCGCCATGAAGGGACGGGAGGAAGCTCGCCTTGACGCGCTTCGCATGATCAAGACTGCGCTCAAGAAGCACGAGGTGGATACGATGAAGCCCCTCGACGAGAACACCGAGCTTCAAATCCTCAACACCCTCATCAAGCAGCGCAAGGAAGCCTCGGAGATGTTTCGCAAGGGCAACCGGCCGGAACTGGCCGACCGGGAAGACGCCGAGTTGAAGTTGATCGAATCCTACATGCCCGCCGCGCCAACGCCCGAGGAGATCGATGCCGCCATCGCTGCCGCCCTGACCGAGACCGGCGTCACCTCGGCCAAGCAGATGGGCGTGGTGATGAAGGCTGCGCAGGCCAAGCTCGCCGGCAAGCGCATCGATGGCAAGGCGCTGAGTGAGCGCGTGCGCGCCAAGCTCGCCTAAAGCGATCCGGACAGGCGGCCTTGACGCCGCCGTCCGCAAGAGATATAACAGAGCCGCTCCTTTCAATTTGGTTTATTTCTCATGACTCCTGCACTCACCTCCGATCGCGCGTCCGCTGCCCCGAGTGAAAACGTGCTGCCCATGCTGGCGCACGAGATCCGGCAGCCGCTGGGTGCGATCGAAGCCCTCGCCTATTACATGGCGCTGTTGCACGGCAAGGACGCGAAGCAGCGCGAACAACTCACCCGCATTCAGCGTCTTGTGGAGTACTCCAACTGGATTCTTTCGAGCAGCCTCGCGTTGGCCGATCCGCGACCTGTGGCTCCCATCGCCGCCGATCTGGAGGAGTTGATTCTCCATGTCATGTCTGTGCGCTCCGTGCCTACGGATCCGCCTCTGAATCTTGTTTTAGCGCCCGATCTGCCGCTGGTGCGCCTCGACCCCGCCTTCGGACGCGTTCTCATCGAGACCCTCCTCGGTTTGTTTCGCCAACTGGCGACCCCGGCGCATCCCGCAACGCTGCGCGCCGCCGCGACCGCCGGCGGCGTCGAACTGGAACTCTCCACCGCGGCACCCGGGTACAGGTCCACCGGCGCGCTGCCTCCCGGGTCCGGCCTGAGCCTGGACTGCGCGGGCCGCATCGCGGCGATGCACGGCGGCTCGGTCGACTACTCGGTCGACCCGTTGAGTGGGATTCGGGTGCGGGTGATGCTACCATGAAATTTCCCCGACATGGCCGTTGCTGTTCCCGATATTCTTGCTCGCATTGTCGATCGAAAACGCATTGAACTGCGGAATCTAACCGCTTCTCAACGCGTGGATTGGGAGAAACGCGCCTCCGCTCGCTCCGATTTTCGCGATTTTCAGCGCGCCCTGATCGCCGAGCCTCCAGCCATCATTTCCGAGATTAAGAAAGCCTCTCCGAGCAAAGGCGTTTTGGCCCCGGATTTCGACCCGGCCTCTATCGCGCGGATTTATGAGGAGGGGGGAGCAGCCGCGCTCAGCGTGCTCACCGATCGCGACTTCTTTCAGGGCTCCCTGGACGATCTGATCGCCGCGCGCGCCGCCGTAGAGTTGCCGGTCCTGCGAAAAGATTTCACCATCGATGCGGTTCAGATGATCGAAGCTGCCGCGAATGGAGCCGATGCCATCCTGCTGATTGCCGCGCTGCTCGACGAGGGCGAGATGCGCCGTTTCCGCGAACTTGCCGAGAGCCTGGGCATGGCCGCGCTGGTAGAGGTACACGATGCAGCGGAACTGGATGCAGCGCTGGCCTCCGGCGCGAAGATCGTGGGCGTGAACAACCGCGATCTGCGCACGTTTGAAGTGAAGATCGAAATCTCGCTGCGGTTGGCCGAGAAGATCCCCTCCAGCGTTGTGAAGGTCGCCGAAAGCGGCATTCACTCTTCCGCGGACGTAAGGACGCTGCGCGCTGCAGGGTTCGATGCGTTTTTAGTTGGCGAACGGCTCATGAAATCGCCCGATCCGGCGCAAGCGCTGCGCGAGCTGCGGTCATGATGGTAAAAATCTGCGGCATCACCAGAAGGAAAGACGCACTGGCGGCGGCGGAGGCCGGCGCCTCCGCATTGGGTTTTATTTTTTATGAAAAGAGTCCGCGCTATGTGACGCCCCCAGCAGCCGCGAAACTGGGCGAAGGTCTGGAGATTCTGAAAGTCGGCGTGTTCGTCGGCGAATCGCCCGCCGCAATGGAAGCTGCGATGTGCGAGGCGCAACTCGACGTCGCGCAGATTTACGGCGGTGATTGGCCCGAAAACGTGCGCGTCTGGAGAGCGTTCCGTCCCGGCGACGGAATCGCAGCGGGGCGGGCCGAGGCGATTTTGCTCGATGGTCCCGCCAACGGAATTTCGTTCGACTGGACCACGGCGCGCGCTGCCGGCCCAAGAGTTATCGTCGCAGGAGGGCTCGACGCATCGAACGTCGCCGAGGCGATTCGCATCGCCCGTCCCTGGGGCGTCGACGCGAGTTCGAAGCTCGAAACGTCGCCCGGCATCAAAGATCACGAAAAGGTGCGCGCCTTCATCAAAGCCGCGAGAGAAGCAAAATGATATCTTCGCAACCCGATTCCACCGGACACTTCGGACCCTACGGCGGGCGCTTCGTCCCCGAGGTCCTCATGACGCCTCTCGAGGAGCTGGAGAAAGCCTATCTCGAAGCGCGCAACGATCCGGCGTTCCAGGCCGAACTAGACGATCTGCTCAAGAATTTTGCCGGCCGGCCGACGCCGCTCTATTACGCCAAGCGGCTGACGGAGCAGCTCGGCGGCGCGAGGATCTACATCAAGCGCGAGGACTTGCTGCACACCGGCGCGCACAAGATCAACAACTGCCTGGGCCAGGCGTTGCTCGCGCAGAGGATGGGCAAGAAGCGGATCATCGCGGAAACCGGCGCGGGCCAGCACGGTGTCGCCAGCGCTACCGTTTGCGCGCTGTTCGGACTGGAATGCATCGTCTACATGGGCGAGGAAGACATGCGCCGCCAGCGCCTCAATGTCTTTCGCATGCGATTGCTCGGCGCGAAGGTCGTCGCGGTCACCAACGGCAGCAGAACGCTAAAGGACGCCGTCAGCGAGGCTCTGCGCGATTGGGTGACGAACGTGCATTCGACGTATTATCTGCTCGGCTCCGCGCTGGGGCCGCATCCGTACCCGGTGATGGTGCGCGATTTTCATCGCGTGATCGGCGAGGAAACCCGAGCGGAAATTTTGAAGCGCGAAGGCCGCCTGCCCGATTCGCTTTTCGCCTGCGTCGGCGGAGGCTCGAACGCCATCGGCATGTTTCACGCCTTCATCGGCGACGAAAACGTGAAGCTCATCGGTGTGGAGGCCGGAGGCCGCGGCGAGAAGCTCGGCGAACATGCCGCGCGATTTTCCGGCGGAGCGCCCGGCGCCCTGCAAGGCGCCTACAGCTATCTTTTGCAGGACGAAGACGGCCAAGTGTCGCTAACGCATTCGATTTCGGCTGGTCTCGACTACGCCCTGGTGGGCCCGGAACATGCATGGCTGCACGATCAGCATCGCGCCGAATACGTGGCCTGCGGCGACAAGAAAGCGCTCGCCGCGGCGCAGCGCCTCGCGCGGACGGAAGGAATCATTCCCGCCCTCGAATCCGCGCATGCCGTAGCGGAGGCCATCGAGCGCGCGCCGAAGGAGCCGGGGAAATTGTTCATCATTAACCTCTCCGGCCGCGGCGACAAGGACACGGATATTTACAGAGAGAATCTCCCGGAGCTCGACGGTGAAAAATAATTTTCAGCCGCCGATGGACGCAGATAAACGCCGATTCGAAAGGCATTTTATCTGCGTTCATCCGTGTTCACCGGCGGCAGGTTCGTAAACAAATGACCCGGATTCAACAAGTCTTTGAGCGCCGTAAGGCCGAGAAAAAGGCAGTCCTCGTCGCTTACCTCACCGCCGGCGATCCCGTGCCTGAAGCCACTCCCGGCCTCGTTGCAGCCCTCGAACGGGGCGGCGCGGATTTGATCGAACTGGGCGTTCCATTCTCCGATCCGATCGCCGACGGCCCCGTAATCCAGCGCGGCGCCGATCGAGCATTGAGAGCCGGCACCACGGTGGCGAAGGTTCTCGGTATCGCCAGGAAGATCCGGGAGACGTCGGACATTCCGCTGCTGCTGTTCACCTATCTGAACCCCGTGATGCGCTATGGACTCGCGAACCTCGCCCGGGACGCCAAGGCCGCGGGCATCGACGGCTGCCTGCTCACCGACGTCAGCGTCGAAGAAGCCGAAGTGTACGTTAACGCCATGCGCGCCGCGGGCCTCGACACCGTTTTTCTCGCCGCACCCACGTCCACGCCGGAACGCCTTAGGCTCGTCGCTAAGTATTCAAGCGGATTCATTTACCTCGTTTCGCGCACCGGCGTCACCGGCGAGCGCGCGGAATTATCCGAATCGCTTCAGCCTCTTATCCATGCCACGCGAGCCGTCAGTTCCTTGCCTCTCGCGGTCGGCTTCGGAATCAACACGCCGGATCAAGCCGCCGCGGTGGCGAAGCTCGCTGACGGCGTGATCGTCGGCAGCGCCATCGTTCGCCTGATCGAGAAGAATGCCGGCGAGCAGGGACTCGAGCAGTATGCCCGGTCGCTGCGCCAGGGGATGGATCAATGAATCGAGAGGAAGCCCTGCGCTCACTCGCGGAATCGAGGAAACGCATCGACGAACTCGACGTGCAGTTGCTGGAACTCCTCAACCGCCGCACGCGCGTGGTGGAACAGATCGGCCACATCAAGGAATCGCTGGCCATGCCGATCTACGAGCCCAAGCGAGAAGACGACGTCTTCCGTAACGTGATCGAGCACAACGAAGGTCCGCTCACCGCCGATGCGGTGAAAAGTATTTTCGAACGCATCATCGATGAAATGCGCACGCTGCAACGGATGCGGCGCGAACAGAACAACCAGGGAGAGAACGAATGTTAGTAGTCATGCAGCAGGGGGCGACCGACCTCGCCATTCAGGCCGTGATCGACCGCCTGGTGAGCATGGGATTCACCGTCCACCGGTCCACCGGCGTCACGCATACGGTGCTGGGAGGCGTCGGCCCCGCCGACGATTTCGATCCGGCCGACTTCGAGGCGATGGACGGCGTGAAGGAATGCCATCGCATCGTTTCGCCGTACAAACTTGCCAGCAAGAATTTCAAGCCCCAGGGGACGGTCATCAAAATCGGCAATGTCGAAATCGGCGGCAAGCGCGTCGTCGTGATGGCCGGGCCGTGCAGCGTCGAAAGCCGGGAGCAAATCGAGACCGTGGCCGACATCGTCGCCAACGCCGGAGCCCAAGTGATGCGGGGAGGCGCATTCAAGCCGCGCTCGTCTCCGTACAGTTTTCAAGGCCTGGGCGAAGAGGGCCTGAAGCTGATGCGCACCGCCGCCGACCGCCGCGGCCTCCTCGTCGTCAGCGAAGTGATGGACCAGACCCAGATCGGCCTGCTGACGCAATATTCCGATATTCTGCAGATCGGCGCGCGCAACATGCAGAACTTCAACCTGCTGCGCGAGGTCGGCAAAACGCGCAAACCGGTCCTGCTGAAGCGGGGCATCGCCGCAACTATCGAGGAACTCCTGCTGGCGGCCGAATACATCATGAGCGGGGGCAATTACGACGTGATCCTGTGCGAGCGCGGCATCCGCACGTTTGAAACCTACACGCGCAACACCATGGATGTTTCCGCGATTCCGGTGGTGAAAAAGCTGTCGCACTTGCCCATCGTGGGCGATCCGTCTCATGGCACCGGCCGCCGCGATATGGTGATCCCCATGGCTCGCGCCGCCGTGGCCGCGGGCGCCGATGGCCTCATCGTCGAAGTGCATCCCGATCCCGACAAAGCGGCAAGCGACGGCGCGCAGACGCTGACACCCGGCCAATTCGCCGACATGATGACGCAGGTCAAAGCCATCGCCGCGGCGGTCGGCCGTTTCGCGTGAAGGCCGCGGTGAAAAACGTCGCCATTGTGGGCGTCGGGCTGATCGGGGGCTCTTTCGCCCTCGCGCTCCGTGCCTCCGGTTTTAAAGGTCGCATCGCCGGCGTCAGTTCGCCTGGGGCGGTTCGCGAGGCCCTTGAACGAAACATCATCGACGAAGCGCTGCCTCTGGCCGACGCCGCGGCGCAGGCCGATTTCGTCTACCTCGCTCGTCCCATCGAAGGCATTCTTTCGACGCTCGACGAACTTGACGCCTATCTCCAGCCCGGCGCGCTCGTCACGGACGCCGGCAGCACGAAGGCCGCTATCTGCGCCCGCGCGGCGGAGAAGATCCGCCGCGGGCGATTCGTCGGCGGCCATCCCATGGCGGGAAAAGAAGCTCGCGGAGCGGCCGAGGCCGAAGTGACGCTTTTTCAAGGCCGGCCTTACATTCTCACCTCTTCCTGCCCTGAACTGGAGCAAATCGTCGAAGCCCTCGGCGCGCGTCTCGTCCACCTTTCTGCCGATGAGCATGACGTTCTCGTCGCGTTGACCTCGCATCTCCCCCAGTTGATCTCCACCGCGCTCGCGTCCTGCATCGCCGCCGAACCCGGGGCCGTTCGCGTCGCCGGACCCGCCTCGCTCGATATGACGCGCCTCGCCTTGAGCCCCTACGACATCTGGCGCGACATCTTCTCGACCAATGCCGCCAACATCGACGCGGCGCTGGCCGCGTTCATCGCCCGCCTGGAGGCTCTGCGCGCCGAACTCCGCAGTCCCCAAATGGAGCGCGAATTCGACCGCGCCACTTCCGCCGCCCGAGCCCTGCGAACGCCCCTGTGAGATGCCCACCTGTGACCTGTGCGCACACATCAGACAGCGTCAAATCATTGTAAATAATAGTGAAACCTTCTGGTATCCAGCGTGCGTCTTACTAAAGACGTATGAACAGGCTGTTGCTTGCCGCTATTTTGTCCGCAGTACCTCTGGCCGGCTGCGACACGGGCGATGAGAAGGCCCTGGCCGGGGAAGCCCTTCAGGACCTCAACGTCAACGCGCACTACACCGTCGAAAGCGTCCGAATCTCCAGTGAGAAGAGTACAAGCCTCAGTGCCTCATTGCGATCCGAGTTCGATAAATTGGTCGGCTCCAAGCTCGACTATGCCGCCCTGGAACGCCTTGCCGAGCGCGTCAAGAGCGAACTGCACGTACCCAACGTCGCGGTCAATGTAGGCAAAGGCGCTGTGCCTGGGCAGGTCGTGGTCGATTTCGAAGTGCCGCAGCAGCGCCCCCGGCCCATCGATCTGAACGTCGCCAAGTTTCTCTATGATTCGAAGCTCGGCTGGAGCGGCGAAGGCGCCGGCTCCGCCGCCATTGCTGGCAACACGTTTGCCTTCGGCATGATCAGCGACGCCAGCGAAAGAATCGAGCGTTTTGCTGGCATAAAAGCCAAGTATGTGCGCCAGCGTCTCGGCACGGACCGCCTGCGCCTGCGCTTCGAATTCGACAGCTATCACGACACGTGGAACGGCGCGACGATCGTTGCTTCGAATAATGCCGGTCTCTATCGTTCGGAGCAGACGTTCGCCCCCGAAATGACGCTCGTCATTGCCGAGCCTTTGGAACTCGACTTCGGCACCAGCTTTTCGCGCTACCGGCCGGAGCAGCCTGGCGCGAAAATCGAATCCTCCAACGCCGTGGTAACCACTCTGCGCTACCACCGGCGTTGGGGTTCGAAGCACGACGTCCAGGAGCGCGAGCTTAATGCGAACTACTCCCTGCGGGCTGGTTTACGCGAGTTCGGTACCGATGCGGACTTCACGCGTCAATTTACGGAGGCGCATTATCGCTTCCGCCGCGATCATCAGACGATTGAAGCCGGATTTCTGGCCGGGTCGGTCCGCGGCGATGCGCCCTTATTTGAAAAATTCGTTATGGGCAACGCGACGACACTGCGCGGCTGGAATAAATTCGATCTGGATCCGCTGGGCGGTTCGCACATCGTGCACGGCTCGGTGGATTACGCATTTCACTGGCTGCAGGTTTTCTACGATACGGGCGCTATCTGGGATTCGCCCCAGGAGCGTGAACAGAAACAATCCATCGGCACCGGATTCAAGGCGGAGGGTTTTCAGGTGGCCATTGCATTTCCCATCCGTTCCGGGCATGTGGAGCCGATTTTTTATGCAGGTCTGAACTTCTAAAGGATGCTCGTGCGGGCCATCAAGACGTGGTGGTTAATCGCGGCGTTCGTCTCCGGCTTCGCGCTGTCGATGCTCGCGGAGGACCTCGCCCTGCGCTGGCATAACAATCTTCTGGAGTTTTCCGCTCCGCATCTGCACTTCCTCACCGGCAAGCCGCTCGAACGCCTGCACAACGGCGCGCAAGTCCCGTTCGACTTCAAGATCTCCCTCTTCTCCGGCACGAAAGACCATCTCTGCTGTCAGGCCGCAGAACGTTTTCTGATTAGCTACAGTGTTTGGGAGGAGCAGTTCCGGGTGATTAAGACGCAGCCGCCCACAAGAATCGTGGACCATCTGGACATTGCTGACGCCGAAGCGTGGTGCCTGAAGCAGATGACGCTCGATCCCGGCGGGGTCTCCGATAAGGAGAGACTGTGGGCGCGCGTCGAAGTGCGGGTTCCTCCCCCCGACGGCCATAGCGCGCTGCCGTTCGGACGCGACAGCATCAGTGAATCCGGCATCAATTTGAACGGCCTGATTGAACTGTTCAGCCGGCCTCCCGCTACGCAATTTCACTGGACCACCGAAGCCGGTCCCATCACCCTCGATGAAATCAAGCGTGGGAGCCGCCGCGGCAGCTAACATGGGGCGCGCGTCATGAACCGCCTTCGCACGCGTTTAATCCTGGTCTTCGTCCTCGCCACCACTCTGCCCCTCGGCCTGACGATCTGGACGTCGCTCGCCCTGCTGGAGCGCAGCCTCAGGCTTGCGCCGCTGGCCGAGCTTGATCACGTCTCGCAATCGCTCCAGAAAACCGGCCGCGAGCTGTACAAGAACTCAGAAGAGCTGCTCAAGCGCGACGCCGCCGAAGGCAAGGTCGAGCCTCGCCACCTGACGCCCGCCGAGGCGCAAGACTTCTGGGACAGCGGCAAGACCGAGTGGTTCGAACTCGCCGGCAATCAGGGCGACCGCATCGATTACTACGTTCGCCGCGACAAGGAAGTACTGGTTTATTCGCGCCCCATGGGCATCGCCATGGACGCCCTCGCTACCGAGTACGCCGGCGCGCGCGATACCTTTGAGCGCTCCGCCGCGCGCGATCTTCGCCGCGGTTTTTCCAGCACTCTGCTGGTGGTCGCCGCCGCGCTGTGGCTTGCCGCACTGGCCACGCTGATTTTCCTGGCCGCGCGCATCAGCCGTCCGATCCGCCAGCTGACGCAGGGCCTGGGACGGGTCGCCGCCGGCGATTTGGGCGCGCGCGTTGAACCGGGCGGCTCCGACGAAATCGGCGCGGCCCTCCACGCGTTCAATCACATGGCCGGGCAGCTTCAGCAGGCGCGCGAACACCTGATCCACGTCACGCGTCTCGCAAGTTGGCAGGCGCTGGCGCGCAAGATGGCTCACGAGGTGAAGAATTCCCTCACGCCGATTCGCCTCACGATGGAGGAGATCATCAGCCGCGGCCCCGATCAGGACCGGGCGTTTCTGGAGCAGGCCTCGCAGATCGTCGCGGATGAATTGCAGACGCTGGAAAAACGTGTTCGTGCATTTTCGCAGTTCGCGGCCGAGCCTCCTGTGGAGCCTCGTGAGATCGACGTGAACGCGTTGGTCGAAGAGCGCGTTTCGTTCCTCAAATCCGCGCATCCGGAAGTGATCTATGACGTGAAGCTCGCGCCCGGCAGCCCCACCGCCGTCGCCGATCCCGACCTAATCAAGGGCGTGATCACGAATCTTTTGGAAAACGCCGCCGAAGCCGCGCGGCCCGGAGGAGTCGTGCTGGCGCGCACTGCTCTGGCCGGATCGAAATTGAATATCGAAGTGCACGATTCCGGACCCGGCTTGAGCGCGCAGGCGAAATCGAGCCTCTTCGAGCCCACCATTTCGTTCAAGAAAGGCGGCATGGGCCTGGGCCTCTCCATCGCGCGCCGCGCTGCGTTGCTGTGCGGAGGCGATTTGCAGACGCTCGACGGCGAACTCGGCGGCGCCGCGTTCCGCGTCGTTCTTGTCCACAGCAACTCGTAAAAAAATGCCCCAAAGACGCATCCTCATCGTCGACGACGAAGAAAACATCGGCCGCTCCCTCAAACTGATTCTGGAGCGTGAAGGCTACGCCGTCACCGTTTGCCTCTCCGTCGCCGAAGCGCGTGCGCATCCGCATCGTCCCGACGCCTATCTGGTCGACGTGCGCCTGCCCGACGGCAGCGGCATTGACCTCCTGCGCTGGCTCCGCGCCAACGACGTGGACACGCCCATTCTCATGATTTCCGGCCACGGCACCATCGCCGACGCGGTGGAGGCCACGCGGGCCGGCGCCTTCGATTTTTTGGAAAAGCCTCTAGGCCGCGAGAAGGTGCTGCTGTCTTTAAGGCACGCGCTGGATCAAACGCGTCTGCGGGAAGAGAATCGCCGTCTGAGGGAAATGGCCGGCTCCGCGCGCATGATCGGCCATTGCGCGGCATTCTTGCGCGTGCTCGAACAAACCGAAATGGCCGCTGCCAGCGACGCCCGCGTTCTGCTCACCGGCGAATCGGGCACCGGCAAGGAACTGCTCGCCGCCCATCTGCACGCGGAGAGCCCGTTTTCGAATGGCCCGTTCGTCAAGGTCAACTGCGCGGCCATCCCCACCGAGCTGATCGAGAGCGAGCTTTTCGGTCACGAAAAGGGGGCATTTACAGGCGCCACCGCCGCGCGCCGCGGCAAGTTCGAGCTGGCCGATGGGGGCACTCTGTTCCTCGACGAGGTGGGCGATCTGCACGCGGCCTCGCAAGCCAAATTGCTGCGCGTGTTGCAGGAGGGCGAGTTTCACCGCGTTGGCGGCGAGCAGGCCATTAAGGTCTCCGTGCGCGTGGTTTCGGCGACGAATCGCGACTTGCAGGACATGGTCACGCAGCAGAAATTTCGCGAGGACCTGTATTACCGCCTCTGCGTGGTCCCGGTGCGCGTCCCCGCTTTGCGCGAACGCCGCGAGGACATCGGCCCTCTGGCCGAATACTTCCTCGCTGAATTCTGCGCGCGGAATAATTTCAAGCCGAAGTCGCTCGATCCCGAGGTCACTGAGGCTCTGGAACTATACCACTGGCCCGGCAATATTCGCGAGCTTCGCAATACGGTGGAGCGAATGGCGATTCTCACCCGCGCTGACCGCCTGACGCCTGACGCCATCCCCATCGAGATTCGCCTGGCCCGCGGCGTCGCGCCGCCCAAGGGAAATCTGCGCGAAGCCAAGGAGTCGGCCGAACGGGAGCACATCTTGCGCGCGCTGGACGAGGCGAAATGGAACGTCAGTGGCGCCGCCCGCGCGCTCGGCATGGAGCGGACAAATCTGCACAAACGGATCCGCGCCCTGGGCCTTGCAAGGGAGCGATGAGAACCTCAGGAAATTGCCATGCTGATGCAGCCCCGCACGTCAGTGCGGGGACGACCGATGGTCTTAAGGAGATAATCGAACCATGAGGAAAACGCTGTTACTTCTCGTCCTCGCCGCCACCGGTGCCTTCGCCGACCGCCTTGCCGACGCGCGCCAGGCCATGCAGCGCGGCGAACTCGTCAACGCCGAGCAGATCCTCAACGTCGCGCTCGACGCCGCGCAAAATTCGAATAAGCCCAAGGCGCTCGATGCTCCTCTCGACCTGCTTGCGCAGGTCTACCGCAGGGAGAAAAGGTACCCGGAGGCCTTCGCCGCAGAACAGCGCCGCATCCGGCTATGGTCCGGCCTCTACGGCGAAAACGCGGTGATCGTCGGCCGCATTCTCGGGCAATTATCGGCCGTCGAAAAGCAAGCGGGCACTCTCGCCGACGCAGAGATGCACGCCCGGCGTGCTCTGGCAATCCTCACCGCCGCGTTTCCTGATAAGCCAGCCGCCGCGCAGGCCGCCATCGACCTCGCCGACGTTCTTATCGCTGGGGATCGCGGCGCCGAAGCTGAGCAAATGCTCGCGGTCGCGCAAAAGATGTACGAGGCCTCAGTCGGCCCCCAATCCATGCTAACCGCCGGCGTAGCCGCCCGCCGCGCTACGCTGCTACAGCAGCCCGCGCCCGCCGCGCAAACCGGCGGAATTTACAAAATCGGAGGCCCGGTCTCCGCGCCGAGCATCCTGTCGAAAACCGAGCCTACGTACCCCGAAGAAGCGCGGCAAGCCAAATTGCAGGGCACCATTTCCTTGAGCGTGGTGATCGATGCCACCGGCGCCCCCACGCAGATCGCGGTTCTGCGCCCCCTCGGCATGGGTCTCGATGAAGCCGCCGTGCAGGCCGTCTCACAATGGAAATTTGCACCGGGAATGAAGAACGGAGTCGCGGTCCCGGTCTACGCCCAGATCGAGGTCACTTTCCACCTGCTGTGAAGCCGCTTGAAAAGCGGCCGTCAAGAAGACTCGTGAAACGGGCTCATTGCGACCTCAGCATCCCCACGCCGATCTGCCCGTGCAGGCCCTGGTCCGGACGCGGAACGTCGCCTCCGCCGAACCACACACGCACGCCGTCGCGAGTCAATTCCACCGTCGGATCGCAGACCACTTCTTTGTCCCAGGATTCGGAACCTTCGATCACGAGAGGCTCGCGCGACCAGTGCACGCCATCCGCTGACTTCGCCAGTCCGATGCGCCGCTTCTCCCCTCGCGCGCGACCCGTGTACAGCATCCAATACGATCCTCCGGAGGTCCACACCGCTGGCTCGCCGAGGCCCATTTCGTCGAACGCTCCCGCATCGCCCAATTCCAGAATCGGATTCGATACGAACTTCTCCCAAACCACGCCATCGCGCGATCGCGCCACTCCCAGCCTCTGCCGGCGCGCTCGATCCATGCCCAGGTAATAAAGATAAAGTTCGCCGCCGCGTTCGATCACATACGGGTCGGCCACGCCGCGCTCATCCCAACTGCCGCGTGGACCCGTCCTCAGCACCACCTGTGTCCTTTTCCAGTCTTCCGACGTGGCCAGCGCGATCTCCACTGGTGCCCCCGCTTGATACCAGTAATAGACCTTGTCACCGACTACGAGCGCAGATCCATTGCCCGCGTCCGGCGAGAGAATCTTGCCCTTCTTGGCCCAGTGAATCCCGTCAGCCGACGTTGCCAGGCCCGTGCTCCACGTCGAGCCGTCATAACCCGAATAAAGGTTCCAATACTCGCCGCGAAACTTCACGACCGACGGGTTCAGCACGTCGCCCGAATCCCAATCACCGCGAGATAAGACTGGGTCCGGCGAGGCCTCCCAGTGAAAAGGCGGTCGCGGTCCGGCGGTATCCGGCGCCGGTAGAGTGAACGCAGCGTACTTGCCGCAGGAACAGCACAGGACGGCGAGCGGAATCGCGGCCCAACGCATCACACCGGAACCCTGATCTGCAGGCTAGATCCCTGCCCGGGCTTCGATTCAAGCAGTAGTTCTCCGCCCAGCATCCGCACGCGGCGCTTGATGCTCACCGGCCCCAGCCGCAGAAGTTCCAACTCGTCAAGATTGAACGATCCGCTGAAGGGAAATCCTCCGCCATTGTCCTCAGCCGAAATTTCGATCCTCTGGTCGCGCTTGTCGATCGAGACGGCCAATCGCGACGCGCCGGAGTGCTTGTGAATATTGTTCAGCGTTTCGCGCACGATCTGCAGCAACTCCAGCGAGACTTCCACCTCGCCTGGATCGCTGAAGTCGCCCGCCGTGAACGTGGCGGAGATCCCTGTGTCGCGCTGGAACTGTTCCACCATGCGGCTCAGGGAAGCGCTGAGCGTCACGCCTTCCTCGGCCGGTCTCATGCTGCGGACGAAGCTTCGTAGCTCGCTCACCTGCGACTTGCAGAGATCCTGTAACTGGCGCAATTCCTCGGTGGCGGCGTCGACGTCGCGCGTGAGCAGCTTCTTGATGATCTCCAGGCGCATCTGAAAACTGATGAAGCTTTGCAGGGGGCCGTCGTGAAAATCGTGCGCCATGCGCTCGCGCTCGGCCTCGCGAGCCCCCTGCGCCTGGCTGCGTATGATCACGTTGTTGCGCAACGTCGCTGACATTCTGCCATCGAGGTATTTCTTATACAGCCCCAGCGCCACGGACGTGGACGCCATGCCCAGCACGGTCCAGACCAGCGACATCTCCTCGGGCGGCGTGAACAGCAGCGAATCGAGCAGCGCCACAAAGCCCACCATCGCCACGCGCGAGACTTCCTGCAGCATCACCGTCGAGGCGAACAGATAGCCCGCATCGAGTGACGACAGCCAGCCGGCGGGCGTCGATCCGGTCCAGCCTCCCGGCGCAAGGTAGGTCCAAAAGCCGAAGAAGGCCGTGTCGATCACCAGCCCCAGGTTGGTCCGCCAAGTGGATTCAAAGCCCAGTTCGAACATCGCACCCACGGCATAAACCGCATAGGCGGCCAGCAGCGCGAAAATCCAGGTGAGACGCCAGCCCAAGGCATGGCCATAGCCAACGATGCACGCCATTGCTATCGCCACGCGTGTAATGCGGAGGGCGAACCGCCCCCGGTATGGAACCATAACAAATCGCGCCCCTAGGTGCTGCCGCGAGGTCGCGTCAAGGTTCACTATAACTTACCTCACACCTTGCCAACACCAAAAATCAGCCTGACCGCCTGGAACGCCCAGTACAGGAACATCGCCGACGACGCCGACGTGATCCCTGCGGTCAGGACTAACGTTAGGAGAACACTCACCTATCCATGGTGACGGGTGAACCGGGGGCGGACAATCGGTCGCTTTGCTTAGTTTGTTCGCGGGATATTACGGCTCGACGTACACTCGAACGCGGTTACTCGCCTGTCCGGCTTCGATGTACAGTTCCGCCGGGCCGTAGTTGACGATCTTGGGAATCTCAATCTCCACCAGATAGTAGCCGACGTACGGCGCCAGCACGGCTTTGGTCACCTCCACCGGCTGCCGGTCGAGATAAGCGGTGACGGTCGCGGCCACCTTCGGCGGATTCTCCACCGGACCGGCGATACCGGTCGGCCAATCCGGCGTCACGCGACCGAGGCCGGTCGTCAGGATCTGGATGCGTCCGCGCGAATGCGCGGGTGTCATGGCGTCCAGCATCATGCCGGTTTCCGAATCGAGCAGCATGGGCGAGCCGTCGCGAGCCACGAAGATCGCCGGCGCGGCCGGTTCCAGAGCCACTGCGGGGAGCGTGCGCGAGCCATCGGTCGACAATACCGCGAGGGAAATGCTCGATCCCCTTGCCTCGAACGGAATCTGGATCTGCGTTTCGGTGTCGGTCGCCGCGAGCACAGCGGCCGGAGTAGAGCCTGCTTGCGCGGACGCGACCCGTGCTCCGGCGACGCTCACCAGCGATCCCGGAGCCGCCGCCCGCGCGGCGAAATCGGCCGAACTAACCACCCGCGGATCGCGGAACCGGTGCGGCGCAAGCGTCGCGTAGACTCCGTAGCCGTCCAGTGCGGCCCACAACTGGTTGGCGCCCGCGTCGAGCATCACATCGGCGGCGGGAGCATTGGGGAGGCCGTTCAAATGAGTCCAGAAGAGGCTGCCGCCCAGCGTCGCCAGGTCGGCGGTGGCATAAAACACGCCCTGGTCCGTGGCGAGGTAAACCGCGCCGCTGGCCCGATCCGCGGTGACGCCGCGCACAGCGGCATTGGGCAGATTGCCCGTCATGTCGTCCCACACGGATCCGCCGTTGATCGTGCGGAAAACGTGCGCGGAGGCCGCTGTGGACGCACCCAGCACAGCGATGGCGATGCGCGGGTCGGCAGGATCGGTCCAGAAGCGCTGCACCGCTCCTCCCCCGGAAACCGCGACTGGCTCAAGATACCTCTGGCCGCGATTCGCCGAGGCGATCAACTGGCCGTCGGCCGAACCGAGGTACACCATGTCTCCCTGCAGCGCCACGGCAGTGATCTTGATGCCTCGCATGGCCGTCAGCGCCTGGCGCAGTCTGAATTCGCGGAGATAATACGAATTGTCGGCCGGAACCCATGCTACTTTTTGGCCCGGCTGCCATTCGATCACGCTGGAATCCAGCAGCCCAACGTGTGCGCCCTGATCGCCAGTGGGGAGGCTCAGCAGGCGGGCCGAAGGAAGGTTCGGCAGTCCCTGGTTCAGGCCGCTCCACGACTTGCCGCCGTCCACGGTGCGGAACACGCCCGACGCGGTGGCTACGGCGGCTTCCTCTTCGTTGACCGGCGAAACCGCCAGATCCCACAGGTCGCCCCCAATAATCGAACTCGTGCGGAACGCCGTCAGGTTGTCCCAGCTCGCGCCGTTGTTATCCGATTTGTAGACGAATCGCCCAAAGGCGTAAAAACGAGGGGAATTGGCGCGGGCCGTGCGCGTGACCGCGCCTGGTTCGGGGATCGTCACCGCGCCGGAACGGCTCACCGGAGCCGGGGTGGCGGCCGCGGCCGGCTGCCAAGTCTCGAAATCCGAGGTCGCGAAGACCTTCCCCGACGAGGTTTGGACCAGTAACTGGCTGCCGTCGGCCGAGTACCAAACCCGTTCAACCGGTCCGGTCGCCAGGCCTGCCAGGGACCGGTCGATCAGTTCGTTGCCGATCTTGGTCCAGTTGAGGGCGCTCGTTGAGGATTGGGCGAAAAGACCCAACCCCGCCAACAATGTGGCGGTTGCGACACGGACTGTGGCCCTTTTACTCATCCAACCAAACCATTCTACCCTGTATCATCGGCAGATGTTCCTGGAAACTACTGATTCCAGTGTAGAGAACCCTAAAAATTTCCCTTAGGCTCCCCACTTGCTTGCAATTTTAGTGTTAGACTGATCTTTCGCCACAGGCTCCGGCGTAGGAGTCCGGGCGATGAGTGTATTTATGCTCGCGCGGAGACGTGCATTAACGGCCAAATTGTCGCTGCTCATCGCAGCCGCGTCCGCCGTGTGTCTTGCGCAGTTCCCAGCCCCCTCCGATTCCGGCCAGTACGCCGCTAAGGTTTTGACGCTCACCGGACAGGTTTCGGTAATGAAAGATATGGTGCCGATCGCCCTGCTGGAAGGCAGCAGCGTTGCCGTTCAGCAGATGATTGTCACCGGGCCGGACGGGCACGCGACCTTCCAGGTCTCGGACGGAAGCACCTTCGAGGTGTTTCCCAACTCGCATCTCGTGTTTCGCAAGAATGCCTGGAACGTGAAGGATCTCATCGATCTTCTCGTTGGCCGCATCCGCGTGCACATTGAGCATCTGGGCACGATCCCCAATCCCAATCGAGTGATGACGCCGACGGCGGTGATCTCAGTTCGCGGCACTACGTTCGACGTGACGGTGAACGACGACGACGAAACGACCATCGTGGAAGTGGAAGACGGTTTGGTGGAAGTACGCCACGCGCTGCTGCCTTCGGATCACGCCACCACGGTGCATCCCGGCGAAACGCTGCGCGTGTACAAGTCGCAGCCCCTGGCCCAGAACGTGATGGATAAGGGAACGATTCTACGGTACTTGTTCAACGCCGTGCGCGACGCGGCCAACGTCGCTTCCATGCGATCCGTGCATGCAGCGGGCGTCGGCCTGGGCGGATCGTCCGGCGGTGGCGCGACTGGTGTCGGCGACACGGGCAAGGGACAGGCGCCTGCGCCTCCTCCTCCGCCTCCTCCGGCGCCCGGCCACTTGCTCGGCGGCGCGGACGACAGCATTCCCGCTCCGGTTGCGGCGCCTCCCCAGCATCACCCCGTCCGTCACGCTCTTCGCGTGACGGCGATGTGGATGCTGCACCAGTTCATCTAGCCAGTAGATCCAGACACACCCGTTCACGAGACTCAAGAGCAGAGCCGCGAGAACGGAAGGGGTCAGCCAGGGCACCACTCTAACGTGAGAAACTGGAATTGGCGCACATGAAGTTTCTCTTCTCCTCGCTTCTTTTTGCATGGCCGGCTCTCGCGCAAACCGCGCCCGCCGCGGGTGTCGCGACGCCCTGGAACACGGCCCCGATGATCGCCTCACTTTCCGCGCAAGCCGCGAGGCTGAAGCCGATCCTCGACCAACTGACGCCGAAGGAATGGGTGGCTAAGGGCGCCCCGGATGCCTATATCGCGCAGTGGAAGGGCGCCGAAGACGAGATCGGCTACCTGAACGAATCCGCTAAGGCCCTGGAGAAGCAGCCGGAAAAGTTGACCCTGGCGCTCGACACCTATTTTCGCCTCCAGTCTTTGGAACTGCGGCTGAATTCGCTGGTGGAGGGCGTGAGAAATTACCAGAACCCGGCGGTGGGCGACCTGCTGATGGGCGTGGCGGCTGAGAACTCCGCCAATCGCGACAAACTGCGCCAGTACATCACGGATCTGGCAGCGGCCAAGGAGCAGGAGTTCGAGATTGCGGATAAAGAAGCTCAGCGCTGCCGCGGCGTGCTGACGAAACAAGCAGCGCCCAAGCCCGCCGTCGCGCCAAAGAAGAAGACAACCCAGCCATGACCGAGACACCGACTACATTCGAATGCAGCATCTGTGGCGAGCCATCGACCAGCATCTGCGTTTACTGCACCAAGGACGCCTGCCCCAATCATCGCTGCGAGAAATGCGGCCGCTGCAGCGATTGCTGCCAGTGTGAGTTCCGGAGGAAGCAGGATTAGAGAATCCCCGGTTCATGCGATCCATCCAAGTGCACGGCCATCGCGGCGCGCGCGCGGTGATGCCGGAGAATAGCCTCGCCGGATTTGAATACGCCATCGGCGTTGGCGTGGATGCGATCGAAATGGACGTGCACGCGCGCGACGGCGTCGTGGTGGTCAAGCACGATCCGCCCAGGCCGGGCGAGGATCTGCCAACGCTCGACGAAGTGCTGTCGCTCGCCCGGCTGGGCGATTTTCTGTTCAATATCGAGGCGAAGGTCCACGGACACACGCCGGAGAATCTTGCCGATCTGGTTCTCGCCCGGATCCACGCGCACGGCCTGGAATCACGTGTGATCTTCCAGTCGTTCGATTTTGCGATTCTGCATCGCATGAGGAAACTCGCACCGGCGATCACGCAGGCCGCGCTGTGGGAAGGCGCACAGAGGAGCTTCGTCGACATCGCCCGGGATGCGGAGACGGAGATCGTTGCGCCCGAGTATGTGTTGGTAACGGAACCCGAGGTTCGCGCCGCGCACGAGGCCGGCCTGCAAGTGATTCCGTGGACGCCCAACGCCGTCGACGATTGGAAACGGCTGATCGCGGCGGGCGTCGATGGGATCATCACGGACAATCCAGCCGGCCTGATCCGGTACGTACAGGCTGAAACCGAGGCTCCGGTTCAACAGATAGAATAATAATAATGCGCATCCGGTATATGCTTGCCATGGCTATCGGAGCCGCCGTGCTGATCGCATGGCTTTGGGCCGTTTTGCTGGCACGGTCCAGAAAGAGCGTGGAGAAGTGCCCCACGTGCCGGTCCAATCGCGTGCGGCCGTCGTGGCCCACCATCTCCGACAGGCTCCTGGGCGTCGCCAATATCTGCGCATTTCGCTGCGAGGCCTGCTTGCGGCGCTTCTATGCGCGGCGGTCGCTATGGACGAGACGATCGGAAATGCTCAACCGGTTGTGACGTTCCCCAGTTTGCGCCAGACATAATAGACGGGCACGCCGGTGAGCATCAGCCCCAATCCGGCCAGTGCCGGCCCTGGCCGCGTGAACAGCATATTTCCCAGAAACCAAACCGCGATGGCCAGGAAGATCGCCGGCGTCACCGGATAGCCCCACATTCTGTAAGGGCGCGGCAGATCCGGGCGCGTGCGGCGCAACACCATCACTCCGGCGACCATGAAGACGTACAAAACCCAGATCGCGAACATCGCGTAGTCCACCAGCGTTTCATAGGATCCCGTCACGATCAGCACGGCCGACCATGCTCCCTGCGCGACGATCGCGAACCCGGGCGTTCGATAGCGGGGATGAACCTCGCCAAATTGGCGAAAAAACAGCCCGTCCCGGGCCTGCGCGAAGTAGATGCGAGGGCTGGTGAGGAAGCACCCGTTCAGTGTTCCGATAATGGACAACAGAATGATGACCGAAACCAGGGTTCCTCCCGCCGGGCCGAAGATCCGCTCCGTTGCCTCCGCCCCGACGCGCTCGCTGGCCGCGATCTCCGGCACGGAAAGAACGCGCAGGTAGGCCAGGTTTGCGGAAAGATAGATCGCGATGACGGCCGCCGTTCCGATCGCCAGGGCGCGAAGAATATTGCGCCCCGGATCGCGAATTTCGCCGGCCACGAAGCTCATCTGCACCCATCCGTCATATGCGAGCAGGCACGCGATCAGCGCGACGCCGAAGCTGCTCAGGGAAATGCTGTGCCCGGCCGGGGCCGCGCCGGCGTGGGGATGTCCAAATAAGAAGGCTCCGCCGACGATGATTAGAATTCCGATGACCTTCGCGGCCGTGAAGCTCTTCTGTACCAGCGCGCCGAGCGAAACGCCGCGGTAGTTGATGAACGTAAACAGCGCCAGTGCGCCCAGGCTCACCAGTTTCGAAGCCAGCGGCGAGAAGGCGTGAAAATAAGAAACGTACACCGTGAAAATCACCGCCAGCCAGGCCGCTTGCGCCGATCTTGCCACAAGGAAATTGGTCCAGCCGCAGAGGAATCCTCCCAGCGGACCATAGGCTTCCCGCAGGAACACGTACTGGCCCCCGGTGGCCGGCATCGCCGCGCCCAATTCTGCGCAGGCCAGCGCGCCAAAGAACGAAACGATCCCGGCGAAGATCCACAGGCCGAGGATCGGCGCGGCCGAACCGAGATTTCGGGCGATCAGGTTCGGGACAAGAAAAATTCCGCCTCCGATCGTCATGCCAATCACAATGGAAAGGGCGTCGGCGAAGCCGAGCGTGCGCGGGAGGTCGGTTTTCAAATGGGCACCAGTGCTCGATTGTAAACTAATAGATTGCAGCCCTTTCACCCTTTCTTCAAGAATCGCCACCTGTCCACCATCGCGGGAAATTTCTGGAAACGTCCAGACCTTAGCCGGTGGCCGGTGGAGGCGGTCCTCTATCGCACTGAGCCCGACGTTCAAGTGCTGGTCCACGCGCAGCGTCCCGCGGGCCTGGCGCGAGGGGAAATTATCTTCGTCCACGGCCTGGAGGGCTCAAGCGATGCCGGCTACGCGCGCAGCATGGCCTGCGCCGCCCTGGAGGCCGGCTACGCAACGCATCGCTTCAACATGCGGAGCTGCGGAGGCACGGAGCATCTGGCTCTTTCGAACTATCATTCCGGCCAGACCAGCGATGTGCGCTTCGTGCTGCGCGAGCTGCGCAAGAAAAGCGATCTCCCCATTTATCTCGTTGGATTTTCGCTCGGCGGCAACGTGGTGCTGAAGCTCACCGGCGAGTTGGGCGACGAGGCGCAGGGCCTGATCGCGGCAACCTGCGCCGTTTCCACGCCCATCGATCTGAAAGCCTGCGCTGCCAACCTTGGCAAGCCAGGCAACTTCATTTACGAGCGCCGGTTTGTGGACAGGCTGTCCGAACGGATCCGCTTGCGTCACAAGCAAGCGCCGGAGATCTACAAGCTCGAGCCGCTCAAGAAAGTCCGCACAATCTTCGATTTTGACGATTTCTACACCGGCCCCCTGTTCGGATTCGGCAATGCGGAGACCTACTACGCGACGCAATCGTCGAAGAACTTCATCGGTAATATTCGCGTCCCGACTCTCGTCATACAAGCAAAGGACGATCCGATGATTCCGTTCGAGGTTTACGATCACGCGGCCTTTCGCGAGAATCGACATCTGAAACTGGTCGCGGTGGAGCACGGAGGGCATCTGGGCTTCATTTCTCGCGGAAAACCAAGGTTCTGGCTTGATGCGGTGGTGACGGACTGGCTGGAGAAGGTCCCCTCGATGACTGCCGGGGTCCGGTAGCCCCGCACGGGAACAAACCTCGCGCGGAACTCGTATCCTGAAGGAGGATATGCAGAGCCAGGCGTCATTTTTGGAAGCAGCCAGCGTCGCGTTCGATTCGCTGCGGTCGAGCAAACTGCGCAGTTTCCTTACGTTGCTGGGAATCATTCTGTCCACCACGACACTGATCGCGGTGATGAGCGTGATTCACGGCATGGACGTGTACGTCGCCAACAGCGCGTCCTCCATGGGTAATGACGGATTCCGGGCCGTCCGCATGGCCTTCGTCGGCCCACGCAATCCCAAGGCATTTCTGAAAATGCTGCAGCGGAATCCGCAGTTGAGCAAAGAAGAATACGACTTCGTCAAGGCCAACGTGCATCTATCGCGCGAGGTCGGCATCACGGTCAATCGAGGGGCGAAGGTCACCTACGGAACGGACCTCATCGATGGCGTGTTGCTCATCGGGATGACCTCTAACGGCGCGGTCATGACCAATTCCCAGATCGAGACCGGGCGCTACCTCACGGATATGGAGGATCAACGGCACATGAACGTGGTGTGCCTGGGCGCCGATATCAAGGAGCGCTATTTCCCCGGCATCGATCCTTCGGGCAAGACCATTTATATCGACGGCATCCCGTTCGAAGTCATCGGCACGGCCAAGGCCAAGGGCAGCGTATTCGGGCAGTCGCAGGATAATTTCGTGACGATTCCCATCGGGACGTACTTCAAAATTTACGGCTCGCGCACCGGCCTCAGCTACATTTTCCAGGCGCAGAATCGCGCCATGCTGGAGCAGGCGGAGGACGAGGTTCGAATGCTGATCCGCTCCTACCGGCATCTCCGGCCGCAGGAGGAAGACACCTTCGGCATGGTCAGCTCGGACACGCTGGTCGGGTTGTGGGACCAGCTTACCGGTACCCTGGCCGCCGCGGCGGTGGGCATCGTCAGCGTCTTTATGGTGGTGGGCGGCGTGGTGATCATGAACATCATGCTGGCGGTGGTGAGTGAACGGACGCGGGAGATCGGCGTGCGAAAGAGCGTCGGCGCGCGCCGGAAGGATATTTTGAACCAGTTTCTTGTGGAGTCGTCGATGCTGTCCGGCTTGGGCGGATTGATCGGCGTGACCATCGCCTGGACCGTCGCGGTTATCGTGCGCAACTTTACTCCCGTACCCATGGAGGTGCCGATGAACGCCGTAATCATCGGCGTGACGCTGTCGACGGCGGTGGGACTCTTTTTTGGCATTTATCCGGCGCGCCGCGCCTCGCGCCTGGATCCGATCGTTGCGCTGAGGTCGGAGAATTAGATGAAGCTGCTGCTTTCGGTCATCGGCCTCGCGCTGTCGACGTTGCGCGAAAACAAGGTTCGATCCTTTCTGACGGTGCTGGGCGTCATTATCGGCGTCGGCACGATCGTCGGCGTGGGTTCGATTCTGGCTGGGTTGGACGGCGCGGTCACCGGGCTCATCCGCAGCTTGGGATCGAACACGGCGATTGTTTTTAAAATGCGCATGGGACCGAGCGCGGGCGGTCGCACCACGGAAGAGTTGCAGCGCAAGCCGCTGACCTACGAGAACGCGCAAGCCATCGCCAACCGCTGCCCCGACGTCGAGCATGTAAGCCCCTATCTGCTGCCGCCCAACGTGATTCGCGGCACCATCGATCGCGCGCGCTATAAGGGTAACGATTACGCGGGACTGCAAATGGCCGGCAGCGACGAACAGTACGTCAACACCAGCAATGTGGAGATGCTCGCTGGGCGATTCTTCACCGAGACCGAAAATGAACACCGGATGCCAATGGTCGTCATCGGAGAGGATCTCTACCGCGCCCTGTTCGGCCTGGAGAATGCGATCGGTAAGGGCATCGAGGTGGATGGGCACGAGCTGGAAGTGATCGGGGTGATGAAGCGCCCCGCGGCTTCGATCCCCGGCCAGGACGACAACCGCGCGATTCTCCCCTATTTCACCATGCACAAAATTTTCCCGACGGCCGAGGAAAACGTCTTCTTTGTTCTGGCGAAGCAGGGAAGGCTTGCCGCGGCGGTAGACGAGCTGAGCGTGGTGCTACGGCAGGAGCGCCGCGTGCCGCTCAACAAACCGGACAATTTCGCCGTATCCACCGCGGATCAGATGGTGGAGGATTTTCGCGCGCTGACCTCGGTGACGGCGCTGGTGATGGTGGTGCTCAGTTCCATCGGCCTCCTGGTCGGAGGCATTGGCGTGATGAACATCATGTTGGTGTCGGTCACCGAACGCACGCGCGAAATCGGCGTGCGCAAGGCCATCGGCGCGCGTCGGCGCGACATCGTGCTGCAGTTCCTCACCGAAGCCGTCGTGCTGACGTTCCTGGGCGGCATGATTGGCATGGCCGCCGGATATCTGGTCTCCTTCGCCAGCCGTCTGGCCTTCCCCACGCTCCCATCGAGCGTTCCGATGTGGGCGGCGGGCTTGGGACTCGTCGTCTCCATCGGTATCGGCCTGTTTTTCGGCATCTGGCCGGCAAGCAAGGCCGCACGCCTGGATCCGGTGGACGCGCTGCGCTACGAATAAAGGTCTTTGAAACTGAAAAAATAGGTCTCTTGCCCGATTCTTTCCTTTTTTATGGCCTGATCCCACGGCCAAATGCATGTTCGCTAGCGATGTGATCCGGTTCTTTTGAGGAATGATCGGAGTTACACGGGAAGCAGAACTTCAATCAGCAGACCGGGCGAGGCGTTGAAGGCGCGCAAGCGTCCCTTATGAAGCTCAACCGCGCGGCGGGCGATGGAAAGGCCCAGACCGACGCCCCCGCTCTTCCGGTTGCGATCCTGCTCCACGCGATAGAATGCGTCGCCCAGTCGCGCCAGGGCTTCTTCCGGCACGCCCGGCCCGTAGTCGCGCACGCGAACCAGGGCGCAGCGGTCGGCTTCCTCCAGGGAAATCTCGATCTTCGATCCCGCTGGTGCGTAGCGGATGGCGTTGCGCATCACGTTTTCGATGGCTCGCCGCAGCAGTTCGGGGTCGCCCTTGACGGTAACCGCCGGTGGCGAAGCCAGAATCAGTCCGCAGCCCTTGGCCTCAGCCTCGATGGAGCAGCCGTCCACCAGGGCGTGAACGAGTTCGTCCAGCCGCAGAGGTTCCAGCCTCAGCCGCGACGGCTCGCCCTCAATGCGCGTGACTTCCAGCATTTCGCGAATGAGTTCATTGAGCCGGTCCGCTTCCTTTTGAATGCGGTCCAGGGCGGGAGAGCCGGACTCATTGGTGCGCGCCAGCTCTACCGCGACGCTCAAGCGTGCGAGCGGGCTGCGCAGCTCATGGGAAATATCGAACATGAGCCGGCGCTCCGCGGCGAGCAGCGTCTGGATATGATCGGCCATGCGGTTGAAGGATGCCGCGAGATCGCCTAGTTCATCGCGCCGGGAATCAGAAGCGCGAGCCGTCAGCTCGCCGCGCCCGAACCGCTCCATCGCAGACCGCAAGTCGCGTAGGGGCGCGGTGAGGGAGATGGCCAGCGCGTAACAAAGCAGCACGATCAGAGCCAGGACCAGCAGGTGGGCCGGCTGGAGGAACCAGAAATACCAGTTAGGGCGGATGAGGATCAGCGCGAAGCGCCCATCGGGGGATTTGCGTCCGAAGGCGTGGGAGCGCAGCGAAAAAGGAGAGTGGATGAACGCCTCGGCGTCCGGCAGCAGGCTGGCGTGCGATTCTCCGGTGAGCAAGTCGATTCCCTTGCCATCGGTGAGCATGGCTTGGGATGCGCCGCTGACCTCGCAGAATCGCTGCAGCGTCTGTTGCAGCTGCTGCGGGCCGCCGGTCAGCCAGGCCTGCCGGGCCTCGGTGAGTTCCAAGTTCAGCAGCATGGAAAACGGTGCCTGCCGCGACGAGGACGCGTCGTAGGTGATGGCGGTAAAGAAAATCATCGCGCCGAGCGTCGCAATGAACGCGGCAACGAACCAGACCAGGATTTTCGCGAACAGGGAGCGAATCACGCGAAGCGATTCCTAGTCGCCGGGCCGGCAGAACTGATAGCCGACGCCGCGCACGGTCTTGATAAATGTCCGCTCGACTTCAAGCTTCTTGCGCAGATGGCTGACGTGCATGTCGATGGAGCGGTCGAAGGGCGTGGCCTTGCGGTTATACATGGTCTCCATCAACGAATCGCGGGAAACCACGCGGCCAGCCGAGCGCATCAACTGCTCGAGAATATCGAATTCGAGCGTGGTCATATCGACGGGACGGCCGTCGCATGTGACTTCGCGGGAGCCAGGGTCGATTGTGACGCCATTGACGTCGAGGCGGCCCGTGGCAGGCTGTTGCGCGCGGCGCAAAATGGCGCGGACTCTGGCCATGAGTTCGCGCGGATTGAATGGTTTGGAGAGATAGTCGTCAGCGCCAAGTTCCAGACCCACAATGCGATCCAACTCTTCGCCGCGAGCGGTCAGCATTAGTACCGGCACCCGGCTGCGGGCGCGCAGATGTCGCAGCACCGCGAAACCGTCCATGGTGGGGAGCATGAGATCCAGAATAATGAGCGCGTAGTTGCCATCCAGCGCGAGATCGAGCCCGCGGGCGCCGTCATATTCACAAGTGACGGCGAATTCCTCGCGGCCGAGAAATTCGGAAAGGAGAGCACACAACTCCGTATCGTCGTCGATGATGAGAATCGGAGTCATTGCATATCCATCATAACCGCTTTGCTTGCTTCGTTTAAGGCGAATGCGGGGTCAGGATGGCGTCCAAGTCCGCGCGCGCGAGGAAGCGGCCGTTCTGGAAGACAGCGTTCACCTTCCGAATGTTACGAATATTCTCAATCGGATTTGCATCCAGCAGCACCATGTCGGCCAGCTTCCCCGCCTCGATGGCGCCCAGGTCCTTCCCGTCTTCCAAAAAACGCGCCGGCGCGAGCGTGGCTGCCTCCAGTGCCTCGCGAGGCGCGAGGCCTGCTTGCACCAGTTGCTCCAGTTCATCGTGGAGGGCGGCGCCTGGCATGACGTAGGGATCGCCGGTATCGGTGCCGACCAGAATCTCGGCCTTGGCGCGCTTGGCGATCGCGACCAGCCGGTAAACCCGCCAGATCTGGCGTTTCAGCGACGTGGGGTCGTCGGAAATGTCGGGCCAAGCTGCGCGGATCGACGCGGGAATGGCCTGCAAGCGAGGGTCGTTCATCAGGCCAGGATCGTCGAAATGGGCCATGCGCAGCCACAGCACCAGCGTTGGCGAAATGCGTGTCCCGGTGAGTGCGCAATGCTCGAAAAACTTCAGCGCTTCTTCGTCGGTGGAAACGGATTTCGAGATGCCGAACATGTGTTCCAGCGATTTCTGGCGGGCTTCGACCGCCTCCTGCGCGCTCACAGTGGTCGGGATATGGCCAACCAGCCGCAGGTCCCAGTGGCGCGCCAGTTCGGCCAGGGCGAAGTAGGCGTCGCGGGGGAGGCGCGAGAGCACCTTGATGAAATCGACGTTCATCTTATAAAGCTGATCGAAGGCCTGGCGGGCCTGGTCGGCATTTCGGGCTACCAGCAGCGGAAGCTTGGGGTCGTCCGAGGGGCCTCCGTCCACCGGAGGGCCGCTGGTGACGATGCGTGGACCAGGGGCCTTGCCGGCTTCGATCTCCGCGCGCCATGAGCTCACCTGGGCGAAGTCGCTGCCCATATCCTGCACGCCAGTGACGCCATAGGCGAGAAACAGCGGCAAATATTGCTTGTAATAAAGGTGAACGTGCATGTCCCACAGCCCGGGGATCAGGAATTTTTCTTTGCCCGGCACGATGCGGGCGCCTGCAGGAACCGCCGTGGAGGACGCCGCACCCACGCGAGAGATTCTGCCGTCTTCCACCACCACGGTCATGTGCGGACGCGCCTGGCCGGAGGCGATATCGATTACCGAGACGTCCTGAATGGCGATGGACGCTGCCGTCAGGGGTAGCGCGGCCAGCAGGAATGCGAGAGCTCTCACGAACTCATTGTCGCAGCGCGTGGGGAGTGCCACAAAATCCCTGTACCGACGTGCGGGGCTGTAAGGCCACTTAACTCACGTTAAACAGATGCTTCCGCCGCTCGATCCACTCCCCGCTCGTAAACAGCCTCGGGCCGACCTCGATCAGCCTCGGCAGCAGGTGGAACAGAGCGGTACGCGTCCAGGGTTCGCCGGCCCGGGTGCGGTAGCCGCGGTCGTTGATCCGTTGCGCGGCGGCGGAGAGAGGGCCGTCCTGCACGAGCACCTCCAGCATCAGCAGCAGCACCTGGATCTCGTCGGGGTTTTCCTCCAGGCGGCGGCAGTCGCTGGCGACTCGGAGGCCAAACGGGATGTCCTCCACCGGAGGAGCGGGCTGCGCCTCGCCGCGCTCCCACTCGATAGCCACCAGACGCCAGCCATCGGCCAGTTTCTCCGCGAAATACTCCGCGTTGGGCGGAGCCGCGGCAAAATCGCGAACACGCTCAAGTCTTGGCATGCCCGTTCTCGAAGCATGCGGCCCGCCAGCGTAACCCGAGTGAATGCAACACGGAGCCTTCGCGAAGGTGTCCGTTGTTGGGATAGCGCGGCCGCTGGCGCTCATGACACCATAGGAACAACATGAGAAAGCTCTGGTTGGTGATGGCCGTGGCCGCGTTCGCGCAGCCGGCCGATATTTCGGGCGAACGTATCCGCGCCCACGTGAAATTCCTGGCCAGCGATCTTCTAGAAGGCCGAGGCGTCGGCGCGCGCGGGGGCGACATCGCAACGGAATACATCGCGGCGCAGTTCGCTTTGGCCGGGGCCAAGCCCGCGGGCGACGCCGGGACGTATTTCCAAAATTTGACGCTGGTGGGCGTCGAGCCGCAGGCGTCGAGCACACTGAAGATCGGCAATGCGTCCTTCAAATGGCTCGACGATTTCGTCGGCGTGACGCTGCAACAGAAAAGCGATACCGCGTTCGACGGCGAGGCGGTCTTCGTGGGCCACGGCATTGTCGCGCCGGAGTATAGGTGGGACGATTACCAGGGCGTCGACGTCCGGGGCAAGGTAGTGGTGCTGTTTACAAACGAGCCTCCGTCGGACGATCCAAAATTTTTCACCGGCCGCGCGCTGACTTACTACGGTCGCTGGACCTACAAGTACGAAGAAGCGGCGCGGCACGGCGCGGCGGCGGCGATCATCATTCACACCACGCCCACCGCGAGCTATGGATGGGAGGTGGTGCGATCCAGTTGGGGCAGGGAAGATCAGCAGGTGAAGCTCGCGCCGGGTGAACAACAACTGGCCTTCGCCGGATGGGTGACCAAAGAAGCGGGAGAGAAATTGGCCGCATCCCTGGGGCATTCCGTCGACGAGTTGCTGAAAATGGCTGATGCACGGGGCTTTCGCGCCATGCCGCTGCCCATGCGGATCAGCGGGCGCGCACCGGCAAAGGTTCGCGAAATTAAGACCCGGAATGTGGTGGCGAAGATCGAGGGCAGCGATTCCAAGATGAAGGATGAAGCCGTGGTGTTCAGCGCGCATTGGGACCATTTAGGGATCGGCGATCCAGTGAATGGCGATTCCATCTACAACGGCGCGGCCGACAACGCCACCGGCTGCGGCATGATCATGGAGATCGCGCGGGCGTGGGCGAATCTGGCGGAGAAACCGAAGCGCTCGGCGATTTTTCTGGCGGTGACGGCGGAAGAGGCAGGGCTGCGGGGCAGCGAATACTACGGCCAGCATCCGGCGGTTCCGGCGGGCAAGACGGCGGTGGATATCAACCTCGATATGTTCCAGCCTTACGGTCGCGCGCGCGACGTCAACGTGACCGGCGCGGAGCGCACGACGATCTATCCGGTGATTGAAGATGCCGCGCGGCGGTTCGGCTTGACGATCAAGCCCGATCCGAGGCCGGAGGCGGGCGTGTACTACCGCTCCGATCATTTCTCGATGGCGCGCGTCGGCATCCCGGCGTTTTCCATCGATCAGGGAATGGATTTGATGGGCAAGCCCGCGGGCACGGGCAAGAAATTGTTCGACGAGTTCGAGGACAAGCACTATCATCAGCCCTCGGATGAGTATCGCGACGATTGGGATTTTACGGGCATGGAGCATTATGCGCGTTTCGCCATGACCATCGGCATCAACGTCGCGAACTGGCCGAAAATGCCGACTTGGCGCGAAGGCGACGAGTTCCTTCCGGCTCGGGTGGCGACCGGGGTGAAGTAGTGGCTTCGCGCCGGGAATTTTTGGTCGCCGCGGGATTGCTGCCGTTCTTTGGCCGGCGCAATCGGGTAGCGATGGCGGGCATTTCGTTCCGCGTGGTGCGAGGGCACAAGTCCGCGCACCGCTATCTGCATATTCACGGCGATGAGGCGACGGCTCGGCAGGTGCTGATTGAAAACGTGCAGGCGCGCGGAGGAGTTGGGCTGCTGATTCAGAGCGACACGCGCAACGTGCCGGTGGCGGGCGGGAAAATCGATCCGAACCGCATGTTTTCGCGCGAGGGCGCGTTACGCAGTTTGAAATCTCTAAATAAAGACTGGACCGATGCGCAGGTTCAGCACGCGGCGGATCTGCTCGACCGCGAGCGGCACAAATTCTTGAAGGCGATTACGCCGCCCAAAGGCGGGCGCATCGTCGCGCTGCATAACAACGCCAAAGGATATTCGGTGGAAGCGGAGATTGCGGCGAGCGATAGAACGTCCTTGAAGGACGCCTCCAATCCGCACGAGTTTTTCCTGGCCACGGACCCTCGGGATTTTGACAAACTCGCGGCTTTGCCCTGCAACGTGGTGGTACAGCAGACGCCGGCGGCACAGGATGACGGGTCATTATCAAGGCTCGCGGCGAAGCTGGGGGTGAGGTATATCAATTTAGAGTGTGCGTTTGGAAAGCTAGAGCGGCAGAGGGAGTTGTTGGGGTGGTTGGAGAGGGAGTTGGGGTAGGAGGTCGGTCTTATGTGGAGGCTCTCAGTTCTGGCGTGGGCAGCGAGCGTCGTTCTCGGCTGTGATGCGGGATACCGAATATGGATTCCGCGCAGCGAATCCGCCGATCCGCTGTTTCGTTTTATCAAGCATGGGAAGGCGGGTTACATCGACGCAACAGGGCGGGTTGTGATCCCTCCGACCCTTCCGGAGAATGTCGCCACCGGCGAGTTTCACGATGGATTGATGGAGGTAGCGGTCTTCGACGGGGAATACGTGGATCGTACCGGCCGACTCGTCATCAAGAAGGATCTCTATCGCGGCTGGGATTTTTCGGAGGGGCTTGCAGTCGCCATGCGGAACGGCGAAAAGCTGTGGGGCTATATCAACACCAAGGGCGACTTCGCGATCAGCCCGCGGTTCGAGTCGTCTCTGAACGACTACGTCTATCCCTTCAGCGATGGTTTAGCCATGATCAAGGTTCACGGCAAATTCGGCTACATCGACCATACGGGCGCGTTCGCAATTCCACCGCGTTTCCCAGACGGCACCAGTTTCAGTGACGGTATGGCGCGAGTTGTCATGGAGGGGCCCTGCGTCTATTTTCCCGACGGCGCGTGTGGGGCATTCAACCCGGTCTTTGTGGGAGGCAAGCAGGGGACGAAACCTCCGCCCTGCAAGTTCAGCTATATCGACAAGACTGGTCGCGTCATCACTGAGCAGCGTTTCGATTTTGCGCGGGATTTTTCGGAAGGGCTCGCACCGGTGAAGATCGGAGCGCTTTGGGGATTCGTCGACAAGAACGGAAAGGTCGTTATCGCGCCGAGGTTCGAGGATGCGCAGCCGTTTTCCTCGGGTCTCTCGCGAGTCCGAATAGGCGGATTGTACGGCTACGTCGATAGGTCTGGTTCGGTGGTTGTCGCCCCGCGGCACAAGTATGCCGAGGGTTTCAGTGAAGAGTTTGCCGTCGTCGGCGATCTTGGGGGCACCTATTGGTATATCGACAAAGAGGGAAGGCGCAAAATACCAGGAGAGTACGACGCGGCGAGCCCTTTCTTCAAGGGACTCGCGCATGTTCGGTTTATGTCGGGAGGCGAGGCATATATCGATAGCAGTGGGCGGATCGTTTTCAGATATTGATCTTTGTGAGACGTGTGGTCCGATGGGGACAGACCGATCTGTCCACGCTGCGGACACGCTTCGGGGCTTAGACGTGGCTTTGTGGCCGGCTTGGGACAGATTGGTCAGTCCCGCCCCATGCGACGTAGCGACACTACTGGCGTCGAGAGGAGTCTCGACGCGGCACGCGATGCGCGTGCGCCACGTTGGCGGAACGATCGGAAGAAATGGGGCCCCGGTTCCAATTCGCATGGGCGACTCCCGCAGGGTCTCGAGAACTTGTCTGGGAGCCGCGGCCTTGGCGTTTATTGGGAAACCCCAAGACTCTTGCTTATTAAAGTAATCGACTCCTTTACAACCAGCATTCCGCGAAGTACGCATCTCGCTGGAACTCGGGGGATTAATCCTGTCCCAGACAGCCTTATCTCAAACTGGCGAAGATAAGGCGTAAACCTAACAAGATGCAAAAGTTCTTGCATTTGCTTCAAGCGTTGGTTTACACTCTCTCAGTGGAGTAGTCTGGAGTCGAGTGGAAAGAAATGGGCCCTCTTGCCGACCAAATCGCGAATTTCGCCGAGCCGCCCCATTCGATTGTCGAGGCCAAGGTCGACGACAAAGGGAGGCTGAAATTGCCGTCGCCTTCGCTCGATTGGTGCAAGAAGTCGAATGTTTTGAATGTCTTCATCACGACGTTGGACAAGAGATCAGTTCGAATTTACCCGATTCCCGTGTGGAAGTCCACTTTAAGTTTGCTCGAAAGCCATGGCCCGAACGCAAAGCAGGGCGCGGACCTTGCGAGGATCGCGAAGAAGTACGGTGGGGATGCCGAGGTCGACGCGCAGGGGCGAGTTTTGCTGCCGTCGGCGCTGAGGACGCTGCTCTCCCTGGAATCCGAGGTTGTCGCCGTGGAGCATGTGGCGGGGCGGATCGACCTGATGACCAAGGCGGTCTACGACAAGATGATCGAGGAAGCCGAGACGGGTCTGGAAGACAAGTTCGAGACGTTCCGGCAGTTGGGCTTGTAGCCATGTATGCATACGCCAGTAATGTTGCGGGAATGCCTGGAGTATCTGGACGTGCGTCCGGACGGGGTATTCATCGACGCGACTTGCGGATTGGCGGGTCATACGGGCGCGATCGCGCGGCGGCTGACGACTGGTTTTGTTTTAGCGTTCGACCGGGATGCGGAGAGCCTGGAGCAGGCCCGGCTAAATACATTGGACTGCGCGGAGCGGATTCGCTTCCGCAAGGCATCGTTTTCGCAGTTGAAAGAGGCGCTGGCGGCCGAAGGGTTCTCGAAAGCCGACGGACTGCTGGCCGATTTAGGAGTCTCGATGTACCAGTTGACTTCGGGCGAGAGAGGTTTCTCGCTGATGTCGGACGGCCCACTGGACATGCGCCAGGATCGCGGGCAGCAGCGATCCGCAGCCGACATCGTCAACTTCGAGGCGGAAAAGAATCTCGCCGATTTGATCTATCAGCTCGGCGAGGAAAGGAGGAGCAGAAGAATAGCAAGAGCAATCGTGCGGGCGCGGCCAATTCGTACTACCGGTCAGTTGGCCAAGCTGATCGAACAGGCCGTGCCCCGTACGGGAAAAATTCATCCGGCAACGCAGACGTTCATGGCGCTGCGAATCGCGGTGAATGAAGAGAACGAGGAACTGGATGCGCTGTTGGGCGCGATTCCGGAATTGGTGAAGCCGGGCGGACGGGCGGTTATTCTGACATTCATGTCGCTCGAGGACCGGCGGGTAAAGCAGGGGTTTTTGGCGATGGCGCGCGAAGGCCGGGTGAAGATCCTGTCCAAGCACGTGGTGAAGCCAACGGACGAAGAGATTCGGGAGAATCCGCCGTCGCGCAGCGCGAAACTGCGGGCAGTGGAGATTTTGTAGGCGTAGCAGTCAATCGTCAGCCGCGGGCACTTTCCTCCCCCAGTGCCCGGGGCTGAGGATTGACCTTCGAACGAAGAGGGAGAAATTCTGTGGCAACTTTGGCGACGATGTACCATCGGCTTTTTTTCAGAGGCTTCGAGCAGGCGGCAAAGGCTCGCCCGGAGCACGCGCGGGGAACGGGCGGCGTGCGGCTGAGGGCCTTTGCGAACGACGACATCTATTTCTATGTCAAGCGAATCGACAACACGCGCGTGGTGCGGGAGGCCGATCCGGAGGCTCGCGGGACGTGCTGGAAGCTGATCGGCTGCGTTGTGGCGGCGGTGGTTCTGCTGATCTGCGTTTTGCTGCCGAGCGCGTATGGGTTGCTGGCAGGCTATCAGATCCAGACGCTGCGGCAGGAAGGCGAGAAGCTGGCGGCGGAGCGCGCCTCGCTGGAACTGGAGGAGGCGCAGCTGCTGTCGCCCGCGCGGATGGAAGAGCTGGCGCGGATGCAGCAGTTCATCGACCCTCCTGCGCAGAAGGTTGTCTATCTGGAGACCTCGCA
Source organism: Bryobacteraceae bacterium (assembly GCA_035542735.1). Classification (GTDB taxonomy): domain Bacteria; phylum Acidobacteriota; class Terriglobia; order Bryobacterales; family Bryobacteraceae; genus Palsa-187. The sequence continues at coordinate 187,883 of DATKKV010000031.1, forward strand.
GTCCGGCACCGTAGCGATGAACAAGAAGTAAGCGCGCCTGGGTAGCGCAGTTGGACAGGATTCTCTCGTCATGGCGGAAACTCAATCCACCAAACGGCTGCTGTGGTTGTTGCGCGTGCTCATTCTGTGGGTCGTAACGATCTTCCTGCGCTTGATCTGGTTGCAGGTGGTGCAGCACGACGACCTCTTGCGGCAAGCGCAATCGCAGCAGCAGAAGCTGGTGCCGATTCAGGCGGAGCGAGGGTCGATCTTGGACCGCTCCGGGCAGCCGCTGGCCAAGAGCCTGCCGGCGGAGTCGGTAGTGTTGAATCCGAAGCGAGTAAAGGACCCCGTGGTGACGGCGAATCTGCTGGCGCCGATTCTGGGGCTCGGTAAGGCCCGGCTGGCGGATAAAATCAGGACCGCAAAATTGCGAGATAGCGGGTTCCTGTGGCTGAAGCGCAAAGTCACGGCGGACGAGGCGGCGCGCGTGCGCAGCTACAACCTGGATTGCGTGGAGTTCCGGCAGGAGACGAGGCGCTTTTATCCTCATGGGCAGCTGGCGGCGCACTTAGTGGGCACGGTGGGCATCGCCAATCCGACCGATACAGTGGAGCGCGGCACGGCGGGCGTCGAAATGAGCATGGACGACGATCTGGCCGGGTTGCCGGGCCAGGTCCGGGTATTCAACGACGTAAAGCAGAACGCCTACGACCAAGTGGTAGCGCGGAAACCGGAACCGGGCGCGGACATTCTGCTGACCATCGACCAGAATCTGCAATACGAAGCGGAAAAAGAGCTTGAGAGGGCGGCGAAGGCGAGCGGCGCCAAAAGCGGCTCGATTGTCGTGTTGGATCCTCGCAACGGCGAAATTCTGGCCATGGCGAACTATCCGACGTTCGACCCGAACGAGCCGCCGAGCGTGGCGGAGCCGCCGGGTGCGCGCACGAATCTGGCCATTCAGACCCCGTTCGAGCCGGGCAGCGTGTTTAAGGTGGTCACGCTGACGGCCGCGCTGGAGACGACGAACCTGCGTCCGGATACGCCGATCAACTGCGGCAATGGAGTTCTCAAGCTGTTGGGCCGCGTAATTCACGATACCCACGCGCACGGCACACTAAGCGTGGCAAACGTGCTGGCGCAATCGAGCAACATCGGCGCGATCCAGATCGGCCTGAAAGTCGGCGACCAGCAACTGTATCGCTACGTGCGCAAATTCGGATTCGGGCGCAAAACGGGAATTGATCTGCCGGGCGAATCGCCTGGGATTTTGCGCAAGGTGGAAGCCTGGACACCGACGTCGATCGCCTCAGTGGCGATGGGCCAGGAAGTCAGTGTAACCTCGCTGCAGCTGGCGCTGGCCGGGGCCGCTCTGGCCAATGGAGGTCTGTTGCCGAAGCCGAAGCTGATTCTGGCCAGGCAGAAAAAGGGCGAGCCGATGGAGCGCGTACCCGACGAGCAGCCGGAGCGGATCATCAAACCGGAGACGGCCATTCAGATGCGCCAGATGATGGAGGGCGTGGTACTTCACGGCACCGGGACGCGCTACGCGACGTTGAGGGGCTATACCTCGGGCGGAAAAACGGGCACGGCGCAGATTTACGATCTGAAGGCGCACGAGTACACGCATAGTTACAACGCCAGCTTCGTTGGCTTCGCGCCGGTGACGAATCCGCAGATCGTGGTGGCCGTTACGCTGAACGGCACCAAGGGCGGTACCGCCGCATACGGAGGCCCCGTGGCGGGCCCCCCGTTCAGAGATGTGGCGATGACCGCGCTGCGAATGCTGGACGTGCCGAAAGACCTGCCGGAGAGCTTTTCTCCTGGCCCCGCGCCGGTGGGTGACGCGGTGAACGATCTATCCATCGCGGATCTGGGTTCCGAGCACGAAGCTGACGCTGCGCGCTCGCCGAGTTCAAACGCGCACAACGCTGACGCTGTGCGCTCATGGTCTGTATCCTCCGTCACTCTGCCGCCGGTTCGGGCGGACGCCTCGCGTCAGGTTGAAGCGCCCGTGTCTCCGGACAATATCCCGGACCGGCGGCCCTTTTTGAATTCGGCGCTGGTGGGTCCGAAAGTGCCGGATTTCCGGGGGATGACGCTGCGCGCGGTGTTGGCGGAATCCGCGGCGGCGGGTGTGCAAATTGAGGTGTTGGGGAATGGGCTTGCGCGGAATCAGGAACCGGCGGCGGGTACGGTGTTGGCGCCGGGCACACGAGTCCGAGTGCAGTTCACGCGATGATCTTTGAAAAGGTCCTGGCTGGGATAGCGGCGCAAAGTGGGCTGACTCCGGAGATCGCGCATGCCGATATCGCCGGGCTGGCGTACGACTCCCGGGAGGTCGGGAAGGGTTTTGTGTTTTTTGCGTTCCCGGGTTCGCGCGTCGATGGCAGGAGGTTCGCCAGGGAGGCCGTGGGGCGGGGCGCGACGGCCGTCGTCAGCGAGTTGCCGCGCCCCGAGGATTTTGAGGGCGCCTGGATTCAGGTGGAGCATGGCCGCCGGGCGCTGGCCGTGGCTTCGCGGAATTTCTATGGCTGCCCCGATACTCGCGTGCGCTTCACGGGAGTCACGGGGACGAATGGAAAAACGACGACCGCGTTCCTGATCGACTCGATTTTGCACGAGGCGGGGTTCGTGACCGGGCTGATGGGCACGATTGAGTACCGGATGGCGGGGGAGGTGAGGAATGCGCCGAACACGACGCCGGAATCGCTCGATACGATGCGGTTTGCCGCGGAGTTGGAAAAGCGTGGAGGGTCGCATCTGGTGGCGGAAGTGTCGTCGCACGCGCTGGCGTTGGGGCGGGTATACGGATTTCACTATCACACGGCGGTATTTACGAATCTGACGCGCGACCATTTGGACTTTCATCGGACGATGGAAGAGTACGCGGCGGCGAAGCGTCTGCTGTTCGCGCCGCGGAGCGGAGATGCGCCGGAATGGGCGGTGCTGAATCACGAGGATGCATCGAGCGCGCTCATGGCGAACGAAGCATCGCGCCTGGTGTGGTACGGACTCTCCTCCGGCGCCCAGCTGCGGGCGGAAAAGATCGTCACCGGGTTCGAGGGGCTGGGGTTCGATTTGCACTATGAGGGCGCCACGCAGCCGGTGGAATCGGGGCTGGCCGGGCGTATCAACGTATTGAATATCCTGGCGGCGAGCGGCGCGGCGCTGAGCTATGGCCTGGATCTTGAGACCATCGCACGAGGCATTTCCAAGCTGCGCGCGGTTCCGGGACGTTTCGAACGGATCGATTGCGGGCAGCCGTTTCTGGTGGCGGTGGATTATGCGCATACCGACGACGCTCTGCGCAACGTGATTCAAGTGGCTCGCGAGATGACGAGGGGCCGGGTGATCACGCTGTTCGGCTGCGGCGGCGATCGTGACCGGACAAAGCGTCCGCTGATGGGAATGGCGGCCGGGGAGTTGAGCGATTACGTGGTGCTGACGTCTGACAATCCGCGGTCGGAGGATCCCTTGGGGATTATCAACGACGCGCTGGTGGGCCTGCGGCGGTTCGATACGCCCCATATTGCGGAGCCGGATCGCGCGGCGGCGATTCGCCTGGCACTTGGGGAGGCTCGCGAGGGCGACGTCGTATTAATCGCGGGCAAAGGCCACGAGCCGTATCAGGTGCTGAAGGACCGCACTATTCATTTTGACGACCGGGAAACGGCGCGTGAGGTTCTGGAATCACTAGGGTATCGGGCCGAGAAGCCGTAATGGAGATCGCGCTGAAGGAAGTCGGCCGGGCGCTCGGGCTGACAGAGGGGCCGGACGGGGTCGCAAAAGGGTGGAGCATCGACTCGCGGACGATCGCGCCGGGGGATTTGTTTTTCGCGCTGCGAGGGCCGGCGCATGACGGGCACGATTATATCGCCGAGGTGTTCGGTAAGGGCGCGATTGCGGTGGTGGCCGAGCGTGCCGTGGATGCGGGCGGGCCGGTGCTGGTGGTGCAGGATTCGCTGGAGGCGTTGCAGCGAGTGGCGGCTTGGGCGCGCCAGATGTGGGCTGGCGATGTGATCGGTGTGACGGGGAGCGCGGGGAAGACGACGACGAAGGACGTGATCGCGGAGATGCTTTCGACGCAGATGAAGACCGGCAAGACGGTGGGCAATTTCAACAATCACGTTGGAGTTCCGATGTCCTTGCTGCGGCTGGAGGAATCGGCGCGCGTGGCCGTGATCGAGATGGGCATGAATCACGCCGGGGAGATTCGCGATTTGGCAGAAATCGCCAAGCCGGATCACGGCGTGGTGACCAACGTCGGCTATGCGCATATCGAAAGCTTCCAATCGATCGAAGGGATCGCGGCGGCCAAACGGGAATTGATCGATGCGCTGCCGCCCGACGGCACCGCGGTTTTGAACGCCGACGATGCTCGCGTGAAAGCGATGGGGCGCGGGCGGAAGGCCCTGCTGTATGGAATGTCCGCGGATGCCGATGTTCGCGCAGAGGACGTGGAGTTTCTCTCCGGGGGCGCGAAGTTTCGCGTCGGTGCGTCGCGTTTTGAGACGGCGCTGAGCGGCCGCCACAGCGTGCTGAATATTCTGGCCGGGCTCGCCGTGGCGCGGATCTACGGGATCGCGCCGGAGCGGCTGGTGGACGCGGTACGAAACCTTAAGCCGGGAAAGATGCGCGGGGAGATGCTGATGCACCGCGGAATCCTGGTGCTGAACGATTGCTACAACTCCAACCCGGATGCGGCGAAGGCCATGCTGGACGTGTTGCGGGACACGCCGGCGCGGCGGCGGATCGCCGTTCTGGGGGAGATGCTCGAACTTGGCCGCTGGGCTGAGCCTCTGCATCGGGACGTGGGCAGCTACGCCGCGGAGCAGGGGATTGATGTGCTTGTAGGGATACGCGGCGCCGCCTGGAGTATGGTGGACGCAGCCAGACTTGCCGGTCACAGTGCCGGCGCCGCGCTTTTTTTTGACGACCCGGCGGATGCGGGCCGCGCCGTACGCGAGATGGCGCAGGCAGGCGATGCAGTGCTCTTCAAGGGATCGCGCGGCGTTCATGTGGAGCACGCTCTTGAGCAATTTCTGGCTCCCATGGAAGGGAGCACGGGCTGATGTTCTACTGGCTGTTCTACGAAAAGCTGTTTCACTACTACTCGCCCTTCCGGTTATTTCAATACTCGACAGTGCGGACGGCGATGGCCAGTCTGACCGCATTTCTATTGACAATCCTGTTGGGACCGTGGTTCATCTCCCGGCTACGGCAATATCAAATCGGCCAGCCTATCCGGGAAGACGGGCCGCAGTCGCATCAGAAAAAGGCGGGGACGCCGACGATGGGCGGCTTGTTGATCGTTCTGTCAGTCATCGTGCCGACGCTGCTTTGGGCGAACCTCCGCGTGCCGTCGGTTTGGGTGGCGTTGACCGGGCTGGTCAGCTTCGGTGCGGTAGGGCTGCTCGACGATTACCTGAAAATCAAGCGCAAGCACAACCTGGGGCTGACGGTCGCGCAGAAGTTCACGCTGGAAATCATGGCGGCGATGCTGGTGGGTATTCTGCTTCTCGCGATGAGCACCGTGGGAGCTTATAGCACCAGCCTGAACGTGCCGTTCGCGAAGAACTTCAAGCCGGACCTGTTGATTCATCCCTGGCTGCACAATCCGTGGACCTATCCGCTGGCATTCGTGGGATTTTTCGTTTTCCTGGTTCTTGTCCTGGTGGGATCGTCGGATGCGGTGAATCTGACAGACGGATTGGACGGCCTGGCGATTGGGTTGATGATCGTCGCCGCGGGCGCGATGACGGTGCTTTCATTCTTGAGCGGCAATGCGGATTTTGCGCGCTACCTCGAACTGGCGCGCACGCCCGGTGCGAGCGAATTGACGATTTACTGCGGCGCGCTGACAGGCGCATCGCTCGGTTTCCTTTGGTACAACGCGCATCCGGCGGAGATATTCATGGGCGACGTGGGATCGCTGGCGCTGGGCGGAGGGTTGGGAACGGTCGCGGTGCTGTTGAAGCAGGAACTGCTGCTGCCGTTCATCGGCGGGGTGTACGTGATCGAAGCGGTGTCGGTGATTTTGCAGGTGGGCAGCTACAAATTGCGCAAGAAACGAATCTTCAAGATGGCTCCGATCCATCATCATTTTGAGCAGATCGGTTGGGCGGAGTCGAAGGTGATCACGCGGTTCTGGATTGCGGGGTTGATCATGGCCCTGTTCGCGTTGACCACCTTGAAACTGCGATGAAGTTGGACGGCGCAAGCGTCGTAGTGGTGGGCGTGGCGCGCAGCGGCGTGGCGGCGGTGGAATTGCTGCGCGAGCACGGCGCGGTGGTGCGCGCGGTGGATCAGAAGCCGGAGCCGATTGAAGGGATCGAAGTCGCGCCGCAGAGCGAGCAGGCTTTTGAGGGTGCGGATCTGATCGTGCTGTCACCGGGCGTGCCCACTGACATCGCGGAGTTGCGTGGCGCACGTGCCAGAGGCGTGAAGATCATCGGCGATCTGGAACTGGCGAGCTGGTTTTTGCAGGGGGAGATCATCGGCATTACTGGATCGAATGGAAAGACGACCACCACGGCGTTGACCGGACACATTTTGAAGGAAAGCGGCATCGCGGCGCAGGTCGGCGGAAATATTGGCACGCCTCCGGCGTCCCTGGTCGCGGCGTCGCGCGCGGATCAGTTCAACGTGCTGGAGCTTTCGAGCTTCCAATTGGAGACGACGGAGACGTTCCGGGCGCACATCGGAGCGGCGTTGAACGTCACACCGGATCATCTGGACCGGCATTACACCATGGAGAATTACGCCGAAGCCAAGGCGAGGCTATTCGTCAATCAGCGCGAAAGCGATTTCGCGGTGCTGAATCACGACGACGCGATCACGCGCGGGTACGCAGCCCGGACGAAGGGCAAAGCTGTTTGGTTCAGCTCGACGCACGAGGTGAGCCCGGGCGCGTATCTCGACGGTGCGCGGATTCTGCTAGACGGCGAACCTCTGATGCAGGCATCCGAGGCGCCGATTCGCGGCATGCATAACCTGGAAAACATCATGGCCGCGGCGGCGATGGCCAAGCTGGCGGGAGCATCGCACGAAAGCATTCGCGCCGCGGTAATGACATTCCCGGGCGTCGAGCACCGGCTGGAATTTGTTCGCGAGCGCAATGGCGTGGCCTGGTACAACGATTCGAAAGCCACGAACGTCGACGCGACGCTCAAAGCCATCGCGGCGTTCCCGGGAGGCCTGTGGATCATCCTGGGAGGCAAGGACAAGAATAGCGATTACACTCCGCTCGCCGCGCCGCTCAAAGAAAAGGCGCACGCGGCGCTGCTGATCGGCTCGGCGGCGGAGAAGATTCGCGCCCAGCTGAGTAAGGAGTCGAACGGCGAAATCCGCATGATTGCCTGCCGGACGCTGGAGGCCGCGGTTGAGGAAGCAAGAGCGCGCGCCGTTAGCGGCGATACCGTGCTCCTGGCGCCGGCCTGCGCCAGCTTCGATCAATTTCAAAACTACGAGCATCGTGGACGCGAGTTCAAGCGTCTGGTGGGGGAATTGCAATGGCAAAACTGAAGACGGACTGGATTCTGTTTCTGACCATTTTGGCGATGGTCGGCTTCGGGCTGGTGATGCTGTATAGCACGTCGTCGGCGGTGGCGGAGCTGCGCTACAAAGTGGAACCGTACTATTTCTGCGTGCGGCAGATCGGATTCGCCATCATTTCCTTCCTGATTCTGATGAAATTCAAACGCATGGATTACCGGCGGCTGAATTCGCCGGTGTGGGCGTTTTCCGGGCTAGGCATTGTGCTTGGCCTGCTGGTGTTCGTCTATTTCGCCGACCCTCACGCGCACCGCTGGTTCAAGATTCCGGGCGTGGGATCGCTGCAGCCGTCGGAGTTCGCGAAGCCCGCGCTGATTCTCTTCCTGGCGCACTTCATCGCGCGGCGCGCGCACGTGATCAACGATAAGCGCACGATCCGCCAGGCGGTGGTTGCCGTCGCGATGCTCGGATTCATGGTGGTGGTGGCGGATCTGGGCACCGCAGTGGTGCCTGTGATCACGGCGATTGTCGTGTTCTGGGTGGCGGGCTTGGAAAAGAGGCACATGATGCGGCTGGCGATGATCGGAGGGGCGCTGGCAGTGATCGCGGTGGTATCGAAGGGCGAGCGCGTTCGCCGCGTGGTAGCGTTCGTCGATCCCGATTATTCCAAGATCGAAATGATCGATACGCATGGCTGGGTGCGCGCCTACATCGAGCGGTCGACGCTGTCGCAAGATCCCACCTATCAGCCGCGGCAATCGAAGATCGCGGTCGGCGCTGGAGGCGTGCTCGGTGTCGGCCTGATGCAGGGCAAGCAGAAATTGATGTTCTTGCCCGATGCGCACACGGACTTTATCTATGCCACCGTCGGCGAAGAACTCGGGCTGTGGGGAACGTCCGCGGTGCTGCTGGGATTCGTGGTGATCCTGTGGCGCGGCGCGCGGCTGTTTATCCTGGCTCGCGAAGATTTTGGAAAGTACCTGGCGCTTGGTGTCACGGTGTCCATTGTCGTACAGGCGCTGATCAACATGAGCGTAGTGCTGGGCATGGGCCCAACCAAGGGATTCCCTCTGCCGATGATCAGCTTCGGCGGCAGTTCGATGTTGAGCACGCTGGCGTCGTTGGGGATGCTGTTGAGTGTCAGTGAACATGAAGGATGAAACGGTCATCCAGCTTCGTGATGGCGGGTGGAGGCACCGGGGGCCATGTGATTCCGGCGCTGGCCGTTGCGAAAGAGTTGCGTGCGCGCGGTCACTCCGTGCGCTTCATCGGCACGAGGCGCGGCATCGAGGCGAAGTTGGCGCCTGCGGCCGGATTTCCGATCGACTGGATCGAAATTGGCGGGCTGAATCGGGTGGGATTCGCGCAGACGCTGAAATCGCTTGCGGAATTGCCACTCAGCATCTTCGAGGCCTCGAAATTGATCGACCGCGCCAAACCCGTGGCGGTCTTTTCAATGGGCGGCTACGTGGCCGGGCCGGTGCTTCTGGCCGCGCTGTGGAAACATCTGCCGGTGGTGGCGATGGAGCCGAATGCGGTTCCTGGGTTTACGCATCGCAGGCTCGCTCGCTACCTCGCCAAGGTTCTGGTGAGTTTCGAGGAGACGGTCCGCTATTTCCCGCCCGGCCGCGCGGAGGTGACGGGGCGTCCTGTACGCGACGAATTTTTTGCGATCGGGCCGAAACCATTGGGCGAGGTGCTGACGGTCTTGATTACGGGCGGCAGCCAGGGTTCGCGGACGCTGAATCGCGCGGCGGAGGAGAGTTGGCCGTTGTGGAAAAAAGGCACGGTGCGGTTGATCCATCAAACGGGCGAACGGGATTATCAGGACCTGGCCGCGAAGTTCCACGCGGCGGGCGCGGCGGGCGAAATCTCGCCGTTTCTCGAGGATATGCCGAAGGTGTTCGAGGATGCGGACGTAATCGTCAGCCGCAGCGGCGGCACGGTAAGCGAAATTGCGGCGGCCGGCAAGCCGTCGATTCTGGTCCCGTTCCCGGGCGCAGCGGATCAGCATCAGTTGCGCAACGCGGAGGCGTTCGAAAAAGCGGGTGCGGCGCGATTAGTACTGGATTCGCAAATGACGGGCGCCAGACTGGTGGAAGAAGTGGCGAGATTGCGGTCCGAAGCGGGGCTGCTCGAAAGAATGTCGCAGGCAGCCAGGGCACTGGCCCGGCCCGGGGCGGCCAAGCGGGCGGCAGACGTGCTGGAAGGCTTTATTTCCGATTGACTTCCGAGGCAAAAGCCGAAACAATAACCTATTGAAATGTTTTTTAAACCTCAGCACGTCCATTTTGTCGGTATCGGAGGGATCGGCATGTCTGGACTCGCCGAAGTGTTGCTGGAACTGGGGTATCGTGTCAGCGGCTCGGATCTGAGATTTTCGCCGATCACCGAGCGTCTGGCGGCTCGCGGCGCCGTGGTCTATCAGGGCCACAAGGCGGAAAACGTGGCGGGCGCGAAGGCCGTCGTCGTCAGTTCTGCGGTGCACGAGTCGAACCCGGAGGTTGCCGAGGCGCGGCGCCTGGCGATTCCGGTGATTCCGCGCGGCGAACTTCTTGCCGAACTGATGCGCCAGAAGTACGGCATCGCAGTCGCCGGGAGCCACGGCAAAACGACGACTACCTCCATGACGGCAGCAATTCTGAGCCACGCAGGCCTGGACCCGACCATTGTGGTCGGAGGCCGCGTCGGCATGATGGGCGGAGCGAACGCGAGGCTCGGCAAGTCGGATTATCTGGTGGTCGAATCGGATGAGAGCGACGGGTCCTTCTTAAAGCTCGCACCGATTGTGGCAGTGGTCACGAATATCGACCGCGAGCATCTGGATCACTACTCCGGCCTTGACGAGATCCGCCGTGCGTTTGCCGAGTTTGTCGGCAAGGTCCCGTTTTATGGTGTGGCGATCCTCTGCCTGGACGACGAAAACGTGCAGCAGATTCTGCCGGTGGTGAATCGCCGCACGATTTCCTATGGATGGAGCGCACAGGCCGATCTGCGCGTCGCGCGGTCAAACGCTGGTCATCTGGCCAGCGAATTTCAGCTGCAATATCATGGCAAGGATCTGGGCTGCTTCCGGCTGCGCATCCCCGGCGCGCATAACGTGCTGAATGCGACCGCGGCCATCGCCGTCGGGCTGGAGCTAGAGGTTCCGCTTGAAACGATTCGCGAGGCTTTGGCATCCTTCAGCGGAGTGGACAGGCGGTTTCAGGTTCGCGGCACAGAGCGAGGCGTCGCGGTGATCGACGATTACGGGCATCATCCCACCGAGATTCGCGCCACGCTGGCCGCCGCGCGGGGGTGCCAGTATAAGCGGGTTCACGTGCTGTTTCAGCCGCATCGCTACACCAGGACACACGCGCTGATGGACGAGTTCGCGCGCGCCTTTCACCAGGCCGATACGGTGCACGTAATGGATATTTACGCCGCGTCGGAAGAGCCGATAGAAGGGGTCACGGCCGAGGCGCTGGCCGCCCGCATGGCGGCCTTCGGGCATCGCGGCGCCCACTACGTGGGCTCGATGGAGAAGGGAATCGAGGCAGTGACGGCCGAGGCGCGGCCAGGCGACGCTATCGTCACGCTGGGCGCGGGCAGCGTATCGCACGCCGGAGAAGGAATTCTGTCGCGGTTGAGAATTTGAGGAACAGGATGTCGCTAGAAGCGGAGAACGAGAGCAAACGGTCGCGGGCGCGAAACGGCGCCTCGGTTCGTCCGTCGCTTCCCACGGCGCGGATCGTGACGATCGCCGTGTCGTTCTGCGCACTGCTGCTGGTTTCGTTCTATTTATTTCACCGGTTGGAACTCTTCCTAATCCGCGATCCACGCTTCGCGCTCGCCGGAGAGGATGGCGAGGCTCAGGGCGTGGAGATTCACGGCGCAGCGCATGCCTCGCGCGCGCAGATCGAACGGGTGTTTGCCGCCGACCTCGGCCGCAGCGTGTATCTTCTCCCGATGACCGACCGCCGCGATTCGCTGCGCACCGTGGACTGGGTGAAAGACGCCTCCATTGCGCGGCTGTGGCCCAATCGCGTGGTTGTGCGCGTGGAGGAGCGGAAGCCTGTGGCGTTCGTCACGCTGGCTCCGTCGCGGTTCGCGTTGATCGACGAGGACGGCGTGATTCTACCGCCCGCGCCCGACCGTTTTGAGCTGCCGGTGCTGTCCGGTGTGCGCGCGTCCGATTCGCTCGCCGACCGGCGCGAATGCGTCCACCGCATGATGCGCCTGACCAAGGACCTGGGCGACGAGGCTCGCAATATTTCCGAGATCGATGTTTCGGACCGCGACAATCTGAAGGTGACCGCCCCGCGCGACGGCCACATCGTGACGCTGCTCTTGGGCGATAGGGATTTCGCCCAGCGGTATGCGAACTTTCTAAATCACTACCCGGAGATCAAGCGCCGTCTGCCCAACGCGGCGACGCTCGATCTGCGCCTGGAAGATCGAATTACGGTGGTGGAGTAATGGCCTCGAAGACTCAACTGGTCGTCGGACTGGACGTGGGCAGCTCGCGCACCCGATGCGTGATCTGCGCGCTGGAGAACGGCTATATCCGCTACTTGAGTCATGGGCTGGCGCCCGCGCAAGGGTGGGCCAGGGGACGTGTTACGGATCAGGACGCGGTGGCCGAATCGATCCGAGCGGCGGTAACCGACGCCGAGCGCGGCGCCCAAATCTCAGTGGATGCGGTGACGGTGGGGATCGGCGGGATCCATATCAGCGGCGCCCAAAGCCGCTGGCCCTACGAATTCGGAAGGCCGCGCCCCGTGGATGCCGACGATATGGCTTATGCGGTCGAGATGGCCTCCGAGGTCGGCCTGCCGCGCGACCGCATGCTGCTGCACGTGGAGCCTCAGGATTTCGTGCTCGATGGCCGCGCCGGCTACCGTAAGCCGCACAATGGGGTGTGCTCGCGCCTGGAGGCGAACGTCCACATCATCAGCGCCTCCGCGCAGGAGCACCAGGCGCTGGTCGCCGCGGTGCACCTCGCGCATCTGGCCGTGGAAGAAACCGTGTTCGAGCCAATGGCCGCCGCCTACGCCTGCCTCGCGCAGGAATCGCGGGCGCGAGGCGTGGCGCTGCTCGATATGGGCCTGGATTCGACGGACCTGGTGGTGTATAGCGGTGAGGCCATGCTGCTCGCCTCCAGCATCCCCGTCTGGTCCGACCATTTCACGCGCGATGTTGCGTCCGTGTTCAAGGTCACCTATGAAGATGCCGAGTGCCTGAAGCAGCAGTATGGCTGCGCGCTGCTCGGCCTCACGGCCGACTCCAGCCTGATCGAAGTGCCGTCCCCGGAGGGCCGTCCGTCGCGCGAGGCGCGGCGGAGCGATCTGATCGAAATTCTGGAGGCTCGCGCCGAGGAGCTGTTCCATTATGTACGCGCGGAGCTACAGCGCGTCGGCATGGAGCGGAATTTGCTCGAAGGCATCGTACTCACCGGCGGGGGAGCGCTCCTGAACGGCATGTGCGATATGGCGGAGCGCGTTCTGAATTGCCAGGCGGGCAACGGACTGGCTACGGAAAACGACATCGGCGAATGGCCGGAGGAGTTGAAGAGCCCGGTGTGGACAGCGGCCGCCGGACTGGCGATGTATTCCGGAAAGTTAAAGCTGCATCGTCCGCCGCGCAGGCGGATGAGCGGCCTGATGGGACTGGTCTTGAGATAAGGAGCACAAGAATGGCACTGGATACCTTGAAATTCGTGATTCAGGAAGAAGTGGCGCCCAAAACGCGAATTCGTGTCTTCGGCGTCGGTGGAGGCGGCTGCAACGCAGTGGCGCGCATGCTGAACGAAGGCCTTTCCGGCGTCGAGTTCTGCGTGCTCAACACCGACGTGCAGGCGCTGTCGGCCTCGCCGGTGCCGAACCAGCTCGCCATCGGCTCCAAGGTCACCAATGGACTTGGCGCTGGCTCCGACCCGTCAGTCGGGCGTCAGGCCGCGCTCGAGGACACGGAAAAAATCATCGACATGCTGGAAGGCGCGGACATGGTGTTCGTCACCGCCGGTCTCGGCGGCGGAACGGGCACGGGAGCGGCTCCCGTGGTGGCGTCGCTCGCCAAGGAACTGGGCGCGCTCACCGTGGCGGTGGTCACCAAGCCGTTCGCCTTCGAAGGGCCGAAGCGCCGCAAGCAGGCAGAACTGGGCCTGAGCGAACTGGCCAGCGTGGTGGATACGGTCATCACCATCCCGAACGATCAGCTGCTCGATTTGGTGCCCAAAGGCACCAGCTTCTTTGAAGCGTTCCGCGTCGCCGACGATGTGCTGCGCCAGGCGGTGCAGGGTATCAGCGACATCATCACCACTCCCGGCCTCATCAACCGCGACTTCTCGGATATCCGCAGCATTATGCTGGGCATGGGCTACGCCATGATGGGCACCGCGTCGGCCAAGGGTGAAAACGCCGCCATCGTCGCCGCGGAAAAGGCGATCAGTTGCGCGCTCATGGAAGCCGGTGGCGTGCGTGGCGCGCGCGGCATCCTGATCAACATTATGGGGTCGAGCAAGCTGGGCCTGCACGAAGTCAACGAGGCCTGCACGCTGATCCGCAATGCGGCGGTGAATGAAGACGTGCAGATCAACTTCGGCGTCGTTCTGAACGAAACGATGGACGAAGAAGTGAAGATCACCGTCATCGCCACTGGATTTGAGCGCGAGAACCTGCCGGCAATTGAACGCAAGAAGATCGCAGCCGAGCCGGCGGCTGCTCCTGCCGCGCAGATGGAAATGCCGGAACTCGTGCAAGAGCCGGAACCGATGTATGCCGAAGCCGCTGAGGCTCCGGTGGAACCGGACCCGGTCTACGTCCAGCCCGAGCCTGCGCAACAGCAGATGGCCATGGCCGCCTCGGCCGGTGCGCCTGCGCCTCCCGCCGCGCCGATGTTCGACGATCTGGACGTGCCGGCGATCCTGCGCCGCGACCGGCGGTTTGTGCAGTAGCGCGGATTATCCGATCAAATGCAGTACCACGCTGCGCCGGTGCGGCATCGCACGATGCTCGAATAGGTAAATCCCCTGCCACGTGCCCAGCGCCATCCGGCCGTTAATTACGGGGACGGTCAACTGCGTCAGCGTCAGCGCCGACCGGATGTGCGCTGGCATATCGTCCGGACCCTCGTCCTGATGCCGGTAGCGCGGATCGTTCTCCGGCGCGAGGCGCTCAAAAAAATCGGCCAGGTCCCGCACCACGTCCGGATCGGCGTTCTCCTGGATCGTGAGCGACGCCGACGTGTGCTGGACGAAGATGGTCAGCAGCGCGGTTGAGACGTTCAGCGAGGAGACCCACTGCGCGACGTCACGCGTGAACGGATAAAGCCCCTTCCCTCGCGTCGAAATTTGCAGCGTATGGGTAAATTGCGTCACTCGATTCAAGATACAGTAACCGAATGCGCGTCCTTATGTTGATCGCGGCCGCAAATCCAACCAACATAAAATGGCCACCGATGAACACCGGCGGCGCATACTCTTGCATCGGTGTTCATCCGTGTTCATCGCCGGCCAATTTTGATCAGTGACAATAGACCCGCTACTCCACCGTGACGCTCTTTGCCAGATTCCTCGGCTGGTCCACATCGCAGCCGCGGCGCACCGCGATGTGATAAGCCAGCATCTGCAAAGGCACCACTTCCAGGATCGGCAGCAGCAGGTCGTGCGTCGTGCCGATGGGAATGATGTGATCGGCCACCTTGCGGACCTGCTGATCGTCCTCGCAGGCCACCGCGACCACGATGCCCTCGCGCGCCTTCACTTCCTGAATGTTCGAAAGCGTCTTTTCGTACAGCACCCGGCTCAGTTCGTCATGAGGGTCGCGCGTGGCGAGCACCACCGTTGGCAGGTTCCCGTCAATCAGCGCGTTCGGCCCGTGCTTCATCTCGCCTGCCGGATAACCTTCAGCGTGGATGTAGGAAATCTCCTTCAGTTTCAGCGCACCTTCCAGCGCAATGGGGAAATGCACGCCGCGGCCGAGGTACAGGAAATCCGACGCGCGGAACAGAGTCTTCGATAAGTCCTCGTAAATGGCGTCGCGCCGCAGTAGATCCTCCATTTGCGCCGGGATGTGCAGCAGTTTATCCACCAACCTGTGCGATTCCTTCTCGTCCAATGTCTCGCGTGTTTGGCCCATATACATGGCGACCAAGAACAGCGCCGTCAGTTGGCCCGTGAACGCCTTGGTCGACGCCACGCCGATCTCCGGTCCGGCGTGCGTGATCAGCGTGCCCGCGGCCTCGCGCGTAATCATGGAGCCGACCACGTTGCAAATCGCCAGCGTCTTCGATCCCTTCGATTTCGCCTCGCGCTGCGCGGCCAGTGTGTCCGCCGTTTCGCCCGACTGCGAGATCACGATGGTGAGCGAATCCGGCCGCACGATCGGATCGCGGTAGCGGAACTCACTGCCATAATCGACTTCGACTGGAATCCTCGCCAGCCGCTCGATCATGAACTTCCCGGCGAGCGCGGCATGCCAGCTGGTGCCGCAAGCGACGATGCGGACGCTCGAAAACGACTTGAAATCCTTGACGGAAATGTCCATTTCGTCCAGGAAGATGCGCCCTGACTCCTGGCCCACGCGGCCCAGCGTCGTATCGCGTACCGCTCGCGGCTGCTCAAATATTTCCTTGAGCATGAAGTGCTTGTAGCCGCCCTTTTCAGCCATGATGGGGTCCCAAAGAATGTGGGACACCTGGCGCTTCACTGGCCGCCCGTTGAAATCCGTCAGATGGACGCCGTCGCGCGTCAGCACGGCCACGTCGCCGTCGGCCAGGAAGAACATATCGCGCGTATGGCTCAGCAGCGCGGGCACGTCGCTGGCCACGAAGTATTCGCCGTCACCCAAGCCCACCACCACCGGAGGTCCCGAGCGAGCGGCTACGATCTTATGCGGGTCCTTGCGCGAGATTACGCTCAGTGCGAACACCCCGGTGAGCTTCCGCACCGCGTCGCGCACGGCGTTTTCCAGGTTGCCGTCGTAATATTTCTCGACCAGGTGAGCGATGACCTCGGTGTCGGTTTCGGTGACGAAGCGGTGGCCTTCTTCGGTCAGCTCCTGTTTCAGTGCCAGGTAGTTTTCGACAATGCCGTTATGCACCACGACGATATCGCCGTGGCAATCGCGGTGCGGATGCGCGTTCTCTTCGGTGGGACGTCCGTGCGTGGCCCAGCGCGTATGGCCGATACCGTAATCGCCGTCGATGGGGCTTAGCTTGAGCGCGTCTTCTAAGTTACGCAGCTTACCCGAGGCGCGCCGCACCGTCAGGCAGCCGTTTTCTTCGAGCACGGCGATGCCGGCCGAATCATAACCGCGATATTCCAGGCGGCGTAGTCCGTCCAGGATGATGGGAACGGCTTTTTGTGGACCGATGTAACCGACAATTCCACACATATCTGTTTTATCGTGAGTTTAGTCGAAAAACTCCACGCGGTAGTCTTCAATCACCGGATTGGAAAGGACATCACGGGCGATCTGGTCCATTTCCTTCGCCGCCGCGGCCTTGTCCGAGCCGGTCAGTTCCACTTCGAAAAATTTGCCCTGCCGCACATCGGCGATCGAGGCATGTCCGAGCCCATTCAGGGCCCCCCGGATCGTCTGCCCCTGCGGATCAAGAACGGTCGTCTTGGGCGACACATAGACGCGAGCCTTCATATCCAACTATCCTACCGTGTAGGAAGCCCCCCGCTTCTGCCCGCCTTTCACGGTATTATCACCACTGCGCAAAACGCTATATTAGTTACGTAGTCCTCAGGAGGCCTCACTATCGTCAACGTCTCGGTTCTCGCCTCTTCGAGCGCCGGCAACTCCACGCTGGTCGCCACCGGGCGGACCCGTCTTCTTATCGATGCCGGGCTCTCCGCCAAAGAGACGTTTATTCGCTTGAACACCGCCGGATGCGCGCCGGAAACGGTCGATGCAATTCTCATCACGCATGAGCACTCCGATCACATCGCTGGGCTTCAGGTGCTCGCGCGCAAACTGCGGATTCCGGTGTATCTGTCGCGCCTCACCGCGCCCGCCATTGCCTGGGACGACAATCCTCCGCATCTCGAGCTGTTTCAAGCCGGTGCCAGCTTCACCATCGGCGATATTGACGTGACCAGTTTCACGATTCCCCATGACGCGGCCGATCCGGTTGGATTCTCGTTCCGTGCCGAAGGCATCAAGATTGCGATCGCCACCGATCTCGGCTATCTGCCCGATTCCATCCGCCATCATTTGCGCGGCTCGGACCTGCTGCTGCTCGAATCCAATCATGATCTGGAGATGTTGAAAGTGGGCCCTTATCCGTGGGCGGTGAAGCAGCGCGTGATGGGGCGTAACGGCCACTTGTCGAATGACGTGGCTTGTTCCTTTATAAAAGAAGACCTGGACACGAGCACCTCGACGTTGATCTTGGGCCATATCAGCGAGAGCAATAATCACCCGGAGATCGTGCGTCTATGCGCGTCACAGGCGCTGCACGGAAGGGCGCTATTCACCAGGCTCGTCATCGCGCATCCGCGACAGGCAACCGAAACGTTCACCTACTAAGACATGATCCAACGCTACACCCGCTCTGAAATGGGCCGGATTTTTTCCGACGAAAACCGCTTCGCCCAATGGCTGGAAGTCGAACTGGCGGCCAGCGAGGCCTTGGCCGAAACTGGCGAGGTGCCGGCCGCGGCCGCCAAGGCTTTGCGCGCGCACGCCGGCTTCGACGTGGCCCGAATTCACGAAATCGAAGCGCGGGTGAAGCACGACGTTATAGCCTTCACGACCGCCGTAGCCGAAAAAATGGCCGCTGCCGGCGAGTCCGACCCGTCGCGCTGGCTGCACTACGGCCTTACCTCGAACGACGTTGTCGATACGGCGCAGGCGCTGGTGCTGCAACAGGCCTCCGTGTTGCTCATCAAGGGCGCCAAGACGCTCGCCGTCTCGCTGAACCGGCGCGCGCACGAATTCAAGAACACGGTGCAGATCGGCCGCACTCACGGGGTCCATGCCGAGCCGATCACGTTCGGCCTCAAACTTGCGCTTTGGTATGACGAGATGCGGCGCGATATTACGCGACTCTCCGCCGCCGCCGAGGATCTGCGCGTCGGGAAGATCTCCGGAGCCGTGGGCACCTTCGGCCACATCGGGCCGGAGGCTGAGGAAAAAATCTGCCTGCGCCTGTCGTTGAAGCCCGCCGCTATCGCCTCTCAGGTGGTCGCGCGGGACCGGCACGCGGCGTGGGTCAACGCGCTGGCGATTCTGTGCGCGACGCTCGAAAAAATTGCGCTCGAAGTTCGTCACCTGCAGCGCACCGAGGTTCGCGAGGCAGAGGAGCCCTTCAGCGAAGGCCAAAAAGGTTCCTCGGCGATGCCTCATAAACGGAATCCGGTTACTTCCGAGCAGATCTGCGGCCTGGCGCGCATCGTCCGCTCGAACGCACAGGCGGCGATCGAGAGCATCGCGCTGTGGCATGAGCGGGACATCTCCCACTCCTCGGTGGAGCGCGTCATTTTGGCAGATTCCGCTATCCTCACCGATTATCTGTTGGCCAAGACCCTCTGGCTGGTGGACGGCATGCGCATCTACCCGGAGCAGATGAAGAAAAACCTGGAGAGTACCAAGGGTTTGATCTTCTCGGGACAACTTCTACTCGATCTGGCTGCCGCCGGAATGCTCCGCGAGGAAGCTTATGCCACTGTCCAAAAGCACGCGATGCAGGCATGGGAAACAGGCGGCGATTTTCGCGCGGCCGTGGAGTCCGACAACAAAATCCTTTCTTATCTATCGCTTGACAAGATTCAGCAGGCATTTTCCGTTGATCGTCATTTGGCGAACGTGGATCGGATCTTCGCACGTGTCTTCGGCGAAAACGAGCTTTAAAATCAACGGGATTAGTACCAATCTATCATTTCTAGGAAAATCTCCGGGTCGGAAATCAGGTCTTCTGGGTTAAACTGGAAGGCGGAAGTAGCACCACGTTGACTTACCGGACTGGTATCTTCGATTACGAGTTGGCGAGGGTCTTGCTTGTCGACGACGACCCAACGTCTCGGTTGACACTGCAGACCGTCCTCAGGGCCGGTGGATATAACGTTGACGCGGCGGCCAGCGCGGCCGAAGCGGTCGGAAAGCTCGATGCGGGCGTTTATGAGCTTGTTTTGAGTGACTTACAGATGGAATCGCCGGAGGCTGGGCTGAAGGTGATCGCCCATGCCCGCATGAAGGACTACAAACCGGCGACCGCTTTGCTGACAACGTACCAGAACGCCAGGCCCGCCGTGGCCCGGAACCAGCGCCACATTCTGATTGAGCCGGAAGACATCCCTGAACTCCTCAGTAAAGTTGCTTATCTGATCAGCGACCGCGCAACCCGCCGCATGCAGCGCGAATTGCGTCTGGCTGCCAGCTAGAGCTCCTTCACGGTCGCTTCCAGTACATCCAAAGATCCAGCGAAAAAGTGATCCTGTGCGTTGACCAAGTGCAATTCCTTGGGTTCGGGCAGCGCTGCCACGATCGATTTGATCTGCTCCACCGATCCATGCTGGTCTCGCGTGCTCTGAATGAAAACTTTCGGCGTCAGACAGGTCGCGAGCGGTGTGATCTCCCGGTACGCGTTCGGGAACCCGACTGCAATCACGCGCCGGGCGATCCCGCAGCCGAGCCGCAGCGCGATTCTCGATCCGAAGGAAAACCCCGCGACGGTAAATGGCAGATCGGGATAGCGTCCGCGCAGGTACGTGAGCGCTGCGCGCGCGTCTTCCAACTCACCCTCGCCATCGGCGTACTTGCCTTCGCTCAGATTCACGCCGCGATAGTTGAAGCGCAGCACCACGGCTCCGGTGGAGCGTAGTCCGCGGGCGATGCGATAGACCACCTTGTTGTGCATTGTGCCGCCATGCTGAGGGTGAGGATGGCAGACCAGCGCAGCCTCGGTGGGCAAGCCGTGCTCGGGTTCTTCTAAGAGCGATTCCAGGCGTCCGGCCGGGCCAGGGAGAAAAAGGGTTTCGATCTTGCGCGGCATTTATTTGAAAGAGCGAGTTCAATTCGACCGGTAATTCGTAAACTGCAAATCCAACCCGAAATCGCCCGAGCGCAGGAGTTGCATCACTTCCTGCAGCGTGTCCCGGTCCTTGCCGGAAACGCGCAGCAGGTCGCCTTGGATCGAGATCTGCACCTTTTTCTTGGAGTCCTTCACCGTCTGCACGATCTTGCGCGCTTTCTCCGCGTCGATGCCTTGCTGGAGTTTGATCTCCTGCCGCACGGTATTGCCGGCGGCCGGAATGACTTTTCCATACTCCAGACCCTTGAGGGAGACCTTGCGCTTGATCAGCTTTTGCTCCAGGATTTCGATGACCGCCTTGAGCTTGAATTCGTCGGCGCTTGCCAGCAGAATCTTGTTGTCCTTTTCCACCAGTTCGATGGTGGAGTGCGAGCCCTTCAGGTCATAACGCTGCTGGATTTCCTTGAGCGCCTGCTGGATGGCGTTGGAGACTTCCGGGAGTTCGATTTTAGAAACGACGTCGAAGCTGTTATCAGGCATGTTTATCGGTACTCGAAGGGGACAGGCCGCTCTGTCCACGTCCGAAGCTGTTGAACGACCTGCGGCCTTACCGTCTTGGGACAGATTGGTCAGTCCCCCTCGGATCTCCTTAGTGTCCTAATGCTATCAAAACCTTTTCGGTGATTTCACGGATCAGCGCGGGCAATGCCGCTTCGAGAGCCAGCGTGATCGCGGCCTGGATGCGCTCCGGGTCGGGGGGAACCGGGGTTGGCGGCGCCGACGACCCGTCGCTGGGAACCGCGGCCGATTCAGCGATCGCCTCGGCGAATAATCCTCGAGCCATTTTTGCCTCCGCAGCCAGAGGCCGGATGGTCTGCATCACCACCGAGGCCTCGAATGGTTTCCTGAGAATCGCGTCGCAGCCGGCGCGCCGGGCCTCGGCTTCATCGAACTGTTCCAGCAGGCCCGCGGTGAGAATCACACGCACGTGGCGATGCGCCGCCTTCACCCGGCGGCACAGGTCGAAGCCGTTGCAGCCAGGAAGGAACACATCGGCGATCACCACGTCCGGATCGACGTCGTCCAGGCGCACCAACGCGGTTTCGCCATTGGTAATGCTGACCACTTCGAAGCCCTCCTCGCGCAGAATGCGCTCACCCATGCGCTGGGCGTGAGGGCTGTCATCGGCCAGAAGAATGATGCTCATTCCTGGCTGGCGGGGCTCTGCGTGGTGCTCTTCGTCGTCTTCTTTTTCTTCTTCTTCGACTTCGAAGTGTCGGTAGTAGCGGTCTGGTCGGTTTTTACGGGAGCGGCCGGGCTTGCCGCGGGCGCGGTCTCGCCCGCCTTTGCCGCTTCTCCGGCTGCGCCCTGCGCGGTATTGAGCGTCGCGCGCGCGTCGGGTTTGGTATCGAGCGCGGAAGTGCCACTGGCCACGGGAGCGATCGTCACGTCGTTCACGCCCGTAGCGGGTTTGGCCTCCGTCGCTGCCGCGGCCGGAACCGGAACGCTCAGCGGAATCGACTGTTTGGGATTGGTCATGGTCGGCATGCCGCTCAGGGCCGCGTTGTGAGTATCCGGGCCGCGCTTGAGGAACTGCGTGTCACGTGACACCAGGCCTTCCTTCGTGTGATTTTCCTTCTCGTACTTCATGTGCGCTACGGCGCGGGGATCGGCTTCCGGTATTGGCATTTCCAGCTCGGTAAGCCGCTTTTTCGCGCCTTCGACGTAGCCGCTGAGCGGGTAATCGCGCACGATTCTTGCCAGGGCATCGCCTTCCTTCTCGCGCGCGGGCTTGCCCATCTTACGATAAGAATCGGCTTCCTGCCACAGCGCGTAATCGGCGCGGCTATAAAGAGGATACTGATCCACCGCTCCGCCCAGACGGTTGGCGGCGGCCGCGTTCGAGCCTTTCTTGTGATAGTAATCGCCGACGCGCACCTCGGCATCGGCGAGTGCTTCCTGAATATTGCGCAGCTTCTGCTCGGTCTCCGGTACGAATTTCGAATTGGGCCACTGCGTCATCAACTGCTTGCACTCGTATTCGGCGCGCAGGGCGTTGTTCGGATCGCGGTCGGCCTTTTCCATCTGCGCGATGTGAATATCGCAGATGCGCTTTTGGGATTCGGCCGCTTCTTCCATGGCCGGATAGAACAGGATGAAGTCCTTGTATTCAGCCTCGGCCTGCGCCAGCCCGTGCGTTCCGCCTTCGCGGTACCAACTGTCGGCGATCGCGAGCTTTGCCTTGGCCAGATATTCGCTGGAATCGTAGGTGTTGATCAGCGTGTTCAGCGTCAGACGAGCCAGCTCGTAGCGGCCCTTTTCGATATCCTTGATCGACTTGTCGAATAGAATCTTGTCCGGCTGCTGCGTGTCCTTCGTTATGGGGTTGTCGTACTTCTTGCGTTTAAACCCGCAGGCGGACGTAAATAAAAAAGACGCCAGGATCGCGGATACCGCAACCACCACACTTATTCGGGAAAGACGAATCATAGAAAAAGAATCCTTACGACTATACCTTAATGGCCAGCGCATTCTGCGCCAGCGCTCGCATCTGCTCAAAAGCGGCCCGGGGATTCACAGTGTGAAGAATCGAGGACCCGGCCACAACCCACTCCACCCCTGCATCCACCACCGATGCCACGTTTTCGAAGTCCACGCCGCCGTCGATCTCGATGGGAAAGTGCAATCCGCGTTCCCTTTTCCTGGCCGCCAACTGGCGTACCTTATTCAGCGAATTGGGGATAAATTTCTGCCCGCCGAACCCCGGGTTGACGCTCATGACCAGTACGTAATCGGCAACGTCCAGCACCTCGTCGAGCATTGCTACCGGCGTGGCCGGATTGATGACTACCCCGGCGCGCGCGCCTTCGCTTTGGATCATCCGCAGCGTCCGGTCGAGGTGCGCGCAAGCTTCCTGGTGGACCAAAATATGGTCGGCGCCGGCCTCGATGAACATAGGCGCATATCGGTCCGGATCCGTGATCATCAGGTGCACGTCCAGCTTCATGCGAGTGACCTTCCGCAGCGATTGGACCACCGGAGGCCCCAGGGTGAAATTAGGCACGAAGTGGCCGTCCATCACGTCCACGTGCAGCATCCGGCATCCGGCTTCTTCCAGCGGCGCGATCTGTTCGCCTAAGCGGGCAAAATCCGCCGCGAGGATGGATGGGAGAATTTCAACCATGGGCCATGCTTAAATCCCAGAGTTTCAATATTCAGGGGATCATACTGAGTTTATCACGGCGGCGAAAAAACCATCTCCGGGGTCGCGCCCGGGCAGGCGCAGGTGGGCTTCGGCGCGCAGCCGGAGGGACTGCACCACGTTCTGATTCTCTTCTTTCTCCAACGAACAGGTGGCGTATACGATGCGGCCTCCCGGCTTCAGGAAGCGCCGCGCCTGGTCGAGGATGGCCCGCTGGCGCGCGGCAAAGATGTTCGCGTCGCCCGGCTTTAATCGCCATTTGATCTCCGGGTTTCGCCCTAGGGTACCCGTGCCTGAGCAAGGGGCGTCCACTAAGATGCGGTCGAATTTCCGGGAGAAGGGGAGCGGTTGGGCGGCGTCCAGGACCACTCGCATGGCTTCGGCCGGAACCCCTTCCAGACGTTTGAGATAGCGGTCGCATGCAACTACTCGCGCACCCAATGCGAGCGCCTGTGCCGTCTTGTTTCCCGGCGCGGCGCAAAGGTCCAGCACTGCCATCCCGCGTTCGATACCGAGTAGCGGCACAATCGTCTGCGCACCCACATCCTGGCGGCGGCCCGTCTCGGGATTGACGGCCGTTTCCGGCTCTTCCAGCGCCGCGCGGGCGATCTTTTCTGCCAACTCCGCTCCAAACTGTTTGTCCCAGCGTGCCAGCATCCAATCGGGCAGGCTCAGCTCGGTGGCGCGATCCGGCCATCTCACGGGAGCCCGGTTCACTTTGCGTAACACGGCGTTGACGAATCCGGCGGCGGAAGGCTTGCGGGATTTGATCAGTTCGACGCTTTCGCCAGCAGCGGCGTGCACGGGAATGCGGTCCAGATAGCGCAATTGAAAAACCCCCATTTCGAGCGCGATGCGGGTCTCCGCGTCCAGCTTGGGAATGGTGCGTCCGGCGAAGTGACGGATCAGAAAATCGAGCTGCCCGCGATATCGCAGCACGCCCATGACGATGGCCTCTGCCAGAGCGGCATCGCGCGCGTCAAGCGAGGCGCCTTCCACGCGCAGAAGGTCCGAGGCGTAGCCGCCGCCGTGGACCTTCATCAGGATTCGAAATGCAAGGTCGCGCGCGGGGGAGATCACAGGATGGTGAACCCCGGAGAGTTTCTTAGACGCTTGTCGAAGGTGACCGTGTCGCGGCAGCCCGCGCTTTGAGCAAGTTCGCCGATTAGATAGTCGGCCAGGCCCCCGCGTCCGTCCTGGTAGGACTTAAGCGCGCGGCGCACAAGCGGTTCTCGCTCCACTTGAAACAGAGGCTGGTCGAGCAGAACGGTCAAAGCGTGGGCGATTTCGAGTTTTTCAAAGCTGTCCGTGACGCTCAGAATCCAGGTCAGCTCGCAGATGACGGGGATCGATACGAAAACCTGCTCCCCTTCTTCCTCGCACTCCCGAAGAAATTGCTCAGCGATTTCGGCCTGGCGAACATCGTCGGTCGTGAAATAACGCACCAAGAGGTTGGTGTCGATCGCCCTCATCGCGAGCTTCTTACGTACCTGCGGGCGGCTCCCTGCGCGATCGCCTCATCCATCTCTTTAATGGTCAATGCCCGCGTCCGTTTCGATTTCAAGATTCCTCGTAGGGAGCGGAAATCGGTCCGGATCGGCTTTAACATCGTCTGGCCGGACTCATCCCTTACGAAGTCGACCCGGTCGCCCGGTTTCAGCCCCATATGCTCTCGGATCTCCTTCGGAATCGTCACTTGGCCTTTGGTGGTAATGGTGCTTCGCGGCATGATCTTCTCCTTACTTCAGTATAGTTCCTTACCTGATCTCTGTTCCTTACTTTTTTGCCTGGAGACGCTTCGCGCTAATATCCATACATGAGATTGCTCGTCAAGTTCAGCGCTATCTTTACGCTCGTGTTCGGAATAGGTGTCGCCATCATTGGAGCCCTCACGTACCGGATGCTTCAGGACGGCGCTCGCGCTCAGGTTCTCGGACAGGCGCAGTTGATGATGCAGGCGATGAGTTCGGTGCGGAAATACACCTCGGTCCAGCTTCTGCCCCTGCTCGAGCCGGTGGAGGAGCGGACGAAAACCTTCCTGCCGCAAACCGTTCCCGGATATGCCGCCACTGAGAATTTCACCTACCTGCGCACGCAGTTCCCCGAATATTCTTACAAGGAAGCGACGCTTAATCCCACCAATCTGCGCGATCGCGCGGTCGAATGGGAGGCCGACATCGTGAACGCCTTCCGGAACGATCCGAACTTAAAAACGTACAACGGTGAACGGATGTCCGCTACCGGTCCCGCCCTGTATTTTGCGCAGCCGCTGAAGGCTACTGCCGCCTGCCTGCACTGCCATAGCACGCCCGACGTCGCGCCTCCCGCGATGGTCGCCCGCTATGGATCGGCCAACGGCTTTGGCTGGAAGGAAAACGAGATCATTGGCGCGCAGGTTGTCACGCTGCCGCTTTCGGTTCCCCTGGAAATCGCGCGCAACGAATTCCGTGCTGTGCTGATTTATCTTGGTATCATCTTTCTGGCGAGCTTGGCCGTACTGAACCTGGCGCTGTATTTCACCATCGCGAAGCCGGCGGCGCGCTTGTCCGACATGGCGAACCGCATCAGCCTTGGCGATCTCGAAGTGCCGGAACTGCCGGTGAAAGGCGGCGATGAGATCGCCGACCTGGCCGAGGCGTTCAACCGCATGCGGCGCAGCCTGGTTACCGCGATGAAGATGATCGGCGATCAGTAGATCAGCCGGGGAACGCCGCCAGGAACGCCTTCCGGTCCTTTTCGCTGGGAATTTCCGCGGCCAGCGCGTCGCGCAGTTCCGCAGCCGAATGGGCGCGCTTGGCGGTGCGCGCTACCACCATCGCGGCGATGGGCCCCATCGAAACGGTCAATGCCTTCTTCGCAAGCTCAATGGTTTTTTCGTCGAGCGCGGCCGCCTTTTGCGATCCCGAGGGGCTCGCCGCCTGGCCCGAAGACGTGCCGCACGACTTCAGGAACGCCTCACGATCTTCCTCACGCGAGATCTGCGTGGCCAGTTGCCGCGCCAAGGTATCGGGCGAGTGGTGCTTGGAAGCCTCTCTCGCCACGAGATTTTTCGCGATCGGCCCCAGCACGCGCGTCAGCCCGGATTCGATGCGCGCCAGATCCTTCGGGTCGATGTGGGGCGCGCTCGTATGCGGCGAAGGTATCGGCGTGGAGTGCGCGGGGGCGTGTGGCAGGATCATCGTTTCCGCTTCGTCGCCGCCGAAAAACGCCTGTCGCCATGCATTTTGAAACTCCGCCGCCGTTTGATAGCGGTCTTCCGGAGCCTTCGCAAGCGACTTCAGCACCACCACGGAAATCGCCAAAGGAATGGAGCGCAGGATGGAGCCTGGAGAAGCAGGCGCTTCATTCAAATGCGCGTTCATGATCTGGTACTCGCTCTCGTTCTGGAACGGCCTGCGCCCGGTTAACATTTCGTAGGTCGTGATTCCCAGGGAATACAGGTCGCTACGCTCGTCGAGAGGCTTCGACATCACCTGCTCCGGCGACATATAGGCCAGCGATCCGATGGCCATGCCGCTGCGCGTGATCCTCTGGTCGCCGGCCGCCGTGGCGATGCCGAAATCAGTGAGCTTCGGCGCGCCACGCGGCGTCACGATGATGTTCGACGGCTTGATATCGCGGTGCACGATTCCCTTGCCGTGCGCGTGGGAGAGCGCGCCCAGAATATCGTCGATGATGCGGAACGTCTCGCCGAGCTGCATGGGCCCGCTGCGCAGCCTGGTGTCGAGTCCGGAGCCCTCAATCAACTCCATCACCATCAGCACGCTTTCGCCCGACCGGAATGCCGTCCGGATGGAGGCAATGTAAGGATGTTGCAGCTTGGCTTGAATGCGGATTTCGCGCAGGAACCGGTCCGCCGCCTCGCCCGACGTCTCGTGGGCCGGCAGTACCACCTTCATCGCCTCTTCGCGATCGGTCAGCGTATTGCGGACCTTATAGACAGCCCCCATGCCCCCGCGGCCGAGGATGCCGAGGATCTGATAATCGCCGACGGTTTGTCCAATCTCGAACGTCATGCGCCTTCGTCAACAATAGCGTGAATCGGAGAGTGAAGCCAGTGGGCCCATTCTACCGATTAAATGGCAGCTCGTTGATCCAATGGAATCCCCGGTTCAGCAGAAGAAACTTGCTGGTGTCGATCTGCCGCAGTTCGATGGTCACTGCGCCGCCATTCAGGGTTCCTTTCAGGATCACGCGCGAATCATCGGGTCGCGACCATTGAAGCGTATCCGACTTATTCAGCGTCAAGGTGCTCTGCCGTGGCGAGTAGTTTACGCCGAAGCGGCTCACAGTGTCGTCGGCCAGGCGCACGCTCACAAATTGCGATTGGAACTCGACCTTCTGCCAGGGCGCCGCATCGGCGGTGAGCGGCGTGCCACCGGTTCGGGTGAACGACTCCGCTCGGTACAGGCCATACAGCGGCGGACGCGTCGGGTGCAGATAGGTCTCTTTGTAGCCGGTCCAACCGCCCCGGATGTTCGTGAATAGGACGTAGCCCACCAGGACCGTCCAGAGCGCCATCGCCGCGATGCGGAACCGCTTGTTTTCGAACCTCGGGGGCTCTGGTTCGGCGGGCTCGGCTGGGAGATTTAACAGAAAGACGTTCGCCAGGCGCCGCGCGTCCCCCGCGGCCAGGTACGCGGCCATGATCAGAAGATTTGAGGAGTACAGCTTCACCGGAACGTCGTAGCAGAAGTTCAGCGCCACCACGTTAGCCAGCGCGCCGAACGAGACCAGTGCGCCGAGCGTCGTCGTACGCCGGAACAGCAGCAGCAAGCCGCCCAGCACCTCAGCCGCACCGGCCAGCATGGTGTAGGGCAGCGACGCGCCCATGAAGTTCCACAACACGCCCATCGGGGAAAACTCGCCATACGGCTGGACCAGCTTGAACAATCGCGGGGGCTGGAACTGCAGGGGGAACACCTTGGCGAAGCCGTAGGCGAATAGGGTGAAGGCCAGCGTGTAACGGATCAGCATCCGCAACCAACCGTTCAGCCACCGGTATTCCAGCCTGCGCCGGTCGAACACCGACCACACCAACCCCGCCAGCGCGGCCACTACCAGGAACGCGAGATTCTCGATATAGCCCAGCGTTGTGTCGCCGCTGCCGGTAGGGAAATACGTAGTGCGCTGCCCGCTCAGATGAAAGATGTGAATCGCGATCCAAGGGCAGATCGCATGCCAGAACTTTGTATACGGGGTCATCACCCAGTCGGCGCCAGGAACCCAGGAGAGAACGCTGACCTTGCCATTCTCGGGCAGAGAGTAAAAAACAATGTAGGTGAACCAGAAGCGGAAAAGAACGCGCTTTGGCAGTGGCCATCGTTCATCGGGCGTCATCTTATTTGCAGCTCGGGTTGTTTGCCGAGGGAATCGCCAGGAACGTGATGCTGGCGGGCGCGAGCTTCAACGCACCCGCTTCTTCCGGAGCGCCCTTCAAAGCCGGAATATCGTCGCCGGCGAGTTGCAGGTCCTTGGAGTTGAGCTGCACGCGCGAGTCCTCTAAATTCCGCGCCGTGAGCGTGTAGCGCTCGGCCTTCAAGGCGACGTGGAGTGTTGCGGTTGCCGCGCGGTCTGCGTTAATCGCGAGCAGCGCCACGCCGCCCGGTTTCCCACGAAGGCAATGGGCGTACAGATAGAGATTTTCCGACGGCTGCGCACCCGCATCGAGCACCGTCGGCCCCATCAATCTGCGCCAGACAAGCGCGCTCCAGTAGTTTGGCCTCGGCGCGAGTGTTTTCTCATCGATCAAGCCATAATCGCTGGCAGCGAGCGTGTTGTGCGTGACCACGATCACCCCGCGTTTCGCCAGGCTGCCCAACTGATGCAAGTAGCGGAAGCTGTCGAGGAACGTCGCGCCCCAGGGATTGCCTCCGCAGGCCGCATCGCCCGTTTCGCTGAGCCACATAGGCTTTCCCGGCGCGAATTTATCGCGAAGCGCGGCATAGAACGCCTCCACGCGATCCGTGCGCGTGAGCCACTCCGGAGTGAGCGCCGCGTCGGGTGTGGTCTGCCCCGCCGCGCCCATGATGCCGCAGCGCTTTGAGACCGCGCCGTAAAAATGATAGGAGAACGCGTCGAAATCCGCGCCGCCCTTTGCGAGAAGATCGTCGCTCTTAATCATGCGCGAAGCCAGCTCTGGAGGCCCCAGCATAACCCCTTCGCCCACCGACCCCGGCCCCAGAATTTTCGTCTCAGGTGCGGATGTCTTCATAAATGCGTTGAAGACGGCAAGATCGCGACCATACGCCGCCGCGTCGTAGCCCGCGGGAGCGCCTCCCATAGACGCGAAGCTCGGCTCATTCATGAACTCCGCCGCGGCGATGCCGCCGCCGATCGATCTCGTATAGTCGAAAAACGCTTGCGCCTGCGCTGGTGTCCACAGGCCCGAGGAATCGCGCACGCCCGCGCCGGTGGCCACCGAGGTGACGATCTTCGCATCCACGGCGCGAGAGAAGTCCACCACGCCCTTCCATTGCGCAAGCGTCAGCACGCCGCCGAAGCCCTCGGGAGGTTTCGGCGCCTCGCCGAAATAGGTCGAGTTGGCCCAGGTCCCGCTGACCCGGAGATACGCTGGCCCCAACGCCGCCGCTAGCTTGCGCAATCGCAGATTCGCCAGATTGATGGGAGGCCGCTCCATGTAGAGATTCGGGTCCAGTCCCACCGGACCCCCGGCCGTGGGCTTGTCCAGAATCTTGCCGATCTCGCTGTAAGGCCTCCAGAACCGGCCGCCGGTCACTTCGACCATTTCAATGTTGAAGGATTGAAACCGCTCGTCGACCGAGCCGACGCGAGGCATGGTCGAGGGAGAAACCTGGGCAAACCCGGCGGCAGCCAGGGCCGTCAGGGCGATGGGAATCTTCATAGCTGAAGATCACGATAGCGGAAATGGAGGCAGGCTGGAGGTCCTACTTCTTCGCCGGACCATACAACACCCGGCCCGGCCTCTCCGCCGTCATCGCGCCGTCGAGAATCACTGGTTTGCCGTTGATCACCACGTGCTTGAATCCGAGCGCGTATTGATGCGGCTTGGCGAACTCGGCTTTATCGGCTACCGTGGCCGCGTCGAACACCACCACGTCGGCCTTCATGCCCGGACGCAGCAGGCCGCGGTCGAACAGCTTCAGCCTGGCGGCGGGCAGGCCGGACATGCGATGCACCGCGTCTTCCAAGGTAATCGTGTGCCTCTCCCGCACATAGCGGCCGAGCACACGCGCGAACGTTCCGTAGCTGCGCGGATGCGGCGCGCCGACGCCAAACTCGGGAATCTCTCCATCCGACCCGATCATGGTGAACGGATATTTCAAAATCCGCTCGACGTCTTCTTCGCTGATGGCGTGATACACCGCCGAACAGCCGCCCGCAGTCTGGATTTCGAGCAGGGTCTCGGCGGCATTCTCGAAATTGACAGCTCGCCCGCGGTCCTTCGTGATATCGGCGAGACTTTTCCCGGCCAGCGTCTTGTCAAATCCGCAGCTTGCCATCACGACGTTGGCCGGATCGCCCGCGCCTCGGTCGTTGATGATGTTGTCCACTACCACCGCCTTGATGCGGGCGCGTTGCGCCGGCGCGTTGAGCCGCTCCACCAGAGCCTTCTGCCCGCCCTCCTGCGCCCACTGCGGAATCAGCGCCGCGGTTCCCGTGCTTGATGCGGTGTATGGATACGCGTCGATCGACACATCGACGCCGCGCGCGCGAGCCTGTTCCACCAATTCAATTGTCTCCTTGCTGAGGCCCCAATTCGCCCGGCCGATCACCTTGTGATGCGTCACCTGCGTGGGCATGTGGCCGTCCTCGCCGATGCGGATGGTCTCCTTCACGCTGGCGACGATCTGCGCGGCCTCGTTGCGCATGTGCGAGATATGCATGCCTCCCATCGCGCCGGCGACCTTCGCCACTTCGATCACCTCGTCGGGTGGTGTGAAATTTCCCGGCACGTAAAACAGGCCGGTGGACATGCCGAAGGCGCCGTCTAGCATCGCCTGCCGCATCAGCCCGCGCATTTTTTCGACCTCCCCGGGCGTCGCCGGACGATTCACCAATTGCATTACCTGCTGCCGGATGGAGCCCTGCCCGGCAAAGGTACCGAAGTTCGGCGCGGGTTGGGCATCGGCCACACGCTTCAGAAAATCGGCGATCGGCAATGGCGAGCTTCCGTCGTTGCCTTCCAATAGAGTCGTGACGCCCTGGCGAAGGTAATTCTGGGCCGTCGGGTCAATGAAGATGCCTCGCCGCGCATGCGTGTGAATGTCAATGAAGCCCGGGGCCACCACCATGCCCCTGGCATCCAAAACGCGCGCTGCGGACTTGGGATCGAAATGGCCTATGGCCGCGATTGAATCGCCTCTGATGCCGATGTCGCCATAAAACCACGGTCCGCCCGCTCCATCCACAATCCGTCCGTTGGCGATCAGCAGGTCAAACGTCTGCGCGCCCAGGAACGGCGCCGCCAAGGCAAACAAAACGAATTTCCGAAGCATTATTTCGGCAGCCTTTCCCGCAAAACCTCTTCCACGTCGACGATCTTCTCGCCCAACAGGATGAGCTTCTGGGAGAGCGCCTTGATTTCGGCCTCGGCGCGGCGATTCACCTCGTAATCCAGTTCGCCCCGCAGGCGATCCTTGGTGTCCTGCCGGTTCTGGCTCATCATGATCACCGGAGCCTGAATCGCCGCCAGCATTGAGAGGAACAGGTTCAGCAGGATGAACGGATACGGATCCCAGGCGGCTTTGCCGAGCCACACGTTCAAGCCGCTGTAGATAGCCAGGACGATAGCGAACGCAATGATGAACGACCAGGAGCCGCCGAACTTGGCCACCCCGTCGGCGATGCGCTCGCCCGTGGTCATTTCCTCCTCAATCACCTCGTTCGGGTTGCGGAAGGAACGGCTGCGAACCAGTTGTTGGGAGGCGTGAAACTGCCGGCCTAGGACGGTCAGCATATCCATGCCGGCGTGCGGTTTCCGCTCCAGCAGCACGGCGATGTCGTTCCGGTCCACCTCCATGCAGACGGTCTCCTCCAAGGTGATGGCCTCGGTTTGATGCGCCGTCTGATCCAGCATGGACGCGAAGCCGAAAAACTCGCCATGGGAGGGCTCGTCGACGATCACTTCTTGATGATCCTCGTCTATGGTGGTCAGGCGGACCCTTCCGGAGACCATTACGTAGGCCTGGCCACCGGGGTCGCCGACCTTGTAAATGCGGTGCCGCGGGGCGAAGGTCTTTAACTCGACCTGGCCGGCCAGAACAGCCATCTCGTCGTCGTCCAGCAAGGCGAACAGGGGAATGTCACGGAGAATTTCAGGGGCACATGCCATGGGGCGATCCTCGCCCCGCATTTTAGCATCCGGACATGAACGACAGGCTGCGAGTAGCGACGCCTGGAGGCGCGAGCGGTAAATTCGACACGGCCCTGTGTCGATTCTTCACGCGTTGTGGATGTTTCTTGCCTCGTTCGGACGTTCCTCGCTTGGCTTGGGCGAGGAACTGATCATCTCAAAAAATAACGAAACGATCAACAATCCTGCGATGGCGGCTCCGATAATCATATGCGTCCCTTTTCTCTTTTTTACTGTCCTGCCTACTTCTAGAGCACTCCGGCGGCCAATTTGTTTCGCCGGGCCTCGATCTCATCGGCTGTTTCGGCCTCTTTCAGTACAGTGAGTCCAACCTCGAATACGTTTCTTTGGATGCGCGCGGATTTAGAATGGGTTCGGGATGGGAAAGAATATCGCGTTACACTGGGGAGAAATGTCCCAACAATACTCCAATCCGCCCGCGATGGCGATCGACCCTGCCAAGAAGTACACCGCTACCTTCAACACGTCACGTGGCGAAATTGTTTGTGAACTCTTCGCCAAGGACGCGCCCAAGACCGTGAACAACTTCGTATTCCTGGCTAAGGAGAAGTTCTACGACGGTACGGTGTTCCACCGAGTGATCGCCGACTTCATGGTCCAGGGCGGCGACCCCACCGGGACTGGCCGCGGAGGCCCCGGCTACCGCTTCGAGGACGAAACCACGGGTAACCCGAACAAGCACGCGCCCGGGACTCTTTCCATGGCTAACGCCGGACCGAACACCAACGGGAGCCAGTTCTTCATCACCCACGTCGAGACGTCGTGGCTGGACGGCAAGCACACTGTGTTCGGTAAGGTGCTGAAAGGCAAGGACGTAGTGGACGCCGTTCAGCAGGGAGACAAGCTGGTGTCGGTGACGATCGCCGAGGGTTAGGGCTGGGCTCCGGCTTCAGGCGTACTCGAACGTCGATGGTGACCGGCTTGCCTTCCTGAAAACGCAGTAGCGGCCCGGGAAACTGCCCGTTGTACCTAGTCACCGAGACGATCCGGTCTGGAGCCAGTTCGACCGGCTTGACCGCGATCGCTAGAGTGTAATCGGCAGGGCTTGGCGGAGCGGCATTCTCAACCGGCTTTGCTGTGCACCCCGATGTTTGGGAGAGCACGCAGCCTCCAGCCATCGCTGCGGAGGCATTCAGGAAAGCTCGGCGAGATGGGCGAGACCGCAGCATCGACCTCGCCCGCGGTATAACGCAGTCTTACCAACCCAGCGCCAGCTTTACGAAGGTCCGCACGCACACTCCGCTCGGGCCCTTGGCCATAAACGGCTTGGCGTCGTCGAGCCAGGCCGTCCCCGCGATGTCCAGGTGCACCCACGGCGTGTCATCGACAAATTCACGCAGGAACCACGCCGCGCTGATGGCGCCTCCCCAGCGGCCTCCGATGTTGGCCAGATCCGCGAAGGCGCTCTTCAGGAGTTCCTTATATTCGTCGTCGAGAGGCATGTGCCACATCTTCTCGCCCTCGGCTTTGGCGGCCGCCATGACCTGCGCCAGAAAATCCTCGTTGTTCGTGAACGCGCCGATGTTGACATGACCGAGCGCCACCACGATGGCTCCAGTCAGCGTGGCGGCATCCACAAGGTGCGTGCATCCGAGGCGCTTGGCGTAGGTCAGCGCGTCGATGAGAATCAGGCGCCCTTCTGCGTCAGTGTTCAGCACCTCGATGGTCTTGCCGTCGAGCGAAGTCACGATATCGCCCGGGCGTTGCGCGTTGCTCGACACCATGTTTTCGACGGCCGGCACGAACGCGGTGACTGGAATCGACGGCTTCAGCCTTGCGATGGCGCGCATGGCGCCGAGCACCGCCGCGCCGCCCGCCATGTCGTACTTCATCTTCTCCATGCCGTCGGCGGGCTTGATCGAAACACCTCCAGTGTCGAAGGTGACGCCCTTGCCCACCAGTCCCAGATGATCGGCGGATTTCGAGGGCGTCGCGGGCTTATACCGAACCACGATCAGCGCAGGCGGCGCGGCGCTCCCCTGCGCAACGCCAAGCAGCGAACCCATGCCTAGCTGCCTCATGCGATCGCGGTCCAGTGCTTCACATTCCAGGCCCATTTCAGCGGCCATTTCCTGCGCTTTCACCACCAAAACCAAGGGCGTGAGCAAATTGGCCGGCTCATTCACCAGTTCGCGGGTAAAATTCTGCGATTCGGCGAGAATCACGCCGCGCTCGAACGATTTTTCGATCTCCGCTCCATTGGCTGCGGCGACGACGTAAAACGCTTCCAGCGATTTGGCGTCGGACTCCGTCTTGTGCTGATCCGGCTCGAAATTGCCCAGCAGGGCGCCCTCCACGGCGGCCTCGGCATCGCGGCCTTCGAGAATCCAAGCCAAGGACTTGACGCCCTTCTGCTTCAGCGTCCGAACGGTCGAGCCCGTGGCCTTGCGCAGCGCAGCGGAATCGAATGCGGCCTTCTTACCTCCGCCCACCACGGCGAGCCGCTTTGCCTTGATGCCTTGCGGCTGGTGCAGCACAGCGAGTTCGCCCGACTTGCCGGAAAACTCACCGGAGGCTTTCAATTCGTCGAGCCACGCCGAGGCAAACTTCAAGTCGGCGTGTGCCGATTCATCCTCGAATACGACGACGGCGGCAGCATCGGCCTCAACCTGGGCCAGGGACTGATAAAGAAGTTTTGTTTCCATATTGATTTTCTATTCCTTTTGCTTGCGGCGCAGGCCGGCGCGCGCTTCGGCGTCGGCCTCGCGGGTGCGCTCGGATTCGCGCTTGTCGTGCAGTTTTTTCCCTTTTCCGATGGCCAGTTCGATCTTAATCAGGCCATTTTTTAAATAGAGCTTGGTCGGGACCACCGTCAGGCCGCGTTCGCGAATCTGTTCGTGCAAACTATCGATCTGGCGGCGGTGAAGCAGCAGCTTGCGGCGGCGCATCGGCTCATGATTCATGATGTTGCCGTGTGAATACTGCCCGATATGGGTGTTGCAGAGCCAAGCCTCGTTGCCGGCCACCTCGGCGAAGGCGTCTTTCAACTGGATTTTGCCGTCGCGGGCGGCTTTCACCTCGGTTCCGGACAGGACAAGCCCCGCCTCAATGTGGTCGGAGAGGTAGTAATTGTGCCCGGCCGAGCGATTATCGCTGAGGATTTTGATTTTCGATTCCACGTCAGGAACCCAAACTGCGTCAGTAGCTTATGAGGCTCAAACATTAGTGTAGCACGAGCTTAAGGGTACAAGTCCGGTAACATGATGAACCGAAAACACTTATCTGTGTTCCTCGCGCTAATCTTGGCAGGCCCCGCGCCAGTCCTAGAGGCCCGGGACAAAGGCGACAAGGACCTCAAGGCGGCCGAGGAGGCGGTGAGCCACCAAGACTGGGACCGAGCACTGGACCTCTATATGTCCGCCATGGACAAGAATCCGAACAATGTGGCTTACGCCCTCGGGATGCGGCGGGCCCGTTTCCAAGCGGGACAGATGCATGTGAATCGGGGCCAAAAACTGCGCACGGAGGGCAAAGTTCAAGAGGCCATGGCCGAGTTTCAGCGGGCGATCATCGCCGATTCCTCCTCGGCCATCGCGATCCAGGAATTGAAGAGAACCCAGGTAATTCTGGAACAGCAAAAGGCAGGGGGGACGCCGCAAAACCCCTCGGAGGCGGGCATGACGCCAGCCGAACGGGCGCGCAGGGCTTCGGATCAAAAGGTTGCTTCCATGGAAGCGCCGCCGGAGTTGAAGCCGATCGTCGGCATGATTCAGACCATCAAGATCAACAATCAGCCGCCGAAGGTGCTGTACGAAACCATTGGAAAGATGGCCGGGATCAATGTCGTATTCGATCCACAGTACACCGCTCCGACCCGCAACTCCAACGTCGACCTCGCCAACATGCCGATCGAGGATGCGTTCGACTACCTCGCGATGCTGACGCACACGTTCTGGAAGCCGATTTCAACGAATACGATCTTCGTGACCGAGGATAACGTTACCAAGCGCCGAGATTACGAAGACGAAGTCGTGAGGGTCTTCTACGTGACCAACGCCACCTCGGTGCAGGAGTTTCAGGAAATCGCCACAGCCATCCGAACGGTGGCCGAAATCCGCCGGGTGTTCACCTACAATGCGCAGAAGGCTCTGATCGTGCGCGGAAGCCGGGATCAGGTGGCACTGACCGAAAAGCTGATTCATGATCTGGATAAGCCCAAGTCCGAGGTAGTCATTGACGTCATCGTGTTGCAGGTCAACAGCACCTATTCGCGAACTCTTGCCGCAACGCTATACTCGCAAGGAACGGCCGGACTGCAGGCGGCGATTACTTTCACCGGCGGAAGCACCACCACGGTCAACACCGGAACAACGGGGACCAGTACCGGGACAAGCACCGGCACAGGATCAGGAACAGTGGGGTTAAGCCAGCTTTCGCATATCTCCATCAATCAGTGGTCCACCACGCTGCCCGGAGCGATTCTCACGGCCGTGATGTCGGACGCGCGGACGAAGACCGTGAACAAGCCCCAGGTGCGGGTTTCGGACGGCATGAAAGTGGACCTGAAGATCGGTCAACGAATCCCTTATGCGACGGGTAGTTTCTCCTCGGGCGTTTCGGTGTCGTCGAGCGTCAGCCCGCTGGTGTCGACACAGTTCAACTACGCCGACGTCGGTTTGAACCTTTCCATCCAGCCGCAGGTGCATTCGCAGTCGGAGGTGACGCTGCACATTGAAGTGGAAGTCTCGAGCGTAGATCAATACGTGAACATTGGCGGCATCTCCCAGCCGGTCATCGGTCAGTCGAAGAACACCGCGGACATCCGGATGAAGGAGGGCGAAATCAATATCCTGAGCGGGTTGAGCCAAAACTCAAATGGGACCACCCTAGCGGGAACACCGGGAATCACAAATATCCCGATTCTCGGCCAGGTGTTTGGCAGCTCGACCAAGAACCAGCAGAAGAGCGAACTGATGATCGCCCTGATTCCGCACATCGTGCGCACGCCCGATTATTCAGCGGAGAATCTGCGCGGCATTTATGCCGGGTCGGATCAGGTGGTGAAAATAAATTACGCGCCGAAGGTCGACGAGGGCGCCGCGGCTCCGGCCATCCCGCCTGGTTCAAATCCGCCCGCGGCTCTGCCCCCGGCCACGGTTCCTCCAGTAACGGTGCCTCCAGCAACGGTGCCTCCAGTCGCGCCGCCCGCCACCGCGCCGCAGATTCCGCCGACGGCTTCGCGACCAGGGGTTTCCCCGGCGGCTCCCGCGGCTCCTCCGGGGCAGGCGCGCGTGCGATTCGCTCCGGAATCCGTGCAGGCCGTGCCAGGGGCGATCGTGCAGGTCGCCGTGCAGATCGACAACGCAGCGGATCTGTTCTCGGCCTCGCCGATGCGCATCAAGTACGACGCGTCGATCCTGCGGCTGAACGACGCCGCGCCCGGCGAGATTTTCACGCGCGACGGGGCTCGGATAACCTCCGTGAAGGACATCCGCAATGAAGTGGGCGAGGCGACGCTGACGGTGGCGCGCGCTCCGGGTTCCGAGGGAGTTTCGGGCTCCGGCGCGGTGATGATGCTGAATTTCACCGCCGTCGGAAAAGGCACCGGCACGGTCTCTCTGCCGGAGTTCAACCTGAAAAACTCGCAATTGCAGCCCCTGCCCGCCGCTGCGGCCGAATTGCCGGTGAAGGTGAACTAGAGGTATGAGGAGAAAACGCCAGCGCGGATTCACCATGGTGGAGCTGATCGTGTCCTTCACGATCATGGCCCTGTTGACCACGATGGCGCTGCCTCTCGCTTCTTATAAGGTCAAGCGGGACAAGGAGCGCGAACTGCGCTATGCGCTGCGCGAGATTCGCAAGGCCATCGACGATTATAAGGACGCCTCGACGCTGGGAAAGATCGAGGTGAAGCTGGGCACGGAAGGCTATCCGGAATCGCTGGAGATTCTGGTGGAAGGCGTAAAGCTGGCGCAGTCGCCGGACGGAAAGAAGATCAAGTTTCTGCGCCGCATCCCGAAGGATCCGATGACCGGCCATACCGATTGGGGAAAGCGCAGCATGCAGGACGATCCGACATCGCAAAGCTGGGGCGGACAAAATGTTTTTGACGTTTATTCAAAGAGCACGGAGCGAGCGCGCGATGGCACGCCTTACGCGGACTGGGACTGAGAGTCGAAACTCCCTGACCCAAAGGGGCTACACGCTGATCGAGCTGATCATCGTGATGGCGATCATCTCGATCCTGCTGTCGGTCGCCGTGCCGCTCTATCAGAAGTCGATTCTCCGCACGAAGGAGAGTCTGCTCAAGAATAATCTCTTCACGCTGCGCACCGTGATCGACGAGTACACGTTCGATAAGAAGAAAGCTCCGCAGCAGCTGCAGGACCTGGTGACAGCCGGATACCTGCGCGCGGTTCCCATCGATCCGATCACCGGGAACGATCAGTGGATCACGATCATGGAGGACGCGCTGACGGCGGTGGACCAGACCGATCCCGGCATTTGGGACGTCCGCAGCCGCTCCGACCAGAAGAGTCTGGAGGGCACTCCATACTCCGAGTGGTGACGGAGCCGGACGAGTTGGTACACTGAGTTTGTAAACGCCCGCCTAGACATTCCCCGGTCGTCTAATGGTAGGACAGCGGCCTTTGGAGCCGTGAATCGTGGTTCGAATCCATGCCGGGGAGCCACACCTTTTGTTTCAGAAGCGTACAAGGACTTTTTGAAATCGTTGTACAGATTTTGTACCACTCACTCAAAAACGTAAACTGTTGTCAGCACGGCAATTAACTCCTCTGGCATGGATTCGAAAATCGAATCTAGAAGATCAGTGAGGTCCGAGTGCGGACCGGTCGCGTGGGCCGGTATCAGTTTTTGAGCAAAAAAGGCTGAACAGAAACACGGCTCAAAGAATATATAGGCATGAAACCAAGCCGACGCCGGGCACGGCTGTGCTCAGCCATACTTGCAGCCTTGCTGCTACCAATCTTGTTGCGTGCTCAAGGCGCAGGGGGTGAGATCCGAGTCGAAGTTAAGGACCCGTCGGGTGCGGCCACGCAGGCTTCCGGCAGACTTGAAGGGTTGACCGTCTCTTATCGCAAGAACTTCGACACCGATTCCGCAGGCCGATACACCGCCCCGAATCTGGCCGAAGGCACCTACCGGCTGACCGTCAGCCGGCTCGGATTTGCGACGCAGGTCGTGAGGTTGGTGATTGGCTCGGCTCCCGTCTCGCGCACGATCAACCTGGTCCTGGCGGCCCAGACTTCGAGCATCGAAGTTGTGGCCGCCACTCCGCTGCCGGGGACAGACGTGCCGATCAACGATATTCCAGCTCCAGTGCAGACCGTTTCCGCCGCCGACATTCAGCAGACCGGGGCGCTCGATTTGGCCGACATGATGAATAAGCGCCTCGGCTCGGTGCACATCAATGAGAACCAGGGAAACCCTTTTCAGCCGGACGTGAACTATCGCGGTTATACTGCGTCGCCGCTGCTCGGGACTCCGGAAGGATTGTCCGTCTACATGGACGGCGTGCGCCAGAATCAACCGCTGGGCGACGTGGTCACTTGGGATTTGATCCCGAAAATTGCGATCTCGGAAATGGCTCTCATTCCGGGTTCGAACCCTCTCTTCGGGCTGAACACTCTTGGTGGGGCGCTTTCTCTCCAAACCAAGGACGGATTAAGCGCGCCGGGTACGATGATTGAAATCAACGGCGGCAGCTTCGGACGCCGCTCCGGTGCGTTCGAACACGGCGGTTCGACGAAGGGCGGTTTCAATTACTACGTCGCTGGGAACCTTTTCAAGGAGGACGGCTGGCGGAAGTACTCACCATCCGAGGTGCGCCAGATCTTCGGAAAGATCGGCCAGCGGTTCCGTAAAACGTACGCGAGCCTGAGTTTCGGGTATGCGGACAATTATTTAGCGGGAAATGGCACCCAGGACGGGCGCTGGCTCGCTCGGGATTACACAAGCGTTTATACGATCACGGACGCCAACTGGAACCGCTCGCCTTCCCTGACGCTCAATATGAACCACGAGTTTAGCAACAGCTTCCAGGTTTCCGGCAATGCCTACTTTCGCTACATTCGCACGGACACCATCAACCCCAATCTGAATTCGAATTCCTTCGATGAATCGCTATACAACTTAAGCGCCGCCGACCAAGCCGCGCTGAAAGCGGCCGGGTACACGGGCTTCCCGACAACGGGAAACGCCACCACGGAGCCGTTCCCGTTTTGGCGCTGCATTGCGCAGGGTCTTGAACACAACGAGCCCGTGGAGAAGTGCGACGCCAACATAGTCCGCGGGTACGATCAGCAGCACAACTATGGTTTTTCAGCACAGGCTTCTTGGCGGGTTGGTCGTCATCGCATCACGGCGGGCGCGGAATGGGATGGCAACGGCGTCACGTTTCAGCAGACGACGCAGTTCGGATACCTGAATGCGGATCGTGTCAGTATTACGCCGGTCCCGTTTTTCGCGGATGGCTCCTCTAATTCAAATGGGATTCCTGTCGACAACCGCGTTAACCTGCATGGCACCGTGAACACGCCGGGTATTTTTGCGACAGATACGTTCACAATCAACAGGTGGACCATCACAGTCTCGGGCCGATACAACCACGAGCACCTCCAAAACTATGATCGGATTCCGGGATCTATTCCGGGGAGCCCGGGGAGCGACGGCGGCCGGGGGTCGCTGAACGGGGACTACGTATTTCAGCGGTTCAACCCGTCGGCGGGGTTGACCTACAGTCCGGGGCGATTGGCAACGCTGTATTTCAACTACTCCGAGGCGAACCGGGCTCCAACCACAATCGAACTGGGTTGCGCCGATCCTAACTTCCCCTGCAATCTGCCTAACGCTTTGGTCGGCGATCCCCCGCTGAAGCAGGTGGTGACGCGCACGTTCGAGGCAGGTGCGCGGGGCGGCGGCGAAAACGGATTCCGCTGGAACGCGGACTATTTCTTTTCGCAGAATTACAATGACCTGCTGTTCGTTTCTTCCGAGACGACCGGCCTCGGTTATTTTCTGAACTTCGGGAAGACGCGGCGGGACGGCGTTGAATTCAGCTTTAGTAAGCGCATATCGAAACTCAACCTGGGGGCAAACTACACGTTCCAGAACGTGACCTACCAGAGCCCGCAGTCGATCGACGGCGCCGCCAACAGCGCCAACGACGGTGGACTCGGTATCGACGGCAACATTGCGATCAAACCTGGCGACTTTATTCCCCAGATGCCCCGCAACATCGGCAAGGCTTTTCTGGAATTCGCCCCCACGCCGAAGATTTTCGCGGCTTTAAATTTCGTCGCGGTGGGCCGTTCCTACGCACGCGGTAACGAAAATAACCTCCACCAGCCAGACGGCGTGTACTATCTGGGCGAGGGCTTTTCGCCGGGATATGGAGTATTAAACCTGGGCGGGCACTATCAGGTGCAGCGTCACATTGAGGTATTCGCGCAGATCAATAATCTGCTGAACCATCACTACTACACTGCGGCACAGCTCGGCACGACGCCGTTCGACAACAACTACAATCTTGTCATCCGTCCGTTCCCGGTGACGCCGGACGGAAACTACCCAGTGCGCTCCTCCACGTTCTTTGCCCCGGGGGCTCCTATCGGCGCCTGGGGCGGCATACGATTCCGGTTTTGACCATATGCTCGATAATGATGTCAATGGCCGATCAGCCACCGGAATCAGCGCTGAGGCTCCCGCTGCCTGGAGCCATCGAAGGGACGCGTCAGTCCCCTCCGTCGCCCATGGTAGAAGAGGTCGTCAGCCTGTTCGACCAATTGCGGGATCGGTTGCTACGTTACGTGATCAGCTTCGGGCTGCCAGTCCAGGATGGAGAGGACATCGTCCAGGAAGTGTTTCTTGCACTCTTCCGGCACTTGCAGCTCGGGCGTTCGCGCAGCAATCTCCGCGCCTGGACCTTTCGGGTCGCCCACAATCAGGCCCTGAAACGACGGAGTCAGGCGCGCAGTGGAGCTCAACAAATTGTGGACGAGGTTGCACCTTTGGAGGACTTGGTGCCGGACACGAACCCAAACCCGGAAGATCAAGTGGCCAACAGCCAAAGGCGCCAACGTGTCCTGGCGGTCGTGAGTGCGCTCCCGGAGCAGGATCGGCGTTGCCTTATTCTCAGGGCCGAAGGTCTTCGGTACCGGGAAATCGCGGAGGTTCTCGATATTTCGTTAGGTGCCGTCTCCGTTTCCCTGGAACGGTCTCTGACGCGTTTAGCACGCGCAGTTCAATGGTGATGCATGTGGTTTCAAGATAGTCATGCGACGGATCAGGATTTGGTTCTCGCGGCGGATGGTGAGTTGTCACGGCGCCGCATAGAGCGGCTCCGGAAGCATCTGGCTGCTTGCTGGGAGTGCCGGGTTCGCGCACAAGAACTGGAAGGCGCCATAAGCGAGTTCGTTCACCTCCATCGACGCGGCCTCGATCCGCTATTGCCGCCTGCAGCGGGTAGTCGCGCCTTGCTCAAAGCCCGACTCAATGAGATCGCCTCTTCCCAAGCTTCGCCATGGAGGCAACTGCTGTCTTGGCGACGAGGATTGGTCCCTGCTGGCGCAAGCGTCATCGTCCTGGTGTTGGGAGGCCTCGTCGTACTCAATCGTGAGCCGCTGCGGCCAAAGCCCACGATGTACGCCAGTTTCGTGCCGATGTCCTTTCCCGCCACCGAGCTCACTCCAGGCGTGGCGCGCGTTGAAACAAGAGAGCAAGTGTGCAGTTCGAATGAAGGGAAGAATCGTGATGTTCCCGCGTCGCTGCGACGCAAGGTCTTCGCGCTATACGGGATGCCGGGCGTCGATCCGAAGTCTTATGAGGTGGATTACCTGATAACGCCCGCTCTTGGAGGGGCGGACGATATCGGGAATCTGTGGCCTCAGTCTTATTCCGCAACGGTCTGGAATGCTCGCGTCAAAGATGCTTTGGAAGATCGGCTTCACGAATTGGTCTGTAGCGGAGCCGTTGACTTGCCGACAGCGCAGCGCGAGATTTCCACGGACTGGATTGGCGCTTACAAGAAGTACTTCCACACTGACAAGCCGATCAACTGAACACGATGATCGACATCGCTCGGAGGCTGGAGGCTCTCAAGGCCGGATTCGACTAAAAACTTTTTGTACACTTTTTGTACCGAATACCTGCTTTTGATGCTTTTGACGACTTGTACGACTTTTTAGAATCAATAAGTTGCGAGACTTCAAAATCCTGTCAAGTTCGTGGTTCGAATCCATGCCGGGGAGCCAATTTCCTGGGCCCCTAGGAATACTACTTTCCAACTCTGGCGTTTTCTGTTGACAGCGGGAGCTAACGAGCCCGCTCCATGACGGTGCGCAGGATGCTGTTGATCCTGGTCGAGTAGCCCTTCCCATACCGCAAGAGCCAGTCGTAGACTTCCTTATCGATACGAGCGGCCACCAGCACTTTCGGAGTTCGGCGGAACTGCGCCAGTTGCTCGTCGGTCAGAGGAGGGATGTCCGAATAATCAATGCCGGAATCGTCTCCGGCAGCCTGCCGCTTCGCGATCCGGGACAAGACGGCCTTCTGTGCTTTATTCGGCGGCTTGCTGAATATAGATTCGGCGCTCACGCTTATTAGCTTCGCGGGCCGAGA
Organism: Bryobacteraceae bacterium; assembly: GCA_035542735.1. Lineage (GTDB taxonomy): Bacteria > Acidobacteriota > Terriglobia > Bryobacterales > Bryobacteraceae > Palsa-187. The sequence continues at coordinate 232,459 of DATKKV010000031.1, forward strand.
TGATACGGATGGTTTCTTCTTTGTCATTGTCGTTCTCCATGCGATACACGTGGACAACCAGCAGGAGCGCGTCTGCCGCCATTCCTATGGCGTGCCACCGCTGTTCGCCCGCCACGACGCGGTCCTTGCGGAACATTGTATGGGGATCGTCGAACACACGGGCCGCGCTCTCGAAACTGAGGCCGCCGTGTTTCTGTCTGTTGGTCTGGTTCTTTTCTGCGTCCCATTCAAACAGCATCGCTATACAAAATGTATAACAGTCAATGGGGAAAATCAAACGGGTCACGTGGTCGAACCGCCGGGCCGCTTCCCTCTGAATTGGCCGTCTACCATCTCCTGGCTTGCCCAGATGACAATCCTACCAATCGAAGCGTTCTCATATAATCAATGAGTTACGAAAGGAGAGGTGGTTGGAAACCATCGTTTCCGGGGAGCCAAGCTTTCTGCCGTTGAAAACACGGAGCCTTGGCACCCACGACTTCACGAAGCCCCTTTATTTTCAGGTTAGAATCTCGCCTGGGGTCTCGGTCATGAGCGAGAACGTCCAGCCTGACATGTCCGAAAGCTCATGATAAGCGTGCGACCCACGATCGAATACGGTAAGGGTATTTGATCGTGGGTGATTCTCTCGCCAATCAGGCCCTTGCTGTCGCCAGATTGGTACTGAGCTCGAAGGCCATTTCCGATCCGTCGCTGTACCGTTCACGCACCGGGTCGCTCTCAGTGACAATGCATTCGACGACGCGTTGGCGTTCCGGTTCATCCATTGCCTTACCTGCAGTACTCATGCCCACCAGCGCCATCGCGTTGCCCCGCAGCAACCATGTGTCGAGCTTGAACCGTATAATCCGCGAGATAGTCCTTGACCGGACTTCGCGGAACCCAGCGTGCCGGAGTAACTCTTCTAGCGGGCCGGCGTCTCCGAAACTGTAGCGCTGATCCGCGATTGCTCCGAGGTGGCGTTCCGCAATGCGACGCAGCTCTCGAAAAAATGGAATTTCATCATCGGAGCGCCAAGTGGCAACCGCCAGTCTGCCGTCTGGAGCCGCCGCACGGCGCATTTGCGCCGCCGTAGCAGGCTTGTCGGGAAAGAACTGCAGTCCTTGCTGGCAGACGATGATATCGAACTGCTCTCCTTCGCGCAAAGGCAGCGCCGCAGCGTTCCCTTCGCGCCACTCGATGCCCGGCGCTATTTTTCGCGCGACGGCAAGCATATCCTTACTGATATCGACGCCAACAACGCAGGCTGCGTCTCCAAGCCGCTCTCTTGCGGTGCGCGCCACGATTCCTGTTCCGCAAGCGATGTCGAGGACACGATCCCCGGAGGTGATGTTAAGTTCGTCGAGAGCGATTTCGGCCCAGGGCCGAAACAGAGGGCCTACAAGCCACTGCTCGTACATCTCGGAGAAGGTCGGCTGATTCATCGCATAGCTGGGCAGGCTCATGATTGTCCCCTGAGATTTCGGTCTCCTATACAGCCGGAGTATACTGCATCGGAAACGCGAGCCGCTCACCCGATCTTGAGCAACTTCAGGGTGCCGGAGAGAGGGCCGAAGTTGGCTGATTTCATAAAGGAGATTTTGTACGGATTTGTACCGGCGGCCTCCTTTTGACGCTCTTGGGGCTTCAACGACTTCGTGAAACCAATAACTCGCGGGACCTGGGAATTCTGTCAAGAACGTGGTCCCGGTCCCTGGACGTTACGACACCCGGCTGGCGCGAAACTCGGATACACCGCGCTCTTGGCCTCTGGAGAATTCCCTTTCTCGTCTACTCTGTTTCCCCAGTTAGAGACCGGGGCTCGCGGCGGAGTGCGACTCCCTGAGTGAGCCTTCCCTGTATCTTGCGCGCAGCACTTTCTTATCGAACTTCCCGACGCTGGTCTTAGGAATTTCCGAGACGATCGCCCATCGCTCCGGCACCCACCATTTGGCAACCCGCGTCGCGAGAAACACACGCAGCTCGTCGATCGTCGTTGCCGATCCGTGTTTCAGAACCACGCATGCAAGCGGACGCTCATCCCAGCGCTCATCCGGAACGCCGATCACGCCGGCCTCAATCACGTCGGGATGCGCCATCAGTTGACCTTCCAGATCCACGGAGGAGATCCACTCGCCGCCGGATTTGATCACGTCTTTGGCGCGGTCGGAAATTTGCACATAGCCACCCTCGTCGATGGTGCCCACATCGCCGGTGCGCAACCAACCGTCGTGAAACTTTTCGGGAGTCTCTTCAGCGAAATACGACCCCGTGATCCAGGGTCCCCGCACTTCAATTTCGCCCACCGATTTTCCATCCCAAGGAAGGACCTCGTCGCCCGAGGTGAGTCGCAACTCCACTCCGGCGACCACTCGTCCGGTCTTCGCAAGATAATCAATTTCGCGGTCCGGCGGCGTGCCGCGTGGAGGGGTCGCTAGTGCCGCCAGAGGACTGGTCTCCGTCATGCCCCAACCCTGAATCACCTTTACGCCGAAGCGTTGATAGTATTTTTCGATCAGCGCACGCGGGACCGCCGCGCCTCCGCAGGTCATTAATCGCAGCGACGAAAGATCGACGGGATGCGATTCGCTGTAGCGGAGAATATCGTTCAAGATCGTCGGCACGGCCGAGGTCATCGTCGGGCGCTCGGCCGCCATCATCCGGCACAACGGTTCCGCCTGCAGGAACCGGCCGGGCATGATCATATCCGCGCCGCTCATCCAGGCGAGATAAGGAAGGCCCCACGCGTTCGCGTGAAACATCGGCGGGATGAGCAGGAGCCGGTCGTGTTCGGAAACGCCAAGATTCGCCGCCTGCCCGGCCGCCATCGTATGAATGAACGTTGACCGATGTGTATAAACCACGCCCTTCGGGTGCCCCGTGGTCCCGCTCGTGTAACACATCGCCGCCGCGGTTCGCTCCTCCAGTTCAGGCCAGTCGAAGCCGGGCCGCTCCGCTCCGATCATCTCCTCATAACTGACGCTGTTCGGAAGCGAGCCGTCATTATGCCCCACCACGATATACCGCTCAACTGTCTTCAAGTCGGGCACGACCTTGGCGAGCACGGGGACCAGAATGTCATCGACGATAATGACGCGATCAGCGGCGTGATTGATCACGTAAGCAAGTTGCTCCGGAAATAGCCGGATGTTCAAGGTGTGATTTACTGCACCCATGCAGGGGATCGCCCAATACGCCTCCAGATTCTGCTGATGATTCCAGCAGAACGTGCCCACACGGTCGCCTTCGCTGATGCCAAGCCGCCTTAGTGCTGCTGCAAGTTGTTCAGTACGTGCGGCCACGCTCTTGAATGTCGCCCGATCCACCCGATCGGCGTGATAGCTGACCACTTGGCTGTTGGCGTGGATCTTGGCGCCGTGCCTGAACAGCATGGTCAAAGTCAAAGGGAAGTCTTGCATGGTCCCAATCATGCAGTAGAGTATATTACGGCGTTACGCAGCTGCGGTGAACCGAACTTGCGAATGGAGTAGAATAACTCGCTTGCTGCTTTCTTCCTTTGTCGACCTGCGATCTGAGGCATACCGCGCAAATTACGCGTGGATGTCCGAGGCGCTCGCGCGCCTTCGCCTCGAACTAAAGAGATCGACGGAGGGTGGAGGAGCCAGGTACATCGAACGTCACAAGGCGAAGGGCAAGCTGCTTCCTCGCGAGCGGATCGAGGCGCTGCTAGATGAAGGGTCGTATTTTCTGGAGATCGCGCCGCTTGCCGGTTTCGGAATGGACGGTGAAGTTCCGGGCGCGGGCATCATCGGCGGAATCGGATTGGTAGAAGGCCGCGAATGCCTGATCATCGCCAACGAAGCTACGGCAAAGGGTGGCGCGACCGGCGAGCCCGGTCTTCTTAAGAACGCGCGACTGGCGGACATCGCGCGCGAAAATCATCTGCCGTCGATTCTGCTGGTGGAGGCAGCAGGAGCTGACCTGCCGCAGCAGGCGAAGGTCTTTGTCCCCGGTGGCCGCGGATTTCGCGAGTTAACGCGACGGTCGAAAATGCGCATTCCGACCATCTCTGTTGTGTTCGGACCATCCACGGCGGGCGGAGCGTATCTTCCCGGGATGTCGGATTACGTCGTGATGGTGCGCAATCGTGCGAGTGTTTACTTAGCCGGGCCGCCTCTGGTCAAAATGGCGACGGGTGAAATCTCGGATGAAGAATCTCTGGGCGGCGCCGAGATGCATTCGAGGGTCTCGGGGTTGTCGGACTATCTGGCCGAGAGCGAGTTGGATGCCATTCGCATCGCCCGCGAAATTGTTTCGCATTTTCATCTACCCAAGCCGTCGGCGGAGATTGCGCCGGTGGAGGAGCCGATTTATTCATCCGACGAATTGCTGGGCATCGCCTCGGCCGATCCGCGCGTTCCGTTCGAGGCGCGCGAGGTGATTGCTAGAATTGTCGACGGCTCGCATTTTTCCGAGTTTAAAGCGAACTATGGCACGACGCTCGTAACCGGATTCGCTCGAGTCCACGGCTTTTCCGTCGGCATTCTCGCGAACAACGGGGTGTTAATGTCGGAGTCCGCGGCCAAAGGCGCTCAATTCATCGCATTGGCGAATCAGCAGAACATTCCCTTGTTGTTCTTGCAGAACATCACCGGGTTTATGGTCGGACGGTCGTATGAAGAGAAAGGCATTATTCGAAACGGCTCAAAGCTGATCAATGCTGTATCAAATTCAACCGTGCCGGCGATCACGATCATGATGGGAGGGTCTTACGGTGCAGGGAACTACGCAATGTGCGGACGCGCTTACGAGCCGCGTTTTCTCTTCACGTGGCCTAACCATCGTATTGCGGTGATGGGACCTCAGCAGCTTTCGGGTGTCATGGATCTGATCAAGCGAGACGCGGCAGCGCGTCAGGGCACTGCCGTCGACGAAGCGCAACTCACAGCGCAAAAGAAAGGTCTGGAGGATCAGATTACAAAGGAATCGGATCCGTATTTTGCAACGGCCCGATTGTGGGACGACGGTATCATCGATCCTCGCGATACACGAACAATCGTCGCGATATCACTCTCGGCGGCACTGAATCGACCCGTTGAGGGAACCATGGAGTGGGGGGTATTTCGCCATTGAAGCCGATTCGCAAGATCCTCGTCGCGAATCGCGGAGAAATCGCGCGGCGCGTGTTCCGCACGTGCGGTGACCTCGGAATTGCGACGGTCGCTGTGTACTCGGACGCGGATCGCGACGCCCCACATGTGCGCGACGCCGGCGAGGCGGCGTTCATCGGTCCTGCACCCAGCCGTGAGTCCTATCTCTCGATTGCGAACATCATCGCGGCGGCCAAACGAAGCGGTGCGGATGCAATTCATCCTGGCTACGGCTTTCTAGCAGAGAACGCGGAACTCGCTGCGGCATGCGAGGCGGAGGGGATCGTCTTCATCGGACCGCGATCGGAGACGATTCGGGCTATGGGGTCGAAGGTCGAGGCTCGCAATATCGCGATAGGGGCTGGTGTTCCTGTGATTCCGTCCGACGGATTTCCGTTGGTGGTGAAAGCCGCGGCGGGCGGCGGGGGCAAGGGAATGCGGCGCGTCGATCGGGTCGAAGATCTTGATGGCGCGATGGCTGCGGCCAAACGCGAAGCGGAAGCGGCGTTCGGCGACGGTACGCTCCTCGTGGAAAGGTACATTGCTGGTGCCCGCCACATCGAAGTTCAGATCATCGGCGATACTCACGGCAACGTGGCGCACCTGTTCGAGCGGGAATGCTCGATGCAGCGGCGTCATCAGAAAATCATCGAGGAATCGCCGGCTCCAAATTTGACTCCGGAGTTGCGCCAGGCCGTTCTCGAAGCGGCGCTACGCATTGCACGCAAAATCGGCTACAGCAGCGCAGGGACGGTCGAATTTCTCGTGGCCCCGACGGGTAAATATTATTTCCTCGAAGTCAACACGCGAATCCAGGTGGAACATCCCGTCACGGAAATGATATTGGGTGTGGATCTGGTGCGCATGCAGGTCGAGATTGCCGAAGGAAGTGAGCTCAAGTGCGGAGCGTTGACGCCGCAAGGGCACGCAATCGAGGCTCGACTGTACGCCGAAGACGCCGCGAATGGATTTGTTCCCTCCACCGGGCGGATTCTCGCTTGGCGTCCACCGGAAGGCGTCCGCGTCGAGAGTGGCATCGAAGCCGGCACGGAGGTCGGCATTCATTACGATCCGCTGGTTGCCAAAATCATCGCGCACGGTTCGACGCGCACAACCGCAATTCGGCGGTTGCGGCACGCTCTCAATAACATGCTCGTTCAGGGCGTGATCACGAATCGCGAGTTTCTTATCCGCATCCTCGACCATGAGGATTTCCTGAGCGGGCAAGTCGCCACCGATTTTGTGCTTCCGTTTAAGCCCGATCGGAGTGATGAATCACACAGCAGGGCCGTGCTGGATGCCTATCTTGAAGTGAACAGGCAGTCCTCGCGCAAGATCCTACCGAATATAGTCGCCTACCGGAACAATCCCTTTGAGACACGCGAATCGAGCGGCGCGGTTAGGGTCATCTCGTTTGCGGAGGGCAGGCTTCGCATAGAGATAGATGGCCTTCAGCGCGACCACGTCATATCGGAGGATGCGAAGCACTACTGGGTTGACCACCACATGTTTCCACGCGTTCCGCGCTATCCTTCATCCGAGAGTCAGCCGCTGGGAGAATCGGCGAGTTCGCCCATGCCCGGTCAGGTACTCCGCATCGTGGCCGTGCTGGGAAGTGAAGTTCACGTCGGCGATGCGCTGATTGTGCTGGAAGCGATGAAAATGGAGCAGACGATTTACGCGCACGCCGATGGTATCGTCGAACAATTACTTGTTACGCCAGGACAAGTGGTAGCACCTGGCCAGACGCTGGTCCGCATTCAGAGCAAGGAGAAAGTATGAGCACCGAGACCCTGCAAACCAAAAGCGAGTTTCCATATTTCGCCGAGGAACACAACATGATTCGCGAGACGGTCAAGCGCTTCGCAAGATCAGAGATTGCGCCGCACGCGGCTGAGTGGGATGAAGCCGGCGAATTTCCAGTCGAACTGTTCAAGAAGGGCGCGGAGCTGGGTTTGTTCGGCATCCGGCTCGATTCGCAATGGGGCGGCAGCGCGCTCGATTGGTGGGCGACGGCAGCATACATCGAGGGCATGTCGTACTCGGACAATGCGGGTGTCAATATGGCCTTCATGGTGCAGAGTGACATCACCTTGCCGGTGCTGGACGAGCTGGGCACCCGAGACCAGAAGGAGGAATTTCTGAAGCCAGCAATCGCAGGGGAGTTCGTCGCGGCCTTGGGTATCAGCGAGCCCGGTGGCGGCTCCGATGTGGCGGCGATGAAGACCCGCGCCCGCCTCGACGGTGGGGATCTGGTCATATCGGGTCAAAAACTCTGGATCACGAATGGTACCCGTGCGGATTTCGTCATCCTTGGCGTGCGCACCGGCGAGGACGGTCACAAGGGGATCTCGCTGGTCTTGTTGCCGACGAAGACCAAGGGTTTTTCTGTCGGGAAGAAGCTTAAGAAGATCGGAAATTTATCTTCCGATACAGCGGAGTTGTTTTTTGACGAATGCCGCATTCCGCAACGTTACATCTTGGGTGAGATGAATTCCGGCTTTTACTACATCATGCATAACTTCCAAGGCGAACGACTGGTTGCCGCGCTCGGCGCGGTGGCTGGAATGGACCGTATGATTCAGTACGCGTTGGAATACGGCCAGGAGCGCTCGGCATTCGGCACTCCGGTGCGCAAGTTCCAAGTGTGGCGTCACAAATTCGCGGAGCATCTCACGAGCGTTGAGGCCGGACGATGGCTGGTATATCGCGCCGTCGACCTGATGAACCGTGGTGAGAAGTGCGTGCGGGAGATCACCATGGCCAAGCTGTACACATCCGACCTGTGCCAACAAGTGGCCTACGACTGCATGCAAATTTTTGGTGGTTTCGGATACACGAACGAATATCCTATCGGCCGGTTCTGGCGCGACGTCCGGCTCCACACTATCGGGGCTGGCACGTCAGAAATCATGAAGGAGATTCTTGCGAAGGATTTTAAGATCTGACCGTGGTCAATGTCGTCGGTTGCGATCGAATCGGGCCACGATGGCTGGTGGTCGGGAGCGAACTGGCCGCGATGATCGAATGTGATTCCACACAGACATTCCGGGCGCGTCCAGCCAGGGCAAGTACGTTAGGGGTCAGTTTCGCCAAAGTCGTTTGACAAGGTAGATCAGGGGCATCGCTATTGGTATCACGACCACCGCTTCGATGAGTGGAGCGAATAGCAAACCTGCATAACCGAATTCCCGAGGCGCATTTGCGTAAGAAGCATAAATCAAATAGAGGTGACAAAGCGAAAACAACACCGCCAACGTGACTAAGGGAATGGCCCAGGAGCGATTTCGAGAAAGAAAATAGATAATCCAAAACGGAAGACTAAGAGCGGCCAGTAACAGCACATGATACGCGACGCTGAACGGGTTAACTGGCGTGGTACGTACTGAGGGCACAATCATGATCACTGACAACAGCAATCCAGTCAAAAGAATTGGATAGCGCTCCGGAGTCGCTTGTGTGCCTTCAGCGAGTGCACGCATACAGCCTTAGCTTAGCCTGAGAATGTTGCGTCAAGCGCGAATTGAGGGCCGACGAGGATTCATCGGACGTGATGTCGGCGATCCGTCAGGGTGACTCTGCGCCATTAGGCCTCGGCGGTCCTTGCATCAACGCTCTCTCGGATCGCCGGCGGGTTGTACCAGTGGCGGCCGTCCTTAACGAGAAGTTCATCGGCCTCTTCGGGTCCCCAGGTGCCCGCTGCGTAGTTTGGAAACTCCCGAGGCTCCAGCGCCCCCCAAACATTCTGGATGGGAGCCACAACATTCCACGCCGCCTCCACCATATCGGATCGCTGGAACAACGTGGCGTCGCCAAGCATGCAATCATAGAGCAGCCGTTCATAGCCGGTCTGTGGCGTGGCGTTGAAATAATCGGTGTAGTTGAAGGCCATGTCCACGGAGCCCAGCCGCACGATCGGACCTGGAATCTTAGCTCCAAAGCTCAAAGAGATACCTTCATCCGGCTGAAGATGTAAAACCAGGCGGTTGGGCTCGAGTTTCTCGACTGCTGTCTTGCGGAACAGGACGAAGGGAGCGCGTTTGAATTGGACGACGATTTCGGTGACGCGCTTCGTCATGCGCTTCCCGGTACGGACGTAAAAAGGGACATCCGCCCACCGCCAGTTGTCAATGAACAGCTTGAGCGCGATGTAGGTCTCCGTCCGCGAAGTTGGAGATACCATGGGCTCCTGCCGGTATCCAAGCATGCCATTGTGGCTGGGCCCGTACTGGCCGCGGACGGTCCGCATCAGGACGTCGCGATCGTGTAGCGGTTGTATCGCCTTCAGGATCTCGGCTTGCTTGTCGCGTACGACGTTGGCGTCAAATGACACAGGCGGCTCCATGGCAGTCAGACACACCAACTGGAACAGGTGATTCGGCAGCATGTCCCTCAAGGCACCTGCGGTCTCATAGTAGCCGCCGCGCTGCTCAACCCCGACTGTTTCCGCCGCAGTGATCTGAATATGATCGATGTAATTGCGGTTCCAGACCGGCTCAAAGATACCGTTGGAGAAACGGAATGCCAGGATGTTCTGCACCGTTTCTTTCCCCAGATAGTGATCGACGCGGTAGATCTGGTGTTCTTTGATCACCTTTTGGAGATCCAGATTCAAGGCGTGAGCGGAGTCAAAATCGCGTCCGAACGGCTTTTCCACGATGACGCGTCGCCATTGGCCATTGTCCTCGTCCATAAGGCCTGCATCGGCCGCCTGATGAATGCAAGTGGAAAAGAATCCCGGCGCTGTGGCCAAGTAGTAGAAGTAGTTCCCCCGGGTGCCATGCTCCTTTGTCGGCCTCCGCGAGTAAAGTCTTCAGCTTCTGGTAGGCGGCAGGGTCCGCAAAATCGCCGCTGAGATAGTATAGCCTGCGGACGAACCAATGCCAGACGTCCGGGTCGACCTGTCCAGTGGCAAACTGTTTGAGCTCCTCGGTGCACTTATCACGGAACTCCTCGTGGCTCATTTCCGGCCGGGCAAACCCGATGAGCGCGAAGTCTCTCGACAGAAGGTTGTCCTTCGCCAAGTTATAGAGCGCCGGGATCAGTTTGCGTTTGGTGAGATCGCCAGATGCTCCAAAAATCACCATCGCGCATGCATCACCGGGCTCGCCGGCGGACCGGATTGTGCGGGTTGCTTCTGTCTCCATGATTCCTCCTCTCGGGCTTTGGGTCCTAACCCGCCGTCGTCTTTTCCAGGTGCCCGCCAAACTGATATCGCAAAGCCGAGAGGACCTTGTCGGCGAAGTCTGCCTCGCCTCGCGAAGAGAACCGCTGGAACAAAGCGGCGTTCAGCACCGGCGCCGGCACGGATTCGTCAATCGCGGCCTGCAGCGTCCAGCGTCCTTCCCCCGAATCCGAAACGTGCCCTGAGAACTTGGCAAGTGTCGGCTGCTCCAACAGCGAGGCCGCGGTCAAATCCAGCAGCCAGGAGGCGACAACGCTACCGCGGCGCCAAACCTCAGTAATGTCGGGCAGGTTGAATTCGTATTGATAATGTTCCGGGTTTCGCAGCGGTGTGGTCTCCGCGTCCACATCACGATTGCTGGCGCCAGCGTTCGCCTTATGAAGAATATTCAGTCCTTCGGCATAGGCCGCCATGATGCCGTACTCAATACCGTTGTGAACCATCTTCACGAAGTGGCCGGCGCCGGCCGGGCCGCAGCGCAGATACCCGTCTTCGGCCGTCCCGCTTACCTTGTCGCGGCCCGGAGTGCGGTCGATGCTTCCCCGTCCCGGCGCGAGCGTCTTGAATATTGGATCCAGATGCTGCACGATATCGGGCTCACCGCCGATCATCTGGCAGTATCCGCGCTGAAGCCCCCAGACTCCGCCGCTGGTGCCCACATCGACGTAATGCAAGCCGTGCGCCCGAAGTTCCTTCTCCCGGCGGATGTCGTCGATATAGTACGAGTTTCCGCCGTCTATCACGACGTCGTCTTTCTGCAATCGTGGAACGAGTTGTTCCAGAGTACCATCGACCACCGCAGCAGGGACCATTAACCAAACGGCTCGTGGCCCGCGAAGCTTGCTGACGAAATCATCAAGAGAATCGGACCCCGTGGCGCCTTCTTGCACCATGTGGGCCACGCTCTCCGGACTCATGTCGAAGACCACGCATTCATGTCCGCCTCGCATCAACCGGCGAACCATGTTGGCTCCCATCCGCCCCAGTCCAATCATGCCTAGTTGCATCTTGCTTGATCCTTATTGGTGAAATTATTCCGATCTGTGCCGCGCCAGTTCCATAAGGGCCGCATGCGTCCCCAATGCCTCAGGTCCTTCGCTGGAATCGCCAGGCTCCAGCCGAGAGTACGTTCCGTCCGGCTGGAGCATCCAAGCTTGCCGCCGGTCCCTCAAGATGATATCCAGTATTTCCCACAGTCTTCCCTTCGCTTCTTTGGCGAGCACCGGCGTGATGACTTCGACTCGCTTGGAGAGATTCCGATACATCCAGTCGGCTGATCCGATGAAAAAATCCCCCTGTAAGGGATCGTCGAGCGCCGCGGCGAAATGAAAAATTCGGGAATGCTCCAGATACCTTCCGATAATCGAACGGACCCGAACGCCATCCGAGCGGCCGGGAACGCCGGGCCGAAGGCAGCAGAAGCCTCGGACAATCAACTCGACGGGCACTCCCGCCACCGCGGCGTCACACAGGGCATCGATGATTTCGGGATCCTCCAGCTGATTCATCTTCGCGATAATTCGCGCAGGAAGATTCGCTTTTTTGTTGGCGATTTCCCTCCGGATGAGCTCGATCAGGCGCGCACGCATCGTGACGGGCGCGACCAGGAGGTTCGAGCAGGCGGGCGCGTGAGAATGACCGGTCAGGTGGTGGAACAGGTTGATCACATCGCCGGTTATGACGGGATTGCACGTGAACAAGCCCACATCCGCATAGAGCCGGGCTGTGCGTACGTGGTAATTCCCGGTGCCGATATGGACGTAGCTTCGCAGCCCTGACGCCTCGTTGCGGACCACAAGCGCCAGTTTCGCGTGGGTCTTGAGACCTTGCACGCCAAAAGTGACGTGAGCACCCGCTCGCTCGAGTTCGGTCGCCCAGTGCAGATTCCGCTCTTCGTCAAAACGGGCCTTTAGTTCGATCACGCAGGCCACCTGCTTGCCACTTTCAGCTGCCTTCACCAGAGATTGCACAAAGGGCGTATCATCCCCGATGCGGTACGCGGTCATCTTCACTGCGACCGTTTCTGGGTCCTTGGCGGCCTCGGCGATGAAATGTTCTACACTCGCCTCAAAACTTTCATAAGGATGATGAACCAGAATATCTCCGGCTCGAATCGCCGCGAAGATATCGTGGTTGTTTGCGATTGCCAACGGAGGAAGCGGACTCCACGCCGGATCCCGCAGCGCGGGAATCGGCAACCCGGCGATCTGAAACAGGGAGGTGTAATCCAATTCTCCGGGCGAGTCATAGATATCCGCCGCGGACAGTTCAAATCGCTCCCTCAAACCCTCCCGGATCGAGGGATTGGCGCCCTCTGCGAACTCGAGCCTCACCACGGGTTCGTAACGGCGCAGCCTGATCTGTTCGGCGACTTGATCGCGCAACTCTTCATCGGATGCGTCGTCCAGGTCGATTTCTGCGTCACGGGTCAAGCGGAATAAGGTTCGCCCGGTAAGCTTCATCCCACCGTAAAGCTTGGCGACATTGCCCCAGATCACTTCATAAAGGGGAACAAAGAGCCTCAGCCCAGGCGGCACATCCGCTTCGAGCGCCACCCACTGCTTCAGCACGGACGGTATTTTGACACGCGCGTAGGACGCGTAGGAGATGACGCCACTTTGTGGATCCTCCAGTAGAAAGGACAGCGAGGTCGATAGATTTGAAAGAAAGGGGAAGGGATGAGCCGGGTCGAAGACCAGGGGCGTGAGAGCCGGTGAGATCTCTGAATCAAAGTACGCACCTGCCTCCGCCTTTTGCGCACCCGTCAATTCGTCCCACTTCCGAAGATGGACGCCATGGCTGGCCAGTTCCGGAATAATCGTGCCTTTGAAACACTCAGCCTGCTCCCGGAGGCTGCGCATAATCCTCTTACGAACCTGATGGAGCAATTCCACCCGCTCCGGTGTGGATCCCTTTCGCAGAACCGCGACCCGCTTCATGAAGAACTCGTCGAGGTTCGAAGAGACAATCGCAAGAAACTTTGCTCTCTCGAGCAGTGGCGTTCTATTGTCCAGCGCCTCGGCGAGCACTCGCTCGTTGAAGTCCAGCCATCCCAAATCCCGGTCGATCCAGACATCGGACAATGCCTTTGGTATCTTCCGGTTGAGGACCCCACCATCCCCGATCGACACCATGGCTGGCGCAGCACTCATCGAATTTCTCCTCGGAGACGTAATCTACAAGATCCTCTAATCAATGAATATTGCTTTTCAATACCGTTTGTTTGAAGGAAAAAGCATCTAAGACAATCTTCCTGGCGTCCTCTTGAATGCGTCGCAGGTGGTTGCGATCAAGGAAGCTTTCGGCATACATTTTGTAAATTTCTTCAGTGCCGGAGGGCCTGGCGGCGAACCAGCCGGCTCGGGAGATAATTTTAACCCCACCAATCGGTTGCCCATCTCCCGGAGCCTCGGTCAAGATGTGCTCAATCGGTTCGCCGGCGAGGGTTTGGGCATGGATGTCTTGCGCCGTTAGCTTAGCCAGCGCGGCCTTCTGCTCCGGATTTGCGGGGGCATCGATGCGCTCATACGAATAGTCGCCCCGTTGGCGGGTGAGATCCGCATAGATCTCGCCAGGATCTTTTCCTGAACTCGCTGTCATTTCGGCCGAGAGCAAGGCTGCCGCGATACCGTCTTTATCAGTCGTCCAAACTGTTCCATCGCGGCGAAGGAAAGATGCGCCTGCACTTTCCTCCCCGACGAACCCTAACCAACCATCGGAAAGGCCTTCGACAAACCATTTGAATCCCACGGGAACCTCGTACAGCCTCCGCCCCAGGCCCGCCGTCACAAAGTCGATCATGCTGCTCGAAACAACAGTTTTCCCAACGGCAGCGCTGGGGCTCCACTCCGGCCTGTGGGAGAACAGATAGTGAATACACGCCGCGAGATAGTGATTGGGAGGCAACAACCCAACGCTCCTGGCTACAATGCCGTGGCGGTCGTGATCCGTATCACAAGCAAACGCCACATCAAACCGGTCCTTGAGCCCGATCAGCGAATGCATCGCGTAGGGGGAGGAAGGATCCATGCGGATGCGCCCGTCCCAGTCGACACTCATGAAACGAAAGGTGGGATCGACTTGGCGGTTCGTAACCGTCAGGTTCAGGCGATACCGCTCGGCGATCCGTTCCCAGTAGTGCACCCCCGCTCCTCCGAGCGGGTCCACCGCGAGCCTGATGCCGGAGTTCGCGATCAAGGCCATATCGACAACGCTTTCCAGATCGTCGATGAAGCGGTTTAAGAAATCGTGGCCGTGCGTCGTCGGCGCATGAAGTGCCTTGTCGAATGGAATCCGCCGCACTTCCGTCAATCCAAGCGAAAGCAGGCGGTTGGCTTCATTTTCAATGGCGCCGGTCACATCTGAGCCCGCCGGCCCACCGTGGGGAGGATTGTACTTAAAACCGCCATCCTCCGGAGGATTATGCGACGGCGTAATCACGATTCCGTCGGCGCGGCCGCGTTCGCGCACACGGTTGTAAGCAAGGATTGCGTGCGAGATCGCGGGCGTCGGCGTGTACTCGTCGTTCGCTGCGATCATGGTTTGGACCTCGTTCGCCGCGAGCACCTCTAGCGCCGTTCGGAACGCGGGTTCTGAAAGAGCGTGAGTATCGAAGCCGATGAATAACGGCCCATCGATCCCGTTTTGCGCCCGATAGCGGCAAATCGCCTGCGTGATCGCCAGGATATGGTTCTCATTGAATCCGCAACTGAGCGAGGATCCGCGGTGCCCGGAGGTTCCGAAGGCCACGCGCTGTTCGCGAACTGCGGGGTCCGGACGCTCCGTATAGTACGCCGCGATCAACCTGGGCACGTTCACAAGCAGCGATGGATCCGGTGGTTTCCCGGCAAGGGCACTTATTGTTTCGTCGCTCACTGAGTCGCTACCTTCCGAATGGTTTCAATGAGTTTAGCGTCCCCTCTGTAACAGGGTGATGAATCATATGGTCTCCGCCTGACACTTTACCGTCATTTTTCTAGATCATAATACCCGAGTTGCAAAGGAGCTCCAAATAGATGCATCCCGATCTTGTGGAATATGGTCCCGTCCGCTTTCACAGCGACCCGAACGCACTGTACGAACGGCATCTCGTCTTCGACTATGCGATCGATCCCGACATGGCAACACCCCGGGAAAGGTATGAAGCCGTCGCGCGTTCGCTTCGGGACGTGCTCGCGCTCCGGTGGCTGCGTACAAAGAAGAATCACTTTGCTGCAAACCCCAAGCACGCCTATTACTTTTCAATGGAGTTCCTTATCGGGCGCTCCCTCGCCAGCAACGTATCCAATCTCCTTCTCGACCCCGCCATGCTCGAGGCCTGCCGGGAGAAGAATGTCGATTGGTATGAACTGCTTGACCAGGAGCCGGACGCCGGGCTCGGGAATGGAGGCCTAGGTCGCCTGGCGGCGTGTTTCATCGAGTCAATGGCAACCCTGGACTTGCCCTCCATGGGCTACGGTTTGCGGTACGAATACGGGATCTTTAAACAGGCTATACACGACGGATGGCAGAGGGAAAGTCCCGACAATTGGCTGCGGCGTCCAGATCCCTGGGAGGTGGTGCGTCTCGACCATATTGTCGAAGTAAAACTGAACTGCTCGTTCAAGATTAGCGGGGGATCTTTGATTCCCGTTCCCAACAAGCCGTCCACCCTGCTTGGAATCCCCTTCGATCGCCCCGTGGTTGGTTACGGAGGCAGGACGATCAACACGTTGCGCCTGTGGGCAGCCCGCGCACCAGATTCCTTCCATTTCCATCAGTTCGGCCACGGCGATTTTGTCGGGGCCGTCACCGAAACACTCGCGGCCGAATCCATTACGCGAGTTCTTTACCCTGATGACTCCACCGTAATCGGCCAGGAACTTCGATTTCTTCAGGAGTATTTTCTATCCGCCTGCTCAATCCACGACATCCTGCGCCGGTTCCAGTCAAACAATCAGAACTGGGATCTGCTGCCCGAAAAAGTCGCCATCCAGTTGAACGACACCCATCCGACGATTTCGGTCGCGGAACTGATGCGGATTCTGCTCGACGATGTAGGACTCGGCTGGGACCACGCCTGGAGCCTGGTGCAGCGCACGTTCGGCTACACCAATCACACGCTGCTGCCGGAAGCACTCGAAAAATGGCCGGTGTCGTGGTTTGAGGACATCCTCCCGCGGCAACTGGAGATCATTTACGAGATTAACCGCCGGTTCCTGAATCAGGTCCGCGAGCAATACCCGGGCGATGACGCCCGCGTTTCGCGAATGAGTCTTATTGAAGAGGGCGCCACCAGGAAGGTCCGTATGGCGCACCTTGCCATCGTCGGTTCACACAGCGTCAACGGAGTCGCGGCGATTCATACCGAGCTGCTCAAGAAGCAAGTCGTTGCGGATTTCGCCCAGATGTTCCCCCACCGATTTAACAACAAGACGAACGGCGTAACCCAGCGACGCTGGCTGCTTGTCGCCAACCCCTCACTCGCCGGAGTCATCACCGAAGCCATCGGTGACGGCTGGGTTAGCGACTTCAAAAGGATTGAGGAGTTAAAGTCGCTTGCTGACGATCCAATCTTCCGCGAAGCCGTCCGCGGCGCAAAACGCCGCGCAAAGCTGAGTTTTATCGATTGGCTGAAGGTGACCACCGGCCAGACCGTCGACCCGGAGAGCATCTTCGATAGCCAGATCAAGCGGATTCACGAATACAAGCGGCAGCTCCTGAATGCTTTGCACATCATCATTCTGTACAACCGTTTGCGCGAAAATCCGAATCTTGAGGTCCCTTCTCGCACCTTTTTCTTCGCGGGCAAAGCGGCGCCGGCGTACCATCTGGCGAAGCTCATCATTAAATTCATCAATAATCTCGCGGCAGCCGTCGAAACCGACCCAGCCACGCGCGGCAGGCTGAAGGTCGTTTTCCTACCGGACTATAGCGTGTCGGTGGCCGAACGGCTGATCCCCGCAAGCGACGTTTCCGAGTAGATATCGACCGCCGGTTATGAGGCCAGCGGCACCAGCAACATGAAGTTCATGATGAACGGTGCCCTTACGATCGGAACTCGCGACGGCGCAACTGTTGAAATGGCGGAAGCCGTCGGCGAAGAGAACATGTTCCTCTTCGGCTTAACCGCCAGCCAGGTGGAGCAAAGCCGGGGATGGTACAACCCCTATTGGCATTATCAAAATGAGCCCGAAACCCGGGCGGCGCTGGATTTGATCTCCTCAGGCCATTTCAATCCCGGCGAGGCTGGCGTGTTCGACCCGATTCTCGATGTCCTGCTGGCCAAAGGCGACTTTTACCTGCATCTCGCCGACCTCCATTCCTACAGCGAAGTCCACGCGAGGCTGGGCCATTTCTATCTCAATCCGGAAGCATGGGCCCGGGCCGTCGTGCTCAACGTCGCCAGCTCTGGACCGTTCTCAAGCGACCGGACAATCGCGCAATACGCGACGGAGATCTGGGACGTCGTTCCTTGCCCAACGACGGAGAGCGCGAGAGCCGTGGAAGGCGCAAGCTAAGACAATAACGCCGCCGGGATGCAGGTGGTTGGTGGCGCGATTCTGTCGAATACGTTCCCGAGTGAGTCGGGGAGATGTGTCAACCTCCTTGGGACATCGCGCAGGACGCGGAAGCTTCGTTCCGATGTAAAGTGGAAGTGTATTTCGAGACTGGCCGCAGGCCACAAGACAACCGACTAGGTACAACTGTGAAGCTAACGGACCTGCGCGGGATTCTTCAATACATTCCGCAATTTCGCGAAAAGACATTCATTCTTGCCGTGGACGGCGGCATCGTCCGGGAGGAAAATTTCGCCAACATCCTCCTGGACGTGGCAGTGCTGCGTTCCTTGAACATCCGCGTGGTTGTCGTGCACGGGGCGGCGGAGGAAATTAAGGCTCTCGCCGAAAAACAGGGGGTCCAGCCGTCCAACCTCGATGGGACGGGCGTGACTGATGTCGCGACCTTGCAGCTTGCCATAGAAGCCGCGAATCGTCTCACGCATGAGATCCTCCAAGGTCTTTCGGCCAACGACCTCCGGGCCGCCTGCACGAATTCCATCGTTGCGCATCCGCTGGGGATCATCCATGGCGTCGACCACCTGTTTACCGGGAAGGTCGAGCGTATCGATATTGAGCTGATTCAAACGTTGTTGAACCAGGGCATTGTTCCAGTTGTTCCACCACTCGGCTTTGATGGCGACGGTAAGACGTACCGCGTCAACTCCGACAGCATCGCGGTCGCGGTGGCCGACGCCCTGAAGGCGGCAAAGTTGATTTTCATTACCCCTCAGGATGGGCTACGGTACAACGGTCAACTCATCCATCAGATGCTGGACGTGGATTTGCAGAAACTTGTACAGTCCGCGGCCAGTGGATTTGCCCCTGAAATGGTCTCCAAGGCTCGCCACGCGGCTGCCGCCTGCGCCGCGGGCGTGCATCGCGTCCACATTGTCAACGGCCGCGAGGACGAAGGGTTGCTGGCTGAAGTGTTTTCCAACGAGGGCATCGGCACGCTGATTCATGCCAACGAATACGAGCAGATCCGGCCTGCGAAGAAAAAGGATATCCGGGCAATCCAACTGTTGACTAAGAAGGCAGTGGACGCCGAGGAGCTGGTCCGGAGGACACGCGGCGAGATTGAAAAGAACCTGGCGGATTACTACATCTTCGAAATCGACAAGAACCCGGTCGGGTGCGTGGCGTTGCACGTCTATCCCGCGCAAGAACAGGGCGAACTCGCGAGCCTTTTTGTCGATCCGTCGCACGAAAATCAGGGTATCGGCCGGAAGCTGATTCAATTCGTCGAGAATAAAGCTCGCGAAATGGGCCTGACGGAATTGATCGCGCTATCGACGCAGACGTTTACTTACTTCCAGTCGAAGGGCGGTTTTGCCGAAGCTACGCCAGACGACCTTCCGCCGGCCCGCCGCGAGAAATACGACCAGAGCGGACGGAACTCAAAAGTTCTGATCAAGAAGCTAAAGGTCTCCGGCTAGACCGGGATCACTGGTTCACGTGCACGATCTTGGCCGGAGGGAAGCCGTTGAAGTACGTACTGCTGGCGCCCGAATAGGCGCCTATATTTTCGGAATAAACCAGTTCGCCGATCTCCATGTCCGGGAGCGGCTCGGTTAGGCTGATGGTATCGAGGGCATCGCACGTGGGGCCGAAGACGGAGCAGATCTGGGTGGGACCTCTCTTGAAACTTCGCACGCTGTACCTGGCATGGTCGAAGATCATGCCGCTATAGGTGTGATACACGCCGTCGTTGATGTAATAACAGAGTTTGCCGCCTCGGACTGCCTTGCCGATGATCTGGGCGACGGAGGTTACGGCGGAGGCGACCAGGAAACGCCCCGGCTCAGCCAGGATCTCGATTGGTTCGGGGAAAAGACGGTCCAACTCGGCGTTGATCATTTTTGCGAGCCTCCTGAAGGGAGGGACTGTATCGTCGTAATGGGCGGGAAAACCGCCGCCGATGTCAAGAAGTTTGAGATCGAAGCCGCGCGTCTTGGCCTCCGCGAAGATGCCTGCGGCCAGGTGCAACGCCTGGCTGTAATTCTCGGGGTTCGTGCACTGGCTGCCGACGTGGAAGCTCAGCCCCTCGACCACGAGCTTGTTATTGTGAGCGAAGGCGATCAGGTCCGCAGCCTCGCCCGGCAGGGCGCCGAACTTGCTTGACAGCTCCACCATCGATCCGGTGTTGGGGACGCGCAACCGCAGCGCCAGGCCCGAGTGCGGCGCATGGCGGGCGATCTTGATCACCTCTTCGTGGTTATCATAGGTGACCAATGGCTTGTACGGATCCAATCGTTCGAGCGTTTCAATCGCCTTGATCGGGTTCGCGTAAATGATGCGATCCCAGATGAAATCCTGCCGTTGTTTCGCCGGAAGATCCTTGATCTTTTCGTGAACGTTCAAAAACTCCGCCATGCTGGCGACGTCGAAACTGGCTCCAGCATCGTAGAACGTCTGCACGATCGCAGGGTCGGGGTTAGCCTTCACCGCATAATAGGCCTGCACCCGTGGCAGGTACCTTCGGAATTGCTCGTAGTTTTCTCGCAGCACCTTATGGTCCACGACGACAATCGGCGTGCCATGCTTCTTGGCCAGTTGAAGCAATTTCTTATGGTCCATAGCGTATGGTCGGTAGCTTATATGTTCGCGTCTGTCGAGACATTAGGGCGCGCTGGAGTTCAAATGCCGTCTCCCTCTGTGATGAGAAAGTTCTTGAACTGCCACACATCGGACCTGTCGAGCTGCGGCTTGTTATATCCGCTGAAGGCGTTGGAGTAATGCTTCAGCGGGTTCCAATCCGAGGCCACCGAGACGAACTTGCCCAGGTACGGCTTGCTGACGTCCAGCACATACTCATGGGGCAAGTCGTCAGGCACGCACACCCCCCGGCGCGGGTTCTCGATCATCCACATGCAGGCGGCGACAACCGAGATTGCTACCTGCATCGTGGTCGCGTTCTGGTGCGGTACCAGGCGGCGTGACTCCTCGATACTGAGATCGGTTCCACACCACCACGAGCCGTAAGGGTGCCCCATCACCAGCGCGCCCAAAATATCCTCTCCGCTGATGATTTCGTCGGTCATGATGCGGATGCGCGATTGCAACCGGTAATCGTAGCCGCGCAGCTCATGGAGCGAGGCAATCGCGCAGTCGCACGGACAGTAAGCGTAGTGCACGGTGGGACGGTAAATCGCTTTGCCGTCTTCCCAAACCGTGAGCTTCTCTGTGATGGTGAACGCTTCGCCGTGGCGCACGATCATGCCGATGACGTTGTGATCCGGGGGAACCCAAGTCGAAACGAATGTGTTGATGCCCATCCGCGCCAGGCAGATCTGGCTCTTGGGGCCGTCCGGATGCTCGAAGGCGTAGGCGGGCAGCTCTTTTTCATGAGTGCCCCAGCCCATCTCGGCCGTGGTCGTCCCTTCCTCCCGGAAGCCCTCAACGCTCCAGGTATTGACGAACTCGTCTACCTGCTTGGGCTGATCGGTGATCTGCGTGTCGCGCTCGCTGCAATGAATCACCTTAACGCCGAGTTGGTGGGCCAGGTGGTTAAAGTTCTGCGCCTTAGCGTGGTGAGCGATCTTTTCGGACTGAGCTTCGCTGAATTTTTTTTCAGCAAGCGCTCGCTGCGCGATCTCCAGGAGCGCGTACTTGGTGAAATGGCTGATCAGGCCGGGGTTCGCTCCGTGTTCGAGCACCGCCGTCGGCCCAGGCTCACTCCACTTGGAGATCATCCGCCGCAGATTCATGTGGCGCCAGTAGAGGGTTCGCTCGGTAGGATGCTTGTTGTCGGCTCCCGCATAGGGATCCCAGAGCTCCACCGACGTGTTCACATAGAGGACGCCCCTGTCATGACACCACTTCACGATTTCGCAACAATCAATATTCCACGCCAGGTCAATCAGGAGGTCTCCGTCCGAGAGGTGCTGTCCCAGCAGGCTTCCCAGGTTCTCTGGCGTCACACGATCCTTAATGAATGTCACGCCCTGCTCGATCCAGGGCTTCAGGGCGGCGTCGTTTGGCTCAAAGTCCAGGATCGTGATGCGCTTGGGATCAATGCTGATGTGCTTGACCAAAATGGGAAGCGTGCAGCGCGCTACCGCTCCAAAACCGACGAGCAAGACTCGATTCGGAAATCTAACCATTTGTTATTCCCCTCGTTTGTGGTGACCGGAGCTAGGCAGGCCAACAACCGGAAGACCCATGCGATGGTGCAGGCAAACCGCATCGCTCCGATTCGTCAGACAAGTAAAACAGCTCCGACTTAAGGTTAACAAACTTGTCGTGAGGCAATTGTGAATTTAGGGTAAATGCGGGCGCTGGATTCAATTTTGCACGCTAAAGTAAATCGTTTGGGGCTGGCCGCCAGAGGTACGGGCGTTCATCATGTTCAGGTAATGCGTGGCGAGCACTCGAAAACGCCACTTCTAAGAAAACCCATGGTGGCCTGGCTGCGGGCGGAATCTACGGGTCGGGCAAAGCCGGTCTCAACGCGGTGGGACTACACTTGGAGAGATGTCTGCTCTTCCGGAACGGATCGGCCCGTACACAATCACTGGGAAACTGGGAGAAGGAGGGATGGGTGTTGTCTATAGCGCGAACGACACCCGGCTGAACCGGCCAGTTGCGCTCAAAATGATACTCGATTCGGGCAATGACGAGGACAGCCGGAAGCGTTTTCTACGCGAAGCTCAGGCCGCCGCGCGAGTCACTCACCCCAATATCTGCCGCTTATATGACATCGGCGAGGTAGACGGCCGGCCGTTCCTGGTGATGGAACTGCTCGAAGGGGAGTCGATGTCCGAGCGCCTGGGGCGTGGGCCGATGCCCCTGGCCGAAGCGCTCCAAGTTACGTTGAGCGTCCTATCGGCGCTGGCAGCGCTGCATGGGTCGTCGATCGTACATCGGGATCTGAAGCCGTCAAACGTGTTTCTGTCGACGCACGGCGTGAAGCTGCTGGATTTCGGGCTCGCCAAGCCGGTTTCCCCTTTCTCCGGCGACGGGCTGACGCAGACCGAGCTGACCGGGCATGGAGTGATCGCCGGGACGCCGCGATACTCGTCGCCGGAGCAAGTGACCGGACGGCCGGTGGACGCACGATCGGACCTGTTCGCGGCCGGCGCGATTCTCTTCGAGGCGTTAGCTGGTAAACCGGCGTTCTCGGGTAACTCGGCGGTGGAGATTTTTCACTCCGTGCTGTATGAAACGCCGCCGGCGCTTGGCGGATCACAGGCCATTTCGGCCGTCGATCGCATCGTGCGGCGAGCCATGGACAAGAATCCGGCGAGCCGCTTCGCTGCGGCCGATGAGATGGCCGCGGAGCTGCGTGCGGTGATGCGTCTGGACGATTCGGGCACGCATGTGGAAACTCGCGCCGTGAAGCGGCTGGTCGTGCTTCCGTTTCGCGTACTCCGTTCTGATCCCGAGACGGATTTTCTGGCGTTCAGTCTGCCGGACGCGATCGCGGCGTCGCTGGCGGGCTTGAGCTCGCTCGTGGTGCGGTCGAGCCTTGCGGCGACTCGCTTCGCTGGAGTGGTCCAGGATTTGAGAGAGATCGCGAAAGAGGTTGACGTGGATACGGTGCTCACCGGGACTCTTCTCCGCGCCGGCACGCAGTTGCGTCTCACGACCCAATTGGTGGAGGCTCCGAGTGGCACGCTAATCTGGTCCAAGGCGTCGCAGGTGGAGCTGAGCGACATTTTTCAACTTCAGGACACGCTGGTGAGCGGCGTCGTCGAGTCGCTCTCGCTGCCGTTGACAGCGGGCGAGAGGCAGCAGCTCGCGCACGATGCGCCGGCCAATGCGACCGCGTACGATCTGTACCTGCGCGCGAATGAAGCTGGCAAAGGATTCAGCGGGCTTTCAGAAGCGATCGGCTTGTATGAGCAGTGTGTCGCATTGGATCCTTGGTACGCACCCGCATGGGCTCGTTTGGGCCGGGCGCGCTGGCTGGTCGGCAAGTTTTCCGAAGGAGCGGCAGAGAAATTGGCGGAAGGGCGCAGCGCGATCGAGCGGGCGCTGGAGCTCAATCCTAATCTTCCCCTCGCGCACAATCTCTACACGAACATCCAGGTGGACCAAGGCCTCGCTATGGATGCGATGAGGCGTCTGCTCCTGCGGCTGCGCAGTTCGAAGACCGATCCGGAGTTGTTTGCGGGCCTCGCCCACGCGAGCCGCTACTGCGGTCTGCTCCAGGCGTCGCTCGAGGCGGATCGCCAGGCCCGGAGGCTAGATTCGAACATTCACACCACGGTAACCCACACGTACTTCGCGATGGGCGACTACCAGGCCTCTATGGACGCGGCCTTCCGGGACTTTGGCTATTTCACGCCGCTGCGCCTTGCGATGCTTGGCCGAGTGGAGGAAGCGATCGCGATGCTGAAGGAGAAAGAGGCTGTTGTGCCGGAGCGGCTCGGCCAGTTGTTTATGGTTTCTCTGCGCACGCTGCTGGAAGGGAATCGCGAAGCGAGCCTGAAGGTGAGTGACGAGCTGATGAATGGGGCCTTGAAGGACCCGGAGGGGGAGTATTACCTGGCGCGGCAGCTCGCCTATCTCAGCGATGTCGGCCGCGCGACCCGCCTGCTAAAGAGCACTGTCGATGGAGGCTACTTCTGTTACCCGCAGATGGCTTCCGATCCGTGGCTCGATCCGATTCGCAGCGATGCCGAGTTCAAACGGATCCTGCACAGAGCCCATGCGCTGCATCTGGAGGCAGTCGAGGTGTTCAGAGCTGAGGGTGGTCCTCCGCTCCTTGGTCAGCCGTAGATGCCGCGCAAGCCGGGCTCGGCAAGTTGCTGTCTTGATTCCTACAAGCCAGCGAGCCGCGTACCGTCAATTCACTCCGATTCGCTTCGCCACTTCCTGAAACTCCGGATCGTGCTGAAGAACGTCCCATTTTGGATCGCTAAGGATCGAAATAACGATGCTCGATCTTACTGTCAGAGCCTCCTTCAGCGCGCGGACGCACTCTGCCTGATCCCCCAGCCCCAGGTAAATCTCGGCCTTGAAAAATGGATCCACGAAAATCTTCCCGCTCATCTCATCCAACCGGCTGAGGATTCGTTCCGTCTGGTTCCGGTTCTTCAGCCGGCCGTACACGTAACCTTGTTCGCCCAAAATGATGGGTGGCAGCATTCCTTCGGGTGCCGGGGCGCGATCCAGCGCGTCCAGTGCTTCCTGGAACTTGCCCATCTGGGCGTATGTTTTCCCCAATCCCCACACTGCGTTCACGCTCCATGGCTGGAGCGTCAGAGCGCGCGTGAATCCCTGGAGCGCCCGGTCGTAGTGACGCGAATAGTAAGCGGCGCACCCTAGTTCGGACGTCAATACTATCTCCAGCGCCGAACGGATTTCCTCCTCCGCGTCGTGGTTCCATCGGCCGGACATGGATAACAGGTGGGAACTGCAAGCCAGTTGTTGGAGCGCGGAAGGCTGCATGCGGCCCGAGGACAGAATCAGCTGCCGCAGTGCTTCCTCGTAATCCCACTCGTAAACTAACGCAACCAGTCCGAGGGCGGCATGTGGCTGCTGTAACGAGTCGTCGATTTCAAGCGCCCTTTTCGCTAGTGCCTTTGCCTCAGGCATGTGGCGGCGGGGATCATCGTAATAGAGGCCAAGGTAAATGTGAACCTCCGCCAGTTCTGACAAAGCTCCAGCGAATTTCGGGTCTTTTTTCACCGCGTCCGATAGCAACTTCACGGCTGCCCCCAGTTGCACCGGATTGTCCCCCGAAATCAGCGGTCCGGCTTTCAGGTAGGAGTTCAGGGCGGCCGGGTTGGCCGTGAGCGGTCTCTCCAAGTTGTTCCGCAGGCCTCGATCCAGGCTGATCTGCATGCCTGCGGCGAGGTCCTGCGCCACTGTGGAGAGGAACCGGATCGGATCCGGCTCGCGAGGGGCGTAGTGCCGGGCGAGAAGGACGCTGCCGTCATTGCCCCGGCTTAGTTCCACGTCAAGCGTTGTCTCCTTACCTGTCCCCTGGATCGAACCGGAGAGCACGTTATCGACCCCAAGACGTTGCGCGGCGGCGGTCGTCGTGAGATCTTTTCCCTTCAACGCCATGACCGACGCGGGTGGAGATAACTCGCAACTGCGGCACCATGGCCAGTCGGCGGATCAGATCCGAAGTAGCGCCATCGACGACGTAGTCGAGGTTGGCATCCCCTGTCTTGTTGACAAAAGGCAACACCGCGATCGATGCCTTAGGCGCGGAAACGGTTGCATGAGGCGCGGAACGGAAGAAGGCCCACGCGGCCCCTAACACAGCCGCCAAGACGCCTGCGATAGCTAGCTGGCGTACCCGCGCGTGGCTCCCGCGCTTCAGTCTCAGCAGCTTCGCTTTCACATCCAGTGCGCTGGGCGGCCGACGCGCCGGATCCGCTTCCAAGAGACCGGTCACCAACGCCTCCAGCCCCGCCGGGAGGTGCTTCCGCGATCGACCGAGCGGCGGAATCGTCACCTCCGCGCCGCTCGCCAGCGTCGCCCCAAGGGAGACTCCAGGAGCCGGAAGGCGGCCCGTCGTCATTTCATACAAAATCAGGCCAAGCGAGAAAAGATCCGCGGACGGACCCGCCATCCCGCCCGCAGCCTGTTCCGGCGCCATATACCCCGGGGTGCCTTCCAATCCGACCGTCATGGTGGAGGCGTTGTCTCCAGCCGGGATCACGCGCGCGATTCCGAAATCGAGCACCTTCACGCCGTTTTTCGTCACCATGATGTTGGCCGGCTTGAGATCGCGGTGAATGACTCCGTGAGCGTGGGCTTCGGCGAGCGCGTCCGCGATTTGAGCGCCATACTCCAGTACACCTTCGACGGGCAGAGCGCCGCCGCCGAGGCGATGGCGCAACGTCTGGCCCTCGATATACTCCATCACCAGGTAGTCCGGACCGATGTCGTATAGCGTGCAGATATGAGGATGGTTCAGCGCCGCTACGGCTCGCGCTTCCTTTTCAAAGCCGTCGCTATACCGGCGGGCGGAAACTTTGATGGCAACGGCTCGGTTCAATCGCGGGTCGTGAGCTTTGTACACCTTGCCCATGCCGCCCGCGCCCAGCGGTCCAATGATCTGATAGGGACCAAGCTGCGTCGCGGGATTCAATTCCGTCTTTTCGTCGGACCCCATGCCGGTTGATCCAAAATGCCCGCCGCGGACTGCTCCAGCAGGGAGTTTACTTCGCGTCGGAGATCCTGATCCCCGCCACAAGCCTCAGTGATGAACGCGGAACGCTTCTCCGGCGTCTGGTCCAGCGCGGCATGGTACAGGCGCTCAATCTGCCGCCATCGCTCCGGATCCATAAAAGGTATTGGGATTATAGCATCGCCGCTCATTCCGACACCGCCGGCTGCTGCACCCGTTTCGCAAGACCGATGTGGATGAGTTCTACGTCAATCGGGGCGAACGCAAGGCGGTGGCCGAAGTTCATCATTCGGTAGTCCTCCACTCCCCAATTTGCTTTCATCACGCCGTCCGTGGAATGGCGATTGATTTGTTCGATTACGTGAGTCAACTCATGAACCAGAACGTGGGCGAGCACGGTCGTCGCGAGGTCGATTTTACGGCCTCTCACCACGCGGTCCATGAATACGTGGATACAGGTACCGGAGCCACCGAAAAGCGTCGCGTAAGCCAGCGCGTTCGGGTTCACCTGTGCGCCATGCGCATCCGCGTCGATTTGCACTTCGATTGGAATCCCGCAACCGTTGCCGACGGCTTTCGCCCGCGCCGACCGCCACTGCACCTCAACTCCGATATCACGAAACATCTCCGCCGCCGCCTGTTCAGCCTGCCGCAGTAGCCCTCCCGGCTGGGGGCGGGCGCGCACGTACACCATCAATTTGCAATCTTCCGCCTGGATGTTCACCCCGGCTATCATTGCAAATCCTAATACCCAGTAAGCGTTCATTGTTTTTCCCTCTCCTGGCTTGGTAAGCGGAGCGAGCGGCAAAAAACGACAACGGGCTATACTTTTTTTTTCATGGATCGAGATGCGCCTCTCGAAGTGACCAGCCTGCTCAAAGCCTGGGCCGGAGGCGACACGGGAGCCCTCGAAAGGCTTACTCCCCTTGTTTATGAGGAGTTACGGCGCCTGGCCGGTCATTACATGGCCAAGGAACGCCAGGGCAACAGCCTTCAGGCCACAGCCCTGGTGAATGAGGCATTTCTTAGGCTGGTGAAGATCGATCATATCCCCTGGCAGGACCGCGCGCACTTTTTCGCTGTCTCTGCCCAATTGATGCGCCGCATTTTGGTGGACGCCGCCCGCGCCCGGGCCTCGGAGAAGCGCGGCGGCGCGGCTGTCAAACTGGACCTTCACGAATCGATTGACGCCATGCCGGACCGCCCGGCTCAAATGGTCGCGCTCGATGAAGCGTTGGACGCTCTCGCCTCGATAGATCCGCGCAAAGCCAAGGTCGTTGAGCTGCGCTTTTTCGGCGGCCTGAGCGTCGAAGAAACAGCCGAAGTCCTCAAAATCTCAGCCGCCAGCGTCCTGCGGGACTGGAAGCTCGCTCGTGCCTGGCTCATGCGTGAGCTAGCTGGCTGATTTCCGCAGAGGCCGTGTTGGATCCATGACGGGCAAACGGCGCTCCGTGCATCACGATCCCGCTTCCGGCCGCGTCAAAATAAGACCGAAGGCAGCCATGCACCCGCCGGGTCGTTATAAAGCCCCATGCTCATCAACGTCATGGGCTGCACGACCCGCAAACCGTTCGCGAGGCACAAGCGCAGCAGAGCGCTGTTCCGCGACGGCACGAGAATTCCGGGGCCGCCGAAGGATTCCTCCGAGGCGATCAGCGCTTGCAGGTCCAGGTTGGTTTCCGTCGTCGCGTGGCCGAAGAACGCCAGTGCAGTGGCGTAGCCGGTAATCCGGCCGCCGCGCTCCACAACCTTGGCCGTGTTCTGCTCGATGGCTTGCGTCAGCTCGGTGCCTCGCTCGAATCCATGCACCCGAATCGAAAGCGCGTTGCAGACGCCCAGATCGGCCAGTTGCGCGGGCCGGACGACGCATCCGGGAACATTCCGTTCCAGCGGACGCCCCTGCATGCAGGAAAGGGGCTCCCGGACGTCGAAGCCGAGGCTGGAGTATAACGAAAGCGAGCGGTTGTGGTACGCAGCCTGCACCAGCCGCACGCCAGCGGCGCGGCGTTCGGTTGCCCGATAAATCACCGCGTTCATCAGCTTTCGCCCAACGCGGAGGTTTTGAGCGCCGGGGTCGATGGTGATTGGCCCAACGCCTGCGATGACGGAGCGCTCGTCGAGGCAATTGCTTCCCACAACCCGGCCCTCAGCCTCCGCCACCACGCAGAAAAAGCCGGGGCTCGAAAACATCATCGATAGCAAGCCGGCGGCGGCGTCCGGATTGGGAAAATCGCAAGGGAACCGGTGAGCCGCGCTGATATGGGAGAAGGCCTCGTAGCAGATCCCGCCGCAGACGGAACTGTCATCCGGCGCGGCAACGCGAATCACCACCTCCGGCTGCGATTTCGTTGACATTGCTAAACCCCTCGTTTTTCGATGGGTAGCATAGCATCCCGGCGTTGCGGCGCACAAGCCGTTTGAGGGGAACTGAAACGGCCTTCGTTTGTAAAGGTTTGTCTTCAAAATTATCAATGTCATCGATGTCCGGAACGTATACAATAGGGACAATTGGGTGAAAAAGCGCGGAGTCTTTCCGGACCCCTTGCTTTCCGTCGTAACGATGAAGCCGTTGTTCATTATTGCCGTCACTGGGATCACCGCGTTTGCTGGAATCAACAGCTGCCCGGTGACCACGGGTTCGGTGAACCGGACTTTTACGGGCGGCCCGACCTATAGCAACGTCGTCGTGCCGGGCGCCGGGACCGGCAACCCTCTCAGCAACAGCCTGAGCGCGCTGGATGCTGCGGCAGGAGGCTGCACGACGATCGATCTGACGTTCAGCAACTTCGCCCTCGTCAGCTCCGGCACCAACGAAGGGACTCTTCCCTCGTTGGCTGGGACCTACTTGTCCGTCACTCCCACCGGAACCACACAGACCGGCCCCGATACGCTTCTCTTCTCCGCCCTTCAGGGAAATGGAACGGGCGCGGATGGCGCGTCAAACGACGGCGTCGATAACTTCAAGCTGAACAACAACGAAGCATTCACGACAACGATGTCCTACGGCGTTGCGGATAGCGCGGGTACGGGAATTCTTGCCGTGGTGCTCACCGTGAATGACATCACCATCTCGGCGGGCGGGAGCGGCTTCGTGACGATCGACACCTGTTCCAAGGGGGCAACGGTGATCACCGGCTCAATCACCTCCGCGGCGGCATGCACGGCGGCGGCCCCGGGCGCGGTGTTTACATCCACCACCATCACCCTCGCGCAGCTGGCATCGCAAAGTGCGACGGTTTCCCTCGCCAGCACTCCAACCTACGTCAATGTGACGCAAGTGATCAGCCTCACGTGCAACGCCTGTGGGATCAATGAGACAGGCTTCCTGACATTTTCCGACCAGTTCCTGGAGACGCCGGAGCCATCGACGTTCGTGGTGCTGGTGCCGTTGCTCTGCCTGATGGTATACCGCCGGTTCCGCGCCTTCATGCCGTCAGCGTGAACCCGCCGTCGGGCGTGAGTGTGGTACCGGAGATGTAGCTGGCCTCATCGGAGCACAGAAAGATGATCGTTTGAGCGATCTCTTCCGGGCGGCCGGCGCGCTTCACGTGAACACGGGGGATCAGAACCTTGTCATACAAATCGTCGCCGATGATCGCGCGCCCCCGGTGATGCATCGGGGTATCGATGAATCCAGGGCACACGAGATTCACCCGGATTCCCAGCGGCCCCAATTCCGCGGAGACGCTGGAGGTGAGCCCGATCAGCGCGTGTTTCGAGCTGACGTACGCAGAGCCGGTCGCGAAGCCGAGAAACGAGTTGACGGAGCCGACGTTGACGATCGCGCCGCCGCGCCCGCCCGCCAGCATCGCGCGAGCCTCGTGCTGCAAGCAGAGAAAAACGCCCTTCAGGTTCGTGTCGAGGACGCGATCCCATTCCTGCTCCGGCAGATCCGTAACGGGTGCGAATGTTCCCTCGATGCCGGCGTTGTTCACCGCATAGTCGAGCCGCCCGAACGTCGTGATCGCGTGAGCGACCATCCGTTCCACGTCCTTGGCGATAGCGACATCCGTTACGATAAACGCGGCCTGGCCTCCCCGGGCCTCGATGTTACGGGCTAGTTCCGCTAGTTCCTCCTCGCGCCGCGCCGCGAGAACCACCTTGGCGCCGTGCGCTGCGAACGCCTCGGCTGTTGCGCGGCCAATCCCGCTGCTTGCTCCGGTAATCAGAGCGACCTTTTCATTCATGTTTGACATTCTAGGCCTTCCTGGGAGGAGAATCGGAGTGGCTTGAATCCACAACGCTGATCAGCAATTGTCCCATTTCCGTCAGATGCCGGACCATTTCGCGTGGAGTAGCGAGTTCGTTGGGGTGCCGGACAAAGGGCCGGATGTGTTCGTATTCAATTTCGACGGGGCCACGCTGAACGAGATCAGCAGCACGGTGCCCAACGAGCTTGAGTTGTCCTATCCTGAAGGGGAGATTTTCCATGTCGAAAACCCCGCAGGGCCGAATGACGCAGCCGCTGATTCGCGAGCACGGGACGCATCGTCCAGCAACGTGGGCTGAGGCGCTCGATCGGGTCGAACAGGCATTCCGTCGCGTGATCGAAAAACAGGATCCGCGCGCGTTCGGCATGTTCAGTTGTTCGAAGACGACGAACGAGCTGAACTACGTGGCGCAGAAATTCGTCCGCACCGTCATCGGAACCAACAACATCGACAGCTGCAACCGTACTTGACACGCCCCGAGCGTCGTCGGTCTGGCGACGGTATTTGGGGCCGGAGGGGGTACCTGCTCCTACGCGGAAGTGGAAGAAACGGATGCGATCTTCCTGTGGGGATCGAATGCGCGCGAGACGCACCCGATCTTTTTCCATCACGTTTTGAAGGCGGTGCGGCGCGGGGCGAAGCTCTTCGTGGTCGATCCGCGGCGAACGACCTCAGCGGAGTGGGCGGACGCTTGGCTTGGTATCCACGTCGGTTCTGACATCGCGCTGGCCAATGCCATGGGCCGCGAGATTATCGCCGCCAGTCTGGCGAATGAGAAATTCATCCGGCATGCCACCAGCGGATTTGAGGCGTATCAGGACTGCGTCGAAAAATACACGCTGGAGCGCGCGGAGCGCGAAACGGGCGTGCCTGCAAAGGTGATCCGCGACGCCGCACTGGCATACGCCAATGCCGAGCGGGCTGTAATTTGCTGGACTCTGGGAATCACCGAGCATCATAATGCCGTCGACAACGTGCTTGCGTTGATCAATCTGAGCCTTCTCACTGGCCATGTCGGCCGCTACGGAAGCGGCCTCAGCCCTCTGCGGGGTCAGAACAATGTGCAAGGTGGCGGAGACATGGGCGCGCTTCCGGATCGCCTGCCGGGTTTCCAACACGTCGAGAATGACGAACTTCGGGCGAAGTTCGAGCGCAAGTGGGGCGCGAGGGTCCCATCGAAGAAGGGATGGCATCTGAGCGGCATGTTCGAAGCCATGGAGCGCGGCGAGTTGTCGACGCTCTACGTGCTCGGCGAGAACCCCCTGGATTCGGAAGCGGACCGCCATCGCGTGCGCAAGCTGCTCGCGGGGCTCGAATTCCTGGTGGTTCAGGATCTGTTCTATACCAGCACGGCGGCTCTGGCGGATGTGGTTCTGCCCGCAGCGGCCGGTTGGTGCGAAACCGAGGGCACCGTCACGTCGAGCGAGCGTCGCGTACAGCGGGTACGGCGCGCCGTTCCTCCTCCGCCCGGAGTTCGCGACGATATTGAGGTGATTTACGAGCTGGCGCGCCGTCTGGGCCACGACTGGGGCGCTCCACGATGTGAAACAATCTGGGACGAAGTGCGCACATTGAGTCCAATGCACGGAGGAATGAGTTACCGCAGATTGGAAGAACTGGGTGGAATTCCATGGCCCTGTTACGATGAATCGCATCCGGGCGAACTGTACCTGCACACCCGGCTGTGGAGCGATCCGTTGATCGGCCCGCGCGCGCCCTTCAGCGTGGTTGAATTTGAGGCGCCGGTGGACAGGCTCGATGAGTCTTTCCCGATTCGCTTGACGACAGGACGGCGGCTCGACTCGTACAACACGGGCGTGCAGACGAACCAGTATCCGTCTCCTCTGCGGCGCAAGGAGACACTGGACTTGTCACCCGAGGACGGGTTGCGTTACGGCCTGCACGAAGGTGAAACGGTGCGAGTGTCTTCCCGGCGAGGGTCGGTGGTGGCTCCGGTGCGTTTCGATCCCGGGCTTCGCTCGGGGCTTGCGTTCCTGACCGTGCATTTTCACGATCAGGTGGCGACCAACGATCTCACGCTTGACGTATTCGACCCGAAGTCAGGGACGTCCGAGTTTAAGGCAGTGGCGATTCGCATAGAGAAATGCGAGGGGAACTGAGTGGACCTTCACCTCACCGCGGATCGGGCGACGGAAGTAGAAAGAGACGCGATTGATGCGACGCTTGCGAGGGTTGGACCGGCGGGGCGCGACAAGTTGTTGCCGGTATTGCATGCGATTCAGTCGCGCGTGGGCTTCATTTCGCTTGGGGCGGTGAATTACGCCGCGGAGCAGTTCGACGTCGCGCCTGCGGAAATTCACGGAGTGGCGGCGTTCTACGGAATGTTCAAGCTCGCGCCGCATCCACCGGTGGTGGCGCACGTATGCGACGACATCGCGTGCCTGGCGCGTGGCGCGGGTCAGCTTTGCGACGCGCTGAAGGGGGCCGAATGGCCCGAAGGAACCACGTGGCAGCGTAGTTCGTGCCTCGGCCTGTGCGAGCGTGCCCCCGCGGCGCTGATTGTGGCGGCTGGCGGGGCTCCACGCGAGCGGGTTCTGGCTCCGGCGAGCCTGGATGGCATTCAGTCCCTAGTGGGCGGGCCGCTTCCCGATGAGCCCGACGTGCCGGCGTCCTTTCATTCGAGTTGTCGCATGCAACCAGGCGAGGGGCTACGCCGCGCGGTTGAGATGGGACCCGAGGGTGTCGTGCGCGAAGTCATCGAGTCCCGCCTCGTCGGCCGCGGCGGTGCGGCGTTTCCCACGGGCAAGAAATGGGAGGCGCTTCTCAAGCAGCGCCGGCCGGGCTGCACGCACTACGTGATCTGCAATGCCGATGAATCGGAGCCGGGGACGTTCAAGGACCGGGTTGTGATGGAGAGCGACCCGTTCGCGGTGATTGAGGGCATGGCCATCGCGGCCTTCGCCACAGGCGCAAGCAAGGGCTATTTCTATATTCGCGGTGAATATCCGCTCGCCGTGCGGTGTGTGCGGCAGGCGATTGACCGCGCGCGATCGCAAGGATGGCTCGGCGAGAACCTATTAGGCAGCGGCTTCACGTTTGACATCGAACTTCGGCGCGGCGCAGGAGCCTATATTTGCGGCGAGGAAACCGCGCTGTTCAATTCCATCGAAGGCTACCGCGGCGAGCCTCGCAATAAGCCTCCCTTTCCTACCCAGGCTGGGCTTTTTCGCCAGCCGACCGTAGTGAACAACGTCGAGACGCTGATCAATATTCCCAAGATCATCCTGGAAGGCGGCGCGGCGTACGCGCGCACCGGGACGGAAGTTTCCACTGGCTATCGTCTGTTCTGCCTGAGCGGCCACATTGCGCGTCCCGGCGTCTACGAGGTTGAGTTCGGCGCGACGCTGCGCGACGTGATCGAACTCGGCGGAGGTATTGGCGGCAATGGACGCCTGCAAGCAGTGCTTTTGGGCGGCGCGGCGGGGACCTTTGTATCGCCGGCCGAGCTCGACACGCCCCTTACTTTCGAAGGCACGCGAGCCGTTGGCGCGACGCTGGGCTCGGGCGTGATCATGCCCTTTGACGACAGCGCCGATTTGAAGCGAATTCTTCTGCGCATCGCCGAGTTTTTCCGCGAGGAGAGCTGCGGCCAGTGCGTCCCCTGCCGCATCGGCGCCGTTCGGCAGGAGGAAGCGCTGGAGCGCCTGATC
Organism: Bryobacteraceae bacterium; assembly: GCA_035542735.1. Taxonomy (GTDB): domain Bacteria; phylum Acidobacteriota; class Terriglobia; order Bryobacterales; family Bryobacteraceae; genus Palsa-187. The sequence goes on from DATKKV010000031.1 coordinate 267,248, forward strand.
CGCCGGCGCCCTCTCGGTTCGGTGGCCGGCGAGATTGCAGCCTTGAAAGAAATGGGACAAGCGATGCGCGACGCCTCGATTTGCGGCCTCGGCCAAACCGCCTCCAGCGCCGTGGAATCCGCGCTGAAACGATGGAGTCTGTTCGCATGAATGAAGCCGCACCCTCTCCTCTGATTCCTTTGCCTCGCGGCCCGCTGCCCGAAATCCCGGCAAAGCGCGCGCCTCGGAATGTCGAGCTTAGCATCGACGGCAAGGCGGTGTCCGTTCCCGAGGGCTCGACGATTCTTGATGCGGCGAGCGCCGTGGGAATCGAGACGCCGACTCTCTGTTACCTCAAGACGCTCACGCCGGTGAATGTGTGCCGCCTCTGCGTGGTGGAACTCGAAGGATCGCGCACGCTGGTTCCGGCCTGTTCCCGCAAGGTGGAGAGCGGGATGGTGATCCACACCGATTCCGAGCGCGTCCGCCTGAGCCGCCGGCTGGTGCTGGAATTTCTTGCCTCCGCGGTGGACGTCTCCACAACACCCGGTTTTCAGGAATCCGCTGAGCGATACAACGCGCGCCCGAATCGCTTCGGACCCGCCGCGGAAACTGTCGCGCAGCCGGTGAAGGTGGATAACGACCTGTACGTGCGTGACTATTCCAAATGCATCCTGTGCTACAAGTGCGTGGAGGCTTGCGGAACGGACGCGCAGAACACATTCGCCATTGCCGTGGCGGGGCGCGGATTCACGGCCCACATCGCCACGGAGTATGAGGTGGCGCTGCCGGATTCTGCCTGCGTATATTGCGGCAACTGCATTGCGGTGTGCCCCACGGGTGCGTTAATGGCCACCAGTGAATACGAGATGCGCCGGGCCCGCACGTGGGACGAAGCGCGCCAGACGCGCACGGATACGATTTGCCCTTATTGCGGCGTGGGCTGCAATCTCACGCTGCATGAGCAGGATGGGCGGATCGTCCGGGTCACGTCGCCGCTCGATCATTCGGTGACGCAAGGGAATTTGTGCATCAAGGGCCGCTTCGGCTGGCAATTTGTTCAAATGAGATGACCACGAGGAGATCATCATGGCACTGTCCGATCTGGAGATTGCGCAAAACGCAACGCTCCAGCCCATCGCGAAGCTCGCGAAGGAACGGCTTGGAATCGGCGACGAACATCTGGAATCCTTCGGCCACTACAAGGCCAAGCTCACCCTCCATTACATCGATACGTTGAAGGATCGGCCCGAGGGCAAGCTGATCCTGGTCACGGCCGTCAGCCCCACGCCGGCCGGAGAAGGGAAGACGACCACCACCGTCGGCTTAGGCGACGCGCTCAACCGCATCGGAAAAAATACTCTGATCTGCCTGCGCGAGCCGTCGCTGGCTCCGGTGTTCGGGATGAAGGGCGGCGCGGCCGGAGGAGGCTACGCACAGGTGGTACCGATGGAGGACATCAACCTCCATTTCACCGGCGACTTCAACGCGATCGCGCTGGCCAACAATTTGCTCTCGGCAATGATCGACAACCACATCCACCAGGGCAACGAACTGAGGTTCGACCTCCGCCGCGTCACCTGGCGCCGGGTGATAGACATGAATGACCGCGCGCTGCGTGAGATCACCATCGGCCTGGGCGGTCCCTCCAACGGATTCCCGCGACAGGACGCGTTCGACATTGTGGCAGCTTCCGAGGTGATGGCGATTTTCTGCCTGTCGAATTCCCTGATGGAGATGAAGAATCGCCTAGGGAATATCGTGGCCGGTTACCGCCGCGATCAGACGCCGATCACCGCGCGCGATCTGAATGCTCACGGAGCGATGGCCGTTCTGCTCAAGGATGCGCTGAAGCCGAACCTGGTGCAGACGCTCGAAAGGAATCCAGCCTTTATTCACGGAGGGCCTTTCGGCAATATCGCGCATGGCTGCAACTCCGTGCTGGCGACGCGAACGGCGCTCAAACTCGCCGATTTCGTGGTGACGGAAGCCGGTTTCGGCGCGGATCTGGGTGCGGAGAAGTTCTTTGACATTAAGTGCCGCAAATCCGGCCTGAGGCCTGATGGAGTGGTGATCGTGGCGACCATCCGCGCCTTGAAATACCAGGGCGGCGTCGACGTGAAGGAACTCGACAAGGAAAACCTGGTTGCGCTCGAAAAAGGAATCCCGAACCTGGAACGCCACGTCAATAATATCCGCAATCATTTCGGCTTGCCCTGCGTCGTGGCGATCAATCACTTTACGCAGGACACGGACGCCGAGGTTGATCTGCTGCGCAAGAAGATGGCGCATCACGCGGCGCCGGTGGTGGTGAGCAAGCATTGGGCCGAGGGAGGACGCGGAGCGGAGGATCTCGCCCGCGCGGTCGTGAACATGGTGGAGACCTCCCATCCGAACTTCAAACTGCCCTATGAAGACTCAATGCCGCTGTGGGAGAAGATCAAGACGGTGGCAATGAAGATCTACGGTGCCAGCGAAATCACCGCTGACACGAAGATTCGAGCGCAGATCAAGAAACTGCAACAGGAAGGCTACGGCCACTATCCCGTGTGCATCGCCAAGACTCAGTATTCGTTCTCCACCGATCCGCTGCTGCGCGGCGCACCCTCGAACCACTCGGTGAACATTCGCGAGGTGAGGCTGGCGGCTGGAGCCGAGTTCGTCGTCGCGGTGTGCGGCGACATCATGACCATGCCGGGTCTGCCCAAGGTGCCCTCGGCGACTAAAATGGACCTGGATGAGAACGGGAAAGTCATCGGCCTCTCTTAAAGCGGAGATTCGAGCCCAGGCGTTGCAGAGACGCGATGCCCTTCCGCTCTCTGTGCGCCGGAATTCCGGGAATGCCATCCTGAGCCGTATCCTGGCCATGGACGAACTTCGCGGCGCTCGAACGATTCTCGCTTATTGCAGCATCGGATCCGAAATCGATACCACGCCGCTGCTGAACGCCGTCCTCGGCGGAGGCAGGACGCTGGTACTGCCGAAGTTGAACGCGGGGGGCGGCGGGTTGGACCTTTATCGCGTCAAGAACCTGGGCGGGGATCTGCGCCCCGGCGCTTGGGGCATCCGCGAACCGGATTCCTCCTTGTGCGAGCCTTGCCCTGCGGCGGACATCGAGCTGATTCTGGTTCCCGGCGTCGCGTTCGACCGCCGCGGCGCCAGGCTCGGCTACGGCAAAGGGTACTATGACAAGCTGCTCGCTTCCATGCATCCGCGTCCGCGCACCGTTGCCGCGGCGTTTGATGTTCAGGTGGTGGACGCTATCCCGATGGAGCCGCATGACGTGCCGGTCGACACGGTGGTGACGGAGACGAGCGAATGGTGGCCGGCCTCCCGCTGATCCAAGAACTTACTTCGTCAAGATAAGCGGCGGAGTTTCGAGCGTTTTCAGGTCTGTGTCGAGATACTTCGCCGTCAGCTGGTGCTCGTCGATCTTGATGTCCAGAAATGCGTTAGCCACGTCGGTGAAGAGCGATTCCGGCTGTGTGAGCCGGAATTGGCGGAGTTTGGCGCCGCCTCCTCCGCAGATGAGAAACTCGATGCCTTCGGTGCGCAGGTGCTCCAGGTCGTGATCGTGGCCGCAAATATATAGGTCCACGTGTGCGGCCTTCATCACCGGAACCAACTGCGCGCGAAGCACGCTGATCCGACGCTCATTGAGGTGCTCGCCCGATGTGTAAGCCGGATGATGGCCATAAACGATCCGCCACTTGATGGCGGGATCATCCGCAGAGGCCTTCAGCGTCGCCTCGATCCATTTGAGCTGCTCGTCGGACCATCCCTCCGTGTCGATGGCGACGAACAGCACGGTTCCGGCCTTGAAGGAGTAGTAGCGCGCGGGCATGCGCCAGCTCTTGCCGCGTTTGGTGTAGGCAACCTCCACGTCGGGCGAGCCCTGTCCGGTAGGGCAGGCGATCTTCGGATGGCCATAGTCGTGATTGCCCAGCGTGGCGTAGAAGGGGATGCCTAACGGCGTATACAAATCCTCCCACCGGGTCTTCCACTTCGGGTCCTTGATGTCGCGTACGCCGCAGGGATAAAAATTGTCGCCCAGCGTAATGCCTAAATTGAACGGCTCTTCCGCGTTGCGCCGCGCCAGCGCTTTGGCGACGGCGGCCTGATGTGCACCACCGCTGCCGAAATCGCCGAATGCAGCCAGATGAAGGGACTGATCGGCGGGCAATACGCGGCCGGCATCGGTTTGCGCGCCGAGCCACGCGGGAAGAAGAACCAACGGCAGAAGGGCTTTCAAGCCACTATTATCACGCGATAATTGGGGGAATGAGTTTTCTCGACAATCTCGAAAACAACCTGAAGGCGCTGGAGCGCATAGAGGAGAAAGATCCGGAAAAAATTAGGCGCGACCAGGAACAACGGGAGGCGGACCGCAACGCGGCCATCCGCCGCGCCCCTCACGTCGAGGCGTTGAAGAAATCGGCCTTCACATCCAATCTTCTCACCGCGTGCCGGACGGTCGGGTATGGGCAGCGCGTTCTCGTTCAGTTCGTCTGGATCGGTGAAACGCTGCGCCTCACCGCCAAGGACAGGCGCTTGGACCTGATCCCGGAGCCGGATGGCATCACGGCGGTGTTTTCGATGGGCGGCGAGGAAACGGGGCGAGCCGCGGTAAAACCGGAGACGGACAGTGCCGAGGCGCTCGCAAAACGTTGGTTGACCGGCGCGTAGGCCTGCGGTGTAGACTCCCTAGATGAAGCGAATCCTCCCGTTTCTGGGGGTGCTGCCCGCATTCGCGCAAATCGGCGCGACGCCCAGGATCACCTCCATCGCAGGAGCGGGCGCCAGCGTTCCCGCGGTGACGCAGGTATCGGCGGGCGGCATCATTTCGATCTACGGGACGAACTTCACGCCTGTGGGAGTGTCGTATACGCTGCAGGCGTCCGATTTGATCGGCAACAACATGCCGACGAACCTCGCGCAGACGTGCGTGCAAGTCGGCGGCGCGCCGGCCGCGCTGTATTACGTCTCCTCGACGCAGATCAACGCGCAGGTGACGGCCGTTTCGCTTGGGGCTGCGCAGGTCACGGTAGTCTCCAATTGCGGAACGGTGGGCCAAGCCACCAGCCAGCCGGTCACGGTGCAGGTGGTTGCCGCCGCCCCCGAGTTTCTCTATTACAAGGTCAATGCGAACGGCCAGAATCCTGTCGTCGCGGTGGAGGCGACCTCGGGTGGCTACGTCGGCCCTCCTGGGCTGATCGCCGGCGCGAGTTTCGCTCCGGCCAAGCCAAATGACGTGCTGGTGATTTACGGCGTAGGCTTCGGCGCGACCTCGCCCGCGGTTGCGCCCGGAACGTTGGCCACAGCGGCATCCACGACGGTCGGCAACCCGCTGGTGACCATCGGCGGCGTCACGGCAACGGTCCTTTATGCCGGGCTGACGCCGGGTTATGCGGGGCTGTATCAACTGAACGTCGAAGTGCCGATGGGCGTGTCCGCCGGTAATCAGCCAATTTCGATGCAGGTGAACGGCGGCGGTTCGCCGACCGGCGGCTACATCACCATCGCCGGAACCAATCCGCAGGTGATGTCGATCTCTATTAGCGGTAATCAGTTCATCGATGCTGCTGGCAATGTGATCCACTTGCAGGGCGTGAATCTGAGCGGCATGGAGTTTACCGCGATTCAAGGCTGGGATCCGGGCGATCCGACCGGTGGAAACTTCGGCCAGCCCAATAATCCAAAGTGGTCGGCCATCCAGGCCTGGAAGGCCAACATCGTGCGTATCCCGCTGAACGAATCGTCATGGCTCGGGCTGACCTGCACCGACATCGACGGCTTCGTCCGTCACGCCGATCCGGGAAATAATTATCAGGCATCGCTGGCCAATATGGTGAAGCAGGCGAATGCGGCCGGGATGTATGTGATTCTCGATCTGCACTGGGCCGCGCCGGGCACGACGTGCCCCATGGGACAGGCGCAGATGGCCGATGCCGATCATTCGATCGATTTCTGGACCTCGGTCGCCAATGCGTATAAGAGCAACCCGGCGGTGATGTTCGATCTTTTCAATGAGCCGTTCATTTCTCATTTCACAGGCGATCAGTGGGGCTACATTATGTACGGAACCAACGGATCCTTTAGCGGTTTCCCCGCATACGGTAGGTCCGGAAGCCAGCAGACCATCACGACGGCGTGGAAAGTGGCGAGCTACCAGGACATGATTAACGCGGTGCGTGCCACCGGTGCGGCCAACGTCGTGCTCATCGGGAGCCTTTCGTATACGGCGGATTTGAGCGGGTGGCTGTCGCACATGCCGAACGATCCTTCAGGCCAGATCGCCGCCGCGTGGCATCCCTATCCGACGTATGGCGCGGCGTTCGGTACGCCTCAGTACGCCCAACCCGGCTTCGCCCCGCAAGTTTTTACCGAGGTGAAGAACATCATGGCGGCGGGCATCCCGGTTCTGGCGACGGAGACGGGGGATCAGGACACGGCGGGGACTCCCAGCGCTCCGCTGGTTCAGACGATCACTCAGTTCGTCGATGCGAACTCCATCGGCTTGCTGGGCTGGACGTGGGACGTCTGGACAAATCCGAACGATGTGCTGATCAAAGACGTCAATGGGACGCCGACCGACGGTTACGGCGTGTTCTTCAAGAACTGGATGGTCAACCATCCATAGATTTGGTGTTAACCTGCCACTCCCCTGCGCGTATCTAGTGGCAGAGGATAACGACAATGCGTATCGGACTGGCCCTAGGATTACTGAGCGTCTTGCTGCCATCGACAAGTTGGGCGCAGGAGCCGAAAAGGGTCCCGGTCCCGGTGATCGTTGCCGAACAGCCGGATTCGCAACGGGTAAGGGCGGAGTTGTCGCACCTTCTGGATCGCTACCCACCTTCGCTGCGAAGGGTACTTCAGCTTGACCCGGGGTTGCTCGGCAACCAAGGGTATCTGGCCCCGTATCCCGCGCTGGTGAACTTCCTGGCGGCGCATCCCGACATCGCCCGCAATCCGTCGTTTTACATCGGAGTGCCGGAAGAACCGTATCGCCCACCGGACCACGCGGCCCAGGTCTTGGATATGTGGAAGGATGTCGCGGCGGGTCTCGCCGCCTTGACGGCCTTCTCCCTGGGAATCACGTTGCTCGTCTGGCTGACCCGGACGCTTGTTGACTACCGCCGCTGGAACCGGCTGGCCAAAGTGCAGACAGACGTGCACACGAAACTGATGGACCGATTTTCCTCGAACAACGAGTTGCTGGCGTATATCCAATCGCCGGCCGGATCGAGGTTCCTCCAATCGACGCCCATTATGCTCGACGATGGCCCAAGAAGCGTCGGCGCACCATTAGGGAGGATTCTCTGGTCGTTGCAAGGTGGAGTGGTGCTGTTGGCGGGGGGTATCGGGCTTTTCGTCGTGAGTGGGCGAGTCTCCGAAGACGCGGCACAACCGCTTCATGCGCTAGGGGTTCTGGGGATCGCACTCGGCCTCGGCTTCGTTGCTTCTGCGATAATCTCGTATGTTATTTCGCAGCGGCTCGGCCTGATCGAACCACCCGCGGCGCATCCGCAGGAACAGCCATGAGGACTTGCTTCCGTTATGTTCCGTGACGTGACATTCAGCGATGTCAGCCGCACCGAAGCCTTCGACGATGCGAGCGCGGTTTTCGTGATGGACGAAGACACGTTTCGCGCTTTCTATGAGCGGAACGCGCGCGGCGTCTGGGCCTACCTGGCCCGGGTAACTGGCGATCGCCAACAGGCGGATGATCTGCTCCAAGGGGCGTTCTATCGCTTTCTCAGAGCCGCCGCGCCGCACGAAAGCGAATCGCACCGGCGCAATTCTCTCTATCGCATCGCCAATAACCTGGCCCGGGACGCCCGACGGCGAAGTCTGATTCGCGCCCCTTTCAGCCTGCCGGGCGGAGACATCGAGCGCGTTGCCGATCGTGGGGGGACGCCGGAGCAGTCCGCCGATTTCACCAAGGCAATGTCCCGTCTCAAACCGCGCGAGCGAGCCATGTTATGGCTGGCCTATGCCGAGGGTGCGTCGCATCAACAGATCGCCGATGCACTGGGCTTGCGCGCCGGCAGCTTGAAGCCGTTGCTGTTTCGCGCGCGGCGAAAGTTGGCCGCGCTTCTGGGCCGCGTGTCCGCGAGCACGCCCATAAAGGAAGGGAAATGAAACCCGTCCAGTGCACATTCGAAGCGGACGCCCTGGCTGCGGCTCTGCAGTCCCGGTGGCCGGATCGTGTCTCCGGCGATCTGCGCGCGCATATCGAGGGATGCCCCATCTGCTCCGATGTTGTTGCCATCGCCGGCGCGATCGATCGCGATCGTGACGAGATGCGCGCGTGCGCCCCGATCCCCGACTCCGGCCGCGTCTGGTGGCTCGCCCAACTCCGTGCGCGACGCGAGGCCGCCGAGACCGCGGCTCGTCCGATCACCGCGGCGCAGTTGGCCGCGTTCGCCAGCGCGGTGGGTCTGCTGGGCGCGTGCTTCGGCGCGACGTCCACTTGGTTTCAGTCCGCACTGCGATGGATCGCGTCCAGCGCGGCCGGCGTGGATGTGAAGGCCTTTCTGGTATCGGCCGGCAAGCTGCTGGTCGAACATGGCGTATGGGCGACCGCCATGGGGTTGGCCGTCTTTCTTGTTCCCACTGCTGTTTATCTCGCACTCGGAAGAGATTAGGAATCTGTTGAAGGGGACAGAGCGGTCTGGCCCCGTCTTCAACAAACTCTTAGAGGGCGAATGCTGTAGGGCTTTCGTGCTCCGCGACGCGCGGTTCGGCGACCCTTTCATCTCTTACGATCCGCCCGTCGCGAAAATAGATGTTGCGATTGGCGAACGCCGCGATGTCGGGCTCGTGCGTCACGATGATTGTGCTGATGCCCTGCTGGCGGTTGAGACGCTGAAAGATCGCCATGATCTCGATGCTCGTGCGGGTATCGAGCGCGCCCGTGGGCTCATCTGCGAGAATGATCTGCGGATTATTCACCAGCGCGCGGGCGATCGCGACGCGCTGCTGCTGGCCTCCGGAGAGCTGGTTGGGATGATGATCGGCGCGCTCGGCGAGTCCCACCGATGCCAGCGCCGCCAGCGCCCGCGCGCGTGGATCGGCGATGGCCTCGGCTGTGTAAAGCAGCGGTAGTTCGACGTTCTCAATCGCGCTGGTCCGCGGCAGCAGGTTGAACTGCTGGAAGACGAATCCGATTGCGCGATTGCGGATCTCGGCGAGCTGATCGCGATCCAATTCCTCGACGCTGATGCCGTCCAGACGATAAGCGCCTGAGCTGGGTTTGTCCAGGCAGCCCAGAATATTCATCAGCGTGGATTTGCCCGAGCCCGAAGGCCCCATGATGGCCACGAAATCGCCGCGATCGATGTTCAATGACACGTCCTTCAGCGCGGGCACGGTGAGGTCGCCAATCATAAATGTACGGAACAAGTGCTCCACTTCGATGATGTTCCCGCTACTCATAGTGCAACGCCTCGATAGGGTCCATATAGGCGGCTTTGCGCGCCGGATAGAATCCGAAGAATACGCCCACTAACGCGGAGAACAGGAACGCCGCGAGGATCGCGGAGATGCTCAGCACAGTGGACCACTGCGCGAAATACGAAATCAACATGCTGGTAGCCACGCCAACGGCGATCCCCATTGCGCCGCCAACCACCGACAGGGTCACCGCCTCCACCAGGAACTGGCTCAAGATGTCGCGTGTCTTCGCACCCACGGCTTGGCGCAGGCCGATCTCCTTGGTGCGCTCGCTCACCGAAACCAGCATGATGTTCATGATCCCGATGCCGCCGACGACCAGCGACACGGAGGCAATCGCGGCCAGCAGAATCGACATCACTCGCGCGGAAGTTTCCTGCGCCTTGAACACTTCCTCCATGTTACGGATGGTGAAGTCGTCGTCTTCGTTGGCCTGCAGATGGTGGCGCTGGCGCAGCAGAGCCTTCATCTGATCCTGGACGTCCGCGGTGCGTCCCTCGCGCGCCTGCACGAAAATCGATCCGACCGCGGCATAGTTGGCCTGGCTCGCTCCGATAACCTTCTTTTTCGCGGTACTCAGGGGCATCAGGATCACGTCGTCCTGATCCTGGCCGGTGGGCGACTGCCCCTTCGGAACCAGCGTGCCGATCACCGTGAACGGCACGGTCTTGATGCGAATCACCTGGCCCACCGGATTGTCGCCGTTGAACAGGTTGTCAGCCACCGTTTTGCCCAGCAATGCAACTTTCGAGGCCAGGTCCACATCGTTCGCGGTGAAAGACTGGCCTTTATCGATCTCGAGATCGCGAATGGGAAGGTAATCAGGCGTGGTGCCGAGCACCTGCGTTCCCCAGTTATTGTTCCCGAACACGGTCTGTACCCCGCCACGAACCGAGGGCGCGGCCAAGGCTGCAGAGTCGCATTCGCGTGCGATGGCCTTGGCGTCCTCCTCGGTCAGAGTCTGCGCGTTGCCTGTGCCCATGCGGATGCCGGAACTGGTGATGCTGCCCGAAAGAACGACGATCAGGTTGCTGCCGATGGAGGCGATCTGCTCTTTGATCCTCTCCTGCGCACCCGATCCCACCGCGACCATGGCGATCACCGCCGCCACGCCGATAATGATGCCGAGCATCGTCAGCGCGGAGCGCATTTTATTCACACGCAAGGCTCGCAGGGCGATTCGGACGCTTGCGGCAATTTTTCTGGCTTTCATGGTGCGCCCCTTAGATGCCGAGTTTCTTCGAACCTCCCGGCCCCTGGGCCGGAGGCGCGTTGGAGGTGCCCGCCTTTGCTGCCATCCCCGTAATGACTTCCTGGCCTTCCACTAAGTCCCCACCAGTCAACTCCACACGATTCGCGTCGGCGAGTCCTATCTTCACCTGCACCATCCGTGGTTGTCCTTGATCGAGAACATAGACCGTCGCCGCCGTTGGCGCCTGCTTCGATGTTTGCGCCCCGCGCGGATGGAAGCGTAGTGCGGCCTTCGGCACGCGCAGCACCTGCGAGGCATGACCTGTCGAAATCGTAACGTTCGCCGTCATGCCAGGGAACAGCTTTAGATCCAGATTCGAGACAGCGACGACAACGTCGTACGTAATGACGTTCTGCACATTGATCGGAGCCTTTCGGATCTGAGCCACTCGGCCCTTGAAAATCTGCCCCGAGTAGGCGTCCACGGTGAAACTCGCCGGCTGATCGACGCGGATCGGCCCTACGTCAGCTTCGTCGACGTTGGTATCCACCTGCATCTTAGTCAAGTCCTTCGCGATCAGGAAAATCACCGGCGCCTGGAATGAGGCGGCCACCGTCTGGCCGACGTCCATGTTGCGCGACTGCACAGTGCCGTCCACCGGCGCCAGGATCTTCGTGTGGCCCAGGTTCAACTGCGCCTGCGCGAGTGCCGCTTTATCCTGGGCGACCACCGCTATCGCCTGATCGATCTGTGTGCGTGCGACATCGACCGCTTCTCGGGCGGATTCGGCCAACGCCTCGGCGGCCGTCACCGCCGCCTGCGCCGCATCCATGCTGGCCAGCGCCTGCGCGTAATTCGCGGCGGCTGTATCCGCATCCTCCTGCGACGTGCTTCCGGTTCTGACCAGCTCCTTGCGGCGCTCGTTCTCGACTCGAGCCAGTTCCGCCACGCTCTTCGCCTTCACCAGATTCGCCTTCTGGCTGGCGACATTGGCCTCTGCGCTGGCGAGGTCGGACTGTGACTTGGCCAGTTCTGCCTGTGCCGTTACCGAGCCCGCCGTAACTGCATTCACGGTCGCCTGGGCCTGATCGACCGCGGCTTTAAACGGCGCAGGATCGATCTCGGCTACCAGCTGGCCTTTGGTCACCTTAGTGTTAAAGTCGGCATATAGCGCGATGATGTTGCCGGAAACCTGGCTGCCCACCTGCACCGTGATTTCCGAGTTCAGATTGCCAGTGGTGGAGACGGTTGCGTCGATGTCGCCCCGGTCGATCCGCGCGGTCACATACTCCGGCGCGGCGGTCCGCGTGGAGAAGTAGATGGCAAGAGCCGCCGCTGCGACTAAGATCAAGCAGGCAGGGAGAATCCACTTCCAAGGCGCGCGTCTCTTCTGAGCGGACGGCATGGAGGCTGCGGAAAGTTCGTGCGTGGAAGGACTCGCCACGCATTAGGTAAGAGCATTTTGCGTGCCGCGCGCGAAGCTGCGCGTTTCTGGGAATTTCCGGGGACTTGGGTTAGCGGCTAAGAGGCGTGCCCGTTCTGCAGATGATACTTCTTCAGCTTGTAGCGCAGTGCGTCGCGTCCTATCTGCAGAATGCGCGCAGCCCGGGACTGGTTGCCGCCGGCCGCTTCCATGGCGTGGACGACCAGTTGCTTTTCGTGATCCTCCAGCGCTCCCAGTTGTGTGGGGGAGGGGATCGCATGCGTCGGAGCCGCCGGAAAGCGCAGATATTCGGGCAGATCCTGCAAATCGATGATATCGCCCAACACCATCATCGCGGCATGGCCAATGGCGTTCTCCAGTTCCCGCACATTGCCCGGCCAGGGATGCTGCGCCAGCGCGATCTGCGCGCGATGCGTGAGGCCGCGCAGAGGCTTGCCATACTGCGCGCTGAACTTGGCCACGAAGTGCCTTTCCAACAATGGGATATCGTCTTTTCGCTCCTCCAGCCGCGGCGCGCGGATCTCCACCATGGAGAGGCGGTAGTATAGATCCTCGCGGAACCGCTTGGCGGCGACGGCCGCGCGCAAGTCCTGATTGGTGGCCGCGATCACGTGCGTATCCACTTTCCTCGGGACGAGAGACCCCACCCGCAAAATCTCCTGGTTTTGTAACGCCCGCAGCAGCTTGGCTTGCGTGGTGAGAGGCATGTCGCCGATCTCATCCAGGAACAGAGTCCCGCCGCTCGCGTGTTCGAAAAGGCCGGGTTTGTCGTTGGTCGCGCCGGTGAAAGCGCCCTTGGTGTGACCGAACAGTTCGCTTTCAAACAGCGTCTCCACCACAGCCGAGCAGTTCAGAACCACGAATTTACCGTCGGCGACGGGGCTGAGGCGGTGGAGCGCGCGCGCCACCAGTTCTTTTCCGGTTCCCGTTTCGCCCACCACCAGGAGGTTGCGGAAGTGTGGAGCCACTTTCTGGATGGAGGAGAACATCTCCGTCATCAGCGGGCTGTGGCCCACGATTCCTTCGAACTCGCTGGTTGCGAGCATCTCGTCCTCGATCTCGAAGCAACGATGGCGCCGCTGGGCGTTGTGGACCAGCCGCCCGATGCGCTCGCGCAGCATGGCGATCGGCACGGGCTTGTTCAGGTAGTCCGAAGCGCCCTTCTTGATGGCCTCGACTGCGGACTCGGTGGTATAGTGCGCCGTCATGAGCACGACGTCGATGCCGGGGTCGAACCCCATCACTCGGTCGAGCAGTTCCAGCCCGCTCATCCCTGGCATGACGAGGTCGGTGAGGACAATATCGGGGTGCCGGGTGCGGATCAGTTCGAGGGCTGCGCGCGGATCGGACGCAGTGAAGATGTTCAGTCCCCGGTGAGCCAGGGCGCTGGCCAGCATCTCCAGGCTGCCAACGTTATCGTCGACGATAACTAGGGAAACCGCGGATTCCAGACCCGTTTGCGTTCTCATAGCCGATGCAACAGACGCTCCACTTCACTCCGCAGCGATGTCAACCGGATGGGCTTGGTGATATAGCCGGAAAATCCCGCCGCCAGAGCTTTTTCACGATCGCCGTGCATCGCGCTGGCGGTCAGTGCGACGATCGGAGTCTCGGAGAAGCGGTTTTCGCTGCGGAGTCTCTCCACTACGCCGAAACCGTCCAGGGCGGGCATCTGCAGATCCAGGAGAATTAATTCCGGCTCGGTCTGGCGAGCGAGTTCCACTGCCTCGGCGCCATCGGAAGCCTCAATCACCTCATATCCGCAGTGCTCCAGGACGGTGCGCACCAGCTCGCGGCTCGATGCTTTATCGTCAGCAACCAGAATCTTCGTCATCTCGCTCGCGCACTGTCCCTTCAAGAGGCATCGAAAAGTGGAAGCTGCTTCCCTGTCCGGAATCGCTCTGGACCCAAATCTTGCCCCCATGCGCTTCCACTAACTGCTTGGTAATCGCCAAACCCAGCCCTGTGCCCTCCTTGACGCCCCTCGTAGTCGATCCGACCTGGTAAAATTTGTCGAAAATAGAACTCAACTCCCAAGCCGGTATGCCGATGCCGCTGTCCCTGACGGTGATGTTCGCGAAGCCGTCGGAGATCTCGGTATTCACCGAGATCCGGCCCCCTTCCGGCGTGAACTTGATGGCATTGCTCAGCAAATTGTACAGAATCTCCTTGAAGCGAACGCGGTCCGCGTGCAGTTGTGCTCGCGGCACGGCCGTTTCGTCAAGGTGCAAGGACTTGGCCAGCGCCTGGGGCCGGATTGTAGCCAGCACTTCGTCGGTAGCAGCCGTCAGGTCGAATGTGGTTTTCCGCAGTTCCAGGCGACCGGCCTCGATTCGGCTGATATCGAGCACGTCGTTGATTAGTTCGAGCAGATGCAGGGAATCCTTGTAAATATGGCCAATGAACCGTTTTTGCTTCTCATTCAGAGGCCCTTCCAGTTCCTCGGCCACCAGCTCGGCGAACCCGATGATCGTGTGCAGAGGAGTGCGCAACTCATGGCTCATGCTGGCGACGAATTCGGTTTTCAGGCGGTTGGCGCGCTCGATTTCCTCGTTGCGCATCGCCAGTTCCTGGTTCGTCGCGGTGAGCTCCGCGGTGAGCCTCTCCTGAATTTCGCGGATCTGCGCCTCGGCGCGTTTGCGCTCGGAGATGTCGCGGACGATGGCGGTGACATGCGTATCCGTATCGTAGTGGACGGGGCTGAGGCTGATCTCCACTGGCACCAGCTCTCCATCCTTGCGCTGGACGTTGAGCACAAGTCCGCTGCCCATGGGGCGAGTATTGGGATCTTCCCAATAGTGTCGCCGGTGATGGACGTGTTTCGCGCGTAATTCGCTCGGCACCATAATCTCCAGGCTTTGCCCCAACAACTCTTCACGGCTGTAGCCAGACAGCCTCTCCGCTCCGGCGTTGACAAGAACAATACGGCCAGCAGCGTCTATTTCCAAAATCGCGTCCGGCGCGGCTTCAAGCAATTGACGAAAACGCCTCTCCGCGCGGAACTGGCTACGGGCTTCCTCCTCTCGGGCCAGCAAGGCCGAATAACGCTGCTCGGCCGACCGAGCGTCCGCGGTCTCGGCGAGGATGGCCACGTTGCCCGTGATCGCCCCTTGAGGATCGCGAAGCGGGACAGTCCACAGGCTCAACCTTGTGAGGCTGCCGTCCCGGCGTTGCCGATGCACTTCCACCCCTGCATGCGAAATGCCATTGAATTGAGCCTTGAGGAGCTGTTCGTACTCCTGCTCCTCCCCGGGTGGGATGGTCGGAAGCGGTTTACCCAGGACTTCGTCCGCGCGCCAGCCGAACATCTGCTCCGCCCCACGGTTCCAAAGCCGAATGTTTCGGTTCAGATCCAGGCTCATGATGGCCAGCGGGCAGGTCTCAAACAAAGCCTGCACTTTCGCGGTTGCTGCCGTGGCAGCGTCCTCGGCGCGTTTGCGCTGCTGCTCCAATTCGTGGACCGCGCTGGCGAACTGCAGTCCGTTCAAGACCAGATCGTAGCTGCTATCGCGAAGGCGCGACTGAAACGAGTCTAGGTCCGGCGCGACGTCAGCATGCACTTCGAAACCGGCACTTTTCAACTCCGTGACGACCTGATCGAGCCGCGTGCGATTCGGTTGGTATAAAAGGATCTTCAGCGGCCTGCGGGCCGGAGGATCGGTTTGGGAAGCTGGCGACATAATTGGCAATGCTTCTTTCTAACTGGGTGAAACAAATCGACAAACTGGCGAACACCCGGGAATCCGATCTACGTTTCCTCAAGTGTACCTCCGCCGCAAGGCATTTAGCGCCGCCGACGGAGATCAGCCGGGCGAAGGTGCGCGTGCGCACGCATTCGAGTGACGCCGAATGTGTCATATCACCCAACGGGATGGTACTAACGAATTAGCCCAACCGATAGTCCGGTGGGACGGTCAGAGGAAGGGACTAACCCGCACGGTTCCAATCATCGCGAGCCGCGCAGGAAAAATGCGTCCGATTTGCGCCTACGGCAGGCCGCGTGCATTTCCTCATGGCAAAGGAGAGTCGCACTATGCCGCTGCTACTTGAAGAACAATCGGCCACGCAAGTTCACAGAGGCCTGATGAAAGCAAACGTCTTCCGCGGGCCTGGAAAGTTCGGCTTGGAAGAAAAAGCGATTCCCCGCGCCGGCCACGGCGAGGCAGTGTTGGAGGTGCGGCTCGCAAGCATCTGCGGCAGTGACATCCATATCGTTCGCGGCGAGTATCCGATTCGGCCGGGGTTGACCTTGGGTCATGAAGGGGTGGGGGTGATCCACGAGGTCGGCCCCGGCTTGGAAGGGTACAAAGTGGGCCAGCGGGTTTTGGTGGGAGCGATCACACCTTGCGGCCAATGCGAATCATGCCTCGGCGGGCACCAGTCGCAGTGTGGAGGGGCCCTGGGCGGATGGAAACTCGGTAACACGATGGACGGAATGCAGGCCGAGTACGTCCGCATTCCTTTCGCGCAGGCGAATCTCGCGCTGATTCCCGATGGCCTTTCCGACGAGCAGGTTCTCCTGTTGGCTGACGTCGCCTCGGCGGGATTCGCGGCCGCTGAAAGCGGCGGGATCCGGTTGGGGGACAATGTTGCGGTGTTCGCGCAGGGACCGGTGGGTTTGTGCGCGACGCTGGGAGCGCGGATGATGGGCGCGGCGCAGATCATCGCCGTGGACGCCGATGCGCGGCGGCTGAGGATGTCGCAGCATTTCGGCGCCACCGCTGTGGTTCTGTCCGAGGCTGAGAGCGTCCGCGAGATTCTGGAATTGACGAATGGATTGGGAGTGGACGTGGCCATCGAGGCGCTGGGTGAGCAGCAGACCTTTGAGAACGCTCTGCGCTGCCTGAAACCTGGCGGTACATTGTCGAGCGTGGGAGTGTACTCCGGTCACGTCCGCATCCCCATAGAGGCGTTCGGCGCGGGGCTCGCTGATCAGACCATCGTGACGACATTGTGCCCTGGCGGCAAGGAACGATTGAAGAGGCTGATGCGCCTGGTGGAGACCCGCCGCATCGACTTGACGCCGTTATTTACCCACGTCTTCCCGCTTGAGGAGATCGGGAAGGCATACGAGCTCTTCGGTTCGCGGCGGGACGGAGTGCTCAAGGTCGCAATTCGGGTTCATTCGTGAACCGAAGAAAGGAGTGAGGGTCATGTCCAAAGTTGAAATCCGGAAGCTTGATAAAGATAATAAAGAGTCCCTGCTTGCTTCGGTGGAAAACCTATTCGGCCGAATCAAAGAGAGAGCCTATTCTTTGTTTGAGAAACGTGAATGGGCTGATGGAAGGGACCTGGATGATTGGTTATCCGCCGAGCGGGAATTGCTATGGTCGCCGCCGGCGGAGTTAACGGAGACGGAGAACGAGTTTCATCTCCTGGTGGCTGTGCCTGGGTTTGAAGAAAAAGAGATCGAAGTGACCGCAACGCCGGAAACGGTGATCGTCAAGGCGAAAGCGTCCACCGGGACGGAGAAGGAGAAGGAAGACACCGTGTTCAGCGAGTTCGCTGAGCGGACTCTGCTGCGGCGGATCGACCTGCCGGTCCCGATTGATCTGGATCATACCAATGCCACTCTCGGCAAGGGTGTGCTGAAGATCGTGGCGAAGAAAGCTGCGCTCCCGGAAACGGTCAAGCCGGAAGCGGAGAAAAAGGTAGAGGCGAAAGAAGGGAAGAAAATCGCCGTTGCAGCGTAGGCGCTCTGCCTATGCGCCTGGATAAGAGGAGCCCGAGGGTGAAATCCCCGGGCTTCTTTCTATGCCTCGGAGCCCAAAGGCCGCTGGTCGATGCCGCCCTTGCGCCAAGTCTCCCACCTCAGGCGCAAATTGTCCATCGCCAGATAAACAACGGGGGTGGTGTAGAGGGTTAGCAATTGGCTGACGATCAATCCGCCGATGATGGTAATGCCGAGCGGCCTCCGCAGTTCCGCTCCGACGCCCACGCCGGAAGCCAGCGGCACGGCGCCCAGCATCGCGGACATGGTGGTCATCAGAATCGGACGGAAGCGCAGCAGGCAGGCTTTGTAAATGGCGTCGCGCGGACTCAGGCCGTCGTTGCGTTCGGCCGAGAGCGCAAAATCGATCATCATGATGGCATTCTTCTTCACGATTCCGATCAGGAGAATAATGCCGATCATCGCGATCAGGCTGAGGTCGGTCTTGAACAGGAACAGGGCCAGCAGCGCGCCCACGCCAGCCGACGGCAGAGTAGACAAGATCGTGATGGGGTGGATGAAGCTCTCATAAAGCATGCCCAGCACGATGTAAACAGTGGCCAAAGCGGCCGCGATGAGGAACGGCTCGCTTTGTAACGACTGTTGATAGGCCTGCGCGGTTCCGGCGAAGGTGGTGTGAATGGTGGGCGGCAGGCCGACCTTGGCAGCCGTCTGCGTAATGGCTTCCACCGCGTCACCTAGCGCGACCCCCTTGGCCAGATTGAAGGAGATCGTCACCGCCGGGAACAATCCCTGATGAGGCACCGACAACGGCGCAGTGGCAGGAGCGAACCGCGCGAACGCGGAGATGGGAACTTGTTGTCCGCCCGGTGCTCGCACGTAGATCTGCTTCAGGAACTCCGGATCCTGCCAGTATTGCGGGGCGGCTTCCATGATCACGTGGTATTGATTCATGGTGGAGTACATGGTGGACACCTGCCGCTGTCCGAAGGCGTCATAAATCGTGTTGTCGATCAACTGCGGCGAGATGCCGAAGCGCGCCGCGGTATCGCGGTCGTAGGTCACGACCGATTGCAGTCCGTTGTTCTGCTGGTCGCTGTTGACGTCGGTGATCAGAGGCAGCCTTCGCAGAGCCTCCAGCATCGGGCGGCCGAAATCGGTCAGGTCCTTTACGTTGTCGCCGCGCATGGTGAACTGATAGAGCGCCGCCGACATTCTCCCGCCGACGCGCACGTCCTGCGAGGCTTGCAGATACAGCGTCGCGCCCCTCACGCGGGCCAGTTTCGGGCGCAATCGGTCGATCACTTCGTAGACGGAGACCTTTCTCTCCGCCAGCGGCTTCAATTGAATGTTGACGCGGCCCTGGTTGATACCGCCGCCTCCTCCGCCGCTGCCTCCGGTCGACGCCGTGACGGTGTCCATCGCAGGATCATCCTGGACGATCTTCACCATCTCCCGCAAAATGCCGTTCATCGCTTGGAAAGATGTGTCCTGATCCCCGATGATGGTGCCCATCATGCGGCCGTTGTCCTGCTGCGGGAAAAATCCCTTGGGCACCTGGATGAACATGTAGACGTTCAGGGCGATGGTCGCCGCCAGCACCAGCAGCGTAATGGTGGGGTGGCGCAGAACGCGCGTTAGCGTCCTGCCGTACAAGCTGACGATCCAATTGAACCCGCGCTCGCTCGTGTTGTAAAGCCAGCCGTGTGATTCATGTTCCTTGAGCAGGTAGGCGCACATCATCGGCGTGGTGGTGAGCGAAACCAGCATGGAAACGCCGATCGCCACCGACAGCGTGATGGAAAATTCGCGGAACAGACGGCCGACGATACCGCCCATCATCAGCAGCGGAATGAAGACGGCCACCAGAGAGACGCTAATGGTGATCACCGTGAAGCCTATTTCTTCGGCGCCCTTCAGCGCGGCCGCGATTGGCCTCATTCCCATCTCGAGATAGCGGGTGATGTTTTCAATCACCACGATGGCGTCGTCCACAACGAAACCGGTGGAAATCGTCAGCGCCATCAGCGATAGGTTGTCCAGGCTGAAGCCGGCCAGGTACATCACGCCAAACGTGGCGATGAGGGAGACCGGCACCGCCACGCTGGGAATAAACGTGATGCGCGCGCTCTTCAGGAACACGAACACCACAAGAATCACCAGCGCGATCGAGATCATCAGCGTGATTTCGATATCGTGAACGGAGGCCCGGATGGTCACGGTCTGATCCTGCGTCACCGTGAATTTGATCGATTGCGGCATGGCCGCCTTCAACTGCGGCATGGCGGCGCGAATGAGGTCCACGGTTTCAATGATGTTCGCGCCCGGCTGCCGGTTGACGGTTACCACTACCGACGGCTTGCCGTTGGCATAGCCGGCGTTGCGTAGATCCTCCACCGAGTCGACCACCTCGGCGACATCGGTCAGGCGCACGGCCGCGCCGTTGCGGTAGGCCACGATCAGCGGCCTGTAATCCTTCGCCTTGAAAATCTGATCGCTCGATCCGATCTCCCATACCCTGTTTCCGTCCGAGAAATGGCCCTTCGGAATATTGGCGTTGGCGGTGTTGAGAATGCTCCGGAGGTCCTCGAGCCCGATGCCGTATTTGTTCAGAATCATCGGATTCAGCTCGACCCGGACGCTGGGCAGGGAACTGCCGTAGGTGAATACCTGACCCACGCCTTTGATCTGCGAAATCTTCTGCGACATGATCGTCGACGCGGCATCGTACATCTGCCCCTTGTCGAGGACGTCAGAGGTTAGCGCGACCTGGAAAATCGGCGCGTCCGCGGGATTCACCTTGCGATAATTGGGATTACTGGGAAGGTTCGCCGGCAGATAGCCGCGCGCTGCCGCGATGCCTGCCTGCACGTCACGGGCGGCGGCGTTGATATCGCGGTTCAGGTCGAACTGCAGGGTAATCGACGAGCTGCCCAGGCCGCTCGAGGACGTCATTTCCGTTACCGACGCGATGCGCCCGAACTGGCGTTCCAGCGGCGTCGCCACGGCCGAAGCCATGGTTTCCGGGCTCGCTCCCGGCAGTCCCGCGCCCACGCCGATGGTGGGAAAATCCACCTGTGGCAGCGGCGAAACAGGAAGGAAGTTGTAGGCGACCGCGCCCGCCAGGCCGATCGCAATGGTCAGCAGTGTCGTGGCGACTGGACGCTCGATGAAGGGTCTGGAGATGTTCATCGCTTAATCCCCCGCCGCCGGTAGAGGCTCGCGCCCGTGGCCGCGCTCCTCGGCGCCAGCGCCGCGAAACCGGCGCGCCAGGCGGTCGAACCACAGGTAAATCACCGGCGTCGTGTAAAGCGTCAGAGCCTGGCTGAAAATCAAACCTCCCACCATGGTGATGCCCAGAGGACGGCGCAACTCCGATCCCACGCCCGAGCCCATGGCCAAGGGGAGGCCGCCCAGCAGCGCGGCCATCGTCGTCATCATGATCGGGCGGAAGCGCAGCAGGGAAGCCTGATAAATCGCCTCCTCCGGCTGCATGCCCTGGTGGCGCTCGGCATCAAGCGCGAAGTCGATCATCATGATGCCGTTTTTCTTGACGATTCCGATCAGAAGAATGATGCCGATCAGCGCGATCACGCTGAAGTCGTTGCCGGTGATGTAGAGGGCCAGCAGCGCGCCCACGCCCGCCGACGGCAGCGTCGAAAGAATCGTGATCGGATGGATGTAGCTCTCGTAAAGAACGCCCAGAACGATGTACACCGTGATCAGCGCGGCCAGAATCAGCACCCACTCATTGGCCAGCGAGTTGATGAATGCCGCCGCCGTTCCCTGGAAAGCCGTCTGAATACTGGCGGGCATCCCGAGCTCTTCCTTCGCGCGGTTGATGTCGTTCACGGCGTCGCCTAGCGATGCGTTCGGAGCCAGGTTGAAAGAAAGCGTCACCACCGGAAACTGCCCCTGATGATTCACCGTGATCGGCACGGACATCATTTCCAGGTGTGTGAACGCGCTCAACGGCACCTGATTTCCATAGCTATAAAAAACTTGCGAGGAGGGTGACGCGCTGGACGTGCTGGCCGAACCGGAGATCGCCTGGCCCCCCGTCAAAGCGGCCACCGAGGCACTTGACGGACCGAATCCAGCCGTCAGCGTCGATCCGCCGGAGACAACACCCGAGCCTCCGCCTCCTCCGCCCGCCGAAGAGCGAATGAACAGGTCGCCCAACGCCTTCGGATCTTTCTGGAAACCCGGTTTCACTTCAAGTACCACGTGATATTGGTTCAACTGCGTGAACATGGTCGACACCAGGCGCTGCCCGTAGGCGTCGTATAGCGTGTTGTCGATGGTCGACGGCGTGATGCCCAGCCGCGATGCGGTATCGCGGTCGAACACGAGGCGCGCGCGGAGGCCTCCCGTCTGTTGATCCGTTGCCACGTCGCGCAAATTCGGAAGCTGCTGCAGCTTCTCCACCATCTGTGGCACGAATGAGTTCAACTCAGCCGCGTTCGGGTCCTCCATCGTGAACTGGAACTGCGTGCGGCTTACGCGGTCTTCCACCGTCAGATCCTGCACCGGCTGCATGTAAAGAGTGATGCCCTGGACCTGCGCCAGCTGGGGCTGCAGGCGGCGGATCACGTCACTGGCGCTGATCTTGCGCTCCTCCAGATCTCTCAGGTTGATCTGAATGCGTCCCGTGTTGAGCGTGGTGTTCGTGCCGTCGATGCCGATAAATGACGACAGGCTGTCCACCGCCGGATCCTGGAGAATGACCTTCGCCAGAGCCTCCTGGCGTTCCTTCATTGCTTCAAAGGCGATCGTCTGCTCAGCCTCCGAAACGCCCTGAATCACGCCGGTGTCCTGAATCGGGAAAAATCCCTTGGGAACCTTGATGAACAGGATCACCGTGGAGGCCAGAGTCGCCACGGCCACGAACAGCGTCAGGGTCTGATGCCGCAGAACCCAGGTCAGCGTTTTTCCGTAGAGCGAAATGATGGCGTCGAAGCCGCGCTCGGAGGCGCGGAAGAAGCGGCCCTGCTGCGCTTCCGGCCTATGCTTCAGAATCTTTGCGCACATCATCGGTGTCAGCGTCAGGGAGACCACTGCCGAAACAAGAATCGTCACGCTCAGCGTCACCGCGAACTCGCGGAATAGCCGGCCGACGATGTCGCCCATGAACAGCAGAGGGATCAGCACGGCGATCAGGGAAACAGTCAGCGAAACGATGGTAAATCCAATCTGCTCGGAACCCTTGAGCGCCGCTTCCAACGGGCGCTCGCCCTCCTCGATATAGCGGGAGATGTTCTCGATCATCACGATGGCGTCATCCACCACGAATCCGGTGGAAATCGTCAGCGCCATGAGGGAGAGATTGTTCAGGCTATAGCCCAGCAGGTACATCACGCCGAACGTGCCTACCAGCGAGAGCGGCACCGCGACGCTGGGGATGATCGTCGCCGAGACGTTCCGCAGGAAGACGAAAATTACCATGACGACCAGCGCAATGGTCAGCATCAGCTCGAATTTGACGTCCGCCACTGAGGCGCGGATGGTATTGGTACGGTCAGTGAGAATCTTCACCTTCACCGACGACGGCATGGAGGCCTGCAACTGCGGCAACAGCGCCTTGACGCGGTCCACCACGGAGATGATGTTCGCGCCCGGCTGTCGCTGAATGTTCACGATCACGGCGCGCGTGTCATTCATCCATGCCGCCTGGCGGAGGTTCTCGATGTCGTCCACGACGTCTGCCACATCGCTCAGCCGAACGGGAGCGCTGTTGCGGTAGGCGACGATCAGTTTCGCGTAGTCGTCGCGCGAAAGGAGCTGGTCGTTGGCGCCGATCTGGTAGGCCTGGTGCGGGCCGTCGAAATTTCCCTTGGCCTGATTTACATTGGCCGCGGTGATGGCGTTGCGCAGGTCCTCCATGTTCAGCCCGAAGGAGGCCAGCAGCGTCGGATTCGCCTGGATGCGGACGGCCGGCTTCTGGCCGCCGCTGATACTCACCAGTCCGACGCCCGGCAGCTGCGAGATTTTCGGCGCCAGTCGCGTGTCAGCCAGGTCCTCTACCGTCCGCAACGGCATCGCGTCCGAGCTCAGCGCGAGCGTCAGAATCGGCGTATCGGCCGGATTCACCTTCGCGTAGATCGGAGGCGTGGGTAGATCCGGGGGCAGGTAGGTGCCCGATGCGTTGATCGACTGCTGCACTTCCTGCTCCGCCACGTCGATGTTCAGGCTCAGGTTGAATTCGAGCGTAATCACCGAGCAGCCGTCGGAACTGGTCGAGGTCATCTGCTGCAGACCCGGCACCTGGCCCATCTGCCGTTCCAGCGGAGCCGTGACGGACGAAGCTATCACGTCGGGGCTCGCGCCGGGATAAAACGTGATGATCTGAATGGTGGGGTAGTCGACTTCGGGCAGTGCCGAAACGGGCAACTGCTGATACGCCACCGCTCCCACCAGCAGGATGCCGACCATTAAAAGCGAGGTCGCAACCGGCCGGAGGATGAAATTGCGGGACGGATTCACGACCTGCCTCTCCCCGATCTGCCGCCTTTGCCTCGGCCTTTGTGGTCACTGCTGGAGCTATCGCCGCCCGTCTTATCCGCCCCGGATTTGCCAGCGGATTTGTCCGCGGCCGGAGCATCGCCGCCTGCTGCCTGCTCGCCGCGGCCGCCGCCTCGCGGAGCCTCGCCGGGAACCTGCGCGTTCACCCTGCCGCCTTCCAGCAGCCTATCGACGCCCACGGTGACCATCTCATCGCCGGCCTCGAGTCCCGACAAGATCTCCGTCTGATCGTTCTCGGTCACGCCGGTCGTCACCTGACGGACGGTCACCGTCGAATCCGGCTTCACCAGCCACACATAGGTGTTTTGTTGATTGCGCTGGATCGCCGCGTTGGGCACCAGCACCACGCCGGACTTCTGCTCGACCAGCAGCCGGACGTTGACGAACTGGCTGGGGTACAGCTTGCCCGCCTTATTCTCAAACATGGCTCTCAGGCGCAGCGTACCGGTGGTGGGGTCGATTTGGTTATCGATGGTGTCCAATTTCCCCTCGCCCAGTTTGTTCTTTTTCTCGCGGTCCCAGGCTTCGACGCGCATCGCGGCGCCACCGTGAAATCTTTCGAGCACCGGAGGAAGCTGATCCTCCGCGATGGTGAAGATCACGCTGATCGGATCCATTTGGGTGATCACCAGAAGCCCGTTCTGGTCGCTCGCGTGAACGATATTGCCGGGATCCACCAGACGCAACCCGATCCGCCCGTCGATGGGCGCGGTGATGCGGCTGTACGTCAGATTCAGCCTCGCGCTATCGACGGCAGCCTGATCCGTCTTTAGCACGCCTTCGTACTGAGAGACCAGTGCCTCCTGCGTAACGTACTGCTGTTCCGGAATCGCCTGCTGATTGAGCAGGGTCTTGTAGCGGTCCAGGTCGACACGGGCGTTTCTCAGCAGCGCCTGATCGCGCGCCTGCTGCCCCTGCGCCTGATCCAACTGCACCTGGTAAGGCCGCGGGTCGATCTCCAGGAGTAGATCCCCCTTGTTCACCATCTGGCCTTCCTTGAAATTGACGCTCATC
Source organism: Bryobacteraceae bacterium (assembly GCA_035542735.1). GTDB lineage: Bacteria > Acidobacteriota > Terriglobia > Bryobacterales > Bryobacteraceae > Palsa-187. Next base: position 292,529 of record DATKKV010000031.1, read on the forward strand.
AATTGCCCGTCCACGCGGCTCTTGATTGTGACGGTATAGATGGGCGTCACCGCGCCCAATCCGGTGTCATAGACGCCAATGTTCCCTCTTTTTGCGCGTGCGGCCACTACCAACGCGGTCCCGCCGCCTTTCCCTTTGCCCTTGCCCGTGGTCGGCGCCGGCGCCGGACCAGAAAAGTATTGTTGGATCTTCGGCCAATAATAGTTGGCCGCCCCTCCCAAGGCAACCAGAACCGCGAGCCACACCCAGCCTTTGGACTTCGACGGAGGCTGTTGTTCCTCCCGATTCCGCCTCGGCGGCGGTGTTCCGGTTTGAGTTTCGGTGGGAGTCGGGTGACCCATAATTCTCCTTCAGCAGGGGTTGACCCTTAAAAGACGCCTCTTCGAACCCCAAAGGTTTCAGCCGGAGGACGATAACTCCTATGCTGTTCGGCGGATAGCGTTTCCATTCCACGCTCACAGCTTGCGGCGCGGAAATATATACTAACACTTCAGCGGACGGCCTGCTGTTAGGATGTCTTCATGCTTAGAACCGGCCTGTTTTTCTTCGTGATTACCTCCCTGGGCGCGGCGGATTTAGCCGTCGACCACGTCTCGGTGGCCGGGGCGAATCTGAAGGGGATGCGGGAGCGTCTGAAGGCCGTCGGCATCCCCAGCGAATATGGCGGCCCGCATGCCAATGGCGCGACGGAAATGGCGGTTACCAGCTTTCCCGACGGTTCGTATCTGGAACTCATCGCCATTCAGGTCAAGCCCGACGCCAAGGCGCTTGAGGAGCACTATTGGTCCAAGCAGATGCGAGCCAACGCCGGGCCTGCCGCCTGGGCGGTGCGCGTCGCCGACCTTTCGGCCGAGGCGGCGAGGCTGAAAACGGCCGGAATCCAGGTGTTTCCGCTCTCGCGCAGCGGACGGACTCGGCCAGATGGCCGGCGGCTGGATTGGGAAACGGCTCGCGTCGGACCGGAGCCGAATGGCGCGTTTTTCCCCTTTCTCATTCGCGATTTCACACCGCGCGCGGACCGGGCGTTTCCATCGGGCAAGCCGACAACCACTGAATTCACCGGCATTCGGCGAGTGGTGATCGCCGTGCGCGAATTGAAAGCCTCAACTGCGCGCTTCCGGCAGGCCTACGGATTGGCGGAGCCCGCCGAGCGCGATGACCCGGGACTCGGCGCGAGGCTGGCGGTCTTTGAAGGCTCCCCGGTGATTTTGGCGAACGGCCCGTCGCTCAACGCACGGATCGAGCAATTCGGCGAAGCTCCTTGCGCCTTCGTTCTCGGCTCAGCCAAGCCGGGACCGAAGGGAATCACCTGGCTGGACGCGGAGAAACTGGGCTGGCGACTGGGCGTGGAGCGGTAATTACTTACCCGACTTGAGGCTCCCCGCGATCTTGCGGGCGTCGGCTGCGGTCCCGCTCTCGTACATCACTTCAACGGTGCAATACTTGCCCCCGGGAATCGTGATGCCACGGTAAACATTGGGTTTCCCGTTCATCGACTGGCCCTCCATTTCAAACTCCGAGGAGGAATCCTTGGTGACTTTGTCCTTTGTATACAGCTTTTTAGCGTTCTGTTTCAGCACATCGAACGAGGAAAGCCTCTGCGGCGAGCCGACCGCGACGGACATCTTTCGGTCCGGCGAACCGCCAACGCCTCCGATGGTGGAGGTCTCCCAGGATGAAGGCACTGAAATCTGGCAGTTGCCGTCGTGTGAGGCCAGGCGCTTCACGTCTTGGCCGATCATCAGCACACTTGCCGCCATCGACAGCAATGCGACTCTTGTCATCCGTCCCCCAGAAACCCGATTGTACCGTACCCGCCGCATCTACTCGCAGCGCGAGACATGGGGGAATATACTACTCAGCGGTCCGGCCTAATGCGGTGATTGTATATCGCTCGTCAATATAACCGAGATCCCGAAGCTGATGAAGAGTTGGCTCCCCGCCAGGGATCTTCGCATAGCTCGAAATCTGTCCGGTCTCCTTGAGCAGCCAGTTCAGCCGGACATGCCGAATTTTCCATTCCTTCACTAAGAAGTCGAGAACCTCGCGCTGATCAGATGTCATCCTTGTTGATGATCGGCATTCAAGGCTGATTTCTTGAGGTCCCAAGGATGTGTGGGCCGGACATTCGGTTGGGGATTCCGGCCAGGCCCTATGAGGCGTCTCTTACCTTAACCCTGGGAGATAACGCCACCGGGTCCGATCCCGGTACTGCGCATAACCATCGGGAAACTTCTTGGCGAGCTCACCTTCTTCTGAAGCGATCCGCAACTCCGACCCACCGAGGTACAGAAGCACCGGCAGGATCAGTTTGATGCCGCCCGAAATGAGGAAGCCGGTCGCCACGAGCATCGCGAGAAAAGCCAGATAGATCGGGTGACGCAGCCACGTGTAGGCTCCTCCGGTAACCAATGTATCCCCATCAGCATCCCCAGGCGCGGATCGAAGCGCCCATACAAACAGAGCCGCGCCGAGCGGGGCAAGCAGCAGAGCACCGGCCAATTCAAACGTCCGAGGGTGCAGCGGTCCGCTCCCCATTGACCTGGTAACCGCGAATGCCGCGAGGACCTGCAGCACAGTGCCGATGAGCGCTCGCGCCGTTATCACCGTCGTCGCGGCAGGCTGCCTGCGGAGCCGCGGCAATGCGCCCACCACCGCAGCAATAGCGAACACCAGCCAAGCCGCGAGATAAGCGCAATATGCCGCGATCTTCAACGGGTCGATTGCATCCCTTCGGTGATTTTCTTCGAGATTGCCAACACTTCGTCGAGCGGCAACGGACCAGCCTGGATGCGATCCGCCAGCGTGGGTCCCTCGATGAGCGCGGGGACCACAGTGCGCGAGTGTTCAGCACCCGCGACTCCGTCCTTATGTTCGAGCGTAGCCAACACTTCGGCTTCGGCCTTGAAGTGAGCCGTGCGGTCGCGATCGCGCAGGAATGTCACGGGCAGGACTTTCAGTGCAACTTCGTGCCTGAGCGTCGTGTTCCGTGCGCGATACACTTCGCCCATGCCGCCTGCGGCGAGCGGCCCAACGATCTCGAAGTTGCCTAAGCGTGTCCCGGCGGCCAACATGACCGATTTTAGCCCAAACGAGGAGTTAGGTCCTGGTTGACGGCGTATCCCTAAGTTGTCCGTAAGCGGCAATTCGCGAAAGGTAATGGACGAGGCGCTGGCCAACCCGCGGCTATCTCTTCCGCAATACCCATGTGGTCATCGAACGTTGGTTTTGGACAATCGTGGTCTTCAAGGGGTCGGCCAGTTCGCCGCCTAACCGTTCGGCGGTCGAGCCGAGCAGTGCTTCGTCCACCAAATACCGTTCCGAACCATCCGGCGACCAGTAACGGCGTCCCTGGATATGTTTCACCTGTCTCTCCATGCCGATCGAGGATCCAACGCGGCAGAAGAACAGTCCGCCGGACTTAAGAACGCGCCAGCATCCCATTAACATAGACTCGAAATGCGCGTCGTCGCGGGCAAAATGGAGGACCGTGTTACTGATAACCACATCCGCGCAGGCATCGTCGAAAGACATGTGCTCGACGGGTTCGACTCGAAAGTTCGACGCCGGAAGCGCGGGCGCGAGCACCCGGGCGAGGGAGCGGACGCTCTCCAAGGCCGCCGGGTCCGCGTCCGCGGCGTAAACTTCGTACCCTTCCCGCAGGAAGTAGACGAGGTTTCGACCGGAACCGCATCCAGCGTCCAGTATTCGCATTCCGGGTGAGATGCGCCCTTTCAGAAGCTGGTCGAAAAGATAGATGTCGATCTGGCCGAACTGCTCCTGGAGCGTGGGCATGGGCATTCTTACGACCCTAGCCTAGCGGCGCGGCGGCGTCAAGGGTTTACGCATCACCGCTTGGTGATTACACACCGGCCGCACGGCTCATGATTCGGGCGACGTTTTCCGCGAATAGAACTGAGGAATGGGAACACTGCCAGCAAGTGTCCCGATCAGACGGTTCGTCTCCTGCTGGTTGTCAATGAGAGCTGCATAGAGCGCTTGTATCTCGGGTGGAGGCGGCGCCACGCGGCCAATCCGCAGGTGAGATCGTAAAAAGGGCTGAGGTGTTCGTCGTACGGTGTTCTGCCAAGGAATCGTTCAGCCGCCGCGCACCGGACAGTCCCTCATGGATTGCATCGGCGAGCCATTCAGCCGAGCGGATGGCGTCGCCGTAGGCTTGCGGGAATTCTATGTCCCCGGTTCCGTAGTAGCGCTCCCACGTGCTCGCCCGCACGCAAGGCTTCCGAAATCTGGGGCAACTGCGTGGAGGCACCGGGCTCATTCATGGTAGACTCCCACGGTGACGTTCGACGATTAGATCGGCGGGAGGGTAGTTTATGGCGACTGACGTGGACAGCCTGAAAGCAAATCTCAAACACTGGACTCTGATCCTAGGGGTTCTCCAAATCACAGTAGGCTGTGTGGTCGGATTCATCCCGCCTTCAGCCGTGGCATGGTTTCGCGGAATCGTGATGGCGCATATTGAGTTCACAGCCAATGGCGTCTTGATGGTTGCATTCGGTTTCTTGGTCAGGGAACTCAGCCTGAGTCCGTCGGCGTGGAAGTTGTGGTTCGCGATGCTGCAAATTGGGACGTGGACAAACGGAGCGGCGGGACTAATGGGGGCCTTCATCGGCGCTTCGTCGAAGCTCATGCCGACGATTAACGAGAAATTCCCGCCGCCAAATGGCACTGACAACCCGATTGTTTCAGGGTCACTCCAGTTGTGCGGTGTGACCATCTTGGTGGCATTGCTGCTCAGCCTCTACGGCCTGTTCCGCGCCAAGGCTTCCGGCAAAGATGCGAACGCCTGACAGGTGTCTCGGCGATCGGCCGAGGTTTTTTGACACTGGGGCGGCGTCTGGGTGCCGCGGCGATTCGTAAACGCAAGGCTATGATGGGTGTCATCCCTCTTAAGCCCATTGCCGCCCTCGGGTTGGCGCTCCTGTGCGTCCACTCCGCCTCTGCCCAGACCATAGGGCAGCCTCTCCCGCCATGGTCGCCAGGAACTCTCGATATCCATCAGATTCAAACCGGCAGAGGTAATGCGGCTTTTCTGATCTTTCCTGACGGCACCACTCTCTTGGTCGACGCCGGCGAAGTTCCCGACCGCCCGGGCCTTGAAATCGGTCCCGCACGCCCCAATGCGACACGCAGGCCAGGGGAATGGATCGCGCAGTACATTCGTGACTTCGCTCCGCGCACGCCCGCCACTCTCGACTACGTCCTCATTACCCACTATCATGACGACCACATGGCGGCCATTGATGCCGTCGGCCGGGCTATCCCAATCCGATCTCTCCTCGACCGGGGAGAAACTCCAGCCCCCGCCGCGGGTCCTCTCGTCGATCATTACCGTCAGTTCCGCCGGGATTTCGGCGGGTCGGCGGAAACGCTCCGGCCCGGTCGCGCCGATCAGATCGCCGCCACCCGTAACGGCCGCCAATACCCTGGCTTCGAAGTCCGAAACGTCGCCGTCAACGGCGAAATATGGACCGGCCAGGGCGACGCCACGCGCCTCGCCTTTCCTCCTGGATGGTCCGCTATGCCCAAAGATCTGCAGCCCGGGGAAAACAGCTTCAGCGCCGCGTTGCGAATCCGGTGTGGGCACTTCAGTTATTTCACCGGCGGCGACCTCGTCGGTGTCCCGCTCGACAACCTGCCGTCATGGCACGATCTCGAGACACCAGTCGCGCGGGCCATCGGCGCGGTGGATGTCCTGGTATTGAACCATCACGGCTGGCTCGACACTACCAACCCGTTCTTCCTCAGAACCCTGCAGCCCCGCGTCGTGGTCGTGCCCGCCTGGCACGCATCCCACCCGGATCACGGCGTGCTTCGCCGCCTGGTTTCGCCGCGCGTTTACAGTCCCGCGGATTTGTTCACGACGACTCTGCTGGACGCTCCAAGGGCCGTCTTCAGTTATCTGCGTGAACCCTTCAAGAGCAGCGAGGGCCACATCGTGGTCCGAGTCCAGCCAGGCGGGGCCGCCTACCGTGTCTTCATCCTCGACGACCACAACGCCGAGCACCTCATCCGTGCGATTTACGGCCCCTATTCAACGCGCTGATATCAGAACGTCAGGCGTCCGGAGATCTGCACCTGGCGCGGTCCGAAGATCAGGCTGCTCGTCGCCGTCGGGGCCAGGTACGTCGGGCTGGGGACCATGCAGGCGTTGGCATGGCCCGAGCAGGCGCCCGAACCCGGCGCCAGATAGGTGAAAGAGGTCGTGTTTACGCTCAGGACGTTCGTATGGTTCGTCACGTTGAACAGCTCTCCGAGAAGCGAGAGCTTGACTCGCTCAGTGATCGAGAACTCGCGCGCCAGCCGCAGATCCCAGTCACCGTAGCCCGGCGCGTAGAAGGGGTTGCGCGCGAGCCAGCCGGCGCGGCCCGCGGTCACGCTCGCGTTGCTCGAGGCCCCCGCGGTCAGACCACCGTCCAGCGGACTCGGAGTGCCGCTGATGTTCGCTTGCGCCGGATGCCCGGTGGCCAGCGTAACGATCGACGACAATACCCAGCCGTTAGCCAACCAGCGCCCGGCGGGGTTGGAAATTTCCTTGAACTGCGGCATCCAGACCACATTCGCCACGAACCGATGCCGCTGGTCGAGATCGCTCGGAGCATATTCGGCTCTGACGTTGTAGGGGTCGACTGCGATGTCGCTGCCGGCAAATGTTCCGCTCGATCCGATCACCTCGCCGTCATCCCACGATTTGCTCAGCGTGTAGTTGGCCGTAAATTCGAGGCTGCGGCGCATCTGTTTGCGCGCGGTCAGAACCATCGAGTTGTACCAGCTGTTCACCTCCGAATAAGCCGTGGTGATGATGCCCGTACCGGTGTTGAGGCGTTGCGTGTAGAACGGCACCGTGTAAGTCTGCGTGGTCGCGCCGCTCGAGTTCAGGATGTCATAGGACTTCGTGGTCGTTGCGGGCGCCAGGTTCGAGTCGTTGAAGATCGGTAGATGGATGCCGCGGCTGAACACGTACGCGATGGAACCGCTGATGCCGCCCGGCAACTGCCGTTCGAATGTAACGTCGCCAGTGTAGGCGCTGGGATTCTTCCAGTCGGGGACCTGACCGCGGGTCGCCTGTGCCAACGCGGGCGGATTGAACGGCACCACCTGCGGCGTCACTGCGCCGGGGAACGGGGCCTGAGGCGGCGCGCCGGGCGGCGTCCAGATCACATTGGGGAACATAAGCGCGGGGCACGTGGTGGGCGTGCAGTTGAAGGTCTGCTGGAAGACGCCGTTTTCGACCCGGGTGTTGTAGTAGGTCGTGTTGGTTGTTTTCGCGTAGAAGAGTCCCGCGCCCGCGCGCAGCACCATCTTGGGCGTCATCTGCCACGCCGCGCCGAGACGCGGGGCGAACTGCTTCTTCGGGTTGTTGATGGTCGAGGTATAAAGCGTCGTCAGGGGCGTCAGCGTGTTCGGCTGGGGCGGCTGCGGGATCAGGTAGACGTCATAGCGCAGTCCCATGTTCACCGTCAGCTTCGGCGTAACGTGCCAGCTGTCCTCGAAGAATCCGGCCACGTCCTGCTCCCAGAAATCATCCTTGCCAACATGGGTGATCGGGTCGTTCACCTGCACAAAGGTGTTGTAATGCCGGCCGGTCAGACCGTCCCCCGTATTGATGTTGAAGACGTCGAGCGCCCAGTTGTTGAAGGCCTGCTGCGCGGTTCCGCTGTAGGTATAGCGGCCCGTTCCCTGGAACAGGTTGATCATCACTTCGTGGATCAAGTTCAGGTCGAAACCGGTCTTAAAGAGATGCCGTCCGTGCACGATCGAGACCGTATCGGCGATCTGCGTCCGATGTTCATCCGGCTCGGCCGTGCGGGGCAGCGCATAGAACTCACCGTAGTTGGTTATGTTCGAGAGACTCACGTACGGGCCAGGCGCGTTGGAGCCGGCGACCTCGAGATCCCGGCCCCATTGGAAGCGCAGGTTGTTCACAATCGTGTTCGTGAAGGTGGTGTCGAAGTTGGCGATGAAGATGCGCTCGTGATAGATGTAGCTGCCGTTGGTCTGAATCGAATCGTTATTGGATGAGGGCGCGGTGGAGTAGCCGTTCGGGGCCGAGTTGTTCGCGTAGTCGAACGACGTGCTCAGACGGTTGCGCGAATTGAACTGGTAATCCAGCTTTCCGAAGAGGATGTCGTTGTTCGTGGCGCGGGGGTACGTTCCCTGCAGGCTGCCGAGGAACCCGTTGGCGGCCGTGCACTGCGTCGCGGTAAGCTGCGGCGGGCAGGTGAGAGCACGCACCGAGGGCGTAAAGGTCGTGCTGGTGTAGGTGATCGGGTTGACCTTTCGCGAACCGTCGTAAGTGAAGAAAAGGAAGAGCTTGTCCTTGATCAGGGGGCCGCTCAGGGAAACGCCGAACTGCTGCCACTGGTGAATCGGCTGGGAGTAGATGCCGTTCGATTTCGGTAGCGGATCGAGCGCGTTCCACGTGGGATAGCGGAGGTAGTAAAAGAGGTCGCCATGGTACTGGTTGGTGCCGGACTTCGTCACGGCGTTGACCACGCCTCCGGCTGCCTGGCCGAGTTCCGCACTGTAGCTTGATGAGGTGACCTCATATTCCTGGATGGAATCGAGGCTGTAGACATAAACGCCGCCGATCACGCGTCCACGCGCCTCCGAGAACAGCGCCTGGTTGTTATTTGCTCCGTCCACCGTGTTCGAGTTGTAGAGTCCGGAGAGGCCGCGATAGGAAACCATCCCGCTGGTTCCGTCGGTCGTCACGTTCGGCGTCAGCAGCACGAAGGTGTCCCATCGCCGCCCGGCCACTGGCAAATTGCTCACCGCAGTCTGCGAGACTACCTGCGACACTTCCGTCTTGTCAGGATCCACAATCGGAGTCTCTGCCGTGACCGTGACCTCCGCCTGTGTGGTCTGCACTGCCAGCGCAAAATCAGACGCTAGCGTCTGGCCGACCTGCAGAACCAGTCCCTTGCGCACCTGCGTCGCGAAGCCCGACTTCGACACCTGCACATCGTAATGGCCGGGTTGGAGGAACGCGGCGTTGTAGATGCCCGCGTCGTTCGATTCTGTCTTGCGCTCAATTCCGTTATCCGTGTTGCGGATCGTAACCGCAGCCGCCGGCACTACCGATCCCGACGCGTCTGTCACTGTGCCGCTAATTGCCCCCGAACCGGAGAGCTGCGCGAATGCAGTTGTCGTGACCGGCAACAGCAGCAGAACGGTCGAGAGCATGGGGCTGAGAAGGCCTTTCAAGCAATGCGAGATGCGCATATTTAATCCTGTTAGTCCTGATTTTGAATTGACCATCGTAGCATAGCAAGGGACCTCAGGAATTTTAATGACAATAGGGTTAAAGAATGCTTGTCAAAGAAATTGCTCTGTAAGACGCACATTCCATGCACGATCTGCCGGAACCTCAACCGATTGTTGAAACGACAGATCCTCCCGGACGTCATAGACTTACGGATCATTGGCTAGGCTCGACGCCGGATGGCGTCGCTTTGGGGGTCTCGACCGGAAGCACGGTAGGAAATCCGCAGCCGGGATGACCCCGCTAGTGTTGTATTGCCGCTCGAGTGGTGATCGAGCTCACTCCAGACTTTCTCAATCGCCCTGAAATCGTTTCCTAAAATCGCCGAGCAAGCGCCTCGTCTTCCTGCGCGCCCTTCAAATCGCCTAATGCCTTGCGCGCTAGAGCGCGATTTTGATACGCGTTCCGATATGACGGATTCAGTTTGATGGCCGTGTCGAGGTCTGCCATGGCGTGCGGATAATCTCTCGTGAGGTAGTACGCGAAGCCACGCGCGTTGAAGGCCAACGCGTGTTTCGGATTCAGGCGGATGGCTTCGGTCAGTTCTTCAACCGCCTCCTTGTATTTGTGCTGGTTGAGTAGTTCGCGGCCGCGTTGGTGATGCCGTTCTGCCTCTGCAATTCCCGATCCGGATGGGACCGTCCCCGCCGCGCGCGCGATTGGGACAGGCATTGGTTCCGGTTTGGGCGCAACGGGTGACGCGGTAGTGCTCGGCACCGGAACGGATGTCTCGGCCGGCGCGGCAGGCTGCTCAGACACTACTGAAACCGCAGGCGGCGGCGAGGGGAGAGCTGCGGGTGTTGACTCCTTTTCGACCAGCGCGCGCTTCGCATTTTCCCGCTCGGCCTTTTCGCGGAGGGAAACCGCTTCCGCGAACCCCGGCTTGATCCGCAGCGCCTGATCCAGGTCGGCGATGGACTTATCGTAATCGCCAAGCAAAAAATAGGCACTGCCACGGGCGAACCAAGCTTCCGCCCAATCCGGCTTGAGGTTGATTGCCATGGTGCGATCCGCCAGACCGCGTTCGTGCAGACCTAGCTCGTGAAACGAACCGCCCCGCATCAGGTAGGCACCGGGCGAGTTCGGCTCCAGCCGCACTGCCTCGTCACGATCCGCAAAAGCGTGTTCAGGCTCACCTTGCGCCTCGTAGACGGAGGCTCGCGCCAGATACAACTTTGCGTCGCCAGGTGCGAGCATCAAGGCCGCGGTGAAATCGCTGATCGCCTTGGCCGCCTCCCCCAGCGAGGAAAACGCCGCCGCCCGCAATGTCAGAGCCCGTGCATTCTTCGGATCGCGAGCCAGCACCAGATTGAAATCCTGGATCGCGCGCTGGAAATCCCGGGTTTGCCCGTAGGCATAGCCGCGCTCTAGACGAGCCTGCAACGCGTCCGGCTTCAGGCGAAGGGCCTGGTCGAGATCATCCAGGGCGGCGCTGATGCGCCCCAGTTCGAGGAGGGCTTCGGCGCGGCCGGCCCACGGATCAGGATCGTCCAGGCGCAGGCGGATGGCGACGGTATAGTCGTCCACTGCCAATTGCGGGTGGCCTTGTTTCAGGTGCTCGGCCGCGCGCGCGCTGTACAACGCAGAGGTGGGCGTGCGCGCGATTCGCGCGGTAAGGTCTTCGATCACGGAGGGGGTCTGTGTTGCCTGAGGGACTGCGCGCGCGCTCACCGCCAAAACGAGTGCAGCCAAACCCGGGAGGCCAGCGGCTCGCAGGATCATGAGACCGTTTTCTCAACAACCTCCGGCAGAATTCCGACGGCCGGGCGCGAAAAGCCCGAACCAAAAATCACCTTTCATACTACGCTCCAAAGCAGGAGCGAATCAAGCGGCCACGCGATGCTTAGCTCGCCAGACAGGGTACGACTTTATTGGTTAGTTGGCCGGTTGGCCCGATTTCAAGAGAGCCGTGCCCCCGGACTGATGTGTTGCGGCATGCGCGCGCACCTGATTCGCCTCCTCATGCCGTCCGGCTTGGTCATATAGACTCGCAAGCTGCTGCCAGAGGTCCGCATTGTAAGGCAGTAGCCTGACGGCCTCCTCTTCAAAAGAAATTGCGCGAGACAGATCTCCGAGGCGATACCAGGCGCGGGCACGTCCGTGCGCCACGTTCGCCAGAAACGCGTTGTCGACAACCAAGTCGGATTTCGCCGGAAGGCTATCCGCAGTGCGTTGAAAAACAGTGAGCGCTTCTCTCGGCCGGCGGGCCTGCAGATTCGCATATCCGAGGCTTTGGAGTGGTTCCCACGGCGATCTCGAGACGTTCGCCGCATTCTCCCAAGCGCGGATCGCCTCGGAGAATCGGCCTTGTTCCTGGTAATAGGCAGCCAGCGCAGACCATGGCGCGGCCAGGTTCGGTTCAAGTTTTGTGGCGAGGAGATAGTCCTGTTCGGCTTCGCTCGAACGGCCTGCATCTTGAAACATGTGGCCGCGCACGAAGTGAAGATAGCCGCTGTCCGGAAATATCGTCAAGGCCTTCGAGGTCGCAGTGAGAGCTTCTGAATCCCTGCCCAGGGCGTGCAGAACCGAAGCAGCATTCGCCCACTGCTGGAAGGCGGCCTTGCTGCCGGCAACCAAAGAAGGGACCTTGGGGAGCGGGGCAGTCGAGCAATTCACTTGTAAACGGCTCGTGAGGGTCTCGGTTTCCGGCGTGCGGCGCACGAAGACGGCCGCGACCTCATCAAGGTAGACGGGCGTCCAGGAATTACTATCGCAGAACTGCTTCAGGACGGGAAAGGACTGCAAGGCACTGAATCTTCCTATGGGGACGAGAATCGTGTTGATGTTATAGCGCTGGATCTCCTCTTGCCATTGCGGCGCATCTGGAGGACTCGACTTCAACAGGACGGCCCGCAACATCTGCTCCGTGCCGAACGGAATGGCCCGCGAATCGATGTAGTTGTTGTATTTCGGGCCAAGGCGCCAGGCCAGATAGCCGCCTTCGTTGCTGCCGCTGAAGACTTGTCCCGGCAGATTCTCGCTTTCCACGAAATCGGCGGCCGCCTCCGGAAACCACCAGGACAACCCGCTGCCGAATGACATCAAGTTCGTTCCCGTGAGATATGTCCGGTCCGTGATCCGGTGGATCGTCCGGCTTCCGGCCAGCCATAGAAGCGGTACGCACGTGACTGAGGCGAGAACCGGCCCGAGTTGCGGCCGATTCAATTTGGACCACAGATTTCGGGCAAAGGGCGTGAGCACTGCGCCGGCGACGACCACCAGCACGATGCTGAACAATGCCGTGAATCTTTCGTGCCGGAGCGGGAAGAAAACGGCCGCCGCCATCAGGATGGCCGCTCCGGGTTGCCATCGCGTCACGGCGATCGATACGGCTAGAATGAGGAACAGTAACAGTAGATAGAACTCCTGGCCATCGCGAAGGGACAGGCCTGACGCGATCTGCGCCCAGTGGAGCGGCATGGGTGCCCATTCGGCGATCAGTTGCGAGTGGGCTGTCATCGCGTCATTCTGGCGCCAGAGTACCTGGTAGACCCCCCATCCCCAAGGATTGGCGAGCGTAGCCACGCAGGTCGCGATCAGCCAGAATGCGGAACGACTGAGCCGCGCGGACGCAACGATGCGCTTGCCAGGGCTCAGCATGTCGAGCGATTCCAACATCACGTAGGCGCCGACCAATCCAAGTCCCGCCAGGAATCCGGGATGGAGGTTCACCCAGGCCGCCATCAGCAACGGCAACAGCCATAGGCGAGCGCGTCCGGATTCATGCTGCTGCCACAAGAGGGACAGCATCGCGGCGAACAGGACAACTGTAAATATTTCCGCTCGCACAGTGGTCCGGGCTGCGATCAAAGGGATCGCGAGTAACGTCAACGCCGCCGTAACGGCCGATCCGCGCCGCAACAGCAGAGCAACCGTTCCGACGCAGGCCATGGGCGCCAGCCACGAGAGCAGCGCGTATCCGCCCAGTAGATACACTCCGTAGAACAGCACTCCTGACCCCACTGGGTAGATCCACGGCTTACCCGCGGCGGTGTAGGAAAAGACCTCCGTCGACGGGATTTGATGATGGCCCACGATCCAGCGACCCGAGGCTAACTGCCATCCAAGATCGAACTCCGAAAGGGTTTTCAACCCAGCCGCAAAGGCGTAGACGAGCGCGACGCCGGCCAGGAGATAATAGAGGCGCCGTTCGAGCGGTAGCCTTGCGGCGGATGGATCAGTGAACGCACTTATAGCCATTGATTCATCGAATAGACGTCGTGCTATATCTGTCGCGCAGAGACCTTATTCCTCCGCGAAACGCTTGACACGAATCAGCCCTTCACGTGGCACTTGGCGCAATTGCCCTTTGTCTCGAATCCCGGTCCGCCGGCATTGTGGCAGAATCCGCATGAGGTCTTCGCGTCTTCGGCCGGCTTGTGCATCCCCGCCTTGAAATTCAGGGGAGCTGTCGCGTCCTGTTTAAAGAGCTTGTCGTGGCAGGTCTTGCAGTCGCCTTTTGCAGCCTTGACGTGCGCCGCATGATTGAAGGTCACATTCCCCATCTTAGCGGCAAATGTGAGTTTTTCTGGAGCTTTCTTCTCTTGGGCAAGAAGCCCCAGTGTTCCGCCGAGGCTCACGGCTAAACACAGCGTCAGCGCGCGAATTCGAAAAGCAGGTGCCATGGTTCAATTACCCCCCTCTCCTTTCTGAGCAATTCAGATTCCGTGGTTAGAACAAGTCAGGTGCCGTTCCCTGGAAGCGCTGACACGGGAGTTGGCCTCAGCTTGTTATTGGTCGTATGCGCCGGCGCCTTCGGGTCTGACGACCGGGTTGAACCGAAGTTCATTTCACTCGAATCTGCAAAGCCGATGGATGGAATGGCGGACTCGCTTCCCCCCGGGGCTGCAACTCGCGCGTCTCAATGAAGAACAGTGGGCGAGATGAGTCCGGACTTCAGGTTGCGAAATCCGTGCCGACTGAACTGGACCTCGTGCTCGTGACAGAGATACTGACAGAGCCGGTGGTGACGGATTACGTCTATTGTTATGCCCGTAAGGCTTTGGATAACTAACGCAAAACGCCATTTGCGTTCCGCGAAACTCCGGCTGCGCGCGGCTTGGGCGAGAAGCGAGTTGCGCGACACCTGCCGAGGGACTGCGTGGTCGTCAATTGACGAAGCAAATGCCGATTCTTCGTCTTCCCGGACCGAGCGATCCTTTCGCCATGCTGAAGGCGTTGAGCTTGTGGCGGGGCAAACGGCATAATCCTCGCCAACTTTGGAAATGAGATTGCCCTTAGCGTGTCGAGGGTGATGGGATAGGTGTCGGCCGCCAAATCTAAGATCCAAGCTGAGCGGCTCTTCGGTGCACTTGTGTTATCTCTCTGCCTGGCCTCACTGGCGCAGGCGAAGGTCCATCCAATTGCCCTCGATAAAGACATGAAAGACAGCCAATGTCTGGAATGCCACGAAGACAAAACTAAGGGCAAGGTGGTACATCCTGCGATCGCTATGGGATGTTTCAGTTGCCACGAGTTGCGGGTGACCAAGGACGCGACTCGAATCAAGCTGACCACGGCCACGCCGGTAAAGCTTTGCGTCCAATGCCATGCTGACAAGGATGTGGCCAAGATCAAAGGACAGGTCCATAGTCCAAACGCCCGCGACTGCCTGAAATGCCACGATCCGCACACTTCGGGAAACGACCACGTGTTGGTCAAGCCCGCCTCGGGCGGTAAAGCAGACAACCTCTGTCTTCAATGTCACACGACGGGCCTGAATACGCCTGTCAAAGGCAGCCGCCACGCGGCGCTCGATATGGGTTGCGACACTTGCCATGTGGTTCACAAGAGCGGCGCGAATCAGAATCGCGAATCTCGCTACCACCTGGTCAGCGACTCGCCGGCGCTGTGTGTCACTTGTCACGACCCCAAAGACGCGAGCATTGCCAAAGCGCATCAGAACCAGCCCATCGAAAAGGCCGATTGCCTGACGTGCCACGACCCGCACCAATCGAAATCGCCGAAGCTGATGCAAACATTTCTGCACGATCCGTTTGCATCGAAATCCTGCGACCTCTGCCACGCTCCGGCAAAGGACGGGAAAGTGGTTCTCACGCAAGCCAAAACAAACGATATCTGCGGGGCGTGCCATGCCGATCAAGTCACGCGAATTGCAAACGCGAAGGTCCAACACGCTGGGGCGCAAGGCGACTGCACCGATTGCCATAGCCCGCACGCGGGTAAGACGCCCGGATTCCTGCGCCCCGATCCGGTCAACGCGTGTTTGAATTGCCATACGGATCAGGCCGCCGAACTGAAGAAGGCTCATCCGCATCAGCCGGCATCGGAAGAAGGCTGTGCAACCTGCCACGAACCGCACGGCGGCGACAACGGGAAACTACTGCGCGCCAAATCGGTGAATCAATTATGCCTGGAGTGCCACGGACCGGACGTATCGCCGGTGAAGATCGAGAACGGGAACTTAGTCGCGATCTTTGACGGCAAGGTGAAGCTCCCCGACGACTATTTCCGCAAGGTGCCGAGCTTGCCCATCAAGGCCGGCATCGGGCACCCGACCGACCGGCATCCGGTTCAGAACCTGATGGATCCAACCAATCCTTCCAACGTCAGAGTTGCGCTGAACTGTTCAAGCTGCCACCAGCCCCATAGCTCGGCAAAGGCGAGTCTGCTGGTGAAAGATCAGGCGGACAACATCGATTTCTGCAAGAGCTGCCACATCAATGGATTGGATCTCAAGTCCATCCGGGGAGGCAAATGACATGCTGCTTTTCCAAAATTCCTTCTTGAGCCGGGGTTATGTTTTCCTAGGGATTCTGGCGTTCAGCATCACCTTGCCGGCCGCCGGACAGATCAAGAAGAAGCAAGGCGCTAGCGACGGGTCGAAGCTGGGCGACCAGAGATCCAAAGCGTATTTTGACGTCAGCCGTATTGTGTGGCCCAATCCGCCCGCCATTCCGCGCATCCGGTTCTCGGATCTCTACACCGGCGAGAAGGTCGACCCCAATCAGTTCTCCAAGGCAAATCGCAAGCCCAAACAAAAGTGGATGGACCGTCTGGCCGGCGCCACGCCGGTGGACCAGATGGATGTTAGCAAGCTGCCGTTTCAGCTCATTCGCACCTACGGCGTGGCCGTCGATTCAAAGGGCACCATCTACGCGGCCGACCAGGCCGTTGGCGCCATTTTTATGTTCGATCTGGAAGGCGGCGTCAAGCTGATCAAGAACGGAAAGGACGCTAACTTCGGCCTGCTCAATGGCTTGGCCATCGACGATAACGACCGCCTTTTCGTAACCGACGTCAAGCTGAATCGGGTGGTCGTGTTCAACGCGAAGCACCAGATGGAAACCACCTTTGGAGGCGGCATCCTGTCGAATCCGGGCGGCCTTGCCATCGATAAAGAGAATCGGCTCCTCTACGTGGTGGACACCGGAAACGACGTGGTTCGCGCCTACGACGCGGACAGCCTCAAGCCGCTCCGCATCATCGGAACGCCGGGAAAGAAACACACGCTCACCGATCCGGGAACCTTTTCGCTTCCCACGAATGTGGCCGTCGACGGCGACGGCAACGTCTACGTGACCGACACGTTCAACAATCGCGTTGAAATCTTCGACGCGGATGGGGTCTTTCTTCGGCAGTTCGGAAAGCACGGCGACGGCGTCGGCCAATTCGAACTGCCCAAAGGAATCGCCATCGATTGCGACGGTCACGTTTGGGTGGTGGATGCGATACAGGATCGAGTCAAAGTGTTCGATCGCGAAGGGCAATTGCTGATCTATTTCGGCGAGCACGGCGAGTACCCGGGCCGTTTCATGGGCGCCTTTGGAATCACGATCGACAAAGACAATCGTGTGATCGTGTCGGAGACTTTTCCCGGCCGCGTTCAGATATTCCGCTACGTAAGCGACGCGGAATTCGAAAAGGAGAAACAGAAGCGGGCGGAGGGTACCTCGCCTGCCACTCCGGCGAAGCCCGCCGGAGACGACAAAAAATCAAAAGGATCCGCGATGGAGGCTCCGCGAAAAAGCTCGGCTGGCAGTGCGGGGCCGTAGGCGGACGCTCTGGTCACGTTCCCACGTGATCCGAGTGCCCGGAGATATACCCACTGGAACTTACAAAGGCTTAGGAGGCCTTTCTAATGCGAAAAACGATGCGAGTATTTTTCACTGGCATCATCAGCACAGGCATGATGATGGCACAGATTCCTCAAACCACAAATCTAACCACCGACGTCCTTGGCGCGCATCTCGGCTATGGACGTGGCTGTATTATGTGCCATGCACCGCACAGCGGCTCTGCCGGGAACGGAGTGAGCAAAGGCGACGCCTCCAGCGGCAACTACGCTCTCTGGGGACAGGACCTGACCCCGTTGTATGGCCAATCGCTGGCATTTGGCGATGGCGGCAGCTTCGCGGTCACCCTGCCCGCGGCCGGCACCATCACCAGCGCCCATGACGCCAACACCATCATTCTCTTCTGTCTGAGCTGCCACGACGGCAACCTGGCGAAAGTTGGCATGATGAAGGGCACTACGGTGGAGACCTTGCCGATCGTCGGCGGCAACGCTCCGACTCTGCTCGGCAACGACGGTTCGACAGCAGGCAACTACCAGAACGACCACCCGGTGGGTGCGCAAGCCATCGTGACATGTGGCGGCGCATACAACTGGGATTGCGCCGGCGGTAACACCACAAAAATCTCAATGACCGGGCCGGCGTCCTCGGTGTTTGCGAATACCAACTATGGTTTCGCGGTTACCTTCGGAACCTGGGGCAGCACGGTTACCGCCGTGACATGCACCAGTTGCCACGACCAACACAGCGAACTGATTTCCGCCTCGAAGATGGGCGGCGTGCAGGGATACTACCAAACGGCGTTCTTCCTGCGCGGCTACTACAATCCATCGACGGGCGGCAATAGCGCGGCGCAATTCTGCCGGCAGTGCCATGGCGGCGAATCGAACGAAATGCACGGACAGCTGAACGTCCAGACCAATTAATCGTTTACCTAGCTTCATCCTCCGGGGGGAGTCTTCTTCCCCCGGTTTCCTCAAACTTCCCAGGAGGCAAAAATGAGACGTCCGCTTATAACCGGCCTGTTCGCCCTGATGCAGTTTTCCTTGGCAACGGCGCAGGTCGCATCCCATGCGGCGCGGCCGGCGGCGGCCGCAAGAATTTCAGTGGAAAAGCCTATCGGTAAGCCGGTTGCTCGCGTAAACGGAGCGATCCTGACGGATCGTGATCTCTTGCGCGAAATGTTAACCATATTTCCCTATGCGCGGCAGCACAATGGCGGATTTCCCAAGGCAATGGAGGCGGATATCCGGCGTGGCGCGCTTCAGATGATCGTGTTCGAGGAACTGGTGTATCAGGAAGCCCAGCACCGCAAGATGAACATTCCTTCCGCGAGAATGAACCGCGCACTTGCGGATTTTCGCAAACAGTTCCCAAGCGATCAGGACTATCAGAACTTTCTCAAGACTGAATTGAACGGATCGCAGGACCTGTTGCGATCCAAGGTCGAGCGTTCGCTCCTCATCGAGCAGTTGCTAAAGATCGAGGTCACGGATAAAGCGGCCGTCTCGGCAGTCCAGCTCAGAGCGTATTACGACAAGAATCCGGCCCGCTTTGAGACTCCCGAGTCTTTCGCCTTCCAGACGATTTCGATCCTGCCACCCGACAAAGCGACACCGGCGCAATTGAAGGAAGTGCGGAAGCGGGCCGAGAGTGCGCTTCGCCAGGCCAAAGCTACGAAAAACTACGAAGACTTCGGAATGCTCGCCGAAAAAATCTCCGAAGACGACTACCGCGTCATGATGGGAGATCATCGGGCCGTGGACCGTTCCAAGCTTCCGCCGGAAGTGCTGGAGGCCATGGGCGCAATGCAAACCGGCCACATCAGCGATCTGATCCAGGTCGGCCAGGCCTACTGCATCGTGCGATTGAATGATCACATCCCGCCCGGGAAGAAAGATTTTGAGACGGTGAAGAAATCCCTTCGCGAGGAGTTGGAGCGAACCAGGACCGAACAACTTCGCTCCAGTCTGGATAAGAGGCTGCGGGCGACTGCGAAGATCGAGGAACTGTAATCGTGGCGATTTCGGAGCGAATCACCGCGTGAAGAGGTGCGCCCTATTCCCGCTGTTTGCCCTGATGCTGGCAACAGCTCATCGCGCACCGGCACAGGTTAAGGTAGGTAACCTGAGCATGAACCTTTCCGGAAACGTAACGGGGGGATACACTGCCGATTTCGGAAACTCGACTGCTTCCGATCACGGATTCACAGCCGCGGCCAACGGCACGCTGGCCGGTTCTTACTATGATCCCAATTTCTTTAATTTCACCGTTCAACCTTTTTACAACGAGTCGTGGGCGAACTCCGATTCTCAATCCGTGCTGAATACCAGCGGAGTCACAACCAACGCATCCATTTTTGCGGGGAGCAACTTCCCGGGGTCCATCAGTTATTCGAAGGTCCTAAACAGCACCGGCAACTTTGGGGTTCCTGGCGTCGCAAATTACACGAGCCACGGCGACGCCGATACGTTCAGCTTGGGTTGGAGCGAACATGTCGAACATTTTCCCACCGTATCCGCTGGCTATCAACAAGGCAGTAGCACCTATTCGATATTTGGAGCCTCGTCAAATATCAGTAGCAATTTTCACGGAGTCAATGTCTACGTTAATGAAATGATTGCGGGATTTACTTTGACGGCCGGCTATCATTTTCTGGACAACCATATCGATCTTCCCGATGTCTTAGGGACTCAAGCAGCCGAAACCTCAAGCTCCAAGACGAATTCGTACTCGTTTGGCGTCGGGCACAACCTCCCGTTTCACGGCAGCCTCTCGGGCTCGGTCAACCGGTCTGAGTTCACTTCCAATTACACGAGCGGCCATTACAGCGGAACGCTGGACACCATCAGCGCCGGCCTCTCATTCAACCCGATTGAGAGGTTGAATGTGGGCGTGAACGCTCAGTACAACGACAATCTGCTCGGATCGATCTATCAGCCGATCCTCGCCGCCAACGGCGTACTACCGGCAACGGTTCCCACGGACTCCACGCATGCTCTCGATATCATCGGATACGCCAATTATCGAATCGAGCGATGGCACCTGGCGATCAACGCCACGGACGACCACCGTAATGAGAGAGTCCTGGGACTAAGCCTCACCTCCAATGTGTTTACCGGCACGGTGACCTATTCCAACGAATTTTTGGGCGGATTTCTCAATGTGACGGGCGGCGCGACTCGGGCCACGGTTAGCCCCAGTGACGAGACCCGGCTGGGCCTACTTGGTTCGGTCAACTACACGCGTCACACCGGCCGCTGGGATATGACGGCGTCCGGAAATTACACGCAGAATGCGGAGACCTTGTTGGCAACCTACACCACGAACAGTTACGGATATTCCGGCAACCTGAGCCGGAAATTCGGCCGCACGTCGCACTGGGCCGTCATCGCCAGCGGAACGAAGACCACCTTAGTCGGGTCACAAGGTGCGGGAACCCTCAGCCAATCTTATTCCACCGCACTTTCGATGAGGAAGTTCTCCCTATCGGCTGCCTATACGCGGTCCAACGGAAACGGAGTTCTCACCGCGACCGGTGTGGCGTCCACGTCGGTCTTACTACCCGTGTTAAGTTCTACCGCGATTATCCTTTATGGCGGAACTGCATACTCGGGCGCCGTGGGCATGACCCCCATTCGCGGCCTTACGCTTTCGGCCACTTACTCCAAGGCTTTCAGCAATACTCAAGGCAACTCCGTGAACTCCTACAACACAAGCGAGCAGCTAAATGCGAGAGTTCAGTACCTGATTCGAAAGATTTACTTCCAGGCAGGTTACTTAAGATTGAAACAAAGCTTTAGCCAATCCGGGACTCCCCCCGCTACGGTGGAATCGCTTTACGTCAGCTTGGCGCGATGGTTTACCTTCTTCTAAACTCGATCACATTAGCGCTGCCCGTTCTCTTGGCGGCGCCCGAGGCGTCACCACGCCCGAAGACCAAGGAGCGCGCCGCGATCACCGCCCCCGAGTTGCAAATGGATGGCGGGCGCAGGCTCGTTTTCGAGCGCGGCTTCAGTTCTGAGCGCGAGGTAAAGTTGAAGCGCGGCTTCTGGACGAAACTTGTGGACCTGATCGCCGGGGAACCGGAGGTCCACAGAATGGTCCGGCCTTACAGTGTGGTGACGGACTCGCGGGGCCGCATCATTCTGACCGATCCGGGAGCAATCGGCGTCCACATTTTTGATTTCGGGCAGCAGAAATACAAATTTCTTTCGCGGCGCGAAGCGAAAGAACCCCTCGGCGCCCCGCAGTGCGTTGCCGTCGACCGGAAAGACAACATCTACGTGACCGATTCAGACGCCGGAAAGATTTTCGTGTTTAACGCGAACGGGACATTTCAGCGCACGATCGGGAGCCTGAAGGGTGGGGAAGGCCTTTTCAAACGCCCCACCGGCATCGCCGTGGATTCGGATGCGCAACGGATTTATGTGAGCGATACGTGGCGGAATGCGATTTATGTGCTCGACATGCAGGGCAGCGTGATCCAGAAGATCGGCAAGAACGGCCGGGGCAATGGCGAATTCAATTACCCGACCGAGCTGCGATTACACGGCGAAGATCTGATCGTGGTGGACGCCATGAATTTCCGTGTGCAGGTTTTGGACCGCGCGGGAGCGTTCCGCTATGCGATCGGAAACATCGGCGAACAACGCGGCCAGTTATTCCGGCCAAAGGGAATTGGCGTGGATTCGGAGGGCCACATCTACGTGGTCGAGGGCTTGTCCAGTCTCGTCCAGGTATTTGACAATCAAGGGCAGCTTCTCTACTACTTCGGCAAAAAAGGCTCCGGATTCGGTGATTTTCAACTGCCCACGGGATTGTTTATCGATCCCACCGATCGCGTATACGTCGTGGATTCCTATAATCGGCGCGCGCAGATCTTTCATTATTTCGGATTGGCTTCCCATCCGGAAGGAGGCGCGAAATGAGATTCACGCTCCTCTACGTGCTGCTTGCCTCAAGTGCGATCCTGACGGCGCAGATCGCCGGAGACACCATTGGAGTCCACGACTTATCGCCATCCGGAGTATCGTCGCCAGTCACCGGAACTCTTCCCGGCTCCTGCCTGTATTGCCACGCACCGCACTCCGGCATTGGCGGCAACTCGCCGCTTTGGAATCAGAAACTCTCGACTCAGGTTTACAGCCCGTATTCCAGCTCGACCGATCCGACGCCCGGAAACTCGCAACCGGCGGTCGGCTCCGACACGACTCTTTGCTTGAGCTGTCACGACGGCACCATCGCGCCCGGGCAAACTGCCGTCTACGGCTCGATCCCGATGTCCGGCAGCATGAAGAGCGCCGATGTATTCGGAACCAATCTACAAGGCTCTCATCCGACGAGCCTGGTCCTGCCGATGAAAGATGCGCCCTATCTGGCTGCTTCGCTGGTTTCGCAGGGAAAAACCACCGATCCAACGGGCGCTGTTCGGCTCATCAAGGGCAACGTCGAGTGCACCAGCTGCCACAACCCCCACGTGCAAAGTATCGACACCATCTCGCAGAACTTTCTGGTTCGCGACAGCTCGAGCGGGCAACTGTGCCTCGCCTGTCACGATCCGAACCGCGTCGTCACCGGACAGACGAACCCTCTCGCGCAGTGGCAGACCAGCATCCACGCAACCGTGTCCAATACCGTCGCGACCCAGTCCGTCGGCGTCCTCGGCAGCTACCGCACGGTTGCCCAGAATGCCTGCATCTCCTGCCACATGCCGCACAACGCGCCAGGACAGGCACGGCTGCTTCGCGGTGCCAACGAACAGGATTGCCTGACGTGCCACAACGGCAGCAACTCGATCTCTCCGGCGGCTCCAAATATCCTCGCCGAGTTCAATAAAATCGCGCATCCATTTCCATCGGGGAACAATTCGCACGACGCGGGCGAGCCGGTGCTGTTGAACCAGAACCGCCACTCGACCTGCGTGGATTGTCATAACGCGCATTCCGCAAATCAGGTTTTGACGTTCCCGTCGCCGCCGGCGATCCGCGGATCGCAGAATGGGATCGCGGGAATCAGCGGGTCGGACGGCGTGACGGTTCTCGCTCCCGCCGTCAATCAGTATGAGAACTGTCTGCGGTGCCACGGTACCAGCACCGGCAAGACCATCAACAGTGTATTTGGGTACTTTCCGCCCCGCGTCGTTTCGGCGGGCGATCCGCTGAACCTGATTCCGCAATTCGCGTTGTCAGCCTCGTCGAGTCACCCCGTGATGCACGATCGCAGCAGCATCTTTTCGCAGCCGAGCCTGCGCGCGAGCATGATGAACATCAACGGCGTTAC
Organism: Bryobacteraceae bacterium; assembly: GCA_035542735.1. GTDB lineage: Bacteria > Acidobacteriota > Terriglobia > Bryobacterales > Bryobacteraceae > Palsa-187. The sequence continues at coordinate 316,136 of DATKKV010000031.1, forward strand.
GGAAGGCCGGACCATGGGAGCACGCATTCTCTGCACCGATTGCCACAACAGCGACGACAATCGCGAGTTCGGAGGCTTGGGCCCCAGCGGACCGCATGGCTCCAGTTTTCCGCACATCCTTGAGCGCCGTTACGAGATGAGCCAGGCGCCGGCCCCGGGAGGTACCATCTTGAATCTTTTCCCGAATCCCGACTTAAGCTCAGCAGGGCCGTATGCGCTGTGCGAAAAGTGTCACGATCTGAATCAGATCGTCGCCAATACCAGCTTTAGCGGGCACGCGCGGCACATCAACGACGGATTCTCATGTTCGGTTTGCCATACAGCGCACGGCATGGGAGCGCGGTCGACCACCATTACCGGAGAACGCATGGTGAACTTCGACGCAAAAGTCGTCGCCGCGAACGGTACGGCGCCAATCTCGTACAATCGTTCGGCCAACTCGTGCACGCTCATGTGCCACGGCAGCCAGCATCCGGCGGCAGCCTCCTCAACGAAGACCAAGGCGACCAAAGCGCGCAAATAGAGCTCGCTCCATTCGGCTCCTCCCCCGATGCACGCGTTGCCGAAGCTGCTATTGCCGCGGCGCGGCACACGATCTTCGTGTGCGCAACGGCGGGAGCTGATCGAATAGGCGTCTTCGATCAAAATCGACACAACTTATTGATTTCGTTGGTTGCGGGGGGTTGCAACGCTCCGAACGTGCTCGTGTTATCGTTCCGGTTAGCATTGGCGTCGTCGGCGTCACCAACGCATCACTGATCACACCCCGGCATTCTGGGGCGCATGTTTCGGTATTCACCGTTCGTGAGACCGATACGAGTGCGGATGATGGTTTGCAACTTTTTCAGTGACGGCGAGGTCATCCTTTTGCAGGTAGCCTCGCCCCAAACATCGCCATTCTTGAGATCAATCGCATAGTGAACTTCACCATTTGGATCGTCTCCCAAAACCTGAAAAAACTGAACCCCTGGATAGTCCTCGAGTTGGTACGGTTCAAGCGAAAAGCCGGATGAACGCTGATCCCGAATAAATCTCGTCATCAACTCGTGGGCTTCTTTCAGTGTCACATTCCGAGGTTTCGTCTCGGAGTGAACGGAACGATCCGAAGCGGATCGTGCCCCAGTTGCAACCGCCTGACCATGCCCGGATGAAACGGTAAGCAGCGCAATAAGAGCCCAACGCATCTGGAGCGATGCTACCACGGAAGTAGATGTATCTATTTTGGTTGCGGGGGTAGGATTTGAACCTACGACCTTTGGGTTATGAGCCCAACGAGCTACCAGACTGCTCCACCCCGCAACTCAATGGTAACGTAGGCGCGCACGTTGGTCAAATTTTGAGGCAAACAAACCACGTTGCGGCCCCAACGGCGGCCCATAACGCGAACGTGGCGATCACGCGCAGGGCGAAAGCCCGGGTACCTGAGGCGACGGCCAGCGCGATCTTCTGCACCGCATTGGCGGCCAGGGCCAGCAGCACCGCGATCTCGGCCGTACCCAGCGTCATGGTGCCCGCCTTGACGAACCCGTCCGCTGGAGCGATCACTGTGGAAACGTCGACCAATCCGCCCAGCAGACTGGTCCAATAAAACGCCCCCGTGCCGAGTTGGGCCGTGGCGGCCTTCGAGATAAACACGACTCCGGCGAACATCGCGCCGAACCACAGCGCGGGTAGAATGCGAAACGGGTTGCCGGAATGCATCGGAACGGCTCCGATGGGTTTGTGGGGCCGGCGCTTCAAGATTTCGTCGAGCAGGACTCCGCATGCGAACATCGCCACAAGGGGCCAGAGGCATGCCCGCGCCAGATCCGGGTTCACCGCGACGAGGATTAACAGCGTCCGCGGGAACTGCACAGTGTTGGCGATGACGAAGGCTCGCCATAGGCCGAGGGTGTCCTCCGGACGTTCTTTACTTTCGCGCGCGAACAGCGTGGTGGCTGCGGCCGTCGAAGCCAATCCTCCCAGGACGCTGGTGTAGAACAGGCCTTTTTCCTGGCCCAGGAATTTTTCCAGAAAATATCCGCAGTAAGAAATCGACGAGATGAGGATGACGAACTTCCACACCTGCTTGGGGTCGAAGAATGCGTACGGGCCGTAGGCTCCGGACGGCAGCAAGGGATAAATCACCACCACCACGCCGACGAACGCCAGCGTGGCGTTGAATTCGGTTTCGTTGATCGTTTCGCGCAGCAGCTTGGCGATCCACTGCTTGGTCTCGAGGAACACAACGACGATCAGCGTGACGGCGATGGCCACCGGCTCGGCGAATCTGGGCGCAGGGGACGCCGCGAAGTAGGCGAGCGCGAACGTGGCGATGGCCGCGAGCTCCGTGGTGATGCCCTGGCGCTGCGCGCGCTCTTCGTAATGAAACACGGCGAACAGAGCCGTCAGCGAAATGAGCACCGGCGCGGTTAGCCACGGCGCGCCGAGCATCCCGCAGACGCCTCCAGACAGGGCGACGATCAGAAAATCGCGCAGGCCGGGTGGTTCTCCGCCGTTGTACTGTCCCAGGTCGCGATGGGCGGCTTCACGCTGCCCCCCGATCAAAAGGCCGATCAACAACGCTCCGGCGAGCGATTCGATGGCGGCGGGGAGGGTGATCGCGGTCTCCATTTCCTCAACGCACCGGAGAGAACGGCAACGGCTGCAGCATCGTGACGCTGATGTTGGAGACGATTTCGGCGTCCGAGTATCCGGGCGTCGAGCGGAGCTTCTGCCAGTCGGGATCGGAACCGAAGGCCTTCCACATCCTTTCGCGCGTGGCGAGATCGTCGTAGCTGAGCATGTAGACCAGGTTCGGCATTTTCTCGCCGACGATGGTTTCGGCGAAGAATACGGGGCGCATGCCGAGCCGGCGGAAAATCGCGATTTCTCCCGATTCGAACATCTTAATCTTGCGCGCCAACGTCGTGGCGTTGTTTGATTCGTAGCGGCGCAGTTCAAAGACGCGCCCGGGCCGGCCGGCGGCGTCGTTCGGGACGATCATATCGGGAACGGACGGAAACGCGCGGCCGAGGAAGCTGTCGATCCGTTCATAGTTCAAGCCGGGCTGCGAATTGTAGGCCGTCAGCGCTTTCTTATACTCCGCGTCGGCCGACAGTTTCGCCCGCATCTGCTCCATCCCGCCAAGCGAAGGATAGCTGGCGATGCTCATGATGAAGGGCGTTTCCTCGGCGATCATCGAGGCGAAATAGGCACATGGGCCGATGCCGGCGCGGGCGAAAGCGGGCATGGCGGCGTGCTCCAGGAAATCGGTCAGGCGCGCACGCTGATTGTCCGGCGTGTTTCGAAGACGAATCGTGCGAATCTCATAAATCGAGGGGGCCTTGTCCTCTCCCTGGGCGGCGAGCGCACCGCCGGCGGCGAGGGCGGGCACGAATTTTCGACGGGTCATGAGTATCAGGTTATAGCTTAATCCCGTTTGCTCCTAAACTATTACATAGTGCCCCGGTTCCTGATTCCCGTCCTTTTCGCCCTGGCTTGCGCTCGCGCCGCCGGACCGTCTGCCGCCGAACTGGCGCGCGCGGTGCATGAAGCTGAACTCGATCCTCAGGAGTGCTATCGCGTCCGCGATCTGAGCTATCGCAAGGAAGATATCCGGCTTTATTTCACCGATGGCTACCTGATTTTTTCCAAGCCTGCCGCGGGCCAGCCTCTTTCCGCCGTGTTCACCACCGACGTGGAGGGAGGCGATGGCGAGATCATCGTGTTGCCGCCCACGCGCGGCGAGCGGAAATCCCTCGCCGCGTTCACGGAATCTCCAAATCTGGATGAGCATTTGACGGCCGCGCTGCTGGTATTCACCGACGGCACGGGAAACATCCTGCTGGACCGGATCCGCCAGGAGGGCAATGCGCGAAGAATGCCCGAAGTGGGCGCGTTGATGGCCGAAAAGTGGTCCCCGGTGCTGCGCAACCTTCGCGAGAATTTCGAGCTGCGGATCGTCGACGATCTGCTGTCGTCCGACGCGGGCCGGAGCGGATTCTTGTTTCTCGGCCTGGCCGGCCGCGAGCGAGGGAATTTCGACTTGCTCTACGATCCGCGTGGGCGCGAGCAAATCATCGGAGGCCAGTTGTCTAATCGCGCAGGGCGCCTGCGCTACGACATTTGGACCAGTTTTCAGGCGAAGAGCTACCGCAGCGGCGCGTCGAAACGAGGAGATTCCGGATTCTCACTGAAGCATTTCGCCATCGACGCGGCGATCGACGCCAGCCTTCACTTGAAGGCCTCGACCACGGTGAAGCTCAAAGTTGGCGAGAAGCCCAGACGCTCCTTCCCCTTTGAAATTACGAACTCAATGAAAGTCAATTCGGTGCGGGTGGACGGCCAGCCGGCCGAAATATTTGCCCGCGATTCGGAGAGAGAGCACGCCTTACGAGGCAGCGAGGATGATGCCGTACTAGTTGTGACTCCGGAGCCGCTGCTCTCGGGCAGCGAACATGAATTCACGTTCGATCACGAGGGCGACGTGATCAGCTCGGCGGGCAATGGAGTCTACTTCGTGGCCGCACGCTCGACGTGGTATCCGCGGGGTGCGCCGGAATTCTCCACCTACGACCTGACGTTCCGCTATCCGAGGAGACTCACCCTGGTGACGCCCGGCGATCCGGTAGAGGATCGCAGTGAAGGAGAGACGCGCGTCTCGCGCCGCGCCACCGCGACGCCTATTCGATTCGCGGGATTCAACCTGGGCGAATACCAGCGCATCGCCAGTTCGCAGCACGGCGTCACCATCGAAGTGTTCGGCAACAAGCGCCTGGACCCGGCGCTGCAGCCCAAGCAGGACGCGCTGCCCGAACCGGCCCCGCGACCCATGTCGGCGCAGCAGCGCAGGACCACTCTACAGGAGGAAGCGCAGCGTCTGACCTCCGCGCCGGATCCTCTGGCGAGGTTGCATGCGGTTTCCGACAACGTGTCCTCGTCGCTGCAGTTCTTCACCGGCCTCTTCGGTCCGCCGGTGTTGAAAACCTTGACGGTGGCGCCGATTCCGGGGACATTCGGCCAGGGATTTCCCGGCTTGGTGTATCTGTCAACGGTCGCTTATCTTGACCCGTCCGCCCGTCCGGCGGCGCTGCGCGGTGAAACGCAAAAAGTCTTCTTTTCCGACCTCATCGTGGCGCACGAGGTCGCGCACCAGTGGTGGGGCAACGTGGTGATTGTCTCCAGTTACCAGGACGAATGGCTGATGGAGGCTCTGTCGAATTATTCGGCGCTGCTGTGGCTCGAAAGAAAGAGCGGAACCAAGGCGGTGGACCTGGTGCTCGACGAGTACCGCTCGCGTCTGCTGACCAAGGATGGCGATGGGCGGACGCTCGAATCGGCGGGGCCGATTGTTTGGGGCCTGCGGCTGGAATCGTCCGGAGTACCGGATGCGTGGCGCTCCATCACCTACGAAAAAGGCGCCTGGATCATGCACATGCTGCGCCGCCGGATGGGCGATGAGCGTTTCCTGAAAATGCTTGCCGAGTTGCGGCGCCGCTACGAATTGCGCGCGATCACCACCGAGGAATTTCAAGCGCTGGCGGCGGAGTTCCTGCCGGCGCATTCACCGTCCGATACGATGGAGACGTTTTTCGATAACTGGGTCTACGCGACGGGCGTCCCCGCGTTGAAGCTGCAGAACTCGAGTCACGGGCTGAAGGTCACGGGCACGATGGAGCAGTCCGGCGTGGACGACGATTTCTCCGTGGACGTGCCGGTGGAGATCCAGTTCGCCAAGGGGCCTCCGCAGATCGTGTGGGTGCGCTCATCGAACGAGCCGGCCGCGTTTTCGGCGGCCGTGAAAACGCCTCCGGTAAAGGTAAGTCTGCGTTACGAGAACGTGCTGGCGACGAAGAAATGATTCACGGGCGCGCCGCATCGCGGATGGCGCGTAATTGCGGCAAGCAGCTGCTCTGGCCCAGGTCGAAATACAGCGCCCGGAAGATCACGAATAATTTTTCGTACACCGCCGCTTCCTTCGGATCGGGCTCATAGGTCTTCCACGGCGGACAGAGCGCCGTCTGCGCGTCTTGGATCGTCTTGAACGCGCCCGCGGCCATGAACGCGAAAATCGCCGAGCCGAGGCTGGTGACGTCTCCGTCCGGCACAAGAATCGGCTTGTTCAACACGTTGGCGTACACGCGATTCAGTGTATCGCCGCGGCGGGGAATGCCTCCAGCGTTGATCACTCGGTCGATGCGGACGCCGTGCTCGGCCATGCGCTCCAGGATTACGCGCGTGTGGAACGCGGTGCCCTCGATTGCCGCGAATAACTCGTCCTTCGCGGTTGACGTCAGGTTCCAGCCGAGCGTCACGCCGCCCAATTCCGCGTTCACCAGCACCGTGCGGTCGCCGTTGTCCCAGGTGAGGCGCAGCAGACCCGTCTGCCCGGCGCGATATTCATCCAATCCCTCGGCCAGCGCAGCGACAGTGGTTCCCGCCCGGCGCGCGATGGCATCAAAAATATCTCCGGTGGCGGAAAGTCCCGCCTCGATGCCGAAATAATCCGGATGAATCGAGCCGTTCACCACGCCGCAGACGCCGGGGATCAGCCCGGTGTTTTTTGCCATCGCCATGATGCAGGTGGACGTGCCAACTACGTTCACCACGTCGCCTTCGCGGATGCCGGAGCCCACCGCGTCCCAATGCGCGTCGAAGGCGCCCACCGGAATCGGAATGCCCGAGCGCAACCCGAGCTTTGCCGCCCATTCCGCGCTCAGATGGCCGGCCAACTGGTCCGATGCCGCGAAGCGCCCGCCGATTTTTTCGCGCATGCCCTTGAGCGCAGGATCAACCTGCGTTAGAAAATCCTCCGGAGGCAGGCCGCCGAGCGCGGCGTTGTACATCCACTTGTGTCCCATCGCGCAGACACTGCGAGCGACCTTCGATGGATCGCTGACGCCGCACAGCACCGCCGTGATCAGGTCGCAGTTTTCGAGCGCCGTGACAAATTGCCCTCGCTTTTCCGGATTGTGCCGCAGCCAGTGCAGCAGCTTCGACCATCCCCATTCCGACGAATAAACGCCTCCGCACCAATCGATGGCTTCGAGCTTGGCCGCATGCGCCGTGCGGGTGATCTCGCCCGCTTCCTTCCACGAACGGTGGTCGCACCAGAGATAATAATCGTCGATCGGCTGCAACTCTTCGCCGACGGGGATCACGCTGGAACCCGTGGTGTCGAGCGCAATCGCCTCGATCCTGTCGCCCGCGACTCCCGCTGTTTCGAGCGCGGCACGCATCGCCTCGATCAGCGCGCGCAGTTGATCGGCGTGGCTTTGGGTCGCGTGATCCGGATCGTCGCGCCGGCGATGCAAAGGATACTCCGCGGTCGCCGAACCGAGGCGCCCTTTCGCGCTATCCACAATCGACACTCGAACGCTGAGCGTCCCGAAATCCACACCCGCTACGATCGCCATACGTTATACAGCTTAACGAAAGATGGGGCGCACGCCCAGCGAATTGGCTCCGGCACTGCCGCGCCGTCGGGCCGAGGATCGGACCGGGCTGCGCCTCGGCGATCACCTCGCTCACCCCAAACGGCGACAGGGAGCAAGCGCGGCACAACACATCACGGTTGACACGGACGCATCCCTGGGCCTACGCTTAACGAGTTGGTTGTGCGTTGAGGAATGCTCGGGAAGGCGGTGAGAATCCGCCACTGCCCCGCAACTGTATACGGCACGTTTTCCGGCGGGATTTGAGTCACTGCGCAAGCGGGAAGACTTGAATCCAGTAGTCGCCAAGCCGTGAGTCAGGAGACCGGTTCCTTGACGATCTTAAAAACAGACCGTCTCGAGGGAGAGCGTCTCATGTTTCTCATTTTTTTTGCAGTCATCTTATCATTCGTCCGTGGTGTCGTATTGGATCCCGCGAGCCGTCCCGTGGAAGGGGCGACGGTCGCCTGTGGAGCGGAAATTTCAACGACCAATTCTCGCGGGCATTTCGAACTGCCGAAGCCTTGTCTGGCGACCGTCGAAAAGCCCGGATTCGCTTCGAAGACCGTCGCGTTGACCGATGCGAAGGATGCCGAGATCGCGCTGACGCTCGCGCCGGTGAGCGATCGCGTGCTGGTGACCGCCTCCGGCGCGCCCGTCGCCATCGAGGAAGCTGGTGTCGCGGCGACGGTTTTCACGGCACGCGACTTCAAGGCCCGTCAATTCCCCTTCGTTCAGGACCTTCTTCGTGACGTGCCGGGTTTGGCCGTTGCGCAGACGGGCCGCAACGGAGGCTTGACCAGCCTGTTCGCCCGCGGTGGAGACAGCGATGCCGCGATGATCCTGCTCGACGGCATCCCGATCACCGAGCCGGGCGGCGATTTCGACTTCGCGCACATGGCGTCGGTGGGTCTGGAGCGTCTCGAAGTGGTGCGCGGGCCGGAAAGCGCGCTCTATGGCGCCGAAGCATCCAGCGCGGTGATCCAGATCTTCACTCAGCACGGCGACGTGGAATCCTCCCGGCCGCACGGTTCAGTTTTGTATGAGCGTGGATCCTTCTCAACCGATCACTGGGCGGCGATGATCGACGGCGGCCTGGCGCGCCGCATCGATTATGCTCTCAGCGCGGATCAGTTCCGCTCTACCGGCGAGTTCGTCAACGACGCGTACCGCATCACGACAGGCACCGCGAATGTCGGCTATCATTTCTCGGACGCGACGGTCCTGCGCGCGATTTTTCGCGAGTTTGATTCCTACACAGGCGTCCCCGGCCAGGTTTCCTACGGACTGGCAGATACGGCGGCGCTCGAAACCGTTCGCGATTCCGCCTTCAGTATCCACCTCGACGACGCGCGCGGAAAGCACTTCACGGAGAAGGTAATCTTCGGCTATCACCGCAACAGGACGCTGGACCAAGATACGTCCGGCGGCGCACCGTACACGGTGCAAGCGCTGCTTCGCACATCCGGCCCGTACACCTATTTCGTCGGCATGGTCCCGGCGTCGGCGACGGTTGCGCCTCCGGGCGAAACGCTGTCCTCCTACACGTATTATCCATACACCTACGACAGCGTAAGCCTCGCCGACCGCACCAATGTCCAGTATCAGGGCACGTGGACGCATACCGGAGGCGCGTTGTCTTTCGGCTACGAATACGAACGCCAGGCGGGAGTGATTTCCGGCGCGGACGTCGCACGCTCCGACAACGGGTTGTCCATCAATGAACAATACGCATTGACCCATCGCATTTACCTGACTGCCAGCGCGCGCTATCAGCAGTCGAGCGCGTTCGGCAGCGAGTTCGCGCCGCGCGGGGCCATCACGTTCCGTCTTCCGGCGGCAACCTTTCTGCATTTCAGCGCCTCGTGCGGCATCAAGGAGCCGTCGCTGATCGAAAACTTCGCCCGGGAAGGCTACTACGTCGGCAATCCTTCGCTGAAGCCGGAGACGACGCAGAGCTACGAAGCCGGACTGTCACGGGAATGGCTCGCCAGGCGGCTGCGCACGGAACTTTCCCTATTCCGCAATTCGTTCCACAATCTGATCGAGTACAACTCGGGAGTCTATCCCGGCACCTGGATCAACGTCGACCAAAGCTGGGCCCGCGGCGCGGAAGCGTCTGCGAGCCTCCGCATCACGCGGTCCGTAGCCGCGCGCGGCGCATACACGAGGCTCAACACGCGAATCACCAACTCCATCACGCCAGGCGAGATCGGCCAGGAGTTGCTGCGGCGACCCCGCAATTCGGGATCTGTTTCGCTAGAACTGACGCCTAAGCGGTGGACCATCATCGCCGGTGCGCGCTTCGTCGGGGAGCGGCGGGACGCGGACTATGCGTTCGGCGTTAACCGCAACCCCGGCTATCAATATGCCTTCGCCGACGCGTCCTATCGGGCAACGAAGGTCGTCACGCCGTTTGTGCGAGTGCAGAACGCGCTCGATCAGCAATATCAGGAAGTTCTGGGCTACCCCGCGCTCTCAAGAGACATCACTGGAGGCGTGCGGATCGCGTGGTGATGCTCCGCCGCAGTTTTGCGATCTTCCTTCTCGCGGCCGCACTACTCGCCGCGCCTCCGCAGAGAATTGTGTCCACCGCGCCCAGCATAACCGAGCTGCTCTACGCGCTCGGCCTCGGCGATCGCGTGGTCGGCGTGACGCGCTTTTGTCGCTATCCGCCGGAGGCTCAATTGAAGCCGAAGATCGGCGACTACACAGCGCCGAACCTGGAGGCGATCGCGGCGTTGAGGCCGGATCTGGTGATCGTGCAGACGAATCCGGTGCGGCTGAAGGAGCGGCTCGCGACCCTGCGCCTGCGCGTTCTTGAAATCAACCAGGACACCATCGCCGCGATCCATCAATCGATCCGCGACGTCGCCGAAGCGGCCGGAGCGCAGCCCGCCGCGGCTCGTTTGAGCGCGTCCATCGACGACGGTCTGGCGAGGGTTCGCGCGCGCGTGGCAGGTATGCCTCGCGTCCCGATGATGTTCGTCGTCGGGCGATCGCCGAACCGCCTGGATGGCCTGGTGGTCGCGGGCCGCGCGTCTTACTTGAATGAAGTAATCGAGATCGCGGGCGGCGTCAACGTCTTTCGCGACGCGCTGGCTGCGTATCCAGAAGTGTCTCTGGAAGAGGTAATGGCGCGCAATCCGCAGGTCATCGTCGATATGGGCGACATGTCCAATACGGTTGGCGTCACTGAGGACCACAAGCGCCAGGTAATCGCGCTCTGGAACCGCGCGCCGAACCTTGCGGCGGTGAAGCATCATCGTGTCTTCGCGGTGGCGTCCGATGTTTTCGTCGTGCCCGGCCCGCGCGTCGTCGATGCGGCCAACGCCTTCGTGGGGATGCTGCATCCATGACGTTCTCCGTCAGGAATCTCTCCTTCGCCTTCGGGCTGCATGGCGCGACGTTCGACTTGCCCTCAACCGGGTTTATCGCTGTCGCCGGGCCGAACGGGGCGGGGAAGTCCACGCTGTTGGGAATTCTCGCCGGCCTGCGTCCGCATTATCGGGGCGAGTGCAAGTATCACGGTCGGGAGATTCGCGACTGGCCGAGGCGCGAACTGGCGCGGAGACTCGCGTTTCTCCCTCAATCCGTGCGCCTCGAATTTCCGTTTACCGCGGAACAAGTCGTGTTCATGGGCCGCGCACCCTATGCCGGAGGATGGTTCGAATCCGAAGCCGATCACGCGGCCGTTGCGCGCGCGATGGAAACCACCGATACGCGCGCCTTCGCCCAACGCGATTTCCGCTCGCTTTCGGGCGGCGAAAAGCAGCGCGTGATCCTAGCCTCCGCGTTGGCGCAAGAGCCCGAAACCCTGCTGCTCGACGAACCGGCCACGTTTCTCGATCTGAAGCACCAACTGGCGATGTACCGTCTGCTGGCGGATTGGTCGAAAAAGATGCTGATCGTCGCCGTGACGCACGACTTGAATCTCGCACTGCGATTTTCCGATCTCGTTCTCGTCATGCGGGACGGCCGCATCGCCGCATTTGGCGCGCCGCAGGATGCGCTGGCGCCCGCGATGATTCAGAGCGTGTTTGGCGTGCAGGCCCAACTCCGCGAAGGATGGCTGACGTATGACGCGTAGCGTCTGGATCTCCCTCATAATCCTGCTCGTTATCTCCGTCACCGCGCCGCTCATCGGCAGCGCGCATATCGATCTTCGCCGCGTGCTCGACGGCGTCTCGCCCGATCACGAGATTTTCTTCTATGCCCGCCTGCCGCGCGTGTTGCTGGCGCTGCTCGCCGGCGCGGCGCTTTCCGTCACCGGAGTCCTTTTTCAATGCCTGCTGCGCGATCCTCTGGCCGAGCCCTACACGCTGGGAATCTCCAGCGGAGGCTCCGTTGGCGCGGTGATCGGCATCTGCTTCGGCTTGCGGGCCATCGGCCTGCTCTCGCTTGCGGGAGCGGGAACGGCTCTGCTGATTGTGCTCTGGATCTCCTTCGAAGGGCGCCGCATTTCCTCCTTCACCCTGCTGCTTGCGGGCGTCACGATGAATAGCATCTCGCTGGCGATCGTGCTGTTCCTCCACAACCTGGCGACCTTTTCGCAATCATTCGCCATTTCGCGATGGCTGATGGGCGGCCTCGACGCGGTGGAATACTCCACCCTTGCCTGGCTGGCCGCGGCCGTGCTCCCCGTGTGCGCGCTTGTAATCGCGCGTTCGCGCCAGTGGAACCTGCTCGCGGTGGGAGAGGACTGGGCGGCTTCCAGAGGCCTTTCGACCACGGCCTACACGGTGTTAGGCTACGTGGCAGGATCGTTCTTGACCGGTATCGTCACATCGCTCACCGGGCCCATCGGATTCGTCGGCCTCATCGTTCCGCACGCGCTTCGGCTGAAGCTCGGCGCGGACCATCGCTTGCTGATGCCCTGTTCCTTACTGTTGGGTGCGGCGTTTCTTGCCGCCTGTGACACGCTTTCGCGCACCGTGATCGCGCCTACGGAAATTCCCGTCGGCGTGGTGACGGCGCTGGCCGGCGGGCCGTTCTTCATCTGGCTGCTGCGGTCGAAACGGCGGAGCCTGTGGCTGTAATTCTCATCGGCGGCGGCGCGCGCAGCGGCAAGAGCCGGTTTGCGCTCGAAAAAGCCCGCCAAATTGCCGGCCTGCGCGTCTTTGTCGCCACCGCGGAGGCGCTCGATGAAGAGATGGGCGCCCGCATTGAGCGTCATAAGGAAGAACGCAGCGCCGAATTTAAAACGATCGAGGCGCCGCTCGATCTGCCCTCGATCGTCTCGTCCACGATGTTTGACGCCATGGTCGTCGATTGCCTCACGCTGTGGCTGTCGAATATCATGTTCGCCCATCGTGATTGTGATGGCGAAGTGGATGCCCTGGCGCTAGCCGCCAGGAGCGCTCCGGGAACGGTGCTGTTCGTCACCAACGAAGTCGGCTGTGGCATCGTGCCCGATAATGCTCTGGCGCGCGAGTTTCGCGATCGCGCCGGATTCCTGAACCAGCGGATCGCCTCCATCGCGGACGAAGTCTACGTCATGGCCTTCGGCCAGGCGCTACGGGTGAAATAATGCGCACGCTCCTGGCCGCTGTCTCGTTCTTGACTGTCGTTCCGGTGGGTGACCATCGTATCGCGCCTGGCCGCGCGGCGATCTTCTTTCCTCTGGTCGGCGCGATGATCGGCGCGGCGGGCGCGGGCTTGTTTCTCGCCGCCAGCGTGCTGCTGCCCGCGTCGCTCGCCTCGCTGCTGACGGTCGCTTTCTGGACCATGATTTGCGGCGTGTTGCACGAAGACGGCCTCGCCGACGTGGCGGACGCGTTTCGCGCTGGCCGATCCCGCGCCAAAATGCTCGCCATTCTCAAAGACAGCCGCATCGGGACATATGGAGCAGTCGCCATCGTCCTCAGCATCGTCGCTCGGTGGCAGGCGCTACAACATATTCCTGCATCGAAGGTTTTCGCCGTCAGCATCGCCGCGCATGCGGTGCCCCGAGCTTCCATGGTCGCCCTGGCCTGGGTCTCGCGTCCCGCGGGAGATGGCTTGGGCCTCGCGTTTTCTTCTTCGCTCACGAGCTTTGCCGCGGTCGCCGTGATCCTCCAGGGAGCCGCCACCGCGATGCTTCCCGGCTGGCGCCCGGCATTGCTACTGGTGGCCGGAGCCTACGGGATTGTCCGCGGGGCGCGCGCGTATTTTTACCACCGCATCGGCGGCATCAACGGCGATTGCCTCGGCGCAACCGAGCAACTGCTTGAAATCTTCATCCTCGTCCTCTTCACGAGCCCCAGGCTTTATGAATTTTGATTCCATCCGCCCGATTCACGATGCCGCTCTGGAGGCTCGCATCCGCGCCCGGCTCGATTCGTTGACCAAGCCTCCCGGCAGCCTTGGCCGCCTGGAGGAACTCGCACTGCAACTCGGCCTGATCCAAGCCACCGACGCGCCGCGGATCGGCCGCAAGGCGATGATCGTCTTCTGCGCCGATCACGGCGTGGTGGAAGAAGGCGTCAGCCCGTATCCATCGGAAGTCACGCGGCAGATGGTGGAAAATTTTCGTTCTGGCGGCGCGGCGATCAACGTGTTGTGCCGCCATGCCGGTATCGATCCGGTCATCGTCGATATGGGCGTCGGTAAGCCGACCCGGAATTTCACTCGCGAACCAGCCATGACTCGCGCCGATGCGGAGCGTACCCTCGAAACCGGCTTCGCCTACGCGGAGACGGCGGAAACATTGGGCGCCGGCGAAATGGGCATCGGCAATTCCACCTCGGCCGCCGCGATTTTCAGCGCGTTTTCCGGCCTCGATCCAAGCGAAACCGCCGGTCGCGGAACCGGCCTCGACAATGCGGGCCTCACGCGAAAGATCGACGCGATTCGCCGCGGCCTCGCGATTCATTCCCCCGATCCCCGCGATCCTCTCGGCATTCTCGCCGCGCTGGGAGGGTTCGAAATCGCCGCCATCGCCGGCCTGATTCTCGGAGCGGCATCGAAGCGCCGGGTCGTCCTGCTCGACGGATTCATCACCTGCGCCGCCGCCATCGTCGCCCGCGCGATCCAGCCGGCCTCGCTCGATTACGTGGTCTTCTCGCACCGCTCCGCCGAGAAAGGCCACGCGAAAATGCTGGAGTTTCTAAGCGCGCGGCCGCTCATCGAGCTGGACATGCGCCTCGGCGAAGGCAGCGGCGCCGCGCTCGGCATCGGACTGCTCGAAGCGGCAGTGAAGATCTATTCCGAGATGGCGACCTTTGCGAGCGCTGGTGTGTCTAATGCGCCGCGATAGCCCCGCGGCGTGAGCCCGGGGCTTGTACGCTCGGCAGCTAGCTCCGCCCTTTACTTCAGGGCCGCCACCAGCGTCCCCGTCAGGCGAAGCACGTTAAGCCGCGCGCGCTCGGCCGTCTGTTGGGCGACGTAGTACACCAGGAATTTTTCGTTCTCGGTCGCGCGCATCGCTTCCACGCGAGCCAGCGGCAGCCGCCCTTCCTCGTACTGCGCCAGATCGACGTTCAGCTCCTCGCGCGTTACATCCAGATCGGCGCGCGCCAGCTCGCGTGATGCCTCGGCGCTCTTCACCTGCTGATACGCGCGGCGCAAATCCGCGGAGATGCGGGACCGCGTCCGCGCCACTTCCACGCGGATTTTCGCCATGTCGGCCTCGGCGTCGGAGGCGTACGCCTGCGCGGCGCGTCCCATCAGAATTGGAACCGTGATCGCCGCGCCCAACTCGGGATTATTGCGGTGAAACGTGGATGGCGCGAAGGCGGAATAGTTGTACTTGGCGAATATGTTGTCCTGCGCAATGACGCTCACCTTGGGCAGCCGAGCCGCGCGATAGCTTTTCACCTCCAGCGTTTTCGCTTGCATGTCGGACTCCAGCCGCCGCAACTCCGGACTGTGTTCCAGCGCTTCTTCGATCGAGGCGTCCTCGGAAACCGGAACCGCGACGTCCCTGCGTTCTTCCTGCGCGGCGCGGACGCGGTCGTCGGGGCCCATCCCAAGCACCTGCGCCAGCGCTGTCTCCGCATTGATCAGATTCACCGCCAGTCTCTCCACCGTATCGCGCGCCCGCAGCACGTTCAAGTGCGCCTTCTTCGATTCCAGAGGCAGTTCGCGGCCTTCAGCCACGCGCGCGTCCATCAACTCCTTCACCCTTGCGAGACTGTCCCCCTGCTTGCGAGCCGATTCCAGGCTGTGCGCGGCCTGCTCGGCATCGAGAAACAGGGACGCTACGCGATAGGCAGCCTCTTCCTGACGGCGCGTGACGTCGATGCCCGCTCCTCTGAGCCCTTCCTTGGCCTGCGAGATCTTGTAGTTCTGCGAGCGGTCGAAGATCGACATGTCGGTGCGCGCCTGGAAGATCGACGGAGGATTACCGTCGACGGTGGTGGGATAGCCGACGGTCCAGGCCAGTCCGCTGCCGCCGGTGATCTTCGGCACGAACGCATCCTTTGCGATCAGCACCTGGTCGCGGGCCTTCTGTTGGTCGAGCCGGGCAACCAGCACGTCGGGATTCTGTTCCAACGCCAGATCGAGCGCCTGCTTTAGTGTCAACGTCTTGGTCTCGGCAGTGCCGCACACCGCGCATGCAAAGAGAAGGGCGTAAGTTCTCATACGTATTCCAAGTGTAAAGGTCTGGGGGCGCCGTTACTCGTACCGCAGAGCCTCGGTGGGATTCAACCTCGACGCCCGGCTTGCCGGCAGGAGCCCGAAGATCAGCCCCACGGCGAGTGACACAGTGAACGCCACAGCGATCGACAGGAACGATATCGGGATCGCAAATTCGTCTGTGAGATAGCGCACGCTCAGAGGCACCGCCACGCCGATCAGGATGCCGACTGTTCCGCCGCCGATGCTGATCAGCACCGCCTCCGCCAGGAACTGCTCCAGAATGTCGCGCCGCGCCGCGCCAACGGCCATCCGCAGCCCGATCTCGCGCGTTCGCTCCGTAACCGTCACCAGCATGATATTCATGATGCCGATGCCGGAGATGATCAGCGCAATCGCTGACACCACGATCAGCACAGCGTCCAGGATCGTCGCGATTTGCCGCGCGGTGTCCAGAATCGAGTTCAGATTCATCACGTTATAGTGCGCGCCAGGCCGGTGCCGGCTTTCGATGATGGCCCTCACGATGGTGGTCGCCGACTCCACGCCATCCTGGCTCCGCACTTGAACGTACAACGGATCGATGCGTTCGATCTGCGTAAAGTCCTTGAGCACGGTAATCGGAATCAGAATGTTGTCGCCGCTCAGCTCCGACTGTCCAAATGTCGAAACTTTTTCCTTGAAGCTACCGATGATGGTGAATGGCAGCCCGTGGAGTTTCACTTTGCGGCCCATCGCGGCCGCCTGGCTGCCGAACAGCCGCCGCGCCAGTTTTTCGGTCGGCAGCGCAACGTGCGCCCTCTGCTGCACTTCGCTGCCATCGAAAAATCGCCCCGTCAGCAACGCGAGATTCCGGACCGCCGGATAATACTGATCCGCGCCCAGAATCGCGACGTCCTCTTCGTGGCCTTCCACGCGCATCCGGTCCAGGCTGTTCATCACGCCCGTCGCCGCTACGATACGCGAGCCCAATTGCTGCCGCACCGCCTCCACATCGGCCACTTTCAGATAGTCGCCCGCCGTGGTTGCGGTGGCGCCATTATTTCCCGCTTCGTAGTTGGCGATGATGAGGTTGGATCCGATGCGCTGAATCGCATCGAGAATATAATCCCGGCTGGTGAGCGAAATCGTCACCACCAGAATCACGCTGGCGTTGCCGATCACCAGGCCCAGAGCCGTCAGGAAAGATCGTAGTTTATTGGCCCGCAGCGCTGCCAGGCTGGATTGCAGTGCTTCCCGGTGCCGAAGGAGGCTCATCCCGATCCGAGTTTCTTGAGCAGCGCCTGTGCCCGATCCTTGGGCGGATCGTCGGGCGTCAACGGCATTTGCATATAGTGCTCGAGCAGTTTCCGCGCCTCGCCCAGATCACGATTCTGATGGATGTAAGTGTTCGCGCGTTCGAACATCACCTTCGGGCTGTTCGGGGCCATACGCGCCGCCTGTTCGAACAGCGCATCGCTTTCCTTCTCGCGCCCGTGGTTGGCCAGGTAGCGCGCCAGCACCAGGACGCGGCCTACTTGCCGCGGAGCCAGTTCGGCCGCCCGCCGAAACTGCTGCTCGGCCGCTTCGTACTCTTTTCGCCGCTCGGCCACCAGGCCGACGGCGTAATGACCTTCCGCCGGATCCTCCTTCAGGATCAGGTGCGCCAGCGCCTCGGCTTTGTGCAGGCCCCCTCCCAGAAATCCAGGCGCATCCAGATAATAGTCCAGCAAATCGCCAAGTGCATCCGTATCCGTCGGATCCAGTTCCACCGACTTTTCCAGCATCTGCCGCGTCTTGTTCGCCCATCCCGGAGCCGCCAACGGATTCGAGGTTTCGGCGCGACGGCCGTAGGCCCGGCCCAGCCAGTGCACCAGTTTCGGGTTATTCGGGTCGAGCGCGATGGCCTTTTCCAGGACCTCAGTCGCCTTCTTGTACTCGCCCAGCATGTAAAAGTCCTGCCCAATCAACTGCCAAGTCTGCGCATCCTTGTTCTGGATATTCTCCAGAACCTTCAGGGACTCGCGGTATTCCGTCCGCTGATACAGCTGATTGGCGCGGGTCCACTCCGGCGGGGCCGCCGCCAAAAGTGATGAAAAGAAAATAGTTATTATGCCGATTCGACCCAGGGACGCAGATTCTCTCATAGTGTATTACATCTGTTCTGATGAGCCAAACGGGCAGATGGTTGCATGAACAATCGTATTGGGACACACGAGGCTGCAGATGAAATCCCAAACAAAACAAGCGACTTCAGGATCTTATTGGCTATTATCTCATGCGTTCGAACAGCTCCGCAGCTACGCGTACCACACTCTCTGCTTCCTTGCGATCGGGCTGCTCGTCAGGATCGTTGTATCCGTCCATATCGTCGATCCCTCCTTGCACCACGATGCCGTCGCGTCTACCCAGGATATTCACGTTCCTGTAAAGGATGCCGTAATTCACCTCGGGCTGCGGAATTAGCCACGCAATCTGCCCGCGCACCGGAACGATGGACTCGTCCTTCCATAACGCCCTCGCGCCGTAACCCGTGGCGTTGATCGCCACCTTTTCCCGCAGCTGGATCAGTTCGGAAGGAGAATGAAACTCCACCTTTTCCAGCTTGCCCCCTTCGGCGAAAAACTCCATCATCAACTGCTTTGAGTATGCGGCGATATTGAAAATGAGGTTCAAACCCTGCCGGACATGGCGCGTGGGGAAAGGATGGGTTCCCTGCGGCAGATCCCTGGAGTGGGGCATCATATCCGCGATGCGATCCTGATAATGCGCGAATCCCAGCGTATCCGCGCGCTGGCGGTTCGCCTGCGCCTCCGCCGGGTCCCCATCGGAAAGCGTGTATCGGTCGGCCCACTCCACCGGATTGCCCGCCAGCCCGAAGTAGCTCTGATACATCTGGAAGGACCGGCGGGCCATTCTTTCCCACAGCGCCGGAAAATCCGCCGACACGGAGTTGGTGAGCGCGATGCGCGAATCCGGCGTCCAGGCTCCCGTCGCGCGCGAGGACCGCACGTCCGGCGGACGATCCTTGGCGTAGATGGTTACCCGCGCGCCCGCCCTTTGAAGCAGAATGGCCGAAGTCAGCCCCAGCGCTCCGCATCCGATGACGGCGACGTCGCGCTCGCCCAGCGCCATCGCTTTTTCGACTGCCACCGCGCTCGATCCCCACGACAAGGACCATCCGCTGCCGCCGTGCCCGTAATTGTGGATCACAGTCTTGTCCCCGACGCGCTCGACATCGAGCCTCGGCCCGGCCGCGCGAAACGGCCTGGAACAGACGGTAATTCGAAAAATCCGATCCGTTTGCGCCCGGACAGGCGCGAGACGGGGAACGGCCTCCGCCGTTCTGGCCTTCGGCGCACAGCCGCCCAACCCCACCAGCGCTGTCGCGCCCAGGAATTCTCTGCGTTTCATCGGCTCCTCCCTGCGGAACATCTTGTGTTCGGCTCGTCTTGGCGCCGAGGTTTCGGTGATTTCCGTCAATATAGCATCGCGACGCACCGCGCTCGCACCCGCCTCTCCTCCACACCCTGATAGAATGTGATTTCAGATTTTTTTCCAGGGAGCATACACACACAACCATGGCTGTAACAGGCGCAGGTCTCGAAGGAATTATTGCCGCAGAGTCGCAGATTTGCTACATCGACGGGGACGCTGGAATCCTCAGTTATCGCGGATTCAACATCCACACGTTGGCAGAAAAGGCGACGTTTGAAGAAGTCATTTTCCTGCTCTGGAAGGGCGTTCTCCCCAAGCAGGCCGAACTTAACGGGTTGAAGAGCGCGCTGGTCGCGCATCGCGAGATCCCCTCCGAAATCACGGCGTTTTTGAAGCAGGTGGGCAAGTGCCCTCCCATGGACGTGCTGCGCACGGCCGTCTCCATGCTGTCTTTGTACGATCCCATCGCCAAGGACATGTCGCCGGAAGCGAACGCGCTGAAGGCCGTGAAGCTGATGTCCCAAACGGCCACCATCGTCACGACGTTCGACCGCCTGCGCAAGGGCCTCGACGTGGTGCCCGG
This sequence comes from Bryobacteraceae bacterium, assembly GCA_035542735.1. Lineage (GTDB taxonomy): Bacteria > Acidobacteriota > Terriglobia > Bryobacterales > Bryobacteraceae > Palsa-187. The sequence goes on from DATKKV010000031.1 coordinate 336,110, forward strand.
CGATCCCAAGCTGGGTTTCGCGGCAAACTTTCTCTACACGCTCAACGGCAAAAAACCCGACGAAGTGATGGAGAAGGCCTTTGACATTGCGCTCACCCTGCATGCAGATCATGAACTGAACGCCTCCACGTTTGCCGCGCGCGTGGTCGCGGCGACGCTGTCCGATATTTACTCCGCCGTCACTGCCGGCATCGCCGCGCTAAAGGGCCCCCTGCACGGAGGTGCGAACGAGGACGTCGTCAGGATGCTGCTCGAGGCAGGCAGTGCGGACAAGGCCATCGACATGGTGAAGAATCGCCTGGCGAACAAGATTAAGATCCCAGGCTTCGGCCATCGCGTCTATAAGACCACCGATCCGCGCGCCACGCACCTGGCGGAACTGAGTGAAGAGGTCGGCAAGCGCACAGGCCACGTCGACCTGTACGAGACGTCGGCCAAGATCGAAAAATACATCAAGGAAGCTAAGGGCCTGAACGCGAACGTCGATTTTTACTCCGCGTCGACCTACTATTCGCTCGGCATTCCGATCGACATTTTTACTCCGATCTTCGCGGTGAGCCGCATGTCCGGCTGGACGGCTCACGTGCTGGAGCAATATCACAACAACCGCCTGATCCGCCCGCGCGCCGACTACACCGGCCTGTCTGTCGGCCAAGCCTGGGTCGATATCGCCAACCGATAGTCAGCGATCCAGCGTTGCAGCCCCGCACGTCAGTGCGGGGATTGTGGGGAAGGGCTACGCCCTGCCATCATAAGACAAATGCACGATCTTTCCGTCTTCCGAACGAACCTGGATGCCATTGCCGCGCGGCTGGCCGACCGCGGCTTCACCCTCGACGTCGAGGCCTTCCGCAAACTGGACGCCGACCGCCGCGCCGCCGTCACTCAATCCGAGCAACTGCGCGCCAAGAGCAAAGCCGAATCGCAGGAAATTGGCAAGCTCCGCAAAGCCGGCGAGGATACCTCCGCGCGGCAGGCAGCAGTGCGCGAGCTGGACGGCCAGATCGCGGCCTTCGACGAACAGGCCAAGGCGCTCGATGATCGATTCCGCGAGATGCTGGCCGGTGTGCCGAACGTGCCTCACGAGTCCGTGCCCGTGGGCAAATCGGCCGAGGACAATCTCGAAGTTCGACGGGTCGGCACGCCGAAGGCCCTCGATTTCACGCCCAAGGCTCATTGGGACCTGGGCCCCGAGCTCGGCATTCTCGACTTCGAGCGTGCGGCGAAAATCACCGGCGCTCGATTCGCCGTTTATTTCGGCCTTGGCGCCAAGCTGGAGCGCGCGCTGATCAACTTCATGCTCGACGTGCATACCAAGGAGCACGGCTATACCGAGGTTCTGCCGCCGTTCCTGATCAACTCCACCAGCCTCTACGGTACCGGTCAATTGCCGAAGTTCGAGGCTGATCTGTTCAAGATTCGCGACACGGATTATTACCTCGCGCCGACAGCCGAAGTGCCGGTGACGAACCTCTACGCCAACGAGACGCTGGATTACGAGAAACTGCCGATCAAGTATTGCGCCTACACGCCATGTTTCCGCAGTGAAGCGGGGTCTTATGGGCGGGACGTGCGCGGCATTATCCGCCAGCACCAGTTTCAGAAGGTGGAGCTGGTGAAATTCGCGCGCCCGGAGTCGAGCTACGAGGAATTAGAAGCGCTGACGCACGACGCCGAGGACATCCTGGTTCGCCTCGGGCTTCCGTTCCGTACCGTTTGCCTATGCACCGGCGACATGGGCTTCGGCTCGGCCAAGACCTACGACATCGAAGTCTGGCTGCCGGGATTGAACGACTATAAGGAGATTTCGTCCTGCTCCAATTACGAGGCATTCCAGGCCCGCCGCGCAGGAATTCGCATGAAGGGCGGCGCGAAGAAATCGGATTTCGCGCACACGCTCAACGGCAGCGGATTGGCCGTCGGCCGCACGTGGCTTGCGATCATCGAAAATTACCAGCAAAAGGACGGTAGTGTCGTAGTTCCCGAGGCGCTTCGCCCATACATGGGCGTCGAAGTGATCCGCAAGGGATCGTAGCGCTTCGGTGGCTCGAATCGGACTTCTCCATTACTCAAACTGTGTACACTAACGGAATGCGCAAACTCCACTGGTGTGTCGCCCTCGCCGCTATCGCAGGACTCTCATTCTTGATGGTTCCCAGCGCTCCCGCGCAAGGACGCGGCGGAGGGGCCGATCAGGAAAAGGTTCGCGCGGCGCGGAACGCCACGGAGACCGAGCTCGAATCCATCGCCATCATTGAGCGGAAAGTCATGATCCCGATGCGCGACGGCAAACGCATGGCCGCCGATATCTACCGCCCCAAGGATCCGTCGAAAACCTACGGCACCATCTTCGTCCGCACACCGTACAACTTCAATTACTGGGATGTGCGCACGGGTGCGCCGCGCGCGATGAACGCCGAACTCGAAGCGGTAAAGCGAGGCTACGCCTACGTGGAAATGAACGAGCGCGGCCACTTCTTCTCGGAAGGCAATTACGACATCTTGGGCCCGCCCCTCACCGACGGCGAGGACGAGTTCAACTGGATCAGCTCGCAATCGTGGTCGAACAAGAAGGTTGGCACCATCGGGTGCTCGTCGACCGCGGAATGGCAGCTGGGCGTGGCCGGCATGGGTATCCCTTCCTACGCCGCGATGATTCCGCAGGGATTCGGTGCGGGCGTGGGTAAAGTCGGTCCGTACTATGAACAGGGCAACTGGTATCGCGGAGGAGCGGTGCAAATGCTGTTTATCGCGTGGCTTTATGGCGAACAAAATCAGGTGAGGCCGATGTTTCCGCCCGATACGCCACGCGACGAGTTGATTCGCGTCTCGAAGGCGTTCGACCTGGCGCAGCAGTTGCCTCCGGTGGACTGGTCCAAGGCGCTGCGGCATCTGCCGGAGATGGACATCATGAAGGCCGTCGACGGCCCGCGCGGCATTTTCGCAGACGCGATGCCGGTGGATACGGGCGGCGCGATGATCAAGCGCGCCCCCAACGATCCGGCTTGGTACAAAGGCGGCTTGTGGCACGAAAATCATGTCATCAATGTGCCCGGTTTCTGGTTCATGTCCTGGTACGACGTGTCCGTGGGGCCGAATCTCGCTGCCTATAACTCCACCCGGAAGAACGCGCGTCCGGAGATTGGTGCGCAGCAGTATGCCGTGATCGCCCCGACGCTGCATTGTTCCTACACGCGGGCGACGGAAGACACGAAGGTCGGCGAGCGCAGCATGGGTGACGCGCGTCTGGATTATCAGGCGATGCAATACGCCTGGTTCGATCATTTCCTGAAGGGCGAAGACAATCATGTCCTCGAGAACATGCCCAAGGTCAAATACTTCGTGATGGGCGCGAACAAGTGGGAGACATCGGACACGTGGCCTCCGCGCGGCGCGGCTCCGCTGACGTTCTATCTGTCGAGCGGCGGCCATGCGAACACGCTGAACGGCGACGGCAAGCTCGCCTCCGGGCCGCCGAATGAGGATAAGCCGGACGGATTCATCTACGACCCGCGCGAGCCTGTCTCTTCGTTCGGAGGCAACGTCTGTTGCACCGGCAACGCCGTGCAGGGAGGCGCGTTCGATCAACGCAAGATGGAAGAGCGCCCGGACATTCTGGTGTACACGACGGAGCCGTTCAAGGAAGGCACGGAGGTCAGCGGGCCGATCGACGTGACCTTGTATGTTTCGTCGGATGTTAAAGATACCGATTTCACGGTGAAGCTCATCGACGTCGGTCCGGACGGTCCGGCCTACAATCTGGATGAAACGATTCAACGAGTTCGTTATCGCAACGGCTACGACAAACCGATCGCGTTTATGGAAAAGGGCAAGGTGTACAAAGTGACGCTGCAGCCCATGACCACCAGTAACTATTTCGCCGCCGGCCACAGCATCCGCGTGGAAGTATCGAGCAGTAATTTCCCACGCTTCGATCGCAACCTGAATACAGGCGGTAATAACTGGGACGAAACGGAAGGAATGGTAGCGCACAACCAGGTACACCATTCCCGCCAGTATCCATCTTCGATCACGGTGGACGTCGTGAAGCGCTAGTTTACTTCACCAGCCGGATCGCAATCGTACCGTTGTCCTCCCAGGCCGCGAGGGCTCCCCCTTGGGGCAGTGCGGCGATGGCCGGGAACGAGCCTTTGCTGCCGAGCGCGCGCGGAGTTCTGTCCAGCGGCCCGAGCAGTTCGATGCTGTCCGGCGTGGACCAGATCACGTAAACGCCGTCTTTGCCCGCCGTGATCGCGACGTCGGTGCCGCGGCCGATCTCGGTTTCCGGATTGCCAGGCTGATCCAGGAACACGGAATGGTCGCGGCGCCACGCCGTGACGACGCCGTGGTCCGATTCCGCGATGCCTCCGCCGTCCATCGGGCACGCGTTCAGCTTCCAGACGCCCTCGCCGAGCTTTCGCGTGGAAAAATGCTTGCCATCGCCGGAAGAGGCCAGATACATGTCGCGCGCGCCGTCCAGCCAATTGCGCCACATCACCAGAGTTTTTCCTTCGTGATCGAAGGCCGCGGAGGGATGGCAACACTCGCAGATAGTCCCGTCGGGCGAGGCGTAGATCAGCGTGTTTGCGGACCACGTGAGTCCGCCGTCGGCCGATTTCGCGCCGTACAGCTTCGTTTTGCCGTCGCGCTTGTCGAGCCACGCCGCGAACAACGCGCCTGTTGCGCTCGATGCTAGCGCGTGCAACCCTTCGGTGGCCGCTCCGGCCGCGTCGTTCACCACCAAGCCCTTCGACCAGGTTCTGCCTTCGTCGGTGGAGCGCCAGGCGATCAAGTCTCCGTCGGATGGCAGTCCATGCGCATGCGTTCCTTCCGCCGCCGTCTTTCCCATCACCGCGGTGATCACGATGGAGGATCCGGCGAAGGCAATTCGCGGGCCGCGATGGCGCGTCAGCGGAAGAACCGGGCTCTCAGCGACCTTCACCGGCGTAGTGAAGGTCTGTCCGGCATCAGTGGAACGAGCGAAGTAGATCGCGTGGCTCGCGCCGAACGCGAGTGCGATTGTCGAGCCGTGGACCGCGAACTGAGGCTCGCGCGCCGGCGCGTCCGGTCCCATGGGGCCGATTCCGAGAGCAAGCAGAATGAAAAAAGGCATGGCGACTCCTAAAATGACAGGCGTAGCGCGAACTGGAAGCCTCGCGGATCGCCCACGGCGGTGATCTGCCTGAACGTGGGCGAAGGATTCGTGGGATACGCGCCCGTTCCGAACGCGCCGTTGAGGCTGACGCCGTTTACATGATTGGTCAGATTAAATCCCTCGGCGAGAGCCGTCATGCGCAGGTGCTCGGTCAACTGGAAGGAGCGGCTGAGGCGCGCGCCCAGGCTGAGGAAGTCGAACCCCGCGCCGGCGTTGCGATTGATGAACACCCCATTGATCGTAGGCCGCGCGGCGGTGCCTTGAATCGTATTTGCGCCGGTCGTGATGTTGAACGGCAGCGGCGAATAATATTGGAACAGGCCGTTCAGGGAAAAACCGTGGCTGATCCGCTCCCACGCGGTGGTTGCCTTGCCCTGGGGCGAATGTACGGAGCCGTCAAATACGAAGCGATGGCGCTGATCGTCGTCGGAACGGCTGTAATCGCGCCAGATGTTGAAATTGTCGATCGGCGCGCTGAAGAAAAATTCGCTCACGTTGTTGAGCGCCTTCGAATAGGTGTACGAAACCCGGTAATTCGCCCAGCCGGAGGGCCTCTCGACGAAGGAAACGTGCAAGCCGTCATAGTGTGAATCGGCGAGCGAGGAATACTGGCTGTCGTTGCCGTAGGTTGGGTTCGGGCGGCAGCCGTTGTTGGTGCCCACCGCGGCGCAGCTCGGCACGTTCTGATTCACGGAAATGATCAGATGCAGGCCACGGACGTGCTGGTAGCCGACGCTGAGCGTACTCCGTGCGCCGAGTTGTTGCTCGATTTCGAAGCTGCCCTGCTCGGAGTAGGCGTTCTGCATATGCGGGTCCATAGTGGAGAAATTGAACAGCACGCCCGCAGGCAGCGTTAGGCTGTTGAGGATGTTGGGAAACACGGGCGCTCCCGCCTGCGTCGGCGAAAGGCTGATCCCGATCTGGCTCAGGTTGGCGGGATTGGTGGTGTTATTGGCCGACAGCAGCGCATTGGCGAGAGGACGCAGGGGGATGCGGTCGTAAAACAGGCCGTAACCTCCGCGGATCACCATTTTTCGCGAAGCGAACGGTGTCCAGGCGAATCCCGCGCGCGGCGAGACGTTGTTGGTGTCGGTGGCGATGGTCTTGAGAAATTCGAGGTCGTAGCGGAGACCGAGGTTCAGCGTCAGGCGGCTTGAGACCTTCCATTCGTCCTGCGCGTAGAAGCCCGTGTTGGGATTGGTCTGATGGACCGTGCTGTTATTGAACGTCTGCGTGAAGCCCGAGCTGTTGTAGGTTCCGGCAAGAAAGTTCGCGAGCGAGGAGAACGAATAGCTGCCGCGATAGGACCGTGGGAATGTGATGGTGTCGTCGTTATAGAGATACTCGACACCGATGCGGATGGCATGGGCGCCTGCCTGATAGGAGAGGCTATTGGCGATCTGGCCGAGCTTGTTTTTTCGCGCGGTGGGCGAGCCGGAGAGGGTTCCGAACGACGCGATGCCGGAAATGCTCACCGCGGGGCCGATGGGGTCTGAGGGAGGAGCGGCCAAACTGCTATTCCAGAACTGGCCGCGGGTTTCGTTGACGGCGCGCGGCGATAGCGTGAGGATATTGCCAGCCGCCACGACCTGATCCGTATCGTCGAGATTGGCGGAGGCGCTCGGCGCGCTCAGTCCTCCCGCGCCGCGCGAATGGATGCTGGTGACATGGTACAAACTGTAGCGTGCGCTGAATTGATCTCTTGCGCCGAAGCGATGATCCAGCTTGCCGAGGAGATTCGCGCTGTGGACGGGGTTGGAATAGATGCCCGTGGAAATCAGCGGGCCGGGATAGCCGGCGGACGCGAGGCGGGCATTAATCGCCGCGACGTTGGCGGGTAAAATCGTCACCAGCCCGGATTGGTTCAGAACCTTCTCCTCGAAATTGGCGAAATAAAACGTACGGTCGCGCGCGATCGGGCCGCCGGCACTGGCTCCAAACTGCGTCTGGGTCACGGGCAGGACGGTATGGGAAAGGGCGTTGGCGGCATTGAAGCGGCTATTACGAACGTAGCCGTATAGATCTCCGTGCAACGTATTAGAGCCGCCTTTGGTCACCATGTTCACGTAGCCGCCAAGCGCGCGGCCGAATTCGGCCTGCCCGCCGGAGGTGACCACCTCCAGTTCCTCCACCACGTCGAGGCCGTAGAATGCCCCGGTGAGCCCGGCCGCATCGTCGTTATTGGAAAGACCGTCGATAATGAAGCTGTTGGAAAAATTCCGCTGGCTGCCGATGGAAATCCCCTGTCCAGGCACGGCCGAGGTTTCCGCGAAAAGTTGATTGGAGGCCGTATTCGTGGGCGACACGCCCGGCACCAGCAAGGCCGCATCCAGGAAGCTGCGGCCATTGAGGGGAAGCTCCTGCATTTCGGTCCTCGATACCGTTCCGGCCACCTGCGAACGCGCCGCCTCCAGTACCGTTGCGTCGCCGGTGACCGTGACGCTGGTTCCGGCCGAGGCAACGCTGAGAGAAATCGTCAGATCGAAGGCAGAACCAATGGTGAGCGTCAGGTTTCGGAGCTGATCGACGAATCCGTCCTTGTGGACCTTGACCTCATAGCGCCCGACCTTGAGATAAGGGATGCGGAACAGTCCCTCCCGGCCGGTGAAGACGCTGGCCACGGCGTTGGTGTCGACTTCCCGCGCGGTGACTTGCGCGTTCTCCACTGCCGCGCCGGTGGCATCGGTAATGCGGCCGCCAATGCTGGCGTTATTGATCGATTCCTGGGCAAACGCCAAATTTATAAAAACAAGAGTGCAAAATACTCTTCTAGGAAGACACAGGTGTCCCACGATTCATTTCCTTTCCCGCTTCGATGATTCTGCGGACGGCTATAGCAGATCGAAGGGGAGAGGAGGGCCGCGGAGGTGCGCGGTATCGGCGGAGGGACGGCTCGGAGCGAGCCACGCGGCGCGCGGTAAAGCCGACGCAGAGAAGACAATGCCCACCACACGGGCATCGGCGGCGACAGCCGACTTGGACGAGAGACTGGTGGAAGAAGGCGCCTTCGGAAACAGAGGACATCTGGACTGGAGTGCCGGGCCTTCCACGGGCGCGCGACTCGCCATGGCCATCGAGCAATGATGTTTGCCCTCTTTCCGGCAGCAGGCGGGCAGTTGCGGCGAAGGCTCGGAAAGCAGCAGCGGGAGGACCGGCGGGAGGCCGATCAGCACAAATAGCAATGTCGCCAGAGCGCGCCGCATAGGCACGAGTATAGTCGCTCTCGCTGTTCGCGTCAATTACCGGCGGCGAGGGCCGACTCCCTCTGGAACCCTCCTTAGAATTCCGGTAGGCTAGGGCTGGGAGGCGAGGATGCGAAACCACCTGATTTCCATCGCGTTGTGTCTGGCGATTCCCGCAGTCGCGGCTGACACTGCCAGGATTGACCGGGTCGAGAACGGCCTTCAGCCGGCCATCGTCATCAAGGGCCGTCCCGTGGCGCGCATGCCACTCGCGGAGCGCCTGAAGTATTATCGCGTGCCGGGCGTCAGCGTCGCCGTGGTCGACGGGGGCAAGGTAGATTGGGCCCGCGGCTACGGAGAAACCTCGGCGGACGGCGGCAAGCCGGTGGACGCGGAGACACTGTTCCAGGCCGCCTCGATCAGCAAGCATGTGGCGGCCCTCGTGGCGCTGCATCTGGTGGACGAAGGGAAACTCTCGCTGGACGAAAACGTGAACGCGAAGCTCCGGTCGTGGCAGGTTCCCGAAAACGAATTCACGAAGACGGAGAAGGTCACGCTGCGCAGACTGCTGAATCACAGCGCCGGGCTCACCGTGCACGGATTCCCCGGTTATGAAGCGGGCGCGCCCGTGCCGTCGTTGGTGGATCTGCTCGATGGCAAGCCGCCTGCGAATACGGCTCCTATTCGCGTAGACGTGACGCCTGGAACGCTGTGGCGCTATTCCGGAGGCGGCTATGAAGTGATGCAACAACTGGTGCTGGATGTGGCCGGGAGCACCTTTCCGAAGCGCGCGCAGGAGATGGTGCTACGGCCGCTCGCAATGTCGCACAGCACGTTCGAACAGCCTCTGCCGAAGGCTCTCGAAGGAAACGCCGCGACAGCGCACGACGCGAAAGGCCAGCCAATCAAAGGCAAGTACCACACGTATCCGGAGATGGCCGCGGCAGGGCTTTGGACCACGCCATCCGACCTTGCCCGCGTGGTGATGGAGCTGCAAACCGGAGGGCACGTCCTGAAAGCCGCGACCCAGCGCGAAATGCTGACGAAGGTTTTGGGCGACTATGGGCTCGGCCTTGGGCTGAAGGAAACGGACGGACAGAAATCGTTCTCGCACGGCGGCTCCAATGCCGGATTCCAATGCATGATGTTCGGCTACCTCAGCGGCGGCCGCGGCGCGGTGGTCATGACCAACGGAGATCGGGGCGGCGCGCTGGCGGACGAGATTCTGCGGAGCATCGCGATCGAGTACAACTGGCCAGACTACAGGCCACAGGAAAAAGCGATCGCCAATCTCGATGAGGAGACGTTGAAGGCCTACGCTGGTGCGTATCAGTTCCCGAACGGGCCTTCGATCACGATCACGGTTGAGGGCGGCCGTCTCCTGGTGAAAACGCCGGAGGGGGACGCCATTGAGATGCTGCCTGAATCGACAACATCGTTTTTCACCGTTCGCGCGGGCGTCCCGGCGTTCAAGTTCACGCGGAAGGAAGATGGTTCCGTCGAACTTGCTGCTGGAGGAGGGACGGCGAAGCGCAAATCCCCATGAGGGCGAAAAATTACAACATCCTGAATCTTCTGCTGACCCTGGCGGGAGTTTTGTTTTCCGGCTACATGAGCAGCGTCAAGTTTTTCACCACCAACTGCGCGTTCGATGAGCCGTGTCCGCTGTTTCTAGGGTATCCGGCCTGCTACTACGGCTTCGGCCTGTTCCTCACGATGTTCCTCGCGGCGATCTTCACGTTCGCCGGGAAGCTGAGCGCCGGGGCGGGCCGCAACGTCCTGCGAATCGTTTCTCTTGCCGGGATCCTCTTCGCGGGATACTTCGTCGTGCAGGAAATCATTCGCTACCGCGCAGGAGGAACGGCCGGCGGGGCGCTGGTTCTGCCCACCTGCGCTTACGGATTGATTTTCTTCACCTTGATCTTCGCCGTGTCGTTCAAACGCGCCGACGCCTAAGAGCGTGTTGAAAAAGGGGACAGGGCCGCTCTGTCCACAATTCTAGCCGCGCGCGAAATCATCAGGGTAGTGCCGGGGACAGAGTAGTCTGTCCCCTTTTTCGACAAGGGCCTAAGCCGCTTCCAGCGCCTGCTCGAAGTCCTCGGCCAGATCACGCCAGTCTTCGATTCCGATCGAGACGCGGACCTGCCCGTCGGTGACGCCGGCTTCGGCGAACTGCGCTTCCGTAAAGCCGGAATGCGTGGTCGTCTTAGGATGGCAGACCAGCGTCTCCACGCCACCGAGGGAAACTGCATTGCGCGCGATCTTCAGGTTGCGCAGGAACTCGAATGCCGCGGGCTTTCCCCCGCGCAGTTCAAGCGAAAACATGGCGCCCGGATAATCGCATTGCGCCCTGAAAATGCGAATCTGCTCCGGATCGTCAAACAAGGTGGGATATAGCACCTTCTTTATCTTGGGATGCCCGGCGAGCCTTTCCGCCACGCGCTGTGCGTTCTTGCTCTGGCGGTTCATGCGCAGGCCGACAGTGGGCAGACGGCTATTGAGCATCCAGCATTCGTCGGGTTGAAGAATATTGCCGAACAGGCTGCGCAGCGAGCGCATCTTGCGGACCAGTTCCGGATCGCGGGCGAGCGCCACGCCGCCGATCAGATCGCTGAACCCGGACAGATACTTGGTGGCCGAATACAGCGCAATATCCGCGTCCAGGTTCAGAGGATGCTGGAACGCCGGGCCCAGCAGCGTATTGTCCACCATGACGATGGGCTTTTGAGCTGCCGCCGATGCCGCTGTCCTGGCGGCCCGCCGAATATCGGTCATGACGATGGTGGGATTCGAGGGCGTCTCGATCAACACAACGCGCAAATTCTTCGCCGCGCCCAGAAGCTCATCGATGCGGTCGGCTTGGCCGGCCGGCATGGGGATTCCCGACACGCCCCAGGCGGAAAGAAATGACTCGATCAGTTTCTGCGTGCCGCCGTAGATCGGCACGGTGTAGGCGATGGTATCTCCAGGACGCACAAAACTGAACAGAGCGGTCATGATGGCCGCCATTCCGGAATTGAACACCAGGGCAGCTTGCGCGCCGGCTTCGAGCGGCACGATCTGGTCCTCCAGAATCTCGGCGTTCGGATGATTGAACCGGGAATAGACCAGGTCCACTTGCTCGCCGGGCTCCGCGACGGCACGCCCCGCCATCAGGTCGAACGCGCGTTCGGCGGCTTCAGGACTGGAGAACACATAGGTCGAACTGCGGAACACCGCGGGCCGCGCGGATCCGACCGAAAGGCTTGGATCGAAGCCGCGAGTCAGTACTTCGGTGGAAGAACGCAACAGCGATTTGGGATCTGCCATGCCTCGATTCTACGCCCATTCAATCGGAGGTGGATCAAGAAATGGATCGCGTCAAAAGTTCGAGGATTCGAGACTGTTCTTGATCGCCAGCGCAGGGTCGACGGACGCTGCGCGGCGGGCTGGGAAAAAACCGGCTGCTGAGCCGATGATGAGGAGAGTAAGAGTCGCGCACACGAAGGTCAGAGGGTCCGATGGCGCCAGGCCGAACAAACGGCTGCGCAGCAACCGTGCCGCGGCCAGCGCCGCCGGTACGCCCAGCATCGCTCCGGCCGCGAGCAGGAGTAGCGTCTCCCGCTGGATAAGCCACAAAACATCGCGCCGCTTGGCGCCGAGGGCCATGCGGATTCCGATTTCGGCCGTTCGCCGCGTCACGCCGAACGCGACGATCCCGTAGATGCCGATCGCGCTCAGAACCAACGCCAGCAGGGCAAAGAAAGTTGCCAACGTGGCGAACATGCGATCCTGCCTCGACTGTTCCCGCACAACCTGAGGCAGCGTTCTGGCCGCGCCGATGGTGGTTTCGCTGTCCATGGCCAGGACCTGGCGGCGGACCGAAGACATCGCGGCGGCCGGCGGAATCGCGGTGCGAACGTGCAGGACGTAGGAGTTTCCTTCCAGCTTCTGCCAAAGCGGGTAGTAGGCCATCGGCTCGATTCTTTCGCGGATCGACCCGTACTTCGCATCCTCCACGACGGCGACGATTTCGTACCGCTGCGCATCCCGGTTGGAATCACTGAAGCGCTTGCCGATAGGGTTCTGGTTAGGGAAAAATCGCTGCGCGAAGGTCCGGTTGACGATGACCACGCCGGGAGAACCGGGATGGTCTTGGTCACCGAACTCGCGGCCGGCGACGAGAGGAATGCCGACCGTCGCGAAAAACCCTGGACTGACCAAGTTCATCGACACCTTCGCGTCCAGCAACTGGCCTTCGGAGCGGTTCAGCCAGACAACCTGGTTCCAGCCGCCATTGCCGAACGCGGCGTTCCCGGCCAGCGAAGCGCTCTGTACTCCGGGCAGTGCCGATACGCGCGAGAGAAGGGCCTGCCAGAACTCCTGCCGCGCCTGAGGTGGCTTGCGCGGCGAGCCAACGTCCACCAGAAGGAGGTTGTCGCGCGCCAGACCGAGGTCGGCCGAGCCGAGATTCGATAAGCTGCGCGCGAATAGGCCCGCGCCCGTCAATAATACCAGGGAAAAGCCGATTTGAAGCGCCAGCGCGGCCTTGGCGACGGGGAGATTCGACGTGCCCCGGCGGACGATTGCGGTCGCGCGGATCGCCGGCGTCAGCCCGAACAACACCGCGGTCGCCAGGGACAGGGCCAAGGCGAAGCCCAGCACGCGAAGATCGAGCCGGTAATGGAGCGCGATTTCATCCTCCGCCAAAAATCCCAGCATCAGACGATGCCCCCAGGAGGCGATCACCACTCCGGCTACGCCGCCAGCCAGACCCAGCAGCAGATTCTCCGTCATCAGCTGGCGCACCAGCCTCCCGCGCCCCGCGCCCAGCGCGAGCCGGATGCCGATTTCCTTCGAGCGGCTGGCGCTGCGCGCCGTCAGCAGATTGGCGAGATTCGCGCAGGCGATCAGAATGACCAGGGCGGTGAGTCCAATCGGAATTTTCAGTGTGCCGGAGTAATCCCAGTAGGTCCATCGGAGTGTGGAAGTACCGTCGGCGGCGCGATTCAGCAGCAGTCTTTGCGAGAGAAACTCCTTGCGCTGGCGCTCTGGCCAGCTTTCGAGCCCGCGTTGTTGCTCCAGAACCCGGTGGAACAGTGGTTCCAGTTGCGCGCGCGCCTGCGCTACCGATACGCCCGGCCGGAGGCGTCCCAGGATCCAGAGGTCGCCCGGATGGGGGTCGGCGGCCAGCGGAATCCACAAATCGGGCACATTTCCACGATCGACGCCGATGAAGCCGGGAGGCATGATGCCGGCAATGGTGTAGCGCTCACCGGATAGACAGATGCCCGAGCCCAGGATGGAAGGATCTCTTCCAAACTGCCGGCTCCAGAACGCATCGCTGATGACAACTACATGGTTCGCCGCTCCCCGCTGGTCGTCGCCGGGGCCGATGGCGCGGCCGAGCAGCGGCGGAACACCGAGCGCGGGAAAGTAGGAGCCGGATACGGCGTGTATCCTGGCCTGCTCCGACGAATCTCCAGCCCGCAGGGCAAGATCGGATCCTTGCAGCGCGAAAACTGCGGAGAGAACAGTGTGGTCGCCGCGAAGAACCTCGAAGAATTCATGCGGAAGGTTCGTGAACATCGAGGTCGGCGCGGCGCTGACGAACTCCACCAGATCCTCGGGGTGGGCCACCGGCAGGGCACGGAGCAGCATCGCGTCCGTCAGGCTGAAAAGGGCCGTTCCCGCTCCAATGCTGAGCGCCATCGACAGAATCGCGATCGCCGCGAATCCCGGAGACCTCGCCAGCATGCGGATCGCGAACCACACGTCTCGCAGCATGGCTCCACTCTATACCAATCCGGCCGATTCGGCCCGCCAGCCGTGTTATTCTCGATAACCTGGAGGACCGGAATATGAGCGAAGTGCGGGTCTTGGTCGGTACGCGCAAGGGCGCGTTCATTCTTTCGTCCGATGGCAAGCGCGAGAAATGGGATGTGAGCGGACCCCATTTCGCGGGTTGGGAGATGTATCACGTGAAGGGCTCGCCGGTCGACCCGAACCGCATCTACGCGTCGCAGTCGAGCGGTTGGTTCGGGCAGGTGATGCAGCGCTCGTCTGACGGCGGTAAGACGTGGGAGACGGTGGGAAACAAGTTCGCGTACGAAGGTGTCGCGGGCACGCATCAGTGGTACGACGGCACGCCGCATCCGTGGGAATTCAAGCGTGTCTGGCATCTGGAACCTTCGTTGACCGATCCGGACACCGTGTACGCAGGTGTCGAGGATGCGGCGATTTTCCGCACGACCGACGGCGGGATGAACTGGACCGAGCTGCCTGGCCTGAGAGGGCACGGTTCGGGTCCGCGCTGGCAGCCTGGCGCGGGAGGAATGTGCCTGCACACCATCATCCTGGACCCAAGCGATCCCAAGAGGATCTTCATCGCGATCTCGGCCGCGGGGGCGTTCCGGACCGATGATGGCGGAGAGTCGTGGAAGCCGATTAACAAGGGTCTCTTCTCGGAGTACATTCCCGAGCCGGCGGCCGAAGTCGGCCACTGCGTGCACCACATCGCGATGAATCCGTCGCGCTCGAAGGTGCTCTTCATGCAGAAGCACTGGGATGTGATGCGCAGCGACGACGCGGGCGAATCGTGGACCGAGGTCAGCGGCAATCTGCCGACGGATTTTGGCTTCGTGATTGACGTCCATTCGCATGAGCCGGAAACAGTCTACGTCGTGCCGATCAAGAGCGACCGGGAGCACTATGTTCCCGACGGAAAATTGCGCGTGTTTCGCAGCAAGACCGGCGGAAACGAGTGGGAGCCACTGTCGAAGGGCTTGCCGCAGGAGAATTGTTATGTCAACGTGCTGCGCGACGCGATGGCCGTGGACTCGCTCGATTCCTGCGGCGTGTACTTCGGCACGACGGGCGGCCAGGTATACGCCTCCGCCGATGGCGGCGATTCCTGGGCTCCGATTGTGAGGGACCTCCCGGCTGTGCTCTCAGTCGAGGTCCAGACGCTCAAGTGATTCGCGTTGTTTTGCCGGCACATCTGCGGACGCTGGCGCGCGTCGATGGCGAAGTTCTCCTCGAGATCGAAGGCGACGCGACCATCCAAGCGATTCTGGATGCGCTGGAGGTTCGTTACCCGATGCTCAAGGGGACGATCCGGGATCAACTCACTGGCGAGCGGCGGCCGTTCCTTCGCTTTTTCGCCTGCGAAGAAGACTGGTCGCACGGAGCGATGGAGCGGAGTCTTCCGGACAAGGTCGTTCGCGGCGAGGAGCCGCTGATCGTGCTGGGAGCCATCGCCGGCGGGTAATGGCTCACGGGGTTTGCCGCGAATGCGATTTCGTTTGAAATCTTCTGTTTGAAGATTTCAGCCGCGCGAGGGGCCTTCCGCGGCAATTATTCTGGGCACGCTTGGAGGCAAGGCGGATGCTCAGTTTAAGACGATCGGCGGTGATTCTGACGGCGGCAGCGATGATGCAGGCGCAGCCGGCTCTGACGACGATCCGGGATATTCTCTATCGCGCGGACGGCACGCGCTTCAACGGCGAGATTTTTATCAGCTGGAACGCGTTTCAAGCGGGCGATACGTCGAATATCGCTACGGCTCAGGTGAAGCTCCCGATCGTCAACGGCGTTCTGAGCGTGCAACTGGTGCCTACCACCACGGCGTCCGTTGGAGCGAATTATCAAATCACGTACAACGGCGCGGGCGTGTACCAGTTCAGCCAGACGTGGGCCGTTCCGCCGAGCTCCGTCCCGCTGCGGGTGGCCGATGTGCTGGTGTCGACCGGAACGGTCGTCGGCGGCGGCGCCGGGTCGATTACGTCGCAGCCCATTCAAATTTCCGACGTCGTTGGTTTGACGAATGCCCTGGCGTTGGTCCCGCAGAAAGGCGTCGCCTATGCTCTGGGCCGCGCGGCGGTGATCAACAATTCCGGGCAGATCGACGGCGCGGCGGGCAATTTGGGCGATTGCGTCCGGGTGGACGGAAGCTCGGGTCCCTGCGGCGGTAACGGAGGCGGACTTCTGCCGCTTTATGCCGACGGCGAGGTTCCCTCCGGCGCGATCAACGGGCTGAACACGACTTTCACACTGGCCAGTACGCCCTCGCCGTCGAACAGCCTGATGCTCTACGTCAATGGGCTGCTGATGCACCAGGGACTGGATTACACCATCGCGGGGTCGACCATCACGTTTGCCCTCGCGTCGACGCCGCAGACGAGCGATGTTCTGCTGGCCAGCTATCGGTATGCGAATCCGAACAATCCGCTCGGATCGCTGACGGCGCCGCAAGTGGTGTGCAGCGCGGTGGGAACGTCCACGTCGAATGCGGCATCCACCACACTGGGAACGTGCACGCTCCCAGCCGGTTTGCTTGGCTCTGGCGACCGGATTGAGGTGCGATATCACTTTCGGCATAGCGGGACAAGCACAGCGTTCACGCCGCAGGTGGTGTGGGGAGGCACCCCGGTCCTATCGCGCACAGGTTCGGCGTCAGATACGGCACTGGCGGGACGATTGGAGTTTTCCATCGAGGCGGGAGCGCAACCTTGGAGCAGTCAAAGCTTCGGCAGCGTGCTGCCGCTGGTAACGGCTTTGGGGGTGGCAAGCGTCGATATTACCCAGAATTTGACGATTATTTTCCTCGGACAGATGTCAAATGTTACTACGGACGCGTTAGAGCTAAGCAATTACACGGTGGTCCGGTACCCTGGACAAATAAATCCCTAAGGTAAACTACGGAGTGTAGCCTATGAAAGACTCTAGCCTGTGTTAATAGGGTATTCACCCAGATCCGCGCTACGGTGAATTAGTTCTTGTGTATCGGCAATGGTTCCTGCAATATAGAAGCTGAAGGGCACGCCCTATGGTTAAACTCTATTGCGCAGCTGCTCGAATCTGGAGGGATGTTCGGGGCCAGGACATGATCGAGTATTCACTGCTCGCCGCAGCGGTCGCCGTGGTCGTGTACGGCTTCCTGCCGTCAACGGTGATGCCGTCGATCAGTACGATTTTCTCGAAGGTCGTGTCCGGTTTCAACGCCAGCTAGCGGCGATTTTACTGCAAATATTTTTTGAGGTCCGGATTTACCTGGGCCTGGACTTCCTGCGTGTTCAAATTTTCCTTGTCAATTAACTTTGGAGCAAGGGCGTTCATTTTCTGAACTTGTTTTCCATCCAGTTTATCCACCGCAAGGCGTAGCGCCTCGGCTCCCATCTTGAACGGATTCTGAACCACCAGTCCTTCGATCACGCCGTTCTTGACGTCGTCCAGCAGGCTGGGGCTCCAGTCGAAGCCTACCATTTTGACCCTGGATTTGCGATCGCGCAAAGCCTGCGCGAATCCCATGGAACTGGATTCATTGGAAGCGAACACGCCATCGAGATCGGGATGCGCGGTGAGGATATTTTCCGCTTTGGTGAGTGACGTTGCTACTTCGGCGTTTCCGAACTGTTTCTCCACGATCTCGATGCCCGGCTGATTCTTCTTCATGAAGTCCTCGAAACCCGACTCGCGGGCAACGGTCGAGGCAGAGCCCGGCATGTTCGCCAGGATCGCTACCTTGCCCTTGCCGCCGAGGATCTTCGCCAGCCGCTCGGCTCCCATTTCGCCGGCGTGGTAATTGTCAGTGGCTACCTGCGCGACAAACTTATCCGTATCGATCCCGGAATCGAAAATAATCACGGGAATTGACTCGGCTGCGGCGCGCTCCACAACGCCGACCATCGCCTTGCTGTCGATTGGGGCCAGCACGATGGCGTCGACGCGACGGTTGATCATCGCGTCGACCACCTTCAGCTGTCCGGTGTAATCCGTTTCCGAGGCAGGGCCATTCCAGATAATCTCCGCGCCGGTTTCGCGGCTGGTGGAGACCGCACCGGCATGCACGCTCTGCCAGAACAGATGCGCGTTTCCTTTCGGAATGACAGCGATCACTCTCTTCTTTTCCCGGTTGCAGGCCGGCAGCGCCAGCAGGGACACGGCTAGAGAGAATACGGCGAGCTTCTTCATCGGAGCCTCGGGGAGAAAAGGGGACAGACCGCTCTGTCCACGTCAAGGGCTGCGGTAGGCGGCAGGAGTTGTCCGCCTTGGGACAGAGAAGTCTGTCCCCTTTTTTCGCGACAGGGCATGCCTACTTCGTGATGACGCCGCAAGCGATGCGGTCCCCGGCGTTGCCTGCCGGATCCGTCTTCATGTCGTCGGCCTTGGCGTGGATCATCAGTGAGGTGCCGCCGTTCGAGAAGATCGAGTGGTCGCCGTCGCCCATGTTGACGCCGTTATTCGTAACGGTGGCCTTGGCCTTGCCCTTGGAGTCGACGGTGAAGTTCTGCATATCGCCCGCGTGGTGGCCGGCCGGATTGTCGAAGCCATGCTGTTTCTTATCGGGGTTGAAGTGGCCTCCGGCGGAGGTGAAGGGCGCTTCGCACTTGGGGTTCTGGTGGATATGGATGGCGTGCTCGCCCGGAGGCAGGTTCATGAGGTTCAGCTTGATGGAGACGCCGTCGCCCTTGATCGGGGAAATCACGGCTTTGCCGACGCTTTCTCCCTTCGCGTTCTTCAACTCAACCGTGGTGGATTTGGAGGCAGCAAAGGCCGCGCCAGCGAACAGGGCGGCGGAGCAAATGGTTCGGAGGATGGAAGTCGACATGGGACTAGTCTACAAGAAGCCGGGAGCCGGTAGCCAGGAGCCAGAAGGCTTCTTGTTATCCTGATGGTTTGCATGTTCAGATTTGAGACTGCAGGGGAATCCCACGGGGAGTGCCTGGTGGCGACGGTGACGGGTCTGCCCGCGGGCATTCCGGTTTCGCCTGCGGCCATCGACCGCGAACTGTGGCGGCGCCAGCAGGGCTATGGGCGGGGCGGCCGGATGAAGATCGAAACCGACCAGGCGCATATCGTCAGCGGCATGCGTCATTCGAAGACCATCGGATCGCCCGTGGCGATGATCATCGCGAATAAGGACTGGAGAAATTGGACTGAATCGCTGCCGGTGGAGGACTACGCGGGCAGCGAGGAGAAGAAAAAAGCGGTGACGCGGCCGAGGCCGGGCCATGCCGATCTGGCAGGCGCGATCAAGTACGATTTCCCGGACGCGCGGTACGTGTTAGAGCGTGCGAGCGCGCGGGAAACGGCGGCTCGCGTGGCCGTTGGCGCACTGGCGAAGGCTCTCTTGGCCGAACTGGGCATCGAGGTCTTGAGCCACGTGATCGCGGTGGGCGAGGCCAGGCTCCATCGTTCCGCGGCATGGGAAGAACTGGTCGCGCTGAGCAAGAAGGACGAGGTTCTGCTGGGCTGCGTCGACGCCGAAGCCGAGCAGCGCATGAAAGCCGTGGTGGACGAGGCGTATCGCACCGGCGATACGGTGGGCGGCGTGTTTGAGGTGGTCGCGCACGGTGTGCCAGCGGGGCTGGGCTCGCACGTGACGTGGGATACGAGGCTCGACGGGAGGCTGGCGCAGGCGATCGTGTCGATGCAGGCCGTGAAGGGCGTGGAGGTCGGCTTCGCTGCCGATGGCGCATCGTCGTTCGGGTCGAAGGTGCAGGACACGATCCATTACGACAAGGGCGAGCGGCAGTTTCATCGGGGCGCGAATCGCGCGGGCGGCCTGGAAGGCGGCATGACCAACGGCCAGGACATCATCGTGCGTGGAATGCTGAAGCCAATTTCGACCCTGCGGCGGCCGCTTGAGAGCGTGGACCTGACCACGCGCGAGCCCGCGCTCGCGGCCTATGAGCGCAGCGACGTGGCCGTGGTTCCCGCGGCGGGCGTGATCGGCGAGGCGATGGTGGCGATCGTTCTGGCCGGCGCGGCCATCGAAAAGTTCGGCGGCGATTCTCTGCGCGAGATGAAGCGGAATTACGAAGGATATCTGGAACAGGTGAAGAACTACTGATGATTCATCCCATCACAAAGTACGGACAGCCGGTGCTGGAAACGCCCGCCGAGTCCGTCACGGAATTCGATACTCCGGAACTGCACAAGCTGGTGGAGGATATGTTCGAGTCGATGTACGCGGCGCGCGGTGTGGGTCTGGCCGCGACGCAGATCGGCATCGGCAAGCGGATCGCGGTCATCGACGTCTCGACGGGCGAGGATCCCGAGCAGAGGATCGTGCTGATCAATCCGGAGATCGTCGCCAGGGAAGGCTCGCAGACGGGCGAAGAAGGTTGCCTCAGCATCCCCACGTTCCGCGAGCCGGTCACGCGGGCGCAAAGGGTAACAGTTCGCGCCAAGGACGTCAAGGGCAACGAGTTTGAGTTGACCGGCGAGGATCTCCTGGCCCGTGCCTTTCAGCACGAAACCGATCATCTGAACGGGACGCTGTACATCAGCCATGTGAGCCCGCTAAAGAGGGATCTGATCCGGCGGAAAATTCGCAAATTGCAAAAAGCCGGCGAGTGGGGATGAAGCTCGTTTACCTGGGGACACCGGAGTTCGCGGTGCCGACGCTCGAACGAATTGTCGCGGCGGGGCATGAGGTTACGGCGGTCTATACGCAGCCGGATCGTCCCAAGGGCCGCGGGCAGAAGGACACCATGCCTCCGGTGAAGGTAGCGGCGCTGGAGTTGGGGTTGAAGGTGCATCAACCGGAGCGGGTCAGGCGTCCGGAAGTTGTGGACGAACTGCGCGGGCTTGCGCCCGAGGCGATGGTGGTGGTGGGCTACGGGCAGATCATTCCGCAATCGATTCTGGACATTCCGCCGCAGGGGATCATCAACGTGCATGCGTCGCTGCTGCCGAAGTATCGCGGCGCCGCGCCGATCCAGTGGGCCATTGCGCGGGGAGAGACGAAGACCGGCGTAACGACGATGAAGATCGACGCGGGGCTCGACACGGGCGATATGCTCTTGAAATGGGAAACCGGGATCGGCCCGGAGGAGACTGCGGTGGAGTTGAGCGCCCGCCTGGCTCCGGCTGGCGCGGACCTGCTGGTGCGGACACTGGCCGAATTCAAGACCATCGTGCCGGAGCCGCAAAACGACGCCGAAGCGACGCTGGCACCGATTCTCAAGCGCGAGGACGGGCACATCGACTGGAAGATGCCCGGCCGTGAGATCCTGAATCGCGTCCGCGGATTTCAACCGTGGCCGGGAGCGTACGGATTCCTCAGGGGGCGGAGATTTCACGTCTGGCGGGGCGCGATGGCGGAACATGAACTGGCTGCCGGGCGTATTTTGATTGAGGGGAAACGATTGTTCACCGGGTGCGGCGGCGGAGCAATCGAATTGTTGGAGGTCCAAATGGAAGGCAAGAAAAGAATGCCGGCGGCGGCGTTTTTGAACGGGTTTTCGATCGCGGCGGGTGAGGTGCTGGGATGAATCTGCCGCTGGGGTATCGCTACTCCGCGACGTATGCGGGCATCCGGAAGGTGGCCAAGGACGACCTGGCGCTGATCGCATCCGAGACACGAGCCACCGCGGCCGCAGTCTTCACGCAGAATCAGGTAGTGGCCGGGCCCGTCGAGGTCGCGCGACGAAATGTGAAGGCGGCACGCGGGCGCATGCGCGGGATTCTCGTGAACGCCGGCAATGCGAATTGCGCCACGAAGACCAGCCTGCAAGTGGCGGTGGAGACGTCGCGCGCGGCGGCGAAAATGATCGGCGCGAAGGCGGAAGAAGTGCTACCGGCGTCGACGGGCGTCATCGGCGTGGAGTTGGATCCCAAATTGATTCTCGACGCGCTGCCGAGGCTGGTGGCCGGCTTGAGCCCGGACCGTTTCGATGAGGCGGCGCGCGCCATCATGACCACGGATCTGGCCATGAAAACAGCGTTCGCCGAGGTGAAGGGCGCGCGCATCGCGGGAATGACGAAAGGCTCCGGCATGATTCACCCGCGCATGGCGACGACGCTTGGGTTCGTGATGACGGATGCAGTGATCGCGCCGGAGGCCCTGCGGACAGCGCTCAAGAAGGCCTGCGAGAGGACCTACAACCGCATTTCGGTGGATGGCGACACCTCGACCAATGACACGCTGGCCGTGCTGGCCAACGGAGCGTCCGGCGTGCGGCCGCGGGTGACGTCGTTTGAGGCAGCGCTCACGGAGGTGCTGGAATCCCTGGCGCGGCAGATTGTGAAGGACGGCGAGGGTGCGAAAAAACGGGTGACCATTGAAGTAGAGGGCGCCACCAGTGAGCGCACGGCGGAGAAGATTGCGCGCGCGATCGCCAATTCGCCGCTGGTGAAGACGGCCATCGCCGGGTCCGATCCGAACTGGGGCAGAATCCTGAGCGCGGCGGGCAATGCCGGGATCGCGTTCGATCCGAAGCGCATCGACATCGACCTGCAGGGCGTTCCGGTATGCCGCGGCGGACTGGCGGCCGATTTTTCCGAAAATGAGCTAAAAAAGAAGCTCGACGAGGCAGAGTGCGCGGTGAAGTTCACCATTCGAGGGCGAGGGCGCGGCAAGGCGCGCTTCTGGACCTGCGATTTCACCGAGGATTACATCCGCATCAACGCGAGTTACCGGACCTGATATGGGCTCCGCGATCCTGCTGCTGGCCGGAATGCTGGCTCTTGAAGATCCGCCGAAGGACGTGATCGACTTTTTCCGCTCCATGGCAACCGCTCTCGGCAATGCTCACCGCGACGGCTCCGCAGAGGCCTTTCTCGAACACTTCGACACATCGATGCCGGGCTATGCCGAATTCAGCGGCCGCATCGGGGCGATGGCGGCTGTGGGCGAGGTGGGTACGGCGATCGATTTCGTCAATGTGAAGCCCGATGGCGCAAAGATGACGCTCGATCTGGACTGGCTGCTGGAGCCGGAGGGCCAACAGCCCCGGCGCGCCGTGCTGCAATGCACGATCGAGAAGCGCGGGAAAAAGTGGAAGGTCACGTCGCTCGCGCCGTTGGAGTTTTTCAAGCGCGACTAGAGCTTTACAGCGTCGGCGGATGCTCCACGTGCGGTGTATCCCGCGGTTGCATGATCGGGTGGGACGCCAACGCTTGCGCGTCCATGCGTTCCCGCTCTGATTTCTTCAGCCGGTCCCGAAGCACTTCGTTTTCGCGGAGCAGGGAACGGATGGCCAGATAGAAGCGTAGCGCGAGGTCCTTCTTCTTGTCGATCTCGTAGGAGCGACTCACCGCCATCAGGTCGGCCTTCACGCCTTCCATGCTCGGATCATCCGGCACGTCGTCGGCCAGTTCGCCGATCAGGGCTCCCACCAGGTTTGTCACCGCGGATCCGGAGCCCTTCTCCGGAACTATTCCTTGGACAGATAGGCTGCGCATTGCATCATGTACTCGACCCATTGCTTCCCTTTCTCCTTCAAATGGCATCGTTTCACTTTAACCGAAAATAGGGGAAATCAACAGGGCCGGCGCAGGTGAGAATACTGGTACGAGCCCTACGGTTTGGCGGGCGCGGCGACCGCGATGCGCTCGACGTTGATATCCACCGCGACGTCGAAGTAGCCGACCATGGTCTCGTCGGAGTTTTGCTTGCCCCAGCGAACCTCGGCCTTGGGATCGGGATTGCGTGGGTTGGCGGCCGAGTTATCGAACACCGCGGTCCAGATCAGGCGGGTCCCTTTGGATAGCATCTTCGGCGTTTTCATTGGATAGCTCTGTTGCCAGAGAAACTCGAAACTGTCGGCGGCGATGAGCGTCTCCGGCTTAGCGCCAGGCGCGGCGAAGGCCAGGTCAAACGCCTTGCCGCGCAGGTGCATGTGCGGCAGCATCCCGATCAACTGAAGGTCGCGCGGGATCACGGTCGAAATCGTGGCGCGGTAGTCGCCCGTGCCGGGGGGAATGTCGATGGCGCGGTTCTCCAAGGCGAAGGTCAGCACGCGTTTTTCCGGCCGCTCTTTCAAGAAGTTGATGCCGACTGAGGTGCGGTCGCTGGCCGCGATGTTCTTCGCCGTGTAATGAATCTGGAGGACCAGATCGGAACCGGCGGGAATCTTTTTCCCTGTGCCTTCTGGCCAGATGGACGCCGGATTGCCCATGCTGTAGACGGTCAGGATCTGCACGCCAGGCTGCTGAGAGGGGTCGTCGGCAGTGCCTGCCGCGACCATGGTTAACTTCGGAACTTTGCGCAGCCATTCCGATTCCCTGGACCGGACATACAGGATGGCGTGATGCACGACGCCGCGGTCGCCGGGATGAATCTCCACGGCACTGGCCCAACGATCCTCGGCCAGATCCAGCGGAAGGATTACGAACTGGTCCTCGATGTTGGCGTTTGCCGGAACCTCGAAGGTGCGCGGGAGGCTCACCACCACGCTGGGCCCGTCAATCCTCCATTCGTCGGTCCAGGTGAACGGACGTGTCTTTTCTTTCTTGCCTTCCGGCATCCCCGTGTTCACCCAGGTTTCGATGGTGGAGATTTCCTCCCTGGAAAGGCTGTGCTCGGTCGAGTATTGGCCGCAGCACTTGTCCGCGTACCACGGCGGCATCTTGCCGGACTTTACCGTGTCGACGATCTGCTTCGCATAAGGACGAATTTGATCGAGCGTCACCAGAGGCATGGGTGCCATCTGGCCGGGCCGGTGGCAGGGCTGGCAGCGTGCTTGTAAGATGGGCTGCACATCTCTGTTAAACGTCGGCGAAGCGGACGAGCCCGCGAAGGCGGACGCCGTGAGGAACAGGGACACGTGGAGCAGATAGATTTTCGAACGCAAGTACACGAGACGTAGACCGCCGACGTTCGGGTGCAGTGATTTGCCCCGAGGTTACGGAGCCACCCTCCCGCCTTTCATATCCTCCTAGTGTAGCCTGTGACGCACCAAGTTGTCGCAGGGCCGTTGACGCGGAAGTTCACCGGCTCAGAGTCGGTGGCACCCTGGGGGCATCCCGGCGGAAACCTTCCCTTAGCAAAGAGACGCAGGAAAAAGGAAAGGATAGGCTCGTAAGCTCGACGCAAGAGCCCGAGAACAGGATTTTCCAGGACCAAAGGTTGACATCTTGCTCCGAAAATGCTGATTCTCTATTGACTTAACCACAGCGGTGAGGACATACTACTCTAGAGACGAAAGGTTCTATTACTTTCGGACTATTCAGCGGAGACCTTTAAAAATGAAAAGTTCGATGCTCGCCGTCGTGCGAGTTGCGCTTGGATTGCTCCTTGTGACAGGGGCAGCGTTTTCAATTCCTGGTCTGACAAACGGGAATTTTACCGGGGGTAGCTTGGCCGGTTGGAGCACATTGGGGAGCGTATCCGCAGTCGGGACCCAAGGCAACATCGTCCCGGTCAGCGGAAGCTACCAGGCATTGGTCGGCAGCGGCAGTGACGGTAGTGGGGACCTTAAGGGCAAAGCGCGAACGGCCGGCTCCCATGCCGCGCGGCCAAAGCCCGCCGCGCATCCGATCAACCCCAAGACCGGCGATCCGAATTTCCCGGATGTTCCGGAAGCAACGTTGGAAAGCACTTTGGGCTTGGCCCCAGGTGCCATTGGCGTCGCTCTTCCAGATTTGTATACTCCCACCAATGGCTCGGTGATCTATCAAACCTTCGCGGCGACGGCAGGGAACACACTGTCCTTCTATTGGAATTTTGTGTCCAACGAAGTCATTCCGTCGCAGTGGGATGCGGCGCTCTATAGCCTGAAATTTGGATCGAATGCGGCGCAACTGGTCGATCTGGCCGACACGACGCAGAGCTCCGTTGTGAACCAGGATCCAGGCGTGGCCTCGAATTTCGCTGAGATGACAGGCTATAAGCAAACGAGCATTGTCCTGCCTTCGACCGGCACGTACACAATTGCCTTCTATTCGATGCAAACCGGGGACGACAGTGTTGCATCCGCCACGTTTATCAGCAACGTGGCGCTGAATGGGACTTCGCTGCCTCCGACGCCCGCTCCGTCCTCCTGGACTCTCCTCGCGCTCGGTTTAGGCGCCCTGGCGGTTTATTCGGGCGTCCGCCAGTACCTGCGGGCGAACTAAGATCGTCTACGGCAGGGTTTCCTTAAGCAGTGGGTAAACCCTGCCTGAGTATTCGCGGGCTGCCTCTGTGGCCTTAGCTACATCCGAGTTCCCCGTGACCCAGATGGTGACTCTCACAAGGGATGTGTCTGTGCGTCGGTCGCGCAGGGCGTCCGCCATCAGCCAGAACTTGGCGGCCCATTCATTCGCGATGACCCGCCGCGGTGTCTGATACCAGTACAGAACCACGGCCCGTTGGACTCCGTTGGCGATGACATAGCGATTCACGGTGATCGTTCCGGCGCGGGTCGGGATGTCGATCAGGCCGGTCGATTCCGGCACCCAGCCGGACGCAGGCAGGCAGACCTGCGGGGAATGGGGTTGGCTGGTTCCGGCGCGCTGGGACTGGAACCAGGCCACGAACAGATTCGCGAACTGCCCGCCCGGCTGCTTCATGTAATCCAGGTTCATCAGTTCATCGGCGCCGAGTTGCGCCTTGGTGGCGTCGTCAACGGGCTCAACACCGAAGCGATTCCACGCCCCGATCCTGTCAGGGAAGTGTGAAAGATCGGCCTTGGCAGGAGGTTTTTCCACGCTTGCGGCCCAGTGCACGAAGAGCGCCTGTGCGGTTAAGAGCAGTGGGACGAGGATGGTTTTAGGCGCGTCCATGGCCCCACGCATAAACGGAATTGAACAGCCGGTGCACGATGAAGATCAGGATCAGGCAGAGCACGAACACCGCCGCGCCGGCCGCCTCATGCGGAGTTCCCGAATCGAGCGCGGGAACCGCGGCGGAAACCGCGACGCGGACGGCATTGGCCACGATCGCGATCGGCACAGAGGCGAACAATAATAGCCATCGCATCATCGGCTTCACGTCGGCCATATATGCGAACACGACCGCGATAAAGGCAAGCGAGAGAAGATAGCGGACGCCGCTGCACGCCTCGACGACGGAGACGCGATGCCCGCCGACGTCGAGAATCACCCCTTCGCGCACAACCCGGTAGCCGACATGAGCCAGTGTGGATGCTGCCAGGCGGCTAGCCAGCAGTTGCAACGGCAGCGTGGTCTGATTATAGACAATCGCCAGCTTCGGGAGCATGAATAAAGACAGCGCGAAAGGAAATGCCCAGACGCGCAGGAAGGCGAACCCTCCCAGGCACAGCACGACTCCCACGGCCGAAACCAAGAATGCCACGGATGCGGCGAACAGCCCCAGGCCTAGCGATGAGATCGCCTGCGCGGCGGCCGCGCCGAGTAAGAGTGGGAATCCCCAGCCGCTCGGCGATGGAGCCAGCGTCAGCCATCGCGCGCGCTCGCGCCACAATATCCACAAGATGACGAACGGCACGGCGAAACCGTGCGACATGTCTTCATCGTGGGACCACTGGTCAAACATGCCGCGGAGGGTCGGGGCGTAGCAAACCAGGAGAGCCAGCGCGGACAGGCCCGCAATCAGGGCTCTCCTGTTGGCCATGACGAATTACGCCCGAGGAGCGGTGGCACAGAATTTGTCGAACGCCGCGGTAAGCATCCGGGAGATCTCGATCGCCTCGCGCCGCTCGATTTCATGGCGATGGATCATGTGCACCGGCTTGCCGTCCTGAAACAGCGCGATGGAGGGCGATGACGGCGGATAATCCTTCAGCAGTTTGCGTACATGCGCCACGGCCGCTTCATCCCCGCCTGCGAAGACCGTGGCCGTCCTTACTGGTTTCACTGCATGGTTCAGCGCCATGCCGACCGCCGGGCGAGCGCGGCCCGCCGCGCATCCGCAAATCGAATTGACCACCATCATGACTGTGCCTTCCGAGGCGAGGAACTTGTCGACGTCCTCCGGCGTTCGCGTTTCCACCACGCCGAGCCGGGTCAACTCCGCTCGCATGGGAGCAATAAAGTGTTCGGGATATGCCACAAGGGTATTTTAGCAGTTCATTCCGATTTTGCCCCTACGGGAGTCCATATAATAGACGCAGTGATTAAACAGCTGATTCTGTTTGTTCCCCTTCTAGCCTGCGCGCAGACCATTCCCGCGAACCTGCTGTCTGAGACCGTCGCCTACGCCCAGGCCGATCCGCAGCAGGCGATGGACATCATCCGCCCGAAGGAGTCCGGCGTCCATCCGGCGGTTCTCGCCATTCATGGGGGAGGGTTCCGCGCGGGTTCGCGCAAGGGCTACACTAACACTTGCGTGGCTCTGGCCCAGCACGGCTACGTCTGCGCTACGGCCGATTACCGGTTGGCTCCAGCCGCTCCGTTTCCCGCCGCGGTGCACGACGTGAAAGCCGCCGTGCGGTACCTGCGGGCGAATGCGTCGCGGCTGGGGATCGATCCGAACAAGATCGGCGTGATGGGCGGCTCGGCCGGAGGCCACCTGGCGCTGTTTCTGGGCGTGACTGGTAATGTCCCGGAGTTCGAGGGCGACGGCCCCAATCGCGACCAGTCCTCGCGTGTTTCGGTAGTGGTGGATTATTTTGGGCCCTCGGATCTCACGAAATCCTATGGGCGCAGCGTGGATGCGGGTGAAGTTCTGCCGCTGTTTCTGGGCGGGGACGTCTGGCACGCGCGCGCGGCGCATCTGCGCGCCAGCCCTCTAAACTGGGCGACGCCGGACGCCGCTCCGACGCTGGCGATCCAGGGCACGAAAGACCGCTATGTGAACTACGAGCAGTCGGTTTGGATCATCGACCGTCTGCTGGCCTGCGGCGTGGAGGCGGAACTCGAGAGCATCGAAGGCGCCGACCACGGCTTCAAGGGCGCCGACGCCGAGCGGGCCGATAAACGCATGATGGGCTTCTTCGACCGGTACCTCAAGTAAGGGCGTTCTACTGAAATCCGTCATTTCCGCCGATAAGCGGATGACGGATCGCCATGCGCTGCCTTCATTGCGGAAAAAAATTGAGCCTGTTGAAGTTAGCCAAAGGCGACAGCTTCTGTTCTCCGGAGCACTTTGACGCTCACCAGCTGAAGTTGTCCAAGGACGCCTTTGAGCGCCTGATGTCGGTTCCCGATATCGAGGCTCCCAAGGGCCCTCCTTTGCCTCATGCGGATGACCCGGCGGCCCCGCGCGAAGCGACAAACCCGGTCGCATCACCGGTTGCATCACCGGCCACAGCACCGATTACATCACCGGCCACATCACAGGAAACGGACGCCCCCGAGCCGGCGGCGCCCTTACCCTCGCGATCGGTGCTCAGCCCCGCGGCCGCGCCCGCTTCGGTGCTACCCGAGCAGGCCATCGCGCGAATAAAAGCCCTCGATGCACCTCCGGCAGCGCCTTTTGCGCCGCAATTCTTTGCCTCGCTGCCTCCCGTGCCCGCCAAGGTGCTGGGCGAGATCGCGCCCGGAGCCGACGAAGCTCCCCGGCCGGAGCCCGCCATGCCGGCGCTGGACGTCGAGGCAACGTCGTGCATACTGAACCTTTATTGGCGGTTGAATCATCTTCCGTCCGCTCCGGCGGATTGGGCAGCGGGACGCGGCCATGAAATCGAGCCGCAGCATTTTGCCGGCGGGGCCAGCATGCCTCGCTCTGCCTTGGCACCGGATTTCCCCCAGTACGAAGAGGACAAGCACGAGCAGGAACCAGTGAGCGACCTGGCGCCGCTGGTGGAAGCAGGCCCGTTCGTCGACGCAGTGCGCCCCGCCACTAGCGAGCCGATGGTGGCGTTGTTTGGACCCGTAGGTCCTGCAGGACGCGGAGAGCTGTCTCTGCCGGCCGGTCCGCAACCGATCGATCCGCTGCCGGCGGCCGATTTCCGCCTGCCCTTTCTGATTGCTCCTTCGTTCCGCGAACGCCGGTCGAAGGATCCCGGCTTGGACGGTGCCGCCAGCCCCACGCCCCGTGACCAGGATCTCGCTGTGACGTTCGGACCGGTGCAGGGTCCAGCGGATGCCCAGGCCCGAGGGATTTCAAGGGCAGTCACGCTATCTGCGATCGCTCCACCTAAGGCCTCCGATGCGAGGGGCGCTCCGCTTGCGGGCGCGATGGCGTTCTTGGCCTCACGGACCAGTTTGCCGGGATCGAAGACGCACGAGGCTCTTCCAGGCTGGCACGCCGGGAGCGACACCGTTCTTTGGGCGACTGCGCCGCTCGAATTCAGTCCGGCGCCTCTCGCGCCGTGCGAATCGTTGAAGGCCGCGCCCAATTCGCTGCTGTCCCGCTCCGGATTCACGCTTTCCCCGGAGGAGGTCTCGCCGGCGAGGGCCCTGGTCGGCAGGCCGCCCCTTGGCCGCCCGATCGCGCCGAGGCCGGGAATTCGCCGTTCCGCGCACCCCGCGCCAAAGCCGGAGACATCCAGACTGAAGCCGGTTCAGATTGCGGCCCAATCGTCGCCGAAACCCTCTGTCCGCAAGCGAGTTTCGCCGATTCCGGTGCCGGCTCCTTCCCCGCAAGGGCAGACGCCGCTCACCATGGACTTTCCGGTGAGAGCCGTCGCCGGTACCTGCTCACCGCAGCTTTCGACTTTGATCGACTGGGAGATCCTTTCTCCCACGGGCTGGTCTCCCACGAGCTGGAACGGCCGGGCGGCGCATCTCCCGCTGCCGGCGTATATCGCCAGGCCGGCGGCTCTGCCGCGGTTCCCATTGCAGGCGGTGTGCCAAGCGCCGGAGCGCCGCACCGGCACGGCCGCGGTGCTGGAATCCCGGGCGATGACGCGCGTCTCTTTTGCTCAAAATTCGTTGGCGGCCAAGGACACTCTCGCCCCGGAGAAGCGCCCGAAGCCGACCGCGGTGGCCGTCGCTCCGAGGTTCGCCGCCGCGCCGCCGGTCAGCAAGCAGCATCGCCTCGGCGAGGGTGGAATCGCATCCGTGGGAGGCCCGCGCCCGTTCGCGCCCGCTCCCGCAGGCGTCGTAGCGTGGCCCACGGTCTTGCCGCGGCAGGCGGCGATTCTGCCTGTCGCCCCGCTGGCGGTGGCGCATGCAGCAAGCATCGGACTCTGCGCTGCGGCGCTCGCCTGGGAGATGAAGCAACTCTTCTGGCCGGCCTCGGCGCAACTGAAGTTCCTGCCCGTGCGAAAAGGCCCGGTTATGCCGCCGGCGCCGGTTTGGCCGCGATTGGGAGTGCCCCCACGCTGATCGGCGTTCGATGCAAGTTACAAGCAAGATAGCTATGAAGACCTTACGACCTCCCGCCGATACTTATGTAGGACTATTTTCCGGCGGTTGTCCGGGTCCGGGAGGAACATGGAAAACTCGAACATGAATCCAGGGAATACGGCGACGGCGGAACCGGAATCGCCCAATAGCGGCGCGGCGTTACGATCGCTGGCGCTGGCCGTGTCCCTTCACCTCAAGGGAAACCAGGAAGAAGCGCTCAAGGAACTGGACCGCGCCGAGGCGAATGCCACCGGCGACGATGTGGCGGAAATTCAGGCCGCGCGAGGCCATATTTACTCCGAATTGGGTAACTTCGATGCCGCCGCTGCCGCCTTTACCCGGCTGGCGGAACTGCTGCCTGCCGATGCGCAGACGCGTTATCGCCTGGGCTTGTGCTACCAGCACCTGGGCCGCTACGCGGAAGCGCTCGAAAAGTTCCGCACCGCCATTTCCTTGGGCGACCACGAGCTGAAAACGAAGCTCGCCGCGGGTGCCTGCCTGCTTCATCTTAACGATGGAAAGGGCGCCGCCGATATGTTCGACACCGCGCTGGCGCAGTCGACCGAATCCGAAGAAGCGATGTTCGGAAAAGCCGTCGGCCTGCAGCTGCTGTGGGAGTTCGATGAAGCCACCAAGCTGTACGAGCGGGTGCTTGAGAAGAATCCCCAGTCGAACGACTCGCTGGTGAATCTGGTCAGCCTGAACTTGCAGCGCAAAGATTACGAAGCAGCGGCGCAATGGAGCCAGAAACTGCTGGCGAATCAGCCGGATGCGACCGCCGGATTTGTGGGCCTCGCCGCCGCGGCATTTGCCAAGGGCGCCTTTGAGGATGCGGCGGCGTACACCTTAAAGCTCACCCAGCTGGCGCCGGCCGCCTACGATCACTGGTTCAACCTCGGCGTGGCGCTGCAGAGGCTCGGGCGCTTGCCCGAATCGGCGAACGCCTATCAGCGGGCGGGCAACCTGAAGCCGGAAGCGACGTTTGCGCACGTCAATCTTGGCGTGGTGTACCGGGAGATGGAGAATCTGCCGCAGGCGCGTGCGGCCTTCGAACGCGCCGTGCAAGCGGCGCCGGACCGCCCAGATCTGAGGATGGAACTGGCGTCGATTCTGGAGCGCCAGGGCTCGCTGAACGAAGCCGAATCGATCTATGCGAATCTCACCGGGACCAATCCGGACCTGGAGAACGCATGGTTCCGTCTGGGCTATCTGCGCCTCCAGCGAAATGACCTGCCGGGGAGCATCGCGGCGTTCGAGACCTGCCTACAGAAGCGGCCAGACTGGCCGGAAGCCGAAATGAACCTCGGCCTGGCCCACACGCGCAGCCGCCAGTACGATCAGGCGGAGACCGTGTTGACCGGCCTGCTGGATCGCAACCCGAAGTCGGTGGATGCGCTGAATGGCCTGGCCGTGGCATCGCTCGAACGGGCGGACCATCCCAAGGCGCTGAAATACCATCTGGCGCTTCTGGACGCTGGCGAAAAATCGCCGGAGATTTACTATAACGCCGGCTTGCTCTCGCAGGAACTGAACCAGCCGGATAAGGCGGTGGATCTATATCGCTCCGCGCTCGAACTGCGGCCCGAGTTTCCGGAAGCTCTGTCGAACCTCGGGCATGTCCTCCAGACGCTGGGCAAGGCCGACGAGGCTCGCGAGTGCTGGGTGTCGGCGCTCGAAAAGAAGCCGGAACTGGCGCGCGGTTACTTCCTGCGCTAGGGAAAAATCACTTCGTGAAAAGGATCGGGCATCTGGGGATCTCCCCGCTGCCCGATTTTTCTTTTAACGGGCGGCCAGCTCCTGCCGGGCGTCCGCCTCGATTCTCTCCGTAAGCTGCGCGACCGTTTCCCCGGCTTCGTTTTCAATCACCGAAACGCGCGTCTGGGTCTTGATCTCGGACACGGCGCCCTCGATCTCCACCGGGACCAGAGGGTGCGCCAGCCATCCGGCGATCTGCTTGGCTCGCGAGGCGAACTTGGCCTTTGGCGCCTCAAAGACCGTGATCAACTGGTTTGGAGACCAGCGGAAAACCAGGTCGTAAGGGCGGATCGTGGCCGCCAGGCGGTCGCCGAGTTCCTTGGCTATCTGTCCGGAGACGGCGGGTGTGTCGGTCTGCCCGCTGGAAGAATCCTCCCGGGTCCATCCGACGAGGATGACGCAGAAGGGCTTGTGCTTGGCAATTTCGGTGTGCAAACGCCGCTCGGCCGCGGCGCGGTTCGGCAGCCCCGAATCGGCGTCGCTGAAGACCGAAAACGCCGCCTCGGTTCGCCAGGCCTCGATTTCTTCGGCCCGCCGCTGAAATTCATCGATGACGGAGAACTTTTCCGCTCTGGTCCTGCCGGCATAGGACCGCAGGCCGGCCGCGCAGCGGGCAACGGCGCGCCGCAGCTCAGTCTCGTCGTCCACCTGGGCCGATGTTTCCAGATGTTCGGCCAGATCGTCCACGAAGGCTCGTTGCAGGTCCGCGGCGGCCGTCAGCGTATCGCGGGTTTCCAGAAGGTGACTGAGAATCCGCGTCGCCCTTTCGGCGATGGACTGGATCCAGGTGCCGGCGGCGTTGCCGTATTCCAATAGGTCCGTTTCCACCGCCTCGCGGCTCTGTTTCAGTGCCTGCGGGGTGGCTTCGAAACCAAGCCGCCGGGGCAGGCGCAGCAGCCGGTCGCGATAAACGGTGCCGATGGGAGGGCATACCTCCGCCATGCAATTGCCGATGGCGACGACTGTGCTGAGATAGCAGGCGAGCGCGGTTTGTTCGGCTAACTTCCCGTTAACTTCCGGGCTGGGCACTTCGGGCGAGGAACTCATACTGATCCAATAAGATGATCGGCAAGGGAGAGCCTCGATACGCTAGGGTGGAAACCTTACCGGGCCGTTTGAAGAGCCGCGACCATCAGGAGCGGTTATGCGGTTATCATGGACGCGGTTCGGCTGCGCGCGGGGGCTCGGGTTCGCCGGCGGGAAGATTGGGGCGCAGACGTTCCACGCGCCAGGTGACCCTGCCCGCCTGCTCGCGTTCGGTGCGATTAATGCGCAGCTTCGCTTTGCCCAGGTATTCAAGATGCACACGATCGAAGGCCAACCCCGCCGACGCCATCAGCTTCATGTAATCGCCATGGGCCGTTTCATCGGGTGCTTCTGTATAGCCGGAGTCCCAGGTGACGTCCGGCGAAACGCCTCCTGTGGCGCCGCCCGTTCCTCCCCCTGCTCCTCCGCCCCGTCCCGCTGAGCCCTTGAGGGCCATGTAGATCCGGACGCCGTCGACCAGAGGCTGCTGCATATCTTCCGGCTGCCATTGCTGGCCGAAGCGCTGGTAGCGGGCGTTCATGCGATTTTCCAGCTCCATCAAACTGGGGACGGAGCGCTGCGCCGCGACGATGCGATCCCGAATTTCGTAGGCGATCTTTTCGCTGTAAAGATGCGTGTCGTCGCGCAGATAGGTGAGGCTGGTGAACCAGCCGCGCGGGATCCACCAGGCGCGGCCGTTGTTGGCTCCCTGCCGCGTGGTGACCCATGCCGAGTATTCGGAGAACGGCTGCACCCATTCGTGAGACGGATAGCCGTGCGGATTCAGGAACGCGTCCGGCAGCCAGGATTCAAGCAACTGGCGCCGCGTGCGCGATTCGGGATAGACGGGATCGGTTTCGGCCTGCCCCGCAACGACGTCGGCGGCAAGCGAGCCGTGATAGCCCGGATGCAGCATGTTGTTCGGTGTGATCTCGGCGAGCTGGACCGACAAATCCGCGCCGTCGCTATTGGTGATCGGATGCAGAACGACGTTGACTTGCTTGAGCAGCGCGCGCGTGGCATCGTCGGAGATGAGCTGCTCGCCGAGCTTCAGGATGTGGCTGGTGCTCGACACTTCATTGGCGTGCTGGCGCCCGCTATAGACGATAGCGGCCTTGAGCGTCGTTTCCTTGGCCCAGGATTTCAGCAGCGCGGGCGAAGGGAGCATCGCGTCGGCGGCCCACAGGTTCTGTCCGAGGTAGCTGCGTCCCATCCAATATGCGCTGACGCCGGGATTTTCGCTCAATTTCGCCAGGACGGCTGCGTTTTCGCTGGGCGGAATCGGCTCATCCCACTGGACCAGGGGTCCGGGCTTCGCCTTCCTAAAGTCGGCGATCATCGGGCGCTTGAACGCTGGCGCGAGCACGCGCCAGCTTCCGATTTCGCGCGGCGCGGGGCTATCGATCTTTGCCGAAAGCGGCAGAGGCAGTTCGAATTCGACGGCCATGGTCAGCAGGTATGGATACGCCAGTTCGTCCTTATACAGCCCGTTTGACTGCATCAGTTCGAGCCAGTGCATTTGCCCCTTGGCCTGTTCCACCGGGAAAATGCCGCGTTCGACCTGCGCCGTTCCTTCGAGCTTCACCCATTCGTTGTACTGGTCGTCCTTGAAGTCGGCGGGCAGCAGCCAGGTGAGGGACTGCGGGCCGCCGGCGGTGGCGCGAGCCTCGATGAGGCGCGGCTGCATCGCCCCGGTGAGCGCGTAGAAATTCCGCTTTTTCTCGTGATGCTTGCCCTGGGCGTCGGTCCATTTGAGCTCGACCATCGGGTTTGCGGCGGGCTTCGCATAAAACTCGATGTGGACGCGGCCGTCCTTCCCGTCGTCTCCTCCGTCTATGGGCGCATGAACGATGGGAATAATACGGCCGACGTAGGTGACAGCGCGGCCGGCTTCGAGGTCGCCGATCATGTTGGCGAAATTCTCAGTGGAATAAAACGTATCTTCCTGCAGCGCTTCGAGCGAGGAGATGTGCTCCTTGTCGATGCCGAGGTTGTAGTCCGGCTCGCTCATATGGATGTCGATGCGAAGTGTGTCGAAGATCGGCGCGAACTCGGGCCGCAGTTCCCCATGCGATTGCGACATGACGATTTTGAATATTCTGGGTAGCGTCTGGTTCTGATAGTGATCCCAGAATTCCTCGATGTCGGTCTTGATGCGCTGGTCGGTGATGACGCTGGCACCGGCCTCGATGCGCAGCCAGCCCGTATCGACCTCGACTTGCTCATACCGCTTAAACACGCCGTTGTAGGGCTGCATCGCAGTGGCGACCGTGAATTCACGGCGGAGGATCTCCTTACCCGACGCGTCGAGGGCATGGACGCGGTAGGTCGGTCCGCCTTCGTATTCGTCGAGAGTGATTTTCTCCAGAGGGATGTTGAGTTCCTTCGCGAGGGCCTCGTCGACGGGATATAGCTCGTGTACCCAGCGGGCCGGCGAGTACATGACGCGCATGCCAGTGGGGTCTTCATTCTTCTTAAAACCGATTCTGATCGACGCAACGGGCTTGCTCTTGAGCTGCGGCGCGACGTCGTCCATCAGCCAGCTAAAGCCCTGCTTGAAGGCGCACAGGACGGTCACCGACGCCTGATTCCCGAGCATCGCGCGGATCTGTTTCGCCAGCGCGGCCCGCTGCTCGGGGCCTTCGCTTACGCGCGCGACCAGTTTTACGCTGGCCTGTCCCTTCAATTTCGGCAGCGCGGCTTTCACGGCGTTCAGGAGCCTCGTGCCTTCCCAGGGAATCGTCAGGTCCTCCTGAAATGCCGGCTTGCCTTGATGAAACGTATATCCCGGAGCCTGGTAGTGTAATGCGGGTGTGCGCTCACAGCACTGGGTTCCGGCGTGCAGGCTGCCTGTTTCCACTTTCACGGCGGCCTTCAGCTTGCCGCTGACTTCCTTTTGGACAATGTCCTTCAGGCCTTCGTCGGCGATGTCGATAAACACCCTGGCTTCGACGTCGTGCACCGGGCCGTTGATTTCTTCCATCCACTTGTCGAGCCGGTACAGAGCCGCACTGGCTTGGCCGGCGGACGAGCGGAGAGAGAAGAAGCGGTGCAGATCGTAGCGGATTTCTTCGAGCGACAAGTATTCCTTGCCCTGCTCCCAGAGATTTGGCAGATGCGAGGAGAGCAATCCGAGCGCGGCCGATGCGTGGCCGCTGATCAGTACCGCGGGCTGGCGCCCGAACGCTTTATCAACCACGCGAAGCGAGCCTTCGCCGGGCGCGAGAGGCACGCGCGCTGTCTTGTCCTCCTCGAGCGATTTCTTGGTGGCTTCCTTGGCCAGATCGGAGCCATCAACAATCACCGACTTGGTGCGAATGTCCTTCGCCGAGGCGCCTGGGTCAGGCGTCGCCAGCGGCAGGGTGATCCCGGTGGTCTCGAGGCCCATGCGCGCTGCGAGATTCGCCATTGCGATGCCGGCCGCGCCTGCAGGAACGTATAGCTGCGCGTCGAGGTTCGATGGAATGGGCATGCGCGCGGTGCCCCGAAAGAGGCCTCGCATGGTATATAAGGTCGCCAGATCGAGGCGCTGCGGACCGGCCTCGGCATCAGTAGCGGGTGCTGCCCCTGCTGCGGGCGTGGGCGCGGCGTCGCTGGCCATCGGCTTCTCCGATCCGGCAGACACGCCGGAGACAACCATTTCATGCACGGTAGGGAACTTCTTAAGCGCGTCGGCCAGCGCTTCTTTCGTTGAAGAGCCCTCGAAGATTGCGCGCGCAATGCCGGTTTTGCCCTTCAAATATGTCAGGCCGACGGGCGTGGCTTCTACCGCATTGGCCAGCACGCTCAGTTTGTCGCCCGGGACCTTCCAGACATAGGGAAACCGCGACGCGAGTGCTTCTGCCGCGGCGAGCAAGCCTTCGTCATTCGTACCGGCGATGACGATATTTCCGCCATTCGAAAAGACCCCGCCCTCGCCGGGTTGGAGTAGGGAAGCGAATTTCTCCGCCGCCGCCCCGCCGATGAAAATTCTCGGGCCGCTACCGGGATCTGCATTCGCAGGAATGACGACGGGGGGCGTCAAGCCCGTTGTGGCGAAGCCCAGCCGCGCGGCGATGTTGGCGGCCGCTGCGTTCTCCGCCGCCGTTGGATTCGCGGGCACCACCACTTTGCCCGAAATGAAATCAACAATTCCGTCGCCGTTGGTGTCGGTGAGCATCCAGCCCGGAGCGAACGGGTCGAGCAGGTGATCGGCCGCCGGTGGGCTCGCCTGAAACGCCTGATTCGCGGGGACCAGAAACAGCGCGAGCAAGAGCGTGTGGTGCAGGTTTCGAACCTGCGGGCCGATTTTTAGTCGGACCTTGGGCAGGCCGATTTCGAATCGGCCGCAGATTGCAAATCTGCACCACATCCCGTCTTACTCGCCTTTCGGCATCGAGCCGGACATGAACTCCTGGATGTCGTGCTTCAGCTTGGCGTGCGAATCGGAGTCGATGTACAGCATATGGCCCGATTGATAGAAGTCCCAGGTGATCTGCTTGTGCATCTCCGGACTCAGGCCCATGTGGTTAAACGTGTACTCTACGGCGTAGTAAGGCGTGGCCAGATCGTAGTATCCGGCGGCGATCATCACCTTCATGTACGGATTCTTCACCATGGCGTTGCGCAGCATGGAGGTGGTGTCGCCGAACTGGTTGCCCTGGCCGTAATCCCAGGGTTGAATGCCGCCGCTGGTGTAGTAATACATGTCGGTCTTGTAATTCAACTCGTCGCGCATGTACGTTTGGAAGACCGATACAAACGGCGGCGTGATCAGCGAACTCGAAGGATCGTACTCGCTGGTTTCTCCCGTGTTCAGAGCCGACGCGCCATGCAGGCGTCCGTCGTAGCGGCCGATGGTCTCATGTTCATTCCTCAAGAGCTGGCGCGTGAAGTGCCCGACATCCCAGCGGAGATTCGTCTCCTCGAGGTAATGCGCGTCGAGCCCGCTGAGCTTGCTCAACTTCTCGATCACGGCCTTGCGCTCCGCGCCCGTCAGGTCGTCGCCCTTCGCGAGCGCGGCGGCGTATTCGCCCATGGCGAACGCCTCCGCGTCTTTCAGGAAGGCTTGCAGACTCTTTTTCTGATATTCCGGCGCGACCTTCTTGTGATACCAGGCGTCGGCGGCGTACGTCGGGAACTCGAGCTGGTAGACCAGGTCGTCGCTGCGGCTCCAGATGGTTTCCAGGTTCAGCGTGGTGCCGATCAGGATTACGCCGTTGAAGGCGATGCCTCGCTCGACCAGATAACCCGCGAGCCCGGCGGTGCGAAACGTTCCGTAGCTTTCGCCGGCGATGAACAGCGGCGACAGTTCGCGGCTGTTGCGCATGATGTACATGCGCATGAACTCGCCCACGGATTGGATGTCGCCCTGCACGCCGTTCATGCGGCGCGCGACCTCAACGGTCTTGGCGCGGCTGTACCCGGTGCCGACAGGGTCGATAAACACCAAGTCTGTTTGGTCGAGCCAGGTGTCCTGATTGTCGATCATTTTATATGGAGGTGGAGGCATGCTGCCGTTGGGCATCAGCTTTGGGCTGCGCGGGCCCATGCCGCCCATATGCACCCACATCGAAGCCGAGCCGGGTCCGCCATTGAAGCAGAACGTCAGAGGACGCTTGGTGAGCTCGCCCTGGCCGTCGAGCGTGTAGGCCATATAGAAGATGTGCGCCTCGGTTTCGCCGGTGGAGGCGTTCTTCAGCGGCATTTGCGCCACGGTGGCCGTGTAGTTCAGCACCTTGCCGTGGACGGTGACGGAGTGATGCGTCACCACGGGCGTTTCGTCGATGTCGCCGCCGACGGCGGGTCCGGGTCCGGATACGCCTCCGCCGCGTCCACCTCGTCCGCCGGGGGCGGCCTGCGGAGCGGGAGCCGGAGCGGGTGCGGGAGTTGGCGTGGTCGTTTGTTGCGTCTGCGCGGGAGCGGCGGCCGGGCGGGCCTGGCCCTGCGTCTGTTGAGCGAGAAAAAGCGCGAGTAGCGGAGCAATCATTGTTAAATGATATTCCAAAGCGCGGTAAAATTTCGGCAGGAGCATCTGGAGTGATCTTTTGGTCCATCGCCGCGCTTCTGGGCTTGTATGGTCTGCACCGCCTCGCCCGATGGATGGAGGACAAGGGCTGGATCTATTACCAAACGAAGCGCGCGCATCCCGACGCGATGGGCGCAGCGGCCTTGGAGCTGCAGCGCCTGGTGAATCCAGGGGCGAAGCATGTTCTGGAGATCACGCGTCAGCGGCGCTCGGATAAACGGCAGACGGCGGGGCAGCGGCGCGATCCATCCCTGTGAAGCGAGCCTTTCTCATCCTCGGCGGTTCTCTCATCGCCCTCGCCGCCTTCGCCCAGCGCGGACGATTTCAGGCGCCCGATGACGACGAACAGCTCGCGCCCGTGCGCAATGCCGAATTTCACTTCCTGCGCCTCGAATATACCGACCTGCCGCAGTATCATCGCCGCTGGGGATATTCTTCGCGCGACGGTACGGGAGCGGGCTGGTGGCTGGTCGACTGGCCCGCCGCCGACAACCATTTCACCTACGGAATTCAGCGCCTCACGCGCATCGATATCGGCGATCCGCGGCATTTGCGCCTGACCGACGACAAGATCTTCAACTATCCGTGGATCTACGCTACGCAGACAGGCTGGTGGGGATTGAGCGATCAGGAAACGGCCCGTCTGCGCGAATATCTGCTGCGAGGCGGATTTCTGATGACCGACGATTTCTGGGGCCCCGGACGCGAACAGTGGGAAGTCTTCGCCGAGACCATGAATCGCGTATTTCCAGGCAAGGAGATTACCGACCTGGAAGAAACCGATTCCTCCATGCACGTGCTCTACGATATCCGCGAAAAGGATCGGACGTTTATTCCCGGCTCGCGGCATCTCCGTAGCGGCAGAGTCGTGCAGCCTCCCGGAACCAATCCGCGATGGTACGCGCTGCGCGACGACAAGGATCGCATGTTCGTCGCTGTAAACTACAACACCGATATCGGCGACGCCTGGGAGTTCGCCGACGTGCCGTATTATCCCGAGCAGATGACCACGCTCGCCTACCGCTATGGGATCAACTACATCATCTACGCGATGACGCACTAGAGTGGCCTGTCGTGGCGCACGCGCCGACGCGTGCCGCATCGACACTCATGTCGATGCCTGCCTTCACCAGGTGTCGAGACGAGTCTCGACGCGGCACGCACGAGTGCGCGCGCCACGCGTGTGACCGTGTCGCGGACCGAGCTGGCGTTAGGCGACAATGAAAAAGATGATCCGCCGAAGCATTCTGCTCACATCCGTCGCTCTGCTCGCGCTCGCTCAGGGGGTGGATTGGAAGAAAGTCACCGAGCTGAACGGAGTCGATTTTTCAGGACTGTCGCCCGCGCAGCGGACCTCCGTGCTGAACGTGCTCCGCGTTGAGCCATGCGCCTGCGGCTGCGCGATGAAGGTGGCTGAGTGCCGGGTGAAGGATCCTGCCTGCGGCGTCAGCCGGCGTTTGGCCTCATTTGCCGTGCGCGATGCTTCCTCGGGAAAACCGGAAGCGGCCATTCGAGCCGATCTGGATAAGTACGCGAAGGAACCCCCGCCGCTGCTGGATCCGCCGATCAAATTGAACATTGCCGGGGCTCCGTTTAGAGGGCCGGAGAACGCCAAGGTGACCATCGTCGAGTTTTCCGATTTCCAATGCCCCTACTGCGCGAAAGCTGCGGTGGAGGCGGCTCTGGTAGTCCAGAAATTCCCCACGCAGGTGAAGCTGGTGTTCAAGCAGTTCCCGCTGGAGGATCATTCGCAGGCCGCTCTGGCAGCCGAAGCGTCTCTGGCCGCGCAGGCGCAGGGTAAATTCTGGCCGTTGCACGATAAGATGTACGCCAATTTCCGCACCATCAACCGCGTGCGGATTCTGGGTTGGGCGGCGGACGTGGGGCTCGATCTGAACAGCTTCCGCGCCGATCTGGATAGCCATAAATACGCCGCGCGCGTTCATGCCGAGGAGCAGGAGGGCGAGGTGGCGGGGGTGGAGGGCACGCCGACGTTTTACATCAACGGAAAGCGGTTTAACGGCGTTTTCGAGGCAAAGGCGGTGGCTCCGATCATCCTCGACGAGATGAAGAAATAAAACCGCGACCACGGGAGCGGTCAGGCGCCGGCGGAACCAAAATTCTCCCAGCGGTGTCTAAAGCCCCATGCGCGATGTCACCTTTGCCTTCCGTCAATTCTCCAGGACCCCTGGCTTTGCGTTCCTCGCCGTGCTTTGCCTGGGCCTCGGCATCGGCGTCAACGCGTCGATCTTCAGCGTCCTGAATGCCCTGTTTCTAAGGCCGATGCCCGTGTCCGCGCCGGATCGTCTGGTCGTCTTCAGTCGCGGGGGAGGGCCGCTGATTTCCTACCCCGACTTCCGCGACTTTCGCGAACGCACCACGACGCTGGAAGGCGCGGCGGCGTCGCTGCCGGAGGAATCGAGCCTCGATTTTGACGGCGTGGCGAATAACGCCGGAGCCGAGGCAGTGTCGCTCGACTATCCCAAGGTCGTCGGCGTGCGTCCGTTCCTCGGCCGCTGGTTCCTGAGCGAGGACGAAGAGGCCTGCGTGATCAGCTATCGGGCGTGGCAACGTTTTTTCGCTGGCGATCCGGGCGTGCTCGGCAAACGCGTCCGGTCCGAATCGCAGTGGTACACCGTTGTGGGCGTCGCACCGAAGGAGTTCGAGGGGACGTACCTGCCCATGAGTATGGACCTGTGGGTGCCGCTCGAGCGTTGGAAGAAGCAATATGCGGGAACGGCGGATCGCATGGAGGATCGCGGGCGGCCATCGGTGTTTATATTTGGCCGAATGAAGGCCGGCGTCACGCCGGGGCAGGTGGCGGCGGAGATGAATGCCATCGCGACCCAGCTTCCACGGACTGATACGAAGCCGCAGCCGGTCGTGGTCGAACAGGTGCGCGGCGTGCCGGGTTCGAACACCCGCCACAATGCGGCACCCATCGCCATCGTGCTGATGACGGTCGTCGGCGTGATCCTGCTGATCGCCTGCGTCAACGTCGGCAACCTGTTGCTGGCCAGAGGCGCAGCCCGCCGGCGCGAAATCTCCGTGCGGATCGCCATCGGCGCGGGGCGTGTCCGGCTGTTACGGCAATTGCTGACGGAGAGCCTGCTGCTTGCGGTTGCCGGAGGCCTCGCGGGGCTCGTCATGGGTTACTGGACGAACCGGTTCCTGGAATACTTGCTGGCGTCCGGGCCGTATGAATCGGTGCGGCTGGCTCTGTCGGCTGACGCGCGCGTGCTCGGCTTCACCGCGCTGCTATCGATCGCTACGACGCTGTTTTTCGGCTTGGCCCCGGCGTGGCGCTCGAGCCGAGTGGATGTTCTGGCCGGGCTGAAGGGCTCGGCTCCACAGACAGCGCGATTCGGCCTGCGGCGCGTGTCCTTGGTCGCGCAGGTCTCGCTCTCGCTCGTCCTGCTGCTCACCGCGGGGCTGTTTCTGCGCGTCCTCGGCCAATTTCACACGGCCGACCCGGGCTTCGCCGTGCAGAGCCGTCTGTACGTGACGACCTACGTCTCCGCGCCGGAGTTCACGCCAGAGACATCGCGCGCCTTCTATGACGCGGCGCTTGAGAAACTGCGCGCCTTGCCCGGCGTCCGCAGCGCGGCCATTACCAACATCCTGCCGTTGACGCCCCTGGCCCCAGGATGCGCCGCGCTTCACGAGCACGATTCCATTGCCGCGACTTCCAGCGCGATCGACCCCGGTTTTCTCGATGCGATGCGAACTCCTCTCGTCGCCGGACGCAACTTCAACGCCGTGGAACCGCAGCCGGTGGTGATCGTGAATCAGGCGATGGCGAAACGGCTCTGGCCGGGCGAGAGCGCCGTCGGCAAGCGGGTACAACTCGGCTGCCGCAAGCCGGAGACGGCGGAGGTGGTCGGCATCGCCACCGATCTGCGCTTCGTCTCGGTGGGCGAGCCGGCCAAGCCGCACGCGTACCGTCCGTTTTCGCGGAACTCCGACGGAACGCAGACGATCCTCGTCGAGACGGCGTCTGATCCAGGCGCGATGGCGGAGACGGTTCGCAAAGCCATCGTCGCGACGAACGCCGCTGCGCGCGTGTATCAGGTGCGGACGCTCGCCGATTGGGTCGACAAATCGTATTGGCAGGTGCGCTGGGAAGTGAGCGTGCTCGGCGCGTTCGCCGCGCTGGCGATGGTGCTGGCCGCAGTTGGATTGTACGGGATGATCTCCTACCACGTGACGTTGAAGCGGCGAGAGATCGGCATCCGCATCGCGGTCGGCGCGCAGGCGGGCGACGTGTTCCGGCTCATCCTGCGGCAGGGATTGGCGCTCACGCTTACGGGCATCGCCATCGGGCTGGTGCTGTCAGCCGCCATCGCGCGGCTGATGGCGAAGCTGCTGTATGGC
Source organism: Bryobacteraceae bacterium (assembly GCA_035542735.1). Classification (GTDB taxonomy): domain Bacteria; phylum Acidobacteriota; class Terriglobia; order Bryobacterales; family Bryobacteraceae; genus Palsa-187. Next base: position 380,514 of record DATKKV010000031.1, read on the forward strand.
ATCAGCCCAATGGATCCGGCGACGTACATTTCCGTGTCACTCGCCTGGCTGCTGGTCGCGGCGGCGGCGTGCTATATGCCCGCCAGGCGGGCGGCTGGAGTGGACCCGACGGAGAGTCTGCGGGAGGAGTAGGCGTTGGAGTTAAGGCCTATCCAGCATCGATGGACCTAGCGCCGCATCTCCCTAGGATCGTTGCGGTTGCATCGAGCGGCCCGGTGAGTCGAGTCGAGTCTGTCGCATCGCCCCGTGGGACCCAGAGGCATAGGCCTTCACGCGCTCTCGTTAAAAGGACGCGATAAGAGTTTGTGAGAAACCGCCTCGCAACCGGATCCTGAATTCTTTGCCAAGCTGTCCCTGAGAGCCGCCAAAGAGTCCAATCCTGAGTTGCTTCGCTCCAAGAGAGATCGCCACCCCAGCATACGCAGACAAAATCTAGCTCGAGGCCTTGGCATGTGTACTCATTTGCAGGGACTTCGAGCGCGTACGATGATCGGATGTCACCGGGCGGGTTCAGGTACCAATGTGCGATTTCATTCCCGGCCGTGGCAATTAGAGTAACTCCCAGGCCCTCCGCGCGGAGTCGTCGGGCACCTGAGCTTGCTGCAAGGCCATAGCGACGCTCGCCCAGTCCGTGTTTCTTGAGCCAGAGTTTTGCCTCCGCGAGGGAACGCGTGATGACGATTGGGTACTCGTGCAGTTGCTCAGCGGCATTCATAGCGCCAACGAGGTCGCCCGCCAGCACACAGTCGACCCAGCGAGCGAGGCTCGGAGAGCGATAGCTCCGCTGCGGAACCGTCAATTGGAGCTCGGTCTCGATATTGACCCCAAGATCAGCAGGCATTTCCCCGAGGGTGAAAGCACCGGCAGACGGCCCCCCATGGAGAACGTCTGGCGGGGCGAAAACATTCCAGGTACGTCGATCCTCTGGACGCATTCTCCTAAGCGCCTCGCCCCAGCCAAAAACCCCCTCCTCTCCCGAGTTGATTTCTTGTCCGCCGCCAATCAAGCAGACGCAAGCGCACCAGTCGGGGTGGCGGGCCATCAATTCGAGGAGCAACGCGGGCTCGGAGGCGGTCCGTTCGAATTTTTCGAGGCCCTGCTTCTCGTCCCACGCCCTCTGTGCCTCGTCAAAAACAATCACGTGTTCATTCGGGGGAGTGTCGCGAGATCCGCGGAGGCTTTCCTGCAGAAAATCATTGATGTGCTGAATGCGGGCGCGTACGTCTCGACGGATCTCTCCAAGGCTGCGAGCCACACCTCCTCGCTGTCGGCGCGAATATTCGTCTCGAGCCAGTGCCTCGCGAAGTACGGCGACCAACGGAGTGTTTCCGGAGAGGTAAACAATGTCTCCTCTGTTTTCGGCGCCACTGGCGATGGCGCTGTGGACGACGTGTAGTCCTGCAAGCGTCTTTCCAGAACCCGGCACCCCCGTCAGAAGGAGCAGAAATCGCTTCTTGTCTTTACGAGCTTGCTCAATTAGAGCAACGAGGCGTGCAGCCGCTACTCGTAAGTTGTCCGCATCCGCCTGGGCCAAGCTCCTCACGTCATGTCCAGCGAAGATGCTGGTCGCTGCTTCAATGACGTTCGGAACGGGTTTATAAGGTGACCTATCCCACCGCTCAGGAGAAAGGTCGTCGTGCGCGGCGGTGAGTGGGAGGGCGGTCAGGAGGCTTCGGAGGCCTTCTGACCCAACTTGAAGCACCGGACACACACCAGCATGGAGATTTGAAGAGGCCAAGTCGTTCATCCGACCAGGCGGTGGAGCGTCTGAACTCCAGAGTACCGGAATGATGGTCCGACCGAGGCTCTCAGCGTGGAAATCCCGGAGATCCAGGGCGTACTCCTCCACCTGTCGGCGGTCCTCCGCCGTGAAGGTGTCCGCACCGACTTTACATTCCACCAGAATGATCAAGCTGCCCGCCAGGATAACGGTGTCTATTCGTCGACGTAGCCTGTAGAGCGGATACTCTAGAAGCACTGCCCAGTCGCTCGCCGCAGGTCGAGCCGCCAACAATTCTAGAAACGAAATCTGTAGCTTCGGAATGATCTGTGCCCAGGCAGCTGTTTGACGCGTGTATTGGGAAGCGAAGCCGTCAGCAGCGTACGCTTGTTGGAGGGTACCAACAACGGACGCTGTATCCTCTTGAACAAACTGCTTGATGGAACGTCTGAGGTAAGCGGCCATAAGGCCATTGTAGTGAGTGGCCCAACCGCAATATATGGCGCGGACCGTGGATTAGCGTCCTGGTAAACTATTAGCTTGACTGAAATCGACCAGCGCCGCCATGCCTTGTCTGCGCGTCTTGCCGGGCTGAAGGTCGACGGCTTCCTGATCTCTTCCCCCGCCAACCTGCGCTATCTCACGGGGTACGCAGGCTCTAATGGCCTGCTCTTGTTGACAGCCGGGGACGCGCACTTTTTCACCGATCCACGCTATGCCATCACGGCCGCGCAGGAAATTTCCTGCAAGGTCCATGTGGAAACGAAGGCCCTGCTGGTGGGCGCGGCTACCCTCATCAAGCGTAAGCGGCTCAAAAAAATAGGTTTTGAGAGTTCCTGGTTGCGCTACGAAGAATACGGCAAGCTGAAGGACGAGCTTGGCCTGGGCGCGGGGCTGCACCCGATCGGCAAGGTCATCGAAGAGCAGCGAATGGTGAAGTCGGCTGCCGAATTGGACCTGATCCGGCGCAGCGTGATCACCAATTCCCAAGCGTTCGCGAAGACCATCCGGCGCGTGAAGCCGGGCGTTCGGGAAGTAGAGATCGCGGCCGAGCTTGACTATCAGATGCGGGCGCTCGGCGCGGAAAAGGCGGCGTTTGAGACGATTGTGGCGGCGGGCGAGCGGTCGGCTCTGCCGCATGCGCAACCGACCACCCACCGGCTGGGAGAAAATGAACTATTATTAATTGACATGGGCGCAAGCCAGGATGGCTACGCCAGCGATATGACGCGGGTTGCCCATGCGGGAACGCCTCCGAAGCGGATTCTCAAGATGTACCGGGCCGTCTTGGAGGCGCAACTGGCTGCGATCAACGCGGTAAGGGCCGGGGTAACGACCGGTTCCGTGGACGCGGCGGCTCGGAACGTGTTGAAGCTTTACGGGCTGGACCGCGCGTTTGTGCATTCCACCGGTCACGGATTGGGCTTGGAGATTCACGAGCCGCCGAGGATCGCAAGAAAGGATAAAACGGAGCTTCAGGCGGGGATGGCGATTACCATTGAGCCGGGAGCCTACATCGAGGGGCTGGGCGGGATCAGAATCGAAGATACCGTGCTGGTGACGGAGCGCGGCTGCGAAATCCTGACCCCAACGCCGAAAGAACTCCTCGTTATTTAGATGACTATCGACGAAATTAAAGAGCTGCTCCAGATTTTCAACGAGAGCGGCGTTGGCGAGCTGGAAGTGCAGCGGGGCGAGGATCGCCTCCGGATCAAGCGCGCCAGCGCCAACAAGGAATATGTAGTCACGCAGGCACCCGCTGCCGCTCCCATGGTGGCGCCGGCGCACACTGTGATGCCGGTGGTGCCCGTTGCGCCGGCGAAGCCGTCCGAAGCCGACGGTATGCTGGTGAAGTCGCCGATCGTCGGCACCTATTACGACGCTCCTTCGCCCGATGCGCCTCCGTTTGTGCGGGTGGGCGACTCGGTGGAACCGGGGCAGGTTCTGTGCATCATCGAGTCGATGAAGCTCATGAACGAGATTGAAGCCGAGGCAGCGGGCACGGTCGTCGCCAAGCTGGTGGAAAACGGACGCCCGGTGGAGTACGGCGAGGCCTTGTTCTCCATCCGTCCGCGTTAGCCCACAATGTTCAAGAAAATTCTCATCGCCAACCGGGGCGAAATCGCGCTCCGCGTCATTTGCGCCTGCAAGGACCTGGGCATCCGCACGGTGGCCGTGTATTCGGAGGCGGACCGCTACAGTCTGCACACGCGCTTTGCCGACGAAGCGATCTGCATCGGTCCGGCCAAAAGCGCGCGCAGCTATCTGGATATCCCCTCGGTGATCAGCGCGGCGGAGATTTCCAATGCCGACGCGGTGCATCCCGGCTACGGTTTTTTAAGCGAAAACGCCGACTTCGCCGAGGTCTGCGAGACCAGCGGGTTGGCGTTCATCGGTCCGTCGCCGGACGTGATCCGCCGCATGGGCATGAAGCAGATCGCGCGCGCCGTGATGGATGAGGCGGGCGTGCCGATTCTGCCGGGCTCTAAGGGGATATTGAAATCGGTGGAGGAGGCGCTGGACGTCGCCGGAGAGATCGGCTACCCGGTGATGCTGAAGGCGTCGGCGGGCGGAGGCGGGCGCGGGATGCGAGTCGTGCGGTCGGCCGACGATATGCCGAATCTGCTGGCCCAGGCGCAGGCCGAGGCCGCAGCGGCGTTTTCCTGTGGCGATATGTACATGGAAAAGCTGGTGGAGTTTCCGCGTCATATCGAGTTTCAGGTGATGGGCGACAAGCACGGCAACGTCGAGATTTTCGGCGAGCGCGAGTGCTCCATCCAGAGGCGGCATCAGAAGCTGATCGAGGAAGCGCCGTCGGTTGCGGTGAGCCCGGAACTGCGGGCGCGCATCTCCGAAAGCCTCCGGGTGGCGCTGAAGAAGATCGGCTATTCAAACGCGGGAACGGTGGAGTTCCTGATGGACCAGGGCGGCAATCTGTACTTCATCGAAGTGAACGCGCGCATCCAGGTGGAGCATCCGGTGACGGAGATGGTGACTGGCGTCGACCTGGTGAAGAGCCAGATTCTCGTGGCGGCGGGCGAGCCGCTGACCAGCATCCTGCGCGAGCCGGTGACGATTCGCGGCCACGCGATCGAGTGCCGCATCAACGCCGAGCATCCGGACACGTTCACGCCGTCGCCGGGGCGCATCACGGGCTTCAATCTGCCGGGCGGCGCGGGGATTCGCGTCGACACGGCGGCCTATCACGAAGGGATGATCCCTCCGTATTACGACTCGCTGGTGGCGAAGCTGATCGCCCACGGCGCGGACCGGGCGGAAGCCACGGCGCGGATGAACCGTGCGCTGGACATGTTCGTGGTGGAGGGGATCTATACGTCGATCCCGCTGCACCAGAAGATCCTGGCGCATCCGGATTTCGTGTCGGGCCGGTTGGACACGAGTTTCCTCGTGCGGACGGGGCTGATCGCCGAAAAGAAGTAGCCGGCAATCCGCGACACGCCACTAGAATTTGTCGCGAGGGTTCGCCGCGGCGCCGTTCGTCGCTGGGGTCAGAAAAACCAGAAGCGTGCGGCCATCGGAGGAGAACTCGTCTCCGGTGGCGGTCTTCGCTTTTAGGATCGGGTTCGTCGGGGTCATGTACGAAGTCGCCATAACGAGCCCGGTTTGGATCAGGTTTTCGCGGATAAAATCACGCTCGTGGTCCGTTTCGGGGTCGATCTTGTGCGTGATGCCGTTGTTGCGCCGGTCGCGGTCGAAGCCGACATCGTGCGTGCCCGCGCCCGCCCAGACCGGCTTGCCATCAAATTCGAAAGGCGCTTTCCAAATGCGGAAATGGTGCCGCGAGGCGGCCACGCGCAAGGGATCGGCCTGAGCATACCCGAAATCCTGCGGGCGCCCGAACAGCCACAGCTCGCTCATGGGCATCGTGACATACGCTTCCTTGGAAACTGAAACGAGGAATCCCTTCAGGATCGTTTCCTTGACCGAGCGGTCCACAACCACCCAGCCAGCCGCCTTGAGCGCGGCCTGCACCTGCTCCTGGGATCCAATCAGGATGAAATTCACGCGATCGCCAGGAGCGCCCGCCGGATCGCTGACGCGTAGCGGAATGGAATCGAGCAACCTTTGAGGAAAGTCCGGTGCGCGGGCAGGGGCCGGAGCCGGCCCGCTGCGGGCCGTGACCTCGATCGTCAGATGGTAGGAGCCGGTAGCGTCATCGGAGGAGGGCTGGTTGATGGCGACGAATAAGCGCCCGGCGATATAGGCCTGAGCGCTCTTCTCCGCGCCGACCAGGAATGGCCGGTCCGCCGCGTTCGATCCGATCCGGGCGACCACAGCGCCCCGTCCGGCGTCGTTGACTTGCATCACGCGCACAAGGTCGGCAAACCCGCGCGGCAGGCCTTCCGGTCCGTTGGCCTGCTTGGCGGTGGCGTATTGCAGTTGGCCGGTGGCGGTGATGTGGACGCGGTCGCCGGGTTGCAAATCGATTCCCGTATCCACCCATCCTCCGCCCGGCTGGAGGTCCAATTCATGGGATTGCGCGCGCAGGTTCGTCAATACGATGAGGGTGAAGAGGATTCGACGGATCATGGTTGCCTCACTTGTAATTTTATAGCCCGTAACATTCCGGGAACAAATCGTTACGGAACACGTTTTCGAAAGGCATGAGCACCTTCGAGGACGTCCGTTTCGGCCTTCGGGCTCTCGCCAAAGGTCCGGGATTCACGGCGGTCGCCGTGACCGCGCTGGCGCTTGGGATCGGCGTCAACGCGACGGTTTTTTCCCTCGCCAACGCCGTGCTGTTCAAGAACCTGCCGTTCGCCCATAGCGACCAGGTTCTGTACATCATCACGAAGAACCCAAAAGACCCTCGCTGGCAAGGCTCATCCTTCCCCGATTACCGCGACCTGAAGGCGCAGTTGAAATCCTTCGATGCTATTGGCGCAAGCATGCAGGATTCGGCCAATCTCAGCGATCAAACCGCGGCGCCGGAGGGCTACCACGGCAACAGGATTACCGCGAATACGTTCCCGCTGATCGGGCAGAAACCGATCATCGGCCGGGATTTTCTCCCTTCGGACGAACAACCGGGCGCGTCCGCGGTGGCGATTTTAAGCTACCGCGTCTGGGAAAACCGCTATGGCAAGGATCCTTTGGTGATCGGGCGCGTGGTTCGACTCGATGAGGTGCCGACCACGATCATCGGCGTGATGCCGGCTCGCCTGGATTTTCCGCGCGACGCTGAGATCTGGACCCCGCTCAAGCCCGATGACAGTTTCGAGAAGCGCGATCGCAGACGGTTTACTCTTTACGGCCATCTCGCGCCGGGCGCGAATTTGAAACAGGCGAACGCGGAGGTTGCGGGTATTATGACGCGCCTTTCGGCGGCATATCCGGTCACGAACAAGGATTTTGTGGGCGGGGTGATCGATTACAATGAGTTTTTCGCGGGCAACGAAAGCGGTATCAAGATCATCTTCCTGGCAATGCTGGGCGCGGTCGGATTCGTGCTGCTGATCGCCTGCGCGAACGTCGCGAACATGCAGCTGGCGCGGGCGGTAGGGCGGATGCGCGAGGTTTCCATCCGCGTTGCGCTGGGAGCGGGACGGTGGAGGATCATCCGGCAGTTGCTCATCGAGAGCCTGATGCTGTCGACGGCCGGAGGAGGCATCGGATGGGTGCTTGCGATCTGGGGTATCCGCACCTTCGACGCGGCGGTGATCCCGACGGGAAAGCCTGCTGCGCTTGATTTTTCCATGGATGCACGCGCGTTCCTATATCTGGCGGCGATCACCATCGGCACGGGACTGATCTTCGGCCTTGCGCCCGCGCTGCGCTTGTCGAAACTCGATATTAATACCGCATTGAAGGACGGCGGCCGCGGATCAAGCGGGGCCGGACGCGGGAAGTACCTGTCCGGGCTTCTGGTGGTGACGGAAATGGCGCTGGCGGTGATCCTGATGTCCGGCGCAGGGCTGATGATTCGCAGTATTCTGCATGCCTATCGAAGCGACCTCGGCATCCAGACCACCAACATTCTGACGATGCACATCGATCTGCCGCCCGTCAAATACGCCAAGAATGAGCAGCAGATCGTGTTTTTCGACCGGCTGAAAGCGCAGCTGGATGCCACGCCGGGCGTCGAGGTGTCGGCGTTCGTCACCGACCTTCCGCTGAGCGGCTGGTGGAATGTTCCGTACGAGGTCGATGGCGAGCCTCGGGCGGATGCGCGGCGGCCGGAGGTGAAGGCAATAGTGACATCCCCCGACTATTTCCGCACTCTTGGCGCTCCGATGCTTGCCGGGCGGGAGTTCAACGCTGCAGACGGTCTCGCTTCCTCGCCCGCGGTCATCGTGAACAGACAGTTTGCGCGGGAATTCCTGCACGGGGAGAACGTCCTCGGCAGGCGGCTCAGGATTTATGAAAAAGATGTTCCGGGCCCGTGGCTCATCGTCGTGGGCATGACCGCGAATGTGGCACAGCAGAGAGAATCCAGAAGCAAACCCAGTCCGGTGATTTACTTGCCGTTTCGCCAGCAGGTCAACTCCAGCATGAGCGTGGTTGCACGAACTAGAGTCCCTCCAACCGGTTTGAAAGAGACGTTCCGGCGCCAGGTGCAGGCGCTCGACGAGGGGCTACCGGTGTTCAGCTTGATAACCATGGACGAACATCTGGAGCAGGTCAACTGGCCTTATCGCGTCTTTGGCGTTTTGTTCTCGATTTTCGCGGGAATCGCGCTCCTGTTGGCCTCGGTGGGGCTGTACGCGGTGATCGCCCACTCCGTCAGCCAGCGGACGCAGGAAATCGGCGTGCGGATGGCCCTCGGCGCGTCGGACGGCACCGTTCTGCGCCTGGTGCTTCGACAGGGCCTGCGGCAGATGGCTATTGGCCTCGCCATCGGCATTCCGGCGGCCATGGCGCTGACGAGGGTGCTGAAATCCCTACTGGTGGACGTATCCCCGACCGATCCGGGCACGTTCGCATCGGTGGCGATGGTGCTGCTGCTGGCGGCCACGTTCGGGTGCCTGATCCCGGCGCGGCGGGCAATGCGCGTAGATCCGGTGGAGGCTCTGCGCCACGAATAAAGACCTGACGGGCCCCCTGCGAATCACATAGACTTAATGGTACTTTGTGAAAACGGAGGAGCAATGAAGCGAACCCTTGGCGGTCCCGTCTTCCTGATCGGGCTTGCACTCGCGAATCTGCTTGGCGCGCGCCCCCTGGGCGAGGCACCGCAGGATGCCCCGAAACTGATTATCAACATCGTGGAGGGCGAGGGCGCGCTGAACAACATCAAGCAGCGGGTCAATCGCGAGCCGGTGGTGCAGGTGGAGGATGAGAATCACAAACCGATCGCCGGGGCGGCTGTGGTCTTCTTCCTGCCGACCTCCGGGCCGAGCGGGACCTTCGCCAACGGCACCCAGACGCTGACGGTGACAACGGACGCAACCGGACGCGCGACCGCGACGGGCATCAAGCCGAACCAGGTGACGGGTAAGATGCAGATTCGCGTTACCGCCTCGGCGAACGGATTAACGGCCAGCGCCGTCATCACCCAGGCGAACATAGTCGGGGCCGCTGCCTCGGGTGGATTGAGCCTGACGGCAAAGGTGCTGATTATCGTGGGTATTGCGGCGGCCGGCGCCACAGCGGGCGCGATTGCCGCCACGCACGGCGGCGGGTCCAGTAGTTCCACGTCGACCACGCCCACGATTACCATTACGGCGGGAACTCCCTCGGTAGGAGCACCTCACTAATGCGCACTTTCATGATTTCGACCGTCTTTTGCAGCGCCGCGTTCGCCCAGGTGGGCGGGCCGTTTCTGGGGTACGTCCCGGAGGGCACCGGCATTCGTCCGATGTATGGATTGCCGGGCGCCGGCGCCATCGGGAGTACAATCGACACGGGACGGAGCTTCGCTCGCATGAGCGTTTCGCCGCGGCAGAATTTTGCGATCGCGGTTGCCGCGGACACCGGGGGGCTTCTGGTGGTGAAGCCAGGCGTCAGCATCGCCTCCGTTGGCGGCGCCGAAGCGAATCCCGATATTCTCGCGATCAGCCCGGAAGGCTCGGCGGCTGCCGCATGGTTCCCGCTGTCCAATCGTCTGGAGATTGTCAGTGGCCTGCCGGACGCGCCTTCGATCCGCATAATTGACGCGTCGTTTCTGAATGCGTCTCCGCTGGCCATCGCAGTGAGTGATGACGGGCAGTGGTCGGCGGGCCTGTGGAGTGCGGGCGTATACGCCTTCGGTCCCGACAACGCGGTGATCCCGCTGCAGACCGACCAAGGCGTTCTGGCCGTGGCCTTCTTCCACAACCGCCACGATCTGGCGCTGGCGGGGGCCAATCGCGCCACGTCGATAACAGATCTCGGCGGCAGTCTGCGGACCTCGGTGCTGTACGATTATTCGGCGCAGGGGCTGACGCCGCGCGCCGTCGGCCTGTCCTTCGATAATCAGATCGCGGTGGTGGCGGATCGCGCGGGCGCGCTGGTGGCGATTCCAGTGAGCGGCGCGGGTGCCAGCACCTACGATTGCGGGTGCTTTCCTGAAGGCTTGTATGGGTTGGGCGGCGCACTCTTCCGCCTGAACGGAACAGGAGCGGGACGAGAGCGCTCCCGGGCGGAACTGAAATTGTTCGATGGGGCCACGGGCAGGGTGTTGATCGTGCCTCCGGCTCTGTCCCTCGCGGGAGGCCGGCCATGAAAACGATGCGGCTTCTGCTCGCACTGGTCCCGGCCGCGGTGGCGCTGGGGCAGATCACGCCGACCACGCTAGTCGACGGAGTGATCAACATCGGGTACTATCAGCAATTGAGTTGTAACTGCCAGGCCCAGTGGGCGATTACGGCAGGAAGTCTGCCGCCGGGGCTGGGAATTGGGACCGACACAGGATTGATCAGTGGCGTGCCTACCGCGGTGGGCACATTTTCGTTCCAGGTCTCGGCGATCAGCACGACGACGTACACCGCGAATCTGTCGATCGTCATTCATCCGGCCCTTTCGCTGGCAAGCACCTCGCTGCCGAACGGCGCAGTGGGTGAATACTACAACGAGCAAGTGTCGGCGACCGGCGGATTACCGCCGTACTATTTCAGCATTGTGGGGAATTTGCCTCCCGGACTTAGTCTGTCCGGAAATACGATTCAAGGCGATCCCACCGCCACGGGGACATTCTCCTTCACGCTCTATGTTTCCGATTACACGGAAACCACGGTGTATCAGGCGTTGTCGATCACCATTAATGGTGCTCTCGCAATTACCACCACCAGCATTCCGGTGGGATTTCAGGGTGTGGCCTATCCCGCGACGACCATTAACGGGGTGGGAGGGAATCCTCCTTATTTATGGTCCTTGGGGACAGTGCGCGATGGCCTGACGATCAACGGGTCGACCGGAGTCCTTTCTGGAACGCCTACGTCAGCCGGCCAGTTCACGCTGAACATCACCCTCTCCGACAGCACCGGAGGGCAGGTGGTCCGGGGCTTTACGCTGAATGTCCTGCAGCCCCTGAAGATCCTCACATCCTCGCTTCCAAACGGCACGGTGGGGACGGTCTATCCCACACAAACTCTTTCGGGGAGCGGCGGCCAGCCTCCGTACACATGGAGCATCCCGCCAGCCATGCTTCCTCCTGGCCTGACGCTGAATGCGGCGCAGGGCACTATTGCCGGTACGCCCACCACCGTGGGTTCTTACCCTCTCACGGTTACGTTGAAAGACTCGCAGAGCAACACCGCGACGGCCAACCTATCGATCTCGGTCGTCGGCGGCATTACGATTTCTCCTGCGACGCTTCCCGGCGGAACGGTGGGTACGGCTTACTCGCAGGCGCTGACGGCTGCGGGAGGACAGGCGCCCTACACCTGGTCTGTTGCGGCGGGAAATCCGCCCGGAGGTTTGACTCTCGATCCCGCGTCCGGCGTGCTGAGTGGAACGCCGACCGCGGCGGGGACGTTCGCGTTCACCGCGCAAGTGGCCGATGCGACGGGCGCGATCGGGCAGATGAGATATTCCCTGACCATCGCCAACCCACCCCTTACGGTGAGCACGACATCCCTGCCCGGCGCGACCGTCGGCGTGGCATATTCGCAAACGCTGGCGGCCAGCGGAGGCCAGCCGCCGTACAGTTGGTCCATCGTCACGGGAACGCTCCCCGCGGGCCTGACGTTGAACGCAACTACTGGCGTGATCGCAGGCTCGCCCACGGCGGCGGGCACATCCAATTTCACCGTGCAGGCGGCCGACGCGGCGCAGGCGACGGCGCAAGCCAATCTAAGCATTGTGGTTACCGCGGCCTTGACCATCGGCACGGCATCCCTGCCGGGAGGAACAATCGGCACCGCCTACTCACAAACGCTCGCAGCCAGCGGAGGGACTCCGGCGTACATTTGGTCGGTCACCAGTGGAGTACTGCCTGCCGGGTTGACGCTGAATGCGTCGTCGGGCGCGATCACGGGTACGCCGACCACTGCGGGAACGTCGTCGTTCACGGTTACGGTGACCGATGCCGCGAAGAACACCGCGAGCAAGCAGTTCTCGATCGTGGTTGCGGCGCCGCCGCCGCCGACGTTGACGATCACCGGGGCTCCGCCGACCTCCGGGTTCGAGCAGCAGCTCACCATTACGCTCTCGATCGGCGCGGCGTATCCGCTGGATATAAGCGGAACGATGACGCTGACCTTCGCGCCTTCGGTAACGCCTTCGGCGGGCGTTGACGACGCGATGATCCAGTTCTCAACGGGCGGGCGGGTGGTCACGTTCACCATTCCCGCGGGCAGCACCGCGGCCAAGTTCTCCGGCGCCAGCAGCGTAGCGGTCCTGACCGGAACCACGGCGGGAACCATCACGCTGACTACAGTGATGCAGGACTCCGCGGGAAATCCTCTGGGGACAACGACGAAGACGATCGTGGATAACGCGGGGGTGCCGTTCATCAGCAGCGTGAGCTTCCAGCAAACGACCGGCGGCATCGTCGTGACGGTGGTCGGGTTCTCGTCGACCCGCGACATGGTGAGCGGAGACTTTACGTTCGCGCCTGCCACCAACGTGACCTTCACGCAGCCGACCATCACGGTGCCTCTGACGTCGGCGTTTACGGCGTGGTGGTCGAACACCGCGCAGTCGAACCCCTATGGGACGCAGTTCGCGTTAACGATGCCATTCTCAACGAGCACACCGTCGGTGAGCGCGGTGTCGGTCAAGGTGACGCTGACGAATTCGAAGGGCACATCGAATCCGGTGAGCCCGTCGCAGTAGCGTATAGGATTCGCGGCGTACGCGCCCACGCGTGCCACATCGACACTCATGTGGATGCCGGTTGAGGATTAGCAGGTGTCGAGACGAGTCTCGACACGGCACGCAAGAGTGCGCGCGCCACGGTAACGATCTCTCCGCGACAGGCCACTAGCCGCGCCAGCGGACGCCGAGGTCCAGCATCGTGCGGCAGTATTGCAAGCTTCGCTCCATGTGGTCGAGTTGCTGGACTTTCAGTGCGTCCATGTAGCGGTCTCGCTGGCCGTTGACGTCTTCCATCACATGAGGCTGATCGTACGGCTTGCCGCGCTTGGCCAGCGAGATGAATCGCGAAAAATCGCGGGAGCGGGCGCGGGGAAAATATTTCGTCCAGAATTCGTTGTTATAAACGGGCAGAACCACTGGCGGCCGCGCGGTGATCGGCTTGCAATAGATGTACACCGACGGATCGATGATTTCCGTCGCGCGCGCCACGATCGCCTTGAAGTCCATCGTGCCTTCGCCCAACGGCACCCATTGCACGGCAATGCCGCCGGACTCTTCGTACACCACCGAATCGCGCAGATGAAACGTGACGGCGTAAGGGCCAAGCTCTTCGAGCGTGGTCATCGGATCTTCGGCGACAAACACCGGATTGCCCGTATCGAGGTAAGAGCCGACGAACTCTTTTCCGGCCGTCTCGATCAGCGTGCGCGTTTCCCAGGCCTGCAATTCCTTGTGATTCTCAATGCCGATCTTGACGCCCAGATCCATCGCCTGAGAACGGACCTCGCGCAGCACGCCGACGGCCGATTCGATGATTCGGTCCAGCGAGCCGTCGGGCAACTGGTAGCGGTCGCCGGCGACCAAAGTGCGCACAAACGGCGATCCCATTGCGGCCGCGCGTGAAATATTCATGCGCAGCTCGGCGATGGTCTTGGCGCGATCCTCCGGCGTCTTGGGATTGACGGCGCCGGTCATCGAACTGCCGCCGGTTTCCAGATGCAGGCCCGTGTCCGTCGCCCAGGCGTGCACCTCGGCCCAGTGCTTCGGATCGCGAACGCCTGGGTCGAGCGAGTCCTGCAGGAAGATCGCGTCGAGCTTCTGGTTCCCGCAGTAATCGAAGAGTTGTCGGTCGTTCCAGCGCTGGAAGCGAAGACAGTAGGTATTAATGCCGAGCTTCCAGGAGCGCGGAGCGGCTTTGATTTGCGCGGCGGCGAGCGCGAGCGAGGCGCGGAGGAGGTCGCGGCGGGTCATGATCCCCAAGTATACTCACCTTTATCATGCGAATACTCGTGGTTTTGGGTGCGATTCTGATGATGGTGGCCGATCCGTCGGATGAGGCGACGAAGCGGTGGTGGAATCACGTGAAGATTCTCGCCGCCGATGACATGGAAGGCCGCGACACGGGCAGCGAGGGCTACAAGCGCGCCGAGCGATATGTCGTAGAGCAGTTCGAAAAGGCAGGCCTGAAGCCGGCGGGCGAAAACGGATATGTCCAGACGGTTCCGTTGCGCGCGGTGCGCCTCAAGAAGGACGAATCGTCGATCGTGCTGGTGGAAGCGCAGATGGATGCTCCGATTCGAATCGATAAGGTGATGCCGCTGCGGCTCTATCACGACGTCACGATTACGCCTCGCGTGGGGATGCCGATGTCGATCGAGGCTCCGCTGGTGTTCGCGGGCGATGATGCCGCGGATCTTCAGGGAAAGGTCGCGGTGACGATCGCCGGAGGGCGTCCGCGGAACACGGGTGCGCTGGGCGCATTGACCATCGACAATCCGCGAGCGATCGAGCCGGCGCGATGGCCGGTGGCGTACGCGACGGTGATGTCGATCGCCGGAGTTGAGCGTCCAGCCGGCCCGGGCGTGGCGATGCGCTTCAATTCGGCGCAGGCGGACAAGCTGTTCGCGGGCTCGGGACACACCTTTGCGGAGTTGCTGGAACTGGCGGTGGCGAAGAAACCGCTGCCGACGTTTCCCTTGAAGGAATCGATTCGCGTGAAGGTGAAGATCGAGGCGGAGGATTTGAAATCGGATAATATCTTGGCAGTGTTGCCTGGACAAACGGATGAATATGTCGCCGTTTCGGCGCATCTGGATGGCTACGGATTCGGTGAGCCGGTGAACGGCGACGGACTCTACAACGGCGCGTTCGACGATTCGGCGTATGTGGCGGAGTTGATCGAACTGGCCAACGTGTACAAGGGAAAGACACCGCGCCGAGGCCTGCTGTTCTGCGTGTTCACGGGCGAGGAAAAGGGGTTGCTTGGATCGGCGTATTTCACGTCGCACTTCACGATTCCGAAGGAGAAGATCGTCGCTGACATCAACCTCGACTATCTGCGCCCGATTTTTCCGCTGAAGATTCTCACCACACTCGGGCTTCAGGAATCGACGCTCGGCGAATCCGTGCGCAAGGTAGCCGAGCCGCTGGGCATCCGCACTCAGGACGACAAGGAGCCGGAGCGGGGTCTGTTCCGCCGCAGCGATCAGTACAATTTCATTCGCAACGGAATCCCCGGCGTCGCTTTTATCTTCGGCTACGAAAACGGCTCGCCGGAGGAGGCGACGTATCGGAAATGGTACGCGGAGCGGTATCACAGGCCCTCGGACGACGTGAATCAGCCGGTGAATTTCGCAGCGGCGGCGAAGTTCAACCGGTTCTTCGAGGCGCTGGTGGACCAAGTGGCGAACGCGGAGGCAAAGCCTAGGTGGATGCCGGGAAGCCAGTATGCACCGAAGTGACGCGCTGTCAGACGGGTTTCTCCGCAGCCTGGTCAGCACTAGTTGCGCAACTCTAGCTTGAGAATCGTGGTCGGGTGCGACACTGCGTCGACGTTGGCCATGAAGTAATACCAACCGTCGGCGATGGCTCCGGTGGTGATTCCGTCCCACTGCGGATGCCGGCGTTCCAGAATCCGGAAGCTCGCGATGGAGTCTTGATCCGGCGCCAGATCGAAGCGCGCGACGCGGTCCGCCACGACACCGTTCTGAATGGCGATCAGGCTGCCTTTGAAAAAAGAGAGCCCGTCGATGGAGCCGAGGCACAGATTCCCGGGATGCCCGATAGGCTGCGACGCTCTAGTCGCGACGTCGATCACCGTGATGCCGTCGGGAAAGGCCGAAACGTAGAGCTTCTTGCCATCTTCCGACAGTGCGATGCCGTTCGCGTTGATGGTGCGCAGATCCGCGCGAAGCAGCTCGAGTCGATTGGTCGTGTGAGAGACCCAATACACGGTACTGCCGCGAGTGTCAGTGACGAAGACATCGCCCTGCGCGGAGATCGCGAGATCGTTAAAGACGTGGCCTTTGCCGAGCGTGTACTTATTGAGCAGCTTGCCGGAAGGCACCGCGAAGTGAAGGAGGCCGGATTCGCCTTCAGCGTTGCTGGCTGTCCACAGGCTGCCATCGAGCGGATTGATCTTGATGCCGAGCACCTCGTGCAAGCCCTGTTCAACGGCAAATGTGCGGCATTCACCCGCGGCCGTGCATTCGACGATCTTGTGTTTCGCCGTGCTGCCGATATAGAAGCGCTTCCGGCGAGCGTCGTAGGCAATCCCTTCCGCGGACAAATCGTCCTCGTCGATGCTAAATGCGATCCTGCTATGGATGATGGAAGGCGTCGCGGCGCGAGCCTTGCCGCGGATCTGCTCGAATTCCGCTGTGCCGCGCAGTTTTTGGAACACCTTGTCCGGCGCCGGATCGATCCCAACGTCCAGCGCCAGCGCCTTATTGAGCCATTCAATGGCTTTCTGATACTGTCCTCCCGCTGCGTACGTGCGGGCGATCGCATAGACGACCGTCGCGTGATCACCTGGAATATCGAGCATTTTCTGCAGGTTTTGAAGCTCCGCGTGGAAGCCTTTCGAGTCCTCGGGAGAAAGAGTTTCCGAGGCCGGAAGTTGGAAGGCGAGTGCGGCCAATAGTAAGAGATTCATTTTCAGTGCGTCATCGAATAGACGATGAAGTTCACGCCCATGCGGATGCCGAGGGCGGAGTAGATTTCCGGATACTGCGGAAAATCGGCCCACTCCCAGGAGTCGCCGGCTGTCGATGTTGAACCAGATCGCCACCAACATTCGGCCTTTGTCATCGTAAATGGCGCGCCAATGCGGATCGACCCCGTCGTTGCGATAGGGCCGGCCGCTGCGCAGGGACCATTCGCCGGGGATGGCGGTCTTCTTCAAATCATAGACGGTGTGGAAGGCGGATTCGGCATCGTCCATTTCGACGATGGGACGGTCTGGAAACACGGCATGCATGTTCTGCTCGAAGTTGCCCCATTCGCGCGTGCCCCAGAAATCGTCGCAGACGAGAAATCCGCCGCGCAGCAGATAATCGCGTAGTTTCCCGGCTTGCGCGGCCGTCAGATTGAAGCTGCCGGTTTGCACGGCGTAGAGCCAGGGGTAATTGTAGACGTCGTCGCCGTCGTCCAGATTGACGGGCTGCTCCACACTGCGGGCGTGGATGCGCGTCAAGCGGCGGACGGCGGGCGTGAAGTGGCGGTCGGCGCGAGGATAGTCGTTGGTCCAGGCGGCCCAGCCGTTTTGCCAGGGTCCGTGCGTGCGCGTCAGGCCGATATAGGGATGCGGGGGATACATCAGGCGCGCGAAGATCCATTCGGTTTTCTCGCGATAGTCGGGAGGTAGATCGAAGGTGGCGTACTCCTGGCCCGGATATTGTCGGAAGGGCTGCTGGAAAGCGTACAATGTTCCGAGAACGGCGAGCGTCAACACGAATCGCCTGTTCCGGGGAAACATAGCTCATTATGACGAAGAAACTGGCGTTTGCGGGTACGGCGTGCGTGATCGCTCTATTCGCGCAGCGGGGCGACCTTGGATTTAAAGACACTCCGATGCTGCCCGGCGGCAAGTGGCACGTGCACGATCCGGACCGGCCGCATCCAAGGGTTGTGACGCCGGGCGGGACGCCAGGCGCGGCGCCATCGGATGCGACGATTCTGTTCGACGGCAAGGACCTGTCGAAGTGGATGCAGATGGGTAAGGACGGCAAATTAGTTCCGCCGACATGGCCTGTGCGCGACGGCTATTTCGAAGTGGACCCGCGTCATGGCGATCTGGCGACCAAGGAATCGTTCGGCGATTGCCAGTTGCACGTGGAATGGGCGACGCCGGCGAAGGTGGAGCATTCCAGCCAGTCGCGCGGCAACAGCGGCGTGATCCTGATGAGCCTGTATGAAGTGCAGGTGCTCGACTCGTATAACAACCTGACTTATGCCGACGGTCAGGCCGGAGCGATGTATGGACAGTACCCTCCTCTGGTGAACGCGACGCGTCCTCCGGGCCAGTGGCAGACCTACGACATCGTGTTCGAAGCACCGAAGTTCGAGGGCGACAAGGTGGCGAAGCCGGTGTATGAGACGGTGTTCCTAAACGGCGTGCTGCTGCACAATCATCAGGCGGCGCTGGGTCCGATGGTGTACCGCCAACTGGCCCATTACACGCCGCACGCGGCGAAGCTGCCGCTGTTGTTGCAGGACCACAACACGCCAGTTCGGTATCGCAATATCTGGATACGCAACATCGGCAACTACGACGAACCCGAAAAATAAACACGAAAAGTAAAGGCGCTTGCGCGGGCCGGAAATCGGGAGTAATCTGCAATCAGAGAGGTGCGGAACCATGAAACTTATCCGGTCTGCTCTAATTCTTTCGTCCTTTTTTTCTCTTTCCCTGATGGCTGGACAACGCGGTGGCGGTGGCGGTGCGCACGGCGGCGGCGGATTCCACGGTGGTGTTAGCGGCGGTGGCGGTTATCGCGGTGGCGCCTCCTACGGCGGCTACCACGGCGGATACTATGGTGGCTATCGCGGCGGATATTATGGCGGCTACCGCGGTTACTACGGCTACGGCGGCTGGGGCTGCTGCGGTTGGGGCTTCGGGATTGGCTGGGGTTATCCGTACTACTGGGGCGGATATTCATATCCCTACTACAATCCCTATTATTACGACCCGTATTACTACGGCTACCCGGCTCCGGCTGCGTACACGTCCGCCCCCGCTGAATACACCTCGGCTCCGGCGGAGGGATATGTATCGGCTCCGGCAACAACCACGACAACGACGACGACCGCAGCTAACGGATCGTATTATCAGCACGCGGACTACTACCTGATCGCTTTCAACGACCATAGTATCCGGGCTGCGCTGACTTACCAGGTGGTGGGCGATCAGATCGAATGGATGCCGAAAGAGGGCGGTCCGGTGCGGCGCGCGCCTCTGTCGAGCGTCGACAAACGCTTCAGCGCGCAGATCAATAGGGACCGGCGGGTGCGGTTCGAACTACAGTAAAGAAAATGGCCTCCGACTGGAGAAGAAAGCTGCGGGAGAATCCTATTGCCAGAGGTCTGGCCGCAGGTCTCCTTCTTGCTTACTTTGAGCGCATTGCTTCCGCTTCTTGGCTCGTGGGTGCCGCTACCAGCGCAGTTGTCTGTGTGTGGATATTGGAAAAGCTTCTCGGACGGAATACGCCTCAATCGATCTGCGCGGTCACTGCCGCATGGTTCTTCATCCTCGTGTTTTCCCTGTCGCGATCAGGTGGAACTTCGCTTGGGCACTCGATATTTTGGTCCGTGTTCGTGGGTTCCCTCACTGGGATTGTGCGCATGTTTACTGTCCCCCCGCTCTCGCGGGTTGTCGTTTATCGTAGTAAGCCGTCCCAGTCATCCGAGTCCCCTGGCTGACGCCAGGGGCCGTAATCCGCTCGTCGATCCTAACAGCATTTGAGAGTTTATCGGGCGCGCCCTTTAGCCAGTTTTGTTTCGCCTGGCGCGAAGTCCGTTTGTTTAACCCGCAACGGCGAGGGGTCGGTAAGGTCCGCCGTGACCTCCAACGCTCGCAGGCCCGCAGAGGCTTTGACTAGTATGCCCCCACCTGGCCGGTTCCGTTCTCCGCTGGAAGAGCCCATGAACTCCTTGCCTGCATAGTAGGGGGTGGAGTTTACGGGCGGGACTGGGTGAAGTTGCGATCTTGTTGAGGCGCGGGGAAATTGAGCCTCTCGGAGGGCGTTAATCGAGGTCGAGCGCGGCCTTCACTGCGTTCTCGACCTGGCGGAGGAGTTCAACCGGAAGGCTGCCCAGGCGCTGTGTAAGTCTGGACCGGTCCAGCGTGGTCACTTGGTGGCAGAGGGCGAAGCTGGCGTTAGGCAAGCCGGCGACTCCGCTGGGAAGAGAGATGACGGTAGGACCGCGCCGGGCCTGGGATGTTGACTTTGAGACGGGAACGACGATGATGGAGTTCCAGCCCGGAGTCCGGGTCGGCGTCCGGTTTGCTCGGACCCCGAACGTGGGATCAGGTCGGCCCGGAAGACATCGCCTCGCTTCATTCCTGTGCCTTGGTTTCTTTCAGGAGGTGCTCGATGGCGGCGGCTTCCAGAGCGCTGTCGAGGTCGGAAGAGGTGCCGGCCATTTCGGCGGCGTATGAGGCGATGGCGTCACTGCGGACCTGGCGCGCCTGTTGGCGGAGCCAGGCATCGACGGCCTCGCGAGCAAGCGCGGTGGCGGGGACCTGCATGCGTTCGGCCTCGGCTTTGAGGTGAGCGTAGGTTTGTTCGGCCAGGGGCAGGTGGAAGTTTTTCACACGCGTGGGCGTGGGCGCGCCACGTCCCTGGGTGGGACAGTTTACACTAGAACTTCGGCCCCATGTTTAAGTCTCTTTTTGGTTCTACGCCTGCTCCGTCTGCTCAGCCCGGTCTTCTGGAACGCCTCAAGGCCGGGATTCAGAAGACGCGTGCGGGCTTGATGGAGAAGATTGAGGACGCGGTCGCCGGGCGCAAGGAGATCGATGCGGATGTTCTCGAAGAGCTCGAATACGCGCTGATTACCGCCGATATCGGCACGAAAACCACCGCTGAAATTCTGGAACGCATCCGGCAGCGCGTGGACCGGCACCAGGTGGGCGACATCGCCGAGCTGAAGAGCCTGATCCGTGAGCATCTGCTCGAAATCTTGCAGGCCAATGAAAAGCCTGTTCCGCTGGTGAAGGAGCCTCCCGCCGTGGTGATGGTGGTGGGCGTGAATGGGGCGGGGAAGACGACTTCGATCGGCAAGCTGACGCGGCGTCTGCAATCGGAGGGGCGCACGGTGCTGTTGTGCGCGGCCGATACGTTTCGCGCGGCGGCCATCGAGCAATTGGAAGTATGGGCGGAGAGAACGGGCGCGGGGTTGATCCGGCAGCAGCCGGGCTCCGATCCGAGCGCGGTGCTGTTCGACGCGCTGCAGGCGGCCAAGGCTCGCAAGGTGGATTACGTGATCGTCGATACGGCGGGGCGATTGCACACCAAGGTCAATCTGATGGCGGAGCTTGAAAAAATGCGGCGCACGGCGGCGCGCGTGATTCCGGAGGCTCCGCACGAGGTGCTGTTGGTGATCGAAGCGACGACGGGGCAGAATGGCCTCGAACAGGCCCGCAAGTTCACCGAATCGAGCGCGGTGACGGGAATCATTTTGACGAAGCTCGACGGGACGGCGAAGGGCGGCGTCGTGGTGGCGATTTCGCGTGAGTTGAATCTGCCGATTCGCTACGTTGGTGTGGGGGAGCAGTTGGACGATCTGCTGCCGTTTGAGCCGGAGACATTTGTGGCGTCGTTGTTCGATTGATTCGGTGAACGGGGCGAAACATGGGGACAGACCGCTCTGTCCACCGGCGCAAAAGCGGCGCCTTTGGACAGAGTAGTCAGTCCCCAAGTTTCGCGCGACTTTTATGCATCGGTATCTGGAAGACGCGTTGGAGCTGGCGGCGCGCGGCTTGGGCCGCGTGAGTCCAAATCCGTCCGTCGGCGCGATTGTCGTGCAAGACGATGAAGTGGTGGGGCGCGGATTTTATACGGCCGCTGGGGTGAAACACGCCGAGATTCTGGCGCTGGAGGAAGCGGGCGAGAAGGCTCGCGGGGCGACGATGTACGTCACGCTGGAGCCGCATGCGCATCAAGGCAGGACGCCTCCGTGCACGGACGCGATCATCGCAGCGGGAATCCGCAAGGTCGCCGCGCCGATGGAGGACCCGAATCCGCTGGTGCGCGGGCGAGGTTTTGCGCAGTTGCGCGCGGCGGGCGTCGATGTGGAGCTCATACCCGAGTACGCCACGCGATCGGCAGAATTGAACGAGGCGTTTCTGCATTTCATGCGCACGGGGCGTCCGCTGGTGATGCTGAAGGCGGCGCTGACGCTGGACGGAAAGATAGCCGCGCCCGAGGACGGCTCTTCTGTACTAAAACCAGGCTGGATCACCTCGGAAAAAGCGCGCGCGCACGTGCAGACGCTGCGGCATCACTCCGATGCGATTTTGACCGGCATCGGCACGGTGCTGGCCGACGATTGCCGCCTGACGGACCGTAGCGGCGAGGAACGCGCTCGCCCGCTGTTGAGAATCGTGCTGGACTCCGCGCTGCGCACGCCAGTGGAATCGAAGATGGTGGAATCGGCCAAGGGCGACGTGCTGGTGGCGACTACGTCGGCGGGATCGGCGGAGCGCCGCAAGAAGCTCGAAGCGAAAGGCATCCGCGTGGAGATGCTGGAAGGGCCGGATGGGCGCGTCAGCCTGCACGCCGTGGCGGAACTGCTCGGGCGCGAAAAATATCTGTCGCTGATGATCGAGGCGGGCAGCAAGGTGAACTGGACGGCTCTGGAATCGGGCGTGACCGATAAGATTTTCTTTTACTTTGCGCCGAAGATTCTGGGCGGGATGCAATCGCTGCCGGTGGTGGGCGGGGCTGGGCGCATGCGGCGGTCGGACGCCATCCGGTTTCGCGACGTGAAGCTCCATTCGATTACCGCGAACGAATTCGCCGTCGAGGCGCGGCTCGAAAAGTAACGGTCAAGTAATGTTCACGGGAATCATTGAAGAGTTGGGAACGGTGGCTGCGTTGAAGCCTGGCAGCACAGGGGCGACGCTGCGCGTGAACTGCGCGATGGTGCTATCCGATGCCCAGGAAGGGTCGAGCATTGCGGTGAACGGAGTATGCCTCACCGCGCTGGACCTGACGCCCGATTCGTTTTCAGCAGACCTGGCACCGGAAACGCTGGCTCGCACGAACCTGGGCGATCTGCGCGCTGGATCGCGGGTGAATCTGGAGCGGCCGGTGACGCCTGCGACGCGCTTATCTGGTCATATCGTGCAGGGTCATGTCGATGGAACGGGCGAGCTGCTGGCGCTCGATGAACTGGGCGGCGGCAACTGGTGGCTGAAGGTGCGCGTGCCCGCGGAACTGGACCGTTACCTGGTACACAAGGGTTCTGTCGCGATTGACGGGATCAGTTTGACGATCGCGTCGCTTGAGGGCGATGTTCTGGGCGTCACGATCATTCCGCACACGCGGGCGGTAACGAATTTTTGCGAGCGGCGCGCGGGGGATCGTGTGAATCTCGAGGTCGACGTGCTGGCCAAGCACGTGGAGAAACTGCTTACAGGCCGCGCCTGACGCCCTAACATGAAACGGCAGGCGGAACCGCCTCCCTACGGAAGCTACGGGAATGCGGGCCTGACCAGCATACCGTCCTTCAGCGGCTTTTCGGTCGGCAGCGCGATGCTGTCCCCCTCATTCAGCCCATCCACCTGCGCGCGCGTGGTGTTGCCGATGCCCATGGTGATTTTCTTCCATGCGACGCGATCGCCGTTCAGAACGAACACGCCTGCCTGCCCCAGCTCACGGCGGATCGCCTCGCGGGGAATGGTCAACGCGTTCTGCGCGGATTCGGCTTTGATCTCGGCATTGACGTTCGTGCCGGGCAGCAGATCACGGTCCGGATTATTGATGATGCAGGCCACTTGCCCCACCTGCCGCGTGCCGAGCGCCTCCACCTGGGTGGGCGTCTTATCCACCACGCCGGTCCAGGAACGCCCGGGCAGCGCATCCCAGGTGATGGAAACGGGCAGGCCGCGGGTGACGCGCCCCAGGTCCGGCTCGTCGACGTAGACGTTCACTCTGACTCGCTCCAATTCGCCGATGGACGCCACCGGATCGCCCGGGTTCAGATATGCTCCGCGTTTTAGATCGAATTGATAGACCACGCCGGCGACCGGCGCGCGCACCACGCTTTGCTTGAGGCGTTGTTCAGCAAGCCTCGCCGCGGCTTCGGCGTCGTGAAGGCGAGCCATGGCCGCGGAGCGATCGGGAGCGGCCACCAGCGCGGAGCGCTTCTGTTCAAGAGAATGGATTTGGGCCTGCGCGGCGTCGATGCGCTGTCTTGCCAGCGCGACTTCCTGGCGCGTGGCGGCGTCCTTTGCCTGGAGGCGCGTCAGGACATCGCAATCTTTTTGCGCCGTTTCCAGTTCGAGCTTGGCCTTTTCGATGCCGCTGGAGATGTCGGCCAGATCCGTCGCGCGTCCGCCTTTGTCGAAGACGGCGAGTTCGGCGCGAGCCTGTTCCATGCGCGATTGAGCGGAGGCCAGGTCCGCTTTCGCGTCGGAGGCGTCGATCTCCACCAGCGGCGCGTCTTGCTGCACGGTCCTGCCGCGTTCGATGAGGATCGCGCCCACGGGACCAGCGCGCTCCGCGCGCGCCGTCGCCCATTCAATGGGCTCCACCTTGCCGTTGGTGGAGACAGAGCTGACGATGGTTTCCCGCGCGACTTTCGCGAAGGGAATTTCCGGGGGCTGGCGCTTCCAATGGACCAATGCCCAAATGAGCCCGCCGAGCGCGGCGGTCGCCAGAAGCAGCAGGACGACACGGAGTCTCATTTGGTGAGCCTCGCACAGTAATCGAATAGAATCTGCCACTCGGCGCGCTGAATTTCCATCGCCGCCTGCATTTGAATGGAGCCGGGCTGGATGCGGGCGCGGTCGCAGAATTGAATGAAGGCGAAGGGATCCCAGCGGCCGGTGCGAAACTCGGCTTCGGGAATCTTGTGGAGGATCTTCACCGCCTCCCGCGCCAAAATGGGAAATGTCGGATGCGGGCCCGCTTTCCGGAACCAGTAGGCGGCGTTGCCGGGGTCCGGTTCCTGGCGGTGAAGGATGGCGTGCCAGAGTTCGCCTTCCTGGGTCTCGCAGTCTTGCGCCAACTGGTGCGCCTCCTCGAAGCATGAAAAATAGAGCCAAAGGCCAGCCATCGGAGCCTCGGGTTCTTCCTGATGCGGGAACAAGTCGGCCGGCTTAAACGTCTTTAGGAGCCGGCGGGCCTCATCGCTGGAGCATCCCGTGAAGGCGAGCGGCATCAGGCGTTCGCCATTGCCGTCCAGTGCCAGAATACGAGCCACGTCAGGTCCATACTGAGCCGGATCAAATTCCATTTCGCGTTACATTTCTATTGTATGAGACTTCCGGGCAAACACCGATGAGACGAGCGATTGTTTTTTCCGGCGGAGGAGTCTTTGGAGCCTGGCAAGCCGGCGCATGGCGCGCGCTGGAGGCTCGTCTTCCCGGCCGTCCGGATGTCATCGTGGGGGCATCCGTCGGATCCCTGAACGGGTACGCCATTGCCGGAGGCGCGTCCGCCGCCGAGCTATGCGAGTTCTGGATGCAGCCGCAAGTAGGACGGTTCCGGCGGCTGCCTGATACGATTCGCACCCTGATGGAGCGCTACCCGCTGCGCATGGAGTATGCGCTGACGCTCACCGATCTGGCCGCGATGAAGCCCAGAATGGTTCATGGCCCGGACGTGACCTGGAAGCATCTGGCGGCTTCCTGCGCGATCCCGGGGCTGATTCCGCAGCGGCGCATCGGCGGGCGGTGGTATTCCGACGGGGGGCTGCTCAATCCGCTGCCAGTCTGGGCCGCGGTCGCCATGGGGGCCACTGAAATCATCGCCGTGCACGCCCTGCCCGAAATTCCCTCCGTTGTGTTGAAGCCGTTCGTCCGCGGATTCCGTAAGGCCTTCGGATACCATCCTCCGCTTCCCAAGGACGTGGAACTGGTGACGATTCAGCCGGAAGGCGCACTCGGCTCCGTGCGGGATGCCCTGGCCTGGAAGCAGGAGAATGTCGAGCGGTGGATCGCGCTCGGCGAGGAAGCGGCAAAAAACATTTCCATTCCAAATTGTTTTTGGCGATAATAAGAGGCGACTATGCCCTCTTTCCGGATTCACCGTCTGAAAGATCATCTTCGCCAGAACTTCCGCTTCGCGCCGCACCTCGCCGGGATGGCCGGTGTGAAGCCTCGCGACTACGAATCACCCGGCCCCGATCAGCAAGACGACATCGTGGAAGCCTCATCGCCGTACGCGGCCTTCTTCGCGCTGCGCGAGGCGCGGCGTCCGATTCAGGTGGGAGATCTTCTGGAGTGCGAGGATGGCTCCCTGAAAATCTTTAAGTTTGTCGGCATTGAAGACGCCCGGTGGGTCCTGCCGGAGGCTAGGCCGGAGATGGCAACGCCTCAACCGGAAGCGGTGGCCGCCTCGGCATAGGACTTGCAGCCGGTACCAAAGCGCCTTCTCGGGAAGACGCCGCAAGGACCAGCCACGTTATAATGAAGGAAGAAAATGCATGGTTGTGATGGGGCCGGGACAGCAATTAATTCCTTTGCCCTGATTTCTTACTTGCCTGAGCCGTTAGGCGGGTTTCTCGATTCCCTGCGCTGCGAACTCGTTCCGCGGTGTCAGGCCAGGAGCCATGTTACGGTTCTGCCTCCGCGGCCGCTGGCCGCCGGCCTGCCGGACAAGGCCTGGCACGACTTGCAGGACTTCCTCGACGATTTCCCTCCGTTTCGGGTTGAGTTGAATAGCGTTGAGGTGTTTACGAGCACCAGCGTCATCTACATTTCCATTGGCGCGGGCTACCGTCATCTGAGGCAGATGCACGAGGCTCTGAATCGCGGGCCGCTCCGGTTTGTCGAGCCTTTCGAGTATCATCCGCATGTGACGCTCGCTCAGGATTTGCTGCCGGAGCAGGTGGAGGCGCTTGCCACCCTGGCACAAAAGCGCTGGCGGGAGTTCCCCCACGCCCATAGCTTTGTGGTGGATCGGCTGACCTTCGTTCAGAACACCATGGAAAACAGGTGGACGGATCTCGCCGGACGGGATCTGACCATGCGCGTGGCCAGTTAAGTCCCTTCGCCGAACATCTCCAATTGCGATTCCTCCGCTGGCTTCTTGGACCGGCGCCGCACCCCACTTCCGACCACTCCCAGCACTTGGACCTCGAGCAGCGCGGCCCGGGGGACAAAGATGCGTTGATTCTGGAAGGTCGGGTCGGGAGGAACGATGTTGAAGCCCGTGGACTCGAGCAACATCAGGTTGCCGGACAGGATCCCTTCCAGGGAATCGCCGTCGCGGAACAGCAGGCGCACCCAAATCCCCGGGGTCTTGGGGCGCGTGAGGAAGGTCCGCTGGGCCGGGGGCCAGATCGCCCCGGACTCGAAATCCCTCACAAAACAAATAGCTTTCGTCTCCGAGATGGGGACTCGCAGGAGATTGCCCGAGGGGGTCAGAACTTCGACCGCTTCGTTATCGAAAGCGGAGGTCGCCTGGACGAATCCTTCCACCGGCTCGCGGTCAAAGCGAGCCAAAAGCACCTTTTTGTTGGTCGATTGAGCCACTTAAGTGCCCTAAGTGAGAGGATTTCCTTTCAAACAATTTCGCAAGTATTGTATCATTAGCTCAATGCAGGCGATGCCGCCTAAAGAACCCCTTTCGGGGCACGTTAAGTCGTTTCTCGATTTCTGCCGTGTCGAAAAGGGCCTGTCGACGAACTCGCTTGGTTCTTATCTAATTGATTTACAGAGGTTTAACAAACAAGTCTCTCCGGAGGGCGCCACGGCGGAGGACCTGGGGCGCTACGTCGATTCTTTATACGGCGCAGGGTTGTCAGCGCGGTCGATCGCCCGGCATATCACCACTTTGCGCAACTTTTATAGCTTTCTGGTCCGAGAAGGCGAGGTCCAGAAAGACCCTAGCGAATTCCTGACCCCTCCGCGGCAGTGGTCGACGCTCCCGAAGTATCTGAATCGGGAGGAGATCGACCGGCTGCTGGCGGCTCCGGACCCGGCTAAGCCGGTCGGGCTGCGGGACCGGGCCATGCTCGAGCTTCTGTACGCCACGGGTCTTCGCGTGAGCGAACTGTGCCGCCTGGAACTTAGCCAGGTGGAACGGGACTCGGGAGTGCTGCGCGTCACCGGGAAGGGCAATAAGCAGCGCCTGGTGCCGTTCGGACAGTCGGCGGGGGAAGCAGTCGCGCTGTATCTCGAACGGGGGCGGCCGGAACTCCTGAAGGGCCGCGCCAGCCGGTTCCTGTTCGTGACCGCGCGGGGATCGGCGATGACCCGGCAGGGATTCTGGAAGCTTCTCGGCGGATATGGCCGGAAGGCGGGGATTTTCCGCGATCTGACGCCGCACGTCGTGCGGCACAGTTTCGCCACGCATCTGGTGGAAGGCGGGGCGGATCTGCGCAGTGTGCAGATCATGCTCGGCCACGCCGATATCTCCACCACGCAGGTCTACACGCATGTGGCTCGGCGCCGCTTGCGCGAGATCGTCGATCAACATCACCCGCGCGCTTGACGCTTTTTCCATTTCGGAGGATGGCGTAGTGCGGCGGCAGTCGGAAGGCGGTACGAATGAGCGATTACATGTTCAAGCTGGAGAGCCACCTGAGCACGGACCAGTTCCGCGTGGTGGGCCAGATGCAGGAGGTCGCGGCGGCGGCTGGCGTCAATCTTTTTCTCACCGGCGGCGCGATGCGTGACATGCTGGGGGGCTTTCCGGTGCGCGATCTCGATTTCACCGTGGAAGGCAACGCGCTGAAATTATCGAGGGATCTGGTGAAGAAATTCGGCGCGAAGGTGGTCTCCACCGATGAACTGCGCAAGAGCGCGGAGATGGTTTTTCCGGGCGGCGTGCCGGCGGAATTGGGGATGGCCCACACCGAGAGATTCGTCAAGTCCGGCGCGCGCCCGCAGGTTGCTCCGGCCACCATCCATGAGGACCTGCGTTGCCGCGATTTCACGGTAAACGCCATCGCGCTTTCGCTCAATAAAGCGTCCATGGGGCTGCCTATCGATCCAACAAACGGCGTCGGGGACATCGAGCGCAAGGAACTGCGGACGATCCATAATTATTCCTTCTACGACGATCCCATCCGGATGCTCCGGCTGATCCGGTTCAAGGTGCGGCTCGGTTACGCCATCGACGAGCGAACGCGGCTGCAGTACGAAAACGCACGCGGAGCGGAGATGCTGTCGCGCATCACGCCCCAGGCGCTCGGCGCGGAGTTGCATCACATGGCGGCGGAGCCATTGTCCGCCGATCTGATGCGGGTGCTCGAAGAAGAGAAACTCACCACGCTGTTTTCGCCGTCGCTCACCGGCTCCAAGCTGAATCTGGCGACGTTCGCAAAGCTGCAGAAGGCCCGCCAGATGGTGCCGTTCGGCGGCGAGGTGAAGATGCACACCCTTCCCCTCTTCCTCAGCGTCTTGCTGGAAAATCTGAACGCCAAGGATCGCACGGCGCTCATCAAGAATGCGGCGCTCGGCCGGGCGGAAGTGACGGCCTGGCAAAAGCTGGAGGGCGCGGCCAAGAAGTTGGAGAAGGAATTGAAGGCCGATAAGCTCAAGAAGCCCTCGCAGCTCTACCAGGTGCTCATCAAGGCTCCAGGGGAGCAGGTGCTGTTTCTCCTGGTCTACTCGGCGCAGCGTCTGGTGCAGGATCGCATTAAGAACTATTTCGAAAAGTACTTGCCGCTATCGCAGGAAGTCTCTGACGAAATGGTGGCGCTCACCGGTGTCACCCCAGGAACGCCCAAGTTCCAGAGGGCCAAGGCGGAGATGATTCTGAAGCACCTGGATGCGAGGCCGAAGAAGGCCGAGCCTGCCCCGGAGCCTCCGCCGCTGCCGCCCATGTCGAGTTTCGCCCGGGGCCCAGGCGTCCGCCACGCGCGTTAATTAGAGAGGGTCCTTCTGGGGATCCTTCTGCTGATCTTTTTGCGGTTCCTGGGTGGCCTTCTTGCCCTTTTCGTGAAGGGGCTGGGCCTGGGTGATTTCCGTCGTGGAAATATCCTCGATCAACAGGTAGGCTGGAATTTCCAGCAGCTTCGGGTTGTCGCCCTCTTTTTCCGGCTTCATCAGCATCAGTAGCTGCATGCGGCCGGGCTTGGCGAATGGCGGAATCCGGAACTTGATGGCCTGGGCGTTCTGATCGAGGACCTTCACTTTCATGTCGAACTTGTGATCGCTGAGATACAGTTCCTCGACCCGGTCTTCCCCGAGCGAAACACCGGTGACCAGCACCGTGTCGCCCGGCTTTACGACCCTGGGTAGAACGGTGTTGACCTGAGGAGCCAGTTCGTCGGAGGCAAAGCAGGACATCGCGAGCATCAGAGCTGGAGCAAGCAGTCTCATGGTGATGGCACCTCTCCTCTAACACTAAGGACAAGCCGTAGTGGGTACAATAAGGCGAACCGCTCAAGTTATTAGGGGAACCCCCTTAGAACTCGCGTTAAGGGCAGCCTTACGACTGGCCTCCGCGCCCGGTCTCCGGTATTCTGAACATGAGTGTTTCGGGGACATCACCGTAAAGTTCGCATCCTGTTTGGGTTGGCCGACGTTCTGCTGATTGGGCTAGCGTTCTGGCTGGCGTATTGGACGCGTAGCCATCTGGGGCTCCTGGAACGCCACTTCGATCTGGCCCCCGCGGTAATCGCGCTGCTGCTGGGCTGGTCGCTCCTTGCCTGGGTTACGCTCGGACTCTGGTGGGAACTATACGACCGCATCGAGGGGGCTACCGCTCGCGTGATTGCCGCCGACGCGTTCCGGCAGTGCCTGGTGGGAGCCGCATCCATCATCCTGATCGAGTATCTGCTGCGGCTGGACCTCAGCCGTTCGTTCGTCGGCCTGTTCGCGGCATTCGCATGGATGCTGCTCTGCCTGTTCCGCATGAACGCCGGAGGCGTTGTGCGCGCCGTGCTGCGGGAATTCGGTTCGGCGCATTACGTGATGGTGGTGGGCCTGGGAGATGCCGCGCTCAGGCTCGGCCGGCAGATTGAAGACGCGCGCGATTACGGCGTGCAGCTTTCGGGCTTCCTGGACGACGACAGCCCGGTGGATACGGTTGAGCTGTCGCGTCCCTATACGGTGCGCCCTCTTTCCAAACTTCCCGATCTGCTGCGCGAGCACGTCATCGACGAGATTATTTTCGCGGTGGACAGCCGCCGGCTGGCCGAACTGGAAGAAATCTTTCTGCTGTGCGACGAAGAGGGCGTGAAGACTCGCGTCGCCGTCGATTTTTTCCCCCACGTCAACAGCCAGGTTTATCTGGAGCGGCTGGGGGCATCGCCTCTGCTGACGTTTTCGGCCACGCCTCACGACGAGGTTCGTCTGCTGGTGAAGCGGCTGGTCGATCTGATCGTCGCCGGAGCGGTGACGATCATTCTGCTGCCCCTGATGGGGCTGATCGCGCTGCTGATCCGGCTGACGTCGCCGGGCCCGGCCATCTTCCGGCAGACCCGCTGCGGCTTGAACGGGCGTCGGTTCGTGTTCTACAAATTCCGGTCGATGTGCGAGAACGCGGAGGCGATGCGCGCCGATGTGGAGCACTTGAGTGAACGCAAGCTGGCCATGAAGATCCCGAATGATCCGCGGCTGACCGGCGTGGGCCGCTGGTTGAGAAAGTTTTCCCTCGACGAGTTGCCGCAGCTCTGGAACGTGTTGAAGGGCGACATGTCGCTGGTAGGGCCGCGGCCCGCGCTCCCGGACGAAGTGGAACAATATAAGCGGTGGCAGCGGAGAAGGCTGCGCATGCGCCCCGGGCTGACGTGCCTTTGGGCCGTCAGCGGCCGCGATGCCGTCGATTTCGAAACCTGGATGAAGCTCGACATGCAGTACATTGACCAGTGGTCGCTCGCACTCGATTGGAAAATCCTGCTGCGCACGATTCCTCAGGTCCTGAGCGGAAAAGGCGCTCATTAGCTGTCAAACTGAAAACTATGCAACTTGTCCCAACCCATGATGAAGTCGTCGCCATGCTCCGTCGAACCGGCGGTCTGCGCGAAGGGCATTTTGAATACAGCGATGGTCTACACGCTGACGAGTATCTGCAAGTGGCGCTGACGATGCGTTATTACGAGGCGGCGAAGATCTTGAGCGTCGCGTTGAGCCGCCTGCTGCGCGCGCATTCCGACATCCGGGCCATGATCCCGGAGCTGTCGATCGTCGCGCCAGCCACCGGGGGCCTTCCTGTTGCCTACGGTGTCTGCGAGGCTCTGCGCGCCAAGCAGGTCTACTGGGCCGAGCGCGAAAACGTGAACGAGCCGCAACGCTTCCGCCAGTACATGGACGTGAAGCCTGGAGAAAAAGTCCTGCTAGTGGACGATATTCTGCGCTCCGGCCACAAGCTCGCCGAGTTGAGGAAATTGGTGGAAACCCAGGGCGGAGAAGTGGTCGGCCTGGCGGTGGTGATCTATCAGCCGAATCCAAAGACTGTGAACTTCGATCCGCTGCCGTTTTATTACCTGGCCAAGTTGGATGCCGCGTATTACAAGGACGCGGCATCGTGCGATCTCTGCAAGCGCGGGGTGCCGGTGGAGAAGGTGCTGATTTAGCTGCCGTCAGTGAGTGGGAGGGAGTTTCTTCCGTTCCAGTTCGTCCACATGGCGCAGTTTGGTTTCCACCGGTCTCTGGCCCAGTTATAGAATGCTGTGAGCACCTCGGTTTGGGAGTCGCGAATGGCTTCGGTTAGCTTCTCGGTCGTCTGCTGAAGTTTCTCGTCCGTGTGCCGAACGGCGTCGGCGAGATCCTGCCTGCTGGCGGGCCGATCACTCATATTCATCGAATACCACATTTCTCGCGCAAGTAGCACCGGATCGTTTATCATAGCCACTTATGCGCTTGCTGCTCTCCACTCTTGCCGTCTGCTCGCTTAGCCTTGTCCGGGCCCAGACGATGGACGAGGAATTCGCCAGGACCGTCAAGGAATGGACCACAAAACCTGAGTTCATGAGCCCTCTGGTGGACCATTTGCCGAAGGTCGCCGGCGTGCCTTCGCCCAAGGACGTGCTGGGCTACTATGCCGGGGCTCCGAAGAAGCTGACGTATTACTCCGACCTGGTGCGTTACTATCGCGCGCTGGCTGCGAAATCGCCGCGGGTGAAGGTGCTCGACATCGGCAAGACGGATGAGGGACGGGAATGCGTGGTGGTGTTTGTCGGGTCGGAAGATTCGATCCAGAATCTGGAAACCTACCGCCAGTACCTGGGCCAGCTCGCCGATCCGCGCAAGTTGAGCGAAGCTGACGCAAACGCGATCATCGCCAAGGCGAAGCCGATTTATCACGTGATGGGCGGCTTGCACAGCGCCGAAACCGGTCCGCCGGAGATGCTGATGGAGTTGGTGTATCGCCTCGCGACGGAAGATACGCCGCTCATCAAGACCATTCGCGATAAGGTGATCGTTTCGGTGACGCCTGCGGCCGAGCCCGACGGGCGCGACCGCTACGTCGACTGGTATTACAAGTACAAAATCAACGAGACGGGCGAAAACGACAGCATGGGCGCGCCTCCGTACTGGGGCAAGTACATTTATCACGACAACAACCGCGACATCAACTATTCGCAGTTGAGTTCGCAGCGGCTGCTGAGCTGGTATTTGCAATGGCACCCGCCGATTATGCACGAGCTGCACGAGTCGGAACCGTTCATGTATACGTTCAGCGGACAGGATCCGCAGAATCCCACGCTCGATCCGATTCTGTACGGCGAGCTGCCGTGGTTCTCGAACTTCGAGATGGAACAGATGATCAAGTACGGCATGCCGGGCGTCTGGACACACGCATTTGTCGATATGTGGTCGCCCGGATACCTGGGCTTTATGTCGTCAAATCATAACGGCATGCTGCGCATGTACGAAATTTTCGGCAACGGCGGCGCGAATACAATGCATCGCCGGATCAATGGGCCGGATGGCGGCGGCCGCGGCGGCGCTGGTGGAGGCGGGCGCGGAGGCGGCATGACGTCGCGGCAGTGGTACCGGCCGTTTCCTCCGTACGCGGAGGTCGATTGGTCGATGCGCAACAACACGAACTACAGTGAGACAGGCGTACTCAGCGCGCTTCAGTTGACGGCCGCGTTCCCGCAGATCATCCTCGAGAATTTTTACAAGAAGAGCCGCAATTCGATCGAAGCTGGCAAGAAGGAAGATCTGCACGGCTATGTGATTCCAATGGGCCCGGATCAGACGCGCGTGGCGTTCGTCGTCAATACGCTGCGTATGCAGGGCATCGAAGTGGGCCGCGCGAAGGGCGAAGTGAAGCTCGCCGAGGGGACGTTCCCGGCCGGAACGTTCATCGTGAAGCGCGATCAGCCGTATGGGCGCCTCGCGAAGATCCTGCTCGAAAAGCAAAATTTCCCGGACCCGGCTCTCACGACCTACGACGACACGGGCTGGACCATGGGCCTGATGACGCATTCGAAGGTCGTCGAGGTCATGGATAAGGCCGTGCTTGACGTTCCGGTGGATCTGATCGACCGTTTCGAGGTTCGCGGGACAGTCGCTTCGGGACCCTCGCCGGGCGGCTATGCCGTGATTGAGAATGGCTCGAACAATCTGATTACGCTGCGCTACCGCCTGAAGAACGCGGCCGCGCGCGCGGTGGAGCAGCCGTTCAAATCCGGCGATCAGGAGATCCCCGCGGGATCGCTGATCTTTCCGGCCGATTCCTACGACAAGCTGAAGGCCGCAGTCGAGCCGCTGGGATTAAAGGCGGTTGCCCTAAGCGCCGTGCCCGCGGTTCCGATGCATGACGTGGATCTGCCTCGTTTGGCTGTGTTTTCGACGTGGGGCAACACACAGGAG
Organism: Bryobacteraceae bacterium; assembly: GCA_035542735.1. GTDB lineage: Bacteria > Acidobacteriota > Terriglobia > Bryobacterales > Bryobacteraceae > Palsa-187. The sequence goes on from DATKKV010000031.1 coordinate 415,160, forward strand.
GTCGGCTGGGTGCGCTACGCGTTCGACAAGTTTGAGGTGCCCTACGACCTGATCTACAAAGAGCGCATCCGGCAGGGAAACCTGCGTGGCTCCTACGATGTGATCGTGATTCCGAACCAGGGCCGCAGTTCGAAGGGCCTGGTGTACGACATCGAATCCAAGGGCAAACCGATGGAGTACAAGAAGTCCGACCAATTCAAGACGCTGGGGGAATACGGCGAGTCCGACGACATCACTGGAGGAATGGGGCTGGAAGGCGTGGTCGAACTGCAGAAGTTTGTCGACAACGGAGGGCTGATGATCACGCTCGGCACGGCCAGTTCGTTCCCGGCGGATTTCGGGATCACGCGGAAGATCGAGGCTTCGCGCACCAGCACGGCGTTCTACGCGCCTGGCCCGATCGTGCAGGCCGAAATCACGCGCCCGGTTCATCCGATCTTCTACGGTTACACCGACAAGACGATTCCCGTGCGCTGGGCGAACGGTCCTCTGTTGACCGTGCCGGCCGCAGATCGCGAATCGCAGGTGCTGATGCGGTTCCCCGGAGGCGATCAGGCGGTGTTGAGCGGCCTGATGCGCGGCGCCAACGAAATCCGTACGCGTCCGGCGATTCTAGATGTACCAGTAGGGCAGGGACGTGTGCTGATGTTCGCCACCAATCCCATCTACCGGTGGCAGAATTTCGGCGAGTTCAATATGATTTTCAACGCCGTGATGCATTTTAACGATTTTAAGGCAAAGTAAGCGCCCGTTTTACGCCTTACCTAAAGTGAAGGGCTTTCCATGCAAGAACGGTGGCGCCCACCAGGAAGCCCAAGAGCGCTTGATACTCCTGGTTTCTCATGTAAATAGACCACCGAAAGCGTTTCGGGCTGCTTCCATCGTTCGCCAGATTGGCTCGGAGGAGGTTCGGCAGAAGCTTCGGAACGCGGTGGGCGTAGTCGACATACTCGGGGAATAGCGAGCGGAGGTGCTGTTCCTCGAGTTCGACTACGGGCAAGTAAATCAGCAGAAATACGGCGGCGAAGAGCACGCCCAGTTCCCAGCGCCGCGAGGCGATCACCAGGCCCGCAGCGGTCATTAAAGTCCCGATATACAGAGGGTTGCGAACATAGGCGTAAGGCCCACCATCGGCCAGCGTGGTATTTTTTTCGAGATGCCCTGCGGCCCAGGCGCGCAACGCGAGTCCAAGGGTCGAAACGGGAAATCCCCAGGCGAGGGAGCCGAGCGTCGGCGTGGAGAGCCAGAGAAATGCCGCGACTAGGACGAATCCGCAGGGGACCCGCAGTTTCGCCACGGCGTCGGCGTAAGGTTTGGGAAAACTCACGCGGGCAGCGCCTCGATCACTTGTTCCGGAGAGATGGCGCGCATGCTATCGTGGGTTTCCTCGGCTCGCTTGTAGGTGGTCGAAGCGCCGGAGTTGCGCAACACGCGAATGGTCCCGCCGTAGGGGCCGTTGCGCGCCGGGTCGGTGGGGCCGAAAATCGCGACGCCAGGTTTGGAGAGCGCGGCGGCCAGATGCAGAGGTCCGCTATCGACGCCGATGACGGCCTGCGCTTTCCGGGTCGCGTGAATCAAGCCCGAGATTCCGGAGAGGTGCACGTGAGCGCCGCGAATTTTCTTGAGTGTTTCCGCTGCTTCCGGCGGGCCGTTGACCACCAGGGGCACGTCCAACCCCTTGGCGAGCTGTTCGTAAAACTCAGCCGGCCATTGCTTCGATCCCCAACCGGCGAGTGGGCTCGCTAAAACGAATTTTCCCACGGGCAGCGAGCCTTCAGGCGATCCTTCGGGGAGAGAAAATGTGTGGAGCAGGCTGGAGGCTCCGGCAGCCGCGGCCAGTTCCAGATTGCGGTCGACCACGTGCGCCGAACGCGCCTCCACGCAAAGCGAGTAAAACAGTGCGGCGGCTTTCTCGCGAACCTGGGAACGATGAAATCCCACGATTCGGCCGGGACGCGCAGAGGCGGCAATTAACGCCGACTGCATCAGCCCCTGAAAGTCGACGGCGAGATCGAAACGGCGCTCGCGAAGCTGGCGGCGCGTCGCGAGAATGCCGCCGAGCGACCGCTCAAAGGGGATCACCTCGTCGACGAAGGGATTATTTTCGAGCAGAGGGATCCAACGCCGGCGAATCACCCAGGTGACGCGGCTATGCGGGAACCCATGCTTCAGGCTGGCCACGGCGGGTAGCGCGTGGATCACGTCGCCCATCGAACTGAGCCTAACCACTAAGATTTGCATGATTGCCGGGCGCGGACGTGCTTCACAAGCGCCTCATATCGTGCGGCGTCCTCCTGTTCCAGATGGACCTGCGCCGTCAAGCCGCCGGCGACGGCCACATAATCGACGACGCGCAGTCCGGCGACGAGCTCGGCTCGCGCGGCGGCGGGGAGGATAGCGTCGTCGGGCGTGGCGATCAGCACCAGCAGCTTCCTTCCATCCTCTTTGAGCGAGGCGAGGCGCTCGGCGTGTGAGGCGAGCATCGGGTCAAAGTATCCGCTGACGACGGTCGCGCCGGTGGAGGCGATTTTAGCGGCGCGGGCGGCATCGATGATCTTTTCTCTTGTGTCCAACTTTCTATTTCAACAGGTCCAGGGCGACCTGCGCTACTCGATTGGCCTCGACGCGGGTCATGCAGCGATGGTCGATGGGGCACTCGCGCTTCAGACAGGGGCTGCACTCCACCGGCTCGCGCACGACGCGCGCCAGCGGCCCGGTTGGTCCGGTGCCGACGTCGTCGGTGGCGCCGAACACCGTCACCGTCGGCACGCCGAGCGCGGAGGCGATGTGCATGGCTCCGGAATCGTTGGTCAGATAGACCCGGCATGCCGCGGCCATGTCGATGAACTGCTTGAGCGTCGTTTCGCCGGCGAAATTTCGCGCAGGAGCGGTGCAAGCCTGGGCGACGGAGTTGCAAAGTTCGCGCTCCGATTGCGAGCCGAAGATGGCGATCTGCCCGCCGATCTGGAGAGCGACGCGAGTGGCGGCGGAGGCGAAGCGGTCGGGCAGCCACTGCTTGGCGGTTCCATAGGCCGCTCCGGGGCTGACGCCGACGATTGTTCCACCCATGCCGAGCTTGCGAAACTGGTCGAGCCCGGCTTCGCGCGCGGATGGTGCGCCATCGAGCCGGATCATTTCACAGGCCGGAAGTTCGGACAGAATTCCGGCGCGGCGGAGCAACTCCAGGTAGTAATAACGTTCGTGCCGAGGGATCTCGCCGCGCTTGGGGACGGGAATCGCGCGGGTGAGCAGCAGGCTTCGGCCGTCGCGCGCGTAGCCGATGCGCTCGGGGATGCGCGCGGCGTAGGCGACGAGGGCGGCTTCGAAGGCGTTCTGGAGTAGGATGGCAGCGTCGAAACGTTCGGACTGGAGGGCCCGCCCCGTGCGCCATTTTTCGGCGAGACTCGATGGCGTGTAGGGAATCACGCGATGGCAGAACGGTTCTCGGCCGTAGAGATCGGCCACCCAGGGTTTGGCGAGGATGGAGATCTCCGCCTCCGGGAACTTTTCGTGGAGCGCGCGCAGAGCGGGGATGGACATGACCGCGTCGCCCACCCAGTTGGTGGCGCGCACCAGGATCTTGCGATAGGACACTTACTTTCTAGTGTAGTGCGCCAGCAATCTTGGACCTGGGTCCGGCACGGACGAGCGCGTCCGCCCCATATCAAGCTATATTCTGAAGACGTGATTGGCAACCCGGATGTGGCATTGCTGGCGCTGGCGGTGGGCGTGCTCCTGATTTATGCGGGGCTGTCGGGGCGGATTCTGCTGGGCGTGACCGGAGGAGTGATTGCGACGGTGGCGCTGGCTCGGCTGGTGCGAGGCTCGGCCATCCGGGGAGTCCACTGGTGGACGGCTCTGCCGGCTGGCGCGGTGGTGGGCGCGGTCACGATTGTCTTGCTGAGGACGGCAATTCGCGCCAAGAGGAATAAATCCCTTTGAAGACGCTTTCGAGCGCGGCGGACAAACAGGAAGTTCTCGAGAGACTCGCTGCGCTGCAGCCCGATTCGCCGAGGCGCTGGGGCAAGATGACCAGCAATCAAATGATCTGCCATTTGAGCGATTCGTTCCTACTGCCGCTCGGCGAAATGCGGGCGAGTAAGGCTCCTGTGCCGATGCCGCGCGCTGTTTTCAAATTTTTTGCGTTGCGGGTACCGATGAAGTGGCCGAGAAACATCGCGACGAGGCCGGAAATGGAGCAGGGTGTCGGCGGGACTCCTCCGGAGGAGTTCGAGAGAGACCGAAAGAAACTGATCGCCGTGATGGAGCGCTTCGTTCGGGAAAGCTCCGGGCTGGATCATCCGATCTTCGGCAAGATGAGCGGGTCGGATTGGATGCGGTGGGGGTATTTGCACTGCGACCATCATTTGCGGCAGTTTGGAGTGTGAAGTTCATGGCCGCCTATGAACACAGATGAACGCGAATATCAGACGTTATAAATGGCTTCTCGATTCTGACCCTGCCATCCGTTGGCAGGTGATGAGGGACCTCACTGATGAAGGCCCCAGCGCGATTGCAGCCGAGCGCTCCCGCGTCGCAACCGAAGGCTGGGGAGCCCAACTCCTCGCCCGCCAATCTCCTGATGGCAGCTGGGCCAGCGGACCCAAGTGGGACATGATTACCCTCTTCAGTCTCGTCGTCCTGAAGGACCTCGGCCTCGACCCCGCCAGCAAGCAGGCTCGCAAAATGATCGACCGCGTTGACCAGCGCCTCGTGTTTCATCACCTCAACAACCGGCCCTTCCTCCACGGCGAAACCGAGCCTTGTATCAACGGCAGAATCCTCGGCATCGGCGCGTATTTCAAGGAGCCGAACGACGCTCTGGCCCATCAGCTTCTGGGCGAGCAGCTCGAAGATGGCGGCTGGAACTGCGAAGCATGGCCGTTTTTGTCGCCGAAACGCCCTCCCAGCCGGCGCTCTTCATTTCACACCACCATCTGCGTGCTCGAAGGGCTCCTCGAATACGAGCGGGCAGGTCGCAAATCGGCGGCTGTCACCAAGGCCCGTAAGAGGGCCGAAAACTATCTGCTGGAGCGACACATGTTCCGCTCGCTCCGAAGCGGCGAAGTCATCGACGAACGCTGGCTCCGCTTCTCGTTCCCGGCGTTTTGGCACTACGACGTCCTGCGCGGGCTCGATTATTTAAGAAATGCAGGAATCAAACCAGACGACCGCGTCCGTGAGGCCATCGAAATTGTGATTCAGCGCCGCCACCAGAACGGGCGCTGGCCGCTCAACCTGCTTCATCCCGAGCATATTCCATTGGAGATGGAAACTGGCGTCGGCAGGGCAAGCCGCTGGAACACGCTGCGGGCGCTTCGAGTCCTGCGTTGGTGCGAGAACTCAAGCTGGTAGTTGCGGCCTGGGTGCTCTAGGCAAATTCCTGGGGCGCGCGAGCCGATTAGTGTGCCCTCTCCCCCTCATGACGGCCGGTCCGCACTACGGTTGTTCACCCGGCCGCTCCGTAACCGGCTTGGTACCAGGACGAGGCAACCTAGTCTTCCGGCCTCCAGCGGCTTCCCCTTCCAGCAGAGCTGGCAGGTTCGGATATGCGTAGATCGTCGGGGCGTGATTTTGCATCAGACCGCCCGTATCCGCGGTCGGACCATAGTTGCTGTACTCCTCCCGGGCGAGCACGCGCAGCAACGCAAGCAACTGGCCGCGATGATGGGCGGTATGGGTCATTCGGCGGGTCATCACCCAGGCCCGCGACCGCCGCACGTCGAAAAACGTCGTCTCGCCTTCCCACCACTCCTCATCCTTCTTCCCCAGCACGACGAGGCGCTTTCCGCTGTCTTCCTCGTACCGCCGCATGAATTCCAGCCGGACCTCTTCTTTGGGAAGCGGCGGCGCTCCGACGTCTATATCGAGCATCGTTCGAAACCAGATGTCCTCGCTGACACACTGATGCACCATATGCTCGTGGAAACTGCGGCCGCGCGCGTCGGTCGCGTTGGGACGCACCGGGAGATCATCGTCCCTGAACATGCTCCAGGCGCTGATCACTTTGATGCGCTCCGTCGCAAAAGTGTCGATCAGAAAGTCGTATCGCATAGCGGACCTCCTGAAACTTAAGGTTGCGCCTCGGCCGCCCGGTCATGATGATATCGCGTCTTCAGGTCGCTTGGGTTCACTGCGCGAGCACGCTCTGGCAATGCCAGCTGGCCTATTTGATACGTAACGCCAAAGCCGGACAACGGCCTAAGATCTCCGTTTTGTCGGCACTCTTACAGCAGTTCCGACGACGCGAAGAAGAATGGCACTTCCACCGCCGCCGTCTCCGGCGCGTCGGAGCCGTGGACGCAGTTGCGCTCGATGCTGGTGGCGAACATCTTGCGGATGGTTCCTTCGGCCGCGTTGGCGGGGTTTGTCGCTCCCATGGTGTCGCGCCACTTCTTGATGGCGTCCGGGGCTTCGAGCACCATCACGACGACCGGTCCTTCGGTCATGAACTTTACGAGCGACGCGTAGAAGGGCCGCTCCTTGTGGACGGCGTAGAAATTCTCCGCCTCAATCTGGCTGAGCCTCTTCATCTTCATGCCCACGATGCGGAAGCCGGCTTTCTGGATGATGGCGATAATCGCGCCGGCCTGATTGGCGGCGACGGCGTCTGGTTTGATGATTGCGAATGTACGTTCCATGTCTATAGTCTCGATTTGATGGTTTCGCCGATGGTGGCGGGAGTGGGGCACACGGTGATGCCCGCGTCCTTCATGGCGGCGATTTTGTATTCGGCCTTGCCGCTGCCTCCGGAGATGATGGCTCCTGCGTGGCCCATGCGGCGTCCCGGCGGCGCGGTCTGGCCGGCGATGAATCCGACCACCGGCTTCTTGACGTTGGCCTTGACGTAAGCCGCCGCGGTCTCTTCGGCCGTGCCGCCGATTTCGCCGATCATGACGATGGCGCGCGTGTCGGGGTCTTCATTAAAGAACCGGATGGCGTCGGTGAAGGTGGTGCCGATGATCGGGTCGCCTCCAATGCCGATACAAGTGGACTGTCCGATGCCGAGCTTGGTGAGCTGGCCCACGGCTTCATAAGTCAGCGTGCCGGATCGCGATACGACGCCGACGTTGCCTTCCTTGTGAATGTGCGCGGGCATGATACCGATCTTGCACTTGCCTGGAGAAATGATGCCAGGGCAGTTCGGGCCGATCAGGCGCGTCGATGGGCGATTTTTCAGGTAGGCCCAGGCGCGGATCATGTCTTCCTGCGGAATGCCTTCGGTGATGCAGACCACAAGGGCGATCCCGGCGTCGGCCGCTTCCATGATGGCGTCCGCGGCGAACGGCGGAGGCACGAAGATGACGCTCGCGTTGGCTTCAGTTGCTTTCACGCCGTCGGCGACCGTGTTGAATACCGGCAGGTCGAGATGCGTCTGGCCGCCTTTGCCGGGCGTGACGCCTCCGACGACCTTGGTGCCGTAAGCAATCGATTGAGTGGCGTGAAAGGTGGCTTCTTTTCCGGTGAAGCCTTGTACCAACACGCGGGTGTGTTCGTTGACGAGGACGCTCATCTTGCCAGCCCTACGACTTTCTGCGCGGCGTCGAGCATGCCGTCGGCCACGGTGAAATTGAATCCCGATTCGAGCAGAATCTGCTGCCCCAATCCGACGTTGGTTCCTTCCATGCGGACCACGATGGGGACTTTGATCGAAAGCTCGCGCGCGGCGGCCACCACTCCGTTGGCCAGCGTGTCGCAGCGCAGGATGCCGCCGAAGATGTTGATCAAAACGGCCTTTACCGCAGAATCGGAGAGCAGAATGCGGAAGGCGTTCTTGATCTGTTCGGCGTTGGCGCCGCCGCCGACGTCGAGGAAGTTCGCCGGGCTGCCTCCGGCATACTTTATGATGTCCATGGTGGCCATCGCCAGGCCGGCGCCGTTGACCATGCAGGCGACGCTGCCATCCAGCTTGATGTAATTCAGGCCGAATTTCGACGCCTCCACTTCCAGGGGATCTTCTTCATTCAGGTCGCGCAGTTCGGCCAAATCCTTGTGGCGGAATAGCGCGTTGTCGTCGAGGTTCATCTTGGCGTCGAGGGCGAACACCTTCGCGTCCCTGGTCAGGATGAACGGATTGATTTCGGCGAGCGACGCATCGAACTCGCTCACTGCTTTCGACAGGGCGATCATCGCCTGCGCGGCCAGATTCACGGCTGGTCCGGTGATGCCGATGCCGAAGGCCAGCTTGCGGGCCTGGAATGGCAGAAGGCCGATGCCGGGCTCGATGGTCTCTTTGAGGATGCGCTCGGGCGTTTTGTGCGCGACCTCCTCAATCTCCATGCCTCCGTCGGCCGAGGCCATGAAGACGTTCTTGCCGATGACGCGGTCCAGCACGATGCCCAGGTAGAGTTCGCGCTCGATGGGAAGCGTTTCTTCGATGAGAACCTTCTTCACCACGCGGCCTTCGGGGCCGGTCTGGTGCGTGATCAGCGTCATGCCGAGGATTTTTTCGGCCGCGGCACGGGCTTCCGCCGCGTCCTTCGCGACCTTGACGCCGCCGCCTTTCCCGCGTCCGCCGGCGTGGATCTGCGCCTTGACCACGACGCTACCGCCGAGCTTTTTTGCAGCTGCTTCCGCTTCTTCCGGGGTGCTTGCCACTTCGCCGCGCGGGACCGGGACTCCGTGGCGGGCAAGCAGGGCCTTAGCCTGGTACTCGTGAATCTTCATGATTTAAGTTGAGACACTACTATAAGCTGGAGAATTCCCAATATAACATGGCCTCGTTCCTATCCTTTCTGCACCGTGTCGCATCCGGCGAGGCACTTTCGGCCGAGGACGCGCAACTGGCGATGAATGCACTGCTCGAGGGCGAAGCCACGTCCGCGCAGATTGCCGGGTTCGCGGTGGCCATCAAGATGAGGGGCGAAACAGCGGCGGAGTTGATCGGATTCGCCAAAGCCTTGCGCGCCCACATGATCGTCGTGGATGCGGGCGAGGGTCTGATTGATACTTGCGGAACGGGCGGCGATTTGTCGGGCACGTTCAATATTTCCACCGCGGCGGCGCTGGTCATGGCGGGAGCTGGGGCGCGCGTCGCGAAGCACGGCGGGAGGTCGGCGTCGAGCCAGACCGGCAGCGCGGACGTTCTGGAAGCGCTCGGCGTCCGCATTTCCATGACACCGGAGGAAGCGGCCGAGGCGATCCGAGAAATCGGCATCGGATTCCTATTCGCGCCGAACCTGCATCCGGCGATGAAGCATGCGGCACCCGTGCGCCGGGAGTTGAAGATGCGGACGGTGTTCAACCTGATCGGACCTCTGGCGAATCCGGCCAGAGCGGGAAGACAGCTAATCGGCGCGCCGTCCCCCGAGGCGGCGAAATTGATGGCGGAGGCCCTGGCGGCCCTAGGCACGGAACATTCTTTTATCGTCCATGGGCACGACGGCCTGGACGAGATCACGACCACGGGTCCAACAGACGTTTACGAGGTCTGGACCGGACGCGTCGAAAAGCACTTGTGGATGCCTGCGGACTTCGGAGTCAAACGAGCGACCGGCGAGGCGCTTTTGGGTGGCGATGCGGTTCGCAACGCGGAGATAACAAGGGAGATTCTCAGCGGGAGGAAGGGGCCGGCGCGGGATATTGTCGTGGTGAATTCAGCGGCTGGGCTGCTGGCGGCAGGGTTGGCGAAGGATCTGAGAAACGGCGTGGAACTAGCTGAAAAATCATTGGATTCCGGGGTAGCGGAGAAGAAATTGCACCAGTTGCAAAAAAAGTACTCGTTCTCGTGAGCCGATTCTTCCCCGGATTCCGCGTATCCAGATGTCGGAGGATCGCAGGCGGCATGGCCTGCGGTGGGCCGGCTGGCTTCAAACCCAGCCGGCTCGATCGGTTTACCAGCGGCGACCCCCGTATCCGAAATAGAGGCTCGGGCCCCAATAATACGGATAGTAAGGATACGGATAGGGGTAGCCGTACCCATAGGCGGGGCGAGGTGGTGGACGGCGTGCCATCCTCGGCTGGGCTCCGGCCGGCTCTTCATAGTCGGACGGCTGCACATAGCGGAAGGCCTGCACGCTCTTCTCGGTGGATACTGTTACGTTCTGCGTTACGCGGAAAGTGAGCGTCGTTTCCGGGAAGATCACGGTCGGATTACCGCGCGTCAGCACAACTCCGGCCGCGCCGGCAAAGAGCCCCGCGCCTGCGCCGACTGCGGCGCCAACACCTCCACCCACTCCAGCTCCGATGGCTGCGCCAACGCCGGTGGTCGTAGCGAGTCCAGCGACGTCTCGTCCGGTCGAACTGGCGCCGTGAAGAGTGATGAACTCGGATTGAACCGCCACTTGCTGGCCGTCGACCACGGGAAGGTCCACCAGCTGGATGCCGAGCCGGGACGTCACGCCGAAGTGGCCCGATTTCTTGACCTCGGTCACGCGCCCTGTGACGTTCTGGCCGCGCAGGGCGATCACCACACCGTTCACGACGATCGGCTTCGCGAGCGCCGCAGTGAAGGCGTCCCCGACCATGCTGCGTTCAGACGAAAGAATCTCATTGAGCCGCACCGTGACGTACGTGCCAGCCTTGATGGTGAGTTGGGCCGGGATAGGCTCCATCACCGGCTGCGATTGCGCGTCATTCTGGGCGGCCTGCTCCAACATTTGTTGGACCTGTGCCGCGGTGGGTCGCGCCTGATCCTGCGCAAAGATCGGGAGCGCGAGCAACCCGAGCAGGAGAGTTAGGTTTCTCTTCATAGTCTTCACCTTTATCCAAGTGGACGCCATATTTGCTGCAAGCGTTTCGCCATTGAATAAAACACTGAAAAATCGGGGGAAGTCGCGGTGGGGCCGGAGATAAGATCGGCTGAAAATCACCGGGAATGGTGGTTTTGAGCCAGTCTATCGTGGTTCGCGGATCTCCCTTGCTGCTCGACATGGTCCGCACGTTGCGGCGCGATCGGAATCGGCACGGGACTGCCCCAGCCACGTTCCGATGCCGGTCCTTCATGCCCTTCCTGGAGCCAGCGTATCACTTGGAACGTTGTCCCCTCGCTTACGCAAGGGGTTGTAACCTCGCCCGTCAGGGCGGGGACAGATCAGGTTGCGCCGCCGCTTTGCACTTCGCACAGGGGCAAATGCTACGCAGGTGGTCGAAGGAATAAATCCCTGACCCGTGCCCGTCCGACCACGCGATGCGGATCGCGTAGTGGCCGACCTCTTCCACCTCGAGCATCTTCAGCGCGGGCTTGAACATCGGGAAAGGGCTGGCGGGAGCGGAATAGCTAGTTTTCTGAGGCTCCGTGCCGTGCGCGCCGGTGCAGGTGGCGCAGGGGCATTCGTCGCGCAGGTAGGTGAGCGAATACTCGCTGTGGTGCTTATCTTTCCAGTCGATCTTAATGCCCTTGGACTTGGAAATGGCAATATGCTCTGGATCAATCACTGTGGGTTGACTCTCTCAATGTCGCGGACGCCGGAGATGCGGCGGATGGCGGTGACGATGCGCTCCAACTGCTTCTTATCCTTCACCTCGATGGTCATATCGATGATGGCGCCAGCGGTTTGATGTACGTCGTCGGCGCGGGTTTCCAGGTTGCGGATGTTGGTCTGCTCGTTAAACAGGGCCGTGGTGATCTGGCTGAGCATACCGGGGCGATCCTCGGTAAGGACTGTTACTTTTACCGGGAACGGAGCCGAAGTGCTGCGCGCCCACTCGACGTCGATTTTCCGCTCGACTTCGTACATCAGGTTTTGAACATTGGTGCAATTCTGTGAATGCACCGCCACGCCCTTGCCTCGCGTGACGTAGCCGACGATGGCCTCGCCTTTAATCGGATTGCAGCACTTGGCGCGATACACGAGCAGGTCGTCGATGCCCTTCACCTTAATCACCAGGTCGTGATCGGCGGTTGGAACCTGGGGCGCGCCGAGCCGCGATTCTTCGGAGGGCGCGGCGGGCTCGGCCGCCGGCTCCGGCGGAATCTGATCCGGGGCGAGCTTCTGCAGTACCTGGCGCGCCGAGTATTTCCCATAGCCGAGTGCCGCCGAGAGATCTTCAATCTTCGAATAACCGTATTCGCCGGCGACGGCCTCCATCTGCGCCTTAGTGACGCCCTTCATGGATACGCCCAGGCGGCGGGCTTCCCGCTCCAGGTATTTTTCGCCGATCTCGATGGCCTTGACGCGTTCGGTCGTGTTGATGACGTGCTTGATCTTATTGCGGGCCTTCGACGTCTTGACGATGGCCAGCCAGTCCTTGCTCGGCAGATGATTGGCCTGCGTCTGGATTTCCACGACATCGCCGTTGCGCAGGCCGTATTTCAACTGCACGATGCGGCCGTTGACCTTCGCGCCGATGCAGGAATTGCCGACGTCGGAGTGAATGGCGTAGGCGAAGTCGATGGGCGTGGCGTCGCGAGGCAGGATGATCACCTTGCCCTTGGGGGTGAAGGTGTAAACCTCCTCTGGGTACAGGTCCACCTTCAGCGTGGACATGAACTCGCCCGGATCGCGCATCTCGCGCTGCCATTCGACGAGCTGCCGCAGCCACGCCACGCGTTGGTCGTCCTCAGCCGCTCCCTTGCGTCCTTCTTTGTATTTCCAGTGCGCGGCGATGCCTTCTTCGGCGATGCGATGCATCTCCTCGGTGCGGATCTGCACTTCGAAGTGGCGTCCGCCGGGGCCCATGACGGAAGTGTGCAGCGATTGATACAGATTCGGCCGCGGGATGGCGATGAAATCCTTGATGCGGCCGGGGATCGGGTGCCACTCGTTGTGGATGACGCCGAGCGCGGCGTAGCAATTCTTCACCGAATCCGTAATGATGCGTACCGCGAGCAGATCGTACACCTGATCGAGCGTGATTTTCTGCCGCTTGAGCTTTTGGAACACGGAATAGGCGCGCTTGACGCGGCCGTCGATGCGCGCCGGAATGCCTTCGCGGGCGAGCAGCACCTCGACCGTGCGCTTGATCTCTTTGAGAAATTTTTCGTTCGACTCGTGCGCCGCCTCGAACTCCTTGAGCAGCGTTTGGGACGCCTCCGGCTCCAGGTACTGAAACGCCAGATCCTCCAGCTCGCCGCGGATCTTACCCATGCCGAGCCGGTGCGCGATCGGCGCGTAAATTTCCATCGTCTCCTGCGCGATGCGTTCCTGGCGTTCGCGCGAAAGATGGCCCAGGGTGCGCATGTTGTGCAGGCGGTCGGCCAGCTTCACCACGATCACGCGGATATCGTTGACCATGGCCAGCAGCATCTTGCGGACGCTCTCGGCCTGCCGTTCCTCACGCGAGGCGAGGTTCAACTTGCTCAACTTCGTGACGCCGTCGACACAGCGGGCGACCTCGTCGCCGAAATTCTTGCGAATTTCCTCGATGGTGGCGGAGGTGTCCTCGACGACGTCATGCAGGAGTCCGGTTTCCAGAGCCACCATGTCCATGTGCATGTCGGCGAGCTGGCGGGTGACCATCAGCGGGTGGAGCATGTACGGCTCGCCCGAGCTGCGCGTCTGATTCTCATGCTTCTTGGCGGCGAAGCGGAAGGCTTTTTCAAGCGGTGCGAGATCCTCGTTGGGCCGGAAATCGCGGACGGAGGCCTCCAGGTCGCGGTAGGCGGTCTCTACAAGGTCCGGCGCTTGGATGGGAGGAGTCAGGACGGCCTGCGGAACGGGTTCGATAGACTCGGACATGCGCCTTTGTACCAGTGTAGCGAAGGAATGCTCGCCGCCGGAGGAATCAACGTCCTGTGCCCGCCGCCCTGGCCTTTTCGATAAAACCCGAAACCCTTCGGATTTCCGCAGGGCTCCACACCCGGGAGGAGTCTGTTAGCATGAGGGCGCATGGAGACCCCCTGCCCCGGATGCGGCCTTCTGCTGCCCGATCGCGGCACGCCCGCGACGCCTCTGAAAGCCTCCCAGGCTTGCTGGGAGCTTTATGGCGAACTCGCCGTCTACACCATGGCCCGAGGCAAGGATTTCATTCACCAATATGCCGTGGACGCCTATCAGGCGCAACACGTGGCGCCGAGCGCCACCAACATCGGACCCGCATTCTCCCTCATCGGGCTCTGCCTGGCGCTGGAGCGCGGCGCGACGGGTTTGCAGGTGCAAAGAGCCCACATGCACCTGGGCAAGGCGCGCCGGATCTGGCCGCGCATCGAGTTGCCGCAGGCCGCGGCGAGCCTGACGGTTCGCGACGTGCTTGACGCCGCGCCGGGCGATAAGCGCGACGCGAAGCTGCTGGAGTGGTGCGGGGCGGTGTGGGCGTCCTGGAGTCATGCGCAGGCGTGGACGCGCCAGATTTGCGACGAATTCCTGGCGGAGTCGTTCTCGAGGCGCGTGCGCAGCCGGTGAAGATGAACAAATGATAAGCCAAATAGCGGAAACTCTTCGGCTTCGAGCGGGGTCTTATAGATAGAGAACAGAAAGGCAACCTATGAAAGGTCCCTCGTATCGTACCGTGATGGCTTTGGGGTTGTTGCTCGTTCCGCTGGTGGCGCAGGATCCGCCTGTGCAACCCACCGATCAATCCACCCCAGCCGTACAACAGGTACTTCCTCCCGAGCAGCTGGAAAGTCTGGTTGCTCCCATCGCTCTTTATTCGGACGCGCTGTTGAGCCAGGTTTTAGTGGCCAGCACGTATCCCTTGGAACTGGTTGAAGCCGGCCAGTGGCTGCAACAGAACTCATCGCTTACAGGCACGGCGCTCGTCGACGCCGCCAAACAACAGAATTGGGATCCCAGTGTTCAGGCCCTGGTTCCGTTTGGTGACGTGATAAAGCGCTTGACGTCGGACATTCGTTGGACCACAGACTTGGGCAACGCTTTTCTGGCGCAGCAGGCCGACGTGATGGCCGCGATTCAGCGGTTGAGAGCTCGCGCCAAGGATTCCGGCAAGCTCACCGATACACCTCAGCAGAAGGTGGTGATGGAATCTCAAAACGGGCAGACGGCCATCGAGATTCAACCCACCGACCCGCAGGTCGTGTATGTGCCCGTCTACAACCCCGCGTACTTTTGGGACCCGTATCCCATGTGGCCGTGGCCTCCGTTGTTTTATCCAGGAGTCTACGTCGGCTGGGGGTGGGGTTTCGGGATTAACCTCGGCTTCTATTTCGGTGGATGCTGCGGATGGGGTGGTTGGGGATGGGGACCCGGCTGGTTCAATCACACCATCATCGTGAATAACCACTTCTTCCATCGCTACAACTATCAGGAATTTCACGGCAGCGCATTTCACGCCAACTCGGCCTGGGTTCATAATCCGGAGCATCGCGGTGCGGTTCCTTACCCGCATACGGTAGCGCCCAGATATCAGGCGGCGGCAAGCAATGCCCGGGCTGCGCAGCGACCCAGTGCGTCGTCGGTGCGGCCTAACGGGCAGAGCCCGTCCAGGCCTCAAGCGAATAATCACAGTGCTTTTGGAGGTGTCTCCAGCGGCAGCAATGCTCGCGTACAAAGCGATCATGGATACTCGAGCCTGGGCTCCTCCAGATCTGTACCTGCTCCCCGAGCCGCGCCGGCTCCCAGAGCCGCACCGGCTCCGCATCCAAGTGGCGGTGGAGCACCGAGAGGAAGGGGGAGATAAGCCATGAAATATCTAGTGAGTCTTTTCGCTGTTGTCTCACTTTCCGCGCAGGTAAAATCGTTCGATTCACCGGACGCGGCCGCGCACGCGGCGATTATCGCCGCCCAGAGCAACGACCTGGCGGGGCTGGAAGCAATCTTCGGCAAGACGAAAGGCGTTCTCACCTCCGGCGACCCCAAGCAGGACGCGCAGGAGCGGGCCGAGTTCGCCCGGGTTGCCAGCGGTAGATCCGCCATCGAAAAGGACCCGATGAACCCGCATCGCGTGTTCCTTGTCATTGGGCCGGAAGATTGGCCCTTCCCGGTGCCGATCGTGGAGAAGGACGGCAAGTGGAGCTTCGATCCGACACAGGGCGAGATTGAGGTTCGCGCCCGCCGTATTGGCGCCAACGAGATCGACGTGATCGATCTATGCGCCGGCTATGTCGAGGCGCAGCGCCAGTACGCCCAAACCGATCGCAAAAAGAATGGCATGCTCGAATACGCCGAATTCCTGATGAGTTCACCTGGCAAATCCGATGGGTTGTATTCGGACAGCGCGCCGCGCATCCCAAAGGAGTTCGCCTTGGCCGAAGTGAGGGCCAGCAATCTGAAACCGGTTCCGTATCTTGGCTACTACTTCCGGGTGCTGACCTCGCAGTCCGCGTCCCCATACACCCAGGCGCGCCGCTACATCGTGAATGGAAAGCACATGATAGGCGGATTCGCGCTCGTCGCCTGGCCGGCGCAATATGGCGTCACGGGTATCCATACCTTCATCGTCAATCAGGATGGCGTAGTCTATGAGAAAGACATGGGCGCGCCCGCGTCGAATCTGACGCCTCCGGTGAGGAGCTACGCGCCCGATAGGACATGGACGCGAGTCGATGAGTAACGTAAATATCGAATACCTGTCGCGCAGGCTGCGCGAGAAACAACAAGAGCTTCTTTCGGATCTGGCTCGCCGCAGGACCGACGCCCGTGCGGCGGGCCAGCCGGAGGTTCGCGACCCCTACGATAGCGCTGAAGCGACCCTGACCACGGCGGAAGCGATGGAGGAGATCACCCTCGAGTCGCGCACGCTGGAGCAGGTGACGAGCGCGCTGGAACGCATGGAGCAGGGCACCTACGGAAGCTGTGTGATATGCGGTCGTCTCATTGCGGACGCTCGCCTGGAAGCAGTTCCCTGGACGCCCTATTGTCTGGACCACGCTCCGAACTGAGCGGCGTACAGGAATCCTGTACAGTATGCCCGTTGAAACCACCTACAGCAACCTGCGAAAGGAATTGCGTCTTTCCTCGACCGCATCACCGACGACCGGGAGATTGTGGTCGTCAAACGGCGCGGAGCCAAGGATGTGGCGCTCATCTCGGCGGACGAACTTTCGAGCATCATGGAAACAACGCATTTGTTGCGATCTCCGCGAAACGCCCAGCGGCTGATCCGAGCGCTCCGCGATGCCGAGCGCGGAGGCGGTAAACCGCGGAAATCCGGATGGAAGATGGCCCTGGGCTTCAGCGTGCTTTCGCAAGCCCGATTTCCTTGCGGAATTGCTCGGCCGTTTGTGAGGATCTGATATTTTGGATAGGAACTGATCGGAACACAGCCCTACGCGCCCTGGAACTGGTAGAGGCCGTGATGCGTGATCCATTCATCGGGATCGGAAAGCCCGAGCCACTGAAGCGGGAACTGGCGGACGCATGGTCGAGACGGCTGACCCGCGAGCACCGCGTTGTGTACCGCGCGGGAGATACGAAAATCGTATTCTTGCAGGCGCGGTATCATTATTAGCCGTGCTCCACCGCGCGTTGCTCATCGTCTTCCTCGCCGCCTCCGCCGCCTGGACCGTTACACGGCCCGATGACATTCCTTTCGAGAAGCATACGATCGACCTGGGCGCCAGTGAACCCGCAGCCATAGCCGATATCAACGGCGACGGGAAGCTCGACATCATTTCCGGCGAGAACTGGTACGAAGCGCCGCGGTGGGTGAAGCACAAATTTCGCACCCTCCATTACCAGGACAACTACGTCGACGACTTCAGCGACCTCCCCTTGGACGTCAACGGCGACGGCCACATGGACATAGTCAGCGGCTCCTATTTCACGCGCAAGCTTTATTGGATGGAAAATCCGGGTAAAGGCCAGGGCGAGTGGAAGGAGCACCTGATCGACTCGGGCTATCCCACGGAGTTCGCGTTTCTGGTCGACCTTGATAACGATGGGAAAAAGCGCGAGTTGCTCCCCGAATACGACAAGCTCGATGCGCCTCTGGCCTGGTACGAAATTCAAAACGGCACATGGGTGAAACATGTCGTCAGCCAGACCAGTTTCGGCCACGGTATCGGCGTCGGCGACGTGAACGGCGACGGCCGCAACGACATCCTCACGCCGAAGGGCTGGTTCGAAGCGCCTGCCGACCCGCGCGGTGGAACGTGGACATGGCATCCCGATTTCGATCTAGGCTCGGTCGGGTTCATGCACGTGCTCAACGTGAACGGAGACGGCCGCAACGACATCGTGACGTCGATGGCGCACAATTACGGAATCTTCTGGCTCGAACATCAGGCCGACGGCAAGTGGGCCAAGCACATGATCGACGAAAGCTGGTCCCAGGGCCACGCCTTGACCATGGTCGATTTGAACGGCGACGGGAAGATGGACTTCCTCACGGGAAAGCGCTTCATGGCGCATAACGGCCGCGATCCGGGCGAGCGCGAACCGCTCGGCGTCTACTGGTATGAATACATGAAGAGCGACGACGGCAAAAGCATCCAGTGGGTGAAGCACGTCGTTGACTACTCGACACGCACCGGAGGAGGCATGCAGATTCCAGTGGCGGATATCGACGGCGACGGCGATCTCGATTTTGTGGTCGGCGGCAAGAGCGGCCTCTTTTTATTTGAGAACATTTCAAGAAAGCATCCCTGAAAGAAACACCCATGAAAACCATCTCTCTATTTCTCCTGACTCTCGGCCTGGCGAACGCCGACTCATTGCTCGTGCTCTCGAAGGGCGATCTGACACTGGCGATCGTGGATCCATCGACGCTGAAGGTGGTCGCGAAGATGCCCTCCGGCCCCGATCCGCATGAGGTGGCCGCGTCCGCCGATGGCAAGACCGCATATATTTCGAATTACGGCGGCGGCGCGTACAACACCATTACGGTGGTCGACCTCATCGCGCAGAAAACCACCGGGACCATCGATCTGGGGGCGCTGCGCGGACCGCATGGCCTGATGTTCGTGGGCGGCAAGCTCTGGTTTACCGCCGAGGGCGCGAAGATCGTGGGCAGCTACGACCCTGCGACGAATAAGGTGGACACGGTGATCGGCACGGGCCAGGGCAGAACGCACATGGTGTACACGTTTGACGATTCGAAGCGGCTCATCACGTCGAACGTCAGCTCGGCGACGATGACCATCATCGATAAGACCACGGGCGGGCGGGGAGGCGTGGACTGGAACGAAACGACCATCACCGTCGGCCCGGGTGCGGAGGGCTTCGACGTCGCGCCGGGAGGGAAGGAACTGTGGGCGGCCAATGCTGGCGACGGGACGATTTCCATAATTGATCTGGCGGCCAAGAAAGTGACGGCGACGCTCGATGCCAACGTTAAGAGCGCGAACCGCCTCAAGATCACCCCGGATGGGAAACTCGCGCTGGTTTCGATGCTCAACAACGGGGATCTGGCGGTGTTCGACGTCGCCACGCGCAAACTGGTCAAGCGCATCCCGATGGGCCGCGGCGCCGCTGGCATTGAGATTCAGCCGGACGGCTCGCGAGCCTTCGTCGCCTGTACGCCGGATAGCTATGTGGTGACAATCGATCTGAAATCGCTCACGAACAGCGGGAAGTTCGATGCGGGGAAGAATCCGGACGGGATGGCCTGGGTGCGGCGGTAAGTAGATCGGGCTTTACTGCACCTTGGCCGCCTCGACGTCCATCGCGGCTTTGGCGATCATTCCCGGCTCGACGTTCTCGTGCGATTTTTCGACGAGTTTCACAACCGTGGCCTTGCTCTCGAAAATCTTGCGGAAATCCGGGTCCTGGATGATTCCATCGCCGCGGTCTTCCCAGGCGAACACTTTATACTCGCCTGGCGCGAGGCCTTTCAGGTCGAACGCCCCATTCTGATCGGTGTTGGCCGACTTCGCCACCTCGCCCGACTTGTCGCAGATTTGCACTACGGCGCTCGGCATTGCTTTGCCGTCAGCGTCCCGAACGGTTCCCGTTACCTCCGCGCCGTTCGGCGAAACGATCACCTGAATCTCGCCTCCGCTCGAGTTGCTCAGGTCGAGATCCTTGCCGTTCACGTCCTGTCCTCCGAAGTTGATCGCCTTGATATAAGTATTTTCAGGCAGGTTGAACACGCTGACCCGAACCACGCCGGGCACCACCCCTTGCATGCGAAATGTACCGTCCTCGTTGACCTCGGAGTAACCCGCACTGCCGCCGATCGTAGCGCCAGTGGCTCGCAACTGCACGGAGGGAAGCGCCTTCGCGCCCGGCGCCTGCGATGCCGGATCGACACCTTCGGTCTTGAAAGAGCCCTTGATCGCCGGCCCCGGCACCAGCGGCACCACCAGCCCCTCGATGTCCTGATCGGCCACCGTGACTTCCAGCCGCGCCACCAAGGGCACGGATTTGCTGAATTCGCCCGTCGGGTCTTTTACGACCGCTTCCGTGAATTGGCTTTGCAGGATGTACACGCCGGGTGGAACATTCTTGAACACAAATAGCCCCTCTTTACCCTGAACCTGAGCCTGCCGTTGATCGGGAAACGAAATGTTGACGTTGTTCTTCGGAAGCAGCATCAGTTGGGCGTAGCGCGGCGCATTGGAGCCACTGTCGATCCGTCCTTGAACGGTGTAGACGCGTCCGCGGCGGACATGGATCTCCGCGCCCCGCACCTCCGCGCCTTCGGCCACATCGATCAGCGCGGCGGAGGCAGCATCCAGCGCATTCGGATAATACGTCTTGAGGTAGGATTCCTGGGGCTTCCGGCTGCCAGGCTTCTCCAGGCCCATGGTGAAGTTGTTGGCGCGGCTGTCCGCGCTCAGGTAGTAACGGCCAGCGCGAAGGCTGCCCATGACGAACGTGCCGTCTGCTTGCGAACTGGAGTTGCCCGCTACCTGGAGCTGCTTTTTCCCGTTCACAAACGTCCATCGCGATGCCTGGATGGAGTAATTCGGCAAGGGATCGCCGTCCTCATCCACGACGCGGCCGAAGATCATGGCTTGGGGTATCAGTTTGAAGACCAGATCTTTCATCTCCTGCCCCGCGTCGAGGCTCAACGGGGTTCCCGCGGTTCCCGAAGATTTCGCGCCATACTGCTGGTTGATGTAGCCGGTCCGCTGGGCGGAGAGGTAATACTTCCCCGGGGAGACATCCTCAAAGAGAAACCGGCCCTCGGCGTCACTGGCGGCGGTGTAGCTGGTCGGGGTCGTGGGCTGGCCTGGTTGCATCATCGCCTGCAAGCGAATGCTGGCCTTTTTGAGCGGCCCGCCGGCCTGGCTCAACACCTGGCCTGCGACACGGGCGTTCTGCACTTGCACAGGTGCCTGGAGCGCGAGCAAGAGCGCAAAAATCATGCTTCACCGCCTTTATTTTGGAATTATAGACGCTCGGCAAGGTTAATCTGTGTATATGAAGATGACGGGAAATAGCATTCTGATCACCGGCGGAGGCTCCGGTATCGGCGAGGGCTTGGCAAGGGCGTTTCATAAGCTCGGAAATCATGTGATCGTGGCTGGACGGCGCCGGGAAGTTCTTGAAAAATCGGGGTTCGACTATGTCGTCCTTGATACCAGGGACCGCTCGGCCATCGCCCGGTCCGCAGTCGAGGTGGCACGTAGATTTCCCGATCTGAATGTGGTGATTAATAATGCAGGTGTGCAACGGCAGCACGATTTTTCGGGCCCGGTGAACGAAATGGCGATCGCCGAGGAGATCGAGACGAACATTCTGGGCGTCATCGGCATGGCGGCTGAGTTCTTGCCTCGCTTGAAGAGCAAGCCGTCGGCCACATTGATCAACGTGTCCTCGGGATTGGCGTTCGTCCCGATGGCGCGCTTTCCCGTTTACTGCGCGACGAAGGCATTTGTGCACTCCTTCACGCTATCCTTGCGGCATCAACTGCGGAACACCAGTGTGCGCGTCATTGAACTTGCCCCGCCGTGGGTGGCGACCGATCTTGGGGCGGGGCATTCGACGCTGGAATCCACGTCCGGTCGCGGCCCAATGCCTCTGGACGCATTCATCGAAGCGGCGATGCAGGATCTCGCGTCGGATCTGGAGGTACTGCCGGTGGCCGGGGCGAAGTTCTTGTACGGCTCAGGTGTGGGCGCGAAAGCCGCCGAGGCGTTCGCGCAGATGAACGGCTAGCGCCCGAACCACTTCTTGCGCAGATCCGCGAGCCGCTGCTTGATCCCCACCGATTCCTGCGGCGGGGGAGGAGGAGGGTCAAAGTCACGCGTAGTGCGGACTTCGGGCAAGGGCGGCGGTGGCGTGTATGGTGTCTTCGACATCATGCGGACGTGATATCCGCTGAAAGCGTAGGTCCGCTTGTACAGCTTGCCGTCCTTTTCGCGCAGCACGACAGAGAATGCCTTTTCCTCTTTGTCCGGCAGATCATGTGTCTCGATGGGATAAAAGCCCTGCACGTTGCGTTCGATGAAGGCGGTTTCGTAGTGGTGGCGCTTGGTGCTCCAGACGAACACCCGAAAACTGTCGAATTCAAACGGATGAGTGCCGGCGCTCGATGTGGTCCATAGCCAGTTGTGCTTCACCTGGCCCTGCTTATCCCGACCCTTCTCGGCAACTTCGCCAACGGGAAGGTACGCGGTGATGCGATGTCCTTCGGCATACTGCGCAACTTCGTCCGGAATGGACATGGTCAGCATGCGGGCCAGCACCCAGCCGACCTTGCCATCCTTAGTGCGCACCAGGTTCCAATCGTCGAATTGCGGCGTAACGGCGGCAACCGCGGCGGCTGCGGACGCACGCGCTGGACTAGCAAGATCGGCGCCGCGAGGCTTCGACAGATCCTGCCAGTTACGCGGCGGCGCCGGTGGCGAGGGCATGGGCGGAGCCTGCGTGCTCTTTGTTAGTTTCGACTTAGGTTTTTTCGGAGGGGCAGCGTGCTTCACGGGCGGCTGAAGTTGAACCGGGTCGGGCGGCGCGGAATGAGGCGCAACCTGATGGCCGATGATCTCAACCGATTCCCCTTCGGCGATCTGGAAGAAGCTCGGGGATTGGCGCGATGGCGCGCTATGCATATTCAGAACGTCAAACGGCGTCGCCTTCCCCTGGGAGGCGAGTTTGGCGGCGTCCTCGGCCAGGCGGCGCAGGTCGCCCATTTGCTGGTCTGTTAACAACAGGTTGGAATCGGTCCAACCCTCCACGCCGTCAGTCGTGCGGACCCGGATGAAGCGCCGCCGCAGTTCCAGAACGTCGAGCTTATCGCCGTGCTTCACGGTGGCCACCGTCGGCGATTTCGAGGACAAGTCCTTTCGCAGGTTCAGCGTGAGAGGCCCTACATAGGCGACTCCCGCGGAAGGCTGCTGCGGAGGCCGGGAGGAAGTGCAGGAGGATGACGTGCAGGAAGAAAAGAGAAGGAGGGCCGCGATCAGCCAATACCCAATTCGTCCACACTTTCGAGCGGGGAGCCGCACTGGCGGCAGATCAGCGCGCCGCAATCGCCGCATGCCAGAGGATCGCTCACCGGCTGCTGGCAGCGGGGACAGTAGAATTCGGTGGTCTTGTTGTCCGCCATGCAACTCGAAGCCCGGCACGTTTCCTAGTGGCGATCGATCACCGCATCCGCGGCGAAAGCAGCCGCGGCAGACACGCTCTCGCGGGCCTTCAGGAAGATCTCGTACTGGCCCATCAGGTCGCGGAAGACGGCATCGCCGATCATGCGATAACCGGCTCCGGTGAAGTGCACGTAATCGCTCTGAGCCATGCCGGCCTGCACCCACTGCTTCATCGCTCCCTTGCCTCCCATTTTCGCGCGCAGATCCCAGAAGGCGCATCCGGTGGCGGCCGCAGCCTCGCGCTGTCCCGCCACGATGAGATCGATGTTGTCCAGGGGAATCCAGCCTTTGGAACGGGTGCGAACGAAGCGATCCGGCGGGCCGATGATCAGAATGGTGGCGGTCGGTGCAGCCTTGCGGAAGCGGCCGATCAGCTCGACAAACATGTCGCGGTAGGTTTCGACGGTTTGATCCTTGCGCCCTGCTTCATTGGTGCCGTAGGCGAGCACGATCAGCGCCGGGTTGCGCCGTTCGATGTTCGACTTCAGCACCTCCTCGTCCCAATTGAGTGAAATGGAGGCCTGCGCGCCGTTGATCCCAAGCTCCTCATAGGTTACGCCGCGCGAGTTTTCCGCCACCCAGCCGAACAGGCGGACCGGCGCGTGGTCCAGCGTTTCGACTTCAAATCGATGCTGGCCGGGGACGCCTTCGTAATGATAGTAGCCGGGGGCTGGCGTGCCATCGGTGGAAAGGCGCTCCACCGGATTGCCGTTGTCGTAAATTTGCAACGAGCCGCCGCCAGGCTGCTGAAGATAGAAGAGTTCGAATTGGGAACAATCGGCGAGCAGGTAAACGGATTCGCGCGGCGACCTGGTCGACATGCTGATGCCGCCGAGGCCGTAGATTCCGTCGCCCGGCGCCTTGCCGACAAGTCCTTCGGTGTGCCAGCCGCGCGTCGACCCGCTGCGCACATCAAAGCGCCTATACCCGGCGTAAGGCCGCCCAATCAAGGAATAGCCGCTGCCGCCGTCGCCAAATTTCTCCTGAAAATGACTGCGCAGGTCGCCGGTCCACTCATCGGCGGCGGTGTGCGAATCGCCGTAATGCAGGATGCGGAGTGGGCCGGGCATTTCTCCCTTCTGATGCCGGTAGAGCTGTTCAAAGAAGGGGATCAAGGTCCCGGCGTTCTGCACCGGGATTTCCGCGCCATTGGCAACTTTTTGAAACACTCCCTGGCTGGCTTCCATCCTGGTTGCAGGGCTGAATCTCGGCGTCGCGATGCGGCGGGTGGTGGATACCACTTTCTTCGCCGCGGTTTTTACGGGAGTCTTCGTTGCGGCAACCGGAGCGGTCTTGGGCGCGGGCTTGCCGACGCTCGACAGGTATTTCTTCGATTTTGCTTTGCGCGCCGGGGTGCTCTTGGAAGTGGGCTTCTTCGCCGGAGTCGTGTCCGCTGCGCCGAGGCATACACCAACCGTGATGAGTACGGCGCATCCGACCCTGGGTAAAATCTTCATTCTTTGGAAGCTGTCTGCACTACAGCTTTCTTCAATTGTCGCAACTTATAGTCGTTATATCCAGCCCGGAGAGCCCCAGCGAGCAACTCTCCCACAATCTTCGCTCCAGCCGGCATGGGATGGATGAAATCCGCCCCAACCAGCCTAGGCTCAGAGGAATACCATCGCCCCATTGTACCCGGTCCGCCCATGGCTTGAAAGGTATTAAAGAATGCTACCCCGGTTTCCCGGCCGACGCCCGCCTCGATCTTGACCAGGCTCGGCATGGCGGCGATGGTGTCAATCGTGCCGTCGTGCTTACGCTCGCCGCGATCCATCGGGCTCATTAGAAGCACAGAGGCGTCCGGAAGGGCCGCCTGGACTCGCGTCACGGCGTTCTTGACCTCCTGCCCCCAGGTTCCCTCGACGAAGCTGGGGAAGCCGCTTTCGTTGGTCCCGTAATTGATGATCACCAGATCCGGCTTGTAATGACGGAGTTCCGCCGTCCAATGGGAGCCGTTAAAAGCGCGCGAGAGTAGAGTGACGTTGGCGCCGTTGACCCCCAGGCTGTGATAAACCACGCCGGTGGGTGATCGGCGGAAATCAGCGCCATACATGCGAACCGAGCCTCGCGTGACTTTGACCGCGAATTTTTTTGCTCCGTTGGGAACTTCGAATGACGTGAAGCCAGGCTTCTTGGCATCGGCTGCGGTTTCCACCGTCCCGAGCAGGGAGCCGTCAGCCTCCACTGCGAAGTCGCCGCCATCAGGTTGGGAAAGATAGGCAACCTCGACTTGGGTGTGGGGGTTCTTCAGCGTGAACCGCGCGGTTGCGCCGGCGGATCCGCGGAAACTCGCGCCGCCCAGTCCGTGCATGCCGTCCTTCACCTCGGTCGCGCCGGCGATGTCGATGCCCCAGCCGGAGGCATCCATATCCACGCCGCGATGGTTGTACCAGGCCCACGGCCTCGCCATCAGAGAGAAGCCGCTTCCGCCATCGCCGAACTGTTTCTGCAGGGACGTGCGGGCGTCGGCCGTAATCAGGTCGCCGGTGGTGGGCGAATCGCCATAATGCAGGATGCGCGAGGAGCCTCTCTGCAACGAAGCGTAAAAATGGTCGAGTTCGTGCGCCGGATCGATCAAATTCTTCGGCACGGCGGCCTGGAGCCGCGCGCCGAGCGCCTCCGGACTCGTGTCCTCGGCAGGGGCCTCCGACGGGACCTTCACGGGCAGGTCGATCACCTTGCGAATGGAGGCCAGATCGAATGATTTGTACTTTTCGAGTGCCGGAACGTACTGCGGCGCGAGCATCAACATGATGAACGTGAGCGCCGCGAGTCCGGTCTTGAACGGCATCTAAAACTTATTGTAGATAAACGGTGTCGCCCCTGTTTGGGCGACGTACTGCAGGCCGATGACGAGCAGCGCCAATCCCGCGGCCTGCACATAAAACGGCGCCCGCGTGTATAGATTCAGGCTGAAATCGTACCAGCGCTTCGGGCAGTAGTGTGCCAGCACGGCGATCGTCATAATGAGCGCCAGCGGCCCGGAGATGTTCGCGGCGGAGTAACTGAGGGATCCAATGCGCGAGAGGATCGCGAGCGCATTTTCAAACGTGGTCGCGCGGAAGAAGATCCAGGCGAAACAGACAAACTGCACGGTGACGAAGATATTGAAGTATTTCCAGAAGCCGGTGGCCTTCTGGTTGCCGTGCGATACCTGCCAGTAGCGCTGCGCCGCCAGCCCGAGGCCGTGGATCGCGCCCCAGATCACGAAGGTCCAGCTGGCGCCGTGCCACAAGCCTCCGATGACCATCGTAAGGAACAGATTCCAGTAGGTGAAGATCTTCCACTTCGAGCGCAGGCCGGGCAGCGAGAAGTAAAGGTAATCGCGCAGCCAGTTCGACAGCGTGATGTGCCAGCGCCGCCAAAAATCGGCGATGTTGACCGCCGCATAGGGCATGTTGAAATTTTGGGGAAGCTTCAGACCGAGCAGCAACGCCGAGCCGATGGCGATATCGGTATAGCCCGAAAAATCGAAGTAGATCTGGAGCGCATAGGCGTAGACGGCGATCAGCACCTCGAAGCCGGAGTAGAGCGCGGGAAAATCGAACACGCGATTGACGAGATTGGCGGAGAGATAGTCGGCGATGAGCAGCTTTTTCGAAAGCCCCATGCCGATGAGGAACAGCGCCCGTCCGCCATCGGCCGCATCGAGCTTGCGCGGCTTCTCGAATTGATCGAGGAGCGAGGAGACGCGCGTGATCGGCCCGGCCAGAGTGGTAGGAAAAAACGAAACAGCCGCCAGGTGCGCCAGATAGCTTTTCGTGCCCTTCGCGTCGCGGCGATACAGATCGATGGTGTAGGTCAACGCCTGAAACACGTAAAACGAGAGCGTCACCGGCAGCGTCCAGTGCCACGGGGGCGCAGGCTTTCCGGTGGCGTTGGACCAGGTACTCAGCACGAACGGAACATATTTGAAAAATGCCAGCAGGCCGATGTTCATCACCAGGCTGGCGCCGACCAGGATGCGTCGCACCAGAGGCCGCGTGGAGTATTGCAGGCCGAGGCCGAAGACATAATCGCAACTGGATGCAGCCGGGATCAGCGCGAGGTAAAACAAATCCCACTTGGCATAGAAAAAGTAATTGGCAAATAGGATTACGGCCAGCGCCAGGGATCGCACGCGAGACGCCGGCCAATACAGAAAAAATACCGCGGCCAGGAAGATGAAATACGTGGACGAGGAAAGAAGCAAATAACCAGAATACAGGACGCTACGATGTTAAGCAGCGCCACCGATCGTTCATTCGCTCAGGCCGGAGCGGCTCAGACACGCGAGGGCGTCCTCCAGATCTTCCTCCCGCACCAGCACCTTGAAGCCCCCGGTCGACCAGGCGATGTGCGAGCGCATTCCGCCCACATTGTCGGCCTGAGTCATGGCTTCGATTCCCGCGGCCTCTAACGCGCCCTTGGCGATTTCCGCCTCCATGGGGCTGTTAGCGGCAAGCGCGACTGCGAGGTCGCTATCTTCCATCGGAACACCTCAGTACACTTCTATCTTGCGCTTCTGGCGAGGCGCTTGGACATACGGACTAACGAGGCTCTCATTCCCATCCTTATCGATGGCTTTGACGCCGAAGACCAGTTCGTCGATGGAGACGTCGGGCAGCAGATATTCGGTGGCCTTGCCGACGAAGATCTCATGCTCCCAGTACGGCGAGGTGGTGGAGCGCCACAAAATCGCGTAACCGGCCAGATCGGCCTCGGGCGTTTCGCTCTTCCACTTCAGATCCGCATCGTAGCGGGATTTCCCGCGCGTAAGAAGCAGCGTGGTCACCTTTTGGCCGTTCCGCTCCGTAACGTTGGTCGTAAGCGGCGCTTTGGGCGCCCAGGCGAGCGACGCGGCGGCGGCTCCGTTCACCTTGGTGACCAGCGTGATATACGGCACCGACGTATGGGCGAACGTATCCGTGACCGTGTGCTGGTTTGCGAAGTCCTCCTGCGGCGAGGACAGGCGCACGGCGGCGAAGCCTTCCTGATTAAAAGGCGTGTGATCGCCTCCGCGGCCGAACCGGTCGGCACGGAAGATCGTGTCGACGCGCATGGAAGGCAGATAACGCTCGCCGATGTCGCGGATATAGCGGGCCAGTTCGCGCGAGGGCGAATCGTCGGGATCCTCGCTGAAGACGCTGACGCGTCGATTTTCGGTGCGGCCAGAGCCGGAAACGTCGCTGCCGATGATGTCGTTATTGAGGACGGCCTCAATCTTCTGGTTCGCGGCGTGCGCTTTCTCCGCGTACAGCGAACTGCCGAGCAGACCTTCTTCTTCTCCGGCAAACGCGATGAATACCAGCGTTTTCTCAAATTCGTACTGGCTGAGCACGCGGGCCAGTTCCATAACGCAAGCGGTGCCCGATCCATCGTCGGTCACGCCAGGCGCATCGAGATCGGGGTCGCGCATGGGCGGAGCGGCGCCCGCGCCTCCGGCAGGGGCTCCTCCTTCGCCAGGACCGGCGGGAGGCCCACCAGTGGGCCGGCTCATCACGATGGTGTCATAGTGGCCGCTGATGATAATTCGCTGCTCTTTATTGGTGGTGCCCGGAAGCACGGCCACGACGTTGTACAGATCGACGTCACGAGGCACACGCGAGGCGCGTCCTTCGATTTTCTTCAGGCGATATTGATCGAAGCTTACCTCGAGCTTCGGACTGTAGCTCCGGAACTGCTCGTAGATCCACTTGCGTGCCGCGCCAACGCCTCGCGTGGGGTTGCCCTGTGAGGAGAGAATGTTGCGCGTGCCGAAAGATTCCAGCTTCTTGAGAATTTCCGTGATGCGCTGTTCGTCCACTTCGGAGACGATCTTCGCCACCTGCGGGTTCGACGTCTTATACTGCGCGGACAGGGCTCCTGCGGCCAGAAGAAAAGCGATCATTCTCACATTGGGACACATATTTGTAACAACGACGCCGCTACGCCCTGAAATGTAACAGACCAGCCGCTATTTCGCGGCGTAGTTCTTGGTGTACTTGTTGCGCGAGTTGTATAGGGTAAACGAGCCGTCCTCATGAGCGGTGACTCGCAGATACTTGCCCTCGCACTTTTCATCGATGTTGGCGATGAAGGGGTCGGGCGAGTTGCCCTCTTTCTCTCCCGCCAAGGCGAAATGGAGTTGCCAGAGATCTTCCAGGCCCTTCATGCCGCGCCACATCTGATAGGCCTCCGCACTGCCACCCTTCGTTGGCCCGTTGTTCATGACCACCACGCGCGGCGCCAAAGCGTAATCGGCGATGGGCGAAACATGAGTGCCGTGATGCGGCGTCAGCAGAAGATCGAGCTTCCCGACGCGGTTTTGCGGGCAGAGCAGCGCCAGTTCCTCGTTCCACAGGATGTCGCCCAGGTCGCCGAAACGGAATCTCCCGAATTCCACGATCAGGCCGCCGGATTGGGGATTTTCGCCGCTCTCTCCGGTTTTCGGCTTCAGACCGGCGCAGTAGGGATTGGGGTCGCCGGCTGTTTCGACGTGCTTATTGGCGGCCACCACTACGGTGACGTCGAGATCCTTGATGGGAACTTTATCGCCGGGCTTGTACGCGGTGCGCGGCGTTTTTCCCGCGGCTCGCAGGTACTCGCCCTCGATGCTTTTGTCATCGGCCACGCCGGGGCCGTGATCCCATACGGACTCCACCGGAAGCACTTCAAACAGATTCTTCACTCCGCCGGCGTGATCCTTGTGATAATGCGTAATAAACAGGACGTTGATGCGCTTGACGTGAGTCAGTTTAGCCGCCTCGGCGATGCGGTTGGCGTCACGGCCGCCGTAGCCTGCATAGCCGGTGTCGATCAGCATGGCCTGGCCGGATGGAGAAACAACGAGGGTCGCCTGGCCTCCCTCGGTGTCGATGAAGAAAATCTCAAGATTCTTCGCGGCCTGCGCGGAGACGGCGAAGAAAAGTACGAATATTAATGCCCGCATCACCGGCCATCCTAGCATGCGCGCGGAACTCACAGTGTTACAGTAACGTATTACTAGTCAGCAATGGCTTTTTGCGTACAATGCGGCAGCAAAGTGGGCGACGCGGACCGTTTCTGCGCCAAGTGCGGAGCCCAGCAACAGGGGGCCACCCCTCGCGCGGGCGCCGGAAGTCCCCACGCCTCGACCGACCCTTTTT
This sequence comes from Bryobacteraceae bacterium, assembly GCA_035542735.1. GTDB lineage: Bacteria > Acidobacteriota > Terriglobia > Bryobacterales > Bryobacteraceae > Palsa-187. The sequence goes on from DATKKV010000031.1 coordinate 445,577, forward strand.
CCAACATCAGCAACCGCAACGCATCACTGCTGTGTTATATCCCTTACCTCGGTTGGATCGCGGCAATCGTCGTTCTGGCAAGCGAGCGATTCCGCAAAGACGCCCTGGTCCGCTTCCATGCGTTTCAGGGGCTGTACATCTTCGTCGCCTGGCTGATGGTGGATTGGGTGCTCTCGCCGATCCTCTCCATTGGCTCGGGCTTCGGCATGCCTCTGCATCGACTGACGGCGAGCGTCCTGCAACTGGCGATCTTCGCCTCCTGGATCATCATGTTGATCAAAGTGAGCCAGGACGAGAAGTTTAAGCTTCCCATCCTGGGGGATCTGGCGGAGCGCTCGGTCAGCGAGCAGCGTTCCTAAGCGCTGCGAAGTTCTCCTTTTTTTGCCGCATGGTATAATTATTCAGAAGACTGAATACTTAATCATATGATCCCCGTCGGCATCGCCGGGTTCAGCGGCTACAGCGGCGCTGAGCTCGTTCATCTTCTTTCGCGGCATCCCCATGTCGAACCAGTTCTGCTCGAACATCGGGAGACGGAAGCACAGCCGGGTCCCTTGAACCGTCGTGGGCCGCGCCGGATGCCGTTTTCGGAGGGCGCGGGATTGCCGCTGGTGTTCCTAGCCACGCCTCCGGAAGTGTCCATGGAACTCGTTCCGGGGCTGCTGAAGGCCGGAACGAAGGTCGTGGATCTGAGCGGGGCCTTCCGCCTGGGAACGATCGAGAATTACAAGCGCTGGTACAAGGAAGCGCACACCGAACCGGCGCTGCTGGCCGAGGCCGTTTACGCGCTGCCTGAGTTTTACCGCGCGCAGGTTCCCGGGAAGCGGCTGATCTCCAACCCGGGCTGCTATCCCACCGCGGCGAATCTGGCGCTGCGGCCGCTGATCCGGGCGGGGGTGGTCGACCGCAAAGCCGGAATCGTTTGCGACGCGAAATCGGGCGTCAGCGGGGCGGGCCGCAAGCCGTCGCTGAAGACCAGTTTTTGCGAGGTGACGGAGAACTTTTCCGCTTACTCCATCCTGGAACATCGCCACGTGCCGGAGATCTTGCGGACTTCGGGCCTCGAGGAGGCCGAATTGAGCTTTACCGCCCAGCTGCTGCCCATCCATCGGGGCATTCTGGAGACGATTTATTTCCGTGCCAGCAAGCCGATGACGCATGCGGACCTCCTCGCGATCTATGAGGAAGCTTATGTCGATGAACCATTCGTGCGTTTGTATCCATCGGGGCAGGTGCCCGATCTGAGGGCCGTGGCGCGCACGAATTTTTGCGACATAGGAGTGCGCTGCGATCCCAATACAGGCCGCGTGGCCGTGATCTCAGCCATCGACAATCTGGTGAAGGGCGCAGCGGGAATGGCCATTCAGAACATGAATCTCGCGCTGGAGTTTCCGGAAACCGAAGGCCTGCTTTGAAGCTGCTGATCAAATTGGGCGGGACGCTGCTGGACGCACCGGAATGCCGCGCGCGCTTGGCTGCCGAGATCACTGAAATCGCACGGTCGCATCAGGTGGTTGTGGTCCACGGCGGCGGCAAGCAGATGACGCGTTACTTAGCCGAACGCAACGTCGAAAGCCGCTTCGTGAACGGGATGCGGGTGACCACGCCGGAGGTAGTGGATGCCGTGCTGAAGGTCTTTGCGGGATCGGTGAACAGCCAGTTGGTGGGCGCGTTTCGCGCGGCGGGAGCGTCTCCGGTTGGGCTCACTGGGCTCGATTCGGGGTTGGTGGATGCCGAGCCCCTGGCCGAGGAATTAGGAGCTGTCGGTAAGCCCGTCCGTTCCGACGCCCGGCTGCTGACGGTGCTGACCAGGGATCGCTATCTGCCCGTCGTAGCCTGCGTGGCCGGCGATGCCCACGGCGCGGTCTACAACGTGAACGCTGACCAGATGGCGGTGGCGTGTGCGTCGTCGTATGGAGCGCAAAAACTGATTTTCCTCACCGATGTGGATGGGGTGAAGGGCGCGGACGGGCAACTGCTGCCGTCCTTGACCGCGGCCGCGGCCCGTGCGCTCGTCGAGAATGGAATCGCCACGGGCGGGATGCAGGCAAAGCTTGAGGCCGCCATGGGAGCGCTCCAGTCCGGGGTTGCCGAGATTGTGATCGCGCCGGGCGCCAAGGCCGGGATTGTAGAGGCTATCCTGGCGGCGAAAGAGATCGGAACCCGAGTCGTATCCTAGACCATGTTGGAGATTCGCAAGGGGTGGCTCACTGATATTCCGGCTTTATTGGAGCTGATCAACGCCTACGCAGCCAAGGGAATTATGCTGCCGCGCACGGAATTCGAAATCGCCGAAAATATCCGGGATTTTGTGGTGGCCTTCGAAGACGGGCGCCTGGTAGGATGCGGCGCGCTCCATTTCTATACCGCCACGTCGGGTGAGGTGCGCAGCCTGGCTGTAGATCCAACGGTGAAGGCCAAGGGAATCGGCCGGGCGATCGTCGAGACGCTGGAAAAGGAAGCGAGAGAACAAGATCTCCATTCGCTGTTCGCCTTCACCTATGTGGCTGGATTCTTCGCAAGGCTAGGTTTCGAGGAGGTCGAGCGCGGAGAACTGCCTCTGAAAGCTTGGAAAGACTGCCTCCGGTGCCCCAAGTTTCAAGCCTGCGATGAGATCGCGGTCTTGAAACGGTTGAAACCGGATGGCCCTGGAGACCTTCCCCTTCGGCTTACAAAAATCAGCGATTTCCCGCAGTTTCCAGTCTTGCAAAAGCGGTAGATTTGGCGTATATTAAATCGACTCTCCTGGATGGGCCTTGCGGCTTCATCCCGGTTTAAGGCAATAATGGCGATTTATTTTGTCTTGATAGAATTGATTTGCGCAATTTCATGTAATTAAGACTGCGCCCTCTCTTCCCGTTGCGTCCAAAATGCGAATTTAATTCTTTATTTTTCTGAGATTTTTCCCGAAGTTGAGCAACTAAGCTTCCGCAAGCGGTTTTTGGAGTTTCAGCCGAGTGCCAACTCGGGAGGGCCAATGAAAGCACGAACGGTCGGAGTGAAGGAATCGACCGGCAGAATTCTCTGCTGCACGATTTTTCGTCCGGGGGGGCAGAAGCTACTGGCCAAGGGACATCTGCTGAGCGAGGAAGACGTCCGCCTCCTGGAAACGGAAGGCTTAGGACAAGTCTGGGTCACCGAACTGGAGGACGGAGAAGTCGGTGAAGACGATGCCGTGAGTCAGGCGGCTGCGGAGATGGGTTGCGGCTGTATGGAAATCCGTCTGGCGGCAGGTGGACGGGCAAATCTGTTTGCGACCGAAGACTGTTGCGTGCTGGTGGACGACGATCTGCTGAAGCAGATCAACTGTACGGCGAGCATCGTGATCGCCACGAATGTCAACTTCAGCTCTGCCCGGGCCGGCCAGCGAATCGCCACAGTGAAAAGCGCGCCCTTCGCGGTGGCGCAATCGCAACTGGAGACCGTCGTCGGGATGCTGCGGGAACGAGGGCCGATTTTGCAGGCGCGGCCGATCCGAAATCCCTCCATTGGCGTCCTCTATACGGACCCGGTGCATGGTGATCGGGCGAAGCAGCTCTTTGAGGGAATCATGCGGCAGCGGCTGGAGCGCTTCGGTACCGCCCCGGCGTTTGTTCTGGCAGCGCAGGAGGAGGAAACACCCGTGGCGCGCGGTCTCCAGCACCTGCTTCGGACCAAACCGGCCGCCATCCTGGTGGCTTCCACCACCGCTCCCGCAGGCCCAGAAGATGTCATTGGACGCGCCATGACGCGCATCGGCTGCCATCTGGAGCGCTTTCTGGCTCCCGTCGAGCCCGGTAATTTATTTCTGCTCGGTTACAAAGACGAAATTCCCATAGTCTCCGCGCCTGGATGCTTCCGCTCCGCGAAGCCGAACGTCGTCGACCTTGTGTTGCCCCCACTGCTGGCCCGGTATCGAGTCTCCGGTTGGGAGGTTGCCTGCCTCGGCCACGGCGGGTTGTTGGGTTAACGGCAGCTCGCGAATCCTCTCTTCGTTTCCTCCAAAATCACGCGCCGCACCGGGCTATCTTGATACACGTGCAAAGCGTGTAGAATGAAAACGCCTTCACATGAAAATTACCGGCGTTGAAGCGTATCTCCTTTCCTACAGGCTTCCGGAACCCGTCAAACTGACCTATTACGGAGGCGAACGAACCATACTGAAGCGCGACGCGATGCTGATCCGCGTCTCCACCGACAAAGGACTGACCGGCTACGCTCCCGGCCAAGCAAGCGTGGAGGCCAGGAACGTCATCGACCGCATGGTCGCGCCGTTCCTGATCGGCCGCACTTTGACCGATCCGGACGCGCTACGCATCCTTTTTCAGAAGGGCCCCGGTGCCGATCCGGAGGTGAGCAAGGTCTACAGCGCAGTGGAGATCGCGCTTTACGATCTGGCCGGAAAGGCCCGCAACCTCCCGGTGAGCGAATTGATCGGAGGGCGTGTCCGCGACCGGGTCCGGTTGTATGCCAGCTCCGGAATGTATCAGTCGCCGGAAGGTTATGCAACGGAGGCGGCACTCGCGCGCGAGATGGGGTTCTCGGCGTATAAGATGCGTCCGGGCAACGGTCCGGAGGCCGACCTGGAAGCGGTGCGCCTGATGCGGCAGGCTACCGGGCCCGATTTCGACATCATGGTGGACGCCCATACCTGGTGGCGGATGGGTAACAAGAGTTATTCCCGGGAAACGGTGGAACAACTGGCCAAGGCGATGGCTGAATATCGCATCCTGTGGTTGGAGGAGCCGCTCCCTCCCGACGATCACGATGCCTACGTCGCGTTGAACGAACGCGAACTTGTCCCGTTGGCCAGCGGCGAGCATGAGCCAAGTGAATTGCGCTTCCTCGACTTGATCGAGTCCCGCGCCGTCGATTATGTGCAGATGGACATCGTCTGCCAGGGCGGCTTTGCCACGGCTCGGAGGCTCTTTCCCGATATTGCGCGGGCGGGCCTGCGGTTTGCGTTCCATAGCTGGGGGTCGGCGTTGGAGGTGCTCGCGGCGGCGCACTTGGGCATCTGCTGGCCGGAATCGGTGGTGGACTGGCTGGAGTATCCCTGTTACTCCACCGAAGGCCGCAAGTTCATGTATCCGTTCCCGTTAGCCTCGGAGATCCTGAAGACTCCGCTGACCGTTGAGCAGGGGGACCTGGTGGTTCCGTCCGGCCCGGGCCTGGGGGTGGAGGTTGACGAAAGCGTCATCTGGCGTTATCCCTGGATTGAGGGGCCTTGGTCTTTTTTCACGTTGATGTCTCCTCCCGGCACCTTCGCGGTGACCGCAGATCATAGCGTGAAGTGGGTTTGAGCCGCGGGTCCAGATCAAATATGCTTTCGACTTTAGCAATGCGCTCTGGTAGAATCGGAGAGTTTGCCAAACAATCCCTGGAGGGTGCATGTCCGTTGAGCAGAAGGTCAAGCAAATCATCGTCGAGCAGCTAGGGGTGGATGAGTCCCAGGTGGATCCCACCGCGAGCTTCGTCGATGATCTCGGCGCCGACTCGCTCGATATTGTCGAGCTGGTCATGGCGTTCGAGGAGGCGTTCGACCTCGACATTCCGGATGAGGACGCCGAGAAGATCGCGACCGTGAAGAACGCCATCGACTATATCGAGTCGAAGAAGAAATCCTAAAGCGTCATTCGATTTTCCTGGAGTCACGTTTGCCACGAAGAGTCGTCGTAACCGGTGTCGGTCTCCTGACATCGGTTGGAATCGGGACGAAACCTGTTTGGGAAGCTGTCAAGAGCGGCAAGAGCGGCATCGGTCCGATCACCGCGTTTGACGCAACCGAATTCAATTGTCGCATGGCCGGCGAAGTGAAGGGTTTCGATCCATCCGCCTATATCGAAAAAAAAGAAATCAAGAAAATGGGGCGGTTCATCCAGTTCGCCATCGCGGCGTCGGAGTTCGCTCTTCAGGGCGCGGGCTTCAAGGTCAATCCCGAAGACGCCGAGCGCACGGGAGTTTATATCGGCAGCGGCATCGGCGGGTTCGAGGTGATCGAGCGTGAACATCGTAACCTGCTCGAAAAAGGCCCGTCGCGCATCTCACCCTTTTTTATTCCGGCGACGATCATCAATCTCGCTTCCGGTTATGTGTCGATCCGCACGGGCGCCAAGGGGCCGAACTCGGCCACTGCGACTGCCTGCACCACCAGTGCGCACGCGGTTGGCGATTCCTTCCGCCTGATCCAACACGACGATGCCGACGTGATGATTTGCGGAGGCGCCGAAGCCTGCATCACGCCGATGGGAATCGGCGGATTTGCGGCGATGCGGGCCCTTTCGCAGCGCAACGACGATCCGGGGCATGCCTGCCGCCCCTGGGATCACGATCGAGACGGATTCATCGTCGGCGAAGGCTCCGGCATCTTGATTCTCGAGGAGATGGAGCACGCCAAGCGCCGCGGCGCGCCGATTCTGGCCGAAATAGTCGGCTACGGCATGTCCGGCGACGCGTATCACATCACGTCTCCGGCCGAGGATGGCGACGGCGCGTTTCGCGTCATGCGCAATTCGCTGCGCGATGCCCAGCTGGAGCCGCACCAGATCGATTACATCAACGCGCATGGAACGTCGACCCCTTTGGGCGACCGAATCGAGACTACAGCGATCAAGCGGATGTTCGGCGAACACGCCTACAAACTGGCGGTGTCCTCCACCAAGTCCATGACCGGCCACCTGCTGGGCGGCGCGGGCGGACTGGAGGCCGGCATCACGGTGTTGGCGATTCACGATCAGATCGCGCCGCCGACGATCAACCTGGAGAAGCCCGATCCGGAGTGCGATTTGGATTACGTCCCGAATCACGCGCGTCCCATGAAAATCGATTACGCGCTCTCCAACTCGTTCGGCTTCGGTGGAACGAACGGTTGTCTCATCTTTAAGAAGCCTGACTAATATATGAAAATCATCGTCGCTATCAAGCAAGTCCCCGTCCGCGACTCGCAGCTTCGAGTGAATACGGATGGGCGGTGGATTCAGGATGCCGATTTGAGCTTTGAGATCAATGAGCCGGATGCATACGCTCTCGAAGAAGCGCTTCAACTCAAGGAAAAGCACGGCGGAGAAGTGGTCGCACTGTGCCTGGGGCCGGCGCGCGCCGCCCAAACCATCCGCGAGGCGCTGGCCAAGGGCGCGGACCGGGCGATCCATATCGAGGAAGAGAATCTCAACGCGCTCGATACCCTGGGCGTTGCCAAACTGCTCGCTGGTGCGGTGAAAGCCGAGAATCCGGACCTGATCCTCACGGGCCTGCAATCGGACGATTTGGGCTATGGCCAAACAGGCGTCGTCCTGGCCGAATTGCTGGGCATCGCCAGTTCTACGATCATCATGCAGGTGGAGGTGAACGGCGGCTCGATTCGCGTGAAGCGCGAGCTGGAGGACGGCTGGTTCCAGCACATTACCATGCCTCTGCCCGCGGTGCTGACGATTCAAAGCGGCGGCAACAAGCTGCGCTACGCCACGCTGATGGGCATCAAGAAGGCCAAGACGAAAGAAGTCAAGCGCGTGACTCTCGACGAATTGGGCGGCGCGGCTGCGGCGACGGCGAACGTCGAAAAAATCTACGTGCCGCAGAAGAGCAAGAAGACGCAGATTTTCGAGGGCGATGCCAAGGCCGCGGCGGCCGCGCTGGTGGAGAAGCTGAAGTTTGAGGTGCGGGTGATATGAGCGTTCTCGTCGTTCTGGAACAAACCGGCGGCAAATGGAACCGCATGTCGTGGGAGACGATGGCCGCGGGCCAGCAGCTCGCCGCGCAGATGGGGACCGACCTGCACTTGGCCCTGGCCGGATCCGGCATCGCCGCGCTGGCCGCGGAAGCGGCGACCAAGAAATGCGCCAAGGTGCATGCGGTCGAGCATGATTTGTTGGCTTCCTACACGGCCGACGCTTACACAGCAGCCTTTGAAGCGCTGATCCGCGTTGTGAATCCGGCGCTGGTGCTGTTTCCGCACACCTATCAGGCGCGCGACTTCGCGCCGAAGCTGGCCACGCGATTTTCGCAGGTGCTGATCAGCGACGCGGTTGCGGTTCGCATCGAAAATGGCTCGCCGGTGTTCGTGCGGTTGCTGTTTCAGGGCAAGCTTAACGGCGACGTACGCGTGTCGGGCGGCGGACCCTACTTCGCTTCACTGCAGGCAGGAGCCTACCGGGTGGAATCGCTCGAAGAGGGCTCGGCGCCGGTGGATACATTCACGCCCGCACTGGACGCATCGTCGATCCGACAGAAGCCCGAGGCTCCGTTCCGCGAATCGGCGCGCGCAGTGGACTTGACCGCGGCGGAGATCATCGTTTCGGTGGGCCGCGGCATCAAGGAGAAAGAGAACATCCCCGTGGTCGAGGAATTGGCCAAGGTGCTCGGCGCGGAACTTGCCGCGTCACGGCCGATTTGCGACGCCGGCTGGTTGCCTATGGAGCGCCAGGTCGGCAGCTCGGGCCAAACGGTTGCGCCCAAGGTGTACATCGCGATCGGCATCTCCGGCGCGATTCAGCACTTGGTGGGCATGAAGGGCGCAAAGACCATTGTCGCGATCAATAAGGACGCGAACGCTCCGATGTTCGAGGTTGCCGATTACGGAATCGTCGGCGATCTGTTTGAGGTTGTGCCGGCGCTGGTCGAGGAAGTGAAGAAGGCGAAAGCTTAGAATTCCCGTCCCTGTCTCGGCTGCATGCCTGGGAACGCGTCCCGGATAAGCCTTTGTTCGTCCGGCGAGTAATTCTGGCCGAACTCCTCGCCGTTGAGGGCGCTGCGGCGCTGTTGAGGCGGCAAGGCCCGTAAACGTTGAATTTCGTACCGGACGGCATTCTGCCGGTCCCTGGGCAGGCTCTGCATCAATTCCAGACGCTGCTTGAATTGTTCCTGCTGCTCCGGAGTCAACTTCTGATAACGCTCCAGGCGCTGTTCCACTGCGGCTCGCCTCGCCGGAGGAAGCTTAGAAAGTTCCTTGGCCTGCTGGTCCGGAGACATTTTCGAAAACCGGTCCAACTCCTTTATCGGGCTCTCCTGAGGTGGACGATTGCCTTTGTAGGGAGCATTCCGCGGAGCCTGAGCGGGCTTCGGCGGCGGGGCGGATTTCTTGTTTTGCGCGACCAGCGGATAGCAGGATGCGCCCGCTATTGCAACGATGAGCGCGATTCTGAGGCCTGGCATCCGCATTTAGGAGAAATCCCGCATCATCTACATCGAGCCGACGGGAGCCTGAGTTGCCGGCGTCAGAATATCCAGGTCTTCCAGCGTCTGCTCCACCTTTTCGATGTCGATCTTTTCCGCGCGCAATTGAGGACTGGGAATTCTCCCGGCGTCCGGCATGCGAATGAGGATCCCCGCGGCAAGCACGGCGCAGGCGGCCACGGGTACGGCGGCCTTCCAGATGGAGTACGGAACCGGAGGATGGAAGAGGCGCCGCAGCCAGGTGATCCAGGAGGGCGACGCTTGTTCCTGGGCGATGCGCGCATACAGACGGGCATCGAAATCCGAGGAGACCGGCACGGGCGTCCATTGGTCAAGCGCGTTCCAGACCTGCTTCTGCGCGTCCACCAGCCGTGAACAATCTGCGCACTGCTTCAGATGATTTTCAAACTCCGCCATCTGCACTGGCGGGAGGGTTTGGGCACAGTAGTCCAGCAGGATCCCTGCGTCCTCGTTCTTTTTTGCCGGGCAATTCATGGTGTACTCCAACCGTCTTCTTCTTTCCCTTAACAGCCTCGTCCCAACGGACTATCTTAACCGATCGTCCCTCACCTACCCATGTGGGCCAGGCGTGCGCGCAACGTTTCATACGCGCGGAACAACAGAGACTTCACGGCCGATTCCGAACAATTCAACGTGCGGGCGATCTGCGAGTATTCCAACTCGTCGTACTTATGCATCAGCACCGCCGCCCTCTGTTTGGCCGGTAGCGCGTCAATGGCCTGCCGGACCTCCGTCATCTTCACTTCGTAGAGCATTGCCTGCTCGATGGTCGGCTGGCGGTCCCGTACCTGACGGTCCACGCCCTCCACCACCTGCTCATCTAAACTCTCCTGACCCTTCTCCTTTTTCCCGTCGCGAACCCAATTCAGGGCCAAGTGGGTCGCGATCCGGAAGAGCCACGTCGTAAACTTCGCCGTCGGCTCATAGGTCGCGCGGCTACGATATACACGCAGGAAAACTTCCTGGGCCAGTTCTTCGGAGACCGATGGGTTCTGGATCATCCGGTACAGGAAATGGACTACCGGACCCCGGTGACGCTCCAGCAGCAGGGCGAAACTCGTATCATCGCCCTCGCGGACACGGAGCATCAACTCAGCATCTCGATCAAGAGCTGCGACAGCCTCCATGTTCTTGTTAACCCTCGAATCCGCCGAAGGTTGCGCTGGGATGTCCGGCATTTGTATGCGTAGCCGGCCCGTACGAGAGTACCTCCGGCGGCTTCTTACTCACCCTTTAACGAACGCTCCATCAGGTCGCGCAGTGCTTCCCGGGGCGGTTTTCCGTGCTCCAGAACCGCCTGCATCTGCTGAATAATCGGCAGATCCACGCCAAACTTCGCCCCCAAGCCGACGGCCGCCCCGCACGTTTCCACGCCCTCCGCGACCATGGTCATCGATCCCGTTATTTCGTTGATATTGCGGCCCTTAGCGAGTTCCAACCCCACCTGGCGGTTCCTGCTCAGGGTACCGCTGCACGTCAGTACCAGATCACCCAAACCCGCCAGGCCCGCCAAAGTTCTCTGCTGGCCTCCCATCGCGACGGCCAGACGGGTGATTTCCGCCAGCCCTCGGGTGATGAGCGCGGCCAGGGTATTGTTTCCGAGTCCAAGCCCGACGCAGACGCCAGCGCCGATGGCGATCACGTTCTTGAGCGCGGCCCCAACCTCGACACCGACGGGATCCTGGTTAGTGTACAGGCGGAGCGTCGGCCCCGAAAAGGCTGCCTGTACCTCCGAGGCGACTTGGATGTCGGTGGAAGCCACGACCACGGCCGCCGGCTCGCCCCGGGCGATCTCCCTGGCGAAGGTGGGACCGGACAGGACAGCGATTCTCGGCGCGCGCGTCACTTCGGCGACCACCTGGGACATTCGGAGCAGCGTGCCGGTCTCGATTCCCTTGGTGGCGCTGACGAACGTCATGGAGAGATCGATCCAGGGCAGCATCTCCGTGTACAGCCCTCGCGCGTAATGCGAGGGCATCACGCCCAACACGATGTTCGCGCCGCGAAGCGCATCGGCGAGATCGGTGACAATTTCGACGTTCGCCGGGAGCGAGAATTCTCTCAGGTAAACGTCGTTTTCGCGCGACGATCTTATGCGCGCGGCCAGATCAGCCTCGCGGACCCAGAGGCGCACGCGATCGAACCTGGGCGCCAGCACGATCGCAAGCGCGGTGCCCCAGCTTCCGGCTCCGATGATGGCGAGGGTCATCGCTTACTCCAGCGAAAGCGGTTTTCCGTGCCGGCGCGCAGCCGTTCGATGTTGGCTTTATGCCGGTAGACGATGAACGCGCCGGCGATCAGAGAGGCGATCCACACCGGCGCGGGCGGATGCTGGATGATCCAGACGCCGAGCGGGAACGTTCCGGCGGCCAGGATCGACCCGGCAGAGATCGTCTTGGTGACTGCGACGGCGACGACGAACAAGATCAACACCGCGAGCAGGGGCAGGGGAGTCAGGTACAGAAATGCGCCGATGAAACTCGCAACGGCTTTCCCGCCCTGGAATTTCAGAAACACCGGAAAGGCGTGACCGGCCATGACGCTGAGCGCGGCAAGGCTGGTCCATAAGGGATCGTCGTTGGTCCATTTCGCCGCCAGCCAGACGGCGAAGTACCCTTTGGCGACGTCAAGCAGCAGCGTCGCCACGCCTGCCGCGCGGCCAGTGGTGCGAAGGACGTTGGTCGCGCCAATGTTGCCGCTGCCGGTGCTGCGCACGTCCTTGCCGGTTGTCAGCCGGACCAGCACATAGCCGAAGGGGATTCCTCCCACGAAATACGCGATGACCATTGCCAGGAATCCGTTCATGAGATGAGAGAGAACTCCGCCAGTTTGGAATACTTTCCGCCGCGGGAAAGATACAGGAAAAACGACGAGGCCTGGAACGCGCCAAAATCAGGGTCTCCGGCCGCTTTGATTAACGGGTCCATCCTCACGGGATCCTTCACGCGCGCCAGCGTCAGATGCGGAGAGTACACCCGTTCCTCCGTTGGCACGCCGAGCTTGGAAACGGCCTGATCCGTTGCGCGGGCCAATTCTGCCAGAGGCTCGCCTGCCTCGGCGCCGGCCCAAAATACGCGCGGGCGCTTGGCTTCGGGGAAGAAACCCACACCGCGCACGGAGATCCCGATTGGCCCGCCGCGCGGCACCGCGCTGAGCGCCTTCTTCATCTCTTCCAGCCGCGCCTCCGGCCATTCGCCGATGAATTTTGTCGTGATATGGAGATTCGCCACCTCGCTCCAGCGGAGCTTCGCCAAGGGGCGCAGGCGCTTGAGAAACTCGCCCAGTTTTTCCCGCATCTCCCCCGGCAGATCGATTGCCGTGAACAACCGCATGCGAAACTAGTGTAGCGGTATACTTACGTTCTTGGAATCTAGCACATCATGAAAAGAATTGTTTCTCCTCTCCTTGCCCTGGCCATTTGCGCCTGGGCAGCCGACTTCTGGCAATCGAAGCCATTCACCGAATGGAATGAAAAGGAAGTTCAAAAGCTGCTGAGCAATTCTCCCTGGTCGAAGGAGGTTTCGGTGACGATAGCCGGAGGCGGCGGGGAAGGAGGCGGAGGAGGGAGCAGAGGCGGACGCCGCGGAGGCGGCGGTGGAGGAGATGTGACCGGCGACACGCCGCTGACCGGACCAGCAACCGGCGCCGGGGGTGCGAACGCTGGCGGAAACGCAGGCGTGCGCGAACTTGGCACGCCTGGCGGTGGAGGCGGAGGCGCGCCCAGCATGCAAGTTGTCGTCAGTTGGCGCACCGCGTTGCCGCTTCGCCAGGCGATCGTGAAACAGAAGTTCGGAGCGGAGGCGGGCTCCTCGCCCGATGCGAAGAAGATGCTCGAAGAGGAGCAGAAGGCTTACGCCATTGTGTTAAGTGGGTTGCCCGGACGCATGTTGCGAGGCTCGGAGGAAATGAAGGCTGCGTTGCTCAAGAACACCGTGCTTTCGATTAAGGGAAAGGAGCCCATCGCTCCCTCCGACCTTCAAACCGGAGCTAGCGGACAGCACGCGACGGTGGTGTTCCTGTTCCCGAAGACGGCGCCCATCGACGCCGATGACAAGGAAGTCGAGTTTTCCTCCAAGATGGGTCCAATCGTGATCAAACAAAAATTTAAGCTGAAGGACATGATGTTCAACGGCAAGCTCGAGTTGTAAGTGAACCCTCCGCTGCCGCGCGAGTTCTATCTGCGCTCCGCCCGGCAGGTGGCGCGCGAGCTGTTAGGAAAGATTTTGTCGTTTCGCGGCGCTTCCGGAATGATTGTCGAAACTGAGGCGTACCTGGACAAAGACGACGGCGCGGCGCATTTTGCGCGCGGCATGACGCCGCGCACGCGAGTGGTCTACGGTCCACCTGGCCATGCGTATGTGTACTTCATCTACGGCATGTACGACTGCGTGAACGTGGTCTGCGAGCCGGAAGGCACCGCTGGAGCGGTGCTGATCCGCGCGCTCGAGCCTGTTTCCGGCCTCGATGCCATGCGCCGCCGTCGACCGGCCATCCGGCGCGAGGAAGACCTTGCAAACGGTCCCGGTAAGTTGACGCGCGCGCTCGGCATCAAACTGGCGCACAACGGCGTGGATCTGACCGAAGGCCCCATCACCATCCACGCGCCGGAAATCGCAAGGCCTTTCGAAATCGGAACCTCACCAAGGATCGGTATCAAAAAATCGGCCGATTTGCCGCTGCGATTCTTTATCAAGGAGAATCACTACGTGAGCCGGAGGTAAAATGATCTTGTATCGCAATTCAGTCTCCTTCTGCCTCCTCCCTTAATATGCTAAAACCGACCATTTTCCGCGAATATGACATCCGCGGCGTTGCCGAAACAGAACTGACCAGCCCCGATATTGTGCAGCTCGGACAGGGGCTCGGAACGCTGCTCCAGCGCAAGAGCGGGCGGCGTATTAATCTCGGTCGCGACTGCCGGCTCAGTTCTCCTCGCCTGCGCGACGCTCTGCTCGAGGGACTGCTCGCCTCCGGATGCGATGTGACCGATACCGGCGTGGTGCCCACACCGCTGCTCTATTTTTCGGCCGTGCATCTGAAGGCTGACGGCGCCATCATGATCACCGGAAGCCACAATCCGGCCGAGTTTAACGGCTTCAAGACCGTCTGCGGATCCGGTACGCTGCATGGTGAAACGATTCAAGAAGTGCGCAGGCTCATCGAAGCCGGCGATTTTGAGACCGGGGCAGGCGCGCATACCGTCGTCGATGTTTCCGGCGCGTATCTCGACGCCGTAGCGCCTCAGTTCCAGTTCGCCCGCCGCATCAAGGTGGTGGCCGACGCCGGTAATGGCACTGCAGGGCCTGTGTTCCATCGCCTGCTGCAGCGCCTGAATTGCGACGCCACGGAACTGTTCTTCGACATGGACGGCCGTTTCCCGAATCATCATCCCGATCCGACCGTCCCCGCCAATCTGAAGCACTTGCAGGATGCCGTGAAGGCACACGGCGCGGATCTCGGCATCGCCTTCGATGGCGATTCCGACCGCATTGGCGCGGTGGATGAGAACGGCGACGTGATCTACGGCGACATGCTGATGCTGATCTTCGGCCGTGAAATCCTGACCCGCAAACCAGGTGCAACGTTTATCGGCGAGGTGAAATGCTCCCAGCTTCTTTACGACGAGCTGAAGCGCTTGGGCGGCAATCCGATCATGTACAAAACCGGGCATTCGCTGATCAAGGCCAAGATGAAAGAGGAGCACGCCGAACTGGCCGGGGAAATGTCCGGGCACATGTTCTTCGCCGACCGCTATTTCGGCTATGACGACGCGCTGTATGCCGCCTGCCGGCTGATGGAGATTGTTGCAGCCAGCGGGAAGCCTCTTTCGGCGCAGCTGGCCGGATTCCCGAAGATGGTCTCGACGCCGGAACTGCGCATCGACTGCCCGGACGAAACAAAATTCCAGGTGGTGGCGCGCGTCGCGGAGCACTTCAAGAAGTCGCACGAGGTGATCGGCGTCGATGGCGTACGGGTGTTGTTTGGCGAAGGCTGGGGATTGTTGCGTGCGTCGAACACGCAGCCGGTGCTGGTGATGCGCTTCGAAGCGCCCAATGAAAAACTGCTCGAGAGCTATCGACGGGAGGTCGAAGCTGCTCTCGAGCAGGCGAAAACAACGCTATAGAATCCACGGAGACGGCAGCACCGAGGGCCTCCCTCCGCCCGGCCCCCGATCTAGAGCGAGCATGCCACAGCGGGGTGCTCCTTCCAATAGGAAGACCCCGCTATTTTGGGCGGCTTGGTACTAGGACTACCTGCCCACTCAATGCTTTTTCAAACGGCTGCAGGCAGTGATCGCCCCAGTAGGATCGATTGCGCTGTTGCCCTCCTCGATGCTGACAATCTTGCCATCCATGTCGATCACGAACGTCGTGCGGTTCGCCAGGAACGATTGTTCGCCCAGCACGCCGTACTGCTTCATCACCACTCGCTTGTAATCGGACAACATGGGGAATGTCGCGCCCAATTCCTTCGACCAATGATTCAACGTCGCGATGAAATCCCCGCTGATGGCCAATACCTGCGTGTCCGCTTCGGAAAATGTGCCAATACCAGACTGGTAGGCGGTAAGTTCCTTCGTTCAACCACCGGTGAAGGCGGCCGGGAAGAATGCCAGTACCACATTCTTCTTGCCGCGAAAGTCGGACAGTTTCACGGGCTTGTTGTTGTTGTCGGGCAAGGTGAAGTCCGGCGCTTCGTCGCCGACCTTCAGCTTGGCCGCGGGGCCGCTTTGCGCAAAGGCAAGCGCGGCGAAACCAGCCACGAGCAGAAGTTGCTTCATTGGTCTCTCCTAGGCGGCGCGATCGGCCGCATCCTTTTAGAATACTCGAAGAAACCCTAGGCCGTGCCTGCCGCGACCTTCAGCGTTTCGTCCAGCACCAACCGCTGAACGTGAAAGGCGCGCTTCCGCCCGGTGCTGACCACCTCTCCCTGATACTTCAGTTTCCCGTTCACGCTGAAGTCCAGGAGGCGGTCCACCGGATGATCGAAGGCCAGAATGTCGCCTTCTTTAAGGTCGAGCAGCGTCTCCACGGTCATCTTCGGCCCTTCGAGCCGCGCGTCCAGATGAATGACCGCCGGGCGAATCAGCCGCAGTACGCGCTCCCGTTCCTCCTCGGTGGCGCGAGTTTTGCGCACGCTCCACTGCTGGTCGAACTTCTGGCGCAACATCTTCACGATGATGGACGGGATGCCGATGTTCATCATCCCGGCCGTATCGCCGATGCGTACCTCCATGCTGATGGCCACCACCGCTTCGTTCGGCGCAAGGATCTGGAGCAGTTGCGGCTCGTTTTCGAAGGTTTCGATGGCGAAATCGATCGTCGTCACGGCGTGCCAGGCCGTGCGCAGATCGTGAAGGATGATTCGCAGCAACCCCTCCAGGATGCTCTGCTCGATTTCGGTGATTTCGCGGTTGATCTTGGGGGCCGCTTTCCCCGTGCCGCCGAGTAGCATTTCGAGGATCGGAAACACCAGTGTCGGGTTGATCTCCAGCACTGCGTTCCCGTCGAAGGGACGCATGCCGAGCGAGATCATGCACGTGGGCGACGGCAGGCACTGCGTGAACTCCATGAACGAGAGCTGCTCCACCGAAACGAGGTTGACCGCGACGTAGGCTCGCAGGTAGGCCGAGAGGCTGGATGCCAGCGCTCGCGCAAAGTTTTCATGCAGCAGGTGGATGGCGCGGAGCTGGTCCTTGGCGATGCGGTCCGGCCGGCGAAAATCATAGACTTGGGCTTTCCTGAAAGGGTCATCCTCGGCCGCGGTTTCCCGCAGCTTCTTGAATACATTGTCGATTTCTTCCTGGGAGAGGACGCGGTCTACGGACACGCTCATCTATCGGCTCACGGCGCCGGTTGCGCGATCAGGATTGTTCCGATCACCGTAGCCGCAGGATCATGTGGTCCTCGTCCACATATTCCGAGCCGACTTTCAAGGCTCGCGGCTCAATACCGAAGCTGACGAAGCCAAGCGAGCGGTAGAGGGCGCGGGCCGCGTCCTGGCGCGTCGCGACAGCCAGCAGAATCTGCTCCAGCGCAGTATCCTGGCGTACTTTCTTGATCAGATGCGCCAGCAGAGCCCGTCCGATGCCCTTACCGCGACGCGCCTCCGAAACATAGACGCCGTAGATATGTCCCTTATGACCGTCCTTCACACCTTTGTCGCGGATGAAGGTCGCCGTGCCGATCAACTGACCGTCTTCGAAAGCTCCCAGGTGCAGGTCGCATTCGGGAGCGTCCCGAAAACGGTCCGCGACCGTCTCCACGCGCGTCGCCTGGTGCTCCTCGACGGCTTTGCCGAAGGCAAAAGGGTCTGCCTGAAGCGCCTCAAGGCGGATCGCCCACCAGGCGGCGGCGTCGGTTTCGCGAAGAGTGCGGATTCCCATTGGTTCATCCTAGCGCGGCCGCCAAGTTACCATAAGAACAGTGGATCGTTTTTGGGTCAAAAACTTCGGATGCCGCGCCTCACAGGCCGACGGCGCGGCGATTGAAGCCGGCCTTGCGGCCAAAGGCCTCGCGCCGGCCTCCGATGCGGCTGGAGCGGGCCTGATTGTGTTGAACACGTGCACCGTCACCTCAACCGCCGACGACGAAGTGCGGCAAACCGTCCGCCGCATCCATCGCGATCATCCACAGGCGCGCATCCTGATTACGGGCTGCTATGCGCAGCGCGCGCCCCAGGAATTGGCCGCCATCGACGGCGTGACGCTGGTGGTGGGCAATTCGCATAAAACGCAGATTCCAGATCTTGTATCCTCGGGCCTCGACTATCACGGTCAGATCGAGGTCGGCGATATTTTCGCGCGTCAGGATTTTTTATCCGCTCCGGTGGAAGACGCCGCGGGCGACCGTACCCGGCCAAATCTGAAGATCCAGGACGGCTGCAACAACCGCTGCTCGTTCTGCATTATTCCGTACGTGCGCGGGCGGAGCCGCAGCGCACCAGCAGAAGAAGTCGTCGGGCAGGTGGGGGCGCTGGCGGAAAAATATCGCGAAGTCGTGCTTAGCGGCATCAATCTGGGCCGCTGGGGCCGTGATTTTCCCTGCCGTTTGCGTCTAGCCGATTTGGTCCGCCGCCTGCTCGGCGAAACGCCGGTGGAGCGTCTCCGCCTCAGCTCGGTCGAGCCGATGGATTTTTCGGACGATCTTCTTGCGCTGATGGCTTCGTCCGCGCGCATCGCCAAGCATGTACATGCGCCTTTGCAGTCAGGCTCCGACACGGTCCTGCGGCGGATGCACCGCAAGTACCGGCCGCGTCACTATGCGGATCGGATTCTGAAGGCTCGCGCGCTGATGCCGGAGTGCGCGGTCGGCGCTGACGTCATGACTGGATTTCCCGGCGAAACGGACGCCGAGTTCGAAGATTCGCGCGCGTTCATCGAGAGCCTGCCGTTCACCTATCTGCACGTGTTCACGTATTCGGAGCGCCCCGGCACTCCGGCAGCCGCGCGCGAGCAGGTGCCGACGGGCGTTCGCAAGCATCGCACGCACGTCCTGCGCGCATTGGCGGCGAAGAAGAACCTGGAATTTCGCCGCTCGATGATCGGGCGGAGAATCTCTGTGGTGACTTTGGACGACGGCCGCGCGCTCAGCGATCATTTCGTCAAGGTGACGCTGGCCGCGCCGCGCCCGGCGAACCGGATCGAAGAAATCATGGTCGGCGGGTTGACGGCGGACGGAGTGTACGAAGCGGGCATGCTGCCGGTGTTGTGATGAAGCGAGCCCCAAAGCTGACGCATGGGGCTACATCGTCAGCAGCGCGGCCATCAGCTCGATTCCATCCCACAAATTCTGAATCCGCATATTTTCATTAAAACTGTGCTGATTGTTGTCGTGATTAGCGATGGGAATCGTAATGGTATGCGTATTCACCGCGCGCTCGATCGCTTCGAGAGGCACGCTGCCGCCCATGGTGGGAACCTTTACCGACGGCCCGCGCGCGCTTTCGACGGCGCGGATGACTTCCTGCGAAATCGGCAGATCCATAGACGTGCGGACGGCATTGTAGCCGAAGCCATTGGTTACGATCTTTGCCACACGTTCGTGCGACATGCGGATTTCGGGGCTCGGATCGATGTCGATCACGAAATATCCCTGTTTGCGGACGTGTTCGATGAACCGCTGGACCGTCACCGCGTGATCCATGCCCTTCACTAGCCGCATATCGATGGTCGCCGTAGCCGTGGAGGGGATCACGTTCGACGCCTGCGCGCCCACGCGAGAGCTCGCCATGCCGCGAATGTTCAATGACGGCCTCTGCAGCAGTTCGATCAGCTTCCTGGGCGAGCCTTCCGTTCCACCGAGCCACAGTTCTTTCTTCAATTCCTCATCGAAATCAGGCGCTTCGGCGATGGCGCGTTTTTCCGTGGCACTGAGCGGCTCAATGCCGTCGTAATAGTGCTCGATCAACACGTTGCCCGCGTCGTCCTTCATCGAACTGAGCAGCTTCGCCAGCATCATGGCAGGATTCGGCGCCCAGTTTCCGTAATGCCCGCTGTGCAACTCGCGGCGAGGGCCGTAGACGGTGATGTCCACCTCCGCGATGCCCCGCGCTCCGAAGGCGACCAACTGGCGGCGCGTCTGGTGCACCGGACCGTCGCAGATCAGCCAGACGTCGCCGGAAAAGAGTGCCTTGTTCGCTTCCAGGATGCGTCCGAGGTTGGTCGAACCGGCCTCCTCCTCGCCTTCGAACACCAGTTTGATATTGGATTTGAGCTTTAAACCCGACGCACGAATAGCGTCGAGCGCCGTGGTGATCGTGATGACGGGAGCCTTGTCGTCGCCCGCTGAGCGGGCGTAAATCCTCGACTCCGGATCGAAATGCGAGGCGGGCAGAGGAATAATGCGGCCGTCTTTCTCAAGCGATTTATCGCGTAGCACCGGTTGGAACGGAGGAGTGGCCCATTCCGCTGGATTGAGCGGCTGGCCGTCGTAGTGCGCGTAAAAGACAACGGTGCGCGTCGCGCCGGGCGTGCGAATTTCGCCGAAGACAACGGGGTTCGCACCGGGTGCTTCGACCAGCCGGGCAGTGACGGCGCGTTTTTTCAGCAGTTCGACGATGAAATCCGCATTGCGGCGGATGTTGGGCGGATCGGTGGCGATGTTGGGGATGGAGAGAAGCTGTATGTACTCGTCGATGATGGCTCGTTCATGCGCCTCGCGGTAAGAGTGCGCGGCGACCGAGGCGGGATTGGTCTGGGCCCACGCAAGGGAGGCAAGCAACAGTAGGTAGTTACATTTCACGGCGATTCTCAAGCGATTTCGAAATCGTCACTTCGTCCGCGAACTCCAGATCGCTGCCCACGGGAATGCCCATGGCGATTCGCGTCACGCGCAGGCCCAGCGGCTTTAACAATCGCGAAAGATAAACTGCAGTGGCTTCTCCCTCCACCGTCGGATTCGTCGCCAGAATAATCTCTTTGACGTCGTTCTTGGCGATGCGGTCGAGCAGGCCTTTGATCCTCAGCTGCTCCGGGCCGATGCCGCGCAGCGGAGAAATCGCGCCATGGAGCACGTGATAGACACCCTCAAACGTGCGCGTAGTTTCGATGGGCAGCACGTTGTGAGGCTCTTCGACCACGCAGATCTGCGAATGGTCGCGATGCGGATCGCGGCAGAAAGAGCACAGCTCGCCGTCGCTGATGTTGTTGCATTCGGTGCAGATGCCGAGGTTATCCTTCACGTCGAGCAGAGCTTGCGCCATGCGCGCGGCGTCGTCGCGAGGGTTGCGCAGGACGTGAAACGCGATGCGCTGGGCGGATTTCTGGCCGATGCCGGGAAGACGGCGAAGCTCGTCGATCAGGCGTTGGAGCGGCGCTGCGAAATCGGGCATTTAGAGCAATCCGGGAGGAAGTCCCATGCCGCCGAGCATGCCGCCCATGATCTTCTGGCTGGCTTCCTCGACCTTCTTCGTGGCTTCGTTGCAGGCAGCCATCACCAGGTCCTGCAACATCTCGACGTCGCCCGCTACTTCGGGATCGATCTTTACGCCGAGCACGTTCTTGTGGCCGTCCATCTTGACGGAGACCATGCCTCCGCCGGCCGAGGCTTCCACGCGGATCTGCGCGATCTCCTCCTGCATCTTCTGCTGCATCTTCTGGGCCTGCTGCATCATGGCCTGCATGTTTCCTGGCATTTTCATAAAGGGCCTCGTTTAGACGTCTCTTAAATTTCGCACGGTGCGGACGTGGCTGTCCGGAAAGAGTTCCTGGAAGCGCTTCACCTCGGGATGCTCAAGGGCGCGGGCGGAGACTGCGTCGTCCTGCGCGGGCACGGCAGCTTGTCCAAGGGCCGCCGGCGCGGATTCGCGATTCGTATCGCCGATTTTGACGGTGACCTTCACAGTCCGCCCGGCGATCTTCTGCACCAGGGCGGGGAACTCCGCATGCTTCAGGTTCATCGCGTAAAGTTTCGGCGTGGTGAAGACCATTTCGTTCGCGGATTCGGCGATCTCCGAATGCTCCAACGCATCGGCGACGTAGGTTTGTTTCGTTTCGATCAGCGCGGCGTGGAGGCGAGCGCGAAAATCTCCGCTGGCGGCGCTCGGGGGCGCGGCGGACGCTGAAGTGGCGGGAGCCGATCGTGGCGGCGGAGTCGCTTTTTGCGGCGCGGTTGGCGCGCCGCCGATTCCCGCCAGCGCCTCCTCAATCGATTGCAGTTTACCGGCGTGAACCAGGCGCAATAAGCCGAGTTCCAGATGTAGGCGCGGCTGCAGCGAACTCTGCAGATCGCGAAACAGGTCGAGCGAAAGGCGCAAATGGCGCGTCAAATCCTCTTCGCTGAACTGCGCCGCGACCTTAGCCAGCGCTTCCTGCTCCGGAGGCGATGCGGCCACCAGCTTTGTCACGCCTCCGGCAATTTTCACCACTAGCAGGTTGCGGAAATATCGCGCCAGTTCGCGCGAAAAGTGCTGCAGGCTGCGGCCGTTGGCTTCGAGGTCGGCGACCACGTCGAGCATCGCCTTCGAGTCGCTGTCGACGAGGGCCTTCGCCACCGCGCCGAGCGAATCGAGCGAGAACATGCCGAGCAGGCCACGAACCTCGGATGCTTTCAGTTCGTTGCCGCAGCAGGCGATCGCCTGATCGAGCGCGGATAACGAGTCGCGCACGCTGCCTTCGCCGGCCTGCGCCAGCACGCTGAACGTTTCCGCGTCGGCGGTGATGCCCTCTTCCTTGGCGATCCACTGCATGCGCTCGACGAGCTGCGCGAAGTCGACCGAACGGAAGCTGAACTGCTGGCAGCGCGACGCGATCGTCGCGGGAATCTTGTGCGATTCGGTCGTGCAGAGGATGAAGACCACCCACTCGGGCGGTTCTTCCAGCGTCTTCAACAGCGCGTTGAAGGCTTCGCTGGTGATCTGGTGCGCTTCGTCGACGATGAACACCTTGTAGCGGTCGCGTGCGGGGCGGTAGCGGACGTTTTCGCGCAGCTCGCGCATTTCGTTGATGCCGCGGTTCGATGCGGCGTCGATTTCGATCACGTCGGGAGCGGAGCCGGAGGCGGTTTCAAGGCAGCTTGCGCAGACGCCGCAGGGAACGGCCGTCGGGCCTTCAATGCAGTTCAGGCAGCGGGCCATGATGCGCGCGACGGTGGTTTTTCCCGTGCCTCGCTGGCCGGAAAAAATGTAGCCGTGCGCGATGCGCCTCTGCGCGATCGCGTTTTCAAGCGTGGTCTTGACGTGTTCCTGGCCAATCAACTCCGCGAACGTCTGCGGCCGGTACTTGCGGGCGATGACCTGGTACATGAAGGGGATTATGCCAGACCCCGGGTGATCCGCGGCACACAGGTTAAACCGCTACCGTTGCTTCCTTCCGGACCTGGCGGGGTTTGCAGCCGCCCGTTGCACGAAGCCCGGAGCCTGACAACTTTTCATGTTAGCAGCCTCGACAAGAGAAATTCGCCACGGCTGGGGCACAACTCTACAGAGTGCCGATTTGGGACGACACGTGGGCCCTCTGGCGGATGCCATCTCTATGAAAGTAGTGATGATCGACGATTCCGCGGCGGACCGCAAGCTGTGCCGACTGCTGCTGGAGGAGGTCCACGGGCCGGAAGTGGAGTTTTTCGAGGAGGCCACTGCGGGGATGGGGCTCGAGACGTGCCGCTCCGTCAAGCCCGA
>DATKKV010000032.1:0-4094 GCA_035542735.1 Bryobacteraceae bacterium
CGGGATCTGATGGATCATCCCACCGAGTTCGTGTCCAAGGAGCAGGCCACCATCTCGCTGGCGCGCTTTCTTGCGCCCAAGAAACCGGCCGAGGCGCGCAAGCTGCTTGAGCCGCTGCGCACGCAACCGGGCGCGGTAAGCCAGGTCGCGCTGACCCTGATCGGCGAACTGCCGCCGCAGTAGGCCGCGCCGGTTCATGCTGGGGCATCTGCGTTTTCCCGTAGAGCAGAGCCGGGGCCGGAAGTACCCCGAACCCGATCATCCGTACCGCAACGCATTTCAGCGCGATCGCGATCGCGTGATTCACTCGCGGGCCTTCCGCCGGCTGGAAGCCAAGACGCAGGTCTTCGCGCCCGGGCTCTCCGATCACTTCCGCAACCGGCTCACCCACACCATCGAGGTCTCTCAGATCGCGCGCACCGTGGCCGGCGTGCTCGACCTGGATGAGAATCTGACGGAGGCGCTGGCGCTGGCCCACGACATCGGCCATCCGCCGTTCGCCCATGCCGGCGAAGAGGAACTGAATCGCCAGATGCATCGCTTCGGCGAACGCTTCGACCACAATCTTCACGCACTGCGCATCGTAGAGAGCTTCGAGCAGCGCTACGCCCGCTTTCCGGGCCTGAACCTCACTTTCGAGGTGCGCGAGGGGATCGTCAAGCACTCGCGCGACTTCGGTCCGGGAGAGGATCCCGCGCTGGACGGCTACCTGCCCGGACTTCGCCCGGTTCTGGAAGCGCAGCTTATCGATCTCGCCGACGAAGTGGCTTACAATGCCGGCGACCTGGACGACGCATGCTCCGCCGGACTGATCGCACCCGAAGATGCTGCCGCGTCCGTTCCCCAGTACGGCCGGATCTTCGAAGCCGTGGAAACGCAGTATCCGGGCGCCACCGCGCGCGAACGCTTCCACGAATCGCTGCGCGGCCTCATCGACTTTTTGGTCTCCGGACTGATCGAAGGCACGGTTTCTGCCGCCCGGGCCAGCGGCGCGGGAACAGCCGTTGAAGTGCGGGAATTCGGGACGCGGCTGGCCTGCTTTTCGCCCGAAGCTGCCATCGCCAGCCGCGCGCTCAAGGCTTTCCTGCTCGAGAGGGTCTATGCCACGCCGGCCCTGAACAGCAGCCGCAGCCAATCCCAGGAGTTAATCGCCGGCCTGTTCCGATTGTTCGTCGAAGACCCCGCCCGGCTCCCGCAGGCATATGCCGAGCACGCCCGTGCAGAACCGCCGCATCGCGTGGTGTGCGACTACATCGCCGGCATGACCGACGCATTTTTCTACCGCACTTACGAGCAGGTGCTCGGGCCGGTGCCTACTCCTCAGCTTTCGTGAAGTTGGTCAGCTCCGCGTCGCGCACGCCGTAAAGCTTGCGCACAACGCGGCAGATCTCCTCTCCCAGGCGCTCGGGCCGCTCCTCTTTGCCGTGCTCCACTTCTACTTTGAAGAACAGGTTGGTTCGCGTCATTCCAAGGATTTCATTCTAGCCCGAGCGGGGCCGAATTACCGATAATGTAAGAGGAGGTTGTATGCGGCCGGAGATCAATATCAGCAAGATTCCGGTGGGTGGGGGGATCGCGGGGCTGATGATCGCGCTCATTGTGATCGCGATTGCTCTCATCGGAATTCCGGCGACCCGGCTGTTCCTCGCGGGGAGCGCGGTTCTTGGCGTCGTTGTTGCGCTCATCCTCCGGTGGACGGCACACGCCCGGAGCTGAGCTCAACACCGCGATCATCCGTTGCCGTCATCCCTGCCTCTATACTGAAAAAATGGAATGCGCGATCTGCGGGATCCGGCGGCCCCGGCGTTTCTGTCCTGGAGTCCGCGGCGATATCTGCCCCATCTGCTGCGGCACCGAACGCGAAGTCACGGTGGACTGCCCCCTCGATTGCGAATTCCTGAGGGAAGCACGCAAACACGATAAGCTGCCCTCGCTGGCCGAAGTCGAACTGCCCAACAAGGACATCGAGGTTAGCGAGAAGCTGCTGCGCGACCACGAGCCGCTGCTGACCTACCTGGCGGCCGCTCTGCTCCGCGCCGCCCTGGATACTCCGGGCGTGACTGATTTGGACGTCCGGGAGGCGCTCGAATCGCTGATCCGTACCTACCGCACTCTGCAAAGCGGCGTCTATTATGAGAGCCGGCCGGCCAATCCCCTGGCCCTGGCGGTCTACGCCGCCGTCCAGGCTGCCTCCGAGGAGTTTCGGGCCGAAGAGCGCCAACGGCTGGGAATGACGCGGACGCGTGACGGCGACGTGCTCGCTCTCCTGGTCTTCCTCCAGCACTTCGAACTCGACCGTAACAATGGCCGAAAGCGTGGCCGGGCTTTTCTCGATGCGCTGCGCTCATTTTACGAATCCGCCGCGCCGCCGCCGGAGACAGGGTCCTCATTGGTTCTGCCTTGAGCCGGCGGCCGGATGGCTTCCACCTGGCACGCCCGTTTCTTGCCCGTGCTTACCACCTGCGTCAGGAATTTGGGCGCTCCGTTCACGGTCAGCTCGATCGGCCGGGTCACCGGATAATCGAACACGAGCACGTGACCCTCCCGCAGATCCAGGAGGTCTTCAACTGTCAGCGTCGGCCCTTCCATACGGGCTTCCATGGTGAGCGCCGCCTGACGCAAGACCCGCACTACGCGCGCCTGCTCAGTCTCGCTGGCGTGGGTCTTGCGCACCGACCACTGCTGATCGAATTTCTGCCGCATCATCTTGATCACGATCGACGGCAGAGCGATGTTCATCATGCCGACGGTCTCCCCGATGCGGATTTCGATGCCGATGGAAACCACGGCTTCGTTGGGGGCCAGGATATGGAGAAGCTGCGGCTCGGTTTCCATCGATTCGATGCTGAAATCGATCTGCGTGACCCCCTTCCAGGCTTCGCCTAAGTCATTGAGGATGATGCGAAAAAGGCCATCCAGCAGCTTCTGCTCGATCTCTGTGATCTCGCGTTGGATGGAGGCCGAGGCCTTGCCCGTGCCTCCCAGCAGCATCTCCAATATCGGGAACACCAGCGAAGGGTTCAGCTCGAGCACGCCGTTGCCATCGTAAGGGCGCAGTCCCAGGGAAACCATGCACGTCGGCGACGGCAAGCCCTCCAGAAACTCCGCGTAGGAAAGCTGTTCCACGCTTACGAGGTTCACCGTCAGGTACGAACGAAGGTACGCCGACAAGCTCGAAACCAGATTGCGTACAAACGTGTCGTGCAGCAGATGAATCGCACGGACCTGCGATTTGGGGATCCGGTCGGGACGCCGAAAATCGAATTTCACTGCCGGCGCGTCCCGACGGCGATCCTGCATGTTCTGGAACACCGCATCGATTTCCTGCTGCGATAGCTGACGGCTCACAGGCGGATACCTCCGCCAGAAACATCGGCCGTTCTGAACCGATCTTTAGCAGCTTGTGCCGACTTAATTTTTCTCGTCTTGTCTAAAACTCGCCCGAGCTTTTTCCGATGAATACGGTGTAGGTTCCGAATGGACTCAGAGATTCTAGTGGTCGACGATTCCGCTGCGATTCGTAAAATTCTGCAGCGCGTACTACGCCAGACGGATATGGCTATCGGGGCGATTCATGAGGCCGGGGACGGCGAAGAGGCGCTCGCCGCCCTCAAAACGCACCCCGTCAACCTCGTCCTCAGCGACATCAACATGCCCAAGATGGACGGGCTCCAACTGTTGGCGGCGATCAAGAACAACTCCGCCTGGCGCCACATTCCCGTCGTGATGATCACTACTGAAGGCGGCGAGACCAAGGTCGGAGAGGCCGTGCGTCTGGGCGCCGCGGGTTACGTGCGCAAGCCGTTCACGGCAGATCAAATCAAGGAGAAATTGTCCGGGCTGCTTCAGCCGGCCAAGCTGCATTTATGATCCTTCACGATCGCATTGTCGAATGCATCCGCCATTCTGCCGGCCAGGTGTTCTCCACCATGCTCGGAGTCGAGATCAACTCCAGTGAAGAATACGTGGAGACCGCCCCGCCTCACGCCAATGATGGCGTGGTCTCGTTTATCGGCATGGCAGGCGCCTGGACGGGCACCGGCAGCATCGCCTGTTCCGCGACGATGGCCTGCCGCCTCTGTGGCCAACTGCTG
>DATKKV010000033.1:0-313840 GCA_035542735.1 Bryobacteraceae bacterium
TGGAGCGGCAGACGCGTGGATTCCAAAGCAACGATCGCGGGGCGCCTTCTTCTCGGGCTGGTGTTTTTCGGCTTCGGCTTGAACGGGCTACTGCAGTTGTTCCCTCTGCCGCCCGCGCAGGGTGCGGCGGCGGTGTTCATCGACGGGCTGGTGGCGAGCCGATACTTTTTTCCGCTGTTGTTCGTAACTTACTTGTTCACAGGCGCCGCACTGTTGACTGGGCGCTTCGTGCCGCTTGCGCTAACGATTCTGGCGCCGATTATCGTGAACATCGCCGTCATGCACTTTTTCGTCCCCTCGTCGGGAGCGGAAATCTGTCTCGCGGTGCTTGTGACGGCGCTTGAGATCTTCCTCGCCTGGTCCTGGCGGGATGCATTCCGCCCCCTGTTGCGTGGCCTTGAGGTTAGAAAAAATGATTACGAGTAAACCCTATGCCGAGCTCAAGCGCCGCGAGGTCAAAGGCGTGCGAATGGCGTACATCGACGAAGGCAAGGGCGACGCGATTGTATTCCAACACGGTCAGCCGGCATCCTCCTACGTGTGGCGAAACGTGATGCCCCATCTGGAAGGAATGGGACGCCTCGTCGCCTGCGACCTCGTCGGCATGGGTGGGTCCGGCAAGCTCGATCCGTTGCTAGGGCCCGGCCGGTATAGCCTTGCAACTCACCGGAATTATCTCTTCGATTTGTGGGATCAGTTGGACCTCGGAAATCGAATTGTGCTGGTGCTGGACGATTGGGGCGCTGTGCTGGGGTTTGAATGGGCCAGGCAAAACAGCCATCGCGTGCGAGGCATCGTTCACATGGAGGCGATTGCGGCGCCTCTAAACTGGCCGGATATCCCCGAGTATGGTCACCCTTTGTTTAAGGCCCTCCGTTCGCAAGAGGGGGAGCGAATGGTGCTGGACGAGAACATCTTTATCGAAAAGATTCTGCCCCAAGCCGCAATCCGCCATCTCACGGACGAGGAGTTGAATCACTACCGCTCGCCATTCCGCAATTCGGGCGAAGACCGCAGAGCGATGCTGTCATGGCCCCGGAGTCTCCCGATCGACGGTGAACCCGCCGAAGTCGCTGAAGTTGTCAGCCGGAATCGTAGCTGGTTAGCGAAAAGCGATGTGCACAAATTGTTCATCAACGGGGACCCAGGCACGCTTGCTCGGGGACGCCTGCGCGAGATCATCCGCCGCTGGCCTAACCAGACCGAAGTGACCGTTAAAGGGCGGAAGCTATTACAAGAGGATAGCCCCGAAGAGATCGGCGCTGTGCTGGCAAACTTTGTGAACAGTCTGAGAGGGCCTCGCGCATGAATTCTTTCGCACCCCGAACGTTGAGGAAGTCAATCTCCAACTCATCGTGTTGCTCATGCTCCAGATAGCGGGCCACGCCCCACTTCGCCGCCCGCCGGAATAACCATGGGTTTCACGCGGTCGACGGTGTAACGAATGGATAGCATTCCGCTGCCTGACAAGCAGGTGCGCGCCTTCCGCGAATGCGATCAGAAATCGGGTTGACGCCAGCCGGCGATGCCCGCCACAGCGAGCGAGCCTTACGATAACGAAGTTGTCAAACGCTGGACTGCGGAGATCACCAGAACGACTTTTACGCACCGCGACCTTTCGCTAACCGGTGGGATGGGTATGTCTAGCGCGAAAATGGATTGCGGATTGTAAGCCCATCGATTGCCTGACCGTCTCGCATGTCCTCCGTATAAAGTGTGCTGGCGCCAGCAAGGAGCGCAGCCGCGATGATGAGTGAATCAAAGATTGAATACCCGTATCGCTCGGCAATGTGCACGGCTCTCTCGTGGGTCTCGACCGTAAGAGGCACGGGCTGTGGACAAAAGACGCGAAGTATGTCGAGGGCGCGGCGAACTTCCTCCCAGCTCTTGTCAAGCTTGCGCCGCGCAACAGCGACGAACTCGTTAAGTACCTGAACTGATAATGCCCCTCCCGCGGCCAGCAGAGCTTCGGCTACCTGACCGCGCGTATCGTCTTGGCGGAAGGCGTATAGGATGACGTTGGTATCAAAGAACGGCTTATCGTTCATTGATCTCTTCGCGATTGAATTTGAAATCGGGAGGGAACGACCACTTCATTTGACGGAGCTGCTCGATCGCCCTCTCTTTGGACCGGTCACGGGCCACCTTGAAGTCGCGTTTACCTGCGATGGAAATCTCGATTTCGTCTCCCTCTTTGAGATCGAGCGCCTCGACAACCACAGCGGGAAGACGCACAGCCAAACTGTTGCCCCATTTGGAAACCTGCATAAAAGATATACCTAACCTATTGTATATCCATACAAGCTTGGAAGCAACCGTCCCTGATTCTTACCGTCCGCGCAATTGAGGTGCTGTCGACACCTTTCCACATTGGAACTATATTGACACGTGGCGCCGAAGCGGGCATCCAAGCCGAGAGTGGGCAAAATGGCGCCCGCCCCGCACCCTCCAAAAACCCTCCATTAGCACACCAGCCGAAACGGACCCTTGTTTTGTTGGCGTTTTTCATACCCTGAATCAACGCCGTGCGCAGTTATGTTACTGAAAACAAAACATGGTCCATTTTCCCAAGCTGGACGTCGCGGGTTCGAGTCCCGTCTCCCGCTCCAGATCAATAACTTAGGGGCGGCCGTGTTTCGAGTTGGGTTTTCTAAGCATCGCGGCCTCGAGTTTTCTGAATTCGCTTCTGCTCCTTCCAGGTGCCCCGCTGGAAGCCAGGATCAAATCGTCCTGGAACTGCCTCGGCTTCTGCAAGGTAGTCACTTTCTTGTTCTGTTCTGTCCCGCGCGATGTGCGAGAAAGGTGACGATGTCGAACAGGCGCCCCGGTAGATTCGCCGCTGGATGTCTCCAGATTATTTCTTCAAGGCAAGAACCCACACCACTCCGCCCTGGGGAACGTCCTTAAGGAACTTTTCGTCAATCTCCCCGCCAAATATCGGGACAGCGCCGCCGAACCCGGAGACGGTGGCAACATACTGCACTCCCTCCAGCTCATAGGTTATCGGCGCTCCGGCCATTCCCGAGTTGGTACGGAATCTCCAAAGAAACATCGCCGGTTTTCGAATTCAGCGCCATGAAATCCCGGCCGGCCGTTCCAGCGCAGAACACCACGTCGCCTGCTCCTGCGCACGTCGACTGAAGCGGCTTGCGTCGGCTGATGCAACGATTCGAATCCATGAAATATGTCCGTTCCTTCTCTTAACTGGCTTGATGTCTGTAAACCGACAACTCCTTCAGAAGCGGACAGTAGACTCGAGCGCGAAAGTCAACCTGGTTTCCGATGGGATCTTCACGCGCTGTCCCTTCGTGAGAATTTCCGCTCCGGCACCGACCGCGGCGCCGCTTCCCGCGCCGATCGCCGCGCCTTTTCCGCCGCCCGCGATGGCTCCGATAATCGTTCCGAACAACGCGGTACCTCCTACGACCTTCGCGGTGCGCGCGCCACGGGAGGAGCTTTCTTCGGTGACCGTTTCCGTGTTGACGTCCACCACGCGGCCGTTCACGTTCAGAGACATCAGGTCAAGAGTCAGAGTCGTTCGTCCCTCGAACTTCCCGGATTCTTTAGCATCGACAAGCTTCACCACGACGTCCGCGCCCCGTGGAATGACCGTCTCGCCATTGATGAGCACCGGTTCCTCCAAACTCGCGGCGAAAGTCTTTCCGACGGAGTCGCGTTCAGAGTCCACCGAGTCAATCATGCGAATGACCAACTTCGTGCCGGCCGGGAGTTCGATCCTGCCAGCGGCAGCGGACCCTGTTTCGTGCCCGCTGTGGTCCCGTGCGGCGTCGAACTCAATACGCGTGATATCCGCGACGTCCAGAGTCTGGATCCGGTCGCCGGCCTCGATCTTCACCGTGCGGGGCGACCCTCCCAGATAACTGCCGGTGATCACGCGGCCGTCCTTGAGTGTCACGGTATCTGCGGCAATGGCGCCAAGCGCCAACGTCAACGCGATAAGCACACGCATTGAGATTTCCCTCCATTAACAAAAAGTGGATCCCACCAGATATCCCGTTGTCTGGCGTTCACATAACAGGAGCGTCCCGACGCACGTCTTGTTTGCGAAGCAAACCTGAACGGCTCGACGCCAATCGTCGCGCGCGGGACCCGTTCGTGATTGATTCACTCAAATCGTGCCGGAACTGTCTCGGCTTCTGCCGCGTACTGATTCCCTTGCTGTTGCGTCCGGTCCTCTTCCTCCAGCGTGGACCTGCCCGCGCGCTGAACGAGAAGAGTCACGATGGCGAACAGGAGGCTCGCGGAGAGTCCGCACATCAGCACACCGGTGACGCTTTCTACCGGGCCCAGGGTCCGCCACGTCCGCGGAAGAACCAGATCTCCATAGCCGACGGTGGAGTAACTCGTTGTCGAGAAATAGAAAGCAGATTCCCAAGATGGGAAACAATTCCAGCGATAAAAGGCGGCCCAGAGCAGGATCTGCAGGATATGCAAGCAGAACATGAGACTGGTAAACCGCACTAGAATCATGGTGGCGTGCAACGGACTTAGCCTTTGCGTCGCCCGCGCAAAATGAGCTCTTCCCCAATGGATAAGCGCCGCCATTCCGACGCTCTGGAACGAAAGTGTGAGCATCACCAGGAAGGCGGCTGCGCTTGCTTGGCGGACAAAGGCCATCGGCTCGGGTATCCTCAGGTCAATAGCGAAAGACTCTTGCCTGATACTAGGAGCGGCCCACTGACGATTTTGTTGACGCAGCCAGCAGGAAGTTCGCAGCGATGCGTCAGCGGAACCCGGTTTCTAAGCCTGAATACTTCTCTGCCGGAAGTTCTTTGCACTGCATATCGAGGACACGCGCTCGTCAAATCTGAACCGGTGCTTATTGATTCGCAGGCTCCTGATTTTCGACTCGAGCGTCGTTCGCGGCAAACCGAGCTTGCCCGCCGCCCCCGCAGGACCCGAAACCCGGCCTTGGCTCTCCTCCAGAGCGGCTTCAATAATTTCCCGTTCCTGATTCACGATGGTCGTTGGGAGAGAAATCGTGAGCTTCGGTGCACGCGGCCGCAGCCAGGCTTCGTCAATCGAGAGCGCTTCGCCATCGCACAGAATCACTGCTCGCTCCACGACATTCTGGAGTTCGCGAACGTTGCCCGGCCAGTCGTAAGCTTGAAGGCACTCCAGCGTTTTTTGCTCGATGCTGGTGATGTTCTTCCCAATCCTGGACGCGTAAAGATCAATGAAATGCTTGACCAGCGGGAGAATATCCTCCGGGCGCTCGCTCAGCGATGGGATCTGAATTGGGAAGACATTGAGCCTGTAAAACAAATCCAGCCGGAATTTTCCGGCGTTCACCGCCGCGCTCAGATCGCAGTTTGTGGCGGCGAGCACGCGTACGTCTATGGGGATCGCCTGGGTGCCGCCGACCCGCTCAAATTCGCGCTCTTGCAACACGCGGAGCAGGGCGATCTGCGTTTCCGCCGGAATGTCGCCGATCTCGTCCAGGAAGATGGTTCCACGATTTGCCAGCTCAAAGCGCCCCAGATGCCGCTGTACCGCGCCGGTAAACGAACCCTTTTCGTGCCCGAACAGTTCGGAAGCAATCAGCGACGGAGGGATGGCCGCGCAGTTTACCCGGACAAACGGGCGGTGCGAACGGTTCGACTGTTTGTGAATGGCGTGGGCGATCAGTTCCTTGCCAGTTCCCGTTTCGCCCGCGATGAGTACCGTGGCGTCCGTCGTCGCCACTCTCTTCACATGTTCCAGGACGTTAGAGAGTGCTTCCGATGACCCGACGATTCCGTCAAACACGGACGGCAACGAGCCTCCTTCGCGCAATGCGAGGTTGTCACTGCGGTCCGCGACGAGGTGTGGTGAGGTAGCCATACTGCTCAGGCTGCGTTCACGAGCAAGTCGTGAGCTGGGAACTGCGTATTTTGTTCACTGTCTACGGCTTCCTGACACCGTATGCAGAGAGCGGCCCACGGCAAGGCGGCAAGCCGCTTCGCATGGATCTCTTCCTCGCACAACTGGCAGATCCCAAAGCTGCCCTCCCGGATTCGACTGATCGCCTCCCGTGCGTGCCGTAGTTGGTTAAACTCGCGATCCAGATTCGAAACCGCGAGAGTGCGGTCCGCCGCGGCCTGGATCTCTTCGAGCTGATCGGCGTTTCTCTCAACGGCGATCCCGTCGCGCTGGCGGACGACGCGCTCCAATTCAGCGACCCTGGCTGTGAGAATCGTCTCAAATCGTTTGAATTCACTTCGTGTCATCGGACCTCCTGCTCCCTGAAACGAGATTAAGGGAATCTCCGGTTTGTAAGGTGGTTCCCGCGGTTACGCTTCCGTGAAAAGATAGTCTCCGTTCGGTCCTGGTGTATCCAGAAGGGCTGGAGGAGGTAGAATCTGGTCCGTAAGTTATAGATTTCACTCGGAGAAAGCCCAAGCGTGGTGCGCCACGGACATCACTCTATATAACGAAGTCCCTCAGATTTCCCGCGGTATCGAAAGCGAAAGGATGCAAATCGCTCAGGATCGCCCACACGATCCTAGCCTTCTCCGGCAGGGCCTCAATCCTAGCGCCGCGTCCAGAAATCTCGCAGTCGGTCTCGAAATCGATGGGAGCCGCAGCCAGCGTCGGCATCCTGGCGGGTTTTTGCGGTAACCGCTTGGTTGAGAAACGGTAACACTCGTTCTGCCACTGGACGCCGCACGTATACTGCTAGATCATGGGAAGTGCACGATTGGCCGGCAACGCTCCTAGTGCGCTCGTAACATGCTGGGACACATACCCCTTCGCGTCGGGCTGTTGGTAGTATATGGCTCGCTTTCTGTTTGCGCCGGCCAAAGTATCCGACCGGTGATCTTGCCCGTGGTCGACGCTAACGACATTCGCTTCACCCGCGTATCCTTCGGAAAAGGGCCGGCGCATGGCGGAGTTACCCACATCGTCCAGGACGACCAGGGCTTTCTATGGTTTGGCACGCAGGATGGATTACAACGTTACGACGGCTATGGTCTACGGGAGTATCCGTACGATCCAAGAAATCCCAGCGGCCCGAGCGCGCCTCTCACCCGCGCGCAGTTGCTTAAAGACCGGTCCGGCAGGCTCTGGATCGGATCTGACTATGGACTCGTGGATAGGTACGATCCCGCCACCGAGATTTTCACACATTACTCGCCTGACGGCGGGCCTTTCAAGGGACCGATTTGGACCGTCAAACAAGATTCTGGCGGAGCGTTTTGGTTCGCCACCAACCAGGGTCTGACCCGTTTAGATCCCGCCACGAACCGAACGCTCCACTACCGCCAGGAGCCCGGCGACCCCGGCAGTCTGAGCAGCAACTCGGTCAGGTCCACGTTCGAGCAGAAAGACGGGACGTTCTGGGTCGCAACCGCGAAGGGTCTGGATCGGTTTGACCCCCGCACCGGGAAGGTCGTTCAGCGGATCCCGCTGCCGGAGGGTTTCCCGATTGTCGACCCGAATCCTGTGCTTAGAGTCTGGTTTTGTGAGGATCACGCAGGCGTTCTGTGGGTGATCTTCGCCCACGGCTACGGCCTCGCCCGAGTGGATCGGCAAGCGGGCGCGTTGACCTTCTATTCGCTCGACGGCACCGGCCAGGACAACACCCTCCAAGCCGGAGCCCGGGCGATTCACGAGGATGAGGATGGGGCCTTGTGGATTGGCACAACCGCCAGCGGGGTCCTCAAGCTCGACCGCGATCGCAAACGGTTCGTCCGCTACCGGAACAATCCCAGCAATCCTGACAGCCTGAGCGCGGACCAGATAAACGAGATATTCGAGGACCGCGAGGGGAACATGTGGGTCGCGACAAATGGCGCCGGCGTGAATCGATTCGCCAGGCGGCCTTTGCCGTTCAAAAGCTACCGGCACGAAATCGGGAATCCGAGTAGCCTAGACATGGACTATACGACCGCAGTCTACGAGGACAGCCGTGGCCTGCTCTGGATCGGTAGCATGAAGGCGCTCGGCCGGATGGACCGTCAGACCGGGCAAATCGATTTTATTCGAAAATCCGGTGGGCGCGGCGAATTGTCCAGCACCTGGATCATCTCCATCGCCGAGGATCGATCCGGCAACCTCTGGTTCGGCACGGTCGGCGCGGGGCTCAATCGCCTGGACCGCCGCACCGGAAAATTCAAAGTCTACCGTCACAATCCTGACGATCCTCACAGCCTGAGCCATGACACGGTCACGAAGATGTTCGTCGACCGGGCAGGTGCTGTGTGGGCCGGAACGGAGGATGGCCTCGACTTATTTGACCCGGCCACGGACAGCTTCCGGACGTACAAGCTAACTGCCATGGCCGACGACAACCGCATGCATGACATCGCTGAGGATTCGGAGGGGGCGTTTTGGATCGCCACCCGATCAACCGGTCTGCTCCGGTTCGATCCGGTCACCCGGCAGTTTACCCGCTATGCGCACACTGCTGATCCGGCAAGCTTAAGTAGCGACCAGGCGAATGCGGTTTGCGTCGATCATGCGGGGATTGTTTGGGTAGGCACCGAAAGTGGCCTGAACCGCTTCGATCTCGCGACTCGCAGCATTACTGCCTACTTCCAGAGCGACGGCCTGTCCGGCAGCAACATCAGCAAAATCCTCGAAGACGAGCGCGGCGATTTATGGGTGAGCACCAGCAAAGGCCTGTCGCGATTCAACCCGCGCGAGAAAACCTTCAAGAATTACTACAGCCCCGACGGCCTTGCAGGCAACGAATTCTATAATTACGCCTCCGGCTCGAAGAGTCCAAGCGGGGAGATGTTCTTTAACTCCTACGCCGGGTTGACGACTTTCTTCCCTCGCGACGTCGTGGATAATCCCTACGTTCCTCCCGTGGTGATCACCGATTTCAAGATATCCGGCAATTCCGTACCCATCGGAGGGGACTCGCCATTGAAGCAGGCGATCTCCTTCACGGACACGGTTACGCTTTCCCACACGCAAAATATTCTTTCTTTCGAGTTTTCAGCGCTTAGCTATACCAGCCCGGAAGGCAATCGCTACAGGTACCGGCTGGAGCCATTGGAGACCAAGTGGAACGAATCGGTAGGCAATCGGCGTTTCATCACCTATTCGCTCGCGCCGGGTGAATACGACTTCAGGGTGCAGGGCAGCAACAGCCGCGGCACCTGGAACGAAACAGGGGCGAGCGTGCGCATCGTCATCCTGCCTCCCTTTTGGGCCACGCGGTGGTTCCTGGCCTCCGCGGTGCTCGCCTTCCTGCTTTCACTCGTTGGCGCGCACTATCTCCGGCTCCAAAGTGTGGAGCGAAAGCTCAACCTGCGCATGGAAGAGCGTGTCAACGAGCGCACCCGCATCGCGCGTGAACTACACGATACGCTGCTACAAGGTTTTCATGGACTGCTCCTACTGTTCCAGGCGGCTGATAATCTGCTTCCGGAGCGTCCGGTGGATGCCCAAAAAACTCTCAAGAGTGCGATTAAACGCGCCGGCCAGGCAATTACGGAGGGGCGGGATGCCGTGCAGCAGTTGCGCTCCTCCAAGGCAATCACAAACGATCTGGCGGCGGCGATCGCCACGCTGGGTGCCGAACTCGCCACCGGGAGTTCCACGAGCTTCCATGTAGAAGTGGCAGGCGGATCTCGGAATCTGCATCCCATCCTGCGCGACGAGGTTTATAGGATTGCAGCAGAGGCGCTGCGCAACGCCTTCCTACACGCACAGGCACACGGCATCGAGGTGGGAATCCATTACGGAGAGCAGGAGCTGAGCATCTGGATCCGGGACGATGGAAATGGCATCGATCCGGAGATTCTAAAGGAAGGGCGCACCGGCCACTTCGGCTTGCGTGGCATGAGGGAACGCGCCGAGCTCATCGGGGGCCGTTTGGACGTTTGGAGTAAGCTCGGCTCCGGTACCGAGGTCGATCTAAGCGTTCCTGCCTCCATGGCCTACGAATCGGCCCGGCGGCGTCCGTTTCTGGGTAAATGGAGGAAGCCCTCATGAGGGCCGGCGGAAGCAATCACAGGAGCGCCGGGCTGCTGTTGCTTTGCTGCTCGGCTGCAATGTGTTCTGGCCAACAGATAAAGCCGGTAATCCTGCCCGTGATCGATGGGTCTGACATTCGTTTCAGTCACGTGTTTTCCGGAACAGGTCCCGCCCACAGCAGAGCCCACAGCGTCGTCCAGGACCCACTGGGCTTCCTCTGGTTCGCCACAGCGGACCGGCTCCAGCGATACGACGGATATGACGTCCGGGAGTTCCGGCAGCCTCTGAACGACCCGAACGTCTTCACTCAATCGCTATTCAAGGACCGGTCGGGCACGCTCTGGGCCGCACGCGATCGCGGTATTGGACGGGACAAGGTACCTTTCGGCTCCCTCGATCGATACGATCCCGCCACTGGAACCTTCACCCCTGTCCCGCGTCACAACCCCTGGTTCCAGGCTCCAATCTCCGACATAAGCCAAGACCGCGCCGGCGCGCTCTGGTTCTCCACCAGCGGGGGGCTAATCCGCATGGATCCCGCCACCGGCCAAACTGTCCTCTACCAGCACAACCCGGACGACCCCTTCAGCCTGAGCAGCAATGCCGTCAGATCCACGTTGGAAACCAAAGACGGGAGCCTTTGGGTCGCCATGAACGATGGTCTGGATCTGTTCGACCGCACGACGGCGAAGGTGATTCAGCGCATCCCTCTGCCCGGAGGTCTGCCCGCCAACAATCGGCCGGACGTCATGATCATCCATCTTTGCGAGGATCACGCCGGCGTCTTATGGGCGGTGCTCTCCTATGGCTACGGCCTCGCTCGAATCGACCGGGAAACGGGCAAGTTTGTCTTCTATTCGCTCGACGGCGCCGGCACCGACAATACCGTCCGTGCCGGCGCCCGCGCGATTCGCGAAGACCGGAATGGAGCCTTGTGGATTGGAACGGTTTTCAGCGGGATTCTAAGACTGGAGCCGGATCGTACGCGGTTCATTCACTACCACAACAATCCCGCCGATCCCGAGAGCCTGGGCGGAGACGCAATTCTGGACCTGTTCGAGGATCGCGAAGGCAACATGTGGGTCGCCACCAACGACGCCGGCGTGGACCGGTTTCCCACGCGGCCTCTGCCATTCAAGCGTTACCGTCACGAAATCGGGAATCCCAACAGTCTCGATACCAGCTACACCACCACGGTCTTTGAGGACAGCCAGGGCATTCTATGGGTGGGGAGCCGTCGCGCGCTCGGCGCACTGGACCGCAAAACCGGTCAAATGACCTTCTATAGGAAGACCGGCGGCCCCGCCGAGTTATCCGATGCCTGGATCCTGTCGGTGGTCGAGGACCGGTCCGGCTATCTCTGGTTTGGCTCCCAGAACGGCGGATTGAATCGCTTCGATCGCCGCACTGGAAGATTCAAGGCCTACCGCCCTCCCCGTATCAGCGACGACCGCTTGTATCGGCTGCTCCTCGACCACGCCGGCGTCTTATGGATTGGAACCGAGAAGGGCCTCGATGCCTTCGACCCCGTCACGGAGAAGTCCCGTCCATACCTGAACGGGATGCGTATCCGCGATATCGCCGAGGATTCGCACGGCATGCTGTGGATCGCCGCCCGTGCCACCGGCCTAGTCCGCCTCGATCCGTCCACTGGCCAATCGACGGTTTACCACCCGAGCAGCGACAAGGTTTGGGCGGTGACCATCGATCACGAGGGGATTTTATGGCTCGCCACCGAGAACGGCCTGAACCGCTTCGATCCCGCGACTCAAACCTTCACCACATATTACGAAAGCGACGGCCTCCCCGATAACAGCGTCAGCCACATCATGGAAGACGAGAGCGGCGACCTGTGGATCAGCACCCACAACGGCCTGTCGCGCTTCAATCGGAAAACCTTCCAGAATTACTACTTTTCGGACGGCCTTTCGGGCAACGAATTCTATGACTCCAGTACCAGCTTCAAGACTCGGTCCGGCGAAATGTTCTTTAGCGCGAATGGCGGCATGACAGCCTTCTTCCCGCGTGAAATTGTTGACGACACAGCGGTTCCTCCGGTGATGATCACCGATTTCAAGATATTCGGCAAAGATTCTCCATTGAAGGCATCCCTCTCTCACTCGGAGAATGTCCTGACCTTCGAGTTCTCCTCGCTCAGCTTCACCAGCCCGGAACGGAATCGCTACCGCTACCGGCTGGAGCCTTTGGAAACGCAATGGAATGAGTCGCAGGGCGACCGGCGGTCCATCACCTATGCGCTCGCGCCCGGGGAATACACATTCCGGGTACAGGGTAGCAACAGCCGCGATGTCTGGAACGTGGAAGGGGCGACGGCGCGTTTCGTGATCTCGCCGCCATGGTGGAACACCTGGGCTTTCCGGGCCCTGGTAATCGTCATGCTGCTGGCTTTGATCGGCTACGGTTACCATCTCCATCTCCAGAACATCCAGCGGCAATTCAAAATCCGGTTTGACGAGCGTACCCGCATCGCACGGGAGCTGCATGACACGCTGCTGCAGAGCTTCCATGGATTATTGCTTCGCTTTCAAGCGGTTGACCACATGCTTCCGCCGGGAAAGGCGAAGGAAACGTTGGAAAAGGCGATCGATCAGGCGGCGCAGGCCATCACGGAGAGCCGGGACGCTGTGCAGGAACTGCGGGCGTCCACGGTCTTGACCAACGATCTTCCAGGGGCGATTACTGCTGTAGGCGAGGCCCTCGCTGCCGACAGTCTTGTGGCGTTTCGCGTAGATGTGCAGGGCACGCCTCGGAATCTCCAGCCGATTTTGAGGGACGAGGTCTACCGGATTGCCGCCGAAGCGCTGCGAAACGCATTCCGTCACGCCGACGCGAGCTGTATCTCATTGGAGATACAATACGCAGACCGGGAACTCCGGCTGCTGGTCCGGGACGACGGCAAGGGCATCGGGCCCAACGGGGCCCGTAAAAACGGGCATTTCGGTCTAACGGGGATGCGGGAGAGAGCAGCGCTGTTGGGAGGCACGCTGGAAATCTGGAGCGAGCTGGATGAAGGGACGGAGGTCGGATTGACGGTCCCATTGGTTAAGCGGCCATAAGATGCTTAGAGCGACGGTCATTGCGCTTGTGATTTGCTGCCGGTATGGCTGGGCGCTCAACCCGTCTCTCGACATCATTCAATACGCGCACAAGTCCTGGACCATCCGCGACGGGTTTTTCAAAGGCGCCATCACCTCTATTGCCCAACCTCCCGACGGTTATCTCTGGATTGGCACGTCAAGCGGGCTGGAGCGTTTCGACGGCGTTCGCAGCGTCCCCTGGCAGCCTCCGGCCGGCGAGCACCTTCCCGACAACCGTGTCTCAAGGCTTCTCGTCGCCCGCGACGGGCGCCTGTGGATTGGCACCTTGCACGGGCTCACAAGCTGGAAGGACGGCAACTTGACCCACTATCCCGAGTTTGCCGGACAGGGTGTTGGAAACCTCCTGGAGGATCGTGAAGGAACGGTATGGTTTAGTACCTATACCATTCGAAGCGCAAGACTATGCGCGATCCAGAGCGGCGCGGCGCGTTGCTATGGAGAAGATGGCCGCTTCGGCACCGGAATAGCCGCTTTATATGAAGATAGTAAAGGTAGTCTTTGGGTCGGCGGGGTGGCCTACCTGTGGCGATGGAGGCCAGGCCCTCCCCAGCTATATCGCATGCCAGACCCTGAACTCGGTA
Source organism: Bryobacteraceae bacterium (assembly GCA_035542735.1). Taxonomy (GTDB): domain Bacteria; phylum Acidobacteriota; class Terriglobia; order Bryobacterales; family Bryobacteraceae; genus Palsa-187. The sequence continues at coordinate 13,631 of DATKKV010000033.1, forward strand.
TCCACGGGCTGATCGAAGGCGACAACGGCGCCATGCTGATCGCCTTGCGCAGCGGAATCAGACGGCTGGTGAACGGGAAAACCGAGGCGCTTCCTCTTCCGGGCGTGAGACAAATAGATCCCAAGTATTTTCTCCGGGACCGCGATGGCGGTTTGTGGATCGGAACGGACGCGGGCCTTTTGCACATCCACCGGGGAAGAACGGATGTTTTCACGCGGTCGGACGGTCTCTCCGGCGATTACGTCTTAAGTCTCTTTGAGGACCGCGAAGGGAGTATATGGGTCGCGACTTATGATGGCGGACTCGACCGTTTTCGCGATCTCGCCGCCCCCACGATCTCCGTCCGGCAGGGCCTGTCCAGCAACGCGACCGCGGCTATCCTCGCGGCCCGGGATGGAAGCGTTTGGGTTGGCACTACGGATGGTCTGAATCGATGGAAGGACGGTAAAATTTCGATCTACCGCAAGGGAAGCGCAGGATTGCCGGACGGTTACGTGGATGGCGTCTTCGAGGACTCTCAAGGGCGAATTTGGGTATTTACGCTTCGCGGAGACGCCTACTTCGAGAATGGCCGGTTTGTTCCCGTAAGCGGAGTGCCCAGCCGGTACGTTCGCGCCGTTGTCGAGGACGCCCCCGGGAGTCTGTGGGTCAGCCACAATCAAGGCCTTTTCCATTTGCTGGAAGGGCGCGCGGTCGACCGGATCCCGTGGGCGAAGCTCGGACGCGAGGGGTATGCAAATTCATTGGTAGCCGATCCGGCTCGGGGCGGTTTATGGCTTGGATTCTATGAGGGAGGTCTGACGTTCTTCAAGGACGGCGAGGTCCGTGCATCATACGGAACCGCCGATGGGTTGGGCGAGGGAAACGTCGGACGCCTTCAGCTTGACCGGGACGGGACGCTCTGGGCCGCGACCGAGGGCGGTCTAAGCCGTGTGAAAAACGGTCGTGTGGACACGCTTACAGTCAGGAACGGATTGCCCTGCGATACGGTGCCCTGGATGATGGAAGACGATGACCATGCGTTCTGGATGTCCACCACATGCGGCCTCGCGCGCATTCAGCGGTCTGAGTTGGAAGCGTGGACTAGCGAAGAGAAACGGACGGTCCCGCTGACAGTCTTTGACACTTCGGATGGAGTCATCAGCCCTCCGTTCGGGAACCGCGCCGCGACGGCCACGGACGGCAAACTGTGGTTCGAAGCTCCTGGCGGCGTCAGCGTCGTTGACCCGCGTCACCTCCCTTTTAACTCGCTCCCGCCGCCGGTGCATATCGAGAACATCAAAGCCGATGGCAAGATCTACGATCTGTCCAAGGCCGTGCGGCTGCCGCCGCTGGTGCGCGACGTCTCCATCGATTACACCGCCCTGAGCTTCGTCGCGCCCGAAAAGGTCCATTTCCGCTACAAACTCGAGGGCCAGGACCCGGACTGGAAGGAAGCCGTGAACGACCGGCAGGTGCAGTATTCGAATCTCGCTCCGCGAAAATACCGCTTCCGCGTGGTCGCCTCCAACAACAGCGGCGTCTGGAACGAAACCGGTGATTCATTCGAATTTTCGGTCGATCCGGCGTATTATCAGACCTCCTGGTTCCGGGCCCTTTGTGCAGCTGCGTTTCTTGGACTCCTATGGGCGCTGTATCAGTACCGGCTCTATCAGCTGGCGCACGAATTTGATGTGCGTATGGAAGAACGGGTCAACGAACGGACCCGCATCGCGCGGGAACTGCACGATACGCTGCTCCAAAGTTTTCATGGCTTATTGCTTCGCTTTCAAGCGGTCGACAACATGATGCCGCCGGGCAAGGCCAAGGAAACGCTTGAAAAAGCCATCGATCACGCTTCACAAGCAATTACCGAGGGTCGCGATGCGGTGCAGCAGATGCGCTCCTCCACGGTGATCACGAACGATCTGGCACTGGCGATCCGCTCGCTGGGCGAGGGGTTGGCGGCCGATAGCTCCGCGAATTTCCAGGTAAAGGTGGAAGGAGGGCCGAGGGAACTCCATCCGATCGTGCGGGACGAGATTTACAGAATTGCCGGTGAGGCGTTGCGCAATGCTTTCCGCCATGCCGAGGCGGGGAATGTCGAGGTGGAAATCCGCTATGACGAGCAAAAGGTCCGGCTGCGGGTGCGGGATGATGGCCGGGGGATTGACCCGGAGGTCCTGAAGCAGGGCCGCGAAGGTCATTTCGGGTTGCCAGGAATGAGGGAGAGGGCTAAGCTAATGGGCGGGACGTTCGAGGTCTGGAGCGAGGTCGATGAAGGCACGGAAGTCGAGTTGATTGTGCCTGGCTCCGCTGCTTACGCATCGGCTCGGAGAAGGTCGGGGCTTTCAAACAAGAATTCGTAAAGGCTTATCGTAGAAGAACATGAGCGACGAAATCAAACCGATTCGGATTATGGCGGTGGACGACCATCCTCTGTTCCGGGAGGGGATCGCCACGCTGATTGACGGGCAGGAGGACATGAGCATGGTTGCCGAAGCGTCCAATGGACGGGAGGCGATCCAGCAGTTTCGCACGCACCGCCCGGACGTCACGCTCATGGACTTACAGATGCCGGAAATGAATGGGTTAGACGCATTGATCGCCATTCGCGGAGAGTTTCCAGAGGCGCGGATCATCGTGCTGACCACTTACGTCGGCGACGTGCAGGTGCTCCGAGCGCTGAAGGCCGGCGCACGCGCTTATCTCCTGAAGAACCTTTTACATAAGGAGCTTCTCGATACGATCCGTGCGGTGCATGCGGGGAGGAAGACGGTGTCGCCCGAGATCTCGTATCGTCTGGCGGACCATGCCACCGATGACGCGCTGACGGCAGCGGAAGTGTTGGTCCTGGCGCTGATCGCCGAAGGGAATGCAAACAAAGAGATTGCCGCCCGGCTTGGAATCTCGGAAGAGACGGTGAAAGGCAGGGTCAGGAGTATTCTGGCCAAACTGGGCGCCAACGACCGGACGCACGCCGCGATCATCGCGCTGAGGCGCGGGATTATAGGACTTTGAGAACCTCTTGAGACTCTAAAGAGTGGCGGATCGACCCCCGTTTGAGCTTTCGATAATGTTCGCAATTTCGTAACCTCATCATGGGGTTTTTTTGCGACGGTTATTCTCAACATTTGCCACCGGCTGGCCAGGCATTGGGCTGCTGATAATGCGGGTTGCTGCCGGTTCGGCATTAATTCATCAGGCATTTGCCGGATTGACGCCGCTAAATGCGACGGGCGCGGGAGCAGGACTGCTCCTGCTGGCCGGCTTGTGGACGCCCATCGCGGGGGCAATAGCAGCAATCCTTGAGTTGTGGAACTGCTTCTCGCAGCCGGGAGATCCGTGGACCTTTATCTTATTGGGAGCGCTGGGGGCTGGCCTCGCAATGGTCGGGCCGGGCACCTGGTCCGTGGATGCCCGGCTTTTCGGCTGGAAACGAATCGACATTAGCGGGCGGCGGAGATAAAGGGGTATTCTCCCAAGCTCAAAAGGGTTTCGCACTGGTCACCATTGAGGGAGAGCCACCGAATCGATTGAGGGTTGGTTCAAGGACGGAACCGCTTCACAATCAAGAGGAAGAGCGAAAGGTGGCGGTGACATGAGTACAGCGGTTGTCCGCACCATTCCGATGTATCAGTCCGGTAACCTGCAGGCAAGACGGTTGCCTTGGGGCGTGGGCATGAAGCAGTTCCATCGATTCTGTTTGGACACGGTCAACCAGTGCCTGTGGCGGAGGGGAAACAGCGGTGAGAGTGAACGCATTCTCCTAAAGCCGAAGCCGTTTGCCATTCTGCGCTTCCTGGTGGATCACGCGGGACGGCTGGTGACGCAGGAGGAAATGCTCGATGCCATTTGGGCCGATGTTCACGTCCAGCCGGAGGTATTGAAGCGTCACATCCTCGACATTCGGAACGCGCTAGGGGATGACGCGAAGGAGCCTACTTTCATCGAAACGCTACCGCGGCGCGGCTATCAGTTTATCGCTCCGGTGCGTGACGAGTCTCCCAGCCAGACTGCTACGGCTGCTCCGGCGGCGTTAGAGGAACGGAGCAGGTTAGTGGGGCGGGAGCGGGTGCTCGGCGAGTTGGAACAAACTCTCCGAAAGGCAGTGATGGGGCAGCGGCAGGTTATTTTTGTCAGCGGAGAGGCCGGCGGGGGGAAGACTTGTCTGCTGGACGAATTCCAGAGGAGAGCGGGAGTCGATTCAACGATTCGCCACGCTCGCGGGCAGTGCGTGGAAGGTTACGGCGGCAAGGAAGCCTATTATCCGGTGTTGGAAGCGCTGGGCCAGTTATGCCGCCAACCGGGAGGAGATTCCGTAGTCCAGGTGTTGGCATCGCACGCTCCGACATGGCTGGTGCAATTTCCGGCGTTGGTGACTCGCGAACAGAGGGAAACACTGCGGCGCGAATTGCTGGGCGCGACTCGGGAACGCATGCTGCGCGAGATCGGGGAAGCGATTGAGACGATCACGGCGGCCAGGCCGATTGTGATGATCTTAGAGGACTTGCAGTGGGCGGATCCCTCGACCGTGGATCTTCTATCGGTGCTCGCTCGGGGTAGAGCCGCAGCCAAGTTGATGATCGTCGGCACGTACCGCCCAGTGGATGTTTCGCCGTCTGAGCACCCGTTGAAGCGGATGAAGCAGGGCCTGCGGGTTCATCAGTTATGTCAGGAGATCGTGCTGGCGCCGCTCAGCGAGGAGGACATCGAAGAGTACCTGGGGGGCGGATCGAAGGCAACGAGCGTCCCCGAGGGACTGGCGGGGCTGGTGCACCGGCATTCGGAGGGAAATCCCCTGTTCATGGTGGCGGCGCTGGAGCACATGACGCAGCGGGGCTTTATCTCCGGATGGAGTGGAAATTGGAAGCTCAACGTTCCGCTGGAGGAAATCGACCTGGAGGTGCCGGAAGATCTGCGGGCGATGATCGAAGCGCAGATTGAGCGTCTGAGCGCCGAAGAGCAGCATGCCCTGGAGGCTGCGAGCGTCAATGGCGTTATGTTTTCGGCGCGCGTGAACGCCAACGCGGCAGGTCTGGAGGAGGAAAAGTTCGAGGATCTGTGCGAAGGTTTGTTTCGACGGCAGCAAATGGTGCGCGCGGTGGGATTGCGCCAGTTTCCGGACGGAAGTGCGTCGCAACGCTATGAATTCGCGCATGCGTTGTACCGGGAGGTTTTCTATCATCGCCAGACGCCGGGACGACGGGCGAGATTGCATCTACGCGTCGGAGACCGGTTGGAGGAACTCTTCCACAATCATGAAAGCGAAGTTGCTGCTGAACTGGCGGAACACTTCGAACAAGCAGGCGATTCGCCACGCGCAGTGAAATACCTGCAGATGGCGGCTGATTCTGCCAAGAGACGTTATGCGCCCCGGGATGCGGTGGCCATTCTTAAGCAAGCTGAACAGTCAGTAGAACGGCTGAGCGAGCCCGATCGTCCGGTTTTGGAGATGCAGATTCTCGAACAGCTGGGGATGTTCTACATGGCGCTCGCCGACATTCCCGAAGCGGTCCAGACCTATCGGGAGCTGGTGGCACTTGCGGATCACCATGGGAGGGTCGATGTCGAGATTCGAGCACTGCTTGACATGGCAATGCCGGCAGCGTTACACAGCGCGCAACTGTACCTGGAGACTCTGGATCGTGCGCTCGAGCTGAGTGCCAGGCAGGAAGATTCGCTGCTAGGGGCGAGAACGCGCGCCAGATGTTTGGCGTGGCGTGCGGTGGCTGGCCGGTGGCGGGCTGAAGATGCGGAAAACTGCCGGAAGGCGATGGCGGAGATAGAGCAAAGTGCAGGTCTCGTAGCCCTCGCGGAGCATCGCGTGTGGTATGCCTACTTACAGTCGCTGTCATCGCAATATCGAGACGCGCAACGAGCCTTAACGGAGAGCGTCGCCCTCTTGCTGACGCAAGACAATCTCAATCCCTTTTTTGGGGGCATCTACCATATTCAGCGATATTTAATTCCGCGAAACTACCGATTTCTGGGAAACCTCGGTCAGTCTTTGAAAGAAGTCGATGCAACGGTCGCGTTGTTTGAGAATGCGGACTACGCCCGCGGGCAGGAAATGCTGATCCACAAGGCGCTTACACATCTGTACGCGATGGACTTCGCGGGTGTCGTGGCGATCTGTGACTCCATCGCCGATTCGGTGCGCCTTCCAGCAGAAATCCGACTTTGGCATATTTTGACCGGTTCGGCGCAAGCCATGTTGGGAAACCATGAGCTTGCCCTGGAACACCTGACAAGAGTGAGAGATTTGATGGAACACGAGCCGTTGATGGACGATTGGTTCCGCAGCATGCCGCTTCAAGCCGGCTTCGTGGAGCTTTGGCTTCAGAAAGGCGATCTTTGCATGGCGCGCAAGGAAGCCGAACATTTCCTCGATGTCTCTTTGGCAACGGCTGAGCGCACTTTTCAAGGGCTGGCATGGGAGGCGGCCACGCGGGTGGCGATCGCCGGGCGGGATTGGGCTCGCGCGGACCAGGACATCACGCAGGGGTTGTCGACAATCCAGGGATACGAGGTTCCGCTTGCCTCCTGGCGGGTCCACGGCACGGCGGCTGAGTGTTGCGCGCGCGCCGGGGACATCGCTTCGGCCGACCGTCATCGAGCACTCAGCCGCGCGACGATCATGAAACTGGCGAGCTCGCTAGATTCGTACGACCCGCTGAGAAAGATATTCCTGTCCGCGCCCCCCGTACGTCGAATTCTCGACTGGGGCGGGCAGTCCAATAAAGGGGCTGCGGTGCCCTCCTATCTTCCCGAAGCTGTTGTTTGATCGCGGCGAAGGTGCTGGCCCGGCGCCGGAGCGATGGCCCAGGCTCAGGCCTCACTGGGCTTGCTGAAGACATCAAGCTGCTCAGCCGCTGCTACCCACCATAACCGGCGAGCAAACTGAGCTACATCAAAGGGGACGCGACCGCGCTTAAAATCCATCTGGAGCTGAGGCTGAAGGTGTCTGGTCCTGGACTTAACAGGGCGATCCGAGCGCGGATCCTGCGAAAGCGGAAGGAAAAGGAATGTGGCAGCGCCCAGGGGGGACTATTGGGGGAAGAACAAAATGGTGGCCGCTGTAGAAGACTACGTCGGAGGTTCGCAGTCTGCCTCGTTTAAAGTGTTAGTGCCACTCACCACCGGGAGGCGCCGATCGCCTTAGCCGGGTGGCTAGTGAGCCATGGCCCACCCACCACCCGGGGGAGGGATCAGCTTACTTTGAGCCGAACCGAAAGACGACGCCGGCCGAGTAACGGATGTCGTTCTGATGGCTGCCAAATTTGTTGGCTGCGTCGATCTGAGTCATCACATATTCCACCTGAATCGGCTTAAATGCGATGTGATTGTTAAACGTATAGTCCAACCCGCCGCCGGCCGCGGTAGCGAAGGCGTTTTGCGATCGCGAAATGCCGCCGGGCAGATTGTTATTCCACACATAGGCGCCGCCGAAAAGGAACTGCACATAAGGCGTCAGACGCGCGTGGCGCCAATTCCATCTCGGGCCAAACAGGTAGGTCATTAACTTTTCGTCAATGCCACTCCGGGTATTGGCGTAGCCGCCGAAGTCGGCAACCAGACCTAGGGTCTTGTTCAGGTTGTACTCGAAATATCCCGAGCCACCGTTTCCTGTCCGCTGGTAATCGTAGTTCGCGGAATTCACATGTAACCCCGAATAATTCAACCCGACCTCATAACGCGGTGTGGTCGTCTCTTGCGCTTTGGCGGTCGAGCCAAACACGAGAAACGCCGCGAGAATAGGCATATATCCTAAGAGCGCTTGTTTTTTGAACATTAGTATTCTCCTTCTTTTGTAACGAGACCGTGCCCTGCGCGATGCGCCTGGCAACTTTCACCGATTAAGAGCCGGGAAGCGATCGTTTTGTTGGCCTGAGATCGGGGGTCCGGCAAGGCATTTGCCAACAAAGAGGCTTGTTCAGCCGCTCCTATCTCTTGAACCATTGATTCTTTCCGCGGAGGAGACTTAAATGCTCAACTCACAACCGGCGTTTGCGATCGGCCTCATCGTTACGTCGCTGGGCTTAGCCGGATGCACTGGCAAAATTCGATACCCGAGTTATTACGCCCTGGACGTCCCGGCTCCTCCTTCCAGCAGCAGGCCGAAACCGATCCTCGGCTCGGTCGCGGTGAAAGAATTCAGTGCTCCGCGAATCCTGCGGGAGGGCCCGATCGTTTACCGTCCATCGCCCGATCAGGTGGACTTCTATGTTTATCACCGCTGGGCCGAAGATCCCCGGCGCGAAGTGACGGCGGCGATGATGAATGAACTTCGAGCCCGGGGAATTTTCCAGTCGGTCGATGTATTCGACGGCCACGGCTCCATAGACTGCGTGCTCACGGGCACGCTTGACCACCTCGAAGAGGTCGACCGGGGCAACGATGTCTCGACCGAGGTCAGCGTGTCAGCACGGTTGATCAATCTGCGAACGGGCGAGGTGTTATGGCAGGACACGTCGTCGAAAACCTCCAAATTGGATCAACGCTCGGTGCCGGGGATCGTAGCCGAACTCTCGCGCGATCTGGGGAACGTTGTCAAGAGCTTGGTTGCTTCCATGCAGGACCGGCTCGCGTCACAGCCGGTTGCGCCGAGTGCCGGCCAGTAGAAGATCGAAGGAGCGCGAAGGAAAAGTGAAATGCCTGAACCAATAGATCCCGCAAAAACGGGCCCCAGTAGGGCGCAAAAATTGCTGAACTGGTCGGTCTCCGCGACGATCCTCGCCATGGCGGTTGGAATTGTCTTTCTGATCGCCGGCAATTGGAATACCTGGGCGAGCGAACGCGAGGCTCAAGAAACGGACGACGCGTACGTGCGGGCGGACCTGACACCCCTGAGCACGAAGGTCGCAGGGCTGGTAGCGAGGGTAGCGGTTTCAGATTATCAGGCCGTGAAATCCGGGGATCTGCTTGTGCAGTTGCGAGACGATGATTTTCGCGCGCAGGTGCAGCAGGCCGAAGCCGCGGTGGTAGCCGGCGAGGATGCGCTGATCAACAATCAACGGCAGAAGGAACTGCAGGACGCACGCATCGTTCAGGCTGGGGAAGGCATTCGCGCCGCCGAGGCAGACATCGAAGCCGCGGAGGCAGGAATTGAAGCGGCAAAATCGGCGATCGCAAATGCGCACAGCGGAATCGACGCCACAAAAGCGGACGTAGACCGGACCTTAGCGGAGCGGCGCCGGCAAGAAGCGCTGATTGCGACAGAGTCCGCGACGCGGCAGAAACTGGAACAGGTGGTGGCGGACGAACAGCGCTTCCGCGCGCAGCTTGCGAGCCGCAACGATGACCTATCGGCTGCGACAGCGCAGCTAGCGAGCCGCCAGGCCGATCTGGCCCGGGCGCGAGCCCGGCTGGGGAGTTCAAGGGCGGAACTTGAAGCGCAGAAGCGCCAGCGCGCGGTATTGGATTCGCAGGAACTTCTCCTTCATGCCGACCTGAATGCGAAGATTGCCTCGCTCTCACTGGCGCGCACGAATCTGGGGTACACGCGAATTATGGCGCCCGAAGACGGAATCGTCAGTGAACGCAAGGTGCGCGCTGGGCAACTGGTGAGTCCCGGCACTCAGGTTCTTTCGCTGGTGCAAAGCGAGACGTGGGTGCAGGCCAACTATAAGGAGACGCAGCTCCGTCATATGCGCTCGGGCGACCCAGCGGAAATCCGCGTAGATGCATTTCCGGGAGTCGTTTTCAGAGGGAAGATCGATCAGTTGTCTCCGGCAAGCGGATCGCAATTCGCGCTCCTGCCGCCGGACAATGCAACCGGAAACTTCACCAAGATCGTTCAGAGGGTGCCCGTGAAGATCGTGCTCGATCCCACGCAGGCAGCGATCGAAAAACTGCGTCCGGGACTATCCGTGATCGCTACGGTTCGCATGAATGGCGCTCGCCGGTAGGGAGATGCTCAGGTGACCGCCTCAGAGACAATAGCCGCGCCACCTTCCCAAACGGGCCGATCCCAGATCGCTACTAACCCATATCTGGGGATTTTGGGAGTGTTCCTCGGCGCGGGAATAGCCACGCTGAACGCGCGTCTGGTGAGCATAGGTCTACCCGATTTGCGTGGGGCTCGTGGCTTTGGCTTTGACGAGGCTTCCTGGATTCCGACCGCGCTGAACTCGGCGATGATGTTCAGTGGCGTCTTCGTCTGCTTCTTCAGCGTTGTGTTCGGCCCGCGCAGGATACTGTTCTCCGCGGCGGGGATCTTTGCGGCGGTGTCCTTGGTGCTGCCGTTTGCGCCGACTTACTGGACAATGATAGCGCTCGTGGTGATCGCAGGCATTGCGTCGGGAACCTTCTATTCTCTCACGATGACCTTCGTCTTAAGATCGCTTCCCAAGCGGCTGATGATATTCGGCATTGCAGCCTACGCAGCGGACATTGTCTTCGTCAGTAACATCGCATCCTTGCTCGAGGGTTGGTATATAGAGTATCTATCCTGGCACTGGATCTTCTGGACTGCCGCGGTCATTGCTCCTTTGATGATGATCTGCATCTACTTCGGCATTCCGCATATGCCCCATTTGGAGCCCACGCCGAGTTGGCGTGGGTTCGTTTATTTTGGTCTTGGTCTCAGCCTGATTTTCGGGGCTACGGATCAAGGAGAGCGGCTGGATTGGTTAAACTCCGGAGTCATCGTCGCAATGCTCGCCGGAGGAGTCTTCCTACTGGCCGCGACCGTGGCGAGAAGGTTCCTGCACCCGAATCCAACTGTCAATCTTGGCTTTCTCAACAGAAGAAATACGATTATCTTGTCCTTGTCGATCTTTACGTTCAAGTTCTCTCACCTGGCTGCGCTTGTACTGATCCCCGGTTTCCTGGCTAACATTCAGGACTACCGGCCTCTCGAGTCGGGTCACACACTCGCGTGGGTAGCTTTGCCGATGTTTGCCGTGGTGTGGCTGGTGGCACTGATGATGATTCATGCGAACTCGAGACTGATCTTAACTTTGGGGTTAACGATCGCGGCAGTGACCTGCTGGGTCTGCTCGCGCGTCGATACTTCCTGGGCGGGATCCAGTTTTGAGATCGTCGAGCTCTTTCTGGCGACTGCGTTCGCGGCAACTTACGTCGGCTTAGTGGGCAACATTGTTTTGGAAGGCCTCGAAGCGGGCGCCTTGAGCAGCGCCACCGGCGCCGCCACATTTTCCGGACTGATGCACTTCATCCGCATTTTCGGCGGCCAGATCGGAGTCGCCTTTATGACCCGCGTGGTTTCGGTTCGAGAACAGTTTCACTCCAATTTGCTGGGGCTTCATGTGCAAGCCGGCGGCTGGCTCACCGCCGAACGAGTACGAATGCTGACCGCGGGGATGCTTCCGCAATCAACTGGGCCGGAGGAAGCGCAATACCGGGCTGTGGAGATTCTGGGCCGGCAGGTAAGGAAGCAGGCCTTCACGCTGGCGACAGCCGATGGCTTCCTCATGATCGGATGGATCGTGGTCGCCTACCTGGTGATGATGCTTTTCCTGAGGCCTGGGAAGTTTAGCTACAAGGACTTGAGTAGAATGCAATGAAACATGTTACTTTACTTCGCATGCTCGCGGTCGCTGGGCTGGCCGTGCTATCGGCGGCTCCTCAACGTGCTGCTGAAACCCGGCGCCTGACGCTGACAGAGGCCGTCCATCTCGCGATAAGCCAAAATCGAGAACTAAAGATCGCACGGCTAAAGGTGGTTGAGTACGAGCAGAAGAAGGCCGGCGCGCGTTCGTCCTATTTCCCGCAGTTAACGAACCAGTCGAATGCACTGCACGTTACGGAGCTCCAGAATGTTGGGATATCGGCCGGCGCGCTCGGCTCGGTGGAAGGATTACCCGTCCCGGCACAAAATATCAACATTCCTCAAGGCCAGAATCGCTTGTTCTCAAGTGGGACCATGGTTTCCCAGCCGACAACCCAGTTAATCCGGATTCGTCAAGCCAACCTGATGGCAGCCGCTGATGTGGCTGTCTCGCGCGATGATGTGAAGAAGGCGGAGAATCAAGTCGCTTTGCAGGTACACAATCTCTACTTCGGAATCCTGATCGCGCGCCTTCAGAGACAGGCCGCCGAGCAACAGAACGCATACTCAGAAGAACACCTGCGGGAGAGTGAAGAGGATGTCCACAACGGAAGCGCCCTCAAAATAGCAACCATTCAGGGCCAGGCTGGGCTACTGGAAAGCAGGCAGGCTGCACTCACGGCGCAGCTTCAGATCGATGACCTGACTACGGCGCTAAACGACCTGCTGGGGCTCCCGCTGGATACTCAGCTTGAACTGGATCCCGCTATCCCAGCGAATTTTGATTCGCTGTCGAGGGAGGAGTACGTAAAGACTGCATGGTCGCAGAACCCGGAGATTCTGGCTGGAGAAGAGGCTATACGAAAGGCGCGCGCGGGTGTGACGGCTGCAAAGTCGGCCTACATTCCCGATGTCACAGCCTACGCACGCCATAGTTACCAGGATGGCATTCCGTTTCTGGTACACAACTTCGGCGAGTTCGGTTTCCATCTCACTTGGGACGTCTTCGACTTCGGCAAACGGCGGGCAGCAGTGAGGGAGCGTGAAACCCAACTGGCTGAGGCAGAAGAGAATCTGGAGCGTTTAAAAGAACAGGTCGCCGTCAATATCGAGCGCAGCTATAACAAAGTGCAGCGAACCAGGAGTTTAGTCGAGGTTGCGAATCAAGTGGTCAAGCTCCGGCGCGAGGGCGAGCGATTGGCCGGAAACCAATTGAAGCAAGGGGCCGTTCTCGTATCGGACCAACGCCAGGCGACCGCGGCCACCTACAGAGCCAAGGCGGATTACCTTCAGGCTAGCTTGGGGTATTTGCTCGCTTGGGCGGAACTCGAACAAGCAGTCGGGCGCACGCCAGGATACTAAGGCGTCGCGGCGATATTCCCCCGCCTAAGCCAGCAGCCCCACCCTCGCTCACCGCCTGGAGTCAACCGCAAGTCACAACTGTCTCATTCGGCAGGGGTTCATTTCAAAGCACGGCATCGAACCATTTGGTGACAAAGCGAAGACCCGCAAGTCACGACTTAAAAGCACACCTGCCTTACTTTGAGATTGAGCCACTCTTTGTGGAATTAGCGAGGAGGCTAAGGAAGTGAGTACAGCATTTCCGCCAGGATTCAATACAAGCAGAATCACGAATAAGGGCGGCTTTTTTATCGTTCTCCTAATCGCGCCTATTCTTTTCGGACAAGCGCCGGCGCAAGCCCCACTGGACGTGCATGTAACATCAGCGACACCGTACTTGGGGAAAAGCACTGTCACGCTTCAGGAACTCCGCCACGCCGTACCTAAGAAGGCGCAGAAAGAGATGGATAAGGCCGAAAACGCACGCAGCCACGAGCGGAGGCACGAAGCGATCGACCATCTAAATCGGGCGATCTCGATTGATCCAGAATTCGTCGCAGCGCGGAATAACCTCGCAGTGATTTACTTGACGTCGGGGGACGGGAAGTCGGCCGTCGCACAACTGGAAGAGGCGGCCAAGGTCGACCCACATAACCCAACGCTCTTCACGAATCTTACTCTGGGCTACACTGCGATTCACAACTTCGATGCCGCGGAGCGTGCTGCCCGAACGAGATTGGCTCTGGATGGAACGTCCACCAAGGCGCACTTGTTTCTCGGCTTGGTGCTCTTGGAGCAGCGGAAGTTCACCGACGAAGCTCTTCGATGCTTCGAACGGGCACGCGACGAACACCCGCTCGCTCATTTGCTCGCCGGGCGGCTTTTCATGGCGCAGGGTGATTCAAGAAAAGCCAGATCCGAGCTCAAGACATATCTTTCCATCGGGGCGGAGGATGGTAATCGAGCGCTCGCGCTACATTGGCTTGAAGTGATCGATGAAGGTGAACAGAAGAGCGTGACAGCGCCATATTAATTCGCTGCCGTCACTCTTCACATACGCCTCAGGCTTCGGACGTGGCGACCAGTTGCCCGGGGCTTCAAGCCGTGATCCCTCTCGTCTGGACGTCAGCCGACGGCGCGCGATTCCGCGAGGAAGAGCGGCTCGCAAAGGCAGCCGCGTGGCCTCATCGCATCCCCGGTACGGTGCTGCTGAAGACGGAAATCTAGTGACGGATAGAGTGGCCCGGGAAAAGCGCGCTGACGCCATTCCAAGCGATTTGTAAACCGATACAGAGGAGGATGAAAGACGATAGGCGAACGATGATGTTTAAGGCGTTATCGCCTAAGACGCGCCCGATGGGTTCGGCGAAGCGGTAAAGGAGATAAATGCAGATCGCAAGAGCCGCACATCCTAGTATCGCGCCGAGAGGGAGAGTCCAGAGGGCGTCGCCCCCTGGCACCTGGTTGGCGCCGACCGCGATCGCAACGGAAATCGACCCGGGCCCAACCGTGAGCGGCATCGTCAACGGATAGAATGCGCGATTCAAATAGGTAAGAGGCTTTCGGCGGTTTCGGCGATGGCGGCGCCTTGTCGTCGTCATCGGGCCGATTCAACAGCTTCCATCCCGCCGCGAAAAGGACAATCCCACCGCCGACCTGAACGATCGGTAGCGAGATTCCAAAAAATACCAGTATGTGGGTTCCGACGAGGATCGAGACGAGGAGGAGAGCGAATCCATACACCGCGATCTGGCGTGCGAGGATTGCCCGGCTCCCACTGGGAAGGCCGTCCGTGAGCGCCAGGAAGATTGGTATGTTCTCTGGCGACTTGACGATGGGAAAGAGTGCGCCAACGATCAGCAGAGAGGTTCGGACCAGCCCATCGATCGTGTCCATCATCTCCGCCGGAAGTTCCCCAACAAAGATGAGCCGTCACGCCGAGGTTGTGTTTGTGGCCAACATGTTTGCGGCCAACAAAGGCTCCGCTACGCGCCTCATATGTAATGTAGCCCTTTGCCATGCGCCGCGGCTAAATGAGAGCTTTGAGGGAGAAAAATTGTATATGTCGAGAGCGATTCATCTTGCGATACTAGGTGCTGTTGCAGTCTGTGGCGCACTCTACGGCCAAAATCTTGGCTTGGAAGGCCCGACGGGCGTATTCGTTACGCCCCTCGCCTATACGGCGGCATCGCCGGCGAACAATCTTGGAATGCCAGTCGCCGGCTTTCACTTCCTCAATGCGGGAAGCGTGATCGGCACGTTCAGCAAGATCTCGGTTACCGAGGGAGCATTTGGCCGTGTGGAGTTTGGCTACACTCGCGACGCCCACACCACGGCCGACAATCCCGCATTAAGTCCGTTATGGCATAACGGCTTCAATATCTGGCATGGGAAGGTCAACATGGTCCGCGAAAACGCCGGGAAGCACAATTGGCTGCCGGCGATTTCGGGCGGATTCCTGGTGCGCACGCAAGTTCATAACGTAGGCGGGGCGATCGCCAACAAAGACACCACCAATGGCGACGTCTACATTGTGGCCACCAAGACCATCGCGGAGATTAAAGGGATGCCTGTCTTATTGAACGGAGGATTTCGTGGCACGAACGCGGAGCTCTGGGGCATGGCCGGCAATGCCACGAGGTTCCAGGGGCGGGCCTTTGGCGCGGCTGCGTTTGTCTTCAAAGGCCCTGCCAGAAGCACTGTTGTTTTCGCGAGCGAGGTTGCGCAACAGCCGCCGCACCCGGAGAACCTGGGGGCAGCCGTCATCCCAACCACGTTGACCTACGCCGTGCGCATCACGCCGGTTCCCGAGCACAAGCTCAATGTCGACTTCGGCGTCGCACAGATCGCGAACCACATCATGCCCGGCGCGGACCTCAAGGCGCGCCATCAGTTTGCGATGGGCATCTCCTACGGCTTCTAGCGCCGACTCTAACTCGTCTTGAAAACCCTCAGTTATCGAAAATAGGGCCCCGATCCGCGCTTTCACCTTCACGGCAAGGTCCGCTGTATTGGACGCAGGTTCCACTCAATTCGCATGGACGAGCTCGCACAGGACCTCGAGGACTTGGCGAGTCGCGACCCCGGTGTCAACCGAGTCACCCCAGGGCTCTTGACCACATAATGGGGCGGAACGCCTTCGCGCGGCCGTGAGTGAAATAGGTAAACTCGCTAGGCGGCGGGAGTAAGAAGTCCGCGGGTCCGCGGCATTTACCGCACCACTCCCCTTGGATTAACACTCAGGGAGGGGGAAACGATATCGCCTGCTTTCGTAACGCCCTGTAGAGCCCGGTTTTCTCAAAACCGGGCTCACGCGAGCGAATTGGGAAGTTTCCTCGCGGCGTGTATTCTTGCCGGCTTGGATGTCGCCCTAGTCCGCAACCTCGGCCTGTGGCTCTGGTGCAGAGCGGCCGGCGGCAGCGCGGACTGCGGCCGTTTCGTGCCGCTCCCGGACGAATTGCTTGCGCTTGGAGCGTAACGAGAGATACTCGCGCGCTTCCTTTGTCAGTCTGCGCCGTTCATGTGAATTGAAGATCGCCTTGCGCACCACGCGCCAAACGACGCGGGGCCGGAAAAAGTACTCCCCATAGAACTGCTCGACTGCATCCACAAGGTCCGCTTCGTCCAGCCCGGGATATGTAATATTCGGCAGCTGGTGGCCCGCGTCGTCTGCCATCGTGAGATTAATCAGCCCGTTTTGCGCGCCATACTCGTGGAGCTCAGTGCCGGGAAGAGCGTGCGCGATCGAGACCTGTATGGTTTCCGTATCGAGGCGTTTCGCAAAATCAATCGTTCTGCGGAGTGTCTCCCGGGTTTCGCCAGGCAGTCCGACGATGAAGTCGCCGTGGATCGTCAGGCCCAGCTTCTTGCAGTTTTCAGTAAATCGGAGCGCCATTTCGATCGTCGCGCCCTTCTTGATGTTTTTCAAGATCTGCGGGTCGCCGGACTCATAACCGACGATCAACAGGCGGCAACCCGCTTCGCGCATTGCCTTCAGCGTTTCGTAGTCCGTCGTCACCCGCGAAGTACAAGACCACGTGAATTTGAGAGGTTTGAGTTTTGCACACAACTCCAGGGTTCGAGCCTTCCGGTAATTGAAGGTATCGTCATCGAAAAAGATTTCCTTGACTTCGGGAAATGCGCCCAACGCATAGCGGACCTCCGCCACCACGTCATCGGTTGAGCGGGTGCGCCAGCGGTGCCCGGAGTGAGTCTGCGGCCAAAGGCAGAAGGTACACATCGCCGGGCAGCCTCGCGAGGTATACAAAGAGATGTAGGGATGGTGAAGGAACGGGACGTTGTAACGGTTGATATCCAGGTCACGCTTATAGGTCTTCGTCACCCAGGGAAGCTCGTCCAGATTCTCGATTGCGCGGCCCTCGGGATTATGGGCGATGCTGCCGTTGTTCCGGAAGCTCACTCCCGGCAGTTGTTCGAGGGGTGTGCCATTCGCATAGGCCGCAACCTGGTGATCAAATTCGCGCCGCACAACGAAATCGACTGCGGAAGTCTGAAGTGCTTTCTCCGGCTCGATCGTCACAGGCGGCCCCACGAATGCGACCTTCAGTTTCGGATTCGCATCCTTCATCATTTCGGCGATTTTCAGATCGATGCGAAGGCCGAGGCTTGAGGTAAACAACACGACGAATTCGAAGTCTTTTGCGATCTCGACGGTTTGTAGCGCGGAGATCTTGTGGGGTGGCGCGTCGAGAACCTTGCTGTCCGGCAGCATCCCGGCGGCGTAACAAAGCCATACCGGATACCAAAAGGACTCGATCTCGCGGGTGGCCGGCCATCGCGAGCTGGCGCCGCCGTCAAAATTGTCGAAAGAGGGTGGATTCAAGAAAAGTGTTCTCATTAACTACCTCAGGCCGCCCGAGTGCGCCTTGGCATGCTGCCCAGAATCGGAGCCAGCTTCTTCTTGGCGTTGAAGACCCGCCATTGGACTGTCCCAATTGGGATTTGGTGAGCGGCGGCGATCTCGTGGTATTCCCACTGCTCGATGAAGCGCAGTGTCATCACTTGGCGTTCGCGTGAATCCAGGAACGCCATCCAATGGAAGAACTCGAATGCCGGGGTGGCCGCCGGCGTGCGGGTAGCCCCGACGGAGCGATCCGTGATTTCTTCCAAGTCCACCGTTTCCACTTCTCTCGTTTGCTTACCGTAATACCGGCAGAGAGTATTGCGGGCAATCTTGAACAACCATGCACGAAACAAGGAACGGTCCCGGATCTGCGAAGCCTTTCGATAAGCTGTCAACATCACTTCCTGTGCCAGGTCTTCGGCGAGAGCCCGCTCGCAGTTGCGTGCCTGGAAAAAAGCGACAAGTTGCGGAGTAAAGGTGTGGAATAGGTCGGTGAAAGACGCCTCGCTTGGAGCGTCCAGGAACTTCTCCGTAATGGCCCCTTCATGGAGAAACCTCTCATTTATGACCGGCTTCGTGCTCATCTTTAGATTCAGCCCCCTTTGGCTACAGCTTGTCTAAGGCACGCGGGCACCCAACTCCGGGGCTGATCATTTTCTTTGATTTCTATAAGTTCCGCGCTGCCTCTCCTGGTTCACTGTTCCCAGGCCAACGTCAATTGCTGAGTTTTCGTCGTTGGCCGAGAATCGTGGGAGGGGCGGTGCGTCAGTTATGGCTGTCGGCCAGCGTATTCTGGGCAGACTTTGGATGGAGTTTTCTTCGTATCTCCGGCCAGAATTCTTTTATGATATTGGAGGCCATGTCGACTCCGAGTTGGATCCCGAGCTTTTCCGCAGCGTCCGACGCTGTCCGGTTGTTCTTGTAATACGCTTGCGAAATCGCCACTGCGGTCGAATTGCCAAGGATTTCCGAATAATTGAATTGCGACGCAGCATCCAAATCGCGATGGGTCCACAGGATCTGACCCATTGCGTAGCCGAGCCGGGACCAACCACTTCCCGTACCGCGTCGAAAATAGCGAGGATCCTGGTGAAGGAGAGAAGGGTAGACAGCTTCCGTCATGTAATCGCCGATGAAGAGGTCGCCGTATGCAGCGCCAAAATATTTTCCGTACCCAGCGGCGCCTTGCCCGAAAGCCCGATTCCCGTTCGTCGCTTGGTTCTCCGCAGCGAAAATTCCCGCCAGCACCACGGTTCCCGGATCAATGGCATCCCTGGTAGCAAGTTTAAACTTCTCGCCTGCTGTCAACGGCTTGTAGTTTTGCAGGCTCGGAGAGGTCCGGTAATTTGGAATGATCCAAAAAAGTCTCTTGTCCTCGTGCGATGGTGCTGTGCTACCCGTAGTGGGAGGCGTGCCCGACTCGTCGCCCGGCGCTGCCTGTTGAGCCAGAGTGACAGACGCGAAAAGAGTTAATGCTAAGCCAACAGATGAGATGTGAAAGATCACAGAAAATCCCCTTCATCCACAAGGAGCTATTTGGCGGACTTTTTGTTGGCCCTGAGCCACCGAGTATTTCCCGGGCCGCTCATCGGCAGGTCCGTTTGCGAACTAGGGCAAGGACGCCCGCAAGGCGTGAACTCATTTTTTGGGTGTTCCTAATCCTCGAGGCTGGCCTTCAAGCCATATTCCGCGATTCCGGTCAGCTCGAGGCAGATCGTCGCCCAGATGGGCAGTTCCAAGACTTCACGGGGAGACACGAAGATCGTGAACAGCGCAAACTCCGTTGCGGTGAGGCAGACCTCCGGAGAAAGCGCGCTGCGGCATCGCCGAATCGCTTTTCCGCAGCGCTAGTTGGACATCTGTGACAGGCGCGTGATGAGCGGCTGTGCAATCGCAGGTGTCGTCGCTCCACCGATAATTTCGCCGTTGCTGGAGGGCTTGCCATACAGCGCTTTGATGCCGGACTCATCGGATTTCAAAGTCGCTCCGTCCAGGCCAAATCCGGCGAAGACGCCCTTGGTGTGACCAAAGAACAGCATCTTTGGGTTGGGATCGCCGTGCGCCGACTTGCCATTTTCCCACGCAGCGGAGGCGTCGGTGCCGATCGTGAACCGGTCTCCGAGCAGCTTGAAACGTCGTTCTTTGTCGAGCGACAGGATCACGATGTCTATTTCTTCGCCGCCAACTTGGACGCCCAGGCTGCCGCTCCCCAGCGTAACCGCGCCAGGAGCTGACCAGCCAGCGCCAGTCCGGCAGGATATGAAGCCACGCCCATACCCCGCGCCCACAACGGCAGCACCCTTCTTGAACCCCGGAATAACGGCAACACAGTCGGCGCCGGCAAGTTTTTCCGTCGGGATCTTGATTTCATTGAGAACGGTAACGGCCTTCTTCAGCCGCGCCGGTGTGTCCTCCGCGGCTACTGTCGAAACAGCGCTCGCGGCGATTACGAAGAGAAAAATTGTGTGTCGCATGTGTTTTTTGTGTGATTAGGCGGCCGTCTTTTGATTCCAAATTGGCCGCCTCCTTACGACAAGAGCCTCTCCGGACAAGCTTTGTTGGGCTAAAGCACCGCGACCGCTGATTCCAACAGCCTCAGGGCCTATTGAGGTACCTTGCGGTCCTTCTGCTGGCGGATTCGTACCAGGCTCCAAGGGTTCTGTTTGACGCGGTCCGTCAGTTGATCCAGGTTCTCCGTCGCCACCCTGAGATTTGCGATCGTTTCGCGGATGTTGTCGTCGTTGGTCCGCACCACGGCTTGAATGCTCGCCATCAAGCTTTTCGCCTGCTCCAAGGTGGATTGCAACTGCGCCAGGTCTTGCCGTATCGGATCGCGCAGTTGATCGATCGTCCCATTTACGTTTAGGACAGTCGCGTCCGCATGATCGACTAAAGGCCCCACTTTCTTGATCACGGCATCCGCATCCCGGCTTGCCAGCAACACCTGATCCGTGATCCGGTCGATTTTTGGAGACTGTTGAGCGACCATCGTATTCACTTGTTCCAGGATCTCGGCGATTTGCTTTCGATTTGTCGGCCCCGTGACGTCGTTGAGGTTCGCCAGGAGCGTATCCGCCTTTCCGGTGATCCCCTTCATTTCATCTTGTACTTGGGAGATCAACTCGTTCGCGCTGTCCGCGATTCCGGAGAGCTTTCGAGCCATATCGTCAATGCTCACAGTTTCCTGGGAAGGGATCGCCTGTCCCGGCCGCAGTCGTTGAGCCTCCCTGGTACCTGTCGTGATTGAGATCGCCGGGCTGGCCATCAGGCTGACCGTGCCCAACTTCGCGACGCACTTTTCATTCACTGGCGTTCCATCCTTCACTTCGAGCAGAATTTCGATTTGTGTCGGATCCTGATCCCACGCCCGAACAGCCTTCACCCGGCCGACTGAAATGCCGCCGAACAGGACTTCCGATCCCGGAGCCACCCCTCCCGCATAACGCAAATAGGTCTTATAAAGCGTCGTATGGTGTCCCCACTGCTCGTTCCCCACGTAGTACACCGTAACGCCCAGCAGGAGCAAACATACGACAACGAATATCCCGACTCTAGCTTCTGTATTCATGCGGTTTTCCCTTGCAGATACCCTCGAAGATAATCGTCAATTGTCGTGTCGGCGAATGGGTCCGGGATGCGATCGAAAAACTGCCGGATACGTTGGTTTGAGCTCTTTTGGAGCTCCTCTTTGGTGCCCACCGCGATCAGCGATCCTTTATAGAGCATCGCCATGCGGTCCGCGATCTTGAATGCACTCGCCATTTCGTGAGTCACTACGACGACGGTCATGTTAAATGCTTTCTTCAGGCCCAGGATTAATTCGTCCAGCTCTGCCGCCACAATCGGATCGAGGCCGGCGGAGGGTTCGTCGAATACCAGAATTTCCGGATCGAGTGAGATGGCGCGTGCCACCGCGGCCCGCTTCTTCATGCCGCCGGAAAGGTCCTGCGGGCTGCTCTTGCCGAACTCCGCCAGCCCAACCAGCGCGAGTTTCATCCATGTCACCAGACGGATCGTCGATTCCGCCAGACGCGTGTGTTCCCGCAGAGGAAGAGCAATATTGTCTTCGAGCGACATGGAATTGAATAGCGCCGAACTCTGGAATGCGACGCCAATAGAACGCCGCACTTTCTTCAGTTGGTTCGAGGTGCACTTTTCGAGATCGACTCCGTCGATGAGGATCTGCCCGGATTCAGGCTGCTCCAGGCCGATGATCTGGCGCAACAGGGTGCTCTTCCCGGACCCGCTGCCCCCCAGCAGGACCATGGTTTCTCCCCGCTCGATGTCGAGATTAACCCCGTCGAGCACGCGGCGCCCGTCATAGCTCACAACCACGTTACGCACTGAAATTACTGGTGGCGCCACGCGTTCAATTCCCTCCCGTCACGTAGAAGAGCGCCGTAAACCCGACATCGGCAAGGATGACCAGGAACGTGGACTTAACGACGGCCTCCGTAGCGGACCTACCAACGGCGTCTGGTCCTCCACGCACCCGGAAACCTTCCAGACAGCCGACATGCACGATGATCGTGGCGAAAGCTACACTCTTGATCAGGCCTGACATAACGTCGCGCAACACCATGTCGTGCACGGCGTACCAGAGGTACACGCTGAACGCCATATCCGTGCTGACGCGCATAAAAAGAGCGCCGGCCAGAATCCCGCAGGCGTTGCTGACGATCGTCAGGCAGGGCAATACGACGATAGCCGCCAGGAACTTTGGCGCAAGGACGAATTCCACCGGGTCGATCGCCATCGTTCGCAGGGCTGCGATCTCTTCGGTCACCACCATCGTGCCGATCTCGGCCGAAAACGCGGACCCCGAACGTCCGCTGACTGCGATCGCCGTGAGGAGCGGTCCCAATTCCCGAGTAAAACCAATGCTTACCAAGTCGACCACAAACTGCATTGCGCCAAAGCGCCGGAGTTCTGAGGCACCTTGCATCGCCAGGATGAATCCCGCGCAAAACGCCATGACCCCAACCATCGGGAATGCATCGACCCCGATTTCCAGCATTTGCCTCACCGCGGAGTGCCACCGGTTCCGTTTCCCGACAAGCGGCAACGTGCGCACCGTGGTACCCAGGGCGTTCGTCATCTGCATTACGAGGGCGCCGACATACCCAACATGACGCAGGGTCGAGCTGCCGATACGCTCAACAACGGTCATTGAGGATGCACCTGCGGCGTTTCTGGATTCACCCGGTGGAAGAGATGGAGAAGATGCGTCGCTTCCAGAAGGTACCGCGGGTGCTGGCCGAGCCTGCTGAGTTCCAGGGTCTTTCGCTGGATCTCCGCGGCCCTCAGGAGCTCAACCAATATGGCGAGCCCGGATACATCGATATATTCGACGTCCTGAAGGTCCAAGGTCAGAGTTTGGCAGTTCGGGGAGTCCAGGCGGCTCAGCAAATGCGTACGCAGGTCCGGCGAGGAGTCAATGGTGATTCGCCCCGAGAGGGAGACTTCGCACTCCTGTCCATTTTGCTGGCAGACCACCCGGACTTCCTCGTCCGGCGATTCGGTTGTTGCTTTAGAAAAGGGCCACACAGGTGTCATTTGAGAGGAGTAACAAGAACCCATCTCTTGTTTGCCAATAAGCTCTGAGTTTCAAATCAAACAACACGACGATTCGGTGCCTCTTCGCAGTAGGAAGCGCAGACATTACAATGACCCCACCTCTCGCGACATTCGAAGACGCAACGCTGATCAAACTAGCCCTTGCCGGGCAGTCGGACTGCTTTACCGCCTTAATGGATCGCCACTTGGTGGCTGTGAAAAGGCGCATCGGATCGATGGTGGCCAACGTAACGGACCGCGACGATGTTCTCCAGGACGTCGTATTCAAAGTCTGGCTCCACTTGTCGAGTTTCCGGTCGGAGTCCAGCTTTCGCACTTGGATGATACGCGTTGCCATGAATGAGACCCTGCAAGTCTTTCGCAAAGAGCGGAATAAACCCACGTGTCAACCATTCTGCGATCTCGATGCATTCGCCTCGTCCTACGAGTCGCCGCACCAGTATCTTGCGCGCGTGGAAACGACTCGCGCTATTCGCAAAGCTGTCTTGGGCCTCCCTGAAAAATACAGGCAGGTCCTGATTCTTCACGATCTCGAGCAACGCAGCGCGCAGGAGACCGCGCGATCGCTCCAGTCCAGTCTGTCGGCCGTAAAGACACGGCTACACCGGGCGCGGCGCATGCTCTCAACAGCTCTCGTACAGTCCAAACCGCGAGGATCCGGGCACCCGCGGGTGCATCCGAGATCTCTCCAATAGGCATGACAATCGCAAGTGCCGGAGCCTCCGGCGGTGCGCATAGCGGCATCGACGCGACGACAAGGATGCTAAGGATCGAAACAAGTTCAGACGGACAAACCACGACCTTCCGCTTCGGCGGTCGAATTCGCTCGGAAGACTTGGACGAGCTCTGGGCCATACTCGAGGGTTGCAGCCAGAAATCGAGGCTCGACCTGCGAGACGTGACAATTGTGGACGGGGATTCCGTGAAATTTCTGGGTTCTTGCGAAGCAAAAGGCATCGAATTGTTGAATTGCCGTCCTTACATTCGGGAGTGGATTCTCAGGGAGAACAGTTGGGATGTCAGCTAACTTCCGATTGGCGAATCGTGCCGCAATGCCGCCGCCAAGAGCGCACGCGGGGTCTGGATTCTGAGCAAATGAACGAGATCCTCCAGTTTGTCGCGCGGCACGGGTATTTGCTGTTGGCCGTTTCGGTGCTGGGGAGGCAAGCGTGCTTGCCGATACCCGCGAACCTATTTCTCGTTGCCGCCGGTGCGCTGGCGCACGCAGGGAGATTAAACCTCTCGGGAGCAGTTGGCCTTTCCGTACTGACGTTTCTGATCGCCGATCTCGCCTGGTTCGAAGCCGGGCGTCGATCCGGGCACCGGATTCTAAACTTCGTTTGCGGGCTTTCGCAGGATCCCGAAAAATGCGTACAACGGGCTACCGGGGCTTTTGCCAGTTATGGAGTAAGAACCCTGGTCTTCTCCAAGCTAGCCCTTGGGCTCGACGCCGTAGCTGTTCCCCTGGCTGGAGCGAGCGGCGTAACTCTGCTCCACTTTCTGCTTTTCGATGGCCTCGGAGCCGTTTTGTGGTCCTCCAGCTACGCCACGCTCGGCTACGTCTTCAGTGATCAGCTGGACCGCGTAGCCGTTCATGTTGCCCGGTTGGGAATTATTGCCGCGATGATTCTGGCAGCAGGAATCGTATATTACATCGTGCAAAGGCTCGTCCGTTTTCAAGAATTTCTGCGGCAATTTTATCTCGCGCGGATCACCCCGGAGGATCTAAGCCACAAGCTCATCATGGGGGAGGATATTCTGCTCGTGGATCTTCAGGGCCGCCGGCATTCAAAGGCCAATCCAATGGGGATTCCGGGCGCGATCCGCATTGACCCCCACAGACTCGAACAGTACCGCGATGTCGAAATACCGCGCTCTCAGGAGGTCGTTCTGTATTGCGCCAGTCCGGGAGAATTCACCAGCGCACGCGTTGCGCTGGCACTCCAACGAAGGGGGATTGAGCATGTTCGGCCGCTGGCCGGCGGACTTCAGGCATGGCGTGATCGCGGCTTTCCCGTTACTGCAGAAGTCCAAACCACCGCAATCCTGAACCAACGCGGTTGATCTGGCATTTGCCCAATTCCCGGCAATTGGCGACCGTGGCTTCGGCAGGACGCGGCGGCGCCGAACCTCGAATTTCTTTATTTCCCTGCGTCATCCAATCACGCATGCATGATGCAGATGTTTGGCCCGCTGACTGCAGCCCGATCTATCGAGAACCCCATCGATGCCGGCTTTAGGCCGATCGGGTTGGGGACTGAAATGGCCGGACTCAAGTATTACATGCACGACGGACCGAAAGCGCTCCGGTTCGAACTTTCGGGGAGTCTCGCCGGACTGGAAGTACGCAGGCTCGATCAGGCCTGGCGAACGGCGTCCTCCACCATCGGCGAGAGAATCCTTACCGTTGACGTGTCCCTTCTCACCTCCGCCGATGAAGAGGGCCACGATCTTCTGGCCCGCTGGCGCCAGGCTGGAGCGCTTTTCGTTGCGAATTCAAGTGCATCACGGATGCTGCTGGCGGGTTATCCTCACACCACATCCTCTCCCACCTCCGGACGTTCGCGATTCATCGCGGCCGCTCTTCGCGCAGCGGGAATTGCGCTCATCTTCGTTCCGGCCGTGTTGTATCCCGAGACGGTGTCCGCGTCGGGTCATTCCGCCGCTCTTCTCGAGCCTCATAGTGCCCCTCTATCGAGCCTGAACAACGTTTCGGTCTCCGCTGAAATCGATAAGAGCTGGCGTACCGCGCTGAAGAGGTCAACTGAAAATGTCACACAGTAAAACCCTTGCTGTTCTAGGCGCATTTATGGCACTCCCGTCTAGCGGAGCCGAACTGAAGCAGGAGACGCTCGACGCCTGGGATTTATATATCCACGTCGCGAACGTGCGCATGCAGAACCGCGCGAAGGGACACTTCTTGTGGATCGACGAATCGCCTCATCGTGCGAGCCGCGTTCACTCCGGCGAAATTGTGGTGTCCCCCATGGACGGCCACTCGCCCCAAGCTGTGCCTTCCGGGCTGATCCATCACTGGATCGGCGGGGCCTTTATCCGTTCCGCCCGCCTCACCGACGTCATCGGCGTGGTTCGCAGTTACGACCGCTACAAGGACTTCTACAAGCCTACCGTCGTCGATGCGAGAACGCTCAGCCAGGACGCCGCGGAGGATCGATTCTCCATGATGATCGCTGACAAGACATTGTTCGCGAAACGCGCCGTCGAAAGCGATTGCCGGTCGCGGTTCGTCGAGATCGATAGCCACAAGTGGTACAGCGTCACCGAAACAACGCGTCTTCAGGAATTCGTCGGCGACCGGCCAATCCGCGATGGCGAAGCAAGCGGCTATCTCTGGCGGATGTTCACTCTGTCCCGCTACGAAGAGAGGGATGGCGGCGTCTACGTCGAGACAGAGGCGATCGCCCTAAGCCGTCCCATTCCTTCTATGCTGAAAATGCTGGTCGAGCCGATCGTAAACCGCGTCTCCAAGGCAGCGCTTACTGCGACACTGGAACAAACGCGCGATGCAACCGGATCGGTCATCAAGTCCGGGTCCGCTTCGGCAGCCCGGCGTCAGGCGGCGAAGCGCGAAGCGGCCAATGAATAAAATAGCGCTGTTGTGTTTATCGTTTCAGACTCACTGCGACCTGTCCGCTCCGCTGGCGACTGACTCGCGTTGCGGCATAATGATCCCCCGTTCTTCCAAGACGCGTAGAATCAAGGCCACGCTGTCTTCCAGTGCGTCCTTGGAAGAGTCAATCGCGACTTCAGGTCTTGCAGGAGGTTCATACGGGTCGGAGATACCGGTGAAGTGCGCGATCTCTCCAGCAAGAGCTTTCTTGTACAGGCCCTTGACGTCGCGTTCCGCCAGAACTTCCACGGGGCAATGCATATAGATCTCGATAAAGTTTGCGATCCGGGACCGCAATTCGTCCCGGCACGCGCGATAGGGAGAAATTGCTGCCGCGATGGCGATCACCCCGTTGCGCGAAAGCAACTCGCAGACGAAACCAATGCGGCGAATGTTTTCCTCCCGGTCGTCCTTGGTGAACCCCAGGCCCCGGCACAATTGGGTCCGGACGACATCGCCGTCGATCACCTCCACGCGAGCGCCCATGGCTCGCAATCGAGCGGCGAGGAGGTTCGACAGTGTGCTCTTTCCGCTCCCCGACATGCCCGTGAACCACAAAGTACAACCTGATTCCATACTGCACTCCAATCTCATCCCGGGAATCTCAACGGTCCGCCGGCGTGATACCCCTTCCGGCGAGCTTCTCCGTTACCGCCCTTGCCGCCTCTTCCGGACTGGCGAAGCGTGACGCATCGAGGTCCACGAATTGTGAGGGATCCATCAACGCCTCGGCGCGCTCCCGTTCCACCTCATACAGAAAATCAGCGGCACAAATGGTCACCAACCCAGCCGCGGTCATGTTGTGGGCGAGCTCCAGCATCACGCTTCCATCCGTCTGGGCCGCGATCACGTGCGTCAGATAGCCACGCCTAAAGAGTTCACTCTCGACGGCGTAAGCGAGATTGGCTCCGCCGTTCAACCATACCAGCACCGCCGCGTGCCCGATGCGCTTCTGGCGATCCACCGCCGGAATGCGATTCAACTCGAAGGCTTGCACCTCCGGCACAGTCGGATCGGCAGCTCTCGGGTCGCGCCCTGTGACCATGCCCGCCGCCACGGTGGCGTTCGAGACCGGGTCCACCATCACGAAGCTGCCCGTCAGACGGTTCCGGCGGTACTGGTCGACGAACAATGGCGCATGTGTATCGATGACTACGGTTCCGATCTCATTGAGACTCAGCTCCGAGGCCGTTTGTCTCTCCAGCGTATTCACGTTCACCCGGTAACGGATGAAACGAACCTGGGCCTTCACGGACTGGGTGGTGTGCTTGATAATGTACTGTCTGCGAAGGTCGAGCGGCTGGTTTCCCATCCAGACCAGACGCGCGTCGATGCACCGCGTGACGTGAGGCGGATGGGAGGGCGGCACCAGCATGTTGCCTCGGCTGATGTCCACTTCATCTTCGAGGCATACCGTAACAGACATTGGGGGAAATGCTCGCGCGACTTCGCCATCGTATGTCACGATGGACTTCACGCGCGAAGTACGGCCCGACGGCAGCACCATGACGGGGTCGCCCGGCTTGAGGACTCCCGAAGCCATCTGGCCGGCATAACCGCGGAACTCCTGATTCGGCCGCAGCACCAGTTGGACGGGGAAGCGCATCTCGGAGAAATTCCGGTCGCTGGCGATATGCACGGTCTCAAGGTGGTGCAGCAGGCTGGCGCCATCGAACCACGGCATATTTTCGCTCTTGGTGACGATGTTGTCGCCTAGCAATGCGCTGACCGGGATGAAATACAGGTCCGGTATTTGCAACTGTGCGGCAAAATTGCTGAATTCCGAGCAGATCGTATCGAATACCTCCTCGCTGAAATCGACGAGGTCCATTTTATTTACGGCGACGACAACGTGGTGGATCCCCAGCAGGGATGCAATAAACGCATGACGCCGCGACTGCGAAAGGACGCCGTTGCGCGCGTCGATCAGAACGATGGCGAGGTTCGCGGTTGAGGCGCCCGTGGCCATGTTGCGCGTGTACTGCTCGTGGCCCGGCGTATCGGCGATGATGAACTTCCGTTTGGGTGTGGAGAAATACCGGTATGCGACATCGATCGTGATGCCCTGCTCGCGCTCGGCGCGCAATCCATCGGTCAGAAGCGCGAAGTCCACCGCTCCGGCGGTTTCATTTACGGTGGCCCTGGTGATGGCGCTTAGCTGGTCCTCATATACTCCCTTCGAGTCGAAGAGGAGCCTGCCGATGAGCGTGGATTTTCCGTCGTCGACACTGCCGCACGTGATGAAACGGAGCAGGTCCTTTTCTTCTTCGCGGCGCAGGAAGAGGTCGATTCCGCTCAATGTCTCGGAGGGGTGCGACATCCTAGAAGTACCCTTCCCGCTTCTTGATCTCCATCGAACCTTCCTGGTCGAAGTCGATGACGCGATTCTCGCGCTCAGAGCGGCGGAATAACATCATCTCCTCGATGATTTTCGGCAGGGTGTCCGCATTCGAGCGGATTGCTCCAGTGCACGGGCTACATCCAAGGGAGCGCATCCTGCACATAACAAGTTCCTTGCGCTCCCCCGGCAGCAGCGGAATATCCTTTTCCACGGGGATCAGCGAGGATCTTCGCACCACCATCTCGCGCTCTTTGGCGAAATAGAGCGGCACGATGGGAATGTTCTCGAGGTGAATATATTGCCAGACGTCCAGCTCGGTCCAGTTGGACAGGGGGAAAACACGGATGCTCTCCCCGGGGTTCAACCGCGAGTTATACAGGTTCCAAAGCTCGGGCCGCTGGTTCTTCGGATCCCACTGGCCGTACGGGTCGCGAAAGGAGTACACCCGCTCTTTCGCGCGCGACTTTTCCTCGTCGCGGCGAGCTCCTCCGATGGCCGCATCGAACTCGCCTTCGGCCAGCGCATCGAGTAGCGCGCGGGTCTTCAGGAATCCGCAGCATTTCGATGTGCCCAGATCCCACGGATTCGCGCCCGCCTCGATCGCCGCCCGATTCGTGTGCACGATCAGCCTGGCTCCGATCTCGGCGCAGAATCGATCGCGAAACTCAATCATTTCACGGAACTTATAGGTTGTGTCCACGTGCAGTAGAGGGAACGGAATCCGCCCTGGCCAGAACGCTTTCTGCGCCAGGCGCACCATTACCGAGGAATCCTTGCCGATGGAGTACAGCATCACCGGACGCTGGAACTCCGCAACCACTTCGCGCAGAATGTGAATGCTCTCGGCCTCCAGCATCCGCAGGTGAGTTAATGTCAAGCCTTCTGTCATACCGTCCCGCCCGTCATACCGTTCCTGGTTGGTCGCCCGGCAGCGCACAAATCCCGCATTTCTTCCAGAAAACCATACGTCAGACGAACGTTGCCGCCGATGCCGCTTCCCAGCCGGATTCCGGGTTTGTTGTCTCCATGGTAATCCGTGCCGCCGGTCGGTATCAGGCCAAAGCGGCGTGCGATTCCCGCAAACTCGGTACGATCGGCCGGAGAATGCTCGCTGTGGTAGACCTCGATTCCTTCGAGGCCGGCTTCTAGAAGGTTTTCCACGAGCCGCTCCAGGTCAGCGCCACGCTGCGGCAGCCGCACCGGATGAGCGAGCGACGCCATGCCACCGCCCTCTTTGATGCGCCGGATCCCTTCCTCGAGCGTCGGTTCGTCACGCTCCACAGCGGCTCTTGCGTCGTCGGCGAGATAGACGTCGAACGCTTCCTGAAGATTGGATACGTAGCCTTTATCGAGGAGCACGCGCGCGAAATGGGGCCGGCCCACCTGATTGCGCCCGTAGACTTCCGCATCCTCGAGCGTGATCGAAACGCCCAATTGCCGCAGCTTCGCCACCATTTCCACATTGCGCTTTCGGCGGCTCGCCTGCTGGGTCTCGAGGTAGCGGCGGAACTCAACGGTCGGGCCAGAGGACAGCCAATACCCGAGCACGTGCACGGACCGCTCCCGTTTTCCGCTCTCCCGTTGCTCATTGGGACGCGTGCTGAGCTCCACGGCGCATACCAGTTCGACGCCGCATTCCACAGCGATCGGACAGGCTTCGTCATAGCCGGCCAGCGTATCGTGATCCGCAATGGCGAGCGCCCGGAGCCCTTCGGCTACCGCCTGGCGGACCAAATCGCCTGGCGGCGTGGATCCGTCCGAGCGGTCCGTGTGTGTATGCAGGTCGATCAATGTCATCCTATTACTTCACCGGAGTCTTCGCGGGGGCGGAGTGCATATCGTTAACCCTGAAGCTCCGTTAGACGCTGATGCCATACACGTCAAGCGCGAAGACGGCCCTGCCATCCCGATCGGTTTCCGCGGCCCGCCCGCGCGGCGACGTCAAATTGTCGATGTAACCAATGTTGAAGCTGTACCCGCTGTTTTTCAAAGTCTGCGCCGCTCCAACCGCCGGCGAGTAAAACTGCAGCTTTGCGTTGTGGACCAGGGTTGCGGTCATACTCTTCTCATCGAGCTTCCACTGCTGACCGCGCGCCTGGGAAGTCTTCCTTCGCGAACCGGGCGTGGCTATTATCGAAAATCGTGATGGTGTCCGAGCCCGGCGGATCGAAGCCGGCGTCGTGCTGATCGGAGAACCAGGGATGCGGATCGTCGGACTTGGCGGTGAAATCGCCCTCTGCTCCCAGGCGCCGGCTTCATAGCGGAAAACATGCGTGCCCTTGGCGACGTTATCGATTTGAGGTGAACAACCGATGGGAGTTCCTACGGGTTGCGGCGACGGCAAGCTGGAGACGAGCCGAACGGTCAACGGAAGTCCGGCCGCGCTTCCGATCAGCGAGGCGAAGACAAGAAGAAATCCCAGTTTGCGTCGCATGGCGTTCCAGTATCTCATGAAATCGAATTAGTCCCCCGCGAGTGGCCAGCCCACTACTTAACCGGGGCGGAGTACATATCCTCCACGCGGAAGCTTCGGTAATCGATTACGCCTTCCAGTTCGATAGCGAAGACGATCTTTCCGTCTTTGTCGGTCTCCACGGTCCGGCCGTGGGGCGACGCAAGATTGACGAAACCCGTCACCGAAAGGTACCCGCCGTCTTTCAGAATCTGAAACGTCCCACAGCAAATCGAGTATTGGCCGAGGTCGGCGTTATAGGTGAGGGTGGCTTTCCGATTCTGTTCATCGAGCCGCCACATTTGGGCGCGCCCGTTGGCGCTGTTATCCTTGGCATGGTTCGTGTGCGCGTCGTCCATGAGCGTCAGATTATTTGAACCGGCGGGCTCGAATCCCACGTCATGGGCATAAGAGAACCAGGGGTTGGGATCCTTGGCTTCCACCGTGAAATCCCCGCCTTTGCCGAGGCGCCAGAGGATCTTGCCGCTGCCTTTCCCGTTTTTCCAATCCACTTTCACGATCCAGTCCTGCTCCGGTATGGAAACCAGGAAGTCACCAGTGGACGGAATGTAGTTCAGGGAGTTGCTATGCGTCCACCCGTAGGCTTCGGCAGCCAACAGAACCGGCGGACATCCCCCTTGGCCCGTATGGCACTTGGCGTCGAACACGGACTTGCGATTGATATCTAGATACTCGTACTCTTTCCAGACATTCGATACCTGAAACTCCTCATCGAGGTCCACGACCACGTCGCCGAGGATGTCCACTGGGTCCTTCGAGCCCTGCGTGCCGGCGGGCATCATCCGTTCCATTCCGGCGATGACCATCGTGTGGCCGTTGGGCAATCGAATGGCTTCATGGTGGAAGCCCGACACGCATTCCTTGCCGCCGATGCGGCAATCGGAATGGATGCCGTGTGCCGCCAGTTGTTCGGCCACGCGGCCGGCGTTGGTTTCGCGGAGGATGTTTCCGGCCAGGTCCACTTCCCGCAGGCACTGTTCGTCCTTCGTGCTGTTGACGGAATTTTTCCCCTCGCCAATGAGCAGAAACCGGCCTCCGGGAAGGACGCGAGTCATGGAATCCGAAGAGAGTAAATACCAGATCACGCGGCCCTGGAGATCGGTCGCGAAAGGCCCTTTTCCGCCGCCCAGCGTCTCAGAACTGTAGATCAGGACGCCTTCGGAAGCTGGCGATCCGCCGGTTCGTGGCACCGTGATCGAGACGGGAGCCGTGCGGCCGTCGAGTAGACCCGTATGGAATGGCGCCCAGTCGCCCGATTTCACGCTGGTGCCGCTGATCCACTCCGGGCGCATCCGGTACTCGGTGTCGGCTCGCATCCCGGCGACCCATACGTTATTGCTGATCGAGCCGCGGCAGGGCTGGGCTGACGTCCGGGTCATGGTCTCTTCGCCATCGGCGTGGAAGGCGACGCGGAAGTTGCTGCCCTCAGGACAAGTGGGCGCGCTGAACAGCGCGACCAACGGATTCGCGGACGGAGTGACCACAGGGTTCTTGCCCTTGATCCGCGAGACGATCTGGAAACGCATGTCATCCTGGGCCGTTTCCTTGCTCTCGTTGTTGCGGGCGATCAGGCGGATGGTTGCAGAATGCTCGTACAACTCGGGAGACCAGATGAAATTCGACTCCTGGCTGAAGTCCCGGACGATGCGGAACGGTCCGCCGTTAACGCTTACCGAGTAGCGGAACACATGCATCCCCTTCGAAGGGTTTTCAATCCTGGGAGTCAAGCCAATGGAGACCCCGACTGCCTGCGGCGAAGACAGGGTCGAACGAAGATGAGCTGCCAGGGGCGCCGCGGCGGCGGAACAACACCACCCGGCTATTGCAAGGAACGAGACGACAGGCTGACGCATGGAAAGCAAGTATGGCACAACCGAGATCGACTTTCCCGGCGCCGGACGTCAACTCAAGGCCTTCCAGCACAACTGCAGGCCGAGAATCGCCAGCCACACACTAAGGGCAAGCCGCAGGGGACGCGGCGGAATCACCGACGACAGCGCCGCGCCGCATAGCGAGCCCACGACTCCACCCGAAACGAGCTTGATCAGAATCATCCAGTTGTATTGACCCCCGAGGAGGTGCAGGCCGCCGCCGATAAGCGAGAGAATGAAGCCGAAAACCATGTCGGTTCCGACGACCTGGGCTGGCGTCAGTTTCGTCAGATTCAGTAACACAAGGGCGCCCAACGCACCTGCGCCGGCCGAGGAGAACCCGACTTCGCCGCCGATAAGCACGGCGATGGGCGGGAGCCATCGCGCGCGATCCACGGTCGCAGTCGTCAATCGGTTTCGGAGGGTTCTGTACAAGCTGCCAATCGAGACCACGAAAATCGTGGTGCCGAGCAGCAAGAAAATGCCGCCCTCATGGTTACGTGTGTTCAGCTGGCTGAGCACGCGAGCGCCAAACAGCACACCCGGAATGCCGCCCAGGCAGAGCAGTCCCAGGATCCGGTAGTCCACCTGGTGCCGCCGTATATAAAGGGGAACGACGACGAATTTGATTGCCGCCGAGAAGGCGAGGGCCGTTCCGACTGCAAGGGTTGGTTTGAGGTGAAAGAACAGGATCAATACAGGCGCTGTGATGCTACCGGCGCCCACTCCCGTCAGGCCAACCGCACACGCGATCAAAAAGCCCAGTAAGAATTCCATAACCGTCTGTACTTCCGCCGCCCGGAACGGGCAGTCGGATTATCATAGCAGCCACCGCTGCCTCGGAAGGAAAAGGGTGTGACATACTGAGCTTCTAACTTATGCGCTCCACCATGATGTTTGTTGTTGCCGCCGTTGCGTCTCTTCCGGTTTGCTGGTCCGCGCCGTCCGTCCGGATTGTCCCGGCGCTGGTTTCTCCTCAGCCGGTCGGAACCGTCATTGGATTGGTTGCGGTCGCCAAAGAGGATGGAGATCCCTTTAAGGTACTCTCCAAGCTTCGATTCCGCTTTAGCGTGAGCGTGGACGGGTCGCCTTTCCGTGTCGTTCGTGATTTCAGCTCACAGGCGACTTGTAATTGGCGCCCAGATTTGTTCGAACATCAGGCGCGCGTGAAGGTTACCCTCAAGAACATTGCGACGAAGATGACGGCGGAGAGTGAATTGCCATTTCAGATCGTGCCGCGAGTCAAAGGACAGCAACCGGTTGCCACACCCACCGCGAACCCCTTGGTGGCCCTGTTCAGCGCTCCTCCCTGTCCGCAAGGCAGCCGCTTCCGTGCGGCCTTCCGCCGCGAGGGCGATTCCGGCGAGTGGTTCCACACGGGAATCGAGCCCTGTTCCGGCGCGCGAACCAACAACATCTATGTGGCGGGCATGCTCGCCGATTCAAACTATGAAATGCACGCAGAGATTCTGACGGGCGATGCATCGAAGCCCGGAACGTCGGTGACCTTTCATACCGGTATTGCCGATGGCTTGTCGCCAGCGATGAGCGTTCTGGTCCCTCGCGATCTCAAGTCCTCATCTTCCGAGCCATTCCTGATTTATAGCGTCGAAACACCGAACCAGCGCCCTACCGCGACCGATCTGAACGGCAATCTAGTGTGGTACCTACCCTCGCATGAGCGCTCGCTGACCCGCATGCTTTCCGGCGGCCGATTCCTGGTGTTGAGCGGCGGTCTGAACGAGCATAACAGCCGGCTCCAGGTATTGAGCGAAGTGGATCTTGCGGGCAATACGATCCGCGAGACGAACATCATGCGAATTGCCGAACAACTGGAGGACCGGGGCATTCATTCCGTCTGCAAGCCGAATGGTCACCAATGTATCCCCGGATTTCACCACGAGGCGATTCGCCTGCCCAACGGTCACACGATCGTCATCGCCAGCCTAGAACGAATGCTGCCCGATGGGGCGCAAGGTTCCGAGGATCCGATCGATGTGATCAGCGTCCTGTTGCTCGATCTTGATGAGGACTTGCAGTTAAAGTGGTACTGGAACGCGTTTGATCACCTCGACGTGTCGCGATCGGCCCTTTCGGATGAAAAATGCAACGGTCCCGTCGGAGGAGGCGGCTGCTCTCCCGTATTCCTTGCGCCGGTTGCGAACGATTGGCTGCACGGGAACGCGGTGTCATACAGTCGTGCCGACGGAAACCTGACCTTGTCGTTGCCAGAGCAGGACTGGGTGATCAAGATCGACTACCAGGATGGCAAGGGAAGCGGCAAGGTGGTCTGGCGTCTCGGCGAAGGCGGCGATCTGAAGCTCATATCGTCCGAGAAGTTTCCCTGGTTCTCCTATGAGCATGACGCTGGGTTTGAGCCGCCCGGATCAGATGTGCTTCTTTTGCTCGATAACGGCCCGCGCCACAAGAAAAAAGATCCCGAGGCGCATACGCGCGGACAGTATTGGAAAATCGATGAGAAGGCGCGCACGGCGACTCTTGTCATGAACGCTGACCTGGGCGTTTATTCCCCGTTCGTGGGATCCGCCCAACGCCTGAGCAACGGCAACTTTCACTTCAACACAGGCGCCGTGATGAAGGACGCATCTTTCGGTGCGCGCTCCATCGAGATCACCCCTGAAGGGAAAATAGTCTACTCTTTGGAAACGACTGGCGCCCTTGTGTACCGCAGCAACCGGATCCCGGACCTATACACGCCGCCGGTTCGCTAGCGGACGCCGCCGCGGGCCGGGAACCGCGGTATTTGCAGGATGAGCACGGAGGTCACCATCAGGAGACCGATATTCACGGAAAAGGCGACGCGCAGCGCGTGAATGAACGCCGCCGTCGACGTGGCTGTTCCGAGCACACTGAAGAAGACTGTGCCGATTACCGCGACTCCCGTTGCGAACGAGGCCTGTTGCACCGTGCTGAGAACACCGGATGCCGATCCCGCATCGTGCCCCTTGATGTTAATCAGGATCGTACTGATCAATGTCGGCATCACGAAGCCCTGCCCCGTGCCATAGATTAGCAACACAGGTGCCAGTTCCAGACCGCCAAGCGAGGCTCCGCGCCACGCCGTGAGCAGCAGTAACGCGACGAGACCGGTGATCATCAACGCCGCGCCGAGGTTGATAATGCGGCTCCCGAGCCTCGGCTGGATCCGGACCGTCGCGAGTGAACTCCCGAGGAAAGCGATGGCGAACCAGGCAAACGTCAATCCGGCTTCTCTTGGCGAATAGCCGAGGCCGTTCTGAAGGAAAATGGTCGAGATCAGAAAGAAAGCCGCTGCTCCGCTGAAGAAGCACGTTCCGCTGAACAGGCCGATCACGAACGCGCGGTCCTCAAAGAGGTCGAGTTCCACCAGCGGCGAGCCTCCGCCCGCGGTCACCCGCTTCTCGTATTGGACGAACAAGAACATCATGGGAAGGAAGGCTGCGAGACACATAAAGGCCCATGGGGGCCATCCCGCTTCTCGCCCTTGAATCAGAGGATAGAGAAGCAGCGTGAGCGCCAGCGTCATGATCGCGACGCCGCCCACATCCAGCCGGCGCGCTTTCGGTGAGCGGGATTCCTTGACAAGCTTCGTGGCCGCGATGACGGTCAGCAGCCCGACCGGCAGGTTGATCAAGAAGATCGGCCTCCAGCTTAGATTGAAGACGTTTGCGCTCACGAGCAGCCCGCCCAGCACGTTTCCTGAAAACGAGGACGTGCCAATCACCGTGCCGAATAATCCGAACGCCTTCGCTCTTTCGTTCTGCGGGAAGGTGACCTGCATGATTGCCAGCACCTGCGGGAACAGCAGTGCGCCCGAGATGCCCTGAAGTGCGCGAGCCGCGATCAGTAAGATCGGAGACGGCGCGAGACCGCACAACATCGAGGCCGCAGTGAAAGCGGTCACACCCCAGATAAACATCCGCTTGCGTCCGTAGATGTCTCCGAGCCTGCCTCCCGAGATCAGGAGTACCGAATACGTCAGCCCGTAGCTGGCGATCACCAGTTGCACTTCGGCAAACGTCGCATGCAGATTCGCCCGGATGGACGGGATCGAGACGTTCACGACGAAGAAGTCGAGACCGACGAGAAACGCGGCCGCCAGAATCACCGCGAGTGACTTCCAACGCCCTGGATCGGGACTGTCGGCAACCGGAGCCGCGGCGGCAGTGGTCGAGGCGGACGGTGTTTTCATCAATGATGCTCCTTTTGTTTGGGCCGGCTCGCCGAAGCAGACGGGCTTCGGACATTCTACACCCTGGTCCTGTTACACTGACCCGGAAGGTGCACCCGTGCCACAACGGCTCTCGAGTATTGTCCTTGTATTTGGGGGTCTTATGATGATGGCTCCTGCCGGCTCATCGGCCGAGCGTGCGAAAGTGATCATCCTGGGTTCGGGGACTCCGATCCCCGATCCTTCCAGTTCCGGCCCTTGTGTCGCGGTGGTTGTAAACGGCCAGGCGTATCTGTTCGATGCTGGCCCCGGCGTCGTCCGCCAGGCGCAAGCGGCGGCCGAGAAGTTTGGCATTGCCGCGCTCGATGCGACCAACCTGACGCGTCTCTTCATCACGCACCTCCATTCCGACCATACGCTTGGATATCCGGATCTGATGCTCACGACGTGGGTGGTGGGCCGCAGGCAGCCGCTGGAGGTTTTTGGTCCTGAAGGCATAGCAGCGATGACCGACCATCTGATGGAGGCGTATGCCGCGGATATCAAGGTCCGCACAGAGGGCGCCGAGGGCCTTAGCAAGCGGGCGTTGACCGTGAACGTCCATGAGATTTCCGCTGCTGGAATCGTCTACCGCGATGCGAGCGTAACGGTGCGAGCCATTTCGGTTTCTCATGGTTCGTGGCCTCAGGCTTTCGGTTACGCGATAGATGCCGCAGGCCGTTCGATTGTCATCTCGGGCGACACCGCTCCCACCGAGGCCATCGTCGAAGCCTGCCACGGATGCGACGTTCTGGTTCACGAGGTGTATTCAGCGGACCGCTTCGATCTCGTTTTTGGGCCTCGGCGTGGCCAGTATCATTCGAACTTCCACACTTCGACCCGGCAACTCGCCGAATTGGCGTCGAAGGCCAAACCAAAGCTCCTGGTGCTGTATCACCAGTTGTATTTTGGGCCCCGCGAGGAAGTGGACCTCGAGAAAGAAATCCGCCGTTCCTATACAGGCAATGTCGTGAGCGGCCGGGACCTCACGGCTTACTAGCGCCCTCGGCCGATTTGGCCGCTGAGAGGAACCGCAGGATCTCTCTCATCAACCGTTCACTCTGATCGGTAGTGAAGAGGAACTGTGCGTGCGCTGCCCCGTCCAGCATCAACAACTCCTTGGGCTCCGGCGCTTTCTCGTATTGTTCCTTCACCTGAGGCGTGATCGGATCGCCCTGCGCGGTGGCGTACAGCTTCGGCACGGCGATCTGTTCGGGGCTCTGGATGGGAACGGGCGCTAACAAAACCAGGCGATCGATGGCTCCGGCGGTGCCCTTGACGACGGCGTTCGCTGAAGCGCCTCCGCCCATACTCGCTCCAATCACCGCGACCGTCTTCGCTCCGTGCCCGCGAAGATAATCCACCGCGGCGAGCACATCGAGATACATCTCGTCGCGCGGCGATTGAGATTTGGGACCTCCGTGCGATTTGCCGTAGCCGCGGAAATCGACCGCCGCCACCAGGAAGCCCGCGTTCGCCAGTTGGACTGCCTGTTCTTTCCAACTCGCTTTGTCGAACTTCATGCCGTGGGCCAGCACGACGCCGCGGTCCCCCGTGCCGTATAGATCGGCATAGATGACACCGCCGTCCTGCGTCGGGCAAGAGACCTCTTTCGGCCCTGCAAAAAGGTTTGTCATTATTAATGCCCCCAAGATCAGCTTGATCATCTCGCGCCTCTTCGGTCGCCCACTAGTCTACGCTACCGCAAACTCACGACTTCGGGCGCACGGGACTTTCGTACTCAGACCACCATCTACTTCGTGATTACGAATTTCTCATCTCGATGGTTCTTGCCGCAGTCGACTTGCAGCCTGTGAGGAACGGTGATCTAATAAGGGGACCCAATTCAGCGATGGACGACCCGAGGAACAGAATGCGATGGAAAACAAGGAGAGATTTGTGATGGATGTGGCTTGGCCTAAAAAGACCAGGGAGATGCATAACCAGCACATTGATTCAACGGTTTGGAACGACTTTAAGTTTCGGGATGACGACATCATCATCTCGACCTACGCCAAGTCCGGTACAACCTGGATGCAGCAGATCGTCTCGCAGTTGCTGTTCGCCGGCGACACGGAGCAGGACACACAGGCGATGTCCCCGTGGATCGACTTCAGGCTTCCGCCGAAAGAAATAAAATTGCCTGCCGTGGAGGCCCAGACGCACCGCCGCTTCGTCAAAACGCATCTTCCGGTCGATGCCCTTGTCTTTTCTCCAAAGGCCAAGTATCTCTATATCGGCCGCGATGGCCGTGACGTCCTGTGGAGCCTTTACAACCACCATGCGATGGGCAACGAGGCCATGTACCATGCGCTGAACGACAGCCCCGGGCGGGTGGGCCCGCCGCTCGAGCCTCCGCCGGCTGATATTCGCGAATACTGGCGCACATGGCTGGATCGGGATGGATTTCCGTACTGGTCGCTGTGGGAGAACGTACGGACCTGGTGGGAGATCCGGGATCTCCCGAATGTGATGATGGTTCACTTCGACGTCTTGAAGAGACACATGCCCGAGGAGATGCGGCGTATCGCCAAATTCCTGGAGATCCCGATCGACGAATCCAAGTGGGACACTATCGTCGAGCATTGCACCTTCGACTGGATGAAGGAACACGGCGAAAAGATTGTTCCCATGGGTGGAACCATGTGGGTAGGCGGCACGAAAACCTTCATCAACAGGGGCACCAACGGGCGGTGGCGAGAGACACTCACGGCGGCGGAATCCGCGGAATATGAGGCGAAAGCGCTTGCTGAATTAGGCCCGGAATGTGCGCGTTGGCTTGCTACCGGCGAGGGTTTGTAAGGCGAATAGCGAGTCTGAGGATGCGGCCCGCTTCACAAGACTGGAAAGGAATCCAATGAACTCTGAGCTACCCAAGAAGCTACATGAATACACGAACCACGTCGTGCTCGACAGCACTCGGTGGCAGGTCTACAACCATCGCCCGGGGGACATCGTGATCTCGACGTCGTACAAGACGGGCACCACCTGGATGCAAACCATCGTGGCGAATCTGTTATTTCAGGATGGGGTGTTCCCGGCGCCGGTGAGTGTGATGTCGCCATGGCTGGATATGGCGCTCCCTCCTCTCGACCAGGTTTCCCAGGCTCTCGAGGCCCAGACACATCGCCGCTTCATCAAGAGCCACCTGGCGCTGGACGGTCTGCCCTATTTCGAGACGGCACGCTATGTGGTGGTGGGCCGGGACCTGCGAGATGTCTTCATGTCGATCTGGAATCACCACTCCGGCTACTCGGAACAGATCAAGAAGGTTTCTCAGCAGCGCGCTGCGATGTTCGGCCGTGAGTACCCAGTGGACTTCAAAGATCTTCATGAGATGTTTCAAGTGTGGATCGATAAGAGCTGGTTCGAATGGGAGAGTTCGGGCTTCCCCTATTGGTCGCATTTGCACCACGCCCAGACCTGGTGGGACTACCGCCACCTGCCCAACATCCTGCTGGTTCACTTTGCGGATTTACTGGAGGATCCCGAGCGGGAAATTCGCCGGATCGCGAAGCACCTCGACATCACCATTGACGAACAACTTCTCCCTGGGATATTGGAGCGAATCTCTTTCAAGGGCATGAAAGAGAACTTCGGCACGATCATGCCGGAGGTGAACGAGCTGTTTCGCGAAGGCGCAAAGACGTTCATGAACAAGGGCACGAACGGACGATGGCAAGGCGTCCTTACCGAGGCGGAACTGGATCAATGCCGTGCAGCTATCGAAAGAGAGTTGACGCCTGATTGTGCAAACTGGCTCGAACACGGTGGGGAGCACCGAATTATGAGTGCGACGGCTAAGAGTCTGTGAGAACGCGATCCACCGAAAACGCGCCCGCCCCGCGTGGATCATCAGGAACGCGGTCATTGCGAGCACCAACAGGTGATACTCAAAGCCTTCGCCTTTTTGAGTGCCACTCCAATTCATGAAAAATCCGAAGGCCATATGCACAGTCGCAATTGCGACCAGCATGGTCACGGCGATTGGGAACGCGGCTATACGAGTAAAGAATCCGAAGATGGGCCCCAGCCCGCCGAAGAACTCCGCCTCGCCAGGAAAGCAAGTGGAGCCGGGATGTGCATAGTACCGGTGAAGAATCCCATGGTTCCGGAGAAGCCGAAGCCTCCGAACCAGCCCAACATTTTCTGAGCTCCGTGCGCAAAGAAGACGAGTCCCAGGACCAGTCTCAGAATCGCAGCCGCGGCGCTCAGCCCTGGCGAACAATTCACTTCCGGACTAATCCGACGGTCTCGCGGAGGGGGGCCGCGCCATCAGACTGCTCTCGCGCATGGACAATAAATCGTTTCGGCGCTGATCCCACATAGTTGAACGGATAACAGGTTACGAGTGTCAACTCTGGATCAGCCGTTGGGTCGAGGACGTGGACGTCAGTTGGATCAACAATTTCGACTGCATCTGCGACATATCGAAATGTTCCGTAGGAAGTCGTCAGCAGGATCCCATCCTCCGGCCGCACTTCACTCAGCGGCCGAAAGAAACTGTCCCGATGAGCGGCGATGCCGACATTTCCACCGGTTCCCGGCAGAGCAGTACCTTCAATGTGACCGGCGGCCACTCGGAGAATTTTCGGAGCCGTGCCTTCAAGAACCATCACAGAAATGTGAAGGCGAGGAATCTCGATTCGTCCGATCGGCTCCCCAGCGCGAGGCGGAACGATAACGACGGCATGGGGAACAGGTCGGGTTTTGAGTAACTCCGAATTATGCTTCTTCTGATCATCGAGGAGCTGATTTGCCTCGCGTTGCGCGCGCATCATGTCCAGCCGCAGGTACCCATACCAACCAAGAGCGACTGCGCCCCCGACGATGAGGACGCACCCGAGATAAACGAGTAGTTTCTTCTGCATGGAATCACGACCAGCTTAACTTGGTTTGGCTGCGAATCGGAGTGCGGTGAAGCCCCCAGACAAGAGCGTTATTCCGAGGAGGAGGATACTCGCGAAGTTCCCCGCGGTTTGCGGGAGCG
The DNA here is from genome assembly GCA_035542735.1 of Bryobacteraceae bacterium. Lineage (GTDB taxonomy): Bacteria > Acidobacteriota > Terriglobia > Bryobacterales > Bryobacteraceae > Palsa-187. The sequence continues at coordinate 56,423 of DATKKV010000033.1, forward strand.
TGTTAGGAACGCTGGGTGGTGCGGCTTGGCTTTGAGGCGGAGTAGCATTGTCCGTAGGCTCCGCAATGACCACTTCTTGTTCGCGCACGACGGGTGCAGCCGGTTCGACCTTAGGCTGCTCTGCTATTGGCTCTTGTGGTGGCGCGGGGGGAGGCGCCGGTGCGTGCGCTGGCTGCCCAGAATTCACGGCGAGTTGCGTTTCGGATTTCGGATAGACGAATTCGAAGCCATAGTTATCGCCCGGGTAGAACCACTTATGCAGCGCTACTGGCGAGCCGGACGGGCGCTCTTCGAAAGTCACTAGAGTGTCGCCTGTTGGCTCGACACGATAGGTAGGTATCGCCATGATCGTTGCAAGAAGAGTTTTCTGGTCTTCGGTGAAGATCTGGACGATATTTCGGTCGGACTGACTGTCAGCCAGCTTGAAAACGTACGTCCCCGCCGGCAGGACCTTCCCGGGGATTTCGACCGGTTCTTTAAAAGTCAAGACAGTCCGTTTGTCCCACTCATCTGCCTTCGCGGCAGGCGCGAACCAAGCGGCGCCGGCTGCGAGCAGCATGAGAAATGCGAACTTCAATTGCTGAGTCATTATAAGTTCCTTGTAGAAGTTGAATGGCCGTTTTGACCACTCAACGGAATCTTTTCCACCTTTTGCTATGGCACGCATGAGGCCAACGTCCGTTCGTTTGTTGTCAATTGTTTGTGTGCTCGCGACCCACGGCATCTGCCCTGCATGTCGCGGATTTGATCAGTGCGCCATCCGGGCGACGCCAGTTCATCGCGCCAGATGCCACGTACGATCGGTTTCTAGCGGGTCGCGGATTGGGCGGGTTCTTGCCCATTAAGATTGGATTGCTCCTGGACCCCGGGGGCGCTTCCACTATTCAGGTCGGATGGTTGCCGTTGCGAGGACGTGCGACCACCAAATGCCATGCGAAGCTCGTGCAAAGGGCTGCTCACGCCGACGTTAGCGAGCTCGGCCGGTTCATCGGCACCTCTCGTTCTGCTGCAAATTACGGCAAGTGAGCTAGTGTGCCGCACTGAAGAGTGGGGCCTCATTGTGGATGGAATCCCGTTTGTGAAGCGCCGGCATCGGCGCGTGTCGGCAGTCTCCCGCGTTTTCCGACGTCTTTTGACAGGCAGCTCTGACGTGCAGCCTGTGATTGTATCCATTGGAACCTCAGTTGCCTGATATGCGAACAGACCAGATCCGGTCAATTATCCATTGAAAGGAAATTCGGACAGTGAAGTCAGATCTCAGATTGGCTCGACAAATTTTGGAGGCGCGCCTGAAGGACGCGACTTCCGGCAAAGAATTAGGGGACTCGATCCGTATACACCAGGTCGCCGATCCCATTGACATGACACAAGAAGCTTCCGAGCGCGATGTAGCGGTGCAGATACTTGACCGCGAATCGGCGCTCGTCCGGCAGCTTCGTTCAGCTCTCGACCGCATTCGGGACGGATCTTATGGCATCTGCCTGCAATGCGAAGAGGAAATCGCCCCAAAGCGCCTGAAGGCAATGGCGTGGGCCGAGCTATGCATCCATTGTCAGGAGAAGGCCGACAGTTTAGGGCGCCAGAGAGGATATATGCCGAGCTCCGAGGAGTGGACGGAAGCGGCATAGAATCTCCGATGCTTATTTTTGCGACAGGACTGCCGGGAATCTGCGCATTGCTCTTAGAGTCCGGCACTCCGGAGGGAGCGTTGGCTTGACCACCCTACGCGTATCGGGGATGCTATACGACGCGGCGACGCCTACGCCGGCTTTTCGGCCAACTAGGTCAGGATTGCGTTCGGGATAGCTCTGGCGGTGCTTACCGCGGCCGGGATTCTTTCGTCGCGGAATATTTCGCATCTCTCCGGCACTGCATCGGGATTTGTTATTCTCTTTGCTGTCTATTTGGAACGCGAGATCGGCCTGCGCTCATCAAGCACTGCATTGAAGAATTATGGAAAAAGTATTAGTTGTCGATGATAACCGGGCGAGCCGCGACCTGATTCGCGCCATTCTGAAATCGGTTCGCTGCGATATCATCGAAGCCGCGGACGGCCCAAAGGGCCTCGATCTGCTGCGGCAGGAGCGCCCCGATCTGGTGCTGATGGACATTGACATGCCGGGGATGGATGGGCTGACGGTAGTCAAAGAGATTCGGAAGGACGCTGCGTTTGCGGGTTTGCCCGTCGTCGCGGTCACGGCCTGCGCCATGGACGGCGACCGCGAAAAAGCTATGGCGGCCGGCTTTACGGAATACCTGACGAAACCCGTTCGCGCAGCCATCCTGAGGCAAAAAGTTCAGCAACTGCTCGGAGCCGCGCGTGGAGGGAGCGATCATGGAACCGCTTGTAACGGTTGCTGCAATTGATGACGATAAAGCCTGCCTCGATTTGATCAAGGCTGCGCTGAAGCAGCAGCCCGTAGAGATCCTTGCCCACACCGATGCCGAGTCAGGATTGAAGATGGTCCTTGAGCGGCGCCCGCAGATTGTACTGCTGGATCTCATGATGCCAACGATGAACGGCCTGGAAGTCTTGGACCGCATTGTCGAAGCCGCTCCTGAAACGGAAGTGATTCTTGTTACCGGGCAGTACTCGACGGAGTTGGCAGTGGATGCGATCCGGCGTGGCGCGAGCGACTACATCACCAAACCGATCGACCTCAATGTACTGCGGGAAAGAATTGGAAAGCTGGTAGCGGAGGCGCAACAGCGGCAGGCGGCCCTGCAGCTCGATTCGGAGCTCCTCAAGACGTATCAATTCGAGGGCATGATTGGCCGAAGTCCGCTCATGCTTCAAGTGTTCGCGAAGATCCGGCGTGTTGCGCCGCACTATCGCACTGCGCTCGTTACTGGTGCGAGCGGGACGGGCAAAGAACTGGTGGCGGGCGCCCTGCATCGGCTCAGTCCCGTCGCGAACAACCGCTTCGCGGTGTGCAACTGCTCCGCCATCGTCGAAACTCTGTTTGAAAGTGAGCTCTTCGGCCATGTTCGGGGAGCCTTCACGGGCGCGGCTCAGGACAAGGTGGGGCTGTTCGAATATGCGCACGGCGGCACCGTGTTGTTGGATGAAATCGGCGAGATCTCGCTGGAGATGCAAAGTAAGCTGCTCCGGGTGCTCGAGAATCGCGAGATTCAGCGCGTGGGGTCCCCGGCTGTAAAGAAAGTGGATGTACACGTCGTCGCCGCGACCAATCGCAATCTTCTGGAACTCATCGCGGAGAAGAAATTTCGCGAGGACCTTTATTACCGGCTGTCGATGGTGGAGATCGAACTGCCGCGGCTGAGCGATCGCCGGGAAGACCTGCCGTTGCTGGAGCGCTTCTTCATCGATGAGTTCGCTGAGCAGTACGGCAAACCGGTCAAAGGCATCACTCCGCGCGCTCAGATCGTGCTCGCGCGCTACCCGTGGCCGGGCAACATCAGAGAGTTGAGGAGCGTCCTCGGCAGCGCTTGCATGATGGGGGAAGGCGAGATGGTCGACGTGCGCGATTTGCCGGAACGGATACGCGTTCGCGCAGCCGAAACGAGGAACGACGATTCCAACGAGCTGTTGCCTCTTGCCGAGGTGGAGCGCCGGCATGTATTGCGCGTGCTGGATCAGGTGGGAGGCAACAAGGTGCAGGCCGCCAAAATCCTTGGGATCAACCGCGCTACGGTTTACAGGATCGTGAATGAGCCGGATCCGGGTGAAGACGCGGCAGCGGGTGCATCGTAGCTCAGAATAAGAGCTTCATAGCCAGTTGCACCGACCTCGGTCCGCCGATTTGGTACAGCGGATTGAGGCCGCCGTTCTGGCCGCCGCTTCCGAGCGAGGCTCCCAGCACCTGCGTCGATTGCCCGAAGAGAGGAGAACTCATATAGTTGGTGGGCGGGCCGAAAAGAAGGTGGCCGATTTGCCCGTTCCTGGCGGAGATATACAGGGGGGGTGATGCTGAGTGCATGCAAGAAAATAGCATTGGCGGCTTTCGTAGCGATTGGGTTTTCTGCGATAACCTTCGGGCAGGCTGGCTCAGGAACTGTCAGCGGGAAGGTGACGGATCCTAGCGGCCTTGTTGTAGTTGGTGCAAATGTAGAGGCGACTTATATAAGTACAAACGTCACCCATCCTGCTGTGACAAACGATGCCGGGTTTTACAGTTTATCGAGCCTCCCTCCCGGGAGGTATTCACTCACGGTACAGAAGGCTGGTTTCGAGAGTATCGTCAAGCCCAATATTGACCTTCACGTAGCTGACGACATTTCCGTAAATTTTGAGCTCCAAATTGGCGCCATAGGGCAGACTGCAACGGTCGCGGGAGGGGCGCCCCTGGTCAACACAACAAGCAGTTCGCTTGGTGGCTTGGTGCAGGCGGACGAGATAGCAAACATGCCACTGAACGGCCGGAACTACATTAATCTGACACTACTGCAACCCGGGATTGCGCCTAGCCCGAATATAACGCAGGGCGGAACCTATAACGGAACTTGGTATAGCAGCAATGGGGCCACCATGCGCTCGAACAACTTCATGCTGGATGGAGCCATCATGCAGGACGATAACGGAGGTTCCACGGCCAACTTTTCTGGAAGAACGCTTGGACTCGATGGCATCCAGGAGTATCGGGTAATCACCAGTTCGTTCAGTGCGGAGTACGGATTGCTGGCCGGAAGTCAGACCGTCATGGTAAGCAAAAGCGGGACCAATCAATTCCATGGCAGCGTGTTTGAATATCTGCGGAACAGCGCTTTGGACGCTGCCAACTACTTCGATCGCCCGACAGTCGCGAATAATTTTCGGCGTTTGCCGGCTTACAAGCGGAACAATTATGGCGGCGCATTTGGCGGTCCGTTTCGAAGAAACAAGACGTTCTTTTTCACCACGTTTGAAGGGGTGGAAGAACGTTTGGGAATCACCGTTAATAACACCGTAATGGCACCGGGGTGTCATGGTGCGGCTGGCGCAGTAATCACGAACGCAGCATGCCCGCAGCTGGGCTCGACCCCATCTGTGACGATTGCGCCAGTCGTCGCCCCGCTGCTCGCGCTATATCCGCTTCCCAACCTGCCCAACAATGGGTATACGACGCCATTTACTCAGCCAGATAGAGACGTTTATGGTCAAATCCGGGTGGACCATGTCTTTTCCAACAAAGACTCAGTATTCGGGCGATATACAATTGATGACGACGACCAGGTATTAGGGAACAGTTATCCGGAATACTTCGTGGTCGACCGCGACACTCGCCATCAGTATGCGACGTTGTCAGAGACCCACATCTTTTCCACGTCTCTCCTGAATGATTTTCGGGTCTCATTTAGTCGTACTGCGAGTACACGGCTATCCCCCAGTCCTTTCTCTGGTCCGCAATACTCGCTGGTGACGGGTCAGGACTTGGGCCAGATCACTGTAGGAGGTGTCACTGGGACTTTCGGGCCAGCTATTAACTTTATATCTACCCAGACGCAAAACATTCTTACTTTCAGCGACAATCTTATGTATACCGCCGGTAGTCACTCGTTGAAATTCGGAAGCTTGATTAGTAGCTATCGGCAGTTTGGGAATCAAAGCCAGAGAGTCGAAGGGCAATTGCAATTTACCAGCATCGCGACCTTCTTGGCTGGTGTCACGTCTAGCTATGCGGCAGAGTTGCCCGGCTCTTTACTTGATAGGACGTGGCAATTTTACACCACGGGCCTCTACATTCAGGATAACTGGCGGCTGAGATCGAAGTTCATCCTTAACGCCGGATTACGATACGAGCCCTCGCCCAATTATTACACTGAGGTGCACGGAAAAAGCTCCGCCCTGATTAATCCCTTGACGGATACACAAGCAACGGCGGGACCATACTTTAAGAACTTTACTTGGAAGAATATCAGTCCGCGCCTGGGTTTTGCGTGGGACGTATTCGGCAATGGAAGGACGGCCATTCGGGGCGGAGCGTCCCTAGCCTATGACATCGGCAATTTATATAACGGCTTCCTTAATATCATGCCTCAACAACAGCCATTCTCATTCACCAGCAGTGGGAGCGGCACGTTTACGATACCGCTCACTTTTCCGCCTAATTCAGTGAGTAAGGTACAGTCGACGCAGCAGTACGATATGCAACAAGCACGGTTTTACAATGAGAATCTGACGATTGAGCAGCAATTGCCATTGTCGATGGCATTGGCCGTTTCGTATGCAGGGTCGCGAGGCATCCACCTTCCCGGCATTGGCGATGCCAACCCCAACCTACCTCTAGGGATAACCGATGGGATGCCATTTTGGAATCCCAACCCTGCCCAGGCTGTTGTGAGAACAAATCCCAATCTGAGTGCGGTCCTACTTCGTGATTCTTATGGAGACTCTATCTATCATTCCTTGCAAGTTCAGGTGAATAAGCGCGTCACAAATGGGCTGCAATTCCATAGCTCTTTCACATGGGGAAGATCGATCGATAATTGCGTTGGTCTGGCGAGCGAGGCAACGTCTACCATCTTGTACCCGTCCAACCCCTACAACCCACGGTTCGATCGGGGACCATCCATCTTTAATATTCCGCGCATCTGGGTGACCGATTTTATCTATAATCTGCCCTCCCCGAGAATTGAGAATCGTTTGCTCGCAACCCTGACAAGCGGATGGGGGGTGACGGGCATCTTTACCGCACAAGACGGGCTACCTTTCAACCCTGTTGTTAATGGTAATCGGTCTCGGTCAGGTCTTACTGGCGGGCTCACCTCTGGCATCGACCGGCCAAACTACAATCCAGCATTTACTGGGTCCATTATCACTGGAAATCCGAAGCAGTGGTTTAATCCGGCCGCATTCATGCTGCAACCGGTGGGAACTTTGGGCAATGTCGGCCACGATTCCCTGTACGGGCCAAGCTTCGTAAATTTTGATTTTGGACTGCACAAGAACACGAAGGTTGGTTTTCTGGGCGAGGCCGGGATGATAGAATTTCGCGCTGAGGCTTTCAACCTCTTGAATCATCCCAACTTGGGGATGCCTGCAATTGCGACCTTTGCGGGTGCTTTGACAGATCCTGTTACCGTAGCCCCCCTGTCGGGGGCCGGGCAAATTACAAGCACGGCTGGAACCTCCCGGCAAGTGGAGTTCGCGCTGAGAATTTCTTTCTAGCGGAAGAGGAATGATGCGTCAGCGAATTGCGTGATATATTGCCTTCATAATTCGGAGCAGTGTTAAGGAGATGGGACGTCGCTCCCATGAGAAAAGCAAAGAGGCGAGCACCCGATGTGGTCGCGCCGGTCGTTATGCTGGCAGTGATGCTGCTGGCGTGGCCAGCCCGGGCGCTCGCGCTCGATTCGGCCCGGGGTCTCGGTCAATACCAGCATGCGGCCTGGACCGCTCGCGAAGGCTTGATGGGCAGCGTTCGAGCGATCGTCCAGACACCGGACGGCTATTTGTGGCTCGGCACCGAATTCGGCCTGGTTCGCTTCGATGGCGTTCGATTTCTAAGGTGGCCTCAGGGGCCGGACCAGCAGCTCCCGAGTCCCAGGATATTGTCCCTGCTGGCCGCGCGCGATGGCACTCTATGGATCGGTACGTTCGGAGGGCTGGCGAGCTGGAAGGATGGCCGGCTGACCCGCTATCGCGAGATTGAGGACCAAATGGATTCCCTTCTGGAGGATCACGAGGGAACAATCTGGGCCGGCACCAACCAAAGGGTTTGCGCGATTCGGAGCGGGAGATTCGAGTGCCGTGGTGATGTGAAGAGCTCTGGTCCCTCCACGTATGGGTATCTCCAGGGAGGGGTGTTTTCCCTGCACGAAGACACGCAGCATCGTCTGTGGGTCGGAGCCGAGTCGGGGTTGTGGCAGTGGCAGCCGGTCCCGCCACGACGGGTTCTCGCGCAACCGGTGGCCATCTTCGGGGCCGTGGTACAAGGCGATCGGCCCACCACCTTGACTGTCATCACCGGCTCACCGCGAGGCCGTGAGCTGCGGGAAATTGCCGACGATAAGCAGGAGATTTACGCCGTTCCCGGCGCGCCGAGGACCTTCACGCCCAACCGTCTGATGCGGGATCGCAGGAGTGCTCTGTGGATTGGAACGCTGGACCAGGGGCTCTTGCATGTGGACCATGGAAAGACCACCCGGTTTGCGCAGAGCGACGGCCTTTCGAGCGACTTTGTTCTTGCGTTTTTCGAGGACCGGGAAGGCAACATCTGGGTCGGCACCACCAATGGGCTCGATCGTTTTCGCACATCCGTTGTTTCCACGATCTCGGCCAGTCAGGGATTGTCGGTGCCGGCCTGGTCCGTGGCGTCGTCACACGACGGCAGTATCTGGATCGGTACCGACGACGGCGTGAACAGATGGCAGGATGGCCAACTGACCGCCTATCGCTCCGCTCAATTGTCGAGGGCGGGTCGCCGCACTGCGGGCTACGGGACAGTGCGCGAGGTGACGGATCCGGGATTACCGGACAACATCATCGGGCCGCTGACCGAGGACACACACGGTCGCATGTGGGTCGTGACCCGCGGGGGAGCCGCGTGGTTCGAGAACGGGAGGTTTACTCGCGCCGGCAGCCTGACGGCAGGAGCGTCGACCGCGATAGCCGCCGATACGCGCGAGGGGGTTTGGATTGCCGATCCGGATCGCGGCCTGGTCCATCTGGTCGCAGGGCGAGCGGTCGACTCGATAAGCTGGCCGTGGTCCAGGGCGGAGCACGACCGGCGTGTTTCTGCCATCCTCCCCGACCCGATCAAGGGTGGCTTGTGGCTTGGCTTCCTCTACGGAGGCATCGCTTACTTCGAGCACGGCAAACTCGCCACATCCCTGGGCAAAAAAGATGGGCTGGGCGCGGACCTGGTGTGGAGTCTCTTCCTCGACCGCGGCGGTGCACTATGGGCCGCCACCGATGGAGGACTCAGCGGCGTCAAGGGCGGCCGCGTCGCAACCCTTACAACCAGGAACGGCCTGCCTTGCGACGTCGTCCGCATGGTCCGGGAAGACGACGCATCGTCGTTATGGCTGTATACGGCATGCGGCCTGGTGCGGATTGCGCCTTTCGAACTGGATGCTTGGTGGAGTGATTCAAAGCGCACCGTCCAGACCACGGTGTTCGACAGTGCCGACGGCGTGAGGAGCAGTGCCGTTGTTGGCAGATACGGCCCAAGGGCCACCAAGTCCCCGGACGGAAAACTCTGGTTCGCGCATGGGGATGGCGTCAGCGTGGTAGATCCGCGCCACCTGACTTTCAACACGCTTCCACCTCCAGTGCGGATCGAGTTGGTCACAGCCGATGGACGGACCTACGACACCTCGCAGCGCTTGAGCTTGCCGCCGCTGGTCCGCGATCTCTCGATCGATTATACGGCGCTGAGCTTTGTGGCGCCGGAGAAGAACCGCTTTCGCGTCAAGCTGGAAGGCTGGGATCGCGATTGGAAGGACGTCGGCAATCGCCGACAGGCTTTTTACAATAACCTTCCGCCGCGCAATTTCCGCTTCCGTGTGATCGCCTCCAACAACAGCGGCGTCTGGAACGAGGCCGGCGACTCCTTCGATTTCTCCATCGCCCCGGCCTATTATCAGACCCGCTGGTTCCAGGCGTCGTGCGCGGCGGCTTTTTTAGCATTGCTGTGGGCGCTTTACCGGTTTCGCCTGCACCAGATCGCGCGGGAATTCAACGCGAATCTCGAGGGCAGGGTCGATGAGCGCCTGCGCGTCGCCCGGGAACTGCACGACACGCTGTTGCAGAGCTTCCATGGTCTGCTGATGCGCTTTCAGGCGGCCCATAATCTGCTGCCGGGGCGCGTCGCGGATGCGCGGGAAGTATTGGAAACAGCGCTCGATGACGCCGCCAAGGCGATCACGGAGGCTCGCGACGCGGTGCAGGATCTGCGGTCGTCCGCTATGATCGAAGATGACCTGGCGAAGGCGATTGAAACCGCAGGTAAGGAACTGGCCGCGCACCAACGAGATGGAAACAGGGACGCAGCCGGTTTTTCGGTGGAAGTGGAGGGCGCGTCACAACACCTGCATCCGATCATGAGGGATGAAATCTACCGTATTACGAACGAAGCGTTGCGCAACGCGTTTCGCCACGCGGGTGCGCGCCGGATCGAAGTCGAAATCCGGTATGATGCGCGTGGGCTTCGGGTGAGGGTGCGGGACGATGGGACAGGCATCGATGCCAGCCTGCTGGGGCAGGAAGGATGCCCGGGACACTTCGGCTTGGCGGGCATGCGCGAGCGCGCGAAGCGGATCGGCGGGCAACTGGAGGTCTGGAGCGAGCGCGGAGCTGGTACGGAAGTCGAGTTGACGGTCCCCGCTTCGGTCGCTTACGGGGCGCGCGGTGGCTGGCGCCTGTTTCGGGGAAAGGAGGGGACGAATTCGTGAGCAGCGATCCGTCTCCGATTCGCGTCATGGTGGTGGATGATCATCAGTTGATCCGCGTCGGCATCGCGACGCTCCTTCTTCCCGAATCGGATATGAAACTCGTGGGTGAAGCGTCCAACGGCCGTGAAGCAATTGCCAAGTTCCGGGAATGCCGTCCAGACGTCACGCTGATGGACCTACAAATGCCTGAAATGAATGGCTTTGACGCGATTATCGCCATCCGGAATGAATTCCCCGAAGCACGAATCATTGTCCTGACAACGTACACCGGCGATGTGCAGGCGCAGCGCGCAATCCAAGCCGGCGCTCAAGGTTACTTGTTGAAAAACCTCCTCCACAAGGAACTCCTGCAAACGATCCGCGCGGTTCATGCTGGACGCAAAGCGATGGCTCCCGATATCGCCGCCCACCTTGCCGAGCACTCCGGCGAGGAAACATTGACGCCGAAGGAAATCGAGGTGCTGCGACTGATCGCCGTCGGCAATGCGAACAAGGAAATCGCTGCGCAGCTGTCAGTTACGGAAGAAACGGTCAAAAGCCGTGTGAAGAACATCCTTGACAAACTCGGCGCCAACGACCGGACGCATGCCGTCAGCATCGGAATAAAGCGCGGAATCATCGAACTATAATCACTCGAAAGAGTGAAAATCCAGCCTGCCATTAGGGTTCCTATGCCTGCTCGCATTTGCCTAAGCTTAAGTTAGGGAACCGTTGCAGCGGCTATATTCCACCTTCGCTAGTGGCTGGCCGGGGACGGGCCTTCTGTGCCTCCGGCTGATGGCCGCAATCGCCACTGTTCACTATGCCGTAATCGGATTGGCTTCAGAACCAACGTCCTTAAGGGCGGTGATGGAAGGCCCTGCCGGGCTGTTGCTGTGCGCCGGCCTGTGGACACCCATCGCGGGCGCGGCACTGTCGGTTCTTGCGCTTTGGTCCGCGCTCTCCGGTGGCGGGGACCCCTGGGGGCAAATCCTGTTGGCTGCAGTGGGCGCGGGACTGGCGATGCTCGGGCCTGGGGCCTGGTCGGTCGACGCCCGACTGTTTGGAAGAAAACGCCTGATTCGTGAGCCGTCGGCGCGTCGCTGAGGAGTTTGGGCAGTTCTCATGCTCGTCGCGTAATGCTCGCGCGATGCTGCCAGGAATCAGCACCTTGCCGCCCCTGGTCGACCAACAAAAGCAGTTCCGAATAGATCTCTATTACTAGCTCAATGTTTCTCCGATCGCACTTCCACCGCTACGGTGGCAACTCTTGTGTTGCAGCTCGTCTGGGAGTGAAACGGACCACATTGATCTCCAGGATGCGCAAACGTGGGCTTTCGCGTGACATGGCCCAGAGTGACTAGAAATGTGACGGCAAGCCCGACTCGTCCGCATGAAGTTTATGGTCGAGTTCGCTTCCCGCGGTCGGATTGAGAGGGAGTGCTAATGACAGACGGGTCGAGTGGCGCTTTGGGTCAGCCCTCGGAATCTCGATTGATTCATTTGAACCGGCTTTACAAGTTCCTAAGCCAAGCCAACCAGACGATTGTGCGGGCACGGACGCGTGAAGAATTGTTCTGTGACATTTGCCGCGTAGCCGTGGAGCATTGTCAAGTCCTGAGTGCCGGAATTGGAACTCTGCAGCCCGATAGCGGACGGATCGAGTCGATTGCATGGTGGATTCGCGAAGAAGGACAGGTGCGGCAATTGCAGACCTCGGCGACTGAGCCGGATGCTTGTGATCCATGGGGATGTGCCTTTCGCGAAGGAACACGTCTTGTATGCAACGACCTGGCTGGCGATTCCCGTACGCTCTCATGGCGCGAGCAGGCGCCGGCACGCGGGTCGCGTTCCGGTGCGGGGCTCCCAATCAAGGTGGACGGGAAAATGGTTGGCGCTCTTACGGTGTTTGCGGACCGCCTCGATTTTTTTGACGAAGAGACCCTCCGCCTCCTTGATGAGGTGAATTCTGATATTTCACATGCGCTCCACGCGATGGGTCAGGAGGAGCAACGGAGAATTGCCGAGAATGAGGCTCGGCGCCTGAATCAAGAACTGGAACAGCGAGTTCTCGAGCGGACCTCTCAACTTGATGATGCGAATAGCCGCTTGGCGAAGCAGAATGAGGAACTCGCACGGGCAAGCCGTATGAAAAGCGAATTCCTGGCGCGCATGAGTCACGAATTTCGCACGCCACTGAACTCCATCGTCGGTTTTACCGACTTACTTGCGGAGGAAGGCGAGGGGCCTCTCGGCGAGTCCTACGCCGATTACGTCTGCCACGTCAGCGAAGGGGCGAATCACCTGCTCGCACTGGTGAATGACATCCTGGATCTTTCCAGAATCGAAGCCGGGCGCATTGAATTACGGCATGAGGAGTTTTGCGCTGGTGATGCGATTTCTGAAGTCCTCTCGGTCACTTATCCTCTAGCGGCAGCCAAGAAGATCGAGTTCCGAAGCGAGGTGGCGGCCAAGCTAATCGCGTATTGTGATCGAACTCGGTTCAAGCAGATTCTCTATAACCTTCTGAGCAACGCCATCAAGTTCACCCCGCTCGCCGGCAGCGTGCTGGTTACCGCGGAGTCGGGTTGTGATGAGATCCGTTTTTGTGTAACCGACACAGGGATCGGGATACCACTCGAGCATCAGACCGTCATCTTCGAGGAGTTCGCGCAAGTGGCACCGGCCGCTGGCGGCGACAAAGAGGGGGCAGGGCTGGGCTTAACGATTACGAAGCGAATCGTAGAACTGCATGACGGGCGCATTTGGGTTGAGAGCGCACCAGGGAAAGGGAGCCGCTTCTGGTTCACCGTACCGGCCGCTCGTGCCGGCGGGCATGACTCAAGGCAGTCATCGAATACGGCGTAAAGAAAAAGTAACCATTGCATCGGCATTCCAAGGAATAGCCGCCACCCTCGTGTCCGACAGCTAACGTGGATGCACGCCCGAGTTGCCGTTGGTCGGCAATCCAAGGAAGTAAGGTCGTCAATTGTGATCGATTATGCAGCATGAAGCAAGGGCTGCTGCCGCATATAGCAACATTTCGCGCCGATTAGGAGACCAATGGCCGGACGGCATCATGGCCGGATAGCATTTCATTTAGATTGGTCTGCCAGATGCAAGCAAAACGGAGGTAGCGCATCTGCATAAAAGTGTGCGCTCTACGGCGGAGGGACTTTTTTTATTTCAAGCGGCCGTCGCTCAATACGAATTGAAAGATCATGTGTGTGGCCCAATCAACCGCTGATTCCACGTGGCTGGCGCGAACAGCCATCAAAGTCTTACTTTTAGCAGCGATCAGCAGCGTGTTCGCCCAGTCTCCGCCGCCCTCACCCGATCGCCCGTGGCACTCATCTGACGAACGGCAAATCATTACCGATGCGCAGCGTTTCCATCCCCCAGCGCTTCGCATCGAGTCCGACAAAATCTACTCATTGGGGGAGTTGATCGATCTCGCTGAAGCGCATAATCCGGAAACGCGCGTCGCTTGGGAGAATGCCCGCGCCCAGGCCGCCGCTCTTGGGATCGCTCGCAGCGAGTTGTTCCCGACGCTGGCAGTCGTTGCACTGGCGGGTGTAGATCGCACCGAGTCAGGGCTAGGATCGCGCTTTTACAGACAGACCACCCCAAATTTTCAGCTCTCGCTGGATCTGAACTACACGATTTTCGACTTCGGGGCTCGCCGCGGCCGGATTAACGCCCAAAGCGCAGGCCTACTGGCCTCGAACTTCGGTTTCAACGACGTTCACCGGCAACTGATCTACGATGTTTCGCAGGCCTACTATAGGGTGCTAAATGCGGCAGGGCAAGAAGAAGCTGCGGGGGCGAACCTGGTGAATGCCCAGGCCGTGCAGCAGGCGGCAGAAGATCGCCTGCGTAACGGCTTAGCGACACTGCCTGACGTTCTTGAAGCTCGTAGCGCGACCGCCCAGGCCCAATACAATCTCCAGGCGGTATTGGGGGCGGAGGAAATCGCGCGTGGGGACCTGGCGACTGCTCTGGGAGGGTCCGCCACCGTGCGGATTCGTGTGCAACCACTGAGCGAAGTGCCGACGCCTGAGTCGGTGCCGAGTACCGTCGAGGAGGCGATTCATCGCGCGCTGGAACAGCGTCCCGATCTTCAAGCGCAGGCCGCCCAGGTCCGCCTGGCGCAAGCAGAGCAGCAACAGGCGCGGGCGGCCTACTTTCCAAGCCTGAGCGTTTCTGTCGGCCCGAGCGCACAATCCCTCTATCTCCTCCAGCAGACTCTCCCATGGGGACACACCGCCGACTTGACCGGAGGCGTGGCGCTGAGATTGAACTGGACCGTTCTTGACGGAGGCGCGCGACGAAGCCGGCTGGCGGGGACACAGGCTCAGGTCCGGGCGGCAGAGGCACGGGTCGCCGCCGCACGGGATCAAATCGAAGATCAGGTTTGGACCGCGTATTCGAATTTAAACACCGCATTCCGCCAACGGGAGGCCGCAGCCGCTCTGGTGACCGCCGCGACGCAGTCGTATAGCGCCGCGCTGGAATCCTACAACTCCGGTGTACGTAACTTGCTGGACGTCACCAATGCGCAGAAGGTCCTGGCGCAAGCACGCTCGACCGACATCCAGGCGCGCACTCAGGTGTTGGCGGCGTTTGCGGATCTGGCGTTCCGCACGGGCGATGCGATTCAAACCAACGCCAGGAGGACCCACCCATGATCACGAATACAGTCCGGCGGCTTTTAAGGTTCGGGTCATTGCTCGCGGTAATGCTTTCCACGAGCTGCAGCCGGGCTCCCTCCTTTGACATTCTGGGGTCCTTCTTTCCCGCATGGCTCCTGTGCCTGACCTTCGGCTTGTTGTTCACGGTTGCGGCCCAGTGGCTGCTGTCGCGCGTTCGTGTTGTGCTCGCGGCTCCAATATTGACCTATCCGAGCCTGACCGCATTCTTCACGTTCGCGCTCTGGCTTGCTTTCTTTCGGTAGCGAGGAAAATCCATGGAGCCCACGAACACCAGCAAAACCCGGATCTTAGTCGGCCGCATTCTCAGCGCTCTCATCGTGACGGGCGCAATCGCATCGGGGCTTGTGGTGGTCTATCACGCGAACTATTATCCGCGAACCGACGACACCGAGGTCCTTGCGAACTTCATTGGAATCGCGCCGCAGGTCGAAGGCCCCCTTGTTCGTCTGAATGTGCAGGACAACCAGTTCGTGAAGAAGGGGGACCTCCTTTTCGAGATCGACGAGAGACCATACCGGTATACGCTGGAGAGAGCAATATCTGAGCAGGCGACCCTCGAAGGACAGATTTCGGACGAGCGCCGAAGAATCGCTGCTCTGGTAAGCGCCGTGTCGGTTGCGGAGGCAAACATCCACAGCACTGAAGCCGATGTAAGTCGATGGGCGGCGGCAGTCGATCAGGCGAGGGCAGACGTGGCAGCCGCCGAACAGGCTGTCAGCCGCGCGAGGGCCGAGTGGATGTATGCGAGCAATAACCTACATCGCGTTGAGCCGCTGTTGATCAAGCAGTTTGTCACGGTCGATCAGGTGGATCGGGCGCGCACTTCAGAGATCGCGCAAGCGCAGCTACTGAAGCAGGCGGAATCTCAACTGTTGCAGGCGCAGGCAGCGCTCCAGTCCACATTGGCGCAGGAACAACGCTCGAAGGCGGTGCTGACGCAGAGCAAGGCCCAGCACGAACAGTCGGAGAATGCGGTCACGACACTGGAGCCTCTAATTAACCAGCGGGGCGCAAAAGCGTCGGCGATCGAGACCGCGCGCTACAACCTCAACAACTGCCGGGTCTACGCGCCGTTCGACGCCCGAATCACGAATCTCACGATTTCTGAAGGTGCTTACGCGCGCGTCGGCGAGCAGATGTTCACGCTCATTGATGCACGGACGTGGTGGGCGGTCGCCAACTTCCGGGAAAGCCAACTGGAGCGCATCGCACCCGGAATGCGGGCGGACGTCTATGTCCTGTCCAAACCGAACGTGCGCTTCTCCGGCGTGGTGGACAGCATCGGATTCGGCGTGACCCCGGATGCAGACGTTGTCGGCCGTTTCGGACAAGGACTGCCGGATGTGCAGAGGACGCTCAACTGGGTGCGTCTGGCGTCGCGTTATCCGGTTCGGGTACGCATCGAGAATCCTCTGCCAGACCTGTTTCGCGTGAGCGAGTCCGCAGTCGTGGTGATTCGCGGGCGTTGATATGGCGTCAATTGCGCAGTCCCTGCCTGCTTCGAACCTCCCACTTGCGTGGCTCTGGGAATGGCTCCGAGACGAGTTGGCCCCATATCCTGGCAGGGCCCTCTTGGTCGCGCGAATGGTCATCGCGGCGACTCTGATCATGATCGTCTGCATGACCTTCCAGATCCCGTATGCCTGGCAAGGCGCGGTTTACGCCCTTCTGGTTTCACGGGAAAGTCCGCGAGCCACCTTAAAATCGGCGGCAACGATATTCCTTGTTACCGGAATCGGCGCGGCATACATCATCCTCTCGATGCGCCTAGTGATCAATATCCCCCCTCTTCATTTCATATGGGTCATTGGCACTTTCTTCTTGGCGTTTTATGGGATCAGCACGCTGACAAACTACCTCGCGGCGGTTGCCTTTGTGAATACAAACGCGCTTGGCATTCCGTTGTGGGACCGGCATGTCTCAGCCGAAACCAACGTGGAGGATACGCTTTGGCTGTGTTTGGCGGTATTGGTCGCAGTCGTGGTTACGGGAGCGGTGGAGCTAGTGTTTGTGCGGCAACGGCGTGGCGATGAAATCCTCTTACCCATGACGGAGCGATTGTCGGCAGTCGAAGATGTGTTGAGTAGCTACGGAGAGGGCCGCGCGCCAGATCCCGCGGCCGACCAGAAAATACTAAAGCTCGCGATGCTGGGAACATCCATGTTGCGGCAAATCGTAAGCCGCTCAAATGTCGCGTCCGAGCACTTGCCTGCCGCAGGCGGCGTTGCGGTCCTCATTGGCAGGCTCGTCGATCTTGCAGCTGCTCTGACCCCGCTCAGTTTCGAGTTTTCCGCTAACGATCGGCAACGGCTCCGCAGCCTGGCTTCGGCTCTGGCGAGTATTCGCAATGATTTGATGAACGGCAAAGGCCCGGCGCCAGTTCAGTTCGATACAGAGGCAAAATCTGCGGCCGAGGCTCCGCTCCTCGGCGAAATGGAGCATACAGTTACTCTGCTGACGGACGTATTTGCGGGCACTCGATTGGGTGATGAATACCTGTCTGTACCGGAGCATCCGGATCGACAATTGTTTCTTTCCCGGGATGCATTTGTCAACCCCGAGCACCTTCGTTTCGCGCTAAAAGGCGGCTTAGCCGCAAGCCTTTGCTACGTGATGTACAACGCCCTGGCTTGGCCCGGAATCAGCACGGCTGTCACCACGTGCATGCTGACAGCCCTCTCCTCAATCGGCGCATCTCGGCAGAAACAGATGCTTCGAATCGCGGGCGCGATCGTAGGCGGTTTTGTGATAGGGATGGGCTCGCAAATGTTCATTCTGCCCTACCTCAATTCCATTGCTGGCTTTGTCTTTCTGTTCGTAGTCGTCAGCGCTCTGTCTTCGTGGTTTATGACATCCAGTCCTCGCCTATCATATTTCGGGGTGCAGGTCGCTCTCGCGTTCTACTTGATAAACCTATCGGAATTTAGAATACAAACCTCGCTCGGGGTAGCGCGAGATCGCGTCGTCGGCATTCTGTTTGGGTTGTTCGTGATGTGGCTTGTCTTTGACCGTTTATGGGGCGTGCCGGCGGCTGTTGCAATCATGCGGACATTCACTTCCAATCTTCGGCTAATCGCTCAGTTTGCAAGAGAACCGGTTTCAAGGGACCTGAAAGGTGCGGTCGGCCGGAGCCTTGCTCTTCGCGAGACAATCAACGCAAGTCTCGATAAGGTAAGGGCGCTCACTGACGGCGTGCTATTCGAGTTCGGTCCCTCGCGGCGAGGGGACCTCGAATTGCGAGATCGTATTCGTCGATGGCAACCGCAACTCCGCACTCTCTTCGTTATGCGGATTGCGTCTCTTAAATACCGTCTCCAGCTGCCGGGGTTCGAAGTGCCGGAGCCGGTTCGGCTTCGTCAGCAGGCGTATGATGAAGCTTCCGCCCGGATGCTGGAGGAGATCGCCGATCGAATCGAGGATCGGGAGCCCGCGATCGCAAGTGGCGCCGAAGAAGTGCACGAGGCTCTGAAACGGACCCTGCACGATGTGGAGGCCGAAGCATCGCGAGAACTTCCGGCTCTACGGGCCCAGTCATTCGTCGCATTACTCAGCGCCATAGACACGCTGACAAATTCTCTTGCGGCTGAGATCAAAATGGAACTTGGCGGCTCGTCTTAACCTTCGTCTACCACCTTGCGTTCATTGCCTGCATAAAGGATTTGATTCGCATCTTCTCGGAAGGGCGCTGGCCCTGATTGCAAGCACGGTTATCAGCTTGCTTTCGGTTCTTTTAGCCACCCGCGGATTGGCGCAATTTCCTGTTGCGGAATGCCTCTGCGAGGCTGAAGAAGAAGGCAGTCATGAGCACCGCACTCGGTAACCCGGCGTTGTGGATCGTAGGCCCATTCTGATTCAACAGCGGTCTGTTCTGCGAACCCGGATCGCTGGCAGGCCGACCCCGGTCTGCCTCAAAGCGAGCGCGCTTCACGGCACCAAGCGAGGGATTGTGAATCGGGGCTAACCCAGCCTGGTCCCGGCGGCCGCCAAGTGCATGCTTCGGTGCGTGTATTTCGACCATCCTGATGAAGTTCTGGCCATTTCCCTGGTCCAAGTCAAATTGGCAAGCGCGGGGTCGACAAGATGATCTGCTTCCGAATCAGCGTGTTATACGGAAACGCGACCGGGTGCTTTGAGCGGCAAGACTCGTGCAGCCCTCAGGTAGAGGTGACGGTGCGGTTGGGGCCGACCTGCCGCAGGTTCTACAGCCTGACCCCAATCCTGTCGAGGCCATCAGGCTGGATCTCCCGCCGAACGGAATCAGCTTTGGCGGCCTCGAGAAAGAGGTGCTCCTTAGAGCAATTCAACAATGCGGCTGGAACCAGTCAATGGCTGCGCGCGACCTTGGCATGAGCCGGAAGACACTCATTTACCGGATGCAGAAATACAATCTGCTGAGACGTGCACCGATGACCGCGGTGCGCGATCGCTCGAACGTGGTAGAGATGAGCGCGAGATCAACGGGCTGCTAGTCGCCTTGGTTGATTAATGGGTGGGGCCCGGACTGTGATTTCGGGCTCCGGCATCCCGTTGGAACATACACATGGAATCCTCATGGCACTGGCAATCGATCAACGTGAGCGTGAAGACATACTAATCCTGGCCCTAGCCGGCCGTCTCACCATGGGGCCCGAGGACGCAGAGTTTCGAATCGTTGTTCAGAGTTGCATCGCTGCGAACAAAACAAAAATCATTCTGGACTGCAGTCGGCTCGAGAATATTGACAGCGTCTGTCTTGGCACCCTGGTTCTTTTCCGCGCAAAGCTCCGAGCAGGAGGCCGGGTCGTTTTGGTGAACATAGCACGAACGAACATGGAACTCTCGGTATTGGCAAAACTGGATGTCCTTTTCGAAGTGTTCGCCGACGAGCACGATGCGGTGAGCAGCTTCTTTCCGGATCGCGCCGTCAGGCATTGGGATGTTCTCAAATTCGCTCAGGAGCAAAATGGTCAACAGGATGTTGGCGTCGGCGGAACTACCCACGACGACATCAATGTTGCGCCGAGTTAAGCGCGCGGAACCTAACGGCGTGGCGCCGCTAATCTCTTGCCGCGCTGCTAGACGGATGCGTCATTATGTCGACGACAATCTTTCGGCTGTTTACATTGGTCCTGCTGCTATGGACACCGTGTACTTCGGAGTATGATCGACGCCTCGTCACTGGGGTTGTGACCGACAAGAAGGGGAACGCACTCGCCGACGCCGTGGTTCAACTAGAGAATCAGATCACGTTGTCCGTGCAGTCGTACATTACGGGTGATGACGGCCGATATCGTTTCAGCAGAGTAAACGCCGACATAGATTACACGCTGAGGGCGAGATACAGGAGCCACTGGTCCAAGCCACACTTTATTAGCAGATTCGATTCACTTAAAAACCGTGATATTGGTCTGGTCATCCCAATCGACTGAGCGACTGCCTATTATTTCGTGTTCACGCCGTGAACTTCTTCAATTGAGCTTACGTGCGAATAGTGCCACTGGCCTCAGAACCTCGATGCATCGAAGTGAACACGGGTGAAGTTCGCACCTTCCTTGCGGATGGCTCCACCTCTCGGTCCGTCGCGAGTCTGCCCCGCTAAGATGCAGTGTGTCGATTCTGCAACACCTATCACGATCCGCTCGCTGTCGGCGGATCGTCCCAACGAAAATCAGCATACTGAATATCTGATAAGAAAACGCCAGGATCTCGGCTCTGGCCGCCGTGGTCGCTCTCACGCTGATCGCAGGCCAATCGGCACCAGTACTCTCGCGGGAAGGCAGCCTAACCCGACCCTCTTGCTGAAAAACCGTTCAGAAGCTGAAGCTTAAACCGAGAATGCCACCGTAGAGGTCCAAGTTCTTCACGGGTTTCTGATCGGCAAATTTGTAGTGCATATACCGGTAGCCGACCTCCAGCGAAAACCAGTCCTTGAAGCGGTAATCGATCGCCGTACTGGCCTGCAGAGTCAAATCGGAACTGGCGCCAAAGCCGCCAACGTCAAAATAGTAAGGGAGAGACCATTTCTTTCCTAGCGCGAACTTGCCCTTGAAACCGAAAATCGGGTCTAGGTAGCTGTCTTGTTTGTAAGCGCTTCCCGAACTGACCCAAGCAGGAGGGAGCCCGCTGACATCCAGAGCGACGTTGCTCTCGATGCGCGCATATCTGGTACCGGCCACCAGATCGAAGTTCGACCGTTCATTTCGGACAATGGAGTAGCCTAGTGCACTCTCGAAGAGAAGAGTGTTCAGGCTAGTATTCGCATTTACCGTCAATCCTGCACCTCCGGGTAGAACCGCTGGAATCGTCGCCTGTCCGTTTGGGTTTGAAAGATCCAGGTAGATGGTGTCGGCCAGAACAGACCACTTCCCTTTCCGAACCTGAATATCACCCATCCCGGCGAACTTCAGATGCTCAAGGTAGTTGATCGGTCCGATGTTGAGGTTGAGATTTCCGTTCTGGAAAGCGGGGGGTGGCGTGACGTTCAGCGATCCGCTGATCTTGGGTACCCAGAGATAAGGGGTAATCGTGAATTGCCACTTGTCATCCTGTGTATTATCCGCCGCATCCACAGCTGTTGGGCACGCGAACAGCGCGGCTGTCACGAGCGCACTAGAGGTAATTCGCCGCGCCGTTTGAAATAACCAATCTTTCTTCATTGTTTTCTTCCTTTCATTCCACTATCTTCCGTGCGCTGTGACTAGAAGCCGTTACGGGTTGTCATCTGTTTCGCGCCAGGTCTTGTCAGGGTTGTAGCGCTCCATGGCCTTGAAGATCTTGAGGGAGTCAGGCCCGAGATCCTTTTGGTAGACAACTCCGTCGTAACTGACGATGAATGTCGTTACGCCCGTGACGCGATAGTCGGCGGGCACTGCTACCAGCGCGAAACCGCCGATCATCGCTCCTTCGATCATGTAGTCCAACTGGCCCAGCGTTGCGTCTGGGCCTTGACCTTTCAATACCTTGAAATAGTAGCCGTGGAAGGGTTTTCCCGGTTCGCGGTAGCCCTCTTCGAGCGCCCGCGCCACCGTCTCTCCCATCGGCCCTCCCCAACTGCCGTCCGGATTTTGCCAAGCCAGTCCATCTTGTTTACCGGGCGTACTCATGATTCGCTGCGCGTATTGATGCACACCGGAATTGTCATGGATCTGCTCCGCGTATTCATCCTGAGCTTCCACAAAGCCGCGGCAAATGGTAATCGCGGTCAATTCGTTCTCACCGATACGCCGGAACAGAATCTCCTGGCGTCCTGTCTTGGTATCGAAATACCACTTCCCCTTTTTCTCGACGATGGGAATCGCAAAGGGGAACTCATCGTCGCCGACGGAAAGGATGGCGCGCTTGGAGTTCTTCGGGTCTACGACCACCGCATTCTTTTGGCGGCTTTTCGCCGCGAATGCGGTTGCATAGTTCTTATCGCTGATGGGGTCCTCCGAAGAAATCAGATCCTCGCTGTGCGGTCCGAGAATCTTCGTCAGAGCGGGCACATCAAAGCCGTCTGCAGCTTGGATGAGAGCTTCGGCAGCCTGCTTTGGCGTTGCAAACGACATTTGTGCCGGAGGAGGCGCATCTGCGGTTTGTGTAGATTGGGGCGCTGCCTGCGCGAGCGCGGGCAGGACACAGCCGAGGGCGGCGACCTGGATGGCAAGAAGAGATTTCCGTGCGAAGGTGCTCGATGTATTGGGTCTCATTTGTTTGATCTCCTGTATTTGATCTCGATCGTGGCCTGGGCTATCTCCGCCGGCCGCCTCCACCACCACGGCTGCCTCCGCCTCCCCGGCTCATGCTGGAAGACCCTCGGGAGCTGCTGGCTCGTGCGCTACTGCCGCCGCCGCCGCCGAACGCTCCTCCGCTGCCGCCTCGTGAGGAGCCGCCGCTGGGGACACTCCGGTTACCGACGCGGTCCCCTCCGCCGCCGCCACGATTCGCTGCGCCCGATTGTTGCCGGTTGGAAGCGGAGCCACGATTTGCCGCGCCTTGCTGTTGCCGTCCGCCACCCTGGTTCTGGCGCGCCGATGCCTGCCGCGAGGCCTGGGAACTCTCGCGAGTGGAGCCACCGAACTTGTTAGCCGTCGCTTGATTTGCGTACGGAGTGCCACCGCGATGCTGCGGGTTGTGCTGCCAGCTGCTGTTCCCGCCGCCGACGTTGCCACGGTTTCCGCCGCCGACGTTGCCGCGATTGCCGCCATTGACCTTGTTCCTGTTGGAATTGTTCACGAAGTTGTTGTTATTGTTGATGTTGATGTTGTTATTGCCGCCCCATCCGCAGTTGTAGCCCCAACCGCCGCTGATGGCAGCGCCGACCATCATTCCAACCCCAAAGCTGATGGCAGCCGTTGCAGCGTAAGCATACGGCGGATAATAGATCGGCGGATAGGGGTAAACCGGCGGGCCATACACCACCACGGGATCGTAGCTGGGAACGTATACCACGTCTGGTTTAGCCGGCTCAATCACGATGACGGTCTTGCTCTCCACCACCTTCGTTTCCACTATCTGTTGCTCGCCCGACTTCAATTTTCCTGCATTCTGAGCCTTCATACGCATGCGCTGCACTGCATCCAATACATCGCTCTGTTGCGCCAAGAAGGCGTTCCCCAACTCCGTGGTCCACTTGATGTTGTCGGCAAGTTGCTTGAGCGCGTCGGGCAGTGGCGCCAAGGCCTGTACACTGGGGTCCCAGTCTTCTTTCTGGACGGCAGTCACCAGAGCCTTGTCTTTCAAGTCCTTGTGCTTTTGCAACCACTGCTGGAGCTGGATGACTTCCAGCGGATAGGTGGAAGCGGCGAGCATCTGCGCCAGGAGCGGATCCGGATAAAGCGCGATGGGCGCCACGAGCGAATCCAATTGGTCGTTCGGAATCTTCGGCGCCGCTTGCGCTTGCGGTGCAGGCGCCTGCGCCGGCGGCTGCGCATACACCGCCGAGTCGCCAGGCGCCAGGAGCAGGGTACAGAGCAGCGCCAACAAGCTGCGTACTGTGCCCCGATGCAGGGTTGCTTTGATGAGGCTTATATTCATGGTTTTTGTCCTTTTCTTGCCTGGAACCAAGACTCTGGCCGGCCAACAAATGGCCTCAGGTCAACATCGAGCAGATTGAAATCTTCGCCTCCTTCATGTGCTTTTTGAGCCACGATTTGAATTGCGGAGGCCTGTTGTGCCGGCGGAACTGGCGGGCCCTTGGGAGGATTCTGGGCGATGTCGGCAGTCGCTATGGGCAGAAGTGCGCACAAGCTCATTCCGCAGATTCGCAGCGTTCCGTTCCGTCGATTACCGTGGAGGTTCACACCAGGCACGCGGAGGATGATGAGCTAAACGAGACGACTGATCCAAAATAAAATATTGAATGCTAGAATGCCACTCGCTGGTGATCCAGAAGACTCGGGAAAATAGTCTCCGGGTTACCAGGATGCGGCCCCCAATCGCGTCACGCTGCCGGGTAAGTGCACTGATTTGTCCGAGAACATTCCTCGGCTTGAATGGCCGCCTTAAGGGCCACGCTATTCGGGAAAAAACTTCAACGAGTAGGGGGCTATCAACCTGGCGAAAATAGGTAAGGTTCAGTCCATCGATCTAGGTTCACCCGGCGAGAAGCACTCCGGCATCGACCGGTAGGAACGTCCGCCGTGGCGTTCCCACCGGTAGGATCCTTTCTGATCCCTCGTTGTGACCGTGGATGTCTCAATCGTCGATCACTCTCCGCCGAATCTGAATATAACGCCTCCCAGATATCGGAAGTTATTCTGATTGTTCGTTGAGGTGAGCGGGTTGGTATAGCGAGTTAGCACGTAATCCATTTCTCCTAGCCGAATAGCAACGTGCTTTCCAGCATTCAGGTCGACTCCGCCGCCGAACGCCATCGTGAAGGGATGTTGGTCGGGGTTTTTCGAAAGCTTGCCTCCGCCCGCAATCACTTGGTTCTCCAGATCGATGTATCCGCTGGTGTGGGAACCTCCGAATAGCACTTCTGAAAAAACGGTGAATCTGCTGGCGTGAACTCCGACCACGGGTCCAAACATGTAGGTGAACATGTTGGCCCTTGTCGTGTACTTCCCAATGGGAATGATGCCGGCAGACGTACCGATGGGCGAGGTAACGTTATACGTCCAACTGCTGCTCCCATAACCCTGAAAGTCGCCCTTGATGCCAAAGTACCGGTTGAAGTTGAATTGACCTTGGCCGCCCCCACCGTTGTACGCGCGGCTCTGGAGCCCCGTGATGGTGGGATTGAACTGCATATAGGAATAGTCGCCTGTCGCCTCAAATTTCGGAACTCCCTCTTGCGCGTAGGCACTCCCGCCGAATACGGCAGTGAGGGTGAGAAAGCAAAGACTCTTTTTCATATTAGTTTCCCTTTCAATTTTCCTTTCGGACACTCATGCGGGGTATCCGTGAACCCCTTCAGGCGACTCAATGAGCACGGCACAGAGACCGATTCTTTTTTTTTGCCCCGTCCGGTTTGGGGCCCGAGGCTGTGATCTTAAGCCCGGAGCACCTCGCACCGAGAGCGTTCAAAGCCATGCTGGCAAAGGAGTTGGCGGCCGGTGATTAGCTGATTGGCAGTGTTGGGGGAATACGTAGGCGCAGGGGGGCTCACTCAGAACTCGGGGCGATCGACCAGAAGTGGCGGCCAGAATCAGGAGGCAATGCGGCGAATTTGACCCGGACCGCACTGCCTCAACCGTTCCAATCAGAAGTTTTGGCTATTCGACGAGAGGCAGACTGGCGAGAATTTGCAGATCCATTAGCTTCTCGATTTGCCCCTCCACCTGCAGCCATCGCGCGGCGTGTTTCGAAGTGAGAGCCTGGCTGAACCGCAGGAAGTATTGCTTCCTCAGGTCTAGCCGTTTGGCATCGACGTCCATCATTCCCAATGCGATTTTCGTTATCATCTCCTTGCTCATTGAGGAGTAGTTGTCAGAGTACATGCGGATGAAGGCAATCCGTTCATCCCCCAGCTTGGTGAGGGACTGGTCGTACTCGTTATAAACCGGCCAGAACTTAGAGGCTTCCTCCGGGCTGAGAGCCATCAACTGGGTGATGATCGACACCTTGTCCTTCTTATAGTCTGCCCTCATCAGGTTGATGTAAGCCTTGAAGTTGGCTTCCTGCGTTTGCTCGGGATTAGGAGTCTGTGCCACGATCCGATCACCCGCCATGGCGAAAACGCAGAGACAGGCAATATAGTTTGCAGTTCTATTCATAGGTCAACCTTTCCGTTTATTCCGTTTGTCAGCTCGCAAGGGAAACCAGATGCGGGCGATTGACCGGAAGATTCACAATTTGGTGCGCCAGATTTTCTAAATCGGGCTGCACACCCCTGCATCATCGCTCCGGGGGGACCAGTGGCCTCGCGATTGCCCGACCGGGCGAGAACCTTCGTAACGTTGTTTGGCTTGTTTGCTCTCTTGGCCTGTCCGGTTTTCGCCCGTGAGAAAACAGACGTGATCGTGATGAAGAATGGGGACCGCATCTCGTGCGAAATAAAGAGTCTTCAGAGCGGGGTGCTTCGCGTCGATCTCGACTATGTTGACGGCACGATCTCAATTGATTGGCTCAAGGTAGCTCGCCTGGAAAGCAAGTTCCTGTTTCTCGTACAGCTGCAGGATGGCTCTGTGTATTCAGGCCACGTGGTAACCCGCGAGGAACTGGCCGGCGTTCCGGTCACAATCGAGATTCAGCCAGTCGGGGAACAGCCGCAGGTGGTTGAAAGAACCACCGTCGTCAGCATGACACCGACGTCGGACAGCGTTTGGCACCGCTTCAGCGGCAACATTAACATCGGGTCAAGCTACGCCAAAGGCAATAACACGACTCAGTACAACATTGGCTCGGAGCTCGAATATCTGGATACCCGCTGGGGTGCAAACACTATCTACAATTCCAATCTATCGTCCAGTTCGGGTGCCACAGTCTCCACAAGAAATCAGTTAGGCTTGACTGCGTACCGCCTATTCCCGTGGAAGAACTACTTCTACACGGGCACAGTCGATTTCCTGCAAAGCTCGGTACAGGAAATAGATCGGCAAACGGCATTCGGCCTCGGTGTGGGCCGCTTTCTGAAGAACACCAATCGCGTTCGCTTTACCGTTATGGGAGGACTTGCATGGCAGAGGACCTACTATTCGCAGTCGATTCCAGATCAGCAGGTGCAAAACATCGCGGTCGGGGTGATTGGATCGACGCTGCAGGTCTTCAGTTTCAAGAAGACGAACCTCAATATCACCGGTACGGTTTTTCCGGCGCTGAACGGGCAGGGACGTCTATTTTCCTCGGCCAACGCGACTTACTATCTGAAGATAATCGGAAAAATCGACTGGAACCTTTCCTTCTATGGAAACTGGGACACCCAACCGCCGGGGCACCTCCAGGGCAGCGACTACGGCACGACATTCGGCTTGACTTATAAGTTTGGGTATCGGTATCAGCATTGACACTTCAGTGTCGATTCCGCGCGAGTAGCTGGCATAGGACTGCGCCAGAGCACGCCGTGGTGATGCCCATGCTCCAGTGTCAAATAATTTGCGCCGGGTGGTTGAGCGATTCCATCATTTCGAGGGAGGCTTCCTGAGACAAGCAAGAAAGGGACACGATGGGCTACTTATCCAAGCAAGGAGAGTTTATACGAAAAATTGAAGTAGTGACCGTGTCCGCTCTGCAAGTGCTGGCCATCTTGCTGGTTGCTGTCGCTACCGTTATTCTCTACATACTGTTCTATCAAGGACTCCGTACTCAGGCGGCTCACATCGAATCAGTAGGTGGTCTCCTCTTCGTGATGCAAAAAGCTTTTGCGGGGATCTTGACCGTTGTGCTCGGTCTGGAACTGTTGGAAACCCTGAAGGCTTACTTCGCCGAGCATCACGTCCGGCTGGAGGTGATTTTGGTCGTCGCAATTATTGCGGTGGGCCGACACGTGCTCGAGGTTGACTTCGATCACACGACCGGTGTTGAACTGCTGGGACTTTCGGGAGTTATCTTGTCTCTCAGCTTGGGGTATTTCCTCGTGAAAAGAACCCAAGTTGCACAGATTCCGGGCGGGGCCGGCGGCGATACTCACGATGATCCCAACGGTTCCATTCAGGCAGCGCGGCCATGAGGGCTGCGTCAAGTATGATGAATCGACCCGTAGGGTTCTTCCAGGAGCTCTTCGGTGACCAACTGCGTAAAACCTGCACGTGGGGAGATGCTATGACCAAGGAACGGTTTCAAGGGGTTGCCGAACTCGACGTCCGCGATTCTGTGGCCGTCAGCAAGCAACTTTGGATATTCGTCACGCTGCTAGTCGGTTTGTTAATCGGCGTCCTTCCGGTTTATGGGCAAACGACCTTTGAAGTCACGCCGCTCGTTGGCGGCAGGTTCTTCGGAACCTTCAATCTGCATCAAGAAGGGCAGACCAACCAGTCTGCGACCATGGGCGATTCTTTGAGTTACGGCGTGTCGGCAGGATTCCGATTCGATGGGGAGGACTGCCAGAAATGTTCCGTGGTCGGATTCCGGTGGATGAGACAGAGTACACACCTTGCTCTCCAATCTCCCGCTACGGCCTCCCCCCAGCCCGCTGTCACTTTAGACCACTTCCTGAGTGATTTCACCCACGAATTTCCGATCGAGGGGACTCAGGATCGCGTAAAACCGTTCCTCATGGGAAGCCTGGGCGGTGTTCTCATGTCGACGCCCGTCGAGAGCCGCATCAGGTTCGAGTTTGGCATCGGAGCCGGCCTCAACGTCTTTCCAAAGCCACGGTGGGGATTTCGACTTCAGGTGGAGTACCTGCCGATCCTGAAGTACGCTGGCGTTCAAAAACTGGTCTGTGGCGCAGGGGGCTGCGTTGGCATACTCTACGGCGGCTTGATGAATCAGCTTGTGGTGAGTGCCGGGCCGATTTTTCGATTTTGAGATCAGCATAATTACGGAAAGCCGCTACTGACCCAGCGCCACAATCCTCCACTTCAAAAACGCGATTGCAAGCCTCAACGCGAAGGGATAGTGACGACCGGCTGGCTTTCCTTGGGGCCGGTATCGGTCATGGTGAATAATTGCATCAGCTGCGCAAACGCTCGCTTCGATACAAGGTCGCCGTCGTCTATCCAGAACCAAGTGTCGCGATAATGGATATTTACAAAAGCATCGGGCGGCTTGCTCTTCGCGCTGTGGATACGAATCATCGGTACGACGCCAGGCAAGGTGCGACCCGTCTCGAACCCCGGGAACGCGCGGTGCTGGGCCGCATGCTCCGAGGGCACCTCCACCTCCGCGGCCATATTCTGCAATATCCCGATAATTGAGCGGGTCATCACTGCGATTTCTGTGTCGCTCGAAGGGAGGGGGGCAGCAACGAGATTGAACTCTGTCGCATCCTGTCTCAGGTGAAGCAAGCCCCGTAACTCCTTCGTGGCGGCCTGAATCTCTGGCGGGACGTTGTCGCTCCGAAGTGCGAGCACAGTCGCCTGGTGCTTCTCGGAATCCTCTGTGACATAAAGTCTCACCAAGCCCGAAAGCTGGATGTCGCGGAGCAAGTTCCGCACGCGATGGAACTCCGGATCGGCGGGACGGATTCCATCCAGGAGCGCCTGTTGATTCCTCAATCCGTTGATCGACTGCACAGACGAAAGCAGGATGGAATCGGCCGGAGACCCGTTCTGCAACGCGCCGAATACCGTGACCGCTGGCAGCGGTGTCGTCAGGCCCTTGATATATGCATTGCCGGTCAACGGCGTATAGGTGATTGTGGGGCTGTTGGAGAGCGTTACCTCTCCTCCCAAAGTCAGCTGGTTTGAAATGCTGTTGAGATTCCCGCCCACCGAAGCGCTTTGCGATAGCGTGTAGCTGGACACGATACTTCCGATGTCGACGTAGACAGGCGGATCGAGATATCGCACCTTGACGATGTTCAACAGTGTCACCTCTTTCCACGAATCGGCCAGCGAGAGGCTGTACAGAGACCGGTCGCGTGGAAGTGACTGTGGACCGATCTTGGGATGAAGGCACCCGCTTGTAAACAACGAAAGAGCACAGGTCGCGAAAATAAGATTGCTTGATGCGGCCGAAATCATATCAGCACCCGCAACAGCTGGGCAACCAATTCCTGGGGCGAGAACATCGTCAGGCTCAAGGGCAAGATTGGCAAGGCGGTAAGGACCGCTACGGCGATGATTGCTGGTCTCCCGAAGGGGAATGGTCGAATGTGCTGAACGACCTCGAAGCTGTTTGCCAAATCGGCCAGGGACTGAATGTCGGCGGTTCCCACTAGCGGCTCATCACTGGGCCGCTGCCCTTCTATCCACTTGGAGTGGAATCCGATGACATATTCGCTTGCCAACGCACCATAGGCGGACAGACCTTCGCGACGCCGTCGAATGAGGCGTGGGGCGAATACACACGTTGGGCCAAGTGCAAGGAGGTACAGGAAGAGTGCTAAGAGCACAATCTCGATCCTATAATCCGGCAATTTCCCGCCTTCATACAGGATGCGGTCTGCGAAAAATCCGGAGAACAGAACGCTGTGCGACAACAGGAACGGCCACATTGCGAATGCACTTTCGCCGAGGAACCCTAACCCACAGCACCGATCTGGATGGCTCGGCACCAGATTGAGGTCCAGCCTGGAGACTTGCCAAAGCAATCTGGCCCAGATCGCCAGCCGAAGGTACCAACGCAGCCAGATGAACTGGAAAAAGGGCAGGCTGACAAAACGACACCAGTAGCCGGCGGGCGTAAATACCTTTCCACTGGCAGTAGTCGCTGCGTACCACGTATCGGACTGGATGGCCAGGATCCCCTTCCACCAGAAGGCTCCGGCGATGAAAATAAACGCGAGCAACCCCAATTCGATCATCGCGGAGTTCCGTAGAGGGATTGCCGACTCAGTGATTTGCTCGAACTTTGAAATCACGGCCGAGGTGATGATCTGCCGGTCCACAAATTGGAGCAGTATCATACGGAGTCTCGCGTTAATAACCACTTCCGCAGCAATGAGCAGTGGGAGCGCTATCAGTAGTCGGGCGTGTACCTCAATGTCTCGAAGGAAGGGGATCTTGACACCGCTCAGGAGGTGGCCACTCAGGATCGTGAGCACGAGAAGAGGGGCCCATGCGAACAGAGTGATGACGATCATCCGCCATCCCACCCGGTCTAGAGGCGCTTTCACCAGCCCCAAACGCAGAAGATATTGATAGAAAGGGCCTCCCAACAACAAGGAAAAATTCTTCGTGGTATCGGAGAGCATTTCGGACCGCACGGCGGATCCTTCCTGCTTGGTGGCTGGCCCGCTCATCTCACCGATCCTCCTCCTCGAACAATGCCTTCACCTTTCCCTTGCGACCCGCGAGCCTAAGTACGGCACGGTGGGTTCCGCTAGCTTCGTTTTCTTCCCCTTTGGCCTCCCTGTGGATTGACTACATATCCAGCCGTGCGGATTTAGTATTTTACAGTCGTCCGGGTGCCTGCGGCCGCCTTCATTCGGTGCTTTCGCTCGCCCGGGAAGAACGGAGGCCCCCTGGGCGACAGGGGGAAAGGGGCTGCTGCGAACACGTCCTTCAGCAGACATCAGAATATTTTGAACCTCTCCGCCGTGCCGATCATCACGCGAACCAGAGGCCGGGTTCCTAGGGAGTCAGTGAACCCCAGAGTCCCGGTCCGTGTTACGGAGAGAGAGATGATGCTTCCAATCGCGGTTCCACAAAATGACGCTCGTGAAGTGCTCGCGCCTTGCGGGCTTGCGCAGGCTGAAGTTGATGACTTGAGAGAGTGGCTGTGCCACATCAAACCCATCGGTCCAGGCATCAGGATGAAGGTGACTCCGGCCTCTGGTGGAGATGGCTCTTGCATAGTGACCGCCGGCAATGAGCCGGGACCCGTTAGAGAAATTCGCTATTCAGGAGCCTTCGGCGGCTGAATCCTGAAGCCTTGGTCACTAATGCTAGGCGATGTCCTACTTCCGAGTGTCCCAATGCCGGCTTCACTCGCGGTCCTGTTGGTTTTATTCGCGCCGAATATCTCGAGCTCAGCAGGTTTGAAACCGGAGACGCTCGCGGCGTGGGACCAGTATATTGAGACCGTTGATGCGCGCGTCAAGTCTGCGGTAGCCGGGGATAGCGCATTCTTATGGATCGATGAACAGCCAGGCCAGGCCCAGCGATTGCAGCATGGCGAAGTAATTGTCTCGCAAATCAAGGTAAGAAGAGCGGTCTCGCATGGACTGATTCACCACTGGGTCGGTGCTGCTTTCATCCCAAATACCACACTTGCTGACGTCCTCGCCGTGGCGCACGATTACGAGGAGTTTCCGATATGGTATGCGCCCACGGTCTCTCAGGCAAATCTCCTCGGCAGGTCGGGCGACGAGGACCGTTTCACGATTCGCTATGTGAGCACCGTGCTTTGGGTGACCGCTGTTCTCGACGTGGAATCCGTAGCTCACTATTTCCAGGTGGATTCGACACGTTGGTACTCCACTGCGCGAAGCGCTCGCATTCAGGAAGTCCACGAATACGGCCAGCCAGCCGAGCACAAAACGCCGCCTGACGATGGGAACGGCTACCTGTGGCGGGCCTACGGCGTTTCGAGATACCAGCAAAGGGATAATGGCGTGTATATCGAACAGGAGAGCATTGGTTTGAGCCGGCAGATTCCTGCGGCGCTCCAATGGATGGTTGAGCCGGCCGTGAGACGGTTATCGAGAGACCTGCTGGTGAAGTCTCTCCGGCAGACCCGCGAAGCGGTGCGCTTGAAATCGGCGGATAAGCCGGCGTCAACGTCCGCGTCGGGCATGAGTAGCCAGAAATTCAAAGACTGAATTGTTAAGCGCTGTTCCTGCTCGCTGCTGTCGAAGAAAAAGAATCTACCAGTCTTTTGAAGCCATCGCTCCTGTGGAGCCCGTAGTTTTTGGGTAGCGTGAGTCGCGTGGTCAGATTCGGACCGTTTCATCGGAGGGAGAACGCGGGCGGCAATGGCCTGAAGTGTTCGACTTTGTTCGTCATTCTCCTGGCGAGCCCCTGGATGGCCTGGGCACAGGAGAAAGTCACGGAGATGGTGGTCTCCCGGGACACGCCGAAACCCTTGTCAGCCCTTATTTTGTCAACCCCGGACACGTCGGATCCCTTGTCAGCCCCTGTTCTGCTTCCCCCGGGCGCGAATCCCCTGTCAGACCTTATCCTGCCGACCCCGGACACGCCGAATCCCTTGGCAGCCCCCATTCCGCCGATCGTAGTAGAGACGCATAAGACGGTGACCTCAAAACCGCCAGGCGTCCGGTGGAAGTCCCTTCTAAATCAATCATTCCGATTCCTTGTGTTCGAGAACGCGTTCCGTTACGCCACGGAGGAAGGGACACGAGACCCGGACCGGCCATACTTTCAGGGGTATATCGATTCCGTCGGTGCGTTGCATGGTTGGGCTGACGGTGATCCCTTCTATGTCAACTACGTCGGACACCCGATGCAGGGCGCAGTGGCCGGATATATCTGGACTCTGAATGACACTAAATATCAATACGTTCAGTTCGGCAAGAGTCCTGAGTATTGGAAGAGCCGAATCCGGGCTACGGCGTTCTCGTGGGCTTATAGCGAGTGGACGGAAATCGGCCCGTTTATGAGCGAAGCAGCCATTGGGAATATACAGGCATCGTTTCCCCAATGGGGGTTTGTGGATCATGTGGTCACACCCGCCATTGGCATGGGCTGGATGATCGCCGAGGACGCAATGGACCAATACGTCGTTCGTTACGTCGAGCGAAGGACGCACAATCGAGTCGTGCGAGACCTGGTACGCGGGGGAGCGAATCCGGCTCGCTCCTTAGCCAACGCACTCGCCTTCCGTAAGCCGTGGGACCGCCCTCGTGATCATGGCGAGATGATGGTGGCCCAGGCAAAAACCGAAAAGGGCCAGGAAACCGAGCGTCAGCCCGGCGTGGCGCCCTTTGAGTTCACCGCTAACGCGTATGGGTTCGACGGCCCCACCGGCAGTTGTGCAGGGGGAGGAGCAACGGCTGCATTCCGGATCAGCGCTGAGTGGCAAGCCGTCGTGGACATCAATGGCTGCAAGATGAACGCGCTTCAGAGGAACCTCACCGGAGATTCTCTCGCCTATACGGCGGGAGCGCGCTGGACTCCGCCCGTTTCCGGCCGCCTGGTTCCCTATCTCCAGGTCCTGGTCGGCGGAAACAAGTTAACCCAGGAATTAATGTTCCCGGCCAAAGAAGCGTACCTCGAGGCGTTGGCGGCGAGTACCGGTTCGCCTCCTCCAGATCACTACGAATATACAAAGCAGTTCGAACATGACGGGTTCATGATAGCGGCTGGGGGCGGACTGGACCTTCATTTCAACCGGGCCCTAGGATTCCGGCTGTTCGGGCTTGAATACACGCGCTCCTGGGTTGACGACATGCCGGGCTTCAAGTCTCCTAACGGTTTTCAAGTGAAGGCGGGAGTGATACTCCGGATGGGCAACTGGTAGTCCGCGCCGTGTGAGCGGAATCGTGACTAAGGAGTAATCCTCAAGTCAAACACATGATAGGACCACGGCTGCAAGTCGAGGTAGAGTCCGCGTTCGACCAATTCGTTCCCGTCGCGGACATAGCAGGCGGGGCTGAGCAAGTCTTTGAGCTCGACTGAATGGTTCTTGATTTCGCCAAAAGGCAGGCGGAGATAGCACTGACTGGGATGGGGCGCGTAATTGACGGCGATTAACATCCGCTCACCGCCGGATCCTCGCCAGGAATGGGCCACAAATGCATCCCAGGATCCGTTCCCATCCCATGCAGCCTGACAATCAAGCCACTGCCATTCTCCGCATTTCATAGTGGGCTTCCGGAGGACGGCGAGCAAGTAGTCATAGAACTCCTCAATCTCCTTGTCCGGAGATTCCTCAGGTGCCCGAACGAGATGCGGTGAAATGCGTTTCTTCCAGCCTTCGAGTTGCCCCTGATGGAAGAAGCGCAAGCCGGGTATGGAATACGTGATCACTGCGGCGGCCCTGTGAATAGGGAGATCAAATGTGGCGGACGCCCGAGGCTCGTCGTGATTCTCCATAAAACGCGCAAGCTTGTTCTGATAATCTAGCGCCGCGTGGAGATGCTCGCGCACCGGCCGGGCCAAACCCTCCCGCAGCCGGTCATAGAGGCGCTTGTCATAGGTGTAGTCAAACCCCTGTTGCTGCAGGTTCCATTCCATATCCCAGTAAACCTCGGCCATGAACCGAAACTCAGGAGCCTGTGCATGTACTCGCCGGATGGCCGTCGGCCAAAACGGCGTGGACTTCCTGCCCCACGTCCGCTCGAACACCTCAGGAACGTCAAGCATCGCCATATCACAGCGCACGCCGTCGCACTGGCGCGCTATTTTCTCCAATTCGCGGGTCATCGCTTCCTGGGTGGCGGGATTGCTGTAGTCGAGTTGCAGGGTATCTGGCCAGCCGGAGAAATACGGATCCCGCCCGTATGCAAAAACCGCGTCGCCACGTTTCCCTCTGATCCGGACATAGTTTTGAGGCTCCCGTGCCAACAGGTCCTCCGTCCCCGAGACAAAATACTCCGGATGACCCTCAACCCAGGGGTGATCCAGCGCCATATGATTCGGGACAAAGTCGAGCATCAACTTCAGACCGCGTTTCGAAAGGCGTTGGCGCAGGCGAGCCAGGGCCTCATCGCCTCCCAGATCGGCCCGTACGATATAGGCCGTGATCGCAAACCCGGAACCGGCGATATCCTCTTCCCGCAAATCCGGCAGCGTCTCCTGAAATTCCTTGCGCCACTCGGCGTTGGAGCGGGAAACCTGCTGCCCCTTCAGCCCAGTCTGCCAAACGCTCAGGAACCAGACCCAGTCAAAGCCAAGTCTTGCCAGTCGATCTAATTCGGAATCGGGAATATCATCCAGAGTCGCCGTTCGGCCCAGCTTCCGGGATAGTTCCGTGATCCAGACGCGGGTGTTGATTTGATACAGCGAAGGACAGTGAAGATCGGACATACGCGCTCCCTAAGGATTACCGTCACCTCGGTTCTCCCTCGATCACCGATGCATTCCTGGCGGGTCAGATTTAGATTCTTTGCAACATCTTCGCCGCGCCTTCTTCGTCGGCCTCTTTCAGAATGCTCCGATGAGTGCCGTTCACGTATTCACCTTACGCGAAGTGCGAAATTTCTTGTGTCGACTGAACTTGCAAGCCGGTGCAAACACCCGTCATTGGACGCAGCGCGGCTATCCATTTAAATTTTGTGAATCAACCGAAGTTGGGTGCGCATCGGCCCCGAGGAGACTCTCCCGAAAGGAACCGAAAACTATGAATCCCGAAGCAGCACGATTGGCGGAAGCGGACGAAAAGAAAGTCGCATGGAGAAAATGGGGGCCGTATCTGTCTGAAAGACAATGGGGAACGGTCCGCGAAGACTACAGCGACAATGGCGACGCATGGAATTACTTCACTCACGATCAAGCTCGATCGCGAGCCTACCGATGGGGCGAAGATGGGCTGGCAGGAATCTCCGACGACCATCAACGGCTCTGCTTTGCGTTGGCGTTGTGGAACGGCAAGGATCCGATTCTCAAAGAGCGGCTCTTCGGGCTGACCAACAGTGAGGGCAATCACGGAGAAGACGTAAAGGAATACTACTTTTACGTTGACAGCACGCCCACGCACTCCTACATGAAGTACCTCTACAAGTACCCCCACGCAGCCTACCCTTACGCTGACCTGATCAACACCAACAGGCAGCGAAGCCGTCAGGAAATGGAATATGAGTTGATCGACACCGGTATCTTCAACGAAAACCGATATTTCGACGTGTTCGTGGAGTATGCAAAGGAATCGCCCGAGGACATCCTAATACGGATTACCGTCGCGAACCGTGGGCCCGACGCGGCGTCACTCCACGTATTACCCACATTATGGTTTCGCAACACCTGGTGCGGAGAGGCAATGCCCGTAAAGCCGCACTTAGCGGAGGGCTCCGCATCAGACGGCTCCGTGGCGATCGCGGCCTTCCATGCCGACTTGGGCGTTCGCTACCTGCATTGCGAAGGCTCCATTCCGTTGCTCTTTACGGAGAACGAAACGAATCAGGAGAGACTGTTCGGCACCCCCAATCAGACTCCCTATGTCAAGGACGGGATCAACGACTTCCTGCTACATGGCCAGTCGGGAAAAGTGAATCCTGAGAAGACCGGGACGAAAGCCTGCCCTCTGTATCAAATCGAGGTCCCGGCCGGAGAGAGCCGGACGATCCGGCTGCGACTCACTCCCATTGCCCCAGGCAAAGGCATTTCCGTCTTTGGGAAACCTTTTGATCAGATCATGGAAACGCGGCAGACAGAAGCGGACAAGTTCTACGCCTCTATTACGCCGAAGTCGGTAAGCGAAGATGCGGCCCGCGTGATGAGGCAAGCCCTGGCCGGCATGTTGTGGAGCAAGCAGTATTACGGCTATGACATCGATCGCTGGATAACTGAGCACGGTGAGAATTACGCCGGCCGGAACAGTGCGTGGGTTCACATGGCGAACGGTGAAGTCATCTCCATGCCGGATAAATGGGAATACCCTTGGTACGCAGCATGGGACTTGGCATTTCACTGCGTTGCCCTGTCTACAGTCGACATCGAATTTGCCAAGCAACAGCTTGACCTGATGCTGCGCGACGACTACCTCCACCCAAGCGGCCAGCTCCCTGCCTACGAGTGGAATTTCGGGGATGTCAATCCGCCTGTGCATGCCTGGGCGGTTTACTATGTCTACCAAAAGGAGAAGGAACTCAAGGGCCACGGCGACCTGAAGTATCTGCAAGAAGCATTTCAGAAGATGGCTTTGAATTTCACCTGGTGGGTGAATCGTAAAGATCCTCAGGGGAACAACATCTTTGGCGGCGGCTTCCTTGGCCTCGACAACATCGGAGTTTTCGACCGTAGCGCCCCGC
This sequence comes from Bryobacteraceae bacterium, assembly GCA_035542735.1. Lineage (GTDB taxonomy): Bacteria > Acidobacteriota > Terriglobia > Bryobacterales > Bryobacteraceae > Palsa-187. Next base: position 94,322 of record DATKKV010000033.1, read on the forward strand.
TTCCGACCGGTGGTCATCTGGAACAGGCCGATGGCACCGCGTGGATGGCTTTTTACTGCCAGACAATGTTGCAGATCGCGATCGAACTGGCGATGTACGATTCAGCCTTCGAGCGCATGGTCGTGAATTTCGGCAAGCATTTCATGTGGATCGCGACGGCCATGGAAAACATGGGAGGGCACGCACACGAGAGCATGTGGGACGAAGAAGACGGCTTCTTCTATGACATCCTGAGGATGCCCGATGGCACAGCCACCAAATTGAAGGTCCGCTCCCTGGTGGGATTGTTACCGCTCTGCGCCGCAACAGTGATGCGTGGGGAAGTGAGAAAGCACATGCCCACTGTTATGGAGAAGCTCGCCAAATTCCTGAAACTGCATCCCAAAATCGGCGCATCACTGACTCTCGAATCGATGTTAAAGGATGGCGCGGGCGGAACGCGACTGGTTGATCTGATGAATGAGACGAAGTATCGCCGGTTGCTTTCCAAGATGCTGGACGAATCCGAGTTCCTGGGTCCATACGGAATCCGCTCAATGTCTCGTTACCATCTCGACCACCCGTATATCTTTAACGCGGGAGGGCAGGAGTTTCGCGTGCAATACGCCCCGGCCGAATCGGATAACGGTATGTTCGGCGGGAATTCCAACTGGCGGGGTCCCATCTGGATGCCGACCAACGTTATGATTATCCGTTCGCTGTTGAACCTGTATTCGTATTACGGGGATGATTTCCGGGTGGAATGTCCGACCGGCTCAGGCAAGATGATGAACCTGTTTGAGGTTGCCCACGAGATCTCGAACCGGCTGATCGGCACCTTCCTTCGCGACCAGAACGGGCGCCGTCCCGTGTACGGCGGCACTGAGAAGTTTCAGACCGACCCACACTGGCGGGATTACATCCTGTTTTACGAGTATTTCCACGGCGACAACGGCGCCGGGCTCGGAGCCAGCCATCAGACCGGTTGGACCGGTACAGTGGCGAACATGATCCAGTTATTCGGACACTTGAAACAAGCCGATCTCCTTGCCGGTACCGTGCACCGTGCGTACCACAAGGAAGCAGAGGTAGAGCATCGCTGACAGCCTCGACCCAACGTAGGATCCGGGAGGCCGCCATGAGAAACCGACCATTTACGAGGTTCCTGGTCGCAGCCAATCTTCTGCTTGGCGGCCTCTGCTGGGCTCAATTGGGCGCGCAGGGTCCGGCGGGTGCTTCGTCCCCACCAGCGCCCCCCCCGGATCACCTCGGCCGCGACACGCCTCGAGGCGCCGTCCTGGGGTTCTTGACCGCCTCCCGCAAAGGAGACTACCACACTGCTGCGCAATACCTGAACACGCGACTCCGCGGGGATGACGCCGCCGTTCTTGCACGCCAACTTTCTGAAGTCCTGGATCGGCGTCTCCCTGCCCGGCTCACTGAAATCAGCGATCGGCCCGAGGGGTCGTTGTACTACCCGAACAAACCGAACACCGACCTGGTTGGAACGATCAGCAGCGAGGAAGGCAATGTGGATATCACGGTCGAACGGGTTACTCGGGGTAAGAGCGCAGTGTGGTTGTTCTCCAAAGAGACACTCGATGCTATTCCTGAACTTCATGAGGAAGTAAACATGGTGTCCGCGGAGAAGGTCCTTCCGAAATTCCTGACGGAAACGACCGTCCTGCTGATCCCGTTGTTTCAATGGCTTTTTGTCTTGGTGGGATTGCCGCTCGTGTATGCGTTAACAGGCCTGCTGAACCGCGTTGCAAGCGCGTTCGTGGGTTTTCTGTGGCGCACAATTCGCAAGAACCCCACCTTGGCCTCCCCCCAGGTCCTGCCCCGGCCGATTCGCCTTCTTCTCGTGGTCTTGGTGATCCGCTGGATGCTCGACCACATTCTCCTTCCGCTCACGGCGCGGCAGTTTTGGTCGATGCTCGCCTTTATTCTCACTATCACGGCTCTTGCCTGGCTCGTGATTGATTTTAATGCGTGGTGGGAGAAGAGGATGATGCTGCGTTTGGGGCCCCGTAACCTGAACGGATCTATTTCCACGCTACGTCTCGTGCGCCGGACCATTGATCTGCTGGTTGTGTTCGCTGCTATCCTCATTGCGCTAAGCCATATCGGTATCAATGTGACGGCCGCGCTGGCTGGACTCGGCGTTGGAGGCATCGCGGTAGCCCTCGCCGCGCAGAAGACGTTGGAAAACGTGATCGGCGGCGTTTCCATCATTTTCGATCGGGCCATGCTGGTCGGAGACTTTCTAAAAATCGGTGAAACGCAAGGAATAGTTGAGGATATCGGCTTACGTTCCACCCGAATCCGCACCTTTGATCGAAGTGTCGTCGTCATACCGAACGGGCAGATCGCGACTGTCAGCATCGAAAAGCTGTCCAAGCGCGACAAGTTCTGGTTCCACCCCCTCCTGAGCCTGCAATATGGGACCACCGCGACGCAGATGCGCTCTGTCTTAGAGGGCCTCCGTGCAATGCTGGCAGCACATAGACTTGTGGACCCGCACTCGGTTCGTGTACGGTTCCTCCGTTTTGGTGCCGCTTCCCTCGATGTGGAAGTCTTCGCCTATGTTCTTAGTGCGGATTTCCCTCACTTTCTCGAGGTTCAGGAAGAACTCTTGCTTAAGGTCATGGATGTCGTCGACAAGGCGGGAACTAAGATCGCGATCCCGGCTCAAACCACCTACGTCGCCCCTTCCGCCCTTCCTAAAGCAGGTGTGCGAGAGGTAGAGGAACAGGTGTCGGCTCGAGTCTAAATGGCGCGCGCGATCCAGCGCCGTTGATCATACGCTTAAGACCGGACAAGGTGAAGTGACGATAATCGAGTACGCATTTCCGCCGAGGCGTTTGGCATTTCCGGAGGAGTGAGTGCGGCCGATCACGACCAGGTCGGCATTCGCGTGGTCCAACACGTCGGGGAGGAGGGAGGCCGGAGATCCTTCCACGATCTCGATTTCCGCCGGTGGGCCGTCCGGGGGTAGCAGCTTCTGAATTTGCTCCAGAAGCCGCTGTTGCGCGCCTCTCCACCACTGCTGCGTCCAATAGCCCTCTGGAACGAGGTGTGCTACCGTCAGCCTGGCTTCAAATCTCTCGGCCAGTTGCGAGGCTTGCGTCAGTACCGCGGCGCTGCGCGGGCCGAGGTCAACGGCACTCAGTATGCTTCGGATGCCCAGGTCCCCGATGGCCGGCCAAGTCTCCAGGTGTGCGCAAGTCCAGACGGGACAAGATGCGTCGTGGAGTACTTGGGCCGTGACCGAGCCCTGCAGGAATCGCCGAAACGGGCCGTAGCCGTGAGTGGGCATCATCACAAGATCATAATTTCCACTGCGTGCATAGCTGAGTATCGTTTGGGCTGGATCGCCTCGTTCGACGGAAGGAACCACCTTGCAATCCATCAGTTGTTCGGCGATCAAACGCTCCATCTTGTCTCGGGCTCTCGAGGTGAGCGCCTCGCGGGCACTGCCGGCGGTGGGGACTTCGGTGACATGGAGCCCGGTCACCTCGGCGTCGAATTGGAGCGCCATCGTGCGGACGGCTCGAACAACTCCTTCGCAGCGTTTCGAGAAATCGGCTGGAAATAGGATTTTATAAAATGGAAACATGCGCCGCTTCTTCCGAAAGAGCGAACGCGGCCAGCCACAGCCTTAAACTCCGCGTACGTAAGCCGCTGCCCTTAGATTGGGTTTCCGGAGCAATGCCGTGTGGCCGGTAGCTCCAAAGTGCTTCATCACTCGCAGTCGCAGTTCCGCGCGGGCGCGAACCAATCTGGACTTGGCGGCGGGTATGCTGACGTTCAATAATGCGGAGATGCTTGCAATTGGCATGTGCCGCAAATCCCGCATCACCAGAACGTGCCGGAGCATAGGAGGCATGCAGTGGATTTCTTTGGCGAGCGCCCCTGCCAGCTCTGCGTTTCCGAAGACGTCTTCGGGGAGTTCCCGCTGATCGATCGCTTCTAACCGATACGGAGTTTCCCGAGACGAATTTTCGGAGCCAAATGACTCGTCTAATGAGGTCATTGGCGCAAGCTTCGACCTGCGGAGACGCATCAGGCATTGATTGGTCACGATGCGGCCGATCCAAGCAGAAAACGTCCCGTGACCATGGTATGAGCTAATGTGCGCCCATGCCTTCGCGCACGCGGCCTGCACTTCATCTTCCGCGTCGTAGTGATTCCGCAGAATTGCATACGCCTTCCCCATGCAGAACTGCTGGTTACGCTGGAGCAGTTGGCCGAACGCCTCTTGATTCCCCTTTTGCGCCGACTTGACGAGGGCATCCTCGCCGGGCGCCACCTGGGTTTGACACTCTTCTATCGCGCTTAGATCTCGCTGGCGAACCGCGCCTCCGGCAATCATAAATCTCCCCTTTTTCTGGCTACAACCTTGAGAGCCTCGTAAACGTGGCGAGGCTTCAGTGAAAGATCGTTGAAATTGATCGCGCGGAGTCATTTCTCCGCGCGAACTCCTCCGACTAAATTTGCCGGCCGGACCAGAGCCTGCCGGCGAGCCATGGCTCGCTCCGCCTAGATCCGTGCCGACACCGTTCCTGATGCTTACGCCGCTTCCATCAAGAACGACTTAGTGGCTCTCCGTCCGAGGCGCTCTGCGGCGATCTCTCCGATGTTTGGCGCCAGAACTCTCTAAGCCGTCAATCACGTCTCTTTCGTGATCGGTGTTCCGCCTTAGATAGGCACGTTGAGTACCAGTAACCGCCCCACGGCTAATCAATGGCATGGGGATCTGAGGCGTTCAAGAGTTAGGACGGAGCGAGCTTCACCGTTCAATTCCTTGGACAAGAATGGGGCACGCGTCATGTGATTGTTGCATTGGCCGCTGGATTGCCAGGGAGTAAATAACGCTCGACGAACTGGCCATCCTTAAATAAGGAGGATTATGGAAGTTCATCGCATACTGGCGCGCCAGGAGCTCCATGTCCTCTGGAGCTAGTCTGCTTTTCGAAAGCGCGCGGGCCGAGGCACTCACACTTCGCACAGAATGCTGTATGCTGATGGCGAAGGTGCTGAGAAAACTGATTCACGAATCGACTCTCCTGGCGCCGGACTTCCGGTCGTTCCAGCGCCAGGAGACTAGTTTCATCTTCCTGAATCTCTTTGTCCTCTCCATCTTGTTGCTGGTCCACGCTGTGTTTCCCGGGTACTTCGGTGAACCGCCTCCCACCTTGTTTGTCGCGCTGTCGATTGGATTCCTGCTGAACACGATCGAGCTGATCTGGCTCCAAAAGACGAGATTTTTGAGCCCCTTGAGCATGGTCCTCCTGACCTGGCTCATGATCGTGCTGAACATGGGCGTCGCGTTTGCGCTGGCGATGCTGTCATACCGGCAGGACATACAGTACTTCGCCTTGCTAATTGCTCCCGTCCTGCAAGCTGCATTTCGATTCTCGTTTGGCGGACTGCTGACGGTGCTGTTCTCCACCACGGTCCTCGAGTTTTTCTGGGTGTGGAACTACTTCCGTCTCAACCCTCCAACAGAGATCAGGGAATACATGGAGGCGGGGACGATCGCGCTGGTCTATGCAGCCGTGGGCCTGTTGATCTGGATTTTAGTGAGCTATCTCCGCTCCGCGGAAGCGGATCTTGAGCACGCAAGAGAACAATTGTCGATGGAGGAAAAGTTGGCCGCCGTCGGCCGCTTGTCGAGCGCGATCGCACACGAAATCCGCAACCCGGTCGCAATGATCTCGAGCGCCTTAGCCACGACCAGGAATAATGGTCTGAGCCTGGACGAGCACCGCGAGATGTGCGAAATCGCTGCCCATGAGGCCTCCCGGCTCGAGAAGCTCACCACGGATTTTCTCGCCTATGCGCGGCCCAGACCGCCGGCTAAACAACTGGGAAACATCGCGGACTCCGTTGCGTATGTCCGGGACCTCTGCAGGCCCCACGCCGGCGAAAAGGCCGTGACCATCCTGACCAACGCCCCCGGAGATTTGTTCGCCGATATCGATAGCGGCCAGATTCACCAGGCCCTGTTGAATCTTGTGATGAACGCCATCGAGGCGTCGCCCTCCGGCGCCGCGGTTGCCCTGCGTGGAAGACAGCTTAACGGCCTCATCACCATCGACGTCGAAAACACCAATGGACCGATTCCCGGTGAAGCGGTCGATCGGGTCTTTGAGCCTTTCTTTACGACGAAGCCAGCGGGCACAGGCCTGGGGCTGGCGATCGCGCGCAATATCGTGCGCGGACACGGAGGGGAACTCGTGCTATCGCGGAACGAATCCGAATCCGTGCGGTTCTCCATCCGGCTTCCGGCCTATAATGGGGTATCGGAGCGCACTTGAGCAAGGTCCTGATCGTTGACGACGAGAGGAGCATGCGGAAGATTCTCGCGTCGAATCTGGCTCAGGATCAACATGAGGTCACGGAAGCCGCGGGCGTCGCCGAAGCTCGATCGTATCTTTCCTGTGGCACGTTTGACGCGGCGATCACCGATCAGAGGATGCTCGATGGCGAGGGCCTCGAGGTTCTTGCCTGCGCGCGGGAACTGGATCCCTCTCTTTCGGTGATCTTCCTGACTGCATTTGCGACAGTGCAACTCGCCGTCGACAGCATGCGGCAGGGCGCTTTTGATTTCATCACCAAACCGTTTGAGCCAGATGTGGTCAGGGCGACGGTCCTTCGGGCCTGTGAGCATACGGCTCTGCGGCGGGAAAACGGCCTGCTGAGATTGACGGTCGACCGGCTGGAAGGCTCGTCCGAGATCTTCGGAATCAGCCCCGCCATTATCGCGGTTCGTGAAAGAATCGCCCGCGTGGCGCCTACGAATGCAACCGTCCTGATCACCGGCGAGACCGGCACCGGCAAGGAACTGGTTGCCCGTTCCATTCATAAGAGCAGCAAGCGAGCCGAAAAGCCGTTCATCCCGGTGAACTGCGCGGGGTTTACGGAGACACTGCTCGAAAGTGAGCTGTTCGGCCACGAAAAAGGATCGTTTACCGGCGCAGACCGGATGAGGCAAGGCCTGTTTGAAGCGGCCCATGAAGGCACTCTTTTTCTTGACGAGGCCGGCGAAATGTCCCCGGCCACGCAAGCGAAACTCCTCCGGGTGCTCACCGAAGGCAAGATTCTCCGCGTCGGATCGACGAAGCCGCGTGAGGTCGATGTAAGGGTTTTGGTGGCCACCCACAGAGACCTTGAGGAGCGGGCGAAGGTCGGAGAATTTCGTCAGGATCTCTATTACAGGCTCGCCGTGGTTCCCGTCGAACTACCTCCCCTGCGTCAGCGGAGAGAGGATCTCCCGGGGCTGTGCGAGTTGTTTTGCCGCCAGATCTCCAAGGAACTTAAGGCGCCGCCACGGCGGATTAGCCAGGATGCGATCAGGAAACTCGCGCTGTACGAGTTCCCTGGGAACCTCCGTGAACTTCGGAACCTGATCGAACGGGCCATCATCCTCTCTATGTCGCCGGAAATCGGGCCGGAAGATTTCCCGCTCTCGGTACCCGAGGATGTTCCCGCGGCGGTAAACGGCAATCTCTCCTACTTGGTCCCGGAATCGTTGGATCTGAAGGAATTCCTGCAAAAAATGGAAAAGGCCTTGATCCGGCGCGCGCTTCAGTCAAGCGACGGTGTTCAGGCGGAAGCGGCAAGGAAGCTCCATCTATCGCGGAGTGACCTGGCCTACAAGCTCACCAAGTATGAGATCCGGGCGGAGCGGGAGCAGTCGGCTTAGCTGTTTTTCCGGAGTAAAACGGAGCAGCACCCGTCTTCGCTCTGATGCCGAACTCATGGACGAGGCGCCCCCCTTGGTGCGCTGCGTTCGCGAGTATGAGGGTACCGCTGGCATAAAACAGAAGGAAGAACAAAGGAAGCCAAGTGGAGGTTGCAGGCGTGGGCTCCGTCTTCAACCACCTCGGCATAAAGAGAATGCAGGCGAAGATCAGCGTCAGAGCGGCAAACGCGAACGCCGTTGTTTCTGACAGTTCCCTGTGGAGATCCAGCACCTGTCTCGCATAGGGCATAACTTCTGCTTGTTCTCCCGCCGCCTTTCCGCTGGACACGGCGGCAAACGCGCTCAGCGTACCCAACGCCATAAGGAGCAGCGCGGCCAACATAAACGGGAACGCGCGGCTGGGCTCCCGTAGGATTGTTGCTGCCGCGATGAAGAGCGGCGCGACCAGCAGCAAAGCGATGGGAAAGTGCACCAACAGCGGATGTATCGTGTCCCAGTTTGGAAGCGGCGGAAGAATTAGCATGGGCGATCCTCAACTCACTTGCTCGAGACGCTCCTTCGGCATGCCGCAAACCGGCCAGGGAACGGAGTCCAGATCGCAAGGTATTCGGTACGCACGTTGTTTTCTCCGCTGAACGCCACTTGCAAGTTCGCCATGGTTGCCACAGGCGCAGCTCCGGAGGATAACGCCACGGGGTATGAAAAACACGAGTCCCCTCAGGATTGTGTTCATACAAGCCTTTCCTCTGCGTAACGTGCACGTGGACGACCATCATCCAACGTGCGTCGATCAAACCCCTAGGTCTTTGGTACTTCATCTGCATACTAATTCGAGGAGAGGTACAGACAATGTTGAGTACAACAAGATTTCTTGCATTATCGTCGTTGGCCGCTGCGATGGCATTCGCGCCAATCGCGAAAGCCGATGAGTGGGACAAAAAAACAATTCTGACTGTCAAGGAGACGATACAACTCCCGAATGCAATTCTTCCGCCGGGAGTTTACACGTTCAAACTGTTTAATTCTCTGTCGGATCGGCACACCGTTCAGGTTTTCGATCAGGACGGAAAGCACCTGGTGACCACGGTGCTCGCAATCCCGAACTACCGGCTGGAACCTGTTGAGAAAACCGAGTTCTTGTTCTGGGAGGTGCCGGCCGGCAATCCACCCGCTCTGAGGGCCTGGTTCTATCCTGGTGATAACTTTGGCCAGGAGTTCGCATACCCGAAGAACATTTCTACGCAGATCGCGGCTATCGCCAAGACGGAGGTGCCGACAACCACGGCTGTGACTCCTGAGGAAATGAAGACCGCTCCGATCACCGAAACCGCACCGCCGCCAGTGGTTGCTGCGGCTCCTCCTCCTCCGGTGGAAACACCTAAGGAAGTTGCTCCAGTAGCTCCGCCTCCAGCGCCAGTGCCCGCAGAAGCTCCTGAGTTACCTCGCACGGCGTCTCCTGTTCCTTTGATTGGATTGCTGGGCTTGGTTGCAATGGCCGCGTTCTTTGCGCTTCGCCCCAGCCGCGTCAGCTAGTTTGGCTTCGATTCTTCGGAATCGGCGGGACGGCGTTCCTTGAGACGGCGGTGGTGACTTCACTCGACATTGAATCGGAGCACCACCGCCGACTTGTTTCGCACGCGTTCAAAAACTCGGACAAAACGCGCCGTCCCGTTCAAATCTATGAACAGCACATCAATGGTGAAACCTGGAGAACTCCCTGGCCGGCCCAGCATCGCTCATTCGCGAGGTGGGGGATGCCGAGACTGTTCCTGACTTGCCTGATTGCGGCGGCCGCCGCCGGACAAGATCAACCGGGTGGTGGCCAGGCGGGTAATACCCCGAAGGATCCATCGCACATTCTGGGCGTCGTCCCTTCCCACTTGGTCACGAACAACAAGGACGCACCGCCTCTCACTCCCTCCGGGAAATTTCGACTGTTCGTGGCGAGTACCAGCGACCCGTTCAACCTCCTTGGCGTCGGGTTTGAGGCGGGGATAAATCAGGCACAGAACAACCTCCCGAGTTACGGCCAGGGCTCCGAAGGATATGCGAAGCGCCTGGGCGTGGCGCTCTCGGATTTCTCCATTGCGAATTTCTTTACCAGCTATGCGTATCCCTGCGTGCTGCGGGAGGATCCGCGCTACTTTCGGGATGGCTCAGGGAGTATTAAGAAGCGGCTCGGCCACGCGCTTGCAAGCGCATTCGTCACCCACACCGATGCTGGCGGCTCGAGATTCAATTATTCCAACGTCTTAGGCTCAATCACAGCGGGCGCTATCTCCAATGCGTATTACCCCTCTTCCGACCGCGGTGTGGGGCTTGTCTTCTCGAGGGCGGGAGGAGCCATGCTCTTCGGGGCCCTGGGCGCGGTCGTCGCGGAGTTCGGACCGGATCTTGGCAAGAAGCTGAGCGGCAAGCCGAATCAGAAAGCTCCTCAGGACCTGAAGGGCCATGAAGTGGATGCCCGCGGAGTCGTGCTGGGGCACTGAAGTTCTCTGGATTGAAGGTCCGCGGACTCAAAATAAAATAACACCCAATCGGCAACCAGGACATCTTGGACTCTGCAAAGGAGTCCGTCCATGTCTAGAGAAACTCACTTCACCGCTACACGGGATGCCATCAAACCACTGCTCGTGGTTGGGGTATTCCTGCTTTCCGCTGCCATCGTTGGAGCCCAATCCGCCCAAGTGCCTGCCTCCAACGTAACAGGTAGATCTATCAATGCAATTGGGTACCAGGTGAAGGGCGGGTCAACCATGGTCGACCTCAAGGGTACCGGGCTGATCCCGCGCGTGACCGGTGAGGCGAAAGTCGAAGCCAAGCCAGGCATAACCACGGTGCAGGTGGAGGTCAGCAACTTGACGCCACCGACATCTTTGGGGGCCGAATTCCTCACGTATGTGCTCTGGTCGGTGTCGCCGGACGGCCGGGCGATCAATTTGGGCGAAGTTCTGTTCGACAACAACGGATCCGGCAAACTGAAAGCCACCACCCAGCTGCAGAGCTTCTCGCTATTCGTCACGGCGGAGCCTTATTTCGCGGTGCGGCAGCCGAGCGAAATGGTAATACTCGAAAACGAGATTCGCAAGGATACGAAGGGAAAGATCTTCGTCGTCGACAACTACCAGCTGATGAAGCGCTCGCAATACCAGAAGATGGGCAATCCCTTGGCTCTGTCATTGGATCTCAAGAACGTTCCTCTGGAGATGTACGAAGCACGCAACGCGGTCGAGATCGCCAAAGAGCGCGGAGCTGAGAAATACGCGCCGGATATCTTCGCCAAGGCCGACGGCGGGCTGAAGATGGCTGAGAATGCCCTGGCGCGAAAGGCGAATCGCAAGGAAATCGTCTCCCTGGCGAGGCAAGCGGCGCAGTCCTCCGAGGACGCCCGCGCGCTGACAGCGGAGCGGCTGGATCAGGAGCGCATCGCCGCGGAGCGGGCCGCCGCTGCGGCTGCTGCAAAGGCTAAAGCAGAGGAAAAGGCGGCTGCCGAGGCAGCTGCGGCCAAGCGAGCGGCTGACGAGGAGGCCAGGCGGCAAGCTGAGATCGCCGCAGCCAAGGAAGCCCAATTGAAATCCGACGCAGCCGCGAAGGAGGCGCGACTCCAGGAGGAGGCACGCCACCAGGCTGAATTGGCCGCTGCCCGGGAGGCTGCGGTGAAGGCAGAAGCGGCAGCCAAAGAAGCGAGAATGCAGGCGGAGAGCGAAGTCGCCGCCGCCAAGGCAAAAGCCGAGGCTGACGCGCTGCGGGCAAAGGAAGAGGCCGCCAAGGCCGAGACTCAACGGGCGCTGCAGGCGGCTGCGGACCTGCGCGCGCAGTTGCTCGATCAACTCAATCGGATTCTGGAAACGCGCGACACGCCCCGAGGTTTGGTCGTCACCATGGCCGACGTTCTCTTCGATAGCGGAAAGTACAAACTGCGTCCCAATACGGAATTGCAGCTTGCAAAGCTTGCGGGAATTGTGTTGGCGCACTCGGGACTCAATCTGGAGGTGGACGGGTACACGGACAGCACCGGCAGCGATGAGTTCAACCAGAAGCTTTCAGAACAGCGAGCCTCCACGGTTCGCGAGTTCCTGATCAGCCAGGGATTGTCCCCCGATGCGATCACGTCACGGGGATTTGGAAAAGACATGCCCGTCGCCAGCAATGACACCCCTTCCGGGCGTCAGAAGAACCGCCGGGTGGAGTTGGTTATCTCCGGCCAAGTCATCGGCCAAAAGGTGGGTGACTAGCGGCTGCCGTTGAACCCTGGCAGGGTAGTCACGTCCGGCACTGCCAGAAGAATAAAGAAAGCCGAATGAGAGGCCACGAGCATCATTGCCGGCGAGATCGTAAGGGCCCTTACGATTAGGACCTGATATCTGAATAGGAGTAATCACCGATGAAGAAAGCATGGAGCTTTACATTTCTGTTGACGCTCTGTCTAGGAGGGGTAGCGCTCGCTCAAGACATACGCTATAACTTCGATCCCAGCGCCGACTTCACTAAGTACAAGACCTACCGATGGGCCCAGCATCCGAATTCCCTGAAGTTGGATCAACTCACCCTGAGTCAGATGGGCGCCGCCTTTGATGCAGAACTCGCCAAGAAAGGGCTGCAAAGGGTCGCCGGAGACTCCTCCGACCTGGTAATCGTTTACCAGTTCGGAACCCAGCAGGAGAAAGAACTGACTACCTTCGATTCCGGCTATGCGTACGGTCCGGGATGGAGAGGTGGTTATTATGGCGGTGGGGGAGGCTTCACCACTTCCACAACATCGACAATTGTCGTTGGCGCGGTTGACTTGGACATGTACGACGCTGCGACCAAGAAGTTGATTTGGCGGGGGAGTGCCACCAAAACGCTTGACCCTAAGGCGAAGCCAGACAAGCAGAAAAAGAATATGGCAAAGGCCGCGGAGAAGCTGCTCAAGAAATATCCTCCGCCCAAGAAGTAGGCAGTTTGTGGTGGAAGTGTCCCCCTTTGGGGGACACGCACCGCCCGTCTCTCGTCCTGATCCGTTGGTTCTGAAGCGAATGCTGCTGTCGACGGGCCAGTTCTCACCCTGCCTTCCGCACCTCGTGTGCAACGAGTAGCGGTACGAGGCCGGCGGCGCCGAGTTCGGCCAGATGCTGGTCGCCACGCAAGTCTTGCCGGGCGCGACTAAGCGACCTACGCGCAAAATCCAAAAGCCTCATGACCGAAGGTGAGCCGCCATTCAGCGGATTCAGTACGTTTCGACGCCGGTTCAGATCCGGCTGTCAAGCATTTCACCCTTCCTTACTCACCGGGCAAGAGAAATATTCTAAGTCGACCGCCGGGAGCCGTCATCCTACCCGGCGAGACGCCGGCGATGATCGTGGCAAGGGCAAGTTCAGCGCGAGAGGGAGGACCATGAATTCAAAGCCTCGACCATTTCAGCTTCTGGTGAATCCCACAAGTGCTACCTTCAACCTGGGCGGACGGCTCAGCATGTCCGACGAAGTGCTGGAGGCTTACATTCAGCAGTTCCTGGACGCACATCAATCACAAGACGTCACGATTGCATGGCATCGCGGCGAGCCGATCCTCATGGGGCTCGCCTTCTTCCAGCGCTCTGTCGAATATGCGGAAAAGTACCGGCATCGGGGGCAGAACATCCTGTATACGATGCGGACCGACGGAACCCTCCTCAACGCCGAGTGGTGCTCGTTCTTCAAAGAGAATAACTTTCTCATTGGGCTCCGCTTGGACGGTCCGAAAGAAGGGCATGACGCGCACCATGGCAAGAAGGGCAGCACGCCGAGTTTCGATGACGCCGTACAGGGCTATGAATTGCTGCGCAAGCACAAAGTGGACGTGAGTATCGTGTGCTCCATTCACGCCGGGAATGCTGATGAGCCGCTGAAGGTTTACTTCTTCTTCCGCGACGAGCTACAGGCCCAGCGCATTCAATTCATCCCACTTGTCGAGCGGAACACCGAGGATTTCCTTCCCCTGGCCGACCTAGGCCGGCGAGGTGGGAATCGGCCCGTTCACATGCAACGCACCAGCCTCGTAACGGAACGGTCCGTCGGAGCGGAGCAGTTCGGCCGCTTCCTTATCGCCATCTTCGACGAGTGGGTGCGGCATGACGTCGGAAGCGTGTTCGTTGAGACCTTTGACGCTGCACTTGGAAGCTGGATGGGACAGCACAATTTGTGCATCTTCTCGCCCACTTGCGGCGACGCTCTCGCACTGGAACACAATGGCGACCTGTATTCCTGCGTTCACTACGTCAACCCCGGCTATCTACTGGGAAATATCCAGCAGACACCCATGGAGGAGTTGGCGGCTTCGGAGATGCAGCGTGCCTTCGGGCACCACAAATTGACGAGTCTGCCCAATTATTGCCGCGAATGCGACGTGCTGTTTGCTTGCTATGGCGAGTGTCCGCGCAACCGGTTCATCACCACTCCGGATGGCGAGCCCGGGCTCAACTATCTGTGCGCCGGCTACAAATCGTTCTTCCGTCATATCGACTCAGCGATGAAGTTGATGGCGGGCATGCTGAATGAAGCCCCCTCTGCTGACGGGGTCATACAATTGCCCTCAGGTGGACGTCGCCGCCAGGAATAAAGTCATGCCATGAGCTGGATTCTCCGCCACCGTCTCAGAACCTTCCTACAGTCGTCGCTCTGCGCCGTGCCGATCGCGTGCATGCTGGCGGCGATGCTCGTGGCTCCCGTCGTCCGCGCGATCGACGACCGTACGCGTTGGGCGCTTTTGGATTTCGGAATCGAGGGATCAAGGGTCGTCGTTGGAGCGCTTGCGTCGTCACTCCTGACATTTATTGTTTTTGCCTTCAGCATCATCCTGCTCGCAGTCCAAATCGCGAGTGGCCAACTCTCTCCGAGGATCATCGCCCGTGTATTGGAAAGCCGTCTTACCAAGCTGACGCTGGGTGTTTTTGTGTTCTCCTTCACCTATACGTTGGCGGCCCTGGGACGGATCGAAGACCGTGTCCCTCAGCTTCCCGTGTTGGTCGCCGTCCTTTCGAGCCTGTTGAGCATTGCACTGTTTCTTTACTTCATCCAGAAAGCAGGTCAGTCTTTCCGGCCCATCATGATCCTCACTGGAGTGGCGGGCGATACTCGTGCGGTGATTCAGGCTCTCTATCCAGCCCCGTTCTCACACGAAGTGGGACAAGAACTCCCTCCGGATCTTAGCTCCTCGCCGCCTAGGACGATCACGCACAGCGGACGCTCGGGCGTGGTCCTTGCATTCGATGCAATCGGACTGGTGGAAATCGCCCGGAGCGTGAACTGCACGATTGAATTGGTTCCAGAGGTGGGCGATTTTCTGGCTACAGGAGAAGACATGTTTCGCCTGTACGGTAGTGGAAGAGGCGCCGCGCCGGTCGACAGCCTGCGCCGCTGTGTCGCACTGGGGCCCGAGCGCGCTCTGGAAAAGGATCCTGCCTTCGGATTTCGCATACTGGTGGACATCGCCAGCAAAGCCCTCTCCCCGGCCATCAATGACCCCACTACGGGGGCTCTGGCCGTCGATCAGATCTATCATCTCCTGCACTTGCTCGGGCAAAGACAGCTCGAGTCCGGTATCGTCCGTGATCCCACCGGTCCCGGTTCGCCCGGACACGTGCGACTCGTATTCCCGACGCCTTCCTGGGGGGATTTCGTCAGTCTCGCCGTGACCGAAATCCGGACCTACGGAGGCCCCAACCCCCAAGTGACGCGGCGACTCCAGGCGATGTTCGAACAGCTCGTGCAAGTCCTCCCTGCCGAGCGAGCAGTGACGCTCCACAAAGAGATGGCACTATTGCGGCGCACAATCGACAGGTCATTCGCTGACCCCGAGGACCGAATCCTATCGGGAACAAGCGACTCGCAGGGCTTCGGCGGCCATCGGCCCGGCGCCTGGCGAGCGGTCTGAAACAGACACCATAGTGTGCGCACGTGTCGGGCCCGAGCCTTCCCGTGATGCGACGGCCGATCTAGACGCAGTTCACAGTGCTCGCTGGAGTTCTTGAAGGGGCGCACTCTTGTGATCGCTCCGGTATCGGCCTGGAGGCCGTCCGAACTCACGCTTGAATGCGCGATTGAACGCCGCTTCCGATTCGTATCCGACGTCGGCAGCGATGTCCGCCACCCCTCGCGAGGTCCTTTCGAGCGATCGCGCGGCCAATTGAAGCCTCCAGCGGGTCAAGTACGTCATGGGTGGCTCGGAGAGATATCGCGTAAAGCGGTCCACGAGAGCGGATCGTGAAATACCCACCTGGTCCGCGAGGTCCGCGATCGTCCACGGATGCGCCACTCGGCTATGCAGCAATCCGAGGCTTTTCCCCACGATCGGATCGCGCGTTCCCGCGAGCCACCCTGTCTGTTGTTCCGGCAAACCGGCAACGTAGCGCCTTAGGGTGTCAACGAACAAGGCTTCTGAGAGTTTGGCGAGCATCGCTTCGCTGCCGACGCGTCCCGAAGCTGCTTCTTCCACCAGGTGCAGGATGGAATTCTCCAGCCAGTGGCCGGAACGATCGGTCCGGAGGTTGACCTTAAAAACAGGCGGAAGTCCGCTTAGTATCGGGCGGCTGACGTAGGGGTCGCAAGTCATGTACCCGCACACAAACCGAGAAATTTCACCACCGCCGCCGGCGCGTAATGGACTCAAGTCGTGCGATTTGATTTTCGCGGTGATTCCGTAGTTCGGGAATGGCCGGGTTGCGCCTTTCCCGCTGTACATATGGTGAGGATCTCCGTGCGGAAAGATGACGACATCGCCGGGGCTCAGCTCGGTGCGCTGTCCATCTGGCATCTCGACGACGGCCCCGCCTTCGAGGAGCAAGTGGTAGAGCACGAGGTGCTCCGCCCCCGGAGCGAGCTTCGCCGCCATCATATTCGACGCGGGTGTCGAAAACCCCCAGGGAGCCGAGAACTCAGCGGTGAAGTAAACAGCGCCGTTGAGCTTGACTCCACTCAGGATTTGCGAGAACGCGTCCATTCGCTCCTCTGGCTTATCTGCAAAGTTCCCTGGCTTCCCGGCAAAGCGATCGGCCTCCGCAAGCCGTTGGAGCAAGTTATGGCGACGCGCGGGCATGGTCGTACCGGCAAAGCCATCGCACAATTGTAGCTCTGAAGGATGGCCCGCAGGTCTGGTGACGGGCGAGTCCCGAAGGAAAGGAACTTTATGAATCCGAATAAAGCACTGTGGGAAAAAGGCGACTTCACCGAAATCGCCGCTTTCATGCGTCATTCCGGCGAGGCGGTCATTCAGTCCATCCCGATCACGCCGCCGGTGCGAGTTCTGGACCTCGGCTGCGGAGATGGCACCACGGCGATCCCGTTGGCACGAACGGGCGCGGAGGTCACTGGAATTGACATTGCCCGGAACCTCGTCGAAGCCGGGAACAAACGAGCCACGCAAGCAGGTCTCAGGCAGCTGAAGTTTCAAGAAGGAGATGCTTGCAATTTGGAGGGCGTTGCCGACGATTCGTTTGATATGACCCTTTCCGTGTTTGGCGCCATGTTTGCGCCCAAGCCCTTCGATGTCGCCAAGGAGATGGTGCGCGTGACGAGACCCGGCGGCCGCATCGTAATGGGCAACTGGATTCCAAATGATCCGACGTTCGTATCGCAGGTGCTGAAGATCAGCTCAGCTTTCACGCCTCCACCGCCAGAAGGCTTTGTCAGTCCCATGACGTGGGGTGTGGAGACTCACATCATAGAGCGCTTTGGCCAGGCAGGAGTGCCTAAGGAGAATATCTCCATGGTAAAGGACACGTACTACTTTGCCTCGTCCGAAAAAAGCCCAACAGAGTTCATCGAGCTATTTGAGAGATTCTATGGACCGACTATGAACGCTGTCGAAGCGGCGCAGAAAAACGGGAAGGCCGAGGAACTCCACAACCAACTTGTGGAATTGGCGAACTCGCAGAACAAGAGCAAGGACGCCGGGACATTCATACCGGCCACCTTCATACGAGTTACTGTCTCTCTCTAACGAAAAAAGAACCGCTGAGGGGCTCTTTTGCCGGGCCGCAGCCCACTGGAGTCGAATCAGGGAGCTGCTGACGCGGCACGCTCCAGGTCCGCTTGAGCGGCTTCTGTGTCGCCGATGCCTTCCAGCGCGTTCGCCCGGGCGCGGTATACGTCCGCAAGGTGCGAATTAAGGCTGAGGGCAATCGTAAAATCAGCAATCGCTTTTCGGTAATCCCGCCTTAGCGCCAACACAACACCACGCTTATAGTAATTCTCTGGAAGAGGCTGGAGGGCGACGGCCATGTTCAGGTCATCAAGCGCATCCGCCAACTGGCCCATCTTCTTGTAAGTCTCGCCTCGAATGGAGTACCCCTCGATCCAATTGGGCGATAGACGAAGTGCGTTGTTCAAGTCGTCCACAGCCGCCGAATAGTCAAGATGCTTTGTGAATATCTCCGCGCGGAACCGGTACGCCCAACCGTCTCCGGGTTCCTGGCTAATCACTGTTTCAAGATCCGCCATCTGCCGTGCTTCATCGCCCAGCTTGCCGTATGCTACCGCTCGCAAGCGATACAACTTCATGCTGGGGTTCCAGCGAATGGATTCCGTGAGAACTTGCACGGCTTCCGAGTAGCGAGCCGCGTCGATCAAAGCGTTCGCTTGCCACAGTTCCTTTTTCGCCGACCACCAGGTCCAGCCCTTGACGCCCACCAGTGAAATCGCCAGAAGCAGGGCGATCCCGGCGAAGAGCCGCCGATATATCCGTTTGGCAGACCTCGGGATGACGCGCTCGCGCCCGGTACGTTTCGATAATAAGCGGTGTGGCTGCCAGACAATCTTGACAAGCATGGCTTCGATTTGACGCTGGCGCGACCAACTGGATTACGCGATAGAAAAAACATTATGTCACATTTACGTGTCGGAATCCTCGCGGCGGCTGGACCGGCGTAATCAGGCGGCTTGCGCTGTGAACGTACCAAGGGCGCGCCGGGTGGCGCTCTCCCCGGCGGAAATCATGCGCTGGATCGCGTCCGTTCCAGGAAGATAGCCTGCAAGAGGTACCCTGGGATGGATAAGAAGATCGGTGTCAAGAACCGCGGAATAATAATGGGAAGGGTACGTGCGGTGTGCCCGGGGATGATGAGGATCGATGCCCACGCTGCGCAGTAGGGAGCTGAGTTCCCAGACATCGGACCCGATGACGAAGTCCGCGCCCAGGGCCCGGCACGCTTCCGAGGGCAACACACAGGCAATCCCACCGTCCTTGAGCCGCTTTCCTTCGCGTTGGACGGGGCGCCGCACTCCGCGCAAAGCGCAACTGGCGCTGATGGCGGAGGCAAGTTCGCCTTCCCTGATGACCATCGTCCGCCTCGCCGGCAGTTCGGTCGTGATGGCAGCGAAAGGAAGCTTCAGCTCGGCGAAGCTCGCGGGCAGGTGTTCGGCACAAAAGCGCTCGAGTGTCTCTCCGTGCAGAAGCTTGGGCCAAAACGTCTCGCGCGCCAGCGCAGCAATTTCGCCCCATTCCATGCCGGCGGCGAACATCGCGCCGATCAGACTTCCTGCGCTGGTCCCAGTGATGACGGCCGGCCTGATACCAGCTTCTGTAAGAGCCTTGAGGACGCCGATATGGGCGAGCCCGCGCACGGAGCCGCCGCTGAGAGCCAAACCGATACGGCGAGATCGAAGCTGATGCAAAACAGTCCTCACTCTCCATTGTACCCGGACCGGCCGAGGGACTCCGCGGAGGAGATCGCCCGGCTGAGCGCCTTGCGCCGGCACTCGGCCACGATTTCCTCGGCGGTATTTCACAAAGTCGGAAGGAATCGCGTCACAAGGATCACAGATGCCGCCATCGCTTTCATGCGGCGCTACCTGCCACCCATCCACTGGATCACCATCAGGATTCTGGCGCTGTTGTTGTACGGGTATGCGCGCGCCGTTCGCGCGACAGCCAAGATCGTGACCGTGGGCAGCTACCGATGGCCCAATTTTCCGCCAGGGTCGGTGCTCGCGATCTGGCACGGCAGTGCCCCGTCGTTATTGGTTGCGTTTAATGCCCGGAGACCAGCCATGCCGGTGAAGCTCATGGTCTCCCGCGACGGGAGAGGCGATTGTGTTGCTCTATTCTGCCGGTGGCTTGGCTTCGAGATCGTTCGAGGGGACGCGGAGCACGGCGGTTGGAAAGCTCTGATGAAGATCGCGCGCGAAGTGCGGAACGATGGCGCGGCCCTGATCTCCCCCGATGGCGGCGGACCGCCCCTTTTTGCCAGAGTTGGCGCCGTCGCGCTGGCATCGGCCGCGGGTATGTCGCTCATTCCGGTTGGCGCGGCTTGCAGCCCCTCCGTCTTCGAACGCCACAAATGGGACGAAGCCCGAAATCCTCTGCCATATGGGCGAATCGCGGTCGCCTGTGGGGAACCACTGTGGTTCCCGGCGTTTGAAGACGAGGCTTCTCTCGAAAAAGCCCGGCAGCAACTGCAAGACGCACTGGACCGCGCCGCCGGTGAGGCGCGAGCTGCACTCGGCCTTCCCGCATCCATGGATCACAGCCGCTAACGCTTCGAATACTCCTTGTCGTAACCCTTGCTGTCCCATCAAAGGATCCGGTTGAGTACGTTCGGAAGTCTGGATTGAAATATGAGCCGGCATTTCCGCGCCGTTGGTGGGGGATTTGGCGCAAACAGGACCGGATCCCCGGGCGGAACTCTATGATTTTATTGCCTTCATTTGTTCGGCACATAGTGTGCAAGGAAGATACGGAGGTCTGACGTATGGCGCTAAGAAGAGAATTTTTGTTATTTCCCTTGATTGCGGCGATGGTTGCCACTCCGGCCCTTGCGGCGTCCGGCGGAGAGAAAGTGAAAGAGGTGAACGCAAAGTACGTTTGCTTCATCAACAAGAAGCACTTTGACTCGCCGCAAAAGGAAGTGGTGGTGAACGGAAAGAAATACTACGGGTGCTGTGACATGTGCGTCAAGCAACTAAACGAGGACGCCAAGAGCCGTATGGCGACCGATCCTGTTAGCGGCAAGGAAGTGGACAAAGCGGACGCCAAGATCGGCATCGACAAGGCGGGAAATGTTTACTTCTTCGAGAATGAGGGCAATCTGAAGAAATTCCGAGTGTCCAGCCAAACGCCGTAGGCTCGGCTCAGCCGTGGACTCCCCGGCGCAGAAATCCAAACCCGATCTCCCGTCCGAAGCCTTGAGCGTAGGCAAGCGTAATCCAAAGGAGGGCGAAGGGCTCGAGCAGACGAGATTGCTTCAGCGGACCGGCATCGATCGCCTCGAACCCAAGCTCCTCAATGAGTCCTTTGACGACTGATTTGGCCGGTGGATCGTCGCCGCAATAGAACATGGTAACGCGGCCGCCGTCGAATCCCGGATCTGCCATGATGTTGTAGCCCACCGTATTGAAGGCCTTCACGACCCTCGCGCCGGTGGCCCAGGCCCCGACCTTCTCTCCGGCGGAAGTGGTCGTGCCGAAAGAGAGGCCATCCAAGCCAGGCAGCAACGGATTTGTCGCGTCGATTACGATTTTGCCGGTAATATCCCCACAATCCTTCAGGGCCTCCTCGGCGGCCGGCCAGGGGGTGGAGAGCAGCAGAACGTCGCTGGCGGCCGCAGCGGCAGCGACTGGCCCAGCGCTCGCCGATGGACCCGCTTCAGCCACCAGTTGCTTCATCTTCTCCGAGTCCGGCGTGCGCGACGCGAACACGACCTTGTGGCCGCTCGCTGCCAAACGCGTGCCGAGCGTCCCTCCAACGTTCCCCGCGCCGATGATTCCGATCTTCATGGTCTTGCTCCTTTCGTCAGCCGACGCCAGCGTGTGGCTGGTTACAAGTCGAGATTACCGAATCAGCAGCCTCAACGGTAGGCGGCGCGCCGGGTCTCATTGACAAGCCGTGCAATCGGTGGCATAATTCGATGTTCGTAATCGAATGTCGAAAACGATAATCGATGCTGCTGGGTCGGCGGGGGATCACGAGCTTTACTCCGGCCTGATCCGCCTGCATGTTCTGCACCACGCCGCGGAGGCGCCGATCTTCGGGTTAGGGATGATCGAGGAGTTGTCCCGGCACGGCTACCGCATCAGCCCCGGGACGCTTTATCCGCTGTTGCAAAGGCTGGAAAAGAAGGGATATTTGAGATCCCGCGAGCAAGCCAACGGGAAGTCGAGGCGGAGAGTCTATCGCGCCACTCCACTGGGCAAGAAGGTGCTGGCTGCGGCCAAAGGCAAAGTCCGAGAGCTGTTTCACGAGTTGTTGGAGGGCGAATGATGCGCTGGGCTCTCTTCTTTGCGACCTGCATAGGACTAGCCGCGCAACAGTTGACGCTGGAGCAGGCCGTTGAGGCTGCATCGAAAAGTTATCCGTCGATCCGCGTGTCGCAGGAGCAGATGAACGCGGTGGCGGAAGGGATCCGCCTGGCGCGGACGGCTTATCTGCCTCGCGTCGACGCGCTGGCACAGGAAAATCGTGCCACGCGAAACAACGTCTTCGGCATGTTACTGCCACAGAACGTAATTCCCTCCATGTCCGGTCCGGTACTGGGGACGAACAACTCGGGAACGGCGTGGGGTAGCACTCTGGGCGTGCTCGCCAGTTGGGAGCCGTTCGATTTCGGCCTGCGCCAGGCCAATGTCGCAACCGCGGAGGCCGCGAAAACGCAGGCCGAGGCCGCAGTGAAACGCACGCGGTTTGAAGTGGCCTCGGCGACGGTGGATTCGTATCTAACGTTGGCCGCAGCGGAGGAACTGGTGCGCGCCGCGCAGGCCGGCGTGGATCGTGCGGAGACGGTGTTGCGGACCACGGAGGCGCTCACCACCTCGCAACTGCGTCCCGGCGCCGATTTTTCGCGCGCGCAGGCGGAATTCGCGGCGGCGCGAACGCAGTGGATTCAGGCGAGGCAGGCGGTGGACGTGGCTCGGGCGACGCTGGCCCAGTTCGTGGGCCTGCCGCCGGGGCAGGTGGCAATCTCCACTCCCGCGCTGCTCAGGATGCCTTCGTCACAAGATGCGTTGGCACCCGAGGTGTCGGGAAATCCCGCGGTTGCGGAACAAAACGCCACCGTGGAACAGGCCCGCGCACAATTGCGGGCGCTGGAGCGTTCCTATTTCCCGAAATTCTCGCTCCAAGCTTCGGTGTACGCCCGCGGCACCGGCGCGGAAACCAGCGGTGCGTTGTTGGGCGGCCTGAATGGCATGGCTCCGACCTATGCCAATTTCGCTCTTGGATTTACGGTGACGTTTCCGATCATGGATCTGGTGTCGATTCGCGCCAAAGAAGCCGCGCAATCGGCCGCCATCCGGGCGCAGGGGGCTCGCACGGATCAGATCGTCACGGAACTGAAGGCGCACTGGAACATCGCGCAGGCGCAGTTGCGAGGGGCTCGGGCCACGGCGGAGAACACGCCTCTGCAGGTTGCGGCCGCGCGAACCGCGCTCGATCAGGCTAGCGCCCGCTATCAATCCGGCCTTGGCACCATTGATCAGGTGGCCGACGCGCAGCGATTGCTCACACGGGCCGAAATCGACGACGCTTTGGCGCGTCTGACCGTGTGGCGAGCCTTGTCCGGACTGGCGATGGCCGCCGGCGACCTTCGGCCCTTCATCGCGGAGGCGGGCAGATAATGCGCCTCGTAATAGCTGCCCTCAGCCGTCCGATCACCATCGTCGTGGCCCTGGTGGCCGTCGCTCTATGCGCCGGGCTCGCGCTGCAGCGCATGCCCGTGGATATTTTCCCGCAGGTGGGCGATCCGGCGATCTACGTCGCGCAGCCGTACGGCGGCATGGATCCGGCCCAGATGGAAGGCTACATCACTTATTACTACGAGTATCACTTCCTCTACATCACCGGGATTTCGCGCGTGGAAAGCAAGAGCATTCAGGGCGCGGCGCTGATGAAGCTGCTGTTCCACGAAGGCACGGACATGAATCAGGCCATGGCGGAGACCGTAGGCTACGTCAATCGCGCGCGAGCGTTCATGCCTCCGGGAACCGTGCCTCCATTCATCACCCGATTCGATGCAGGCAGCGTCGCGGTCGGCCAACTGGTGTTTGACGGTTCGGCGCATAGCCAGGGAGAGTTGCAGGATTACGCGTTGAATCGAGTCAGACCGCTATTCGCTACGCTGCCCGGCGTTTCCGCGCCGCCTCCGTTTGGTGGAAACCAGCGCACCATCGTCATTACGCTCGATCCCGACAAACTTCGTCAGTATCAAGTTTCTCCCGACGAAGCGATTTCGGCGGTCAGTACGTCGAGCCTAGTGATGCCGTCCGGCAACATGTGGACGGGGACGATAAACCGCATCGCGCGCACCAATGCCGCACTGGGCGGCGATTTGACGGAACTACTAAAGACGCCGATCCGGCCCAAGGCGGGCGCGTCGGTATATCTGCGCGACATCGGGACCATTGAAAACGGCACGGATCTGATCACGGCCTACGCGCACGTGAACGGGAAGCGCACGGTATATATTCCGGTGACCAAGCGCTCCGACGCGTCTACTTTGGCGGTGATCAACGCGGTGAAGGCGGCAATTCCCACGTTCAAGAAAGCGGTGCCCGAAGACGTCGATGTTCGCCTGGAGTTCGATCAATCGCCGTACGTGACCAATTCGATTCGCAATCTCGCCAACGAGGGGATGTTGGGTATCGCGCTCACCGGCCTGATGGTTTTGATTTTTCTGCGCGATTGGCGCAGCGCGCTGATCGTCGTGCTGAACATTCCCTTTGCCCTGCTCACCGCGGTGATCTTCCTGTGGGCCGCCGGGCAGACGATCAACATCATGACGCTGGGCGGCTTGGCCCTGGCGGTGGGCGTGCTGGTGGACGAGGCGACGGTGGAAATTGAAAATATTCACACGCATCTGCGGCCCGGCATCTCGCGGGCGCGGGCGGTTTTCGACGCCGCGCAGAGAACGGCCCTCGCCAGGCTCCTTTCGATGCTCTGCGTCCTTGCCGTGTTCGTGCCGTCGTTCTTCATGGTGGGTGTGAGCCGTCAGCTGTTCGTGCCCCTTTCGCTGGCGGTTGGATTCGCCATGATCGCCTCGTATCTGCTGTCGAGCAGCCTGGTACCCGTCTTTTCCACCTGGCTGTTGCGGGAGCATTCAGGGGAAAGCGGATTTTTTGACTGGTTGCGGGGTCTGTACGAAAAGTACTTACACTTCGTCCTGCGGCTGCGGTGGCCGTTAGCGGCGATTTATCTGGCAACCGCGGTGACGGGCCTCTACTCCCTGCTGCCGAGTCTGGGGACGGAAATTTTCCCCGGCGGCGACGCGGCGCTTTTGCGCATCCGCTTGCGTGCGCCAACCGGAACGCGCGTCGAAGAAACGGAGCGTATTGTCTTGCGCGCGCTCGACACGATCCGCCAGGAGGCCGGAGCGGATAAGATTTCAATTACCAGTGACTTCGTCGGCGTAGTTCCTTCCAGCTACCCGGTCGACCTGATTCATCTGTTCACCAGCGGACCTCAGGAGGGCATTATTCAAGTCGCCCTGAAGCGGGATGCCGCGCGCGGCGAAGGACTGAGGGAACGTCTCCGCGCAGCGTTGCGGAAAGATTTGCCCGGCACGCAGATTTCGTTTGAAGCCGCCGACATCGTCAGTCAGGTGATGGGCTTCGGCTCGCCCACGCCTGTGGAAGTAGCCGTACTCGGCCGCAGCTTGCAGGACGATTATGCGTTCGCGCAGAAGATCCAGGCGCAGATCGCGAAACTCGAATTCCTGCGGGATCTGCAATACGCGCAAGCGGTGGATTATCCGACGCTCGACATCAACATCGACCGTGAGCGCGCAGGCCAGTTCGGCTTGACCATGGCCGACGTGGTTCGCTCCGTGGTTCCGGCTACATCGTCGTCGCGATTCACGCAGCCCAATTACTGGCGGGATCCGGCCTCCGGAAACGCCTTCCAAATTCAGGTGGAGCTGCCGCAGAATGGACTGCAAAGCGTGGATGCGGTGGGTGGCCTGCCCGTGACAAGGAACGGCGATACGCGGCTCGAGGACATGGCCTCGATGAAGCCCGGCACGATGCCGGGGCTGATCGAGCGAAATAATGGCCAGCGCGTGATCAGCCTGACCGCGAACCTGCACGGCATCACGTTAGGTGAAGCCGCTCCGAAACTGATGGACGCGGTCGCCAAGGCGGGCACGCCGCCGCGCGGCGTCACGGTCACATATCGTGGCCAGATCCCGGCGCTGGAACAGACCGTGTCGGGATTGAAGCTCGGATTGTCGCTTGCCGTCGCGGCGATTTTCCTGCTCTTAGCCGCGAATTTCCAGTCCCTGCGGCTGGCGCTGGCGGTGATCCTCACGATTCCGGCCACGCTCTGCGGCACGCTTCTGCTCCTCCGCTTCACTGGCACGACCCTGAACATCCAATCGTTCCTCGGCGCGATCATGGCCATCGGAATCGCCGTAGCCAACTCGATCTTGTTGGTAACGTTCGCCGAGCGCGCACGCCACGAAGGAAAACCTCTGCTAGAAGCCGCGCGCGAAGGAGCGGCCAGCCGCCTGCGCGCCATCCTGATGACTGCCGCCGCAATGACCTTTGGCATGATCCCGATGGCAGTCGGCTACGGCGAGGGCGGTGGACAATCCGCTCCTCTCGGCCGCGCGGTGATCGGCGGTCTGATTGTGTCCACATTCGCTACGCTAACGATTTTGCCGTCGATTTACGCCATCTTCCAGTCGGGCGCTTCTCTGGCATCCGCATCCTTAAACCCGAACGACCCCACGAGCCGATACTATGAGCCCTAAGACGATTCTCTCTTCGTTCCTCGCCGCCGCGTGCTTTGCCTCGGCGCAAAGAGTCGAGCTGGTCGCGGTGATCTCGAAAACGGTTTCGCGCTCGATCGATCTGCCTGGCGAGATAGCGCCGTTCTTGAGCGTTCTTGTTCGCGCGAAGGTCGCGGGCTACGTCGAAAAGATCCCAGTCGACCGCGGATCGGTGGTCAAGCAGGGAGATATCCTCGCCGAGTTGAGCGCGCCGGAAATGGCCTCGCACATCGCCGAGGAGGAAGGCAAGATTCAGGCGATCGAATCGGAGCGCCTCCAAGCCGAGGCGCAGCTCGGGGCGACGCAGGCGACCTATGAGCGCCTGAAGAAGGCCTCGGAAACGCCCGGCGCGATCGCCGAGAACGAGCTAATCCAAATGCGGCAGCAGATCGAGGCGACACGGGCGTTGATCGCCTCCCGCCGCCAGTCGGGCCAGGCCGCCCAAGCAAATCTGCGTGCGTTGAAGGAACTGCAATCGTATTTGCACATCACCGCGCCGTTCGATGGCGTCGTGACGGATCGCCTGGTGCATCCCGGCGCGTTCGTTGGGCCGTCGACAGATTCGCCCCTGGTGATTCTGCAGCAGATTTCCAAGCTGAGGCTGGTCGTGCCCGTGCCGGAAGAAGATTGCGGGACACTCGCGCAAGGAGCGGCCGTGAGTTTTCATGTGCCTGCATTTCCGGATCGCACGTTTTCCGGAGTCATCGCGCGCAGCGCGCATGCTCTCGATCCCAAGACGCGCACAATGGCAGTGGAACTCGACGTGATAAATCGCGATGGATCGCTCGCGCCGGGCATGTTCCCGACGATAAGTTGGCCGATTCGCCGGGCGCGCCCCGCGCTGTTGGTGCCGGCGTCGAGCGTCGTAACGACCACCGAGCGTATATTTGTCATCCGCGATCAAGAAGGCCGAGCGGAGTGGGTGGACGTGAAGAAAGGCGCGGCGCAGGGAGATCTGATCGAGGTGATCGGCGGGCTTCACGCAGGCGACAAGATCGTTCGCCGCGCTTCGGATGAGTTGCGCGACGGCTCGCGGCTCTGATCAGTCTTTTTCGAATTTCTGCGCGAAGCCAGGCGTGGCGTACCGCTTCTGCTGTGGGTCGATCAACAGAACCTCAATCCCCTGCTGGCGGGCGAGTTCCAGGCCCTTCTCCGGACCCAGCATGAAGACGCCCTTGGCGAGAACCACTCCTTGCTCCGCGGTCCTGGACATGACACTGACGGAGATGGACGCTGACGCCGGATAGCCCGTCCGTGGATCGATGATGTGGTGATACCGCACGCCGTCGACGATCCGGAACCGTTCGTAATCGCCCGAGGTGACCAAAGCGCAGTTCGATAGCCGCATCGCGCCCAAGAGAGTGCCGCGCTGCCGCCGGGGATCTTGAATCCCGAGCCGCCAGGGCTCGCCGAGTCGCGTTCCGGCGACTCGAATATCGCCGCCGCCGTCCACTAAGGCATCGCCAAACCCGGCTGCCATCAGAACCTCAGTCGCGCGATCGACTGCGTAGCCTTTGGCGATGCCTCCCAGTCCTATGTTCATTCCGGCGGGCAGGAAGACGCGGTTCCCGTCAATTGCTACCTTGCGATAGTCGACCCTCGCCTTCGCCGCCGCCACCGCCTGTTTGGCGGGTGGTATGAAGGCGTCGTCGAAGTGCCAGATGTTGCCCATGCCGCGCCAGGTGATATCGAACGTACCTTCCGTGATCTTGCTGTAAGCGATGCTGCGCTGAAGCAACTCGCGCAGTTCGGCCGGAACTTCCACCGGATGCTGGCCCGCCGCGGCGTTCACTTGCGAAATCGGCGATTCCGGCTTCCACTCGCTCATCAGCGCGTCGATCCGCTCCAGTTCCGCGTAGGCCTTTTCAACCGCCGCGCGAGCCTGATCCGGATGCCCCCGGTCCACCACCTCGAGATTCCATACCGTTCCCATCAGCGGCCGCTGGACGGTCAAAATTTGGCTGGGTAGAGTTCGCGCTGGGGCGTAAACATAACGGAGCCCGATAGCGACGCCCACCAGGGCGACCAGGGACAGAGATCGGAGGAGAGCGCTTTTCACTTGCTTTCGCAGTGCAATCCGACTTCCAGGTGCGAAATGCGATGGCCCCCTGATTGCCATTAAATCGTTTCAGCGCGACTGACAGATATCTTCGAGAATGCCCTTGACTCCCTTCAGAGAGGCTCACTTGCCGACACCGCGAGGCGTTTTCCTCAGCGAATGCTCTGCGTCATTTGACCCATTTTATCGACGTTTGCCTGAGCGGCATCACCCACAAGGGGTTTGTCTTGACTGAGTATCTGATCGCGGCAGCATTGATGGGGGGGCTGGGTGCTCTGCTGGCAGCCGTTCTCGTAGTGGCCGATCGAAAGCTCTATGTTTACGAAGATCCTCGCATCGAAGAGGTGGAGGCGTTGCTGCCGCATGCGAACTGCGGTGCATGCGGATGCGCGGGATGCCACGCGTTTGCGGAGTTGGCCGTCGAAGGAAAGATTGCGCCGGGCAAATGTACCGTCAATACTCCTGACGGTATTCAGGCGATCGCTGCCTTATTGAAAGTAGACGCAGGGCATGAGGAAAAGCGTGTGGCCCGCCTGGCCTGCGCGGGCGGCGCGCATGTGGCGCGGCACAAGGCGCAATATGCCGGTCTCGAATCCTGCCGCGCGGCAGCGCTGGTTTCGGGCGGTGGCAAGGGCTGCAGTTGGGGGTGCCTCGGCTTGGCGGACTGCGAGCGCGTTTGCGAATTTCACGCGATTGCCATGGACGAGCACGGCCTCCCGGTGGTGAGCGAGGCGCTCTGCACGGCGTGCGGGGATTGTGTCGAAGTTTGTCCGAAGGAGTTATTCTCGCTGCATCCGGTGAGCCACCGTCTGTGGGTCGCCTGCCGCAACCTGCTGAACGGCGATCTGGCCGAGGTGGAGTGCGAGGTCGCCTGCACCGGTTGCGGCCGCTGTGCCGCGGACGCGCCGGGCCTGATCGGCATTGTGAATTCGCTCGCCGTCATCGATTATTCGCGCAACGCGACAGCCACGCAGATGCCGATTCAGCGCTGCCCAACCGGCGCCATCGTCTGGATGGATAAGAGCGGCCCGATCCGAGGCCTGGAGGCGCGAAAGATTACGCGCAAGTCGCCTCTGCCGGTGGAACTGGCGGAGCTGCCGCTGGTGAAGTCGGAGAGCGCGGCAAGAGATCTGAGGATATAGGAGTCAATCATGGGCGCAAAGCGGAGTTTCCGGTTCCCCGGCGTGCGGCAGGCGATGGACGGCAACACGGCCGTCATTATGTGCGAGCGCGAGTCGAGCGACGCGGCCGGCGCATATCCGATCACGCCATCCACGCAGATGGGCGAGTATTGGGCGGAGGAGTCGGCCAAAGGGCACATCAACATCTCGGGCCGTCCGTTGATCTTCATTGAACCCGAAGGCGAACATGCCGCGGCCGCCGTGACTGCCGGTCTATCGATGACCGGGTTGCGGGCGACTAACTTTTCGTCGGGGCAGGGCATTGCCTATATGCACGAATCGCTCTACGCGGCTTCGGGCAAGCGCCTGACCTACGTTCTGAACATGGGCTGCCGCGCGATGACCAAAGCCACGCTGAATGTCCACGCCGGCCACGATGATTATCATTGCGTCGATGACGCCGGGTTTTTCCAGTTGTTCGGCAAGAGCGCGCAGGAAGTCTGCGACCTGAACATCATCTCTCATCGCATCGCGGAACTGGCGCTCACGCCAGGCATCTGCGCGCAGGACGGATTCTTGACAACGCATCTGATCGAGTCGCTGATGCTGCCGGAACGCGACCTGATCGCCGAGTTTCTGGGCCGTCCGGACGACATCATCGACACGCCGACGCCCGCGCAGCGAATTTTGTTCGGACCGCGCCGCCGCCGCATCCCGGAGCTGTGGACCGTCGACAATCCGGTGATGATCGGCACCGTGCAGAATCAGGACGCCTATATGCAGAGCGTCGCCGCACAGAGGCCGTTTTTCTTTGATCACGTTGCGGCGATCACCGACAAGGTGATGGAGGAATTTTACGAACTCACCGGGCGCCGCTATAGCCGCGTTTCGACCTATCGGGCCGAGGATGCCGAATATCTGATCCTCGGCCAGGGCAGCATGATCGTGACGGCGGAAGCCGTCGTCGATTATCTGCGGGAGACGCGAGGCATCAAGGCGGGTGTGGTGAATCTCACTATGTTCCGGCCGTTCCCGGGCGATCTTCTGGGTGAGATCTTGAAGGGCCGTAAGGGCGTCGCGGTGCTGGAGCGCGTCGATCAGCCCCTGGCCGTCGATCTTCCGCTGATCCGCGAAGTGCGCGCGGCGCTGGGACGCTGCCTGGAGAATGGCCGTTCCGCGAATGGGCATCTGCCTTATCCCGGCTACACGTCGTATCGAAAGCTGGAGGACATCCCTCCTCTCTATTCCGGCTCCTTCGGCCTCGGCAGCCGCGACTTGCAGCCCGAGGGGCTGATCGGCGCGATCGAAAATATGCTGCCCAACGGCGGCAAGAAGAATTTCTACTACCTTTCCATCGATTTCGCCCATGATCGTCCGTTCACGCCCAAGCAGGAGATTCACCAGATCCAGGTGACGGATTCGTATCCGGGATTGAAGGAGTTGGCGGTTCACGGCAGCGAGAATCCGAATTTGATGCCGGACAATAGCATCACCGTCCGCATGCATTCCGTGGGCGGCTGGGGCGCGATCACCACAGGAAAGAATCTGGCGATGACGTTGTTCGATCTGTTGGGTTATCACATCAAGGCGAATCCCAAGTACGGTTCGGAGAAAAAAGGCCAGCCGACCACCTACTATTTGTCCGCGTCGCCGGAGCCGATCCGCATCAACTGCGATTATTTCTACGTCGACGTCGTGTTGTCGCCAGACCCGAACGTCTTCCAACACTCGAATCCTCTTGCGGGCCTAAAGAAAGGTGGAACGTTCATCGTGCAAAGCGCCCACGAGAACCCCGAGGACGTTTGGGCACAGATTCCCGAACGCTTCCAGCGCGTCATCGTGGAAAACGACATCCGCGTGTTCTTCCTCGACGCCTTTAAGATCGCGCGCGAGGAGGCCAACGATCCTGAATTGCAGTTCCGTATGCAGGGCATCGCGTTCCAGGGTGCGTTCTTCTCCACGTCACCCGTGATGAACCAGGCGAAGCTCGATGAAATGACCTTGTTCCAGGCCATCCGGTCTCAGCTGGAACACAAGTTCGGCGCCAAGGGCGCGCGCGTGGTGGAAGACAACATCCGCGTGGTGCGCCGCGGCTTCGACGAAGTGCGCGAGATCGCGGCCAAGCAGATCGCCACGGGGAATGCCGGACAGCTCCGCAAGGCTCCGGACTTGCCAGTGCTGCTGAAGCACATGATCGGCAGCGCCACGCCTACCACGGATATTCATCGTTTCTGGGAACAGACCGGGAGTTTTTACGCTACCGGAAGAGGAAACGACAATCTGGCCGACCCGTTCATCGGTCTGAGTTGGATTCCCGCCGTCACCGGCTTGTTCCGCGACATGAGTGGCGTGCGCTTCGAGCATCCGGAGTGGATTCCGGAGAATTGTACAGCTTGCGGCTCATGTTACACGGTCTGCCCGGATAGCGCCATTCCCGGCCTGGTGCATTCGCCTATGTCGATTTTTGAGACGGCGGTAAGGGACGCTGCGAGCCACGGGCACACGGTGAAGCACCTGCCCCGCGTGGTGCGCGCCCTCGAGCCCAAGTTCCGCGCACGCATCGCCGCTGCCGGCGAAAAAGCAAATGTGACGCAGTTGCTGGATGAAACCATCGCCGAGCATTTCAGCACTCTTCCTTCCGGCGCGCCCGAAACGCAGGAGCTGAGGCAGGAGTTCAAGTTATTCCGCGACGCCTTGGGCGACTTTAGGTTCGCCGTGACCGCGCCGTTTTGGACCGCTCGCGAAAAGAAGCAGAAAGGCAGTGGAGGTTTGCTATCCATCACAGTCAATCCGTCCACATGCAAGGGCTGCATGGAATGCGTCAAGGTCTGCAACGACGACGCGCTACGGCCGCAAACCCAAACGCCGGAAAGCCTCGCGCTTCTGAAAAACAACTGGCGTTTCTGGCAGGATCTGCCGACCACCGGCGCGGAATTCAGCCGAATCGAAAACCTGGACGAAAAAATCGGCGCGCTGCACACGCTGCTGCTCGACAAGAAAAACTATCTCGGCATGGTGGGCGGTGACGGCGCCTGCCTCGGCTGCGGCGAGAAGACCGTGGTGCATCTGTTCACGGCGACCGTCGAAGCGCTCATGCAGCCTCGTGTGGCCAAACATGTGGAAAAGATCGACGACCTAATCACGAAGCTCGACCGCCACATCCGGTTGAAGCTCGCCGGGACGCTCGACTTGAGCGACGCCGGCCGCGTCGATGAGGCGCTTGCGTCGTTGCACGACAAAGACGTGACGCTGGCGTCGTTCTCGGAAAAACTCGACGCACGCCGCTCCGGCGCGACCATCGATCCGGAATGGCTGCACTTCGTTACGCAGTTGCTCGCCAAGCTAAAGCACCTTCGCTGGCAGTATACCGAGGGCCTTTCGCGCCGTGGCCGCAGCAGCATGGGCATGTTGAATTCCACCGGCTGCACCTCCGTATGGGGATCCACGTATCCATTTAATCCGTATCCGTTCCCCTGGGCGAATCATCTGTTCCAGGATTCCCCGTCGCTGGCCATGGGCATCTTTGAGGGCCATATGGCGAAGATGGCTGAAGGATTCAGGGCCCTGCGCATGGCGGAAATCGAGCTGAACGAAGGCTATCGCAAGGACAAGCACGGCGATTTCTTCACCTACTTCAACTGGAAAAACTTCAACGACGACGAGTTCCATCTGTGCCCGCCGGTTGTCTCCATGGGCGGCGACGGCGCGATGTATGACATCGGCTTCCAGAATCTGTCGCGAATGATGATGTCCGGTAAGCCGATCAAGGTGTTGATTCTCGATACCCAGGTCTATTCGAACACCGGAGGCCAGGCGTGCACGTCCGGATTCACCGGCCAGGTGTCGGACATGGCGCAGTTCGGCAAAGCCGCGCAAGGCAAGGAGGAAATTCGCAAGGAGATCGCCCTGGTCGCCATGGCGCACCGCACCACGTATGTGATGCAGAGCAGCATTTCAAATACTACACACCTCATCGAAGGCTTCATCGACGGTCTGAACACCCGTCGCCCGGCGCTGTTCAATGTCTATAGCCCCTGCATGCCGGAGCACGGCATCGCCGACGATCTGGCCGAGCACCAAAGCAAGCTGGCCGTGGAATCGCGCGCATATCCGCTGATCCGCTACAACCCGGACAAGGGAATCCTGCCCGAAGAATGCTTCGATCTGGAAGGCAACCCGGCGATGGATCAGGATTGGCCGACGTACAAGCTGAAGTACATCGACGAGAAGGGGAACCCAGCGGAAATGGACGCGTCTCTGACCTTCGCCGACTTCGCCGTGACGGAAGGCCGCTTCCGCAAACAGTTCCGCACCATCCCTCCCGACGCCTGGAATGACAACCTGATTCTTCTCGCCGAGTTTCTAAGACTCGATGCCGAGGATCGCGAGGGAAAGTATCCCTACATCTGGGCCGTGAACCAGAAAAACCGCCTGATTCGCGTAATGCCGGCCGAGCCACTGGTACGATCCTGCGAGGACCGGCGCAACTTCTGGCGTATGATGAAGTCTCTTGCCGCCGTGCGGCCCGCCCTGACGCCGGAAGCGGCGGATCAGATCCGAGCCGAGTTCGCCCAGACGCTGGCATCGCGTCTCAATAAAATGTTGACGGGGGGCAATGCGCTCGGGAGTGCACCTGCGCCCACCGCAGCCGTGGCGGCCGCTCCAGCCGCCGCGAAACCGGAGGAGCCCGCCGCTGACGGCTACATCGCGCCGTGGATCGAATCTAATCTGTGCACGTCCTGCAACGAGTGCATCAACATCAACCCGAAGATCTTCGCTTACGACGCGGATCAGCACGCTTATATAAAGGACGCCAAGGGCGGTCCCTACAAGGACCTGGTCCGAGCCGCGGAAAAATGCACCGCCCAGGTGATTCATCCCGGAACACCTGCGAATCCGAGTGAAAAGGACGCGGCCAAACTAAAGTTGCGGGCCGCAAAGTACAACTAGCATGGGCGTTCTCGAACTCATCGGCGGAAGAAGGCTCTGGCGCGGCGTGCACGTGCCGGAGCACAAGGAGCAGACCTGCCGTCTGCCGATCCGGCGCCTGCCGTTTCCACCGATGCTGGTGGTGCCTCTTTCGCAGCACACCGGAGCACCGGCAAAGGCGATCGTCCGCGAGGGCCAGGAGGTGGTCCGCGGCGAACCCATCGCCGACGCCGACGGTTTCGTCTCCGTTCCCATGCACGCGCCGGCCACCGGACGCGTGGAGCGGATCGCGCTCGCGCCCTCCGCGCGAGGCGATCTCACACCGGCGATCTTCATTCGCCCCTATGCTTCGGCGAGCCAGGAAGTCCTCTACGGCGCGCCCCAGGACATCGGGCAGATGACGCCGGAGCAGGTGGTGCTCGCGGTCCAGGCGACGGGCGCGGTCGGCCTGGGCGGGGCGGCCTTTCCCACGCACGTAAAGCTGAAAGTCCCCGAAGGCAAGAAAATCGACACGGTCGTGGTGAACGGATGCGAGTGCGAGCCCTATCTCACCAGCGACCATCGCGTGATGGTGGAGCATCCCGCAGCCGTGTTGCACGGCGCGCGCGTGGTGCTGCGGGCCATGGGAGCGCCGCGCGCTATCGTCGGCGTCGAGGACAACAAGATGGATGCGGTGGAGGCGTTGAGTAAGGCCAACGGCGCCGCGACCGATATCTCCATCGTGCCCGTAGCAGCCAAGTATCCGCAGGGCGCGGAGAAGATGCTTATCAAGGTGCTGCTGAACCGCGAGATTCCCACCGGAGGGCTGCCCTCCGATATCGGCGTGGGCGTCTTCAACGTGGCGACACTCGCGCAGATCGGCGAACTGCTTCCGCGGCGCCAGGGCTTGATCGAGCGCGTCGTCACCGTCTCCGGACCAGGTGTGAACAAGCCGGGTAACTATCTGGTCGCGTTGGGCTCGCCCGTGCGCTGGGTGCTGGAGCAGGCCGAATGCACGGATCGTGCTTCTTCGGTAATCCTGGGCGGCCCGATGATGGGCGCGGCCATCGGCTCCTTCGACGTTCCTGTGACCAAGGGCGTCACCGGGATTTTGGTGCTCACGAATCGCGAATGGAACCAGCGGATTTATCCATGCATCCATTGCGCCTCCTGCGTCACCATCTGCCCCATGCATTTGAATCCGTCGCAGCTCGGGATGCTGGCCCGCAAGGAACGCTATGAGGAAATGGCCGCCGAATATCATCTCAACGACTGCTTCGAATGCGGATGCTGCAGCTATGTGTGCCCCTCGCACATTCCGCTGGTACAGTATTTCCGCGTCGCCAAGCAGGCGAACCGGAAAGCGAAGGCGCGCGCATGAAAACCACCATCATTGAAGTCAGCACTTCGCCACATCTACACTCCGGTCATTCTGTCGACGTCATCATGCGCAACGTGGTTTGTGCGCTGCTGCCCGCTTGCGCTTACGCGGTCTGGTTGTTCGGCATCAGCGCTCTGGCGTTGATCGTCACGACGACCGCCGCCTGCGTAATGACCGAGCACGTCCTCTGCCGGATGTCCGGGAAGCCAACCTCGGTAGGCGATTTCAGCGTCGTCATCACCGGAGTGCTGCTGGGCCTTGTTCTGCCGCCGGGGTTTCCCTTGTGGATGGCGATCGTTGGCTCGTTCATCGCCGTCGCGCCTGGCAAAATGCTGTTCGGTGGGCTGGGGTTCAATGCCTTCAACCCGGCGCTGGTTGCGCGAGCGTTCCTGCAGGCGGCATTCCCTGTCGCGATCACGTCGTACACGCCTGCGCTGGCAATGCATCGCTTCACGGAATTGATCCCCACCACGCTGGCGTGGCCGTTGATGAAAGCGCCACCGCTCGCCGAATGGATCGCCAAGGTGCGCATCGATGCGTTCTCCGGCGCGACGCCACTGATGCTGCAGAAATTCGAGCATGTTTCGAGCGATCCCTGGACGCTGTTCTGGGGCCAGCGCGCCGGGTCAGCTGGCGAATCCTCGGTGGTGCTGATTCTGCTCGGCGGCGCGTATTTAGTCGCGCGAAAGATGATGGACTGGCGGATTCCCGTGGCAATGCTTTCCAGTGCCTTCGCATTCGGTGCTCTGTTTCATCTCTCGCGCCCCGATCTGTATCCGAGCCCGTGGTTCGTGCTTTTCACGGGAGGCCTGATGCTAGGCGCGGTGTTCATGGCCACGGATCCAGTGGCCTCGCCGGTAACGCCGCTCGGGATGTGGATTTACGGCATCCTCATGGGCCTGATCACCGTCCTGATCCGTTTCCTTGGAGGCCTCGCCGAAGGAGTTATGTATGCCATCCTGCTGGGCAACGCGCTTTCTCCGTTGATCGATAGGTTCACGCAGCCGCGGCCCTATGGCGCGCCGAAGAAGGTGGGGATATGAATCCGTCGGCGCCCACTTCGAGCGGCTTTCCGATGGTCCGCACGCTGACGACCGTTTCTCTGTTGTGCGGCCTGCTGATTGTGGTTACCGAAGTGAACACGCGCGTGCGGATCCGTCACAATCAGGAAACGATCATGCAGGAGTCCATCGCGCAGCTCCTGCCGGGCGTTCAAAAGCAGATCATCTATCAGGTCGAGCCCTCGGGCGATCTTACAATCGCCTCCGGCTTACAGGGCGAAGGGCGTAGATTGTTTGCCGGATACGATGCCGGCGGGCGTTTCCTCGGCGTTGTCATCGAGGCCGCCGACCGGGGCTATGCCGACGTAATCTCCGCGATGTACGCCTACGACCCCGACAAGAAAATTATCACCGGATTCAAGGTTGTCGACATGCGGGAGACTCCCGGCCTGGGCAGCCGAATTCAGTCCGACCCCGAGTTCATCGCCAATTTCAAGGAACTGGATGCAAGCGAAGAACATCCCATCACAGCGGTTAAACACGGAACGAAGAAGAACGCCTGGGAGATCGACGCCATCTCCGGCGCCACCATTTCCTCCCGCGCGGTGGGCCGCGCGCTGCAGGCGAGCGTGCAGGCGACAACCCCCATCGTCGCCCGCAATCTGGACCGCATCAAAAGAGGCCAATAATGAGCGAAGCACTATCCTGTCACCCCGCCGCGCCAAAGAGTGAAGTGGCCGACAACCCGTTTCTCAACGGACTATGGAAACAGAATCCGGTCTTCGTCATGGTGCTGGGCATGTGTCCGACGCTCGCGATCACCAATAGCGTCCGGAATGCCGTCGCAATGGGCCTCGCGACCACCTTTGTCATGGTCTGCTCGAATGGCTTGATCTCCTTGATTCGCAAGCTCATCCCGAAACAGGTCCGCATCGCCACCTACATTGCGATCATCGCCACCTGGGTCACCGTGGTCGACTATCTCGTCAAGGCCATCAGTATCGATGTCTACAAAGCACTCGGCGCCTACATCCCGCTCATCGTGTCGAACTGCCTCGTGCTCGAACGTCCTGAAGCCTATGCGGGCAAAAATCCAGTCGGCAAGTCGATGTTGGATGGCCTCGGCATGGGCCTGGGGTTTGCCTTCGCTCTCACCTGCCTGGGCACCGTCCGCGAAGTGCTGGGCGCAGGCACATTCCTCGGAGTGCACCTGTTCGGAAAGAATTTTGAGCCTTGGGTGCTGTTCCTTCTGCCGCCCGGAGGCTTCATCGCCCTCGCAATGTGGCTGTTGACGTTTACTCTTTGGCGGGAGCGACAGACCAAACTCCGCCGCGACGTTCAGCAACCGGAAATCGTACCGGCCGTGGAGGTAAATTCATGAACGAGTCGTTGACCCACATCTTTCTCGACGCGTTTTTGATCAACAATTTCGTCCTTTGCGTGTTCCTCGGCATGTGCTCGTTCCTCGGCATGTCGGGCAAGTTTTCCACCGCTTGGCGCATGGGCGTTTCGGTGATGTTCGTCATCACAGTCAGCAGCGTGGTCTCCTATGGCGCGAACCTGCTGCTGGTCCATTTCCACGCCGAATACCTGCGCATCATCGTCTATATCATCATTATCGCCGCAACGGTCCAGTTGACCGAAATGTTCATCCGCAAGAAAAGTCCGGCGCTTTTCCGCGAACTTGGCGTGTATCTTCCCTTGATCACCACCAACTGCGCCGTGCTGGCCGTGCCTTTGTTTCAGACCTCGCGGAATTACAATCTGCTCCAGAGCACGGTTTTCGCGATTGCCGCCAGCGGCGGATACTGCGTGGCCCTCAGTCTCTTGTCGCTGGTCCGGGAACGCACCGACCTCGGCGATATTCCCATCCTCGGCCGCGGAACCGCCTTAACTCTGGTCCTGGCGGCCATCCTGTCGCTGGCGTTCATGGGTTTTGCCGGCATGGGGAACGGAGGCTGATATGGAGACGGTGCTGAGTTTTCTCAGAGCCGCGCTTGGATTCTTCGTCGTCATGGCGGTTTGGTTTCTCTGGAATTCCTATGTCCGCCGCAAATCCGGAAGCCACGGCGACCACGATGTCCTCGAACACATGACGCAGGGCTGCGCCGGATGCCAGAATCAGGGCCGTTGTCACAACCGGAAGGAGCATTATCATGAATCTGCATGAATTCGACATTAGCCGCCTCTTGTCGGCGAAGCTCGTGAGCAGCGAGCGGATCACTCCCAACGATTGGGAAGCCGAGGTGCGCCATCTGGTGTTGAAGGTGCCCGAAGGCATTCACTACCTGGAAGGCCAGAGCATCGCTGTGCTTCCGCCGGGCCCTCCCGAGTTTGGAAATCCCTATCATTTTCGTCTCTATTCCATTGCCAGCCCTCGCGAAGGGGAGAATCAAACCGAAGACACCATCTCGATCTGCGTCCGGCGCTGCTTCTACATTGACGAAGTCAGCGGCGAGCGCTATCCAGGCAAAGCCTCCAACTTCCTCTGCGATGCCAAGCCTGGGGAGATGATCCGGATCGCCGGTCCCTACGGCATCCCGTTCCGGGTTCCCTCCGACGAGAACTGCAATCTGCTGATGGTCGGCGTCGGTACGGGCATCGCGCCGTTCCGCGCCCTCTGCAAGCATATCTATAGCGTTCATAAAGGCTGGAAAGGCAAGGTGCGGCTGTTCTACGGAGCCAAGACCGGCATGGAACTGCTGTATCTGAACGACGTGAACAAGGATCTCGGTCTTTATTACGACGAAAAGACTTTTCAGGCGTTTGAAGCCTTGAGCCCGAGACCGGCATTCGACTCTCCCCCCGCGCTCGACCGCGTGCTGATCGAAAATTCGCGTGAGGTCTGGGAGATGGTGCAGGACCCGAAGACCTACGTGTATCTCGCCGGCCTCCTGGAAGCTGCGCACGATTTCGAGAAAGCAATGTCCATCGCCGCCGGCTCCGCCGAAGCCTGGCAGGACATGCACATTCAACTGATGGCCGAAGGGCGCCTGTCAGAGCTGCTGTACGAGTAGATTTACCCGCTGGGTCTCAGGCCTGCGCGATACATCCGGGCCGCATTGCTAGCGTATTTCGGGAGTCACTTCGATCGCATTTATGCAGGCGTAGTTGTCCACCGGGATTAGGGAAATCA
This sequence comes from Bryobacteraceae bacterium, assembly GCA_035542735.1. GTDB lineage: Bacteria > Acidobacteriota > Terriglobia > Bryobacterales > Bryobacteraceae > Palsa-187. The sequence continues at coordinate 134,330 of DATKKV010000033.1, forward strand.
CCAGTTTGCCCTGCGCATTCGGCTGCAAGTTGCGGAACGTGCGGTCCACCGCCCGGTCCGTGCCGCCCGCTTCCTTATAGACGTCGAAGTTGTGCGCCAAGAGTTGGCCGTTGGCCAGGATGTCGAAGCGCCGGCTTCCCAGCCCTCCGCCGGCGGGCTTGTTCGGCCCGAACCAAGCCTCGGAAAACTTCATCGTGACGGAATAGGATCCTTGCGCAACCGGGATCACATAGGTGATGTTCCCAAAGCGCTCCCCTCGGTACAGTTCGGGATCGTCGGTGCCCGCGGCGAATCGAGCTCGCTGAAGCAGCTGGCCGCCGCGATAGTAGCGGTCCGGCATCCACATGTCCCCCCGCTTGTCCAGGTACGCCTGATCCCGCATCGCAATACGAATCGGGCGCTGTCGGCCCGGTATCCCGGGCAGGATCTCGATGGCGTTGATGAACGCATCCCGGACCCTGTGGGTGAATCGCAAATGCAATTTTCCGTCTGAGGCAGGGGAAATATCCTTAAAAACCCGCTCATCGGCGACGCTGGCCCCGTGAGCGTCTGAGATGACATCGAAATAGTCGAGAAGTGGCTTGTCGTTGGCCTCGACCCGGAATAGCCGACTCGTTTCTCCACCGCCGCCGGAATTGTGTTCGCCGTAAACTGTTTCCGCGAAGTGCAAATGCAGTTCGTATACGGCGGGTTTCAGCGGGATGTCGTATTGAAAATCTCCTTCCCGGGAATTTTGATAGATAATCGAATCCCGTGTGCCGTCGATGACGTGGCCGGGCGCCGAAACCACCCAGCCGCCGGTGACATAGCGTTCCGGCTCCCAACGGCGTCCCAGTTGATCCGTGAACGGAGCTTTGGCTCCGGCCAGGAATCGAATCTCCTCACCCTGTGGGATCGCGACGGGCAGCGTGGAACCTGCCGCGGGGCGCAACGACGGACGCACGGCGATGTAAGTCAGCGCAAAGGCCGCGATCAGCCCGGTGCCCACCAGAAGGGCCATTTGAAGCGGGGCGCGCGGGGTACGGCGCGAACTCTCGGCGATGGCCGGCTCGACGATCACCGGCGGCGCCACGGCGACAATCTCGGTCGTTGCCTTGAGTGCCGGCAGCGGGTTCGGCTCTGCTTCCACGAACTGCGGCACATATTGCCCCGAAGGCAACACGATGCGGATCCGGTGCGAGGAACCCTCCTGCTCATAGTACTCACTTAGGCGCTTCCGGAGCCGGTGAGCCTCCACCCGGACTATCGAATCCCGCTTCTGATCAAAATCCGCTGGCCTGCCTAGGGCCTCCACTGCGATGTTGTATTCCTTGACCTGGTCCGCTTGCCCCTCGAAGTACTTGGCACAGACATAGGTGAGCATGTGTGCCAAACCAGGCGCCCGATTGAAGATCCCCGAGGCGAACACTGCCTCGAGCTCGGCCTTCTCCTCGTGCATGCGCACTGTGGCGGACATAGGAACGTGGCGCGGGTTAGGATGATCCCCCTCGCATAAACCTCATGGTTTCTAAACTTCGGGGATCAGTATACTCGATTGTACCCAGCCCTGGCAAGGCGTTAACATGCGAGTAACATTATTGAAAACATTAAGTGTAACCCCGATAACTAATCAGAATCCATCATATTAACCGCTTTAGCCTTTCTTTCCGTCTAGTCTATCCATATTATTTGAAGAACGTGTTTCAAACGTGCATGAGCCTCTGAATGTTAGAGGGCTACGACTCCCGGGTTGGGGGTCAAGTTGGATTAAGAGCACTTTGGTTAGTCGGTTTCATTTTGGGGAGAACAAAACACTATGTTTGAAATCCTGAGATCCAAGGCGATCTTCTCGTCCCGCAATTGCGCCGTGGCGGCGATGCTGCTGGCGGCTGTCCTTTTCAGCTTGTCGGCCTTCGGCCAGAACGCCGCCGGTACCATCAGCGGAACCGTCATCGACGCCAGCGGCGCGGTAGTCCCTCATGCGGACGTGGTGCTGACCGACGAAGGAACCAATGCCAAGCGCGACACGGTGTCCAACAACTCTGGCTTCTTCAACTTCGCCGCGGTCCAGCCGGGCAGCTACTCCGTGACGGTGACCGCCAAAGGTTTCCGCCCCTGGGAGCAACGGACGATCATCATGACGCAGGGCAATAATCTGAACCTGCCTAATATCTCCCTGCAGGTCGGTTCGGAAAAGCAGGAAGTCCTGGTCGTCGGCAACGAAGTAGCTGTGCCGACGGATACCGGCGCGGTCAGCCACACCTTGAATGAGCACATGATTACGGAACTCGCGATACAGGGTCGCGACGCAGCCGAGCTGATGAAGATCATGCCGGGCATGGGCAACGCCCAGGGCCTCTCGCAGTCGATGTTTTCAAGTCTGGTCACACAAAGCAACACCGGGCCGATCGGCACGATGACGGCGCAGGGCGCTCAGCTCTACGGCGGCCTCACGATGATGTCCGACGGCGCCAGCCTTCTGGATCCCGGCAACATGGGAACGCAGACCGCGAACATCAACCAAAACCAGATCCAGGAAGTCTCCCTGTTGACCTCGGCCTACGGCGCGGAGTACGCGAAGGGCCCGATTGTGTTCCAGGCTCTCGGAAAGACCGGATCGGCCCAGTTCCACGGCGGCGGTTATCTGTACGCCCGCAACGGCGTATTCAATACGACCGACTCCTACTTCAAGGCCAACGGCGTGGCCAAGCCGGATGATCACTACTACTATCCCGGCGGCGATTTCGGCGGCCCGGTGATTCTTCCCTGGACGCATTTCAACAGGAATCACGACAAACTCTTCTTCTACGCGGCCTACGAGTACATGGACCAGCACCCCGCGGGTAGCATCAATCAGCGCTTCATCCCCACCCAGCAAATGATGCAGGGCAATTTCAGCCCGACGTACCTGGCCAGCCTCGGACCGAACTTTGCCAACGGCACGTTCGGCAACAACGCGGTGGCGCCTTGCGCGACCCCTACTAGTTGCACGCAGGGGGCGTATTTTCCGGGCGGCATCATCCCGCCGACGATGATCGACAAGAACTCGCTGGCTCTGTACAGCACGATGCCCCAGCCGAATACCAATCCGCAGTCCAACCCGATCGGCGCGAACTACACGCAGTTGCTCAACTTGCCGATCAACCGCTGGGAGTTGCGTTTGCGCGGCGACTATAACATCAGCCAGAAGACCAAGGCCTTCTTCTCCTGGAACCGCCAGGACGAAACGGACTTGAACCCGAACAACATCTGGTGGGGCACCGGAAATGATCTGCCGTATCCGACGCAGATGCCGGCCAACCAGGTCTCCAACGTGTACAGCGCGAATGTGACCCACATCTTCTCGCCGACCTTAACCAACGAGGTGGTGTTCGCCGACGCGACATTCCTCAATCCCATCGCACTGGCAAATCCGGCGGCCGTGAATCCGTCGAAGATCGGCTTCAGCATGACCGGGCTATTTACCAATCCCTACACACCGCAGATCCCCAACACAATTAGCTGGAGCAAGGCGGCCCCGGGCTACTTCGCGCCGACCTTCGGCCAGGCGTTCGAGGGCGGAGATTTCGGCAAGCTGTCGCAGGCGCCGAACCTGGCCGACAACCTGACCAAGGTCGCGGGCACACACACCCTGAAGTTCGGTTTCTACTGGGATTACTCACGAAACTTTCAGGCTGGCAGTAACTTCCAAAACTCCAACCAGGGCACCGTCGAATTCGAGACCTACGGCGCGAATACGACCAGCAACGGTGCGGCGGACTTCGTCACTGCCCGCATCGCCGGCTTCTTCCAGGCCGACAAATCGCCCGTGCAGGACGTGCGCTACTATCAGTATGCTTGGTATGCGAACGATCAGTGGAAGGTAAGCCGGCGCCTCACGCTGACCTTGGGTCTGCGCTTCGACCACCTTGGAAACTGGGTGCCGACTAACAATAACATCGGGTTGGCGGTCTGGGACCCGGCCAGCTATAACAACACCTCTTCCGCCCCCGGCTTTACTGGTTTGTTGTGGCACGGAATCAACAACAAGATCCCTCTGTCGGGCGTGCCCTCTTATCCAATCAACCTGGAACCGCGCTTCGGCGCCGCGTACGACGTGTTCGGCGACGGCAAGACGGTTATCCGCGGTGGCTTCGGGATCTACCGGTATCAGGCTTCTGCTAACAACGTCTCGAGTGCCAATTACAGCGCGCCGTTGGGCGTTCAAAGCCAAAGCACTACGTGGAACTGTTGCATCGGCTACAACTCGTTCAACCAGTTCTCGCCGTCGCTGGGCGCGCCCGGATTAGGAAGCGCAATCAACGGTGTCGATCAGCAGGGCGATGCCCGCACGCCGTACTCGATGACATACAACGTCACCATTTCGCAGCGCGCGCCGTGGCGGTCTGTTTGGGAAGTCCAGTATTCCGGCAGCGCCAGCCGCCAACAGATTCTGGATGGCACGCTTTCCGATCAGAACCTGATTCCAATCGGCGCGTTCTTCAAGCCCGACCCGATTACCGGCCAGATCGTGAGCCCGTATAGCTCCTCGTTCAACTCGAACGACTACTATCCGTATCACAACTACACCGGGATCCAGTTGTTCTCGCACGGTGGCTACACCAATTACAACGCCTTCATCACGACTTGGGTGAAGCAGACGGGCCGCATGACCTTTACCACCAACTACACGTTCAGCAAGGTGATGGGAACGCGCGACGGCCAAACGTTCAACGGCAATCAGGCTGGCTCGGCGGAGTACCCGTATAGCGTTGCGGCCAATTATGGTCCCTTGGCCTACGACCACTCGCATATCTTCAACGCCGCATATGTGATCAACCTGCCGAGTCCGATCCACGGGAACAAGATCCTGGCGGGCACGGTCAATGGGTGGGAGTTCTCGGGGATCACACAATGGCAGAGCGGTCCGCCCCTGCAAGCCAACACGGGAGCCAACAGCAATGCCGCGTTGAACGCCAGCTACGGAAATAACGCCAATGGACCTACGAGCGCGCAGACGTACTTGGGCACCACCTCCATGGCGCTGTTACCTGTGTTGACCTGCGATCCGCGAATGGGGCTGAAATCGGGCCAATACTTCAACCCCAGTTGCTTTACGCCGCCACAGCCAGGGCAGGTCGGCCAGATCGTCTGGCCGTACATCAAAGGTCCGGCGCTGTTCAACAGCGACCTTTCGCTCTACAAGAACTTCCAGGTCAAGGAGAAGCAGAAGATCCAGTTTCGCTTTGAAGCGTTCAACTTCCTCAACCACCCGCTGCCTGAGTTCAATGCGACCGGCAACAACGCCGACGTTCAATTGAAGTTCAGCGACTCGGCTGGTAACCTGACGACGACGAATCAAAACCACAATACCACCGGCGCCCCGCTGTTCACGGTAAACCGGCGCGTGATTGAGTTCGCGATTCGTTACATGTTCTAGGGTTCGGGTCACCTGGACCAGCGAAGGGGCGGAGCGATCCGCCCCTTTTTCTTTTCTCATTTATCCTGGAACATGATGAACCGACGCAGCTGGGTACCGGTAGTCGCGCTTGCCGCTGCCTTGGCCGCCCTGCCCGGAGCCTCGCGCGCGCCGATCTTTTTTGAGCTCAGATCGATCCCCTTCCAACTGGAGAACGCCGAGACCGAGTCCCGCCATCTACCCGCAACCATGGCCGGCGGGGTAGCGGTTTTCGATTACAACAAAGACGGTCGGCCCGATATTCTCTTTACCAACGGTGCCAACCTCGCCACGTTAAGAAAAGATGAGGTTAAGTTTTCAAATCGCCTCTTTCGTAACGACGGTAACGGGGTATTCACCGACGTTACAAAGCAGGCGGGGCTCGCGGGAAGCGGTTACGATATGGGGATCGCTGTCGGCGATTTCGACAACGATGGGTTCCCTGACATCTTCATTGCCGGCGTTCACCACAACACGCTGTACCGCAACAACGGCAACGGCACATTTACTGATATCACTGAAAAGGCGGGATTTAATAAACCCGACCCGCAGTTTGGCCCTCACTGGGGCGTGACTGCCGCCTGGGTGGATGTCAACGGCGATGGTCTGCTGGACCTGTTCGTGGTGAACTATGTGCGCTGGAACTATGAAAACGAGCCCAAGTGCTGGCACGAAGATCTGCCGGAATATTGCAATCCCCGATCCTACCAGGGATTGCCGAACGCTCTTTACCTCAATAAGGGCGACGGGACGTTCGAGGACGTCTCCGAAGCATGGGGGATCCGCAAGCACATCGGCAAAGGCATGGGCGTGGGCATCGCCGACTATGATCGGGACGGAAAGCCCGACATTTTCGTCGCCAACGATACCTTTTACACCTTCTTGTTCCACAATCTGGGAGGAAAGTTCGAAGAGGTCGCATTCCCGGCAGGCGTCGCGTTACCGGAAGATGGGAACTTTATCGGGGGCATGGGCCTGGATTTTCGCGATTTCGATAACGACGGTTATCCCGATATCTGCTATGTAGCGCTCAGTAAACAGACGTTTCCGCTGCTCAAGAACATGAACGGGCGCGAGTTCCGGGAAGTCACTGTCGAAACCGGGATGCGCGCCCTGACGCTGCCCATGGCAGCTTTTGGAGCCGCCTTCTACGACTTCGATAACGACGGCTGGAAGGATCTGTTCATCACCCGGGGCGACGCTGTGTCGCGGCCTCTGCCCGGAACTGAAGTAGACCAGCACAATACGGTGTTTCGCAATCCGGGGCCCAAGGGCAAATGGCAGGCCTATACAGAGGAAGCGGGTTTTGGCGCTGCGGGGATCGCCCGGAATCGTGGCTGCGCCTTCGGCGATCTGGATGGCGATGGGCGCGTCGATATTGTGGTTACGGCGCTCGCGAAGCCGGCACAAATCTGGATGAACCGCAGCGAAGGAACAGGGCACTGGCTGGATGTTTCGCTCGAGGGAACCAAGAGCAATCGCGATGGCATCGGCGCGGTGGTCAAAGTCACCACCAAGAGCGGCGTCCAGTACAATCACATGACCACCAGCTTCTGTTACGCGTCCTCCAGCGACGGCCCGGTGCATTTCGGCCTTGGCGTTGACGACAAAGCCCAGGCCGTGGAGATCCAGTGGCCCTCCGGGACGGTGCAGACGCTGGAAAACGTCGCCGCGGACAGGGTGACTAAGGTGAAGGAACCGGGCGCGAGACGCTAGCGGTCCGCGTCCGGCCCGAGTTTCTTCCCCTGCATGTACAGCCGGTCGACAATGTCGCGCTCTCTCTGCCCGTCTTCCGGACGCTGCAGGCGATAATACAGTGCCGCCAGTTCGATGTGCGGGCGAAGCCACTCCGGCTCCACCGAGATGACTTTCTCAAAGTCGCGCACCGCGCCGGCGATGTCTCCCTTGGAGCGCTCGACGCGAGCAAGTTGATAGCGCGCCAAAGGTGACGCCGGCTTCAGATCCAACGCACGCTGGGCGTGAATCTGCGCGCCGTCGACATCGCGCTCCAAGTTCAAGACGGCGGCCAGCGTCACATGAGCGTCGAAATCGTCGGGATTTTCCGCCAGAGCCTTGGCCAGATCCGCCTTCGCACCCGGAAAATCCCCGAGATATTGCTTGATGCGCCCGCTGAGGCTGTACAGGCCTTTTCGATTCGGCTCGATCTTCCTGGCCTCTTCGGCGAACACATGCGCGCGCTCGAACTCCGCCAAGGCGAGGTAGGTATCCGCCGCCAGGAAGCAGGCGTCGATGCTATGCCCCTGCTCCGCGACGTTCACCACGCGCTTGATTCCCTCGAGCGGCCTGCCCGCGTGGATCAGCGCCGCCCCAAGCGTCCAGGCGATGTTCAAATCGTCGGGATGGGCGGCCTCGAGAGGCAGCAGCAGCGCGGCGGTATCTTTGTCGCGGCCGAGGCGCGAGTAGGTGTCCCCGAGCAAGACGGCGGTGCGAACCTCCGTCGGGTCGGCCTTTTGAAGCGATTCAAAGCCCTCCTGGGCGCGCCGGAAATCGCCTTTCTTGTAATATGCCAGCGCGAGGTTCAATCGCAGCCCTTTGTTGTCGGGCGCCTTCGCCAAGGCCGCATCGTACTGCACGATCGCTTCGTCATAGCGGCCAGCATGGGAAAGCGCCGCGCCTAAATTCGCATGCAGTTCCACCGCGTCGGGGCGAATCGTCAGCAGAGCCTGATAGTTGGCGATGGCGGTCGCATCGTCGCCGCGCTGTTGGGCGGCCACCGCGTCGCGGAACAGCTTTTCGGGGCTGGGCGATTGCGCCAGCGCGACGAAACAAGCCGAAATGGCGAGCCCTAGCCTGCGCATCTAGCTTTATAATAACGGCAATGAAACTTTGCTTGGCCCTTGCGTCGGCAATGGCTGTCTCCTTGCTCTCGCAGTCCTTCGAGGACCTTGCGCGCAAGGCCGAATCGATGGTCGATCAGGGCCCGGCGCAGGCCGCGGCGCTCTTCAAGCAGGCTCTGGATCTGCGTCCGTCGTGGCCGGAAGGGTGGTTTTACCTGGGCGGGGCTCTCTACCGGCTGGACCGCTATACAGAGGCGCGGGACGCGTTCCTGAAAGGGCTCGATTTATCGCCCCAAAATGGCATGGCGTGGGGTTTTCTCGGCATGACCGAATACGAACTGGGTGATCTCAAGAAGGCTGCCATCGACATCGATAAAGCGGAAAAAATCGGGCTCGGACCGAATCTCGGTTTCGAGGCGGCGGTGCGCCAGCGCGGCGCGATGATTCTGATTCGTTCTTCGCTGTTCGATCAGGCGATGGCCCAATTGCAGCCGCTGGCCAAGCGAGGCGAAAACTCCGCGCAGGTAGTGGAAGCGGTCGGCTTGTGCGCGCTGGCCGTGGCAGCGGAGCCGGAGAAATTGCCGGAAGCTCGACGCAAGGTCGTCGACATGGCCGGCGCGGCGATGTGGGCTGCTACGAGCCAGCGTCCGAAAGACGCAAAAGATGGATTCGCGGCGCTCCTCGACAAATATCCGAACGAGCCAGGCGTGCATTATGCGGCCGGGCTGTTTCTAATGGACTCGGATCAGCAGGCGGCGCTGGAGGAATTTCATAGAGAGCTGAAACAAAGCCCGAATCACTGGCCCACGATGCTGGTGACGGCGTTCTTAGAGACGCGCAGCGGCCAGCCTGACGTGTCCCTGCAGTGGGCGGATAAGGCCCGGCAGCTCGCGCCGCAGGGGTATATGTGGCTGTGCGACGCGGAGACAGGCCGCGCGCTGCTGGCCAAGGATCAGCCGGAAAAAGCGGTGCCGTATTTTGAGCGGGCAGTGAAGCAGCAGCCGGACAACGCGCAGACGCATTTCTATCTGGAGCAGGCATATCGCCGGGCGGGCCGCAAGGAGGACGCGGCCAAGGAGCGAGCGGAGTTCACGCGGCTGAAGGCTCTGCAGGATCCCCTGGCGGTGCCGGGGATCGGGACCAGCCGGTAGCAGGCAGGGCGGGCGCTTTCGCCTGCCTATCGCTAATTATCGGAAAAGCTCCGGAGAGCGGTTTCCAGATCCACATCGAGCGCGACGATGCGGTCCATGTGAACGATTTCGAAGGTTTTCACAACGCCGTCATGAGCGCCCGCGATGCGAAGAGTGCCTCCGGCTTGTTCCATCGCCCCGCCGCAACTGATCAGCATGCCGATACCGGCGCTGTCGATGAAGTCCAGCTCAGCCAGATCGACGACGACTTTGCGGGCGCCGTCGGCGATGAGGCGCTTGATGGCCGTTTCCGCGTAGCTCAGAGAATTGCCGAGGTGAAGGCGGCCGGAGATCTCGACGACTGTCGTGCCGGACTCGGTAACTCGCGTCTTGATGCTGTTGGTCATCGGCTCGGATGCCCCTACACAATAACACGAAGCCCTGCGCTCGGACGTTCTATCTTGCGGGGATCGTCAGCGACCCTGCCACGTTCAAGTTCGGATCCAGAACGATAATGCGCAACCCCTGGACAGCGTCGTTCAGGGCGTGATCCTGCGAAAGAGGAATGCCTTCCTTGAGCGCGGAGGCGTACTGGTCCTTGGTCAGGCTTATCGGCAGCGTCGAGATCATCGGGTCGCCCATCGGCCCACTGGCGCCCATATCTGCTACCAGGTACGTCACGCTACCTGTGTAGCTCCCGGCGGACTCGGTCAGCATCAGGCTGGAGGGATCGATGCGGAACTGCACTTTGACGGCCTTGGGGTCGGCCCCGGGGGCGAGCATTGCGCGCAGGCCGATGGAACGATCGTCGCCCACGCCCTGGAACGCGGCCTTCAGAACGAGCAGGTTGCGCTGGTTCCGGTCCCTGGTGTCCGGGAACGCGTAGTAGCGCTGCCTGGTGCGGATTTTCAGTCCCTTGCGCTCGCAAGTGACGCGGACCTTGTGGAACTTCGAATCCCAGCTGTCGGCAGGCGTCTCATACGCGATGGAATAGTTGTGCGTCGCGTCGCGCGTGACCTCCTTCAGCACGGCGCGAATATCCTGGCCCGTGTATGCCCAGCCGCCGTTCATGCCGGCGAACTCCTCCGCCTCGCGGGCCATGTTCGCATTAGGGTTGACGGTGTAGGTGGCCGGGTTCACAGCCACGTTTGCCGTGGCCAGCGTCACCGCCAGGTGGGGCACATAGAGCGCACAATCCACGTTATCTCCGTTGCAAGGCAGTTTCGGATTCCAAACGTACGGCATATTGCTGGTCACCCAGATGATGTCCCGACGCCCTGGGAACTGCAGCATTTGGTTGGCGAGCGTCTCCAAGGCGACGTAGGTCTTCTTGACCACCATCTCGTTGTCGTTCATCTGCGCGGGACGAGCGTGAATGTCCCCCTTCATGGCCTTGTCGAGCGTTTTTTCGAAGCTCTGCGTCCACGTCTTGTCGTCATCCGCGCCCTTGCTGATGCCGTGAATTGCCTGGAGGTTCCCTTCCATCGTCAGGACATAAAAATAGAGACCCTCGCCGGATTCGAGCTGCTGCAGAGATTTGCCGAGCAGATGCCAGGTAGCCAACTGGTCCGACTGAACCTCGTTCAGCAGATCGAACAGGATTACCGTGGTGTGCGGCGGTTTCCCGGCGCGATTGGAAAATTCCTTTGGGCCCGGCGCCATGGAGGCACCGTTGAGCTGGAAGAATGCGATTTTCTGCGCTTTACCTTGATCGGCAATCTGAAAATCCGAGGCCTTCAGGTCCAAGACGGGCTCGCCGTTCGAATCCACTGCGGCGACGTTGAGGCGAACGAGGGTGGCGGGCGTCTGCGCGAAAACCCCGCAGGCGGCGAATACCAGGCCGAATGTCACATTTCTGGTCCACGACATGAACATCTCCTCTCTTGCTAACGCGGCGGCTCGGTGATCTCGATCACCCGGTCAACGGCCACGTCTAGCAACACCTGTTTGCGCCCGCTCGGCCAGGCGATTTGTATTTCCTTCGCGGTCTTCGACGCTCCCAGTCCGAAGTGCACGCGCGGGTCGCTCGAGCTGGCGTAACCGGTGCTGGTGGTCGCGTGGTTGTATTGTATCGAACCGTTCGCCGCCGTCACTTTGATCTGCGCGCCGAGCCCCATGCGGTTGCTCTTAGTGCCGATGAGCTTCAGCAGCACCCAGTGATTGTCGTTCTTCGTCGTGTTGTGAAATACCTTGGCCTTGCTGTTGAGGACACTAACCACCAGATCCATGCGGCCGTCGTTATCCAGGTCGCCGAAGGCCGCGCCGCGGTTGACTGCCGGCTTCTGAAACTCGGGCCCGGTGGTGGAAGTCACATCCTGGAATTTTCCGTTGCCGAGGCTGCGGAATACGGTGTTCGGCTCTTCGTACTGGCGCTGCGTGAAGAGCGCGACGTTGTCGATGACGTTGGCACGCGCGACGTACAGATCCTTCCAACCGTCGTTATCCAGATCGACCATGGCGTTGGACCATCCAGACATCTGCGCCGTCGAAAGGCCGAGGCCGGCCATCGCCGTGGCCTCGGCAAACTGCCCCCTGCCGAGGTTCTTGAACAGAGGGAACGTCTGCTCCTCGATCGCGGTGATCCAGAGGTCGGGCAGGCCGCGGTTGAACAGATCGCGGAACTCGATGCCCATGCCGGAGATCACGTTGCCGCCCTCGGTGAGGGCGACGCCCGCTTCATCGGCGACTTCTTCGAATTTCTTGCCGCCGACATTGTGAAAAAGCTGGTTGGGTAGATCGTCGTTGGCCACGGCGATGTCCATGAATCCGTCGCCGTCGAAATCCGCGACGGCGACTCCCATCCCGCGGCCCGGATGCGCGGCGATGCCCGTCTCCACCGAGACATCGGTGAAGGTGCCGTCGCCATTGTTGCGATAGAGCGTGTTCGGCAGGGGCTTATAGAAGCGCGGATTGCAGAACACGCGGTTGCCGTTGATGGAACAGGGCTGTTCGTGATCCGGATCCCACTGGCAGTAGTTGGCGACGAACAGGTCGAGCAGGCCGTCGTTGTTATAGTCCACCCAGGCCGCGCCGATGGACCACATTTTCTTGCCGTTGAACATGCCGCCGGCGACGTGCGCCTTAGCCGCGATGTCGGTGAAGGTGCCGTCTCCATTGTTGTGGAACAACTGATTGCCGTTGATGTTGGTGACGTAAAGATCCGGCTTGCCGTCGTTGTCGAAATCCCCCACGGCGACGCCCATGCCGTAGCCGTTGCCGGCGACGCCCGCCTTGTCGGTAACGTCGGTGAACGTCAGGTTGTGATTGTTGCGGAACAGCCTGTTCTTGAACCTCGGGCCGGTTTTTTCGAGCGACGGCATATCCGCGCCGTTCACGAAATAGATGTCGGCATAGCCGTCGCCGTCGAAGTCGAAAATCGCAACGCCGCCCACCAGCGCCTCCGGCTGATGTTTCTGCGGCGTCGGGCTGCTATCGCTGGTGAACGCGATGCCCGCGGGCTGCGAGATTTCCTCGAACGCGATCGGGCCGGAGGGGTTGGCTGCGAACAGGGCGATGGGCAGGCACTGCAACAAGCGGCGCGCGATCATCCTATTTCGTACCGATCGTATACTTCACGCTGTGCACGGCGCTGGAGTTCCCCTGCATGGCCGTGATGCGCAGCTCGCAGTCGCCGGGCTTGGCGGCAGTGTTGATCACCATCGGAATGGCTCCGGTGGAATCGGGGGCGGGCAGATCCGCAACCTGCTTGGCCAGAACCGTCCCATTCAATAAGAATTCCGCCTGGATCTTCGGCTTGTCGGAAATCGACGCGTCGGGATAGACGATGAAGAATACGTAAGGATTCGCGGTGGGCGCGATGTTGGTTTCCAGCGCGGGAATCACGCGTCGGCCCTGGTCCGGCGCGGGCTGAAACTGCAGCGGATCGGCGGCTTCCACTTTTCCCTTTACCGGCTCCACGTTTTGCACCAGCAGCACGCTGCTGAGGCCGACGCCCTTGTGCTCAGGGCTGTCGAATTCGATCTTGCCGGTGCTGGCCCGGCCGGCCTCGCGGTCGAGCGCGGCGATCTCCACGGAGTAATGGCCAGCCGGCAGAGAAATCGGATGGGTGAACGTGATGCTGGTGGACCGCGCCTTGGCCATATTCTCTTCGGGGATCTCGTAGGGCGAATCCTGACTGAACTTGTCCACCACCTGCCCGTTTGCATCCTTAATCAGGGCCAGCACGGCGACGTGCAGACGATACCGCTTCAACGCACCCAAGGGAGTGGCCTGAAGGTTCGCCACCGGGATCTCAAGAACCAGATCGTTCTGCGAGTTGGCCGGGCGCGGCCGGAACTGATACGCCGCGGCTCGAAAGTCAAAAAAATGAGGGGGCTTAGGCACGTTGAGCGCGGCTAGTCCGGTCATTTCGAACGCTTCCGGAGGGCCGGCCGTGCCGAGCGCGGGCAGCGCGAAATAGCCCGTGCGGCTCTCCGCCTTCCAATCCGCTTTAATAGGCTTTACTTCGATGGTGCGCAGTCGACCGTCGTACTTATCCGAGGCCGGGTGATAGATGATCTCGTAGTGCGTGTCGACATCCTCTACAAGGCGCTGGAAGGATTTGCGCAGGTCGTTGGTGCTGCCGACCAGAAACCCGCCGGTTCCCTCGGCCAGGGCGCGGAGGCTGGACTGCGTGTCCGTGGTGCGGACCGCGTCGGCGACGTAGTCGCCCTGGTGCATCTTGTCCTTCATCTGCGCCGCGTTGGCGTTCATGGCGGTTTGCGTGGAACTCACCGCTGCGGCATGCTTCAGCGCGGTGGTCGACGCCTGGCTTTGATCGAGTTCGGCGCTGAGCCCGTTGACGTCGACGCCGTAAATGGTGACGCCGGCCTTATTGGCCCTGTCAACCATGGCCTTGAACATCTCTGGATCGCCGACGGTGGCCAGGCCGGGGCACATCAACAGCACTGATTTATGTCCCGGGAGCGGCGCGAGCTGCTTGACCATGGCATCGATCTGGTCCATCCCGCGCATTCCTTCGATGGCGCCGAATTGGAGGCGCTGTCCGGCCAGATCGCCACGCTGGCGGTTGGCCGAGGTGCTATTCTCTACCTCGGCGGTGTTGAAGACCTGCTGATTCAGCTCGCCGCCGGTCACTTCCATGGACGCGCTGACGGTTCCGCCAGTGGCAGGATTGCCAACGGTGGTCACCTGGATGGTGGCGATATTCGGCGAAGCGTTCATCACCGCCGTGGCCACACTGGCGAAATCCACGTTGGTGCCGACGAATGCCCGGTTGGCCGCATCCATGATTTCGCTTCGGTTCCGCGTGAATTGTTGCAGCGGGGTGAGCCTATTGCCGAGGTTGAAGACGCCGACCCAATCCTCGGGCTGCATGTTGATCTTGAGAAAATCCTGGACGGCATGGATGGCCCACTGCTTCATGACCGGATCGAGATTGGAGAAGACGATGCAGATCAGATTGACGGCGCGGAGGGGACTTCCGGCAGGTCTTGCCGCGGGCGAAGGGGCCTGGGCGGAGGCGCTCTGCGGTTTGGTGTCGGACTCGCGCCCGAGCACGAGTTTAAAACTGCGGATGTCCTGTCTCACGCCGTCCTCGAGAATCTGGATGTCGCCGGGTTTGAGGTTCTTGACGATCTTTCCCTTGCCGTCGCGGACGGTCACGTCGAGGAGCACTTCCTGGACCGACTGGCGGATCGTGAGTTCCTGGTCGCGTGGACTGGCGTCTTGCGCGCCCGCCGGCGCCGCCAAACTCAACAAAAACGGCGCGATCAGCAACGGGGCCGCAACAGTCTTCATGGCAACCAATTTTATCACCCGGTGGGAGGCGTGGCGATATAATGCTCGAATAGGTTTCATGAGGCGAGGCCGCTCGGTTCGTCGTGCCGGTTGTGGGCTGATGCTGCTCGCTCGGGCGCTTTTCGGGGACGTCGGGGAGGAATGCGCCGTCTGCCATCCCAAAGAGACGGCGGCGTATCAGAAGTCGCGCATGGGAAACTCCATCGCACCGCCGGCGCCGCTGGCGGGCGAAAAAATCATGCGTCCGTCGCAGCGTGTGGAGATTTCCATTGCCGTGCGAGACGGCCGCATGATCCATTCGCTTAACGAAAACGGCCTGACGGCGGAATATCCCATTGCGTATCAAATCGGCGCGGGGAAGGTTGGCCACACGTACGTCGTCCGGATCGGCGAGTTTCTGTTTGAGTCGCCGGCCTCGTGGTACCGCACGACGGGATGGGATTTGTCGCCCGGATACGAGCGTATGGCGGCGGTGGATTTCGACCGCCTGGTCGATTCCGGCTGCATGTTCTGCCACGCCGATAACGGCAAGTTCGTGGGAAGCGATGGCCGCCGGTTTTCGGGTGAGACGCTGGAGCCAATCGGGTGCGACCGCTGCCACGGGTCCGCGGCGGCGCACATCGCCGATCCTTCGGCAAGGAACATCGTCAACCCGGCGAAGCTGAGTGGGCGCGCTCGCAACAGTGTCTGTGAGCAGTGCCATCTGGAAGGCGTGACCAGGCTCTTAAATCCGGGCAAGAAGTGGGGCGATTATCATCCGGGCGAGCCGCTGGAACAAACCGCGGTCACCATCCTGCTGACGGAAAACAAAGCGGGGGAGAAAGAGGAAATTAGCGCGGTCGCGCAGGCCGAGCAACTCGCCTTGAGCCAGTGCGCGCGCCAGAGCGGCGGAAAGCTCTGGTGCGCAACCTGCCACCATCCACACGGGGAGAGTACCGACCGCCAGAGAGAGATGCGCCAGATCTGCCAGTCCTGTCACTCGTCCTATGCCAACGCGGTGTCCAAGGCGACTCACGGATCTCTCACCGATTGTGTGAGTTGCCATATGCCGAGGCTGACGCCGGACGATATTCCCCACACGGCTTCGACCGACCATCGCATCGTGCGCCGGCCTGCTCCGCTGCCCGACGGAAGCGCGGCCGGGGCGGAGATTTCCTTGTGGCAGGATCCTCCTGCGAAGGTTCGGGCGCGGGATCTGGCGGTGGCGGCGCTCACCATCGGAGGGCTGAGGAATCTGCCATATCTGCGAGCGGAAGGCGTGAAGCTGCTGGAAGCGCTGCCGCCGCGCGAGCGCGATGACGATCCGGCGGTGTTGTCGAGCCTCATTTCGATTCGGCTGAAGGATCGGGAGCCGCAAAAGGCTCAGGAGTTCGCTCGGAGAGCGATTCAACTCCAGCCGGATAGCGCGTTTGCGTCGCTGAATCTCGCGTTTGCGCTGCAAGATGGCGGCGACGAGGAGGGTGCGGAGAAACAGCTGCTGGAGACCATCAAGCTCGACCCTTCCCTGCAGCAGGCCTGGACGGCTCTGACTTTCCTTTATGAGAAGCAGAAGCGCGAGAGCGACCGGGCCGCGCTGCTGGACCGGTTCCTGGGATGGAATCCGCAGAACATCTGGTTCCGGCAGTTGAAGGCGATTCTGGCGAGGCAGTAAACAAAGCGTTTCCGCGCGCGCCGCGATGTTCGGCGGGCGTGTTATCGTGTGTCTGAGAAATGAAGCTCCTGAGCCGCGCAGTTGCGTCTTTGCTGGTGGTTCTTGCCGCTGCAGTCGCGCAAACGCCCGCCTTTGACGAACTGGCCGTCCAGGCCAATGCGGCGCGGCAGGCCAGCGACGTTCCCAAGGCCATGGGTTTGTACCGCCGAGCGCTGGAAATCAAGCCGGACTGGCCCGAGGGATGGTGGTTCCTGGGGACGCTCGCCTACGACAGTGACCGCTACGCGGACGGCGAAAGCGCGTTTTCGCAGTTCGTCAAGCTGGACGACAAGAACCCGATGGCATGGGGCTTTCTGGGCCTCTGCGAGTTTGAGACGGGCGGGTATCAGCGCTCGCTGGAACACATCCGCCGAGCGTTTGAGATCGGTTCGGTAGAGCCTTCCATTGAACAGGTGCTCCGGTTTCACGAAGTGCTATTGCTTGACAAGTTAGGGCTCTTCGACCAGGCGATGCCGAAGCTCCGGCCGTTTGTGCGGCGTGGGACGAAGAATAACGTGCTGCTGGCGGCCATCGGACTGACGGCTCTGCGCCGGCCATTGTTGCCGCAGGAAATTCCAGCAGCGGAACAGCCTCTCATCGCGGCAGCAGGGCAGGCAGCATACTTCTGGATGGCGGGAGAGGACGGAAGCACCGCATCGGCATTCAAGATCCTGCTGGAGAATTATCCTCAAGCGCCTGGGGTCCACTATCTTTATGGCACTTATTTGCTCGCTTCCCGGCCGGCGGAGGAAGCGTACGCGGAGTTTAGACGGGAACTGGAGGTGAATCCGCATAGCGCCGATGCGCGTGCCACGATCGCGCTGCTGATGGTGCGGGCGGGAGGAGAACCAGCGGCGCTGCCGCTGGCCAAGCAGGCGGCGCAGGACGGACCCTCGTGTCCGATGGCACAGTATGCCTACGGACTGATCCTCGGCTCGGCCGGCAATTTCGAGGAGGCGATCAAGCGGCTGGAAACCGCTGTGCGGCTCGATCCATCGAGCGTTGAGTACCATATGGGCCTGGCAGGCGCGTATTCGCGGGCGGGCCGCGCGAAAGATGCGCGGCGCGAGCGCCAGTTGTCGATCGCGTTGGCAAGGGAGAGCGATGAGAGTGGCTCTCGGTAACATTCTGGCCCTGGCGGCACTGCTTCCGGCGGCGCTGGTGGCGCAGTCCGAGCATCCGTGCGCTGCGTGTCACCCGGCGGAGACGGCATCCCAGCCACGCACCCTGATGGGCCGGGCCATGGAGACGCCGGGCCACCAGGAACTGCTGAAACAACGCCCCAAGTGGAGTGTCGACGCCAATGGTTATCACTACAGCATCGAAAGCAAGGACGGCGTCAACATCTATACGGTGACCGACGGGTCTAGTAAGCTGTCCCTGCCGATCCGCTATGCCTTCGGAACCGGAGCGGCCGGACAGACGTTCGTGTTCGAGCATGACGGGCGCTATTACGAGAGTATGGTGAGCTACTATCAAGGCCTCGATGGCCTGGCGATCACGGTGGGCAGCGAAAAGCTGAAGCCGAAGAACCTGGTGGAGGCGATGGGGCGCGACATCACTGGGAGCGAAGCGCTGCGTTGCTTTGGATGCCACAGCACCAATGGAGTGAGCCAGGGTAGGTTGACCCTCGATACGATGCAGCCGGGGCTGCAGTGCGAGCATTGCCACCCGGGTGCGACCGCGCACATGGAGGCCCTGAATTCGGGCAAGGAATCGGCGATTCCGAAGAGGCTCGGGAATCTCTCCGCTGAGGACATGTCGCAAAACTGTGGCGAATGCCATCGGACATGGGAAACAGTGGTGCGCATGCGGACCTGGGGCGAGGTGAACGTCCGCTTTCAGCCCTACCGGCTGGCGAACAGCAAGTGCTTCCTGGGGAACGACGACCGGATCAAGTGCACCGCGTGTCACAATCCGCACGCCGACGTGGTTCGCGACGACGCAACGTATGACGTCAGGTGCCAGGCGTGCCATGGCAAGACGCGTGTGGCTGGAAAGGAGATGCGGAAGCCGTGTCCAATTTCCGAACGCAATTGCGTGAGTTGCCACATGCCGAAGGTGGAAGTGCCGGGCGGTCACGCCATCTTCACCGATCACCAGATCCGCGTTGTTCGCGCCGGGGACAAATATCCGAATTAGTCTGGAGGCCTGATGCATCGTCAATGGTTGGGAATCGCGGCCGTTCTTATGGCGCCGGCCGCGTTTGCGCAACCAGGTCCGGCCACTCGCTCCACCGAGCAGACTGTTTTCTTCTCAGGCGATGTGGCGATGCCGGATGGATCGAAGCCATCGGAGCCGGTTCGCATCCAACGGGTGTGCAAGGGCGTGGCGCACGACGAGACGTGGACGGATGCGAAGGGCAGGTTCAGCTTTAAGGTGGCGGCCGGCGCCGACTCCGCCACTCCGGATTCCTCGCAGGCGCCACGAAACTCGGATTTGAGCCGGCCCATTGGCAATTCGACGTACTACTCCAATCCGGTCACGACGGCACTGCGGGATTGCGAGGTGCAGGCGGTGCTGGTGGGCTACTGGTCGGACCGGGTCAATATCGCTCTGAAGAATACGCTGGGGGATACGCGTCTCGGGACGATCGTGTTGCATCCGGTGACGGGAGCGCGGGGGTTGGCGGTGAGCGCGACCACGCTGGCGGCCCCTTCGAGCGCGGCGAAAGCGTATGAGAAAGGGCTCGCGGCCATGCGCGAACGAAAGTGGGATGCGGCCGAGAAAGAATTCACCAAGGCGGTGACCGTGTACCCGAAGTACGCGATCGCCTGGTTCGAACTCGGCAGGCTGCGGCATGTGCGGAACGATTTTCCGGGCGCATTGGAGGCATGGAACGAAGCTTTGGAGAGCGATCCGCGCTATGTGAAGCCGTACGAGGGGCTGGCCGTGCTCGTCGAGCAGCGGCAGAACTGGGTAGAGCTGGAAGCCATCTCAACCAAGTGGATTCAACTGGACGGCGAGAGTTTTCCGGCTGCTTATCTGTATCGCGCGATATCGAACGCTCAGCTCGGAAAGATCGATGACGCCGAGACCGCCGCGCGCAAGGGCCTGGCGCTCGATAAAGAACACAAGATTCCCCGTTTACACTACGTCTTGGGTCTGATCCTCTTGCAGAAGCGCGACTTTGCTGAAGCGTCCAAGTGTCTTCGGACATACCTGGAGCTTTCTCCGAACGCCAAGGATGCGGCCGGCGTTCGCGCGGAACTGGCAAAGCTCGAAGCGGGTGGTGGACAGTTGAAGTAGGGAACGACTCGCTCGGAACCGCCAGGTACCGTCGTCCTAATGCTCGCTGGTGGAACTGCCGAAATTTCAGATAGGACATGATCTCTTCCGGCCTCTTGAATCCCCCGCGCGTGGACTCGGCTGTCTCGAATCTTCCAGCCAATCTTGCGCGAGCGGGGAGAGTCTTGGTTTCGATCCGCTTCTGGTGGTCTGTCTGCATCTTGTGGGCGGCTATCCATGCATGGGTGGGCCGAAATTCGATGAATCCGGATGGCCTCAGCTACCTGGACCTGGCCACCCAATCGCTGCAGCGCGGGCCCTTGGAACTCGTCAACGGCTACTGGAGCCCCGGGTATCCGGCGATTCTGGCGGTGGCATTTGGACTCGTTCGTCCTTCACCCGAATTCGAATTCCCTCTGATCCACTTCGTCAATTCTCTGATCTTCGTTGCCACGCTGGCGTGCTTTACGTTTTTCGTCCGGTCCTGGCTGGCGGCGGATTTCGATGCCACCGGAGAGGGAAGGAATTCGAACGTGCACGTCGTCCCGTTTTCCTTTGGACTGTTTCTGTGGGTGACGACGGAGTTCATCTCGCTCGACTCCGTGAGTCCGGACATGTTGGTCGCAGCCATGGCGTTTCTTGCCGCGGGAGTTTGCTGCCGCATTTCAGCCGGGAGCCGCAGTTGGGGCGAGTTCGCCGTCCTGGGGGCTGTTCTCGCCCTTGGATATTACGCCAAAGCCGCGATGCTGCCTCTGGCCTTGCTCTTGTTGGGCATTCTGTTTGTTCGCCCTATTTGGCCCGGACGCGCCCGCCTGCGAATCGCCGTCGCCGGTGTGGTGTTTGTGCTCGTGGCGTCCCCGCTGGTCGCGCTCCTCAGCATGCGCAAAGGAGGTATCAGCGTTGGTGAATCCGGGCGATTGAACTATGCCTGGTTCGTCAATGGGCTTGCCGCCCAAGTTGGTTGGCTGCCGGATACCGATCCCTCTCATGGCAGGCCCGTGCACCCGCCGCAAGAGCTGTTCGACAAGCCCACCGTACTTGCTTTCCCGACGCCGATTGATGGAACGTATCCGCTGTGGTACGACCCTTCCTACTGGTGCGCGGGCGCAAAAGTCTATTTCGACCTTGGCCAGCAGATAGCGGCCTTGAAGGCGAATTGGTCGGTTCTTTACGAGATGCTTCACATCACCGTCGGCCTTGCGATGGGAGTGCTCATGTTCCTTCTGGCGACAAAACGCAAAGCGCCCGTCAATACATCCGGCGGCCGTTTCGCTTGGCTCGTCCTCTGGTCCCTTGGAGCGTTCCTGATCTATCTGGCTGTGCACCTGGAACCCAGATATGTTGGCGCGTTCTACGTGCTGTTCTGGCTGGCGGTGTACGCGCGTTTGTCCTGCCGCGTGAAGCCGGGGCTGGCCGCCCTCCTGATGGCCGTCGTCCTCGGTACGCTGTTCGTTCCAGCCTCGATTGTCCTGGCGGCGACCACGGCGCAGGAGCTGCGCACGCGAGCCGATCGTCCCGATGACATCGTCGTGGCCGATGCGCTTCGCGCCGCGGGCGTGAGGCCGGGAGACCGGCTGGCCGTGATGGGGTATTCGTTCAACGCCTATTTTGCCCGCCATGCGCGAGCACGCGTGGTCGCGCAGGTGATGGATCCAGAATCGTTTTGGCGTCTGAGCCAAAGTGATTTGGCGGTGCTGACCCAACGCCTGGAACGGATCGGAGTAAAGGCCATCGTCGCCCATGACCGGCCAGGCGCGGCAGCCTCCCCCGAATGGCGGAGCGCGGGGCAGAACACAAACTTTCTGCTGCTGAATCCCGGAAAGTAACCCTATTTGCCCTCAGTGGATCAGGCGCAAAGGGCGTGTAACAGGATGTGACGCAGGTATGCGATGATCAACATTTTGGTCCTCCACTATGCCACGCAAACTTCTCTTCCTCCTGCTTGCCGTCTCATCCTTCTTCTCCAATGCGTTCGCCGCGCCGCCGGAAGCAGGGAGAAAGGCGAAGCTCGTCGTGGCCATCGTCATCGACCAGTTCCGCTATGACTACCTGCTCCGCTTCCGGGCGGATTACAACTCCGGCCTCGATCGCTTGCTAAAACAGGGCGCTGTATTTACGGATGCGCACTATCCCCAGGCTCTCACCGTCACCGCCGTCGGCCACTCAACCTTCCTGAGCGGCGCCACACCTTCCATCAGCGGCATCATCGCCAATGAATGGTTCGACCGTGAAACCAACTCCCAGGTCACCAGCGTCCTCGATCGAAAGAGCAAGCTTGTGGGAGGCATTGAAGGCCAGCCCGGCTCGTCGCCCCGAAGGCTTCTGGTGAGCACCGTTGGCGATGAAGTAAAAATCGCCAACCCCGAATCGAAAGTCATCGGAGTTTCCATCAAGGACCGTAGCGCCATCCTGCCTGCCGGTCATCTTGCCGACGGAGCCTACTGGTATGACCCGGATTCGAACAACTGGGTGACCAGTTCCTACTATCGCGAGACTCTGCCGGATTGGGTAGTCAAGTTAAACGACGAAAAAATCTATCAGCGCTACATCGGCGCCAAATGGCTGCCGCTTGACGCCAAGAATGATTCAGCCACCCCCTTTTGCACCATGGTGGCGGGCGCGGCAGAGCGCTTCTGTGGAGGTCTGGAGGCGACTCCGTGGGGTAACGAGATGATCGAGGATTTCGCCGAGCGCGCCGTCGCCGCGGAAGGACTCGGGTCTCACGCGGGCACGGACATTCTGGCTGTCAGTTTTTCCTCGAACGACTACGTCGGTCACGCCGTCGGTCCGGATGATCCCGCCGTGCGCGATATCTCCATCCGCACAGACCGATTGCTTGGAAAACTGCTGGACTTCCTCAACCAGCGCGTCGGCGCGGAGAACACGCTCCTGGTGCTCACTGCCGATCACGGCGTCGCGCCGGTGCCCGAGGTCAAACGCTCCCATGAAATCCCCGGCGGGCGTCTGAACGACGTTGCCATCATTGCGAAGATGAATGAAGCCCTGGTCAAGCGATTCGGCCCCGGCAAATGGATTCAGGCCGGCACGACCAGCATGCCTTATCTGAATCTGGAGCTGGTGCAGAAGAAAAAGCTCGATCCAGCCGAGGTGGAACGGGTTGCAGCCGACACCGCCCTCGCCGAAAAACACATCGCCCGGGCCTATACACGGCATGACCTCGAAAGCGGCCGCGTGCAGCAAGACTCGATCGGACACGCCGCCAGCGTCGGATTCTATGGCCCTCGCTCCGGCGATCTGTACGTGCTCCAGGAGCCGTATTATCTCTTCGATGCCTCCGGCACCTCGCACGGTACGCCCTATAATTACGATACTCACGTGCCGGTCATTTTCTTCGGCCCGTGGATCAAGGCAGGAACGTATCCTGGAAAGATCCTGGTGAACGATATTGCCCCAACGCTCGCCGCCCTGCTGGGTGTAGCGCAGCCGACAGGCTCTATCGGCCGGGTGTTGGCGGAGATGCTTCCGTAGTCGCTCCAGCGAAGCAGGAGAAATTAGTATTTCGCCTGTGCAGCGGTATTTCTTGCTCTGTCGCCACGTGCGCGGCGGTTTTCCCAAACGAATCCGAGTTACGACGTGATTTTCATGCGAAATATGCTGCTCGACGTGGAAGCAAAGCGCTGCATTTCGAACAGGGTCGCGCGGCATATGCAGCCCAATGGGTATTTAATCATGGGCTCGGCGGAGACGCCGATCGGATTATGCCCGTTAGTTCTAGACTCGCCGGATTGGGTAGTCGGTGGTGTATCGTCTGGCGTGGGATTCGGATTAATCCTTATTGTCGGCGATATCTCCATTTTGAGTCCGAGTGGCTTGCAGTTATTTGTAAATAAAAGAGATATTCCTCTTGCCTGGTGCTAATTTCCAGCAGGTGTGGAGGGTAGCATATGCCATTGAAGAAGACCTTGGGAACAGCGATTGCGATCCTCGGCCTGGCCGGCTCGGTTGCCTGCAACTTTGAGCAGAGGTTCAGGTCGCCGCTCAACAACGGGTAGCCATGAAAACCAGGGACGGATCAGACCGTCCCGCTGCTTTGGGCGACAGGCACCGCGATTGTGTCGATTACCTCTGCGCCGCGATGCCTTTCTGTTCCGTCACCACGTGCTCGCCGGCGGCGACGCCCTTGTGCTCCTCGGTGATGCCACTGGGCCATTCGATGACCACCCGATCCGCCTTGTCGCGCTTGCCCAGGCCGCAGGTCAGCGTCAGCTCGGATTGCGACAGATAGCTCGATCCGGTCTTCACCATTCTTGACTGCGTTCCGTCCGGCGTGAAGACGCGCACCACCGCGCCGATGCCGTCGCGATTCGACTTTGTGCCGGTAAGGCGCATGCGCAGGGAGCGGTTCCTGTTCTCCACGTCGTTTCGATACAACAGCGCCGGGCCGCGATTGGTGGTGAGCAGCAGGTCGACGTCGCCGTCGCGGTCGAAGTCTCCGTAAGCTACGCCGCGAGCGACCTTCGGCGCTGCGAAATCCGAACCGGCGTCGGCCGCAACATCGTGAAATACACCGTGGCCGTCGTTTAAGAACAAATGCGGAGGCTGCGCGTAGCCGACGTTGCGGATGGCGCGCGCCGTTTCATCGATGTGCCCGTTCACGGCCACCAGGTCGAGCCAGCCATCGAGATCGATATCGCAGAACGCACATCCGAATCCCAGGCTGTTGCGCGAGGCTTGCCCGATGCCGGCCTTGCCGGACATGTCACCGTAGGAACCAGCGCGGCCGGGCTTGTAGAGCGCCATCATCTCGTTATCGAAGTTCGTAATCACAATGCCGGACGAGCCGGAGTTGTCGTAGTCGGCCACGTCGACGCCCATCCCCGCGCGAGCCTTGCCGTCCTCGCTGAAGGCCACGGCGGCGCGCACGGCCACATCCTCAAAGGTTCCGTTGCGCTGGTTGCGATACAGCTTGTTCGGCTGCGTGTCGTTGGCGACCAGAATGTCCGGCCAGCCATCATGATCGTAGTCGAGCAGGGCGACGCCCAGCGATTTCGACGTTGCGTCGAAGATGCCGCTTTTCGCCGTGACGTCTTCGAACGTGCCGTCGCCTTTATTGCGGAACAGCCAGCAGGTGGAGCCGTGATACGCCTCCGGCGTGCAGTACGATTTGCGCCTGCCGTCAACCGAGCAGTAAATGTCGTGCTCGGGGGACCACTTCACGTAGTTGCAGACGAACAGGTCCAAGAAGCCGTCGCGATCGTAATCGAACCACATCGCCGACGTGCTCAGCGAAGTCCGCCCGCCCAGGCCAGCTTTGTCGGTGACGTCGACGAACGTTCCCCTTCCTGTGTTCTTGAATAAGCGGTTCTGGCCGAAGGCGGTGATGAAAATGTCCGGGAAGCCGTCGTTGTTGTAATCGGCGACGGCGACGCCCATGCCGTACATCTCCACGGCGAGGCCGGCGCGCTGCGTGACGTCCGTAAACGTGCCGTTGCGATTGTTGTGATAGAGCCGCAACGTTGTGCGGCGTTTCTTGTGGCCGGGCCAATCCATGCCGTTGACCAGTAGGATGTCCAGCCAGCCGTCGTTGTCGTAATCGATAAAGGCGCAGCCGGAGCCGAGCGTTTCGGGCAGAAACTTAGCATCGAAGGCGCCGCTGTTGTGCTGAAAATCGATTCCCGTTGCGGAGGTGACATTTACCAGTTTGAATCCCAGTCCGGCGGCGCCGCTCGCAAAAGGAGCCGCAAGCAACGGCGCGCCGAGCATGAATTCCCGCCGCGTCATGTAATACTGGCCAGACCGTTGCGAATCGCATAGACCACAAGCTCCGCTGTGTTGTGAATCCCTAGCGTCTGCATCAGGTTGGCGCGATGCACGGCCACGGTATTGGCGCTCAGGCCGAGCACCAGCGCGATTTCCTTATTCGACTTGCCGTGCACGATCAGTTGCAGCACTTCGAGCTCGCGGGTGGTCAGCGATGGCGGAGCTTCGTCCTTGGGTAGGGCGGAGAGCCTCGGGTCGAGAACGTTTTCTCCGGCCGCCACTTTCTTCACGGCCTCCACCAGTTCCAGGTCCACGGCGTTCTTCAGGAGATAGCCGCGAGCGCCGGCTTCCAGGCACGTGCGCACGTAATTCGCTTCCGCGTGCATGCTGAGGATCAGCACCGCAACCTCTGGCGCTGCCTTGTGGATTAGCCGTGTGGCCACCGCGCCATTCATGCTGGGCAGGGCAAAATCCATCACCACGACGCGGGGCTTCAGATCGGACACGAGTTGGACAGCTTCATTGCCATCGCCCGCTTCGCCGACAATCTCGATCTCCGGATCGTCTTCCAGCATGCGACGGAATCCGCGGCGGACCAGGATGTGGTCGTCTACCAGGACAACCGTGATCTTTGACTCAGGCATGTATCTTGTTCACGCCATGGGAACCGTGAATCGCACCAGGGCGCCTCCTCCATCCTTCTTCAAGAATTCAATCGTTCCACCAATCAATTCCACCCGCTCGCGCATGGACGTCATCCCCATCCCGCGCTTGCCGGTTTGCTGTCTGAAACCTATTCCATAATCCTCTATTTCTACTACCAAAGTCTCGGGGCGGAATCGCAGGCGGACATCCACCTTAGGCGACTTGGAATGTTTCGCCACATTGTTCAACGACTCCTGCAGAACACGATACACATGAATCGCCACATCGCGGTCCAACGGCCGGCTTTCTCCTTCCTTTTCATAGCGAACGGCGATCCCGGTCTGCTTCTCGTATCCGGCAAGATATAAATGTAGCGCGCCTTCAAGGCCCGCGTCGTCCAGCACCATGGGATGGAGCGCCTGGGAGAGTGTCCGGATCTTGTCCAGCGTCGACTGGATGATCTCCCGGACTTCGTCGAAGTCATCGCGGAGGGTTTCGTCCAGCGGAGGAATTCGCTTGCCTGCCCGGTGCATCATGGCGCCGATGGCGGTGAGAATCTGGCCGAAATCGTCATGCAGTTCGCGGGAAAGGGATCGGAACGTGCTCTCCTGCA
Source organism: Bryobacteraceae bacterium (assembly GCA_035542735.1). Classification (GTDB taxonomy): domain Bacteria; phylum Acidobacteriota; class Terriglobia; order Bryobacterales; family Bryobacteraceae; genus Palsa-187. Next base: position 161,331 of record DATKKV010000033.1, read on the forward strand.
TGGAGATCAGTTGCCGCGCCAGTTCGCTGCGTCGTTCCGAGAGCGCAGCCACTTGGGCGAACATGCGGGGTATCCACCGCATCAGATAAAGGCTAGGGCCTACGATCAGGACGAGCATCGCAGCCAGGAAGATATACGCATTTCGTTCGGCGCGCGCGTAAATCCGCTCGGTTTCCTTTGCCGCCTGCTCTTCGCTCTCGTTATTCTGCACCAGTAAGCGCGCAACGGCGGTGTTCAGCGCCTCCTCCCGGGCTTGTAGAGACAACCGGATACGAGTGCGGGCTTCCGCCTCTTGACCCTGTTCCGCCATGGCGAAGATCCGTTCAAGGCCGTCCCAGAACTGATCCACCGAGCCAGAAAGGTATCTCCGCTGGTCCGGGGTTGCGCGCGAGACCTTTTCCTCACGGGCCAGCGCGTCCGCCAGATCCTCTTGAATGCGCTTCATTTGGCCCTTCCAGGCGATGAGTGGATACGGCTCGCTTTGATCGAGCATGTCTCGCATCGTTAGAGCCAGTGAATTGAGATTGTTCTGAATGCGCAGCAGCAACAGCGAATCGGCGCGATTGCGATCGATCTGCTCCGCCTGCAACTGCCGCAGTGAGCGCAACTGGACCACAGTATAGGTGGAGTAAATCGCGGCCGCCAGCAGTGTGACCCCCAAGCCCGCAAGCAAGCGAAATCTCGGCGACCGGCGCGTATCCATTTCTAAAGGTTACGCGTATCGGCGGCTTCGCACGAATAGTACATATCGATTATTTTCGCGCGTGCGTGCTCGTGCAATACTACGGGGCAAATGGTCACAGCGCGTGGGGTCTTTTTTGTCTCTTTTTTTACGTTTGTTACCGCTGTAGCGTTGGTCTGCATTCCTCCGGTTCCCCTCTCGGCAGACACCGGCGAGGCTCTTGAACATCATCGCAACCTGGGCAAGGCATTTTTTGAAAATCCAACCACGCACCTGGAGGCGATTGCCGAATTTAAGAAAGCGCTGGATCTGGCGCCGGATTCGACGCGCGAGAAGCTGAACTACGCGCTCGCTCTGCTGCATGGAAACCGCGTGCCGGAGGGCGTCGCGCTTCTGGAACAGGTGCAGAAGCTGGATCCATCGCTGCCCCACACATGGTTCAATCTTGGGATTTATTACAAGAAATCCGATCAGCCGGAAAAGTCACAGGCGCAGTTCGTACAATTAGTCAGGCTCGTTCCCGATGAGCCGATTGCGCATTATCAACTGGGGACCGTTTATCGCGCGGCGGGACGCGCCGAAGACGCCATTCGGGAGTTTGAGAAAGCGTCGAGTTTGAATCCTCTGCTCGCGGGTGCGCGATTTCAGCTCTATAACATGTACCGGCAGGCCGGCCGGCGCGAGGATGCCGCCCACGAACTGGCGATTTTCCAAAAAATCAAGAAGGACACCGAAGGCGCGGCGATCCCGGAAGATGTCGACTGGTGCAATTACGCCGAGATTTACGATCCACCGCGCGCGTCGACGGCCATCGCGGGGAAACCTGTTTATGAGGACCGTATCGTCGCCGATGCCGCGGGAATGGTCGCGATCGATGCGGCGGGCGACGGGCACACGGATCTGATCGCGTGGTCCGGCGGCAAGGCGCGGCTTTATCGCAACGGTGTCGAGCCGGTGTCCGATTCGGGCCTTGAACAAGTCTCGGACGTTGTTTCTGTCTCGGCGGGCGATTTCGACAATGACGGATTGGCCGACCTCTGCGTTCTGACTGGTTCTGGCCCGAAGCTGTTTCACAACGTGAGGGGCCGCTTCGCGCCTTTCGACGCCGCTCTGCCGCAGCGCCGCTTCGAACAGGCCATCTGGATCGACTACGATCACGACTATGACCTGGACCTGCTGCTGCTCGGTGGTCAGCCGGCGCTGATGCGCAATCAGGGCAAAGCCGGATTTGAGGACAGGGATTTCCCCTTCGTCCCAGCGCATTTCGCTGGAGCATATAAGCTGCGCGCGGTGCCCGACAGCAAGGCGTTCGACCTCGCGGCGTTTTATTCCGATCACGCGCCGGTTCTTTATGTCGATCAACTTGGCGGACGCTATATCGTCACACCATTTACAGGACCTGGGCCCGCGGATCCGCTCATTGAGGGCGATTTCAATGGCGACGGCCTCCTCGATCAGGCCCGAATTGCGGGCGGAAAGCTGCACGTGATGATCAATCGCTCCGCGCCGCAGCGATATATTCGCGTGCGCCTTACCGGCGTCAAGAATCTCAAACTCGGTGAGGATGCGTTGGTAGAGATCAAAGTTGGCGCTGGATATTGGAAGCGAACGTATCACGGCGTGCCACTGCTGTTTCCCGTGGGGGCGAATCCGACGGTCGATGTGTTGCGCATCACTTGGCCCAACGGTCTGATTCAAAACGAAACGAATCAGGCGACGAATAAAACGCACAACTATGAAGAGGCGCAGCGGCTCTCAGGTTCCTGCCCGATGGTCTGGACGTTCAATGGACATGAGTTTGAGTTCATCACTGACGTTTTGGGTGTCGCGCCGCTGGGCGCGAGCGACGGAGAGGGTTCGTATTTTCCGGTGGATCACGATGAATGGGTGACGATCCCCGCGCGTGCGCTGCACCGCACGGGCGACCGCTATGAGGTCCGTATAACGGAGGAGCTGAGCGAAGTTTCGTACCTGGATCAAGTGGAGTTGTACGCGCTAGATCATCCGGCGAATAAGGAAATCTTCACCAACGAGAAGTTCAAGGGCCCACCGTATCCTGAGTTCCGGCTGTACGAAGCGCCTCGGCGGATTTATCCAAAATCGGCGCGCGACGATCAGGGCCACGACGTTCTTTCGCGGCTCCTGAAGCGGGATCGAAAGTATCCAGACCAATTCAAGCGGACCAAACTTGGCGTGGCCGAAGTTCACGCACTGGAGTTGGATTTTTCGGGCGCGGCGGCATCGGGCGAGGCAGTTTTGTTGGCTAGCGGCTGGGTCGACTGGCCGGATGGCAGCACATTTCGCGCGGCATCGCAGGAGAAAAAGGGCGGACTCGTCATGCCCTATTTGCAGATGCGTGACGCGTCGGGGAAATGGGTCACCGTCAATGAGGACATGGGAATGCCGGCGGGCAAGCCGAAGACCATCGCCGTGCCGCTGAATTTTATTTCCTCGAGCCGGCAAGTCCGCATCGTCACGGATCTCTGCGTGTATTGGGACGAGATCTTCCTGAGCGAAACCGCCGGCCCCGCAGAGGCGCATCAGCAGAGGCTTCCGCTCGCCTCCGCCGATCTGCGCTTCCGCGGATTCTCCGAATCAGTGATCGATCCGAAACGCCAGCAGCCGGACACGTTCCTCTATAACAACGTCGATACGCCGTCCTACTGGAATCCGACGCCGGGCATGTACACTCGCTACGGGGACGTGCGCGAACTGGCCGATCGCGTCGATGACAAGCTGATCATCATGGGTTCCGGCGACGAACTGCGCCTGCTGTTCGACGCAGCGTCGCTGGCGCCTCCGCCAGCGGGATGGACGCGCGATTATCTCTTGAAGGTCGACGGCTGGGCCAAGGATCGAGACCCGAACACGGCGTTTTCGCAAACCGTCGAGCCTCTGCCGTTCCATGGAATGAGCCGCTATCCGTATCCGGCCAACGAGCATTTTCCAGATGATGAAGCGCACCGGCATTATCAGCGCGAGTACAACACTCGGCCGGCTCTGCACCTGGTCCGGCCTTTGACGAACTCGGGAGGTTCGCAGTGACCTTGCTGATCGGACTGCTCCTGCTGAATGCCGCTTATCTAGCCGCCCTTCCGGCAGCGAATTTGTTCTACATCGGGAACATGTTCCTGCATCTTGGGCTCGGCCTGGCGGTGTGCGGGTGGCTCATCTGGAAAGGCCGGGCCAGCGCCAGAATTCTGCCGCTTTTGATTGGCACGCTCATCGGCGCGTATCTCATCTACGGCGGTGCGACTACGGATCATTACAAGATTCTGTGGGCGCACGTCGCATTCGCCGCCGTTGGACTGGCGCTCCTGAGACCTCGCGCGAGCCTCGCGATCGCCGCTCTGGCTGTGGCTGCGTTGGGGCTACGCTTCGGCCTGCCGAAGGACCGCATTGTGAATCCGAAAGTGGTTCCCACGGCGATGACGGAGGAAGGCGAGGGGCCGAAGTCACCTTTTTGGCCTTCGTCGTCGCGCACGAGTGTCGGCGGAACGATGCCCTCTGACTTCTTCATGGAGTCGAAAAAATGCGGCGAATGCCACAAAGACGCGTATGAACAGTGGCAGGGATCGATGCATCATTTCGCCTCGTTCAACAACGTGTTTTATAAGGCCACCATTCTGCATATGCAGGAACTAAGCGGAACGCAGGGCAGCAAGTGGTGCGCGGCCTGCCACGATCACGCGGTGTTTTTCAACGGTCGCTTCGAGAAGCCCATCAAGGATCAGCTCGATACGCCGGAGGCGCAAAATGGCTTGGGCTGTATGTCCTGCCACTCCATCGTGCACGTCGGCAGCACCATGGGCAATAGCGATTTTGAAATGATGTATCCGCCGATGCACGGATTGGCGTCGAGCAACAATTCTCTGATCAAGGCCGTGGAAAAATTCACCATTTACCTTAATCCGGAGCCGCATCGCCGCACGTTCATGAAGGCGTTCATGCGCGAACAGCCTGCCGAATACTGCTCGGCATGTCACAAGGTGCATCTGGATCAACCGGTGAATCATTATCGCTGGCTGCGCGGCTTCAACGATTACGACAACTGGCAGGCTAGCGGCGTTTCGGGGCAGGGCGCACGGTCCTTTTATTATCCGGCGAAGTCGTCCACGTGCTCGGATTGCCACATGCAGCAGGTGCGCTCAAGCGATCCCGGGAACCGGAACGGCATGATCCATTCGCATCGCTTTGCGGCGGCGAACACGGCCGTGCCGACGGTGACGCGCGACGCGGTGCAGGAAAAAGCCACGGAGGATTTTCTCAAGTCCGGTTTTATCACCGTGGACCTGTTCTCGGCCAGCCCCGTTGAAGGGCCCGCCAGAGGCGACGTGCTCATGAAACGTCGCGCCAACGATAATCCCGCGCTTGCTTCGACGTTTGCCGTGGGTGAGGAAGCGGAGCAGTCCGGCCCTGTGATGCTGCGTGAGGTGGGCAAGATCGCCGCGCCGCTCGATGCGCCCGGCGTGGCATTCGCTCCCGGCAGCGAGGTTCGCGTGGACGCGGTGGTGCGCACACGCAAGATCGGACACTTTTTCCCTGCCGGTACCGTGGACACGTTCGACGTTTGGGTGGAGCTTTCGGCGCACGATGCCAAGGGCCGCGTGATTGCGTCCAGCGGCACCGTGCAGGAAGACGGCAAGGGCCGCGTGGATCGCTCGGCCCATTTCTACCGTTCTTATTTGCTCGACGGCCAAGGCAACGAAATCACCAAGCGCAACGCCTGGCAGGCGCGCAGCGTATTTTACGTCCGCCTGATTCCGCCCGGCGCGGCGGACACGATTCATTACCTGATGCACATTCCGCGGGATGCCGAAGGGCCGATCACCATCGACGCCAAGCTGCACTACCGCAAGTTCATGGCGAGCTATACGCGTTTCGTCTTCGGTACGCGGAAGCCCGGCCTTGCGGACGTGGCTTATGACAATCGCGAATACATCTACGATCCAGCGAAGGTGCCGACGCTGCCCATCGTCACGTTGGCGTCCGCGTCTGTTACTGTGCCCCTCGGAAAACCCGAGTGGAAGCCTGTGATCCGCGCGAAAGATCGCGAGCGCTGGAACGATTGGGGCATCGGACTTCTTCTGCAGGGCGATTTGAAAGGCGCGGAGTTCGCCTTCCAGCGCGTAACAGAGGCTGAGCCCGGCTATGCCGACGGCTGGCTGAATGTTGCCCGCGCGCTGATTCAAGAGGGCGAAATCGAGGCCGCGAGACCATACATTGCGAAAGCGCTGGCGCTTTCACCAAAGCTGGCGCGCGCGGAATTCTTCCTGGCCGCGGCGCAGAAGGCGGAGGGCGATTACGATGGAGCGATCGCATCCTTGTCCGACGTGCGGCGGCAGTATCCGCGGGATCGCGTGGTACTGGATCAGATCGGCCGCGTGATGTTCTTGCAGCGGCGTTACGCCGATTCGGTCACCGTGTTTCAGGATGCGCTCAGCGTCGATCCCGAGGACCTCCAGGCGCATTACAATTTGATGCTCTGCTATCGCGGCCTCGGCCAGAAGGAAAATGCCGCGCGCGAGGAAAAGCTGTTCCTCCGTTTCAAGGCAGACGAATCCGCGCAGGCCCTCACTGAACAGCCACGTTTGCGTAACCCCGAGGAGAACAATGAACGGCAACCGGTTCACGATCACGACACATCACCTGCTTCCGCTGGCACTGCTGTTTCCCCTGGCCGTCCTGCGGCCCGCCGATCAACAACCCGCGCCAGCTTCGAATAGCGTTCAATTTACCGACGTCAGCTCGGCGGCGGGTATCCGCTTCACGCATAACGCCGGCCGCAGCGGTAAGAAGTGGCTACCCGAGACGATGGGACCCGGCTGCGCGTTTTTCGATGCCGATGGCGACGGATGGCTTGACGTGCTGCTGGTCAACGGCAGGGACCTGATTCCCCGCGGACACCGGACGCCTGCCGCGCTGTACCGCAACAACCACGACGGTACGTTCACGGACATTACCAAGGGCAGCGGCCTGGACATCGATATCTACGCGATCGGCGTCAGCATAGGCGATTACGATAACGATGGCCGGGACGATGTTTACATCACCGCGCTGGGCGGCGACCATCTGTTCCACAACGAAGGCAATGGCCATTTCAAGGACGTTACCCGTGAGGCAGGCCTCGGCAATGCCGCATTCGCAGCCAGCGCGCTATGGTTCGATTACGATCGCGACGGCAAGCTCGACCTGTTCGTCGCCAACTACGTGCAATGGACCCAGCAGAACGATCTGTGGTGCTCACTGGACGGCTCGACCAAATCCTATTGCACGCCGGAATCGTACAAAGGGACGTCGTCGAAGTTGTATCACAACCTCGGCAACGGCAAGTTCGAGGATGTGACCGCCAAGGCCGGACTAGCTGACCCGACGAGCAAGTCCCTTGGCGTCGCGATGCTCGATTTCAATAATGATGGTTGGCCGGACCTGTTCGTCGCCAACGATACGCAGCCGAACAAACTCTACCGCAATCTGCAAAATGGGACCTTCAAAGAAGAAGGACTAACTGCGGGGGTCGCGTTCGGAGAGGACGGCGTGGCGCGCGGAGCCATGGGAGTGGACGCCGCCGATTACGACCGCTGCGGGCGCCAACATCTGGCGGTGGGCAACTTCGCCAACCAAATGATCGGTCTGTATCACAACGAAGGCAATGGGCTGTTCGTCGACGAAGCGCCGCGCTCGCCCATCGGCCGCGCCAGCTTGCTTAGTTTGACCTTCGGATTGTTTTTCTTTGACTACGATCTGGACGGCTACCCTGATATTTTCGCCGCCAATGGCCACATCGAGGAGCAGATCGGCCGCGTCCAGCCCAAGGTGCAGTATGAGGAACTGCCTTTGCTGTTCCACAACGCGGGGGGAGGAAAATTCCAACCCGTGAACGCGTTTTCCAAGCCTCTGGTGGCGCGCGGCGCTGCCTATGGCGACTTCGATCATGACGGTGACCTGGATATTCTCGTCGCCGTCAACAACGGCCCGGCACGCCTCTATCGCAACGACGGCGGCAATAAAAATCACTGGCTGCAGATTCGCCTGGAGGGCGTGAAGAGCAATCGGGACGCCATTGGGGCGGTGGTGAAGGTGGGCCACCAGACTCAGATGGTGCACAGCGGCTCATCTTATTGCTCGTCCAGCGATCTGGCGCTGACCTTCGGGCTCGGTGCGGATACGACAGTTCCTTCGGTGGATATTTACTGGCCCAGCGGCGGTCATCAAAGAATGAACGGCATGAAGGTAGACCAGCGTCTAACTGTCCGGGAGCAATGAACGAAATTCTGACGTTGTCCGGGGTCGCGCAGGCGGCGCTGATCCGCGACCGCAAGATCTCCGCGCGCGAACTGTTCCGCCTGCATCTGGACCGCATCGCCGAGGTGAACCCAAAGATCAACGCGGTGGTCGAGGTGCTGCTGGAGACCGAGCCCTTGCCGGGTCCCTTCAGCGGCGTGCCGTTTTCGATTAAGGATTCCATCGAAGTGGCGGGTACGGTGTGCAGTGCAGGCACGCTGGGCTATCGCCACGCGCTGAAGTCCACGCACGATGCGACGTTGGTTGCCCGTTTGCGGGCTGCCGGGGCGGTGCCGGTTGCGCGGACGAATCTACCTGATCTTCTGTTCGCTTTCGAATCCGACAATCTCATTTACGGGCGCACGAATAACCCCTACGACCGTTCGCGCACCTCCGGAGGCTCCAGCGGAGGCGAGGCCGCGCTGATCGCTTCCTGTGGGTCGCCGTTCGGGCTCGGAAGCGACGCTGCGGGCAGCGTGCGCCTGCCGGCTCACTATTGCGGCATCGCGAGTCTGAAGCCGACCTCAGGCCGTCTGGCGCGTACGGGCCACGTGCCTCCGGCGGGCGGTTGGGTCGAGATGCTATGGCAGATCGGCCCGATGTCGCGTCACGTGGAAGATCTCTGCGCGATGATGCCGATCCTGCTCGGCGCCGATGGTGAGGATTTCACCGTCGTTCCGATGCCCTACGAAGGCGTTGCGGTGAAGGACTTGCGCATCGCGTATTTTACGAGCAACGGCTTCGCCGAGCCAGATGCCGGGACGCAGGCCGTGGTGGAGGCCGCAGGCAAGGCTCTGGGCGCAGTGGAACATCGGCCACAGGGCGTCGAGAAGAGTTATCAGACTGAGATGATGCTGCTCGGCGCGGACGGTGGCGATGGCGCACGCTCGTTCGTCAAGTCCGCAGGAAGCGATCGGACACATCCGCTGCTCGACGGGTGGCTCGCCAAACTGGAGGAGTATCGCACCGACGCGCCGGGGTTTGCCAATTACTGGAGGCAGCTCGATCAGTTTCGCGCTGGGATGTACGCTTCTTTGAGTCAGTTCGACGTGATCCTCTCGCCCGTGTCGGCGAGCCCCGCGGTGCCGCACGGAACGTCGATCGAAGAAAAGACGTTCAAAGGATTCAGCTACACGATGACGCACAACTTGACGGGCTGGCCTGCGGCCGTGGTGCGATGCGGAACATCGTCCGCCGGCTTGCCTATCGGCGTGCAGATAGCAGGCGCGCCCTGGCGAGAGGATATTGTGCTCACGGTAGCGCGCCGGCTGGAAGAAATTTTCGGCGGCTGGCAATCAGTACGTTAAGCCGAACCCATACGGATACTGCGCCGACCAGGTGAACGACAGTTTGCCGGTCGGCTTATAGGCGCCAAACAGGACGTCAGTGATTCCTTCGCCCTCGGTTCCAGGCAGAAACGCGGCCATGATTGCATCGGCGTCGTTGATAATCGGGTCGAGATTGATCGGACGGCCGGAGAATACAATCACCACCACCGGGACGCCGCTGGCCTTCATCCTCTTCACAGCGTCGATATCGCCTTGCGCAAGATTTAGTTCCTTGCTGTCGCCAAAGCCTTCGGCATAAGGAGTCTCTCCGATCACCACCACGCCGACGTCGCCGCGCCCGGTGGAGAGCTTCGCGCCCGTTTTTCGCATGGCTGCGCCGACGGTGGTGCCGCCGGGGAGCACATCGGTACTCTTGCCCTGCCAGGTGATGGTCCATCCGCCACATTGATTGCCGATGTCGTCCGCGCTCTTTCCGGCCAGATGAATGGCAACAGATTTCTTGAGCGGAAGTACATGGTTTTCGTTCTTTAGCAGCACCATGGACTCGCGAACCGCCTGCCGCGCGACGGCGCGATGCTCGGGAGTGCCGAAGGCGTAGTTCTTGGGCGACGGCTCGGCCGTGCCTCCAATGAGACCCATCGCGAATTTCACGCGTAGAATTCGCAGCACGGCGTCGTCGATGCGCGACATCGGCACCACGCCTTCCGCCACCAATTCCTTTAGATCCTTGATGAATTCGCGATAACGCTCCGGAACCATCCCCATGTCCATGCCCGCGTTGATAGAAATACCGATGGCAGTCTTGTAGTCCTTCGTAATCTGATCGATGGCGTTGTAATCGGAGATCACGAAGCCCTGGAACCCGACCTCATTTTTCAAAAGCTCCGTGAGAAGGTGCCTGGAGGCGGAAACCTTGACGCCGTTCCAACTGGAATAGGAAGGCATGATGGTGCCGACTCCTTCCGGAACCGTGGTCAGATAGCCCTGCAGATGGATGCGGCGTAGCGTGGCTTCGTCGACGCGCGCATCGCCCTGGTCCAGCATGTTCTTGCCGAAGCCTCCCGTGCCGAACGTCGTGCCTCCGTCGCCTAAGTAATGCTTCGAGCAGGCGAGCACCGCGTGCGGATCGTTGAGGCCTTTGCCCTGCAGCCCGCGAACGGCGGCGGCGCCTAGCTCCGCCACCAGCTTCGGATCTTCCGAGAATCCTTCATACGTGCGGCCCCAGCGGACATCCTGAGGCACCGCGACGCAGGGCGCGAACACCCACTGAATGCCGGTGGCGCGGACCTCTTCCGCGGTGATCCTGCCGATCTTTTCCACCAGCGCCGCGTCGCGCGTCGCACCGAGGCCGATGTTGTGTGGAAACACGACCGCGCCCAGTACGTTGTTATGCCCATGCACCGCGTCGACGCCGTAAAGGATCGGGATGCGCAGGCGGGTCTTCAAAGCCTGTGCCTCGAAGGAGGTCGCCATGTTGGTCCAGGCCTCGCGGCTGTTGCCTTCCTTGGGGTCGGAGTCGCCGCCACTTAGGACGGAGCCGAGGAAGAGATTCGCCACGTCGGCAGGGTCCTTCAGGTACTGCGAATCCGCCTGCGTCATCTGCCCGATCTTTTCGTTCAACGTCATGCGCCCCAGCAACTCCTTCGCTTTCGCGTCGAACGAGGACAACGGCACGGGTTTGGTTTGGGCCATCGCAATGGAAATACCTACAACAAAGATCAAATGCTTCATTGAAGGACTCCTTTGTCCCTTCACGATAGTATCGAAGGCGGAACTACTTGCGCACGTAGCCGTGAGCGGCGGTTCGCTTGCCGCCCTCGCGGTGGGCATCGTCTGAAAGCGCGTGCACGCCGGAGGCATCGATCCAGCGATTGTAGAAGTTGAACAGGGCGCAAACGGTGATGGCGTAGTAAATCGCGTCGTCAGCCCAGCCAACCGCGTACAGAGGCTTCATATCCTCCGGAGTGATCTCAGGTGAGTGGTGATTCACTTTGGAGACGAACCGCAGAAGGGCCTTTTCTTTTTCCGGAAGGGGCGAGGCTTCGAGATCTTCCAGGACATTCCTGACCAATTCCTCGCTGCCCAGAAACTCCGCCGCGACCGCGGCGTGCGCTTTCAGTCAAAACGGGCAGTGGTTCTGATACGAGGTGTAGGCCGCGATGAGCTCCCGCAACCCGGGGCTTAAGGGGGCGTCGCCGTGCATGATCCCCTGCGTGAATCGCGCCAGATGATCCGTGATCTCCGTGCGAAACGCAAACATATGCCAGATTTGGGGATATTCCTTGCCTGCGGATTGCATCATGCGGATCGTGTCCGCATAGGGGCCGGGTTTGGGATTCGCTTCGACCCCGGGAAGGAACATGGGCTTCATAGGCATGAGGCAAAATGTACGGCTTTTGCGCTCTTCGAGCAATAGTTGAAAGATATTAAAGCGGTGCTCAGTTCGCTCCCGCCGGTACGCCGCGCGGGTCGGGCTTGACCGGTTACAGGGTGCGTATAACGAACCTTAATATCCCGGGATGCAGACCGCCTCCGCGTCCGGTCGTGGGAGGAGGCGCCGGCGGAGGTGTTCCGGCAAAAACGTGTCATTTTTTTCGAGCGAATCGTTCGATCCCCAGCCTGGCCGCGTCCGTCATGCGGGCGATGGCGTTGGCGCGCACACCGGCCTCAATGGCGGCATCGAACGTCATCCCATCGATGTGATACAGCAGGCTCTTCGTCAGGGCGATAGCCGACGCGGGCTTGGCGGCTATCGCGTTTGCGTATTTTTCCACTTCAGTCTCAAACGCGTCGCGCGGAATTGCGCGCGTGATCAGTCCGATGCGCTCCGCTTCCGCTGCACAGATCGGTTCGCCGGAGGCTAAGAGATCGAAAGCCTTCTTTTCGCCTACCGAACGCCGGAGGATCGCCATCACCATGGCAGCAACGAATCCAATCTTCACCTCCGGGTAGCCGAAATACGCGGATTCGGAGGCCAGAATCACGTCGCACGCCGTAGCTAATCCGCAGCCTCCTGCGAGCGCCCGCCCATCCACCGCGGCGATCACCGGCTTGGGATGATGCCGGATCGCCAGCAGCAAACCGGCCAGATCGTGCGCCGTCGCCAGATGATGCAGCACGCCGGCCTCTGCTGTTCGGTCCAGGGCCTCAAGATCCGCTCCGGCGCAGAAGTCTTTGCCCGCGCCGGCTATCAGCACGACGCGTACCTGCTCATCCTCGGCGGCTAGAGCGAGCGTGTCCTTCAACACTTCGATCAGCTCATCGTTCAGCGCGTTGCGCTTGTCCGGCCGGTTCAGCGTGATGCGTGCGATTGCGCCGTCGGTTTTATACAGGATCGGCATCGATTTCCATCCGCAGCAGCGCGGAGCTGTATGTCTTACCCTGAGGATCGGCCTTCAGCGAGAGCGTGCCGCCTCCGTCCAGGCTTTCGTGCAACAGAAAATTGAGCGCGTCCAGATTCGGCAGCTCATAACGCTCGACTTTGCCGATACAGACGCCGGCGAAGTGCTGCTTCACGCGCTCTGCCGTCACCTCGCGGACAAGGATCGGATAATACTCCGGCTTGCGCGCGATGATGCCGATGTTGGCTGTGTCGCCTTTATCACCGGAACGCGCGTGCGCAAGGTCGACTAGTTTTCGCTTGGCCATAACGTCACCTCCGGTGTGACCGCGCTCTTGGGGATTAAGGCGGGCCAATACGCGACGATTTCCTCGACTCTCGGGCGTCCCGAACCAAGTCCTGTCACTACCGGCGGCCCATTCAGGGCCAGAGGCGCGATCTCTTTCGTGAAGCGCTCAACTGCGGCGCGATTTTCACTCCGCACGCCAATCCGCATCACGACTTCGGCCAACTGCGCGGCGACTTCCGGCGATGGCTCAGCCGACGCAATGCCATGGCAAGCGTTTGCGCCCACAAATTCCGTTCGGATGGCGTCAAAGCGCAGGCCCAGATGCTCCAGGCGCTGGCGCAAGATGCGATCCGCCGCGCGCGCTTTGGCATACGCGTCGGGCCAGGCGTACACCATCGCGCCGGTGGCCTTGAACCCCGCGGAATAACTGATCGAAACTTTGTAAAACAGCGTCTCCGCGCGGCCGCGAATGCCGGAGAACCGCACGCGATCCGGTCCGGCTTGTTCCAGATGGATCGTCGTGAAGTCGGCGACACAATCGGGAGTGATGTATTCCTTCGGGTTGCCCATTTCGTAAAGAAGCTGCTCTTTTGCCGACGCGACCGTGATTCGTCCTCCCGTGCCCGCGTGCTTGGTCAGACAGAAGGAGCCGTCGGGCTCCGCTTCGACGATCGGATAGCCGACATCCTCCATATGCGGAATCGTCTCCCAATCCATCTGGCAGTTTCCGCCCGTCGACTGCGCGCCGCATTCAATGACGTGCCCGGCAATGGTTCCCGCGGAGAGCCGATCCCAGTCGCCCGGCTTCCATTGAAACTCGTGAATCATCGGCGCCAGCGCGAGCCCTGTATCGGTGACACGCCCGGTGATGACGATCTCCGCGCCTTTGCCCAGCGCATCGACTATTGGCCACGCCCCGAAATAGACGTTGGCGCTCTGCACGTTAGCGCGAATCGCAGACAGCGGATCGCCCGTCTCCATATTCTTCAGCTCGATGCCCCGCGCAAGGAAGGAATCGAGCCTGTCCATGATGTCGTCGCCGGAAACGGTGGCGACGGCGATGGAGATTCCCTGGCGCCTGGCTGCGTCGAGCACGGCGTCCTTGCACGCCACGGGATTTACGCCGCCCGCGTTAGCGATCACGCGGATGCGGCGCTCCTTCAAATCGGGCAACACCCGGGCGATCATATCGACGAAATCGCGCGCGTAACCTGCTTGTGGATCGCGAGACCGCTGCTTCTGCAGGATCGACATGGTCACTTCGGCCAGATAATCCAGCGTCAGATAATCGATTGGGCCGCGGCGCACCTGTTCTACAGGCGCTTCCAGCGAATCACCCCAAAATCCCTGTCCATTGGCGATGCGGATCATGATTCAGAAGAGCAGGGGCTTTGCGTCCGCCAGCGGCAAGCCGTTCAACTTCGCCGACGGATCGATTCCCAAGCCAGTATAAATAGTCGCGCCGATCTGCGCGGGAGTGACGGGACAGTCTCTCGGCTCGGCGCCGATTCTATCGGACGATCCGATCACGGTGCCGCCTTTCAGAGGCCCTCCGCCCATCAGCATGGTCCAGCATTGCGGCCAGTGATCGCGCCCTCCGGCCGGATTGATTCTTGGCGTGCGCCCGAATTCACCCGTCGCGATCACCATCGTCGAGGAGAGCAGTCCGCGATCGTGGAGGTCTTCGAGCAAGGACGAATAGGCCATGTCAAACATCGTCCCCACGACTTCCTTGTAGCAATCGATCGGGCTGAACGGCCTCGACCCGTGAATATCCCACGTCAGCTGATCGAACACGGTTTCGAACATATTGACGGTGACGAATCGTACGCCCGATTCCACCAGTCGGCGCGCCGCCAGGCAGCTTTGACCGAAGCGATTGCGGCCGTATTTTTCGCGAAGCTTCTGTGGCTCGTGCGAAAGATCCACCGCAGGCGTCACGGGAGCGAACGCGTCGCCCAGATACGCCGCCGATTGCCCGTGAGGCATGTTTCCGCCGGTGTTCCCGATCGGACCCGGCAACATCACGTGCGCCGAACCCGTCAGCTTCGAAACCACGCAGCCGTAGTGCGGATGCTCCGGGCCGCCGTCGAACAATCGTCCGGTTTGCATCAGCTGATGGCCGGTGTCGTGGACAGGCGCGGCTTCGTGATGCAGGCTGCGGATCAGTGAAAACTTGTCCGCATGGCGCGCCGTGCGCGGAAAAATCTCCGAAATCTCGATGCCAGGAACATTCGTGCGGATCGGCCGGAACGGTCCGCGGATTTCCGCAGGAGCATCGGGCTTCATGTCGAAGGTGTCGAGATGAGAAGGCCCACCCACCAGCATCAGGAAGATGCAACTGCTTGCATGCCGGGGCGCTGCAGGAAGATCCGGCACTCCGAGGCCGAGAGCCACAATCGAGCCTGCGCGCAAGAAATCTCTCCGTCGAACCATCCGTTTGCCTCCGGCGAATCGATTCTATCACTCTGCTGCTGCATCCCGGTCAGGGTGGACCGTCGTAATCCGGGAAAACCCCTCGCGTTCCGCCGGCGCGATCAACCTCTTGGCCATGTTCAGGATCACTTCCCCGGGAACAACGCGGCCGCGTAGCCGGTTCCTCCGGATGCATTCCTGCGCTGGAACATCGAAGAACACGGCCTCCACAGAGGCGTTGAGTTCAGCGGCGATCTTGATGTAGGGACGCCGTTCGCGAGGCGTCAGGTTGGTGGCGTCGATATACGTTACCGGACGCTTTAGTTCGAGCCGATGCTTGAGCAAATTTCGCAGGATGCGGAATACGAGGGGGTGAAAGGTCTGATTATCGGGGTCGTCGGAAAGCAGTTCGCGCAGCGCGTCGCTCGAAAGAACACCGTGCTTTCCGGAGACCCATGTGGATTTGCCGGACCCTGGCAGCCCGACAAGGAGAATAATCCGTGGCCTGGTAGACGTGTCCGCCAACCGACCACTGTACCGAAACTAAACCAGATTCGGGATCTTGATGATCTTTTTCTGGATCGCGTACTGCACGAGCTGCGCTTTGTTGTGAATATCCAGCTTGCGCATCAGGTTGAACTTGTGGGCTTCCACCGTTTTCACGCTGAGGTTCAGATCGCAGGCGATTTCCTTCACCGAATTGCCCTCGGCCAGCATCTTCAGCACTTCGCGTTCGCGGGTGGTCAGCGTGGCGAAACGCGGCAGGCGGTTCGCGGACTTAATGCGGCTGCGGAAATCGTCCACCAGTTGCGACAGCATGCGCGGGCTCAGGTAGCTGCCTCCGCGGCAAACATCGCGCACGGCGGCCACCAACTGCTGGCTCGGGCTATCCTTCAATACATAACCGCTGGCTCCGACCTCCATGCCTTCGACGAGATAGTCTTCGTCGTCGTACATGGTGAGGAACAGCACTTTGGTTTCGGGCCGGTTCTTCTTGATCTGCCGAGTGGCTTCGAAGCTGCTCAGGCCAGGCATGCCGATGTCCATCAGCACCACGTCCGGGCGCGCTTCGTTGGCTTTATCGACGGCATCGCCGCCATTGGAGGCTTCGCCCACCACTTCCATATCGGTCTCGGCCGAAATGAGCGTCCGGATACCTTGACGGAACAAGGTGTGGTCGTCTGCGAGCATGATTCGAATTTTCGCCATATCGTTTGCCTGACTTCTCCCTGCCGAAAACGTTGGGCCTGAGTTCTACCTGAAATTTGCCCTTATTTTGCTATCGGCAGTTCTATCGAAATCTTTGTACCCCTTTTTGCGCCTTCCATCCGGCTTTCCACGTAAAACTCACCGCCCAGCAGGGCAACTCGTTCCCGCATGCCGGACAAACCGAAGGAATCGCGCTTGGCCAGTGCTTCCTGCACGTTGAAGCCAACGCCGTTATCCTCTACAACCAGCCGCAATTTACCATCGGCGGTTGCCAGGGAAATGTTTACATTGGTTGCCGCTGAGTGCTTGCCGATGTTGTTAAAACACTCCTGCACCAGCCGGTAGGAAATGATTTCCAGTTGCTGCGGCAGCGTCCCCATTTTGGATAACTGCAACTTCACGCGGCACGGATGCAGCCTCTGAAAACGGTTCACTAATTGCCGCAGCGCCGCGCCGAGGCCTAATTGTTCCAACACCGCAGGACTCAGCGCCGCTATCAAACGGCGCATTTCCAGAATTGTGCGCTCGGTCAAGTCCCGAGCCTCGCGCAGCTTCCCCCGCCACTCGCCTTCGCTGTCCGGCAGCGCCTGCTCAATCAATTCCATCTGCAAGCGGATGCAAAGAAGGCTCTGCCCGGCTTCATCGTGAAGCTCGCGGGAAATGCGGCGCCGCTCCATTTCCTCCACGTGCAGCATGTGCTCCGCCAGACGGCGAACCTGCTCTTCCCGCTGAGCCAGATCTTCCATCAGCCTGGCCTTTTCCGCCGCCATCAGGCAGCGCTCGGCTGCGGCGGCCAACAGTTCCTGCTCGCGCGGCAGCCATTCGTACGCTTTTGTGAACCCGAACTGCATCACACCGGCCGTTCGGCCATCGGCCGCCAGCGGAATCGACCAGCAAGAGCCGAAACGCTGGTGCCACGTTTCGTCGAGCAATACTTCGGATCCAAGCGTATCGCCCGTCAGATGCCGCGGATTCGACAGCTTCTTGATCAAGCCCGAGCGATTGGGGACCGACAGTTCCGTGGTGCTTGGGAGGCCGGCTTTCAGGACCCAGGCCGTCGATTCGTCGTCCAGCAGATAAAGCCGGCCGGCGTCGGCCCGGCATACATGCACCAGCGATTCCAGGAACCGCCGCAACAACTCGTCCAGGTTCCGCGATTCCAACTCCACGCGGAACAGTTCATAGAACGCCTGTGTCTCCGCCTCGCGAACCTGATAGTAGGCGTTGTTCAGCGTTAGTATCACGCAAAAATGAAGCTGCTCCCGGACCCACTGGAAGTTGGAGTTTTCGTCGGGATTCAACGTCTCGAGCACAGGAGAGAGGATCTTGTCGTACTCCTCCAGCGCCTCTAGGATGGCGCTCGGCGGCAGGTTCAGTTTGGCGAGCCTTCGCCCGTTGTACTCCACCTGCTCGATGAACTTCAGCGGAGGCTGCCCGCGCGAGAGAATCCGCGCAGCCGCGCCCGGCGTGATCGCTGCCAGCGCGAGGCGTTGCCGTGGCTCGAATTCCAGCCCGCGCAACCGGTTCAGGAACTTACGGTCAATCTTGTCGGTATGCGGTTCCAACAGCACTGCCAGCCGATGCAAGTGAACTCGCAACTGGTCGCTCAATACGTCGGCGGCATCAGCTAGTTCGGGCGAAATCTGCGCAGTCTGCACTCTGCGCTTTATCGGCAGTCTAAGGGGTTCTCTTTAGTACCGCAACCACGTCGCTCTGCCCGTTGGCGACCGCCAGATCTAGAGCCGTTTGTCCGTTCTTATCCCTTATCGACGCGTCTGCTCCGCGCGCGACGAGCCGCTCCACTACGTCGTCCCGTCCGTACGATGCCGCCCGATGCAGAGGCGTCTGCCCACTCTGGTCGCGAGCGTCGATTGCCGCGCCATGATTCAGAAGCGCCTCCGCACAGTCGGCGTTTCCCGCCAGAGCCGCATCGTGCAGCGCGGTCGCTCCTTCTGAATTGCGGGCATTCACCTCGGCCTTGTGTGCAATGAGCAATTCGACGATCTCCGCGTGGCCTTTCAGCGCCGCATCATGCAGTAACGTCGTTGCGCCTAGCGGCTCCATGCGGTCGAGCAGCAACCCTGCCACATCCGCCTGGCCCCGCATCACCGCGTCGCGAAGCACGCGCGCCCTGTTGATCGCCGCACCTTTACTTAGAAGCAGACCCATCGTCGCGATCTGCCGGTTCCGCACCGCGCCGTCCAGAGCGGTCGCACCGTCTTTGTCCCGCGCATCGATCTTGGCCCCGGCGTCGAGCAGCAGCCGGGCGGTTTCGACTTGCCCCTTAGCCGCCGCAGCGTGAAGGGGCGTCGCGCCTGTCTTCGGATTCGCGCCCGATGCGTCGGCTCCCTTGGAAATCAACAGCCGTACCATCTCCATAGTCCCGCGCGCCGCGGCCTCATCGATGGGAGCCGATCCGCTGCCATCGCGGGCATTCACGTCCGCGCCATGCGCGATCAGCAGTTCCGCAATACGCATCTCGCCCTGCCTTGCCGCCAGATGCAAAGTAGCTCCGGTGATTCGCGCCCCGTGAGCCAGCAGAATCTCTACGGCCTCCACGCGGTCCATGAGCACCGCATAATCGAGTGGAGTCGATTGCCCCTCGGCGTGCGGTGCGTTCACGTCGGCCCCGGAGCGAATCAGGAATAGGACGATCTCCACCTCGCCGGCCCAGGCTGCGTCGTGCAGGGCTGTGCCGCCGAGTGAATCGCGGGCATTGACAGGAGTTCCAGCGGCGATGAGCGCTCGCACCTGCTTCAGGTCGCCGGCGCGAGCGGCGCGATGAAGTTCATCGACATCGGACGCGGCCAACAGCCCGGCGGCGAACAGCAGCCAGATCCGCATGAGGGCACCTCTACGTTAGGGACGAATCCCCTGAAGCACGCCGGGGTTTCAGCCCCGCCCCGTCAGGGCGGGGATCCATCGTTCCTTCTGTTGACAACCACATCGCCAGGGCATTCTGCTACTTCTGGCTCAGTACTTGATCGAGGATGGAAGAAAACTCAGCCGATTCCAGGCCCGACTGGTTCCACTCGCGGGCGATATATCCGTTCGGATCGATCACGAACAGATGCGGCGTGTCGAAGGTGGGATTCTGCGGCGTCGCGCGGAAGTACGACACGGCCACCTGTCCCTGATCGAACAGAAACGGCGTCGTCGACTTCGTTTCGTTGATGTAGGCCGCCACCGTATTCTGATTCTCCGGCGGCGCGATCACGATCGACCAGACATCGACCTTGTCGCCGTACTTCGCCTTGATGCCCTCCAGTTTTTTCGACAATTCCTTGCAGTGGGGGCAATCCGTCTTCATAAAATCGAGCAGCAGCCAGTGGCCGCGCGCGTCCAGAATATCGTGCGACTGGAGCCGTGAATCGGGCAGCGCGAAGCTTGGAGCTCTCCTGCCGGACGGCTTGGGGGCGGGAGCAGCCGGACTCGCCGCCTGCTCGGCTGGCTTTTCCGGAGCCTTTTCGGCGGTCTTTTCAGGGGCAGTGGCCACCGGAGCCTGCGAGCACGCGCTCAGCAGAACAACCGAGGCAATGGAAATTGCAGTTTTCATTCTTTTCTACTTTCCGCCCCCGGCCGGAGCATTGTCAAACAACAGTCACCGGGTCTTCGGCACGATCTGAATCTCAAACAGCTTCGGCCACCACTTGCCGGTGACGAACAGCCTGCGCCGGGCCGCGTCGTAGGCGATGCCGTTCAGTACGTCAACGCGCCCGCGGCGATCCTCCGGCGAGAGCAGGCCCGACAAATTCACCTTGCCCAGCACCCGACCATCGACCGGCGAAATCCGCAGCATCTTGTCCGTCTGCCAGACGTTGGAATAAATCTCGCCGCCAACCCATTCGAGCTCGTTCACCCGCTCGATTGGTCCTTCGCCATCATGCACGGTGATGCGCGGCCGCCTCTCCTGCAGCGTCACCCCGTCCCAAACGCGAATCTGCGCCGATCCATCGCTCATATAAATCAGCCTTCCGTCGTTCGTTAGCGCCCATCCTTCGCCGTTATAGATAAACGTGCGCTTCTGCCGCATCGTTGCCAGGTCATAGACGAATCCCAGCTGCGTCCGGTAGGTCAACTGCACGATCTGATTGTTCAGAATCGTGATTCCTTCGCCGAACAGGTGCGGCGCCAGCTTGATCTCCTGCACCACCTCGCCGGTTTCGAGCTTGATCTTCCGCACCACGGAATGGCCCTCTTCGCCGGTGCTCTCATAAAGGAATCCGTTGCGAAACTCCAGCCCCTCGGTGAATGACGTCGAGTCGTGCGGATAGACGTGTACGACCTTGTACGTATACTCAGGAGTCGCCGCGCAGGCCAGCGCGGCGAAGAAGAATGCAAGCCTCATTTCGACCCTGCCAGCCGCTTCAGCGATTCCTGGTATGGCGAGCGGGCTACCCCTCGCTCAGTGATGATGGCCGACACGTACTTGGCCGGCGTGACATCGAAGGCTGGATTCTCCACCGCGATATCCTCGGGCGCGACATGCACGCCGAACACGTGGGTCACCTCCGCGGCCGACCTCTGCTCAATCGGAATCTCGTCGCCCGACCGCAGCGTCAAATCAAAAGTCGATACTGGAGCGGCCACGTAAAACGGGACGTTGTTCTCCTTGGCCAGTACCGCCACCGAATACGTGCCGATCTTGTTCGCCACATCGCCATTGGCCGCGATACGGTCCGCGCCCACCACCACGCAGCCGATCCGCCCCGACTTCAGAAAATGACCGGCCATGTTATCGGTGATCAGTGTCGTATTGATGCCGTCCTGTTGCAGCTCCCACGCCGTCAGCCGCGCGCCCTGCAGAAACGGGCGCGTCTCGTCGGCGAATACGTCGATGTTCTTGCCGGACTCCGCTGCCGCGCGAATCACGCCCAGCGCGGTACCGTAGCCGGCCGTCGCCAGAGCTCCCGCGTTGCAGTGGGTCAGCACCGTCTTGCCGTCCGGCACCAGGGCCGCGCCATTAGCGCCGATCGCACGGCAGATGGCGATATCGTCCTCGCGGATGCTCTTCGCCTCCTTGATCATGAGCCGGACGCGTTCGGCCTTCGGCACGCCCTCCAAAGAGGTATGGAGCGCGCGCATCCGTTCGATCGCCCAGAAAAGATTCACCGCGGTCGGACGGGTGCTGGCTAGCGTCTCGCAGACGCGATCGAAATCCGCGTCTTCCTGTACGCCCAAAGCCACGCCCATCGCCGCCGCCACGCCAATCGCCGGAGCGCCGCGAATTACCATCGACCGGATCGCCACCGCCACTTCCACGTAGTTGCGGCAGGTTACAAATACTTGTTCCCTCGGCAGGCGCGTCTGATCGATCATCACCACGCCCGCATCTGTCCACTCAATTGTTTCAACCATTCAAACCTTTTCCGTTTTGATTTTGAAGCGCACTCCCGCCAGAACCCCTGCTAAGGCGCTTCCCGTGAAGGCAATCATGCCCTCATAGTCCGCGAGTCTATTCCGTAGCCAAAGATTCTCGCCCCAGGGAGCGACATCCATCCGCTTGCCGTTGGAAAAGGCAGCATGTGCTCCCGCCCATCCGCTCACCATCGTGACAATGAAGAAAACCAGGCTGCCGAACAGCCCGGCGCGCACGAACAGCGCTCGGTTGAGCCGCGACCGGTACGCGATCGCGGCAGCTGCAGTGCCGACGAGGGCTCCCAGAACAAGTTCAACGACGACGATATAGATCGCCAGGGCCGAGTTGAAGAACAGCATCAATCTTGATTTTCACACGAATGCGCGCCTGCTACCCTAAAACTAGTGATCCGCAAGCGATTCGAATGGAAACTCCGCGACCGCACCCTGCAACTGGGCGACCGCACCCTCGTCCTCGGCGTCCTCAACGTCACCCCGGACTCTTTCTCCGACGGAGGCACCTATCAGGACCCCGACCGCGCCTTCGCCCACGCCATTGAACTGGAAGAACTTGGCGCGGACATCATCGATATTGGTGCCGAATCCACCCGCCCCGGCTCCGCCCGCATTTCCGAGCCCGAGGAGTTACGCCGCCTCGTCCCGGTGCTCAAGCGCCTGAAAGGCAAGCTGATGATCCCGATTTCGGTCGATACCTATAAAGCCGGTGTGGCCGAAAAAGCGCTCGACCTGGGCGTGGAAATCATCAATGACCCCAGCGGCCTCACCTTTGAGGCCGAACTCGCGCGCAAAGTCTCGAACGCCAACGCGGGGCTGATCCTGAATCACATGCGCGGCACGCCGGATACCTGGGCCAAGCTGCCGCCGCTCAAGGACCTGATCCGCACGATTCGATCCGAACTCGAGGCTGCCGCGCACCGGGCAACGCTTGCCGGCCTCGACCGCAAGCGCATCGTGGTGGACCCTGGCATCGGCTTCGGCAAGCGCCGCGAGCAGAACGCGGAAATTCTGGCCCAGCTCAGCGAACTGGCGCGCCTCGAGTATCCCGTGCTGGTTGGTCCTTCGCGCAAGCATTTCTTGGCCAAGGAATCGACCGATGCCACTGAATTCGCCACCGCCGCCGCCGTTACCGCCGCGATCCTGAACGGCGCGCACATGGTTCGAGTGCATGACGTGAAAGCCATGAAGGCCGTGGTCGAAGTGGCGGACGAGATTCTTCGCGCCGACGCCGCTAACGCCGCTGACAAGCCGGACAGTAATGTGTCCCACGGCTCGCTACGACGGCCTTCTTGATGAGCGTGCCGCAGATGACGCAAGGCTCGCCCTCGCGCCCGTACACCCGATGCAGGGCCTGAAAATCGCCCCTGTTGCCCTCGGCGTCCACGTAATCGGAGATTGAGGACCCGCGATGCTCGATCGCCAGCACCAGCGTTTCGATCATCGCCCGGTGAAGTTTCGCCACGCGCGCCGCGCTCAGCCGTGACGCTCTAGCCAAAGGATGAATCCCAGCGGCGAACAGCATCTCGTCGGCATAAATATTGCCAATCCCCGCCAGGAACGCCTGATTTAGCAGCAACGCCTTCACTCGCGTCTTTCTCGCCCGCAGCCGCGCCGTGAACTCCCCTAACGAAATCTCCAGCGGCTCCGGACCGAGCCGGCGCACCCGTGCGTCGCCCCATTCGATGCTCCCGAACTGCCGCGGATCGTCGTAAAGAAGCACGCCATCGTCCAGAGTGAATACGCCGTGCGTATGCTTCCCCTCCACACCGGACGTGAGCAATTTTCCCGTCATGCCCAGGTGCATCACGAGCACGCCCTGGTCGAGCGCCACGACGATAAACTTGCCGCGCCGCTGGACGGCTTCAATCCGCCGCCCTGCAACCTTCCGCGCCAGCGCCGCGCGGTTTCCCGGTGTCACGTGCTTCGATGAAAACCGAGCCTCGACGATGCGCCGCCCTGTCAGATGTGGCGCAAGCGTCCGCACCACAGTCTCGACCTCAGGAAGCTCGGGCATGGGCTAAGTCATCACGGCACGTCGATCAAAATATCGTCCCCGTCCACTCTCACCGGGAACTTCGCGAGCTTCACGTTCTCGTCGTAGTCGTTGACGCCCGTATTGCAGTAGTAAGCCCACTCGTGCCACGGGCAAACCAGCTTGTCTCCATCGATGTGGCCCTGACCCAGCGGACCTCCGGCGTGCGGGCAAATCCCGTCGAGCGCGCTCAATTCGCCTCTGACGTTGCAGATGGCGTATGTGCCCTCGCCCACTTCCGCTTCCATCACCGAACCCGGCGGTAGCGCCGATAAGGATCCCACCTTCACAAGAGCCATACCTGCTTTTGTACCACGCCTACAGCTCTTCTTCTGGAGGTTTCTTGTGTCTTGGCTTCCGTTGGTCCTTCGGCACAATCAGCCGCGAAGCCTTCACCGGCCCGACGCGTTCTCTCGCGATGGCCCGGACCTCTTTTTTCTGGTCGAATTTCGGTTTCTTCTTTGCCATGCCTGTGGGCCATACCCGCCTGTGCTACATTAAAAAAGAAGGAGGCCGCTAATGAGATCTATCGGCATGCCTGAGCTGTTGGTTATCCTGGTTGTCGCCTTGTTGCTATTCGGCGGCAAGAAAATTCCCGAGGTTGCCAAGGGTTTGGGCGAAGGCATCCGCAACTTCAAGACGTCCTTGAAGGGCGAAGAAGACCACCCCGACGATAAGAAGCCGGCATAAGCGCTTCCTGGCGCCGCTTTCAGTGTTAGCGGACCTCAATCGGCATTCTAAAAACAATACCCCGCGTTCGGCGTTGCGGCCGCGCGGGGTTTTGTTTTACTTGAAATTGAGCAAACTCACTTCTTCGCTTTGGGCGGAACGATCGCGTCCTTCACAGCCTTCGCCACGCGGAACTTCACGACCTTCTTCGCCGGAATCTTGATCGCTTCGCCGGTCGCCGGATTGCGGCCAATGCGCGCCTTGCGATCGACGCGGACCAGACGCCCGATGCCGGGCAGAATGCTGACGCCACTCTTCTTGGTTTCCTTAATCGCCAGTTCGGCATATGCCACGGTGAACGCTTTTGCTACCTTGTTCGGTACCTGCACCGCCGCCGCCAGCTCTTTAATCATCTGCGATTGAGTCATCTTTGTTGCTGCCATAATGCTCCTTTTTTGATTCTCCCGTATGTACGATGCGCGCCCGCGCGCCTTGAATAAGCGCTCGAGACCCGCATTTGCAACTAAATGATATAGGATCGGCAAACCCGCTGTAAAGAGAAATATGCGTGGAAAGCCCGATTTTTCAGGGTTTTTTCACACACCGATGCGTCGGGCGCCACGCCCGCCGGGATTTGCTACACTGCACGTGTGAGGCAAACAAAAGGCGAATGAACGACTTACGTCTCCTCATCGAACAGATCAACCGCAAGTACGATGCCCGCCCGCTCGGCTCGCCGCGCCGCATGCCAGTCGAAGAATTCCTTCCGGGCGAGGAAATCGAGACGCCTCTTGGCCGCCATTTTCAAACGGAACGCCTCTGGGAACATCATCGCCGCCACGGGAGCGCCGATATTGGCGCGCTCGCGGCGCTGCCCCATGATCTTCTTTCGAGCATCGGTGAAATGCCCTCCGCGCCGCCGGAAACATGGGCGTTTCTCGATACGGAGACGACCGGATTATCAGGCAGCATTAGCACCTGCGCGTTCCTGGTCGGCGTGGGACGCATCGCGCAGGATGGCTTTCGCGTCCGCCAGTTCTTCATGCGCGGCTACTGCGAAGAGGCTAGCCTTCTCGATGCGCTCACGGCGTACTTGCAGCAGTTCGACGTGCTCGTCACCTATAACGGAGCCAGCTTCGATCAGCCCCTGCTCGAGTCGCGCTACCGCCTGCATAGGCTGAAATCGCCGTTTATGCGCCTGCCGCATCTCGACTTGCTCTACGGCGCGCGCCGCCTGTGGAAGTTCCGCTTCGACAGTTGCCGGTTGGTGGATCTCGAGAATCAGGTTCTCGGCTTCGAACGCGAAGGCGACATCCCCGGTGCGATGATCCCCTACGTCTACTTCGAATACCTCCGCACTAAGTGGATCGAGCGGCTAGTGCCGGTGTTTCATCACAACCAGCTCGATATTCTTACACTCGCCTGCCTCACAGGCATCGTTCCCGGCGCGTTCAAGGACGGGAACACGTGCACCAACGGCGCGGAACTGACTGGCGTCGCCCGATGGCTCGCCGAAGTCGGTGAGCTTGCCCAAGCCCTGCCGCTATTCAAGAAAGCCATCGAGGCCGGCCTCGCCGACGATCTACTGTTCCGCACGCTATGGGACATCGCCAGGCTGGAAGCCAGACAGGGCAATCAGCCCGAGGCCCTGGCCGTCTGGGCCGAACTCGCCGAATCGAGAAACCCCTTTCGAGCGAAGGCGCTGGTGGAACTCGCCAAGCATGCCGAGCACGCGGAAAAAGACTACGCCAAGGCGCTGCGATTCACCGAGAACGCAATCGACCTCGATCCGACCTCGGAGTTGGAGAAACGCGAGCAGCGCCTGCGAAAAAGGCTCACGCCAAGTCGCAAAGCCCGCTAAGTGTTTTGCGTTCTTGGCGTCTTAGCGTGAAATCTTACGATTCTTTCTCCCTATCAAAATCCCCGAACGTTTTCCCCTCGCTCGCCAGTTTTTTCAGCAGCGGCGCCGGAGCCCACAGTTCCCCGTGCCTCCGCTCGAACTCCTCGATCTTGGCCAGAACGTTCTTGAGCCCCACGGTATCCGCGTAGAACATCGGCCCGCCGCGCCAGGCCGGGAACCCGTAGCCATTTAAATACACGATGTCGATGTCCACTGACCGCAGCGCAATGCCTTCCTCCAATATCCGCGCGCCCTCGTTCACCAGGGCATAAATGGTCCGCTCGATGATCTCTTCATTGCTCACCGGTCGCCGCACGATGCCCGCTCTCTGCGCGATGTTTTCGATGAGCGCCGTCACCACTAAATCGCCCGAAGGCTTGCGATTTTCATCGTATTTGTACCAGCCAGCGCCGGTTTTCTGCCCGTAGCGGCCCATTTCGCACAGTTCGTCCGCCACCAGCGGCACGCGAATCCCGGGCTTTTCCAGGTGCTTGAACTCCTTGCGAATCCGCCAGCCCACGTCCAGACCCGCCAGGTCCCCCATCGCGAGCGGCCCCATCGCCATACCGAAATCGTAGAGAGCCGTATCCACCTGGTCCACCGCCGCGCCCTCCTCCACCAGGAACTGAGCTTCGCGGCCGTAGCAATGGATCATGCGGTTGCCGATGAATCCGCGGCAATTCCCGGCGAGCACGCCGACTTTTCCCAACTTCTTGGCCAGCGCCATCGACGTGGCGATCACTTCCTTGCTGGTCGCCTTCCCGCGCACGATCTCAAGCAGCCGCATGACGTTTGCCGGGCTGAAGAAATGATGTCCGATCACCATCTGCGGCCGCGACGTGGCCGAGGCGATCTCATCGATGCTCAGCGTCGAGGTGTTCGACGCCAGAATGCATCCCGGCTTGGCGATCCTGTCGATCTCGCCGAAAATCTGCTTCTTCAGCGCCATCCCTTCGAACACAGCCTCGACGATGATATCGGCCTTGTCGAAACCGTCATAAGTCAGCGTAGGCGTGATCAGATCCATCCGCTGCTGCATCACTTCGGCGCTGAAGCGGCCCTTGCTCACGCTGTTCTGATAGTTCTTGCGGATAGTCGCGATCCCCTTGTCGAGCGCTTCCTGCGTGGTCTCCTTCACGATCACCGGAATGCCCGCGTTGGCGTAGTTCATCGCGATGCCGCCCCCCATCGTTCCCGCGCCGATCACCGCTGCCCGGCGGATGTCGTACGTCTTCGTCTCCTTGGGAATATCCGGAATCTTCGCCACCGTACGTTCGCCGAAAAACGCGTGGATCAGCGCCTTGGACTGAGTCGAGAACAGGCATTGCTGAAACAGCTCCGCCTCGCGCTCGCAGCCGTCGGCGAAACTCAGCCGCGTGGCGGCCTCCACGGCGTCGATCGCCGCCAGTGGAGCCATCTGCCCGCGCTTGGTTCTCTTCGCATGATCTCTTGCCACGCTGAAGACCGTTGCGTTCTTGGTCGCGTCGGCGAGCTTTTCGCCACGCTCGCGTGTCTTGAGCGCGAGCATGCCGGCAGCCTCCCGCGCGAACGCCACCGCGCCCGCGAGCAGATCGCCATCGATGATTTTATCGATGATACCCGCCGCCAACGCCGCCTTCGCGTCGACCGGCTCCCCGAACGCGCACATCTCCACGGCCTTTGCCACGCCCGCCAGCCTCGGCAGCCGCTGCGTGCCCGCCGCTCCTGGAATAATGCCGAGCTTCACCTCCGGTTGGCCCACCTGCGCCGAGGCGGCCGCTACGCGGTAATGTCCCGCCATGGCGACCTCCAGGCCCCCACCGAATGCCGTGCCGTGGATCGCCATCACCACCGGCTTGGTCGAATCCTCAATCCTTAGCAGCGTCGGATAGAGCGCCAGCCGCGGCCTGGAGCCCGACGTAATCTTGCCGAACTCCCGGATATCGGCCCCGGCGATGAAGGTCCGCCCCCCGCCGATGATCACGACCGCTTCGACTTCCCGATCGGCGCCCGCCTTCTCGATCCCCTCGAGGATCCCCTCGGGAACTCCCGGGCTCAAAGCATTCACCGGCGGATTATCGATCGTGATGATGGCTACATTGCCGTCTCTCGTATACTTGACGAGGTCGCTCATGTTTGGAGAATCCCTTTCGTGGACAAAATCGCTTTACCATCGTATAAGATCGCCGGGCCGGCCGACATGGATCGCATCCTGCGGGCGGCGTCGATCATCCATACGGAAGATGAAGTTATGGCCACTCGCGGCGCTGCTGATCCTCGCCTTGACGTCGAACGGGCAGGCGGTTTCCCCCGAAAAGCAGCGCGAGATCGATTCCTTTGAAAAGGTCTGGACCACCATCCGCGACAAGCACTGGCAGAAGAACCCGGGCGGACTGGACTGGCAGGCGATCCACGCCGAGTTTTACCCTCGTATCGTTGCCGCGAACTCGCCCGAGGAGTCCCTGGCTATCATGCGCGAGATGCTGGGGCGCCTGAAGCAGACACACTTCGGCATCTTCCCGGCGTCGGTCTACAACGACGTCGAGGCCGAAGTGGGGGGTAACGGCTCCCCGGGCATCGAGACGCGTGTTCTTGGCGGTCAGGCGGTGGTCACCAATATCGATCCCGCATCTCCGGCCGAGCGCGCCGGCGTCGAACGCGGCTGGGTTGTCGTCAGCGTCAACGACAAGCCTGTTGCTCCTCTCATTGAAAAACTCGCCGCCGATCCTAACATCCATGAACTGGCTTTGGAGCGAGCGGTCTTCTCGCGCCTCACCGGAATGGTTGGGGAGCGCAAGAAGTTCGCGTTCCTCGACGATACCAACGCCGTGGTGACCAAGGAACTGGAGCTGGCCCCCGAGCGCGGCCAGGCAGCCCGCTTTGGAAACCTCCCTCCGATCCACGTGTTCTTCGAATCGAAGAAAATCGGCCAAACCGGCTATGTGCGATTCAACATGTTCCTGGACCTGGTCCGCGTGATGAACCAGTTCGGCGAAGCCGTGCAAGACTGCATGAGCTGCGACGGCTTCATCATCGACCTGCGCGGCAATCCCGGAGGCATCGGCGGCATGGCCATGGGCATGGCCGGCTGGCTGATCGACAAGCCGGATCAGCGCCTCGGCACCATGTACTTGCGCGACGCGTCCTTGAACTTCGTCATCAATCCCCGGCCCGAAGTCTTCAGAGGTCCAGTGGCCGTGCTGGTGGACGGAAGTTCCGCCTCCACCTCGGAAATCTTCGCCGGCGGCCTGAAAGACCTCGGCCGCGCCCGGATCTTCGGGACCAAAACCGCCGCCGCGGCGCTCCCTTCCATTTTCGAACGCCTCCCCAACGGCGACGGATTCCAGTACGCCACCGCGAATTACATCTCCGAAGGCGGTAAGGCGCTGGAGGGCCTCGGCGTCACGCCCGACGTGGAGATGAAGATCACCCGCGCCGGCCTGCTGGCCGGTCATGATGCGGTATTGGACGCTGCGCTAGAGTGGATTAGGAAGCAAAAATGAAACGCCGTTATTTTCTGGCCGCCCTGATCGGCTTTACCACCCTCGGCTTTGCGCAGACCGAAGCATTACCCAAGCCCGAAACCATCCTCGACCGGTATGTCGAGGTCACGGGTGGAAAAGCCGCCTATGAAAAGCGCAAGAACGCCCTGGAAACCGGTACCTTGGAATACAAGGCGCAGGGCTTAAAAGGCAGCGTTACGCGCTATTCGGCCGAGCCCGCGGAAGAATATTCCGTGATTGAAATCGACGGCGTCGGCAAGATCGAAGCGGGCATCGACAACGGCATCGCTTGGGAAAAGAGCGCCATCCTTGGCCCGCGCATCAAGTCCGGAGCCGAACGCGTTCAAACCCTGCGTGAAGCCACGTTCAACGCCTCCCTTCACTGGCGCGAGCTGTTCCCCAAGGTGGAAACCGCCGGCACGGAGACCATCGACGGCGAACTGTGCTACAAAGTTGTCCTCACGCCCAAGGAAGGCAATCCGGAGACGATGTTTTTTGAGAAGAAATCCGGCCTTGCCGTCAAAACCATGACCGTTGCCGCCACGCAGATGGGCGACGTCCCCTTTGAGGCCACATCTGCCGAATACAAAACCTTCGGCGGCGTGACCATTCCCACCAAAATCACGCAAAAGGTCAGTGGGCAGGAGTTCACCATCACCATCCAGGATGTGAAGATCAATCAGCCCATCCCCGAAGGCCGCTTCGATCCTCCGTCCGACATCAAGGCCCTGCTCAGCAAATCCGCTGACAAAAAGTAGTTACTCGTCCAGATTCGGCGGTGGATCCGCGCTGCGATAGAATCGCGACCGGCAGCTCCGGCAGCGGAACGGCCACCGTCCCAACCTCTTCTGAATCAGGGCGTAGAAACCTTCGCTCTTGGAGCGCCGGATGTCGTGGGAGCCGCACTTCGGGCAGGGAAGATCCAGCGCGGTTGTTTCTTGTTTTTCCGCCATGATGAGTGCTGGAGGCGATCCCTCGTTAGTACCAAAATAACATGCGTACTGGATATTTTCTCCAAAGCAGGTTATAAACGTTACTTGGGCCCCTTCCTCCACGGTTTGTTTCAAAGCTCCAAGCGCCGCGCCGGATTTGTTGTCCTCACGGTTCTGGTCATCACCTATGGATGGGTCTTCTTCCGCGGCCCGCAAGGACTGCAGACGCTTCTCGAAAAGCGCCGCGAGATCCGCGAGCTCGAATACCGCAACGACGAAGCACGCCGCGAAAATGAGCGCCGCAAGGAGAAGATTCACCGCCTTGAGGAAAGCCGCAGTGAGCAGGAAATGCAGATTCGCAAGCAGTTGAAGCTGCAGAAGCAGGGCGAAACCACCTTCATTTTGCCCGAGTCGGAGCAGCCGAAGCTGGACCAGTCAAAGCCCGACCAGCCACAGATGGACCCGCCAAAGCCTGACCAGAAGTAGACAGTAATTCCTTCGCCCGCTGAAACAGCGTCTCCGCTCGCTCCGCCGATTTCGCCTCCACAGACAAGCGCAGGATCGGCTCCGTGTTCGACGCCCGTGCATGAACCCAAGCGCCGTCCATCAGAAGCTTCAATCCATCGCGGCGGTCCAGATGCGCTTCCGGCCACTCCGCGGCCAGCCTCTGGATCACCGTTCCCAGCCAGCCGTGCTCCAGGGTCACCGTCGCCGAGCGGCGGTGATAACGCGGCAGCGCGCCGGCCAGGCCCGAGGCCGTTCTTCTCGTCGACGCCATACGATCCAGCCACAGCGCCATCCCTGCGTAGCTGTCCCGGCAATACTGCACGGCGGGGAAGATTACGCCTCCGTTGCTGCCCTCGCCGCCAATCACGGCGCCACAGGCGAGCATCCCCTCCACCACGTTCGCCTCGCCCACAGGCGTGCGAACCACCGGAGCCAGATGCGCCGCAGCCACCTCGTCGATCACCATCGACGTAGTCAAGTTCACCGTCACTGGACCCGCGTGCCGCGCGAGTACCGCATCCACCGCGATCGCCAGCACGTCGTCGTTGTCGAGCACGCGTCCATTCTCATCGGTGACGGCCAGCCGGTCGCCATCCGGATCCTGCCCGAAGCCGATGTCGCAGCCGTGCTTCTTTACGAGAGCGGAAAGTTCCGTCAGCGTGTCCGGCCTGGGCTCGGCCACGCGCGGAAACGGTTTTTCAGGATCCACCGCGATGGCATGCAACTCGCAGCCTAGCTCATCGCGTAGAAACTGCGGCGTCATCACCGCGCCTGCACCATTCACGGCGTCCAGCGCCACGCGAAACTTCCTCGCCCGGATGCGCTCCACGTCCACTTGTGCCAGCACCCGGTCGAAATGTATCCGGATTGGGGCCTTCCGCTCCTCCACCACCGAACAAATTTCCGCATTGGAGGCCTCGCGAAAAGCGCTCTGGTGATAAATATCCAGCAACTCGCCCCGCTCGTAGTGATTGAAAAACAGCCCAGAGGCGTTAAACAATTTCAGGGCGTTATACTCCGGCGGATTGTGCGACGCCGTGATGGCCAGGCCACCGCGCGCCCCGATCACTCCGGTATATAGCTGGATCGTCGGCGTCGGCAGCACACCCACGTCGATCACTTCGCAGCCAGCGGCCAGCAGGCCACAGTGCACCGCATGCTGCAGCATCGGCCCCGTCGACCGAGTGTCGCGGCCTACTACCACCCGTCCCCTGCCGACGTATGTTCCGAAGGCCTGCGCGAACGCCCGCGCCAGCTGCGGCGTCAGGAATGGGCCGACGACGCCCCGGATGCCAGAGACACCGATCTTTAGAAGATGCTCACGAGGCATATTGCCGCACCTGGTCCATCAATTCCTGAAACAAAACGCGCGGGGGGCCGCCGCGATGCTCACAGATCACGCGCACCACGGGCTCGGTCTGGCTGACGCGGACATGGAACCACTTTACGGGTCCGTCTTCTCCTGGCCAGTCCACGCGGAGCCCATCGGTCGAATTGGCGCGCCCGTCCGCGTAGCGCCGCTCCAATTCCGCGAACAGCGCCGGAATGCGCCGCGGCTGCAGCGGGATTTGGCCCTTCAAAATCGAATACCGGGGATATCCGGCCAGAATCTCCGACAATTTCGCGCAGCGCTCGTGCATCATCGACAGCACGGCCAGCATTGACGCGATGCCGTCGTACACGAACCGGAACCGAGGCATCATGACTGCGCCCGTGCCCTCGCCCGCCACCGCGATCTCGTCCGGACGGTACATCGCCAGCGCATCGGTCGCCGCCTGCCTCCCCACAGGCACGCGAATCACTGTGCCTCCATGCCTCCCCGCGATTTCCTCCACCAGCGCCGTGGTCGACAGATTCGTGATGACCATCTTTCCCGCCGATCGCGGCAGCAGATAGTCGGCCAGCAGCGGCAGCATCATCTCTTCGGAGATGGGCTCGCCTTTTTCCGTCGCCATGGCCACGCGATCCGAGTCGATGTCGAACAGGAATCCCGCATCCGCGCCCGCGGGCTCCACCAGAGGTGCAAGCTGCAGGGCCACCGTCGACGCGGAAGTGTTGGGCTCATGCGCGAACGTCCCCATGCGCTCATTGATCAGCACGAACCGGAACCCGTAGCGCCCGTTCAACCGCCGCAGAATTTTCGATGACGTGCCGTTGGCGCAATCGACCAGAATCTTGTACCGCGTCAGAGCAGGGAAATCGAAGGCCTCCGCCAGATCATCCAGATACAGATCCAGCGCGTCCTCTTCCGCCAGCAGCCGGCCGATGTTCTTCCAATCGACGAACGCAAACCGCCGTAGATGATACAAGTCCAGCAGCTCGTCTGCCTCCGCCGTGGACAGATATGTGCCCGCTGCTCCCAGGAACTTCAGCGCATTCCATTCGGCCGCGTTATGGCTCGCCCCGATAGAAATACCTCCTGCTGCCGAATGCCTGCGAATCGCGTGCTGCAGCACCGGCGTCGAGACCAGTCCCAGGTCGATCACCTCGCGCCCGCACGCCAGCAGTCCGGCGAGCACTCCTTCGCGCAGCATGACGCTCGACGCCCGCGGATCGCGCCCCACAACGACCGCGCCCGGCCCCAGGAACGATCCGAACGCCGACGCGAAGTCCACCACGTGCTCCGCCGATAGACCGGAGCCAACCACGCCCCGCAGTCCGACCTCGGAGATGCGCACATTTTTTGGCATTACCAGACCCGGCACGCAGGATAGCGCACCATCGGCTGCCCGGTTCTGCACGCGAACGCCTGCTGAAACTCCTGCATGTTGGAAACCACACCGTTCACCCGGAACTCACTCAGCGCATGCGGATCCGACTGCGCCTGCAGCCTGGCGCTTTCCTCGGTGATGTTCTCGCACCACGCCTGGCCCCAGCCGAGGAAAAATCGTTGCGCGGCCGTGAATCCGTCGCGCTTCGGGGGCTCCTTGCCGTCGAGCGTCTCCATCAACGCCATGTAAGCGATCCGCAAGCCGCCGCTGTCCGCGGTATTCTCGCCCAGCTCCAGCTTGCCGTTCAGCTTCGCATCGCCCGGCCCGGTGAACGCCGAAAACTCTTTCACCAGGCAGTCGGCGCGCTGCTCGAACGCCTTGGCGTCCTGCTCGGTCCACCAGTCCCGCAGATTGCCCTGTGCGTCGAACTGCCGGCCCTGATCGTCGAAGCCGTGCGTCAGCTCATGGCCGATAATCGCCCCGATCGCCCCGAAATTCACTGCGTCGTCCAGTTTGTTGTCGTAAAACGGAGGCTGCAGAATCCCCGCCGGAAAATTGATGTCGTTCTCTTGCGGGTCGTAGTAGGCGTTCACCGTCGGCTGGCTCATCTCCCAGTCGCTCCGGTCCAGAGTCTTGCCGATCTTGGCCAGCTGCCGGTGCAGCTCGAACTCCCTGGTCCTCGCGTAGTTGCCGTACGCGTCGCCGCGCACGACCCGCACGGACGAATAATCGAGCCATTTGTCCTTCGTCCCCACTTTATTCAGAATGGCCCGCAACTTCACGAGTGCCTGTTCCTTGGTCTTCGGCGTCATCCAATCGAGCCCCTGAATATCACGTCCCAGCGCCTTTTCGAGCGCCGCTACCATCTCCTTGGTGCGCTTCATCCCCTCGTCGCCGAGTGTCTTTTCGACAAATCGCTCGCCTAGCGCATCGGGCAGCGCGTTATCGGTCTGATCCGTGCAGCGCTTCCACCGCGGCCGCATCTCTTTCGCACCCGACAAAATGCGCCCGTAAAAATCGAATGTCTCCTCCTGAAACTTCGTGGGCAGGATGACGGAACGGTCGGTCACGAGCGTCGCCGTCAGGTAGGATTTAATATCGTCCAGGCTCGACTCGACAATCACCGATTCCACCGCCCTCACGAACGGCGGCACGGACACGTCCAGCGTCTCCAGTCCCTTCGCTCCTATGCTCTCGAAGAATCTTTCCCAGTCGAACCCCGGTGAAAGCGAAATCAATTCCTTTACCGTCAGCCGGTGATAGACGGCCTGTGGATCGCGCCGCGCCACCGGATCCATCGACCCCTTGGCCAGTCTGGTTTCGATCCTCATCACCGCATCGGCCCGTTTCGCCGCGACTTCGGTCGGATTCCCCAGTAGTTCGAACAGTTTCAACAGGTGAGCCACGTACTGCCGCCGCAGTTCTACCGATTTTTCGTCGGCCCGGAAATAATAGTCGCGATCCGGTAACCCGATTCCGCCCTGATCCAGGCCCGCGATCATCTCGCTCGAATTCTTCGCGTCCGGCTCCGACGAAAACCGGAAGAACGGATTCGACCCCAAGAGATACAGGCTCGTCACGACCCCCGTAATCGCCGGCTTGCCTTCCATCGCGTTGATGCGGTCCAGGTCTGCCTGAATCGGCGTGAGCCCTTTTTGATCGATGGCGCGCGTGTCCATGCAGGTGGCGTAGAAATCGCCGATCTTCTGCTCGACGGTCGTGCGCGTGGGCTTGTTCGCCGACGCGGCTTCCAGAATGCCTTGCAGCACGGTCCGATTCCGCTCCTGCAGCGCGTCGAAGCGCCCCCAGCGCGACTGATCGTTCGGCACCGGATTCGCCGCCAACCAGCCACCGCACGCGAAGCGGTAAAAATTGACGCATGGATCCGCGCCCTTATCCAGCGCCCCCGCATCAAACCCCGACATTTTTTGAGCGCAGGCGAGCCCGCAGCACAAAAAAGACGAAAATACCATGAAGCGCACGATAATCGAACCCATAATCCAATAGTAAAGCTTCAGAGGACCACTCGCCGCGCCCCGGTTACGAGCCGTCTTCCGCAACCGTTCGAGTATAATTCAGCCGTGCGGCGAATCCTCGGATGCATGTTCGCGCTGGCCCTCAGCCTGCCCTTCTATGCCCAACAGGTCAATATCGAGCCGCGCATAAAAGCCCCAAGGTCCGACCCCGACAAGACTCCCGCCACGCATCTCAAGGTCGATACCAGCCTCGTCCTCGTGCCGATCACCGTGACCGACAAGCTCGGCCGCCCCGTCCTTGGCCTTGAAAAGCAGGATTTCCGGGTCTTCGACAACCAGGTGGAACAAACCATCACCCACCTGGCGATGGAAGACGACCCCGTCGCCGTCGGCTTCATCTTCGACATCAGCGGCAGCATCGGCGGAAACATGGGTGAGTATAGGATGGCCGCCCGCGAGTTCTTCAAAGTGGCCGACGATGACGACGAATTCTTTCTGGTGGAGTTTGAAAGCAAACCAAGACTGGCGGTGCCGCTGAGCCGCGACGCGGCCAACATCGACTACCAGATCATGATGACCCGGTCCCAAGGCCTGACCGCCCTGTTCGACGCGGTGTACCTGGCTACCAATGAGATCCGCAAGTCCAAGCTGATCAAGAAAGCGTTGATCCTGATTTCGGACGGTGGCGAGAACAACAGCCGTTACCGCCAGTCCGAGGTCGAAAGCGCTCTGCGCGAAACCGACGCGCTGCTGTACGCGATCGGCCCGTCGCCAGATAATCTCTCGGGAGACAATAACGGCGGCCTGTTGAAGCACCTCGCGGAGTTCACGGGAGGGCGCCTGATTGAGCTCCAGGGAACCGGTTTCGCGGACCTAGCGCAGAAGGTAATCATCGACCTGCGCAACCGCTATCTCATCTCGTACTCCCCCAAAGACAGCGCCAGGGACGGCAAATATCACGCCATCAAGGTCCAGTTGATTCCGCCGAAGGGCATGGGAAAGCTGACCGCCCACTGGCGCACGGGCTATTACGCCCCAACCCAATAATCGAATGTGGGGCGGGCTATTAGCCGACAGCCGCCCTCGGGGCGGCTTGGGCTTCGCGCCAACCCTACTCTTCAAACTCCGCCGCCGGCGCTGCCCGTTCGTTCACCACCAACCGGAACACGTCCGGACGAGCATAATGTCCCGTGACGTCCAGATCGTATTTCCCCTCGGCGATCTCATCGCGATCCAGATCCGCCACCAGCACAGCCTCGCCGCCATAATGTGGCCCGGCGAGCACCACGCCCTGCGGATTCACGATCACGCTCCCGCCGCGAATCGCCACTGGACCCGTAGCGCCGTAGTCCGCCGGACAATCCTTGCGCTCCAGATACTGCACTGCGGACAACACGAAGCACCGCCCCTCGAATGCGATGTGCTGCATGGATCTTGCCCACGTGTCGCGATCGTCCACCGTCGGCGCGCAATACAGCTCGACCCCTTTGGCGTACATCGCCATCCGCAACAGAGGCATGTAGTTTTCCCAGCAGATCACCGCGCCGACGCGGCCCAGAGGCGTTTCGATCACCGGCAGCGTCGAGCCGTCGCCCATGCCCCATACCAGCCGCTCCATCGCCGTCGGCATCAGCTTGCGATGCTTGCCCAGCATCTCGCCAGAGGGGCCGAAAAACAGGACCGTGCAGTACAGCGTGCCTCCGTCCCGTTCGATCACGCCGATTACCAGGTGAATCGCATGATCCCGGGCGATCGTAGCCAGCTCCTCCGCCGCCGCGCTGGGCAATTCCACGGCGCTTTCGAAGTAACGCCGGAACATTTT
Organism: Bryobacteraceae bacterium; assembly: GCA_035542735.1. Classification (GTDB taxonomy): domain Bacteria; phylum Acidobacteriota; class Terriglobia; order Bryobacterales; family Bryobacteraceae; genus Palsa-187. Next base: position 199,246 of record DATKKV010000033.1, read on the forward strand.
CCGCCCGTCCGCCGTCCGCGAGCCCACCCGCGCCCCAAAGTCGAGCCCCTTCGGATACCCCGAAACGAACGCCTCCGGAAACACCACGATCTGCGCGCCCTGCGCCGCCGCCTCCGCCGTTAGCGACCGAACCTTGGCAATCGTCGCCTCGCGATCGAATACCACCGGAGCCGCCTGGACCACCGCCGCCCGCACCATTTTGTTCAGCACCCCGAAATTATCCCACTCCGAGGACTGTGGGCCTGGTCAGACGTCCAAAAGACGCGCGCTTGGTAAACGTCTATCAAGGCTTCTTTTCCGTGCAAGTCTGGCCGCGCCGGAAAGTCTGCAATTTCGGCCACATAGTAGCGCAGATCGACGTAACCCATCATCGACCAGTCAAAGATATCGATAAAACGAAGGGTTACGTCTGACGAAGCGAGTTGATCAAGTGTTGCGATCCAATTACGTCCCCCATTCTCCGTTGTTGTAACTACGACGTTTGTTGCTAGGTGGTGACCTCTGTTGTCTGGGACGTCCGGCACGACTTGGAAGCCGTCGATTATTTTGGACGCTTCGCAACCACACGATTCGCTTAGACCTTCGATGACGATCGCTTGAAATATGCTGGGCTTAAGCCGGTTGAACCTCGCAACCGAGTCCCAATTCCGCAAGTCTGTGTTCTGCCAGTAGCGAGTATTCCAGATTTCGCGCAAGCACAGGCGATATTGCTGAAATAGTTCCGTGACGTCTTCAGTCATTGGACTCCCAAAACAAGACCGGGGTCATGAAATTATCCCACGCCTGGAGCCTTACTGGCGCGCCTTTCCGTCGTCCTTGAAGTTGATCGCAAAATAGGGCGAGGTGTAGTTCGGACCTTTACTCGTCCGCTGCAAGAACTCGGCGCCCTGCAGGTGGCCCACGCCGACGCCGATGTTGACGTGGCGGTTCAGTTCATACCACGTGTACGCATCGAATTCCCTTCCGATGTGCGTACCGGAGCGGCCGGTGGCGTCGCGCAAGATGACTCCGCCGGAGGTGTTATAGAGCGCGTCTGACGCCTGCGCCAGCCAGAAATCCAGATATTGGCCGGTGACCGTCCAGCGATGGCGCGGCTCAATGGTCAGGCCGGCCCGTTGCGCAATAATGTTCTGCCAGCCGAACTGGTCGGTAATCCCGAAGCGGTCGTGTGCCGTAGGATACATCGTGTCGAATGTGTTTTGCGTTCCGTCGGACGGGTTCCTGTCACCGGAAGCATAGTCGAACTGCCAGAACACACGAGGCTTCGCGCGTGCTTTATCGATCCTGTACGAGGCGCCTAGACTCGCCGCCCATGCCCGGATCCCGTTCGGACCGTCGGTCCCTCGCTCCAGAATCGATTCGACGGAATAATCCAGGCTACGCAGAGTCTGGCCCTTGAATCGCAGTCCGTAGGCGAACTCATTCTGCTTACCCACCGTCGGTTTCGCCGCCACAATGGCAACGGCCTGCTGTACCCTCCAGAGCGCGAACGGTTCCAGCGTCGAGTTGGGAACGACTTGCTCGATTCTGCCGTACGCGCCGTATATATTGTTTCCTTCCTGATGATGGCTGATACCTTCGGCCGAGGGCACCACCGCCGATGCAGCGAAAAGGCCCAAACGAAACTGGCTGTAATGCAGATTCGCCACCACGGCGTCGTACGAGCGCGCCTGGTTGCGCCACTCCGAGTTCGCGATGATCGTGTTGTTGTAGTTGATCAACTGACGCCCCACGCGCACGCTGATCCATTGCGTCTCCGGGTCCCCGAACTCGGCGTAGGCAAGCTTCAAATCCCACGCGTTCAGATTCGGCGGACCCAAGGGCGGTTCTTGCATGAACGGCCGCGCGTCCTGCATCTGCGCCACGAACTTGAGCCACGCGGCGGGCCTGATGTTCACTTGAAGGCGCGAACGGAGGAGAACGTAGGAATCGTTGTTATTCGAATTGAAGCCAATATCGTGATGACCCTCATAGCGGAACCGTTCTTCCCACCCGAACCAGATCCAAGGCGGGAGTTGGTCACTGAGCAGGCCCGCCGGGCGAACGTCCGGGAAATCGTACGGTGCAGCCTGGCCAAAGGTTCGATAAGCAGGGCCGTTAAGGAAGCTGAGCGGATTTGACGCCGGACCCGTTATGAAGGCGCCGGCATATCCGCTGGCGCTGTTGCGTGTCGTGACATCGTCCTGCGCCATCAAAGGCCTCGAGGAGAGTCCCAGGACGATTGCTAAACTGGAAGCAATAAATAGGTTAGGTGAAATTCTCACATTTACCTAAAAGTCTATCGAGAAATAGCGAACGCCCAATATAACCGATTCAGACTATCATACTCTTCCTCGGGTTCCTGTAGGGGCGCCACCCGGCGTGCCGCGTCAATCGCAGGGTCGATGGCCTCTTCTCAGCCCGCCAGCGTCTCCGGCGAAGCGATAAACCGGTATCCTACGCCCCGCACCGTCAGCAGATGCCTCGGATGCGTCGGATCGTCCTCGATGTACTTCCGCAGGCGCACAATAAAGTTGTCGATCGCCCGCGTGTCCGTGTCCTGGTGCAGCCCCCACACCTCGTCGAGCATCCGTTTCCGCGAAACAGGCTTCCCTTCGTGCTCGATCATGTATCGCAGGACATTCACTTCCATCAGCGTCAGCGGGAAAACATCGCTGCCGACGCGCAGCTCCAGAGCCGCGAAGTCGATGGTTTTTCCATCGAAGCTGAACTGGTCCGGCGGAACTGGGGCCACTGGCGCACTCGCCATCGACCCCACCAGCCAGTCCTTGCGCCGCAGCAGCCCGCGAATCCGCGCGATCAGAATGGACAGATCGAACGGCTTCGTCAGGTAATCATCTGCTCCCGCCGCGAAGCCCTTCAATACGTCCTCCGGATGTCCCCGAGCCGTTAGCATCAACGTCGGCACGTACTGCCCGGCTTGTCTCAGCTCGGAGATCACGGTGAAGCCGTCCATGCCCGGCAGCATCACGTCCAGCACCACCACGTCGAAGACCGGCTTGCCCGTCTTGAAGAGCTCCAAAGCCGCTTCTCCTGTGTCCACTACCTTCACCTGATACCCTTCCGCTTCGAGGTTGAAGCGCAGCCCTTCGGCCAGATGCGTCTCGTCTTCGACCACCAGAACGTTGCTCATGATTTTGCAATGGGAAGCTGCAGAATGAAGGTGCTGCCGTGCCCCGGCCCTTCGCTCTCCGCCCAAGCCCTTCCGCCGTGGCGCTTAGCTACACTGCGCACGATGTACAATCCCAATCCCGTTCCCTTCACGCGTGTCGCCAGCGAGCCCGGCGCGCGATGGAACCGTTTGAAAATCTGCTTTAACTCTGCCTTGGGGATACCCGGCCCCTCATCCCTCACCCGAATTCTCACGAACCGCCCATCAACCTTTTCCGCCTCGACGCTCACCGTCACCTGGCTTCCCGAATACTTTACCGCGTTGTCGATCAGGTTCGAGACCGCCGCGCGAACCTCGTCGGCGTCGCCCATGATCGTCGTTGCGCCGTCGCTCTTATACGTCACCGCCTCCGGCCCAAGCCGGTACAGGGCCCGCGCCCGGATCAGGGACTCCTCAATCACCTGGCTCAAATCGATGCGCGTGAGATTCAGTTTCCGCGATGCGCCCATGCGCCCCGTGCGCAGCACCTGCTCGATGGTTTCCAGCAGACGTTCGCTGTCGGCCAGCATGATGCGGTAAAACTCCTTCCGCTTCTCCTCATCGACGGCGCGGGATTGCAGCGTTTCCAGATACAGCCGGATGGACGCCACCGGCGTTTTTAGCTCGTGCGTCATGGCGTTGATAAACGCGTCGTGCTGCTCGTTGCGGCGGATCTCGCGCACCAGGAAGATGGTGTTCAGCACCACCCCGGCGATAATCACCGCTAAAAGAACGATGCCAAGAAACAGTAGGATCCCAGTCCGCCAGTTGAGAACCACCCAACCGATGTACAGCAGCAGCGTGACGAGAATTAAACCGGCGCCGAGCGCGATGAAAAACGCGATCGTCTTGCGCCGGCCCGCGAGGACCATGCCCTTATTATGCGACGATGTCTCCACAGACATGAAGCCGACGGAAAAATCGGTGCTGGCGCGCATGCGCAAGATCTGCATTGCGCTCTCCGGGACGCAGGAAAAGATCAGCCATGGCCACCCCGCGTTCGCCACGGCTAAGGGCATCTACGCCGTGCTCGAGAAAACCCGCGGCGAGCTATCGATTTGCGTGAACGTCGGCCGCACGACGCAGTCGATTTTCCTGGAAGATTCCCGCTTTTATCCGACGCCTTACGCCGCCAGGCATGGCTGGGTTTCGTTGAAGGTCCACGCCGCGCCGCTCGATTGGGAGGAAATCGCGGAACTTCTGCGCGGCAGCTACGAACTCCGGAAATAGCGGGACAATCGCATTATGAAAACACTCGTGCGAATCGTTCTCGCGTTGGCCGCGGCCGTGGGAGCGGGCTGGTACGTCTACCACCGGATTCCGGCGCCCCTGCCGCTTTTGTCCAGGCAGGAATTGCTAGAGGAAGTGCGCCAGGGCCACGTCCATGAAGTGGTCATTGAGGATCAAGATACGATTGAGGGCGTCAGCTCCACGCGCGGCGGTTTTCGGTCACCGTACCGCAAGGATCAGGACGCGAATCTCCCCCAGGAACTGCGCAACCTCGGCGTGATTGTGAAATTTGCGAGCTCGGGCGTCGGATTGTTCTAGGCCGCTTCGCGCTCGAACAGCGCCTGGTCCACTTTGGCCACGCGGACCTGTTCCACCACTCCCAGCGCTCGCAACATCTTCAGCGTGATCCAGGAAATGTCGAACTCATACCAGGCCAACCCGTGCCGAGCCGATGTCGGATGCGCGTGGTGGTTGTTGTGCCAGCCCTCGCCGAAGGTCATCAGAGCAACCCACCAGTTGTTCCGCGAATCGTCCTTGGTCGCAAAGCGCCGCTCGCCCCACATGTGCGTCGCCGAGTTCACCAGCCACGTCGCGTGCAGCCCGATGGTCACCCGCAGGAAGATTCCCCAGCAGACCAGAGAAATGCCGCCAATCGCGTACAAGATCCCGCCCAGAATCACCATCGGAATCCAGTGGTAATTGTTCAACCAGACGTAAAACTTGTCCTTGGCAAGGTCCGGAGCGTATTTCGCCATCGCCTTCGTGTTGTTGTGATTGGTCTCGCCCCACAGAATCCAGCCCATGTGCGCCCACCAGGCTCCATCGCGAGGGGAATGGGGGTCGCCGGGCTGATCTGACTTCTGATGATGAATCCGATGCGTCGCCACCCAGAAAATCGGTCCGCCTTCCAGCGTCAGGGCACCGCACACGGCGAAGAAATATTCCATCCACAACGGGCACTTGTAGGACCGGTGCGTATGCAGCCGGTGATAGCCCAGGCTGATGCCCCAGCCGATCGCCATCCAATACAAAGCGAAGGAGATCAGGAAGTTACGCCAGCTGAACATAAACAACGCGGCGACAGCTCCAAGATGAAAGGCAAAGAAAACCAGGGTTGTGGCCCAGTTCATGCGGTGGTTGGGGAGGGTGATTACTTGTTCGGTCATGGATTGAAAGGCTCGACATACCAACCTACCAGGGATTCGCTGAATGATTTGTAAGACTTATGTAATATCGCCGAGCAATAAGCTCGCATGAGGTGAACACCTTATCTCCCTTACTTTGAGACAGAATCTCGCGTCCTTTGTATTCTTTGCGACTTTGCGTGAGAAGTCCTTGAGGTCCCATGGCGTACCCTGAGGCAGAATCTGAATTCCGCCGATCTTCTTTGTAATGAACTGCCCCAACTGCGGCGCGGCCATGCGGCTCAAGGACGACGCCGATTACCTCATCTGCGATTACTGCGAGACGCCCCATTTCCCCGATCCTAACGATGACGGCGTGCGTGTCCTCGGCGTCGACGCCGGTTTCCCCTGTCCCGTCTGTACGGTCTCCCTCGTCCACGCCTCGGTCGCCCGCGAGCGGATCTTCTATTGCCAGCGCTGCCACGGCATGCTCATCTCGATGAATGTTTTTACCGAAATCGTGGCCGATCTGCGCTCCCGTCGCGAGATCACCGCCGACGTCGCGCAGCCTCCGGACTGGAAAGATCTCGACCGCCGCATCCCTTGCCCGAAATGCCGCGCCACCATGGACACGCATCCCTACCTCGGGCCGGGAAACATCATCATCGACACGTGCGAGCCCTGCGTGGTGAACTGGCTTGACTACGGCGAGCTCGACCGCGTCGTCCGCGCTCCGGACCCGGCGGTTCACTACACTGTGTTGACGCAGAAGGATCACGAGGGCTAGAGGGAGACAAAATATCCCGTCTGCTCCGAAACTCCACTGCTAGAATGGAATACGGGTCTCTTTTCAAACAATGAGTCACGTGATCGTTTTAGGCGCCCAGTGGGGTGATGAGGGCAAGGGAAAGATCGTCGATCTTCTTGCTGAGCGTTTCGACGTCGTCGCCCGTTACCAGGGAGGCCACAACGCCGGCCACACCGTTTATATCGGCGAACAGAAATTCGTCCTCAAGCTGATTCCGTCCGGCATCCTGCGCCCCGACGTGCAAGCCGTCATCGGCAATGGCGTGGTGGTGGATCTCGCCGCTCTTCTCGAAGAGATCGCCGCGCTCGAGAAACATGGCATCGATGTGACGAAGCAACTCCGCATCAGCAACCGGGCCCACGTGATCTTCCCGTTTCACCGGCTTGTGGAGAAGATGTCCGAGGCGCGGGAGAACCGCATCCCCATCGGCACCACTTCCCGCGGCATTGGGCCTTGTTATGAGGACAAGACCGGCCGTCGGGGCATCCGCATTGCCGACCTCTACGATCCGGAAAGCTTCCGCGACATTTACGACACTCTGGTGGAGGACAAGAAAGCTCTTGCCGCCACGTTTAATCTTCACGACACCATCGACTACGCCGAAATCCGCACGAAGTACGAGCTGTACGCCGAGAGAATCCGGCCCATGGTCTGCGACACCGCGGCGCTACTTTCCTCAGCGATGGCCCAGGGAAAGCGGGTTTTGTTCGAAGGCGCGCAGGGCACCATGCTCGACGTTGACCACGGCACTTATCCCTTTGTCACGTCCTCCAGCGCTTCGGCTGGAGGAGCGTCCATCGGCACCGGCGTTCCACCCACGAAGATTGAAGGCGTGATCGGGATATCGAAGGCCTATATCACGCGCGTCGGCTCCGGTCCGTTTCCCACGGAGAGCCTCGACGCGGCGGGCGATCTCCTCCGCCGCGAGGGCAACGAGTTCGGCGCCGTCACCGGACGCCCGCGCCGCTGCGGGTGGTTCGACGTGCCGCTGCTCAAGTACACGGCCATGGTCAACGGCTTCGACACGCTATTCATCATGAAGCTCGACGTGCTCGATTCGCTCGAGGAGATCCCGGTGGCCGTCCGCTACAGACTGCACGGCAAGGACGTCTCGGAAATGCCCGCGACCTATCGCGCTCTCGAAGCCATTGAGCCGGTCTACCAAAAACTCCCCGGCTGGCACACGTCCACGCGCGGCATCCAGCGGTACGACGAACTGCCCGCCGAGGCGCGCGCGTACCTGAAGTTCCTCGAAGAGCGCACCGGCGTCGAAATCGGCGGCGTCTCCACCGGACCGGAGCGTAACGAGACCATTATCCGCGCCGGCTCCAAACTCGAACGCCTCATCGGGTAGCGGCTCGCCCAGCCCTGCCGGCGTTCGCGAAACTTGCTGCCCCCTTTTTCCGTGCTCCGGCGTCTAATATTGAAGAAGAGGTTGTATTTCCTACCATGACGAAGTGGCTGATCGCGGGCGCTTTGGCGCTCACCGCGAGCGCGGCATTCTCCGCCGATCTCGTTCGACCCAAGGCAGGCAAGGTTGATATTTTCCCCTTGAAGGACATCCGCCCCGGCCTCACCGGCACGGCGTGGACTGTCTTTGAAGGCACTGAGCCCGAGCCCGTGCCCATCGAAATTGTCGGCGTGTGGAAAAACGGCAGCGGCCCTCGCCAGGACGTGATCCTGGCAAAGATGGGCGGCAAGGCGAAGATCACCAACGTCGCGGCGGGCATGTCCGGCAGTCCTGTGTATATCGACGGAAAGCTCGTGGGCGCGGTGGCGCTTCGCATGAGCGTCTTCTCACCGGACGCGGTCTGCGGCATTACTCCCATTGAGCGCATGCTGGAAATTCCCGAGTTTGATCAATCGCGCCCGATGGACGCGAAGACCCCTGATAAACCAGGCAACCGCGCCGTGGCACAGGCAAGCGCGCCTCCCATGATGATGCCGATCGATACGCCGCTTGTTCTCTCCGGCTTCTCGGCGGAGGCCATCAACGCGTTTTCGCCGTTCTTTTCCCAGATGGGCGTTACTGCTGTCCAGGGAGGCTCCGGTGCGGGGCTTCTCACCGCCAAGCCCGTCTCCGGATGGCGCGATTCGTTGAATCCGGGCGAGGCCGTCTCCGGCATTCTCGTTTCCGGCGACATGTCAGCCACCGGCATGGGCACGGTCACGTATAACGACGGCAAGAAAGTGCTCGCTTTCGGGCACCCCTTCTTCAATCTCGGACCCTTGGACATGCCGATGGCCAAGAGCGAAATCCTCATGGTTCTCAGTTCAGCGTTCCAGCCGACCAAATTCGGCAACGCCACAGGAGTGGTGGGCGCGCTCCACCAGGACCGTTTCAGCGGCATCATGGGCGAACTGGGCGCCGAGGCTCCATTCATTCCGGTGCATCTCAATGTCCGCTCGCTCGATGCCTCGGGCGCGGCCGTGCGGCAGAAGCAGCTCGAATTTCAGGTCTTCGTGCATCAGAAATGGACGCCGTTCCTGATGATGCTGACGCTCTACAACTCCCTGCAGCAGATGAACGAGATGGCGGACGACATCACCTATCGGATGAATGGCCGCGTGGACGTGGACGGCGATCGCGCGATTCAGGTATCGACTATGCTCGCGCCAAGCGAGGCTCCTGTGCCTGCGCCGATGGCCTTGGCCGGATGGTGGGCGGATAAATTCAACCGCCTGTTCCTGAATCCCGTCGCCATGCCGAAGCTCAAGAGTGTCGAAATCTCGGTGGACCTTCTGCCGGAACGCCGCACCGCGGCGATCGACTATGCCTGGACACCGGCGATCGATGTGGACGCGGGCACCGAGATTCCGGTAAAAATATTCCTGCGCCCCTATCGAGGCGAACGCATCGAACGTGACGTGCGCGTGAAGATTCCCGCCGGCATGGCCAAGGGCGAGCAGCGCATTTTATTCAGCGACGCCGATACGCTGAACCGCATGCAGAACGCCGCCGTGCTCGGCAACCGCTACATGGATATTCCGGAAACCATTTCCCTTCTGAATCAGGAGCGCGGCAACAATCAAGTGTACGTTTCGCTGGTGGAAGGCCGGCCGACGTATTACGCCGACGACAAGACACTGCCGAGCCTGCCTTCGTCCGTGCTGAACGTGCTGCAGGCCGAGCGCACCGCGACGCGCGCGTTGATGGGGACGCCCGAAAGCGCCAAGCAGCAGCTTGCTATTCCTTTCGATCAGATGATCAGCGGCAGCTATTCGCTCAGAATCAGCGTCAAATAGAAAACATTTCATGAATATTTTGAGAACAGAAGTATCCCCGGGCTCACGCCGCAGGGTCATAAACCCGCGCGTCAGCGCGGGGATCAGACGATGGGGGGCGGTTCTGTGCGTCCTCGGTGCCTTGCGTGCCTCCGATACCAAGACCTGGACCCAGGGCGAGATGGCGGATTTTGAAAAAGGCACGCTCACACGCCTTTCCGTCGCCAGCGACGGACGCCTGGCGCTCGCGCCGGTGGCGAAGGAAATGTTCGATCCCTCGGTCGCGTTTCTATGGGCCGTGGCTCGCGACTCCAAAGGAATGCTGTACACAGGCGGCGGTGGGTTAGGCGGATCGAAGACGAAGCTGTACCAGGTGGAACGGGACGGCAGATCGAAAACGCTGGCCGAGTTGGACGGCATCGCGATCCAGGCCATCGCTATCGATTCGAATGATCGCGTTTACGCGGCGACGTCGCCGGACGGCAAGGTCTATCGCGTCGATCAAACGGGGAAGTCTGAAGTTTTCTACGATCCCAAGCAGAAATACATCTGGGCGCTGGCGTTCGCCCGCTCAGGCGATCTGTTTGTCGGCACTGGCGATCAAGGCGAGATCCATCGGGTGACGCCAGCCGGAGTGGGCACCGTGTTTTTCAAGACGGAAGAGACGCACGCGCGCTCGATGACGGTGGATGCCGCGGGAAATCTGATCGTCGGGACCGATCCCAGCGGCCTGGTGCTTCGCATCACCCCGGCGGGCGAAGGGTTTGTTCTGTATCAAGCTCCGAAACGCGAGATCACCGCCGTGCTGGTCGCGCCTGATCTGACGATTTACGCCGCCGGAGTCGGCAACAAGCAAGCTGCCGCGCCCGTTGGCCCGCCGCCACCCACTCCCGCGCCGCCCCCTACCTCCGCGCCTGGAGCCAATGCCCCCGCTCCCCGGCCTGCGACCGCTGCGCCGCCGACGCTGGCTGGCGCGGCGCCCGCCATCATGGGGGGATCGGAAATTTATCGCATCCAGCCCGATGGCTATCCACGCCGCATCTGGAGCCACGGGCAGGACCTGGTCTACGCGCTGACGTTCGATGAGAAGGGCCGCGTGCTGGCCGGCGCGGGCAATCATGGCGACATTTACCGCCTCGATTCCGATCACCAGTACTGGAAGCTGCTCAGCCTGGCGGCGACGCAGGTCACCGCGTTCTGTTCGGGCGCCGGAGGCAGGGTCTATGCGGTAACGGGAAATATCGGCAAGCTGTTTTCCATCGGGCCCGAGCAGGAACAGACAGGCATCTTCGAAAGTGATATTTTCGACGCCGGGGAGTTTTCCTACTGGGGGCGCCTGTCGCACTCGCCGCGCGAAAACACGGCGGTGGTGGAGGAGACGCGCACCGGCAATCTAAATCGCGCGCAGAAGAACTGGAGCGCCTTCGCGCACACCAACGCCGGCCGCATCGTTTCGCCGCCGGCCCGGTTCCTGCAATACCGGCTGACGCTCTCGGGCGGCGAAATCACCGAGGTCGACGCCGCGTACCAGGCGAAGAACGTCGCGCCGAGCATCGATGAAGTGGAAATCACGCCGCCCAATTACAAGTTCCCCGCGCCGTCCACGGTCGTCACCTCGCTCAGCTCGTCGCTGACATTGCCGTCGCTCGGCCATCAAGCGCCATCGAGCGCCGCCGCGCCCGCACCCACGCCCGATGCCGGCTCGTCGCCCGGCATGACGTATTCCAAAGGAGCCATCGGCGTCCGCTGGCTTGCCAACGACGATAATGGCGATTCGTTGCTTTTTAAAGTGGAGATTCGTGGTGTTTCGGAAACGGCGTGGAAGCCGCTCAAGGACAAGCTGCGGGAGCACTACTACAGCTGGGATTCCACCGCCTTCCCGGACGGCAAATACGTTCTCCGCATCACCGCGACCGACGCGCCCTCGAATCCTCCGGCCCAGGCGCTCACAACCTCCGCCGATAGCGAGCCGTTTGTGATCGACAATACGCCGCCGGAAATTACCGGGCTCACGGCCGCTGCGTCCGGCAACAAATTCGACGTGCGGTTCCACGCCAAGGACGCGTTGAGCACGTTAGCCAAGGCCGAATATTCCGTCAACGGCGGCGATTGGACCGTGGCGGAGCCCACCACGCGGCTCACCGATTCGCTGGAACACGACTATCGTGTCGACGTGGACAAGGGTTTCGGCGAAACCACCATCGCGGTGCGCGTGTCCGATGAGAACGACAATCAATCCGTAGCGAAAATCATCGTAAAATAAACGCCTATGCACGATTTGCTGGTCTGGTTCGCGCAAGGCACGGCGGTGGTCGCGGTGATGATGTTTCTCCTGTGGCTGCTGCATTTCCCCCTACGCAACGCCGCAATTGTGGACGTCGGCTGGGCGGCGGGTCTGGCTCTGCTGGCCCTGATCTATGCCGCGCACGGCGTGGGGTACTGGCGACGCACTCTGTTCCTGACGGGAATGGCCGTGATCTGGGGCCTGCGGCTGTCATTGTATCTGCTGTTCACGCGCGTGAGTGGGCAGCCCGAGGAGGGCCGCTATGTGGAGATCCGCCGCAAGTGGGGCTCGCACATCGGAATCAAGTTCCTGGCATTCTTCGAATTCCAGGCACTGCTCGACGGTATCTTGTCCATTCCCTTTCTGCTGGCCATGCACGACCCGAGAAAGTCCGCGCCCGAGTTCGAAGACATCGGCCTGCTCATCTTCGCCGTCGCCATGCTGGGCGAATTCCTGGCGGATGCGCAGCTTTCCTGGTTCAAGCGCAAACCGAAAAACAAGGGCAAGGTCTGCAACGTAGGGCTGTGGCGCTACTCGCGGCATCCGAATTATTTCTTCGAGTGGCTGATCTGGGTCTCCTTCGCGGTGGTCGCTTCAGGCGCGCAGTATGGATATTACGGGTTTATTTCGCCCGCGTTGATTCTGTTTTTTCTACTGCGCGTCAGTGGCATTCCGGCCACGGAAGAGCAGGCCGTGCGCAGCAGAGGCGACGCGTATCGCGAGTACCAGCGCACCACGCCGGCGTTCGTTCCCTGGTTCCCTCGCAAGAGATAGAATGCGGTCATGAAGGCCGCGCTCTTGTTGCTTTCCCTTTCTGTTTACGGCGCCGACCTTTATACCGGTGAGCAAGCCGCGCAGGCCGGCGATTTCAAGACCGCGATCGCCGAGCTTCGTCCGCTGGCCGAAGCGGGCGTAGACGAGGTGCAAGTCTGGCTTGGTACGGGCGGTCGACGCAGCACGCCGGCGGCGTGCGCCACGTCAGAATGAAAAATGACTTCTCAATAATGGCCGTTTTCAGAGGCGAGCCGCCAAAAGCTCGACTGTAGCCCGGCTTGGGAGAAAACTTGCTGAGCCTCGGCGATGGTCCATTTCTTCCAGTTCGGATCGGCGTGCGAGCCATACCAGAGCTTCGCCAGCATCGCGACGCTTTCCAGGGGGACCGGCTCGCCCACCGGCACGGCGTGGCGTGCGCACCAATCGCGAATCGCCTCGGGCGAGTGGAATGGCAGAACCAGCGCGCAGTGTTGATGCACGTTGTCCCAAGCTCTCACTGGAGGAATAGCGAAATGTACCCACAGGTCCGCTTTAACCGGCCGCCCGCCGACCGTTTCGATCACCAACGGCTCGGCCTCCGCGCCGATGCGGGTGTGGATGCGAGTCCGGCCTTCCACCAGCGTCGCAACGCCCAACGCGCACCAGATGCAGGGAGCCCACCAGGAATGCTTTTCGCCCTCAATCCAGTTGAGCGTTGGCGTGAGCGAAAACGGATGCAGAATCCAGGGCTGGCAGACGTGCGGATGCAGGACCACGCCGTGGATCGCCGCCAGTTCGCGCAACTGGTCTTCCACCCCGGCCTCTGTCAGCCCCAAGATGTGGGCCAGCGCGGTGTTCGACGGGCATACTCCGCTCTGGATCAGACCACAAATCATTTCATAATGCAGACGCGACAAGTTGCTCATGCCTTGACCTTGGCCCAATCGATCATCTTGTCAGCCGCGCGATATGCCAGAGCCTGAATGGTCGCCGTAGGCTGCTGGCGTCCGGACGTCACGAAGCTGCTGCCGTCGACAAGGAATAGATTCGGCACGTCGTGGGCGCGATGATTGGCGTTCACCACGGATCTTTTGGGATCGCTGCCCATGCGACAAGTGCCCATCAGATGCACGCTGGGCAGGACGTCGGCCTCGTATTCGCTCCAGATTTTGCGCGCGCCCGCTACTTCGAAAATCTCCACCATGCGATCCCGGATGAAGCGGCGCGTCTTGGTGTCGTCCGGATGCGGGCTGTAGGTGGTGCGCAGCGCGGGCAATCCCCAGGCATCCTTGACGTCCGGATCGAGCGAGAAGGAGTTCGACTCCACGGCGATGCTGGAGCAATGCCCCTCCAGCGTCATCTGCCGGTTGAAGTTCACGGCCAGGGATTTCTTGAACTCCGCGCCCCACTTCGGCACGCCCGGCGCGGGACCGGCGAGCCCGTAGGAGATCGGATAGTAATTGAACCGCGCGTCGATGCCTCCCCCGCCGTAGAATCCGCGCTTCGCGTCGGCAGCATAGTAATCATGCAGCACGCGCGTCACCTGAATGCTTTTGTATTCGTTAAGAGGATGCTCGAACTGCGCGTAGGCCTCGGCCCAGACGTCGACCATCAGATTCTTGCCGACCATACCGCTCGAGTTGGCGAGGCCGTCGGGGAACCGATTCGACTTGGACATCAGCAGCAGGCGGGGCGTCTCCGCTCCGTTGGCGCACACCACCACGGCCTTGGCTCGCTGCAGGACTTCACGCTTCTGCGTGTCGAAATAAATCACCCCAGTGGCGCGGCCGGCGGAATCCGTCTCGATCTTCCGGACGTAGCAACCGGAACGGATTTCGCAGTTACCAGTCTTCTCGGCCATCGGGATGACGGTGGCCAGCGTGCTCGATTTGGCCTTCATTTCGCAGCCGAACTGCTCGCAGAATCCGCAGTGCGTGCAGGCGCCGCGGCCCTTGTAGGGTTGCGAGAGAATCGCTACCGGTGCGGGAAACGGATGCAGACCCAATTTTCGAGCCGCCCGTTCAAAGATCACGCCGGAGGATTTCACCGGCATCGGCGGCAGCGGATACGGCTTCGACCGCGGCCCGTCGAAGGGGTTGGAGCCCGCCAAGCCAGAAATGCCCAGGTCCTGCTCGGTTTTGGTGTAATAGGGCTCCAGATCGGCGTAGCGAATCGGCCAATCTTCCAGCGACGCGCCGGGCACCGTGCCAAACAGGCTTTTTTCGTGAAAGTCCGATTCGTGGAATCGCCAATAATTGCCGGTAAAGTGGACCGATCCTCCTCCCACCTGCCGTCCATACCCGATCGAGGGCTTCAGCGTTGCTATTTCGGTGGGCGACGAGCGAAAAGTATTCGGTTGCGAATGATAATCGTTGGTGAGGACGCTTTGATAGGAGATCGAAAATTCGTCATGCGTGAAGTCGCGCTCGCGTAGATACGGGCCTTGCTCAAGCACCACGACAGAGAAGCCCGCCGTCGACAGTTCCTTCGCCACGACGCCTCCGGCCGCGCCCGAGCCGACGACCACGAAGTCCACCTCTTCCGACGGCTTGAAGGGCGCGCGGCTCATTGCCGGTTCTCCGGCGCGTCATAGTAGCCAAAAGGCGGCTGAAAGGCGAACTTGTCCTCGAAGCCGATGAGCTTCCAGCCAACCTTGCCGCGATTCCCTCCCCATTGCGGATCGGCGAAGAAGGCGATGATGGTGTGCTCGCGCAGGGCGGCAAAAAACGCTGTCTTCTCGATCGATTCGAGCAAGGCGATCCGCTCCTTCGCGCTGAGCGCGGCGATGGACGCCGACTCTGGAAACATCGCGCGGCGCCTGGTCTGGGCGGCGAGCAGCCCATCGCGATAGAGATCGCGTTTTTCGTTGTCGAAGCTGCCGAGAGCGCGGTCAATGAAGTAAATCACGCCTGCCTCTTTCGCGCCAGGCGAATCGCCGCTCGGGATGATTTCGGCGGCCATCGCCTCGATCTCCGCGGCGTCGGCGGGCTTCAGATACTCGATGCGCGCAGGCGCGGCCTTGGCCGAATCGTGCGCATGCTGCAGCGCCTCGGCCATGCCGGGGATAAGGAACAGAGAGGACCGCAGTAAACTCCGCCGGGCGATGGGAGTGTCAGGCATTGCCGAATTATAGCGATATGCGGCTCAGGAATGGCTAACCGGAATCGCCGTGCGTCGTCTGAAGTAGTAAGTCATGCTCCAGAATCTGTACCAGGACGCCCGACACGGCCTCCGGTTGCTGCTGCTCAATCCCGGCTTCGCGCTGGTGGCGATTATTTCGCTTGCGCTCGGCATCGGAGCCAATACCGCCATTTTCCAACTGCTCGACGCGGTGCGCTTGCGGATGCTGCCAGTTCAGCACCCCGAACAGTTGGCCACGGTCCGCATCGACCCGTTCAGTGGAAGCGGCAGATTCTCCACCCGCTATCCGCAGATCACCAATCCGCAGTGGGAGCTGATTCGCGCGCAGCAGCAGGCCTTTTCGGGAATCTTCGCCTGGGCCCCCGAGCAGATCAACCTGGCGCGCGGCGGAGAGATCCGCATGGCCAACGTGATTTGGGTGAGCGGTGAATTTTTCGACGTTCTGGGCGTGACGCCGGAAGCAGGACGCCTGCTGAACACCGCCGATGATAAGCGAGGCTGCGCCGCGCATGCCGTGGCGAGCGACGGGTTCGCGCGCCGCCAATACGGTGTGCCTGGCGCGGCGCTCGAGAGATTGCTAACGCTGGACGGGCACCCGGTGGACATTGTCGGCGTGACCCGCCCTGAGTTTTTCGGTGTTGAGGTGGGCCGCACTTTCGACGTTGCGATTCCCATCTGTGCCGATCCTATCATCCGTGGCGAAGGCGCTCGCCTGGACGTCCGCAACGACTGGTGGCTGTCGATCATGGGCCGGCTAAAGCCCGGCTGGACCGTCGAGCGAGCCTCGGCCCAGATGACCGCCATTTCGCCGGCGCTGTTCGAAGCCACGCTGCCGCCCACCTATCAGGCCGACGACGCGAAAACATACCTGGCCGACAAACTGAAGGCGTTTCCCGCCGAGAACGGATTCTCGGAACTGCGCGAGGACGCATCGAAGCCGCTGTGGATCCTGCTGGCGCTGGCGGGACTGGTGCTTTTGATCGCCTGCGCGAACCTGGCGAACCTGATGCTGGCGCGGGCGTCGGCGCGGGAAAAGGAAATCGCCGTGCGGCTGGCGCTGGGAGCCTCGCGCGGGCGGCTGATCCGTCAGCTTCTTTCAGAGAGCCTGCTACTGGCCTGCGCGGGCTCGCTGTGCGGCGTCGCCCTGGCTGGGGTCCTCAGCCGCGTGCTGGTGGCGATGATCAGTACCGGTCAGGACGCCGTATTCCTGGATCTTTCCGCCGATAATCGCATGCTGGCGTTCACGGCGGCGCTGGCGGTGTTCACATGCATTCTGTTTGGGCTCGCCCCGGCGCTGCGCGCCACGCGATCGTCCCCGGCGGCGTCGATGCGCGCCAGCGGGAGGGGGCTCACCACCAGCAGGGAGCGCTTTGGATTGCGCCGAGCTCTGGTTGTGGCGCAAGTGGCCTTGTCCCTGGTGTTGCTGGTGGGCGCTCTGTTGTTCACGGGCAGCCTGCGCAATCTGATGAATCTCAATGCGGGATTCCGCCAGGACGGCATCCTGCTGACGAACCTGGGCTTCGCGTCGCTGAGAGTCCCCAAGGAGCGGCGCCTCGAATACCGCCGCCAGATCATCGATAAAATCCGCGCGATTCCGGGTGTGGCCGGAGCCGCGCATGCCGATATTGTTCCCTTAAGCGGCAGCGCGTGGCGCCAGCAGATCCGCATCGATGGTAAGAAGCAACCGGGATCGTTCCTGACGCGCGTGACGCCGGGGTATTTCGCCACGCTCGAAACGCCGATTCTCGCAGGGCGGGATTTCAACGATCACGACGTCGCGACGGCCGTGCAGGTGGCCATCGTGAATGAGGCGTTCGCCAAGAAATACTACGGCGGCGCCAATCCGCTGGGAAAGATCTTCGGGTTGGAAGGCGACAAGGGCCAGCCGGACAAACCGTTCGAAGTCGTGGGTCTGGTGAAGAACACGAAATACCAGTCGCTGCGCGAAGAACCCGAGACGGTCGCTTTCTTTCCCGAGGGGCAGGACAAGACCCCGGGAGAATATGCCAACATCCTGATCCGTTCCAGCCTCCCCCTTTCGGGCGTAATGACGGCGGTGAAGCGCAGCGTCGCGGAGATCAGCCCGGAGATCGACATCGAATTCCATCCGTTCCGGACGCAGATCATGGACGGGCTGCTGCAGGAGCGCCTGATGGCCACTCTTTCCGGATTCTTCGGCGCGCTGGCAGCTGTCCTCGCGGTGGTGGGGTTGTACGGCGTAATCTCCTATATGGTGGCGCGGCGTACCAACGAAATCGGCATTCGCATGGCGCTGGGCGCCGACCAGGGGGGCATCGTGCGAATGATCCTGCGCGAGGCTCTGCTGCTGGTAGGCATCGGCGTGGTGGTGGGGACGGGCCTGTCGTTGGCCGCGGGACGAGCCGCGGCTTCCCTGTTATTCGGACTGAAGCCCTACGATCCGCCGACGTTGTTGTTCGCCGTGTTCGCTCTGGGCGCGGTGGCAGTCGCGGCCAGCTACATCCCCGCGAGGCGCGCCGCCGGCGTCGACCCCGTGGTAGCCCTGCACGAAGAGTAATATACTGGCCGCATGATGTGCCGGTTCCTGATGGCCTGCTGCATTGCGGCGTGCCTGAAAGGCCAGAAGAACCCAATGGAACTGCTCCGGCGCGTTCAGCAGAAGGTGACGGACTCGCTCGATCGCGTGCCGAAGTACATGTGCACGGAGACCATCGACCGCACCCAATATCAGCCCGAAAAACCGGGATCCGGAATGGCTTGCGATGAATGGTCTAAGCCCGGCCTTTATCCCATTGTGTCGGACCGGCTGCGCCTGGACGTCGCCATGGCGGCCAGCGGCGAGATCTTTTCCTGGTCGGGTGAAAGTCAGTTCGATGACCGCGATCTGTTCGGGATCGTCCGTGGCGGAGCCATCTCTACGGGAAGCTTCGCCTCCTTCCTGGCCACGATTTTTCGCGGCGACGAGGCGTCATTCACCTACAACGGCGATACGCATGATGCGGGAGGCCGCGTGCTTTCCGAGTTCGGGTTCCGGGTTCCGTTCGAGCGGAGCCACTACTATTACGGCGAAGGAGCGCACCGCGTGACCACCGGTTATGGCGGCACGTTTCGGGTGGATTCGAAGACCGCGGATCTGGTTCACCTGGAGGTGATGACCCTGCGGCTTCCGGCGGTAACGGCCGCCTGCCGTGCCTCCACTACGCTCGATTATTCGCAAGTGCGAATGAAGGATATCGATTTTCTACTGCCCAGTGCGTCGCTGCTCAGGATCGACCGGATTGACGGCAGCATCGCGGAGAATCGCACGGCGTTTTCCAATTGTCACGAGTTCCTGGGCGAGTCGACCATATCGTTTGGCGATCCTCCGCCGAGCGAGCCTGCGGCCCCGGCACGCAGCGCGCCGCCCGTGATGATACCGCCTGGGCTTCCGTTCAGGATCGTCCTGACGCAGACGATCAATGTGAACGAGGCCGCGGCGGGCGACCGCGTGAACGCACGGCTCAGCTCATCGATCAAAGACGGTGAAAAGGTGCTGGTCCACTCCGGGGCGTCGGTTCAAGCGCGAATCGTTCGCATCCAGCGGAGCTATGGCTCCAACGCGGGTGTCACCCTGGACCTGAAACTGGAGACGGTGACGGCGAGGGGTGTCGCGGTCCGATTAGTCGCCGCGCCAGAGGTTGAGGACAAATTCGAGAAATCCGGGAACAGCACGCTGCAGCGGCGGGTAGAACTCGGTACGCTCCTGGCTTTGGAAGATCGCGCGGCCTCCCTGTTCTTTCGCGGGCACGGCATCGCCCGGCTGAACATCAACGGGGCGGAATCGGAATGGCGGACGGCTGAGCCGCCGAAGTAGACTAAGATGGCAATTTGAACCTTCGCGATCTCCCTTCCGTGGATAAACTCATTGGCCGTCTTGCCGATGTGGACGCGCCGCGGGCGCTGATCGTCGACGAAACACGGCGCGTACTGGCGTCGATCCGAGCGGGCGAACAGGTGGACGACATTGAGGCGCAGGTGCGGCGCAGTATCGAAGCACTCCGAGCGCCGTCGCTGAAGCGCGTCATCAATGCGACCGGTGTGGTACTGCACACCAACCTCGGCCGCGCGCCGGGCGTGCCTTTTGAGCCCCTTCAAGGCTATTCGAACCTGGAATACGATCTGAAGCAGGGGCGGCGGGGGAAGCGCGACTCGCACACGGCTCCGTTGATCGAGCGGCTCACGGGCAAGCCGGGGATTGTGGTCAACAACAACGCCGCTGCTGTCTTGCTGGTGTTGAACGAACTGGCTGCGGGCGGCGAAGCGATTGTCAGCCGGGGCGAACTGATCGAAATCGGCGACGGATTTCGGATTCCCGACATCATGAAAGCCTCCGGCGCGGCGCTATGCGAGGTGGGCACGACCAATCGCACAAACATCGACGATTATCGGGCGGCGATCGGCGAGCGCACTCGGGTGATCCTTCGGGTGCATCCGAGCAATTTTCATGTGACGGGGTTCACCGCGAAGCCCGGTTTGAATGAATTGGCCTCGCTGGCGCGCGAGCGCGGCGTCCCCTTATATGAGGACCTGGGCAGCGGCTGTATTGCGGAGGTCGGCATGCGCGAGCCTCTGGTGCGTGAAAGCATTCGGGCAGGCGTGAATCTGGTTTCATTCAGCGGCGACAAACTGCTGGGCGGTCAACAGGCGGGGATCATCACGGGCGATGCGGAACTGGTGGCGCGAGTGCGGAAGAATCCTCTTTTCCGGGCGTTGCGCGTGGATAAGCTGGTCATTCAAGCCTTGGAAAATACTCTGAAGCGCCTGATTTTCGAGAAGTACGACGAGATCCCGGCGCTACGGATGCTGCGCATGACGAAAGATGAGATCCGCGCGCGTGCCGAGAAGTTTTCAGGGCTCGAAATCATCGAAGGCGAGAGCGTGGCGGGCGGAGGGTCGACGCCGGATCAGACTTTGCCGACTTGGCTACTGGTGGTGCCGGGGGATGCGGTCACGGTGGAGAAGAGACTGCGCGCTCAAGGCGTGATCGTGCGAATTCAAGATAACCGCGTCGTATTGGACATGCGGACTGTTTTCCCGGAAGAGGAGGCGGAGTTGATGCGAGTCATCCGGCTGAGTTTGTGACAAGGACCCTGCTGATTGCGCAGCTATTCGCGGCGATCGCACTTGCGCAAGCGCCTGCCGCGACGCACATCGTCGCGGTGGAGTATCCGTCGCTGCCTCGACAGGCGCGCATTTACGGGGAGGTTCGCCTAAAATTGAAGCTCCCCGCGGAGAGCGGTCCGCCCGAGGTAAGTGTGATCTCAGGTCACAAGCTTTTGGCGGGCGATACGAAATCAGCGCTTGAGAAATGGCGTTTTGCGCCATGCGCGTCCGGCGGCTGCGAACTCGATTTCGTTGTCACGTTCCGGTTCTCTGAAGAAAAAAGGTGTTCTACCAGATTAGAACCGAGTATCTTTGAATTCGATCCGCCAGCGAAGGTGACCGTGACAGCGCCAGAGATGTGTCTCCAACCCTAGGCTTACTGCTTCATTGTTGGCTGACGAGTCTGTGTGAAAACCCGCATTTTTGACGGGCATCCCGGGAGCGAAGGGACAGACCGCTCGAGTCCACTCAACACGGTTTGTGGAAAGTGCGGCGTTTGTGGGCCGGGGCCGTGGACACAGTGATAGCACCACGGCCCAACGTGGATTTCCGCTAACTTGTCCGGAATCAGTTTTTACGTTTCAAACTCGCCAAAATCGGCGCGTTGGACGAGCCTCCGCAGACCCACTAGCCCTGAAATTTCCGAAAATGCGTTTAAACGCGCCGAAAGGGCCAGGAAACGGGAACCGCTTCGTCAGGCTCTTTCCAGGTATTCCTGCTCGGCTGTCGACACCCGGATTTTTTCGCCTTCGTTGATGAACGGAGGCACTTGCACCACCAGGCCCGTTTCGAGCTTCGCCGGTTTGGTCACGTTCGACACCGTGGCGCCCTTGATGCCGGGCTCGGTTTCCATCACGGTCATGGTTACCGCCGGAGGCAGTTCCACGCCCACCGGCGTGCCTTCGTAAAACTCGACGTTTAGTTTGATGGACGGGATCAGGAAATACGTCGCGTCGCCCAGCAGGTCCTTGGTGAGGTGCATCTGCTCGAACGTTTCGGTGTTCATGAAGTAGAAGAACTCGCCGTCGTCGTAAAGATACTCCATCTCGTGCTCTTCAAGCGAGGCGCGCTCCACTTTATCTTCGGAGCTGAACCGATGTTCCACCATGGTGCCCGTCTTGAAATTGCGCATCTTCACCTGGACGAATCCGCGCAGGTTGCCGGGGGTGCGATGCTCCATCTTGAAGATCGAGAACAGGGTGTTGTTCCACTTGATCACCATGCCCGGGCGCAGTTGTGTTGCTGGAATCATAAAGTAAAGGAAACCTTCAGTGTACCAGAAACGCGCTATCATAGCCGAAAGCGTATGAAGCCGCTCGTCGTCATCCTATCTGCCGGCCTTACTTTAGCGCAAACGCCCGACGTTGCACACAAGAAGGTCTATACTCAGGGCCAGCGCAACTTCTGGTCGTTCCGCGCAGTGAAGGATCCAGGCGCCGCTTCCACCATCGACTCGTTTATCTTCGCCAAGTTGAACGAAAAGGGGCTGAAACCGGCCAAGAACGCTTCAAAGCTCACGCTGATCCGCCGCGCGACTTTCGATTTGACGGGCATTCCGCCCACCGAGCAGGAAATCGACACATTCCTGGCCGACAATTCCCCGGACGCGTTCGCCAAGGTGGTCGACCGGCTGCTGGCCTCGCCTCGATACGGCGAAAAATGGGGCCGGCACTGGCTGGACGTGGCCCGCTATGCCGATTCGACCGGCGCGGACGAGGATCACCGCTACCCCTACGCCTGGCGCTATCGCGATTACGTGATCGACGCGTTCAATCGGGACATGCCGTACAACAAGTTCGTTATGGAGCAGATCGCCGGGGACCTGATGCCTGCGCCCGACGGACAGCAAGTGAACGTCGAAGGCATCACCGCGACAGGGTTCCTGTCGATCGGCCCGCGCCTGATCGCCGAGCAGGACAAGCCGAAGATGCTCTACGACTTCATCGACGAACAGATCGATACGACGACGCGCGGCATTCTGGGCCTGACCGTGGCTTGCGCGCGCTGTCATGACCATAAATTCGACCCCATCGCGACCGCCGATTATTATTCGCTGGCGGCGATCTTCGCCAACACGAAATCGTTCTCGCGCATCGGCACCGGAGGCGTATCCGACATTTATTACGCGCCGCTGGCTCCGGCCGAGGTGGTGTTGAAGTGGATGGAGCAGCAGGCAAAGCTCGCCAATCAGCGGCGCAGGATTACTGCCATTCAGGACGAAGAGGCGGAGAAGCGCATGGCTCCGCTGCGGCCTCATATCGCCGAATATATGATCGCTACCCGGCATCCGGAAATGGCCGCGAGCCTGGATCCGGTGGTGCTGAAGCGCTGGACGAAATTCCTGACGCCGGATAAGGACCCGAATCCGCTGCTGATGCGCTGGCACAACGCCACGGCGGCGAATGAGAAAGAGGTCGCCGAGTGGTACCAGAAAGAATTTGACCAGCAGTTCAAGGAATGGACGGCGCAAAAAGACAGGTGGAACCAGTTCCTTAGCGCGGCTACCGATGGCACAGCCTTACCGGCGCATCCTCCGCTGAAGGACGGCGACTATATGTTCCTCAGCGCGGTGGCATTCGACAAGGGAAACGGGCCGCTGGCGCTGCCGGACGCGGAAATGGCCAAGCTCTACTCCGCACAGACATCGCTTCGGATCGCGTATTTGCGGGCGCATCTCGATGATTGGACGAAGGACGGCCCGCAGGAGCCTCCCATGGCCTGCGCGGTGACTGAAGGCAAGCCCGTAGCGCAGCATGTTCTGGTGCGGGGCAATCCGGCCGCGTTGGGCGAACCGGTGACGCGCCGCTTCCCGACGATCATCGCCGGCGACGATCAGCCAGACCTTCCCCCCGGCAGCGGCCGCCTGCAGTTCGCCGAGTGGCTGGCCAGCGACAAGAATCCGCTCACGGCGCGCGTGTTCGTGAATCGTGTCTGGCAGTGGCATTTCGGCGAAGGGCTGGTCCGCACGGTGAGTAACTGGGGTCTGCTGGGCGAGAAGCCGACCCATCCGGAGTTGCTTGATTATCTGACGGCGCGGTTCGTTGAAGACGGCTGGAGCCTGAAGAAGCTGCACCGGCGGATTATGCTGTCGGCCGCGTATCAGATGTCGAGCGACATTTCGGCGGAAGCGGCGGAGCAGGACCCGGGCAATCGCCTGCTGTCCCATTTCCCGCGGCGGCGTTTGGATGTGGAAGAAATTCGCGACGCCATGATGTTCTTGGACGGGTCCATCGATTGGACCATGGGCGGAACATTGCAGCACGGCACCGGCACGGACGGCGAGAACAGCGCGGGCCGTTTGAGTATCGATCCCGCCACCAGCAAGCGCCGCACGGTGTACCTGCCGCTGCGCCGGTCGAATCTGCCGTCGCTGTTGAATCTTTTTGACTTCGGCGACGCGACGACGACGTGCGAAGGCCGCTCATTGACCAATACCGCTCCGCAGGCGCTGTTCATGATGAATTCGGCGTTCGTGACGGCTCACGCGGATGAGTTGGCGAAGCAGT
This sequence comes from Bryobacteraceae bacterium, assembly GCA_035542735.1. GTDB lineage: Bacteria > Acidobacteriota > Terriglobia > Bryobacterales > Bryobacteraceae > Palsa-187. The sequence goes on from DATKKV010000033.1 coordinate 223,589, forward strand.
TTAACGGCAATGTCGATGCGTTGTACCGCCGCATTCTGGACCGCGCGCCGTCGGCGGCGGAAAAAGACGAGGCTCTGGGGTACGCGGCGAAGGCGGGCTGGGTGAGCCTGGCGAGGATTCTGCTGTCGTCGAATGAGTTTATTTATGTGGATTAATTGTCGATGCCCGATCCCCGCACTGACGTGCGGGGTTATAACCCTGCGGCGTGAGCCCGGGGATTCACCTGGACTAAAACAATGAAGCTCTACTCCCGCCGCGACATTCTTCGATACACTTCCTGCGGCTTCGGCGCGGTGGGGCTCACGTCTATGATTCAGGCGGCGTCCACCAACCCGATGGCGGCGAAGAAGCCTCCGTTGCCGGCCACGGCCAAGCGCGTCATTTTCCTGTTCATGCACGGCGGCCCTTCGAGCATCGACACGTTCGACTACAAGCCGTCGCTTGAAAAATGGCACGACAAGCCGCTTCCGTTCAAGCGTCCGCTGACGTTCGCCGAAGGCAACATGGGCAACCTGATGAAGTCGCCCTGGGAGTTCAAGCAGTACGGCCAAAGCGGCCTGTGGATCAGCAGTCTGTTCCCGCACGTCGCCGAATGCGCCGACGATCTGTGTCTGCTGCGGAGCGTGGTGGGCGACAGTGTGGCGCACGGCGGCGCGAGCCTGCAACTGCACACCGGCTCGAACACGTTTACCCGTCCGTCCATGGGATCTTGGGTGGTCTACGGGCTCGGCAGCGAGAATCAGAATCTGCCGGGGTTCATCACCATCAAGCCGTCGCTGGCACATGGCGGCGCGAAGAACTGGTCGAGCGGATTCTTGCCCGCCGCCTATCAGGGCACGGCGATCGGCAACGCGGGCGTGAAGCTCGACGAACTGGTGAAGGAGCCGATCGAGTTCCTCAATCAAAAGGGCCTGTCGCCGGAACAGCAGCGCTACGAGCTCGACATGCTGCAAAAGATGAACCGCCAGCACGCCATGCTGCGCGAGCACGATACCGAGCTCGACGCGCGGATCGAGGCGTTCGAACTGGCGTTTCGCATGCAGACCGAGGCTCCGGAAGCGTTCGATACCGCGACGGAATCGGACGCGACGAAGAAGCTGTACGGCCTCGACAACGAAGACACCCGCGATTTCGGCTGGCAGTGCTTGTTGGCGCGCAGGCTGGTGGAGCGGGGCGTGCGGTTCGTGCAATGCTCGCATAGTTATAAATGGGATCAGCATAGCGAACTGGTGCGGCTGCACACGCACAACGCTCGCGAAGTGGATCTGCCGATCGCGGGCCTGCTCAAGGATCTGAAGTCGCGCGATTTGTTGAGGGACACGCTAGTCATCTGGGGCGGCGAATTCGGCCGCACGCCGGTGATGCAGGGCGGCGACGGGCGCGATCACAATCCCTACGGCTACACGATGTGGCTGGCCGGAGGAGGCGTGAAAGGCGGCTTCAGCTACGGCTCGACCGACGAGTTCGGTTATTACGCCGAGCAGAATCGCATGCACCTGCACGATCTGCACGCGACGATTCTGCACTTGCTCGGGTTCAACCACGAACAGTTGACGTATTTTTATAGCGGCCGCAATTTCCGGCTGACGGAAACTGCGGGCGTGGTGCACAAGGAAATCCTAGCCTAAAAAACATAATCCGGCGGCTTGATGCCCTTGATGCGCAGATACACTTCCGCTTGCCCGCGATGATGCGCGGTGTGGGTGAAGTAGGCCCAGAGCCACTCGAAGCCAGTCATTTTGCGATTGCCCCCGACCATTGCGTCCATTTTCTCAGGCGTCATGGATGCAACAGCCTGGTTGCAGAAATCGAACGAATCGGTGAGGAATTTCACCGCCGTTTCCTTATCGATGTCGACCGTCTCGTCCCGCAGGGCGTCGGTGAGTTTGGTGGGGATCGCGGGCCGCGGCATGCCGCTGGCGAGCGCGCAGGCGTTGAGATTGGCGCCTCCGATCTGGACCATCAGCTGGCCGAAGCTCAACTCGACGGGCACGGGGCGGAAGCCGTACTGGTCCGCCGGCATCAGCTTGGCGACCGCGATCGTGAAGTCGCCGGTGACTTTCCAGTGCTTGACCAGTGCGTCTTTAACCGACGACTGCGAAAAAGCGGGAATCGTGAGCGCGAATGTGAGTAAAATGTTCCTCATCGAGACAGCGTAGCGCATTCGCGCGGTACGCTAAAGGCCATGGAATTCGCAGCGGAGCTGAAGCGGCAGGCGCAGGCAGAGCGAGATCAAGGGCGGCTCGAAGAAGCTCGCAGGCTGTACGAACAGGCGGCCGAGAGATATCGAGCGCTGAACGATCCTCTGGCGCTGGCGCACACGGTGCGTCACGTCGCCGATATTCATCGGCAGCAGGGGCATCCGGAGTTGGCCGCGCGCTGCTACGACGAGGCCCTGATGATTTACCGGGCCAACGCCGAAACGCCGCAGCTCGATCTTGCGAACGCGATCCGAGGGCTCGCGCTGCTGAAGAACGAAGCCACGCTGTGGCAGGAGGCCCGGGACCTGTATGCCGAGGTGGGCGTAGACGCGGGGGTGAACGAATGCTCGCGGAGGCTGGCCGCGCTTTAGGCTTTCTTCTTTCCCCAAGGAATCTGGCGATAGCCGAAGCCTTCTTCGCCGATCTCTTCTTCCATGCAGAAGGCCTGAAGGCTGCGGCTCCCGGGCGGACGATGCGGAAACCCGAGCATCTCCTTCTTGATCGTGCCCGATTCGGCGAGGCTCGAGATTTTCGCGAACGTCGCCGTGGCGTCCATGCCGAGCTTGCATGCCGAATGATAAAGCTGGAATAGCGCGACGACGCTATCCCGCCAGTCGCGGCCTCCGTCTTCGATGACGAGGGCGACCAGACCCTGTTCGATCAGATCGGGCGAGTTCTGCCGCACCGCAAGCGTTGCCATCCGAGACGCATATCCCAGGAATCCTCCCCGCGCGCGTGGACTCAGTCGCCTTACCATGGAGCGCCGCGCGTCAGGATCTGCGGTACGGACCGAAGCAACGATCAACGCCATTGCGGCGTCGGCCTCTGGCAGGCGCGGTCTTCGTGGAGGGTTCTTCAGGAACTCCTTCAGTTCCTCCATCGTTCGCAGTTGGCGCGAGTTCTTCGCGCCTTCCTCTGCGAGCCTGTTTAGGAGATCAACCGCTTCGTCCAGCGCCATGGCTACTCCGCTGCTGCGTTCACCAGGGTCTCCACCACCGCGATGTTCTTCAAAAGCTCCGCGGGCAGGCCGTGACGGGCCTGCAGATACTGCGGGCTGTTGTAGGAGATCCAGACCTTGCCCGCTGCATCTTCGGCGACCAGAATCTTGAGCGGCAGATCGATGGCCACGGATGGCGCTGCGAGCATCAGAGGAGTCCCCGCCTTGGGGTTGCCGAAAACCAGAACTTCGGTCGGGGGCATGTGGAGGCCTGCCTTTTCCGCCTCGCCGCCGTGGTCGATCAGGGCGAACAGCTTTATGCCCTTGGCCTGGAGCAGATCCTCGATTTTCTGAACGGTCTGATCGACGGAATGATTGCTTGGGCGCGTGACGATTCCTGAATTCATGGTCGGGTTCTCCTTCCGAGGTACGGACAAAAGATAAACGGCCATCGCCACGCCGACCAGCGCGAGACCGATGGCCAGGCAGATGGCGAGTGCCGAAGGGCGCTCAAGGCCCGGGTCGCCGCGCTTGAGATCGCGCATCAGCCGGACGTAGCGCCACGTGCTGCCCACCGCGATGATCGCGGCCAAGACGATGATCGCCGCGCCAAACCACACGGACAGTCCGGTGGGCCGCGCCGCAGCCGACACTTCCACCTGCATCGCCTGAAGAAACAGGCTAAACCGGGCCACCACGAACCCGAGCCCGATCATTGCCAGGCTGGTGCGCACCCAGGCGAGAAATGTTCTCTCTGCAGCAAGGTAGTCCGTCGAGCTGCCCGACTTTGATTCCGTCATCACGTATGCTCTCCAAGCTTCGGCGCGCGGCCGCGCGATTTGCCGGGCGTCGCGGACAGTTTCACCGGCACCCCCGTAATGCGCGAGCCTCCGGCATCGGGAAACATCCCGCGGGCGGACGACTGCGGGTCGGCCACCGCCTCCTCCAGCGTTCGGATCGGCGAACAAGGGATGCCATGAGCGGCGAACCGGCTCGACCATTCGGCGCAGGTGCGGGTGCGGAGAACGTCGGCGATGAGAGGCTCCAGCACGGCTCGATTCTTGACGCGCAAAGGATTCGTCGCGTAGTCGGGATGGTCGGCCAGGTCCACGCGGTCGAGCAGCGTGCAGAAGCTTCGCCACAGCTTCTGGCTCGCCACGGCGATGACGATTTCGCGGTCCTTGGTGGGGAATCCGCGGTAGGGGACAATGGTCGCGAAGCGCGTGCCCATAGGACGCGGCACGACTCCGGAACCGAAATAGTACGCGTAATTCGACGCCATGGCGGAGATCATACCGTCGAACATCGACACGTCGACGAACTGGCCTTCGCCCGTCTTGTGGCGCGCCTCCAGCGCCAGTTGAATGCCGATGATGGCGAACATCCCGGCGGTGATGTCTCCCACGGAATGCCCGGAGCGCACGCATTCGCCCCCTTCCACGCCGGTGGTCGAAATGAGACCGCTGGAGGCCTGGACAATCAGGTCCATGGCGGGATCGTCGCGGCGCGGTCCGGTCTGGCCGTAACCGGAGATGGAGCAATAGACCAGGCGTGGATTGCGGGCGCGCACCGCTTCATAGCCCAAGCCGAGCCGCGTCATGGTGCCGGGGCGCATGTTTTCGATGAGGACATCGGATTCGGCGGCCAGATCGAGCGCCCGGGCAAGGCCTCCCGGAGTCTTCAAGTCGATGGCCAGGCTGCGTTTGCCAGGGTTAAGGCCCAGAAAATACGACGCTTCACCATCGGTGAAAGGAGGGCCCCAGGAGCGGCCGACGTCGCCTCCGGCGGGATCTTCAATCTTGAGAATTTCGGCTCCATACTGCGCCAGGATCATGGTGCAATAGGGTCCGGCGAGGGCGTGTGTGAAGTCGAGGACGCGAAGGCCGCTTAACGGGGACATTCACGAGTCAGGATAGCGCTTATTAAGCGTGGACCACTTGATGGCCTGCGCGCTCCAGGCGTCGGAACAATCGATTTGCCCACCAGTGGCGGCGGGTTCCGGTCACCACCACCGAGTGCGGTTCGAGCAGCGATTCAAGCGCGCGATTGCAGTCCCGGACGAGGTGGATGTCGACGTTTGTTTCAATGGCCGCATTGTCGGCCAGTGTGCGGAAGCGGCGTTCCGTGAAGGGCAGCGCGACCTGAGGCTGATCGAGAGGCAGGGGGTAGGGAACCACCTGGAGGACCAGCAGCCGGATGCGGGCCGAAAGCCCATCGGCCAGACGCGCTGCGGTTTTGAGGGCGGCCAGCGTTTCGGGGATGGTCGTGTGGAGGACAACGACCTCCAAAGAAGCCTGCCGCGTCAGGATGGATCGTGCGTAGGCGGCCATGATTCGAGAGTAAATCCAAGGTCGTAAAGAAGGCCTAAGGATCGGGTAAAAGATTTGTTAGGAGAGAGTTATTGGGGTAATTCCATGCGGGGCCGCGTCTTTGAATCTCATTCGGTGCAAGGTTCGAGCGGCTGCACCCGGATCTTCCAAAGGCGGCGGGGTCGGAATGCCCGAGGTCATCGAATAGCGGTATCTTTAGAGGTTTCAGATGATGACGCTCTTTTTCGCGGTGTTTACCGCGGTGTTCCTGGCCGAGATTGTCGGCGACAAGCTTCTCTACACGACCGGCGTCCTGGCTGCGCGCTATCGCACGCTGCCCATCGTGCTTGGGATGGCGCTGGCCTTCATGCTGAAGATGGGCGTCGCGGTCATGGTGGGCGAGCAGATCGGCAAACTTCCTCCGCTTCTCGTCGCATCGATCACCATGGCGAGCTTCATCGGAGTTGCGATTGCCCTGTGGCGCAAGGATGTGCAGCGATCCGAAGGCAAGCGCGATACGGGCGTTTCCAAAGCCATGATGGTATCCTTCGCGGCGATCTTCTTTTCCGAATGGGGCGATGTCGGGCAGATTACGGCAGCGGCCATGGCCGTCGCGCATCCGGGCCAGCCGTGGCTGGTATGGTCCGGCGCGGTGAGCGCGATGGTAACCAAGGGCATTCTGGCGGCCACGCTCGGCGCGGGCCTCCGGCAGTGGGTGCTGGACCGCATCTCGCCGAAAATCATCCGCTACGTGGGCGTGACCGCCTTGCTCGTGCTGGGAGTGTTGTCCGTGGTGGAGACGCTGACGGAAGGCCACGCGTGACGCCGGCCCAGGAAATTGAACGGAAGGCGGCGATCCGGTTCATCCTCTGCCTGGGCGTGGTCAGCATGTTTGCCGACATGACCTATGAGGGTGCCCATGGCGTCATCGGCCCGCTGTTGAGCGACCTCGGCTCCAGCGCGACGCAGGTCGGCCTGATTGCCGGCATCGGCGAGATGTTCGCCGCCAGCCTCCGGTATTTCTCCGGCCGCCTGGCAGATAAGACGCGCGCTTACTGGACCATCGCGATTCTAGGTTACGCGATCAACATTATCGTCGTGCCGGCCCTGGCGTTCGCCGGGAACTGGCAGGCGGCGGCGTTGCTGATCATCGCCGAGCGCACCGGCAAGGCTCTGCGGGGCCCGGCCCGCGACGTCCTGCTCTCCGGCGCGACCCAGAAAGTGGGCCACGGATTCGGCTACGGCGTCCACGCCGCGTTCGATCAGGCCGGAGCCGTGCTGGGGCCCCTGTTCGTCGCCTACGCGGTCGCGAAAACGAACCGTTTCGGCCCGGCGTTTCTGTGGCTCGCCGTCCCGGCCGTGGGCGCGTTCACGGCGATGATCATCGCCCGGATGATCAACCCGGAGAGGGACGTGAAACCTCCCAAAGAGGTGGACCAGACGCTGCCGCACGTTTTTTGGATCTATGTAGCCGCGGCCGGCCTGCTGGCCTGCGGCTTCGTCGATTTTCCGCTGATGGCGTTTCACTTCCAGAAGACCGGGGTGGTTGGCAAGGAGACGATTCCTCTGCTCTATGCAGTGGCGATGGGAGTGAACGGCATCACGGCGGTGATCTTCGGCCGTTTATTCGACCGCATCGGCGTCTACGCGCTGTCGATGGGAATTCTAGTGTCGCTGATGGCCTTGCCTTTGGCGTTTCTGGGTGGACACTCGGGTGCGTTCGCGGCGGTCGGCTGCTGGGCGACGGGATTAGGAGCGCAGGACGCATCGCTGCGCGGAGGCATCGCGCAGGTTGTGTCGATGAACAAGCGCGGCACGGCGTTCGGAGCGTTCAACGGAGTGTACGGCATCCTCTGGTTCGTCGGCAGCGCCCTGATGGGGATGCTCTACGACCATTCGCTGATGGCCCTGGTCGTGTTCGGCGTGGCCGCGCAACTGGGGGCAGCCGGGATGTTCGTATGGCTGAAGAGGCCGCTCGCGGCGGCTGCGCACCAAGGATAAGATCCTAAAGAGATTTTTCTCTCCTCGGCGGGACTACTTAGTCAGTGCGTCCGCCTGCCCGCGCCAAATCCGATCCCATGGAGGCCTATGCCGCGATCCAGCGGTTTCTGGAGCGCAGCCGGCTGCCCGTGTTGCTTGAGGCGGGTGACGATCCTCTGCCGATCACGCCGGAGAATTTTTCGCTTACCCCGAATGGCAGTATTCTCACCATTCAGTGCTGGAGTGCGACGAAGAATCTGGTCCGTCGCGTGCGCGGCATCCACAGTGAACGGCGCGGCCGGTTGGAGCTGAGTATTGAGCGGTTCGGCGCCCTGATCGGGATGCTGACGCTGCTAGATCTAGCCGAGCCGTCGAATCGCGACGCCGACCGGCGCGGGGCACGCCTCAAGTACCGGGAGCGGTTTCGCAATTCCCTGCAACGCCAATTTCCCGGCTACCGGATCGCCGAGTTGAGCTCTGAGCCGGACCTGCAGCACACGTTGTCCCCCAGTTTCCCGAGGGCGCTCCTGCGGAAAGGAAGCGCGGGTATCGCGGCCGTCGGCGCTTCCGCGGAAGCGCTTTCGCCAAACGACGCGCTCAGCTTCGGGCTGATCTGGCTGGACCATCTGCGCAAGCGGGAGCCGAAACTCGCCGTCGGCGCGCTGGCGATTTTTCTGCCCGCCGGAACTGAGGCGGCCACCTGCCATCGCGTCCGCTACCTGGATCCGGACGCCGCCGCGTATCTGGTGTTCGCGCATCAGGGAAATGATGAGGCGCAGGTGGATCCGCGGGATTATCAGAATTTTGATACACGCCTGCCGGTGGCCATGAGGCCGTTGAGCGGAGCCTCGCCAAGGATGGTGGAATGGGCCCGCCGGCTGATGGCGATCGACGGTGTGGAGCGGCGCGACCGTCCGGACGGCTCCGTGAGCCTGGCCGTTCGGGGAATGGAATTTGCCCGGATTCGCGGCGAAGAGCTGCTGTTCGGCCTGGACCGCAAGCACACCGCCGGGAGCGAGGCGCATGTTCTGGAGGCTGAGCGGGTGGCAGGCGAAATCGCGCGGATGCGGCGATTCGGAGCGGCCGACCCTGGTAATCCGATCTACCTGCGCCATCCTGAGGCCTGGCTGGAATCGCAGGTCCGGGCCCAGGTGGAGACCGTGGACTCGATGATTCACCCGCAGCCGATTTACGGCCAGGTTCCGCAGTTTGCAGCCGGTGAACGCGGCGTGATCGATCTTCTTGCCGTGGATCGCGAAGGCCGTCTGGCGGTGATCGAGCTGAAGGCGGACCAGGACATCCATCTGCCTCTGCAGGCGCTCGACTACTGGATGCGCGTGAAATGGCACCTGGACCGGGAGGAATTCAGCGCTCGCGGCTATTTTCCCGGAATCCCATTGGCGAAGACGGCTCCGCGTTTGATTCTGGTGGCGCCATCGATTGAGTACCACCCCTCCAATGAGACGGTCCTCCGGTACTTTTCCCGGGAGGTCCCGGTGCAGCGGGTCGGCATCGGGTTAGAATGGAAAAAGGAACTGCGGGTAATGTTCCGGTTCCCATCGCAACCATGGCACTTTCCGTCCTCCGCCAGATCAAGGGAGCGCTCGCCAGCCTGAATCCCGGGGCGGTACGAGCCGAAGCAGACCGGGTGGTGCGCATCTCCCTGGTGGCTGCTTCCCCGGAAGAACTCGGCCGGATGGAGACGTTCCTGGTCCCTCATCATTTCTCCGCGGAACGGCGTGCGGAGGCGGTCAGGATGCTGGTGCGCGGGCCGGCGCTTGGATGCGACTTCGAAGTATACGACGCGGCGCTGCTCCGGCCAGGGAAAGGGTTTGCGCTGGACCTGGAGGCTCCGGACGAGTGCATCCGCCGTATCCTCAAGAAAAGGGAAGAGTTAGTGCTTCCTCTAGCGCGCAATCTCTACCCCTTCCGCAAACCCGCCGCGCATAAAATCATCCGCGCAGTTGCCAGGGAAAACGCCATGTTCAGCCTGGCCACGGCGATCCCGGATATCGTTCCGAGCCTGGCGATGATTCCCTGGGCCGTGGGCGAGTTCGGCTCCGACACGGCGTTTCTCACCATGAACCAGATCCGTATGGCGTTCCTGCTGGCTGCGGTCAGCGACCGACCGATCGGGTATCGCGAGCAGCGCTCCGAAGTAGCGTCGATTATCGCGGGCGCTTTCGGATGGCGGGCCTTGGCCCGGGAACTGGTGGGCAAGGTTCCATTCGGCGGCGGACTGATCCCCAAGGCCGGCATCGCATACGCTGCGACGTACGCCGTGGGGCTATCGCTGGAGCGTCTGTACCGCCTCGGCTACGGATTCACGCGCGATGAGCGCAGGGCCGTGTACGAGGAAGCGTTTCTGCATGGCAAACAGATCGCCGGGATGCTGCTCGATTCGGTTCGGCAGCGCAAAGCGGTGTAAATCGATCTCTTTTTCCTTGGCGCACTTGGCGTCTTTGCGTGAACTTGATTTCAGGATCTCCGCATACCCTGACGCAAGTGCGCCTACACTGAAACCATGAAGCCGGTTGCCCTCGTCACCGGCGCGAGCCGGGGTATCGGGCGCGCCATTGCCCTCGAATTATCCTCTACACATCAAATCCTGGCGACCTATCGCGGTCGCAAGGACGCCGCCGAGTCCCTGCGTGCGGAAATTGGCGCGGAAATCTTCCCCTGCGACATCGGATCGTCGGAAGATCGCCGTTCGCTGCTCGACTTCGCGCAAGAGAAATTCGGCCGGATCGATCTCTTGGTCAACAACGCCGGCATGGCTCCGCGAGAACGCCGCGACTTGCTTGAAGCCACCGAGGAAAGCTTCGACGAGATCATCTCCGTGAACCTGAAAGGCCCTCATTTCTTGACCCAGCAGGTGGCTAAGGGCATGGTGGAGCGCGGTATCGGGCGCGTCGTTTTCGTCACGTCGATTTCTGCTTATACGGCTTCGGTCAATCGCGGCGAATACTGCATTTCGAAGGCCGGACTTAGCATGTCCGTCGCGCTGTGGGCGGCGAGGCTTGCCGAGCACGGCATCGGCGTATTTGAAATCCGGCCCGGCATCATCCGCACGGACATGATCTCCGCCGTCGAAGACGTCTACGAAAAGCGCATCGCCGAGGGCCTGTTACCGCAGCGCCGCATGGGCGAAGGATGGGACGTGGCGCGCGCGGTGCGGGCGATTTGCAATGGAGGACTCGATTATTCCACTGGCCAGGTGATCAACGTCGACGGCGGATTCCATCTGCGGACGCTGTAATGCGCGTCGAATTTCGAAAAGCCGCCCTGCCCCGCGAACTGCGCGCGCTCATTGCCTTCGACCGCCGAGTCTTCCCCGCCGCCGACCGCTTCAACGCCGCCTATTGGCAAGAAGTCGAATCCTGGTGGATGTTCGTGGGCGGGGTGAAAGCGGGCTGCTGCGCCTTCGAAAAACGCGGGAAGACGCTCTATCTCAGCACCACCGGATTGCTGCCGCGATTTCAAGAACAGGGCCTTGGCGCGATTCTCAAATCCTGGGAGGTCGCTTATGCCCGCTATCATGGATTTAGACGGGTGTCGGCCCACTGCCGGAAGCGCAACACGCGCATGATCGCGCTGAACCGGCAATTCGGATTCCGCATTGTGCGCACCATCCGCGGGTATTACACCGATCCCGAGGACGCGGCCGTCCTGATGGAACTGAGACTCAGACATGCAAACCACATCTCTCGATAAGGGCAAGATCAAGATTCTTCTCTTGGAAGGCGTGCACCCTACCGCCGTTGAAGCGTTTAAGAAAGACGGCTACAGCCACATCGAATACCATCCCAAATCGCTACCCAAGCCGAATCTGGTCAAGGCCCTGAGCGACGCGTATTTTGTTGGCATCCGATCGGCGACACAGCTCACCGCCGAGGTCATCAACAGCGCGGAAAAGCTGATGAGCATCGGCTGCTTCTGTATTGGCACGAATCAAGTGGATCTCGATGCGGCGCAGCAGCGGGGCATTCCGGTGTTCAACGCGCCGTTTTCCAATACGCGTAGCGTGGCCGAACTGGTGCTGGCGGAAACTATCATGCTGATGCGCGGAATTCCGCATCGCAACGCGCTTGCCCATCGCGGCGGATGGATGAAAACAGCGGCCGGTTCGCAGGAGGTGCGGGGCAAGACGCTGGGCATCGTCGGCTATGGCCACATCGGCACCCAGGTGGGTGTGCTGGCTGAATCGCTTGGCATGAAGGTGCTGTATTACGACATTGAGACGAAGCTCGCGCTAGGCAACGCGCATCCGGTTTCCGCGCTCGACGTGCTGCTCGAAGTCGCCGACGTAGTTACGTTGCACGTGCCGGAAACGCCCCAGACACAGGACATGATCGGAGCGACGCAGCTGGCGCGAATGAAGAAAGGCTCCAAGCTGATAAATGCGGCGCGCGGCACCGTAGTAGATATCGATGCCCTGGCGGCTGCGCTCGAATCGAAGCATCTGTCCGGCGCGGCCATTGACGTGTTCCCTGTCGAGCCCAAGACCGAAGGCGAAGAGTTCATTTCGCCCCTGCGCGGCATGGATAACGTGATCCTGACGCCCCACGTCGGCGGCAGCACGGAGGAGGCGCAGCAGAACATCGGCGTCGAAGTGGCGGAAAAGCTGATCAAGTACAGTAACAACGGCTCGACATTGACGGCGGTGAACTTCCCCGAGGTATCGCTTCCCGAACATCCGGGCAAGCATCGTCTGCTACATACGCATCACAACCGCCCCGGCGTCCTCTCGGCCATCAACGCCGTGTTCTCGAAACAGAAGATCAATATCACCGGCCAGTATCTGCAAACCAACGCGCAGATCGGCTATGTGGTGATCGACGTGGAGACGGAAACGCGCGAGGCATCGCTGGGCGTGAAGCGCTTGCTCGAAAAAGTGCCGGGCACGATTCGCACGCGCATTCTATATTGAAACCATGCTTGTCCTGCGGGCGATCCTGTTCACGATCCTGCTGCCGGGCACGATCACAATCTATATTCCCTCGCTACTGCTGCGCGGCAGCCCACCTCCGAGCGGAGCCCTGCGATTCCTTGGTCTCCTGCCGATCGTCGCCGGCGCGCTGGGCTATTTCACCTGCGCTCTCGAGTTTCTGTTGCGCGGGGGAGGCACGCCGGCTCTATTTCTTGCCAGGCCCCTGCGGTTCTTGATCGGCGAGGAGCCCAAAGTTCTGATCGAGAGCGCCTTATACCGGTACCTGCGCAACCCGATGTATGTCTCCGTCGTGACCGTGGTGCTTGGCGAGGCGCTGCTGTTTGAATCCGGCGCGCTGCTCTACTACGCCCTGACCCTGTGGCTCTTCTTCCACCTGGTCGTCGTGTTCGTGGAGGAGCCGCACTTGCGCCAACGGCCCGGCTACACGGAATATTGCGCGCGCGTCCCCCGCTGGCTGTTGCCTTCCGTGCGAAAATAACCGTCAATGTCCCAACTCGAGCCCGGCGCATCCTCCAACCCGTTCATCGGCGCCTGGTACAAAGAACTCACCAGTTACCATTGGTTCGTCCTTTTGGTCGCTTCGCTGGGGTGGTTGTTCGACACGATGGACCAGCAGTTATTCACGCTGGCGCGGCGTCCCGCGATGCTGGAGCTGCTGCACGTACATGCGGGGGACGCGACGGCCGCGGGCAAGGTCGCCACCTACGCGGGCTACTCCACTTCGATTTTCATGATCGGATGGGCCGTCGGCGGCGTTCTCTTCGGCATCCTCGGTGATCGCATCGGTCGTGTGAAAACGATGCTGCTCAGCATCCTGAGTTACTCGCTCTTCACCGGTCTGAGCGTGCTCTCAACAGGCGTATGGGATTTTTCGGCGTACCGCTTCCTCACCGGGCTGGGCGTCGGCGGCGAGTTCGCGGTCGGCGTCGCGCTGGTAGCCGAAGTGATGCCCAATCGGGCGCGCCCCTATGCGCTGGGTATGCTGCAGGCCGCCTCGTCGATCGGCAACGTCACTGCAGCGCTCATCGGGATTGCGCTCGGGCGGTTGCAGGGCGCGGGCGCGATCTCGTTCAGCCCGTGGCGATGGATGTTCGTCATCGGAACGCTGCCGGCGCTACTGGTGCTGGTCATCATGAGGCGACTAAAGGAGCCTGAGGGCTGGCAGCACGCCAAGCAAGAGCACGAGCAGTTGGGCTCAGTAAGAGAGTTATTCTCTTCAAAGTGGCGGCGCAACACGCTGGTCGGCATGACGCTAGCGTTTTCCGGAGTCGTGGGACTGTGGGGCATCGGATTTTTCTCGCCGGATCTGCTCAGTTCCGTGCTCGATAAGACGTTCCGCGCACAGGGCATGGCGGAGAACATGATCGCGTCGCAGAAGACGCTGTGGACCGGCATCAATTCGCTGCTGCAGAATTTCGGCGCGTTTTGGGGAATTTACGTGTTCACGCATCTGACCGCGCATATCGGCCGGCGGAAGGCCTTCGCGGGCGGATATCTGGCCGCGTTGCTGGCGACGGCATTCACCTTCTGGAAACTGCAGAATTTCAGCGATATCTTCTGGATGACGCCTCTGATGGGTTTTTGCCAGTTGTCTTTGTTTGGGGGCTTCGCCATCTATTTTCCGGAACTGTTCCCCACGCGCCTTCGGTCCACGGGAACATCGTTCTGCTACAACGTCGGCCGCCTGATCGCCGCCGTCGGACCGTTTGCCCTGGGATACCTCACCAGCAGCGTCTTCGCATCCGCCCACGAGCCGATGCGATACGCCGGAATCACCATGTGTGCCGTGTTCCTGCTGGGCCTGTTCGTACTGCCCTGGGCGCCGGAAACCATGGGCAAACCGCTGCCGGAATAGCCGGATTTGCTACACTTAAGGCATTACCATGGCTATCAGCAAGGATTTGCTGGACATTCTCGTGTGCCCTCTTTGCAAGGCGCCGGTACAGCTGAAACAGGACGAAAACGGGCTGAAGTGCGTGGAATGCAAGCGGGTATATCCCATCCGCAACGACATCCCGGTGATGTTGGTGGATGAGGCCCGCATTGAAGAATAGCCAGTAAACCAGGAATGAACTTGATCGATCGGTTGCCGCCCGGTTCGCGGATTGTTGTGATCCGTCTGCGATCCCTCGGCGACTGCGTGCTGACAACGCCCGCCCTCACGCTTCTCAAGGATCATCGCCCGGATCTGAAAATCAGCGTCGTGGTGGAGCCACGTTTCGCGCCCGTCTTCGACGGCAACCCGTGTATTGACGAGACGCGCGAGGCCCTCAGGCGATCCGATCTGGTGTTGAATCTTCATGGCGGCACGCGAAGCATGGTGATGACGGCCCTGTCGCGAGCCAAGCTGCGCGCCGGATTCGCTCATCACCGTTATGGCTTCGTTTATTCGCACAAAATTCCCACGGCGCAGGAGATTTTGGGCCTGTCGAGGCGCGTTCACACCGCGGAACATCTGGCGTCCGCGATGTTCTGGCTGGGCGTGCCGCGCCGGGAGATCCCCCGCGCGAGCCTTTTTACCGATGCTCCGCCAGCGCGGCCGCCGTATGCCGTGATTCATCCGTTCGCGTCCGCGCCGCACAAAGCCTGGCCTGCCGAGCGATTCTTAGAGGTCGCGCGAAATCTTCCCGTAGAGCCGGTTTTCCTGGCCGGGCCGTCCGACGATCTGGAGCCGTTCCGCGAGTTTCAGAGGTCTCGAGAATCGCTGGCGGCGGCGAAGAGCCTGATTTCCGGCGCTTCCTTGTTTATCGGCAACGATAGCGGGCCCGCGCACATCGCCGCCGCGTTCGGCGTGCCGGTGGTGGTGCTGTTCGGGCCATCGGATCCTGTCACCTGGGCTCCCTGGCGGACCGAGGCGCAGGTGCTGACGTCGCCTCAGATGACGGGCATTGCCGCGCGCGACGTTCTGGACGCAGTGGAGTCCCTGAAGGTGCGGGTATGCTGAAGGGGCTTGTATGAAAGACCTATGGCGGCTGCTCCGCTATTCGCGCCCCTACGTCCCGCATCTCCTCGTTTCTGTCGTTCTGATGGCCATCGTCGGCGCGGCGCAGGCGATGACGGCTCTGCTGATTCAGCCGGTGCTGGACCGAGTTCTCAATCCCCAGGACTTTGAACCTCCGGTCACACTGTTCACCGTTTTCAACCACACCCTCTATTTGAACGACTTGATGCCGCATCGCATCACCAGCGTGTACAACATGGTCGCCGTGGCGATCCTGGGCGTGTTCTTCCTGCGCGGCATTTGCGATTACTTCGGCAACTACCTGATCAATTACGTAGGCTTCTCCGCGGTCACCGACCTTCGGCAGACCGTGTTCGACAGCGTGGTGCACCAGGACGCGCACTTCTTTGAGGACAACTCGACCGCGCGTGTGATGTCGTCCATCATGAACGACCTCGAGAAAATCCAGGTCGCTTTGTCGCATATCCTGGCCGATTTTCTGCGCCAGAGCTTTACGGTTGTTGCGCTTCTGGCTCTTGTCTTGCAACGGGATTGGAAACTAGCGGTCTGGAGCCTGACCGTGCTTCCGCTGGTGCTGATTCCCACTATTCGCATCGGACGGAAAATCCGCCGCACGACGCGCCGAGCTCAGGACGATGCGGCCGAACTCAATCAGGTGTTGCAGGAAATGCTGAGTGGGCAGCAGGTGGTGAAATCCTTCAGTGCGGAGGAGTTCGAATCGAACCGCTTCCGCGACCGCGTGCAGCGGCTGCGCCGAAGTAATTTGCGCTACGTGGCGCAGCAAGCCATCGCCTCGCCACTGATCGAGTTTTTTGGCGCCATCACCATCGTGGCGCTGGTAGCGTATGCTCGCACGGAGATTAAGCACGGTGTGATGTCGCCGGGCCAGTTCATCAGCTTTGTGATCGCGCTGCTGATGCTTTATGAGCCTGTCAAGCGCCTCACCGGCATCCACAATATCTTCCAGCAGGCGCTGGGCGCGTCGCAGCGAGTCTTCGAGTACCTGGCTAAGGATCAACACGTAAAGGAAAAGCCGAACGCGATCCGCCTGCCCCGGTTCGAAAAGTCCGTGCTGTTTGATGGTGTGGCCTTTCATTACCCCAGCGCGCCGGACGGTTTCCGCCTGGAAGACGTCCGCTTGGAGGTAAAGCGCGGGGAGGTAGTCGCGTTGGTTGGCCCGAGCGGTTCCGGAAAGACGACGATCGCCAACCTGGTACCGCGTTTTTACGACGTGACCGCCGGGGTGATCCGCATCGACGGCAAGGATATTCGCGACCTGCAGTTGGCTTCGCTGCGCAACAAAATCGGCATCGTGGCGCAGGATACGTTCTTGTTTAACGACACGGTCGCCAACAACATCGGCTACGGCCGCCCCGATGCCACCCGCGATCAGATCCAGGCCGCGGCGCGAAACGCCCTGGCTGAGGAGTTCATCCTGCGCATGACCGACGGCTACGACACTTTGATCGGCGAGCGCGGCCATAAGCTCTCCGGAGGCCAGCGCCAGCGCCTATCGATCGCGCGGGCACTCTTAAAGGACGCGCCCATCCTGATTCTGGATGAAGCCACGTCGCATCTCGATACCGAATCGGAGCGCCTGGTGCAAGCCGCTCTGCAAAACCTGATGGAGCACCGCACCGTCATCGTGATCGCGCACCGCCTTTCGACGATCCGCCGCGCGGACAAGATCGTGGTGCTCGACCGCGGGAAGATCTCTGAGATTGGCACGCACGAAGAGTTGGTGGCTGGAGGAGGAATCTACCAGCGGTTGCACGACATGCAATTTTTGGAAGATCCTATTGTGAACTCCTAATTCGATGCCTCCTCTTCGCTCCATGACCGGGTTCGCGCGATCCCGCAAAGCGCTGGACGGCGGCGAGATCGTCGTCAGCGTGAAAAGCCTGAATCATCGCGGCCTGGACGTGCAAGTGCACGCGCCGTCGGCCGCCGATGAATTTGAGAACGCCGTACGCGCCATCGTGAAATCCCGCATGGTGCGCGGGCATGTGGAGGTGCGCATCTCGCTGCCGCAAAACCTCTCCAGTGGAGCCACTACGCTGGCTCTGAACCGGCCGCTGCTGCACCAATATTTGAAGGCCTTTCGCGAAGCCGCGGAGGCGCACGGGATCGACGCCAAGCCGAACCTCGACGCGGTGTTCCGCCATGCGGGCATGTTGACGGAGGCGGCTCCGGAATCCGCTCCGGCATCACAGCAGGATGTTCTCGATACGCTCGCCGAGGCGCTCAACGGCCTGAACGAGTTTCGAGCCAGAGAGGGCGCAGAAATCGTCGCCGAAATGCGGACGCACAATGCACAGATCGCCACCCTCGCTTCGGAAATGGAGCGAATCCGGGTCACCGCCCAGGCGGCATTCCAATCGCGCCTATCGGATAAACTGCGCGACCTGCTAAGAGGTGTGCAAATCGATCCACAACGTCTGGCCCAGGAAGCGGCGATTCTGGCCGACCGCAGCGACATCGGCGAGGAACTCGCCCGGCTGAAGATTCATTCCGGGCAACTGACCGAGATGCTGGACGGCGGCGGCGAAGTCGGCAAGAAACTCGATTTTCTGCTGCAGGAGATGAATCGCGAGACCAACACCATTCTTTCCAAGACCAGCGGCGCGGGAGAGGCCGGCCTGAAGATCACGGAACTGGCGCTGGCAGCCAAGGCGGCCATCGAAAAAGTCCGCGAGCAGTCCCTGAACCTCGAATGACCACCGTGTTTATCATCTCCGCCCCTTCCGGCTCTGGAAAATCCACCCTCACCGGCCGCCTGATCCAGGATGTGGCCCGTATTCGCTTTTCCATCTCCTATACGACGCGGGCGCCGCGCGGGCAGGAAGTGAATGGCAAGGAGTACTATTTCATCTCCAAAGAGGAGTTCGAGGATCGCATTGCAAAGGGCGAATTCCTTGAATATGCAGAGGTTTTCGGCAATTACTACGGCACCCACAAGAGCGAACTGGAGCGCGCCGCGGCCGAAGGCGTGGATTTGATCCTCGACATTGACGTGCAGGGTGCGCGACAATTAAAAGACCGCATTCCGGCCGCGGTGTCGATCTTTATTTTGGCGCCCAGCCGGCAGATTCTGGAGCAGCGGCTGCGGGACCGCTCGCAGGATTCCGAACCGGTGATCCAGCGGCGCTTGCGTGAAGCCGCCGAGGAGATCCGGGATTATCATTTGTACGATTACGTGCTGGTGAATCGCGAAGTGGAGGCGTCGGTGGAAACGCTGAGGTCGATCGTGAAAGCTACTCGCAGCCGGCGTGACCGGATGGAAACCGAAATCCGCCCGATCTTGGAGACCTTTCAAAATGCCTGAGAACTCGATTCGCAATACCGCGCAGAGCACGATTCCGGACGATCCGGAAGCCAGCGCCTACCGTTTCATCATCGTCGCCGCCAAGAGGGCTCGCCAGTTGCAGGGCGGGGCGCGCAGCTATCTGCCTACCACCTCGAAGAAGCCGACGGTGGTCGCGATGGAAGAGGTGCGCCGCGGATTGGTGCAGTACGAAGACCTCACGCTGCTGGCCGCCCAGGCCGCCGCGGAGCAGGCCGCGAAGAAGGAATAGCCGCCCGGGCCGCGTATGAACGTAGCGCTCGGCGTCGGCGGGGGCATCGCTGCTTACAAAGCGGCAGAGCTCGCGCGCGCCCTGATGGAGCGGGGATTCACCGTCAACGTGATTCTGACCCGCGCAGCCGAGGAGTTCATCCGTTCCCTGACCTTCGCCGCGCTTACCGGTCGCAAAGTCATCACCAATCTGTTTTCCGCCGCCAGCGCGGAGGATACTCTCTCGAGTGCGATTGAGCATATCCGGGTAGCGCAGGAAAACGAAATTCTGGTCGTCGCGCCCGCCACGGCGGACCTGCTCGCCAAATTCGCCCATGGCCTGGCCGACGATTTTCTCACGACCACGTACCTCGCCTTCTCCGGACGCGTGGTGATCGCGCCGGCCATGAATACAAACATGTGGAATCATCCGGCGACGCAGGCGAATCTGCAGATCCTCCGGGAGCGCGGGCATTTCATCGTTCCCCCGGACGATGGCGTGCTGGCCTGCGGCATGGTGGGTCCGGGCCGCCTGGCAGAGCCTGTGGCCATCGCCGACGCGGTGGCGAATCTCACGGCACAAAAGCGCGATCTGGAGGGAGAAACCCTGCTGGTGACTGCGGGGCCGACGCAGGAGCCTCTGGACGCGGTTCGGTATCTGAGCAACCGCTCGAGCGGCAAAATGGGCTACGCCATCGCGCAGCAGGCGGCGGCGAGGGGCGCGCGAGTGATCCTCGTGTCCGGCCCGGTCTCCCTGCCCGAGCCTCGGGGCATCGAGGTGATCCACGTGCAGACAGCTGGGCAGATGCACGATGCCGTGATGAAACAGCTCGAGGAATCGACGATTATTGTGAAAGCGGCCGCCGTGGCGGACTATTACCGCGCCGCAGCGCCGCGTCACAAGGTGAAAAAGACAGCCGCGCGCATGTCGATCGAACTCGATCCGACCGTCGACATCCTGGCTGAGCTGGGCCGCAAGAAAGGCGACCGCCTGCTGATCGGCTTCGCTGCCGAAACCGAGGATCTGGTGGCCGAAGCCCGGCGAAAGCTGGAATCCAAGAATTGCGACATGATCGTGGCCAATCTGGTCTCACAGGATGGCATCGGCTTCGATTCCGACGAAAACGAAGTGGTGCTGGTGACGCGCGGAGCCGATCCGGTTACCATTCGCCGCGCGCCGAAGACGGAGATCGCCTCCCGCATCCTTGATGATGTGATGATGCTGCGCTTGGGCCTGCACACAAAATGACGCGCGTGCCATGACACCGGAGCAACTGCGCGACTACCTGACGTTTTATCGCGACCTCGGCGTGAAAGAGATTTACCGCCGCCAGCCGCCTGCGCCCCCCTTTATGCCTGCGGCAGCGCCGCAAGTCTCCACCATGGAAACTCCCCAATTGATACCGCTTGCGCCAAGCGGCGAAACGCTTGCCCAGATCCGCGCCGATATCGGCGACAATTGCCGGCGTTGCCGCCTGTGCGAGCAGCGAAACAAGATCGTCTTTGGCGTCGGCGACGAGCAGGCGAAATTGGTGTTCGTCGGCGAGGGTCCGGGCGCCGATGAGGACGCCCAGGGCATTCCGTTCGTCGGCCGCGCGGGGCAGCTTCTGACGCAGATGATCGACAACACCGCCCAGAAGGAAGGCATCCCCATCAAGCGCGAGAACGTTTACATCTGCAACGTGGTGAAGTGCCGTCCGCCGGAGAATCGCACCCCGCAGCCCGATGAAATGGAGATTTGCGGCGAGTTTCTGTTCCGCCAGTTGATGGCGATCCGGCCCAAAGCGATTTGCGCGCTGGGCTCGACCGCGGCCAAGGCGCTGCTCGCCACCAAGGACGGCGTGACCAGGCTGCGCGGCAACTGGCAGAAGTGGCGCGACATTCCGTTGATGGTGACGTATCATCCTTCTTATCTCCTGCGCCCCTACAATCAAAACGCCAAGCGCGAAGCTTGGGAGGATCTAAAGAAGGTTCTGCATTTTGTCTACGACTAATCGCGGAGTGTTCATTACATTTGAAGGGCCGGAGGGCAGCGGAAAATCCACGCAACTGCGCCTGCTCGCGGCCCGTTTGCGTGAAGCCGGCCGCACAGTTCTGGAAACGGCGGAGCCGGGAGGCACGCCCATTGGCCTTCAGATCCGGCGCGTGCTGCTCGATTCGAAGAATCTGGAGATGAGTCCCACCACGGAGCTGCTGCTGATGTTCGCCGCGCGGGCCCAGAACGTCGACCAATGGATTCTGCCGGCGCTCTCGCGAGGCGAGATCGTGCTGTGCGACCGCTTCACCGATTCGACGCTGGTGTATCAGGGCGCGGCAAGAGGGCTCGGCGCGGATGTGGTGTACGACGTCGACCGCATCGCCTGCCGGGGGCTGGTTCCGGATCTGACCCTAGTCGTCGATATCGAGACCGAACTGGGCCTGGCGCGCGCGCACGGCCGCAATCGCAAGACGCAGGACGTGGAGACGCGGCTCGACGAGCAGGCGTTGAGCTTCCACTGCAAGGTGCGTGAGGCGTATCTGCAACTCGCATCGGATGAGCCCGACCGGGTGAAGATCGTCGACGGATCGAAGAGCGAGAAAGATGTCGAGGCCGAAGTGTGGAGCATCGTCGGCGCGCGGCTGACTCCGTGGTAGGGAAGGCGGATCCGCCTGCCAACGTTGACTCACGAGCTCGCCAGTTTCGCGGCCAGCCCCACCACCGCGCCGCCGAGCACCACCCAGAGCGAGTCGACCTTCGTCAGCGTGAGGACCGCCAGGCTGGCAGCCATGATCGCAAATGTCAAGGGTCCGGTCACCGCGTCCCGCGCCAGCGGAACCGAGGCCGAGAGCAGCAGACCCGCGCTGGCCAGAACCACCGCTCGTATGGAACTTCGCACGCGCGGAGAATTCGCGCGGTTGCCCAGCCACCGGATCATTGGAAGGATCAGGAACGCCGGCGTCATCACGGCGAGCAAAGCCACGGTAGCGCCCGAATATCCGGCGGCGTAATAGCCGACGCTCACCAGATACAAGCCGTACGGCCCCGGCCCGGTCCGCCCGGCGACGACGGCCGTGTTCAACTGGCGGTCGGTCAGGACTTTCCGCTCGACCACCAGATCGTTGCGAACCATGGGCAACGACGCCAGGCCGCTGAAAGACGTCAGGGTCGCTTTGAGGAGAAGCGTGTAGAGCACGAACAGGTTCATTTTTCGTCCGCCCACAGATACCCAAGCAACCCAGCAACAAGGACTACCGGCACAGGCGTGGCGTGAAATTTCCACGCGGCAAGGAAGGCGCCTCCGGCATAAAGAGGCACGCGCCATCCCATGAACGGCCTCACCAACGTCCACACGCTGGCCAGCATCATGCCGGTGACCGCCGCTACCGTGCCGCCGATGGCCGCCAGCGCCCAGGGATGATGGCGCCAGGATTCAAAGCCTTTGGTGAGGAGCACGGTCAGCACCGCGGATGGCAAGGTGACGGCCAGCACTGCGGCGACGGCTCCCGCGATGCCGAGCACGCGCGCTCCGGTGGCCGCGCAGAACGCCAACACGTTGGTTCCCGGGGTGATGCGCGCCAGCGAATAGGCCAGCGCGAAGTCCAGGCGAGTAATCCAGCCGCGGCCAATCAGCTCGCGCTGCAGCAGGGCCATGGTCGGGTCGCCTCCGCCGAACGTCGTGTTGCCGATCTTGAAATAGAGCCAAGTCAGTGCGGAGAGCCTCGGTTTTGTCTCCTCACTCATAGGGCGGAGAAGGCCTGATCGAGGTCTGCGATCAGGTCGGCCGCGTCTTCGAGGCCCACGGACATGCGCAGCAGCGATTCCGGCGCGCGCGTGGTCGGGCCTTCGATCGAGGCGCGATGCTCGATCAGAGAGTGCGTTCCGCCCAAACTCGTCGCGCGCAGGACAATCTTCAGCTTTGCGGCGACGGCAAAGGCCTCAGCCCGTCCTCCGGCGACTTCGAAGGACAACATACCGCCGAAGTCGCTCATCTGCTTCTTCGCGATCTCGTGGCCGGGATCGTTCGGGAGGCCGGGATAGCGGACTCTTTGGACCTTTTTATGCGCTGACAGGAATTCGGCCACCTTGCGCGCGTTTTCGCAGTGCAGGCGCACGCGCGGCACCAGCGTTTGCGCTCCCCTCAGCATCAGCCAGCAGTCGAAGGGCGAAAGAATCGCACCGCCGGTGTGCTGAAAATCGCGAATCTGCGCCACGAGTTCCGGCTTGTTCTTGATCGTGACCGATCCGCCCATGGCATCGCTATGGCCGGACAGATATTTCGTGAGTGAGTGAACCACCATGTCCGCGCCCAGTTCGAAAGGATGCTGCAGCACCGGCGTGGCGAAGGTATTTTCGGCTACCAACAAGGCCCCAGCGGCTTTCGAAACCTGCGCGACCGCGCCAATATCCACCACCTCAATGAGGGGATTGGTTGGCGTCTCCACCCAAAAGAGCTTTGTTTCAGGCCGAAGCGCCTTCGCCATGGCGTCCGCGTCGCGCATATCGACCAGCGTGTGCGTCAGGCCCCACTTCGCGAAAAACCCCTGCATTAGTTCGCGAACTCCGTAGTAGACGTCGCGATGTAGCAGGACGTGATCGCCAGGGGAAAGTGACTGGAACACCGCCATGGAGGCGGCCATGCCGGAGGCAAACGAAATGGTATCATCACCGCCTTCGAGCGCCGTGATGCAGGTTTCAAGCGCATCGCGATTGGGCGTCGCCGCGCGGATGTAGGCGTACTTGCGGGAAAACTCGCCATCGGGATCGCGCTCGAACGTCGTCGACGTGTGCAGCGGAGGAGTGATCGCGCCGGTGGACGGGTCGACCATGCGGCCGGCGTGAATGCTGAGGGTCTGGAGGCCTTTCGACGATGACATGCCGCTATTATCGCGCGGCGAGGATCGTCTCTTTCGAGGGAGAAAGCGTGACCGTCTCCACGCGGCCATCGGCGAAGCGCACACTGTGCGTCCCCGCGATGGGAGACCGCAGCGCGACGCGCGAGACTTTACCGTTCTTCCAATCGACATCGACTTCCACCGCGCCGCGGGCGCGCAGACCTTTCACGGAACCTTCGGGCCACGACTTCGGCAGCGCGGGCAGGACGCTGATTTCTCCCGCGTGGCTTTGCAGCAGCATTTCGGCGATCCCCGCCGTGCCTCCAAAATTGCCGTCGATCTGAAAGGGAGGATGCGTGTCGAGCATATTCGGCAGCGTCGACCTGGCCAGCAGGACCGCCACGTTTTCGCCTGCCTTGTCGCCGTCTTCGAGGCGTGCCCAGAAGTTGATAATCCAGGCGCGGCTCCATCCGGTGTGGCCTCCGCCGTTGGCCACGCGCCGCTCCAGCGTGACGCGAGCCGCTTTGGCTAGATCAGGCGTGCCTCGCGGCGTGATCTGATCGCCGGGATGCAGGGCGAATAATTGCGAAACGTGGCGGTGGCCGGGTTCCCGTTCTTCATAATCTTCCATCCATTCCTGCAATTGGCCGTACTTGCCGACTTTGAAGGGCTCAAGGCGCTCCCTGGCCGCCCTCACCCGCTCGCGAAAGCTCGCATCGATGTTCAGAATCTCGCTAGCGGCCATGACGCGCTTGAACAGTTCGCGCGTGATCTCCGTATCCATCGTCGGTCCCATGCAGAGTTTGGCCGTCGTTCCGTCCGGCAGTTTGTATGTGTTTTCCGGAGAGATCGACGGCCCGGTGATCAGATGGCCTTTGCCGTCGTCCACCAGATAATCGAGCAGAAACTCCGCCGCTTCCTTCATCACGGGATAGGCGCGCGACGCCAGGAACGCGCGGTCGCGGGTGAAGTCGTAGTGATCCCAGAGGTGAAGGCTCAGCCACGCGCCGCCCATGGCCCAGAGGCCGGAGCCGACGCCGTCGATGGGCACTGCGTCGCCCCAGATATCGGTGTTGTGATGCAACACAAATCCGCGCGCACCGTAGATCTCCCTGGCGATTCGGCGGCCGTCGGGCCGTGCCAGATCGATCAGGTCGAACAGAGGCTCGTGAAGCTCGGGAAGATTCGTCACCTCAGCGGGCCAGTAATTCATCTCGGTATTGATGTTGATGGTGTACTTGCTGTCCCAAGGAGGTTCCAGCTTGTCGTTCCACAGGCCTTGCAGCGTCGCAGCCATGGAGCCGGGACGGCTGCAGGAGATGAGCAGATAGCGGCCGAATTGAAAATACTGTTCGATGAGATGCGGATCGTCTGCACCAGCCGCGACGCGCTGCAAGCGCTGGTCAGTCGGCAGATCAGGCGCGGGCGCGGAGCCGAGCGTCAGCTTCACTCGATGAAAATAGCGCTGATATTCCGAGATGTGGCGAGCCTTCAAATCGGCGTAGGTTCGTTTGGCGGCGGTGAGGTCCTTTTCGATGTCGCGCGGCTTGAAGTTCGTCGATGCCACCAGGTACATCGTCACCACGTCTGCGCCCTCCACGTACAGATCGCCTCCGGCGCGCTTCATGGTGCCACCCTCGGGGACCACCAGCAGCACGGCCTGAAACTTCACCCCCACCGGACGCTCCTCGGCGTGGCGAGGATCGCGGGCGATGGCCTCGCCTTCAAGAACCACTCGATTATTTCCCTCGATGCGCGAGGTCGCATCGGCGATACGCGAAAGGGTTGCTGCGAAGGTGATGTGCTTTGGTTGATCGCACGTCAGGCGCACCACGATCACCTGATCCGGCGCGGACGAAAAGACTTCGCGGGTAAACTTCGCACCCTGGCGATAGGTCACGCGGGCGATGGCCGTGCCCAGGTCGAGTTCGCGGCGGTAATCGGTGACGGTTTCGTGAGGATCGTCGGCGAAGCCCATCTGCAGCACGCCGAGCGGTTGATAGGGCGGCAGCCGCTTCGGCGTGGAGATAATGGTCCGCTCCGCCAGCGCTTCGGCCTCGTGAGGCATCCCGGCGAACAGCAGGCGACGAATTTCGGGCAGGTTCTTCGCCGCCTCTGGATTATTTCGATCGCGCTTCTCGCCGGCCCAGACCGTGTCTTCGTTCAGCTGGATCTGATCGCTCCAGACGCCTCCGAACACCATGCCGCCGAGGCGTCCGTTGCCGATGGGCAGAGCCTCATTCCAATTAGCGGCGGCCTGGCGATACCAGAGAACGTCGGCCGCCGAGGCAAGGGACACGGCGAACACCGCGAGCGAGAATATCTTCCGCACAGTGCCTCGATTATACTTCGGGAGCGGTAAAGTATTAGCAATTATGCCGGTACGAATGAAGGACATTGCCGAGGACTTGGGCGTCTCCCTGATGACCGTGTCCAAGGCGCTACGCAACCATAGCGACATCAGCGCGCGGACGCGGGAGCGCGTGCTGAAGCGCATGCGCGAGTTGAACTATCAGCCCGATTGGATCGCGCGCAGCATGGTGACGCGCCGCACGTACTTAGTGGGCCTGATTGTGCCGGATTTGATGCATTCGTTTTTCGCCGAAGTGGCCAACGGCGTGGCGCGCAAGCTGACGCCGCTGGGCTATCAGGCGATGATCCTCAACACGCAGGAGGACGGCGAGATCGAGCGCCGCCATTTGGAAATTCTACTCACGCGCAAAGTGGACGGCCTGATCATCGCCTCGGCGCAGCGCAGCAGGCAGGGCGAATTTTTTGAGACGCTGCGCCGCCGCGAAATTCCTTACGTGCTCATCGACCGCATGATCGCCGGCGTAGATGCGAATTTCGTCGGCACCAAAGACGAGGATCTGGCGGCGATGGCTACCTGTCACCTGATCGAGCAGGGCTGTGAGAGGATCGCGCATATTCGCGGGCCGCAAAACGGCACAGGCTCGACGCGGCTGAAGGGTTACCGGCGTGCGCTGGTGCGCGCTGGCATGCCCGTGCGGCCGGAGCACATCGTCAGCGGCCAGTACGGCGATAACACGGGTTATGAAGCGATGCGCGAACTGCTGAACGTTTCGCCTCGGCCCGATGGCGTGTTTTGCTACAACGATCCAGTGGCCGCGGGTGCAGTGAAGGCCATTCTCGAGGCCGGGCTGCGCGTGCCGCAGGATATCGCGGTGATCGGCGCCGGCAACGTTCATTACTCCGATCTGCTGCGCGTGCCCTTATCCACCATCGACCAAAGCAGCGGCGCGATCGGCGAAGCGGCCGCGGAACTGCTGTGCGCCTGCATGGATGCGGAGACGCCTCCCGCGGTGCAGCGCATTTTCATCCCATCGAAGCTGGTGGCCAGGGAGTCGAGCCTTCGCAGATGAGGACGGCTCTCTGCCTTGCCGCGTCGGCTGCGCTGTGCGCCCAGTCTTTCGATGTGGCCTCGTTTGACCGTGAGCGAGTATTGAAGGCGGCCGACAGTTATTTAAGAGAAAAACCGGTGGCCATCACGGCGTCCCAGTCGCCGCGTAGCGCCGGTGGCATGCATGATTTCTTCTCCGAAGGCGATTACTGGTGGCCGGATCCGAAGAACCCCGATGGCCCCTACGTCCAGCGCGACGGCATGACGAATCCGGATAATTTCGTCGCCCATCGTCAGGCACTTATGCGCTTGAGCGTTCAGGTACCCGCGCTGGCCGCGGCTTGGAGAATCACCCATGAGAAGCGCTACGCGGATCACGCCGCCGCGCACTTGCGCGCCTGGTTTATCGACGGCGCCACGCGCATGAATCCGAACCTGCAATATGCGCAGGCGATTCACGGGCGCTTCACGGGCCGCGGCACGGGGATCATCGATACGATTCATCTGGTGGAGGTCGCGCGGGCAATCGAGGTTCTGTCGCCTGTACTTCCAAAGCGTGACCTGGACGGCGTCAAGAAGTGGTTCGCGGAATACACGATATGGATGCGGAACCATCCTTACGGCATTGCCGAGCGCGACGCAGCGAACAACCACGCCACGTGCTGGGCGATGCAGGTGGCCGCGTTCGCGCATCTCACCGGCGATACCGAGGCGCTGGCAGAGGTCCGGACGCGGTTCAAGGCCGTGCTGCTGCCGAATCAACTCGCCGCGGACGGAAGTTTTCCCCAAGAGTTGCGGCGCACGAAGCCCTACGGCTATTCGCTCTTTAATCTGGAGGCGCTTTCGACGCTCGCGCAGATTCTGGGTCTGTGGCAGTTTGAGCTGCCCGACGGGCGCAGCCTGCGAAAGGCCGTCGCATATATGGCTCCGTACATGCGCGATAAGAAGAAGTGGCCGTTAAAGCCGGATGTAAAGTACGACGATGAATGGCCGATGCGCCAGTCGAGTCTGCTGTTCGCGGGGCTGGCCTTTCACGAAACATCCTACATCGATTTGTGGAAAACTCTCCCAGCGGACTCATCGATCGATGAGGTGATCCGGAATTTCTTTATTCGCCAGCCAGTGCTGTGGGTGAATTAAGCCTCTTTTGGGTGGGGCGGCCAATAGCTCAGCCCACGTTATTTCGCTGAGCGCTCTTTTGTTTCCACCACTACGCCCTCGCGGATCGCGTCGGTCGGATTGAGGATGACGGCGTCGCCCTCGTTGAGGCCGGAATTGACTTCGAGCTCCGCACCGAAATCGCGTCCGATCGATAGCTTGTGGAAGTGAACCTTGTGATCCTGACCGACGACTGCGGCGTGCGGGCCGTCCGTCTTGAGCACCAGGGCGTCGGCGGGCAGCATCAGCACCGTGATGGTGTGAGGCAGCGCGAATCGAGCTCTTGCGTACATTCCCGGCAACAGCTCGCCTTTGGGGTTACTCACCACCAGCACGGCCAATAGCGCGCGTGAGGTGAGGTCCACCGCGTTGGTCGTGCTGCTCACTCTCGCCGGGAATGAGCGCCCCGGATACTCGTCCACAAGCAAATCCGCATTTTCTCCCACGTGAATCAGGGTGGCGGACGACTGCGGCACGTTGACGAAAACCCGGATGGTATCGATCTGCGACACCTTGATCAATTCGCGCGACTGCGTTGTGTTGCCGGAGCTGATCAAAGTTCCCGGATCCGATTGGGGGCTGCGATAGGTGATGACGCCGTCGAACGGCGCCACCAGCTTCGTGTAGACCTTTAATTCCTGCAGCCGGCGAAGATTGGCGGTGTTCGCGGCGATCGTCGCTTCGGCCGCGTGAATATTTTCTTCGGCCTGCTTGATATTGGCATCGGCGACCTCGGCCGCGGCAGCCTGATTTTCGTAGTCCTGCTTGGCGACGCTCTCCTGTTGCAGCAGGACGCGGTACCGCTCGGCCGTAGCCGCGGCCAGCTTCGCGTTCGCCTTGGCGACGGTCAATGCGGCGTTCAGTTGCATCAGGGTGGCCCTGGACTGCGCCAGAGTGGCCTGGGCCTGCGCGATCTGCGCGTCCAGATCGGGTGTATCGATTTCGACAAGCAGGTCGCCCTTCTTCACGTGATCGCCGATTTCCACCGGGCGCTGCTTCAGGTATCCGTCGACGCGGGCATACATCGGCGTTTCCACGCGCGCGTAAAGATCGCCTGGCAATTCCAGCGTGGACTTCGAGCCGGATTGCCGCACGTGGCCGACATTCACGACTGGGGCGCGCGAGGATTCGTCCTCGGAGGAGGCGGCTAGCGCCTTCTCGTGGGTCTGGTAACGCACCAGGCCGAAAACAACGGCCGCGATCAGCAGGATGGACAGCGCTGCCACCAGCACGATGAATTTCGTGTGCGACTTCTTATGGGGCAGGTCGCGTGTACATTCCCGGTCGAGTTGTTGTTCCGTCTGCATCTGCTCCGTCGTTCACTCCTCAGGTAAAATACGCTCGTACTGTTTCGGAGGAGTCTTTCGCATATAGCTGTATACCACCGGAACGACGAACAGAGTCGCCACCGTCGCCATCATGAGCCCGCCGATCACCGCGCGGCCCAGGGGCGCGTTCTGCTCGCCGCCTTCGCCCAGGCCCAGCGCCATGGGGACCATGCCTGCCAGCATCGCTACCGCCGTCATCACCACGGGGCGCAGACGCGTGCGTCCGGCTTCGTACGCGGCGGTCATGGCGTCCAGGCCGTCGCGGCGCAAATCGTTGGCGAAGGTGACCAGCAGGATGCTGTTCGCCGTGCCCACGCCAATGCTCATGATAGCGCCCATCAGCGCCGGTACGCTAATCGTTGTGCGGGTGAAGAACAGCATCAGCAGAATCCCAGCCAGGGCTCCCGGCAGCGCCATCAATATGATGAACGGATCGGTCCAGGACTGGAAATTCACCACCATCAGAAAATACACCAGCAAGATGGCAAAAATCAGGCCGTACGCCATCCCCTCGAAGGAGGCCTGCATGGTCGCAACCTGGCCACGGGTTTCGAAAAAGCTGCCCGCCGGCAGCTTCGACTTCATGCCGTCCACCACTTTTGCCGCATCCTTTGCGAAGCTGCCCAGATCGCGATCCTGGACATTGGCATACACGTCGTACACCGGCTGCACGTTGTAGTGATTCACCACCGACGCCGTATGCCCTCGCTCCATCTGCGCCAGATTGCTCAGCATCTGCGCGCCACCCCCGGCGGTATGCACCGGCGTGTTCATCAGTGCTTCCTCCGAGTCCACTTTGTAGGCAGGCGTCTGCACGGCCACCAGGTAATCCACGTTATTGGCTGGATTCACCCACCAATTCGGCGATACCTGGCCGCTGGAGCTCAGCGACATTAGCATGTCGTTGGCGACGTCCTTCTGCTGCAGGCCCATGACGCTTGCGCGGGCGCGATCAACGTTCATGCGCATCAGCGGCACGTCGTTCACCTGATGCACGTGCACGTCGGAAGCGCCAGGAAGCCTGGCCAGGCGGTGCGCCATCTCCTGCGCGATCTCGTAATTCTTCGGCGCGTTCTTGATCGGCCCTACCACCTGGACGTCGATCGGCGCCGGCAGCCCAAAGTTGAGAATCTGGCTGACAATGTCGGCGGGCTGGAAGAAGAACGTCAGGTCGGGATATTCGCGGGAAAGCTTGCGCCTCAGTTCGCGCACGTAGTCCCAGGTTGGTCCGTGCTCCCCCTGCTTCAGGGAAACCAGGATCTCGCCATCGAACGAACCCAGCGTCACGCTATCGCTGAACGCCAGGTTAAAACCGCTGTAGGGCAAGCCGATATTGTCCAGAATGTCTGAGATTTCGCCCGGTGGGATGATCTTGCGGATGGAATCCTCCACCCGCGAGAATTTCTGCTCGGTTTCCTCGATCCGCGTGCCCCCGGGGCAGCGGACGTGCAAGCGGATCTGCCCGGCGTCCACCTGCGGGAAGAAATCCTGCCCGATAAACGGGTATAGGCCGACGCAGCAGATCGCCGTGCCGAAGAACAGCCCCAGAACCAGCTTCCGGTGCGCCAGGGTGGAGTGCAGCATGCTCGAATAGGCTTCGCGCATGCGCTCGAACAGATTGTTGAAGCGATGATGGATGTTCCAGATGAGGCCCGCGTCCGGAATGTCCTCCTCGTGATCGGCGTCGTGCCGGTAGAAGCGCAGTTCGGAGGGGATCAGATAGCGCACCATGGTGGGGATCAGGGTGCGCGAAAGAAGATAGGACGCCATCATCGCCAGCACCACGGCCAGCGCCAGCGGCGTGAACAGGTATTGCGCCACGCCCTGCAGGAAAATCACCGGCACGAACACGATGCAGATGCAAAGCGTGGAGACGAAGGCCGGCGCGGCGATCTGCTGCGCGCCGTCCAGAATGGCCTGGACCACGCCCTTGTGCATCCCGAGGTTGCGGTGAATGTTTTCGATCTCCACCGTCGCGTCGTCCACCAGGATGCCGACGGCCAGCGCCATTCCGCCCAGCGTCATAATGTTGATGGTCTCGCCCAGTAGGGACATCACCGCGAGCGAGGTCAGAATCGACAGCGGAATCGAGATGCAGACGATCAGCGTGCTGCGCCAGCTTCCCAGAAACAGCAGGATCATCAGGCCCGTGAGCAGCGCCGCGGCCAGTGCCTCCCTCACCACGCCGGAAATCGCCGAGGAAACGAAGACCGATTGATCGAATAACTGGGTGATCTTCAGGGCCGGCGGCAGCGTCGATTGCACGCGCGGCAGGATCGCCTTGATACGTTTCACCACATCCAGAGTGGAAGAGGCCCCGTTTTTCAGGATCGTCAGCAGCGCGCCGCGGCGCCCGTCATGGCGCACGATATTGGTTTGCACTGCGTATCCGTCGCGTACCTGCGCAACGTCGCGCATGAAGATCGTCGTGCCATTGACGGTTTTGATTGGCAGCCGGTTGAACGCGTCTACGATGCTGGGACTGTTGTTCAACTGCACGCTGTATTCGCGGGTGCCGATCTTGGCAAAACCGGTGGGCAGAATCAGGTTCTGGTTGTTCAACGCCGAGGTGACGTCGGCGGCTCCCAGCCCATGCGAGTAGAGCGCCTGTGGATTAATGTC
The DNA here is from genome assembly GCA_035542735.1 of Bryobacteraceae bacterium. Lineage (GTDB taxonomy): Bacteria > Acidobacteriota > Terriglobia > Bryobacterales > Bryobacteraceae > Palsa-187. The sequence goes on from DATKKV010000033.1 coordinate 255,763, forward strand.
GATCATCACCTGCTTCGGCCGCCCGCCGTAAGGCAGCGGGATGCTCGCGCCCTGGATGGTGGCGAGCTGCGTCCGGAGGAAGTTATAGCCGAGGTCGTACTCTTCCTGCTCGGTCAACGTGTCGCTGGAAAGACCCAGGTCGAGAATCGGTACTGTGGCGGCGTTGTAGCGGAGGACGTTCGGCGGCGTGGTGCCCGGCGGCAGGGTCTTCAGCGTCGATTGCGATTGCGCGGCCAGCTGGGACACCGCCGCGTCAATGCGCGCGTTCGGGTGGAAATAGATGCGGATGACCGAGATGCCGGTGACCGAGATCGATTCCATGTGCTCGATGTCGTTTACCGCCGTGGTGAAGCCGCGTTCGGAACGCGTGGTGATGATCTCCGCCATCTCCTCCGGCGATAGCCCGCCGTAGCCCCAGATCACGCTAACCACGGGAATGTTGATGTCAGGGAAGATGTCCGCCGGCATGCGCACCATGGCCAGAACGCCGAGCACAACGATGCAAAGCGCCATGACCACGAACGTGTAGGGACGCCGGAGGGCGAGCTGGACAATCCACATGGAGAGGCTGTACCTTACATTGTACGTGCACTTGCTTCAGATACAGCAATTGGCCGTTTGGGAAAGGCCGGGATCAGGGGTTCCTCTGTTATTCATTCACGCCACCGGCTTCCACGCCCGTGTGTGGGACCGGATCATCGAGCAGCTCCCTGGCCGGCACTGTTTCGCCATGGATCTGCGCGGCCACGGCCGCAGCGCGAAGAATTTCGCGTCTTGGGAATGGCGGCGTTTCGGCGAAGACACGGCGATGGTGGCGCGGGAGCTCGGTTTGCGCGGGGCGGTGGGCGTTGGCCATTCGATCGGCGGCTATGCCGTGGCGCTGGCGGCGGCGATCGAGCCCGAGGCGTTTTCCCGGCTGCTGCTGATCGACCCGGTGGTCCAATCGGCGGAACGATATCATGATGCTCCTTTCGACGTCTCCTTTATCCGGCGGCGCCGCGCACGCTGGAAATCCGCCGAGGAGATGTACGAGCGGTTCTCGCAGCGCCTGCCGTTTTCCGCTTGGAATCAGGATGTCCTGCGGGATTACTGCGAGTTCGGTCTGCTGCCGGACGGCGACGAATTCGTGCTGGCCTGTCCGCCGGAAATCGAGGCGTCGATATACCCGTACACGAACGCGCCTGAGACGAATATTTCGGCGGAACTCGCGCGAATCCGTCCGGCGGCCACCGTGATGCGATCGGCCCGGCTGGCCCGCGATGGTTCCCTCGATCTCTCGGCGTCGTATACCGATCCGCTTCTGGCGTCGCGCATTCCCAATGCCCGGGACATGCAGATCCAGGAGTGCTCGCATTTCATCCCCATGGAACGTCCTGATCTGATTGTGCGGGAGCTGGCATCGAACGATTGACTTCGAGCGCGGAGATCAGCTGTTGATCTGGCTCGGCCCGCTGCGCTCGGCGACCACGGTCACCTGGCGGTCCTTGGCGAGGCGCACAACCTCCATGGCGACGCTGCGTGAGGCAATGAACGGGAACTGGCGCTTGGGCGGCTTCGACAGAAAAATCTGCGTGACGCTGTTGCGCCGCGCGAAGTCCACCAGTGCTTCGGCAGCATTCTTCCCTTCCAGAACGCGCGCTTCTATGTGCAGCTTGCGCGCGAACTCCAGGTTTCGCTCCAGGGCCTCCGGATCGGGCGACGGCACCACGCCGACAGCGAAACAATCCGCCTTCAGATAATCGGCGACGCGCCGGCCGCGGCGGATGACGACGGTGGAGGCGGGGGATTCGGTGACGTGGATCAAGATGCGCTCGCGCGCCTCCGGTTCGGCGTGGCGGGAGCGCACGTTCTCCTCGCCCTGGCGGATTTCCACCTCGTGCGCCGTCTGCCTGAGGGCCATCTCGCGAAGGGCGGCCAGTGCCGGCTCCTTGAAAAAATTCTCCAGCGCCCGCTGCGCCTTATCCGTTCCATAAATCACGCCGCGTTGCAGCCGGTTGAGCAAGGCTCGCGGCGGCAGGTCGATCAGCACCACCTCGTCGGCTTGCTTCACCACCCAATCGGGAATCGTCTCGCGAACGGCAACGCCGGTGATTTCACGAATCTGGTCGTTCAGGCTCTCCAGATGCTGGATATTCATCGTGGTGAGCACGTCGATGCCGGCGTCGATCAGCACCATGACGTCTTCCCAGCGCTTGGTGCGCGCCGAGCCGGGGATGTTGGTGTGGGGAAACTCGTCAACCGCGCAAACCTCCGGCTTCCGGCGCAGAATAGCGTCGGTATCCATCTCCTCGAACTCGCGTCCTCGGTATTCGATCTTCATGCGGGGCAGGATTTCCAGGCCCTCGGTCTTGGCGATAGTGTCCTTGCGGCCGTGCGGCTCGAAATAGCCGATTACGACGTCTCGGCCGGCGCGCTTGGCCTGCTGCGCCTCTTCGAGCATGCGGTAGGTCTTGCCGACGCCGGCGGCGTAGCCCAGCAGGATTCTCAATTGCCCTTTGCGCTCAGGCATGGGTCGCTTCTTTGGAAGGAGCCTCGTTGGGGAAGATGCGGACGTCCATGCCATCGGCTTCCATGATCAGGCGCTCCACTGGATTGGCGCGCAGGCGGCTGGTCCATCCGGTCTGGTTGCTGTGCCCGACGAAAATCTGCGTGATGCCGTGGTGCTTCGCGAAGTCCAGAATACTTTCGATCGGATCCTCGCCGGTCAGCAGTTCGACGCGCGCCTTGGCCTCGTGCGCGTAGTCCAGATTCTGGCGCAGCAGGGCTTCGTCGGCCTCGCTCAGGTTGTCCTGCTGGACGTAGACGACATAGAGATCGCCGTGGAAGCGGTCCGCCTGGCGGCGGGCGCGGCGGATCATTTCCATCGCGCTGGAGCGCGGCGTGACGCACACCAAAATACGCTCGTGCGTGCCGTAAAGCTGGGTGCCGCCCTGCCGGTGGACGAACTCTTCCAGTTGATGATCCACCACGTCGGCGGTAAGCACCAGAGCGATTTCGCGCAGCTCGGACAGCTGGCGCTGCTCGTCGCCTTCAATGGAGCGTGAGGCGCAGTACTCCGGTGAGGCGTCGACTACTTCAATCTCGTCGGCAGTTTGGATGAACGCCTCGGGCACGGAATCGCTGACACTTTTCCCGCGGATCGCCTCGACCTCGCGCTGGCGCTCGGCGATGTATTGCAGGTTGATCGACGTGATCACGTTGATACCCGCCTCGCGTAGTTCCTCCACGTCCTGCCAGCGCTCCGGATGCTTGCTGCCGGGAGGGTTCCGGTAGGCGAGGCCGTCGATCAGACATACCTGCGGATGCCGCTCCAGCAGCTTGGCCACGTCGATGGCGGGCATGCCGTTGACGATCTTCGCCGGAATCACCTCCATCTGGTCGAGAATCGCCTGCACGTCGGGAGAAGCGGTGGGTTGCGTAGCAGCCACCACCACGTCCTGCCCGCGCATCCGGCGGCGGAGGCCTTCGTTCAGCATGCGCAGCGATTTCCCCACGCCCGAGGCGTAGCCCAGGAAAATCTTGAGGTAGCCGCGCGAGGTCTTACGCTCCTCGGCCTCGACCTGCTTCAGCAGGCGTTCCGGATCGGGGCGGCGGCGCTCTAAATCTGCCATTATCTTCAGGATATCGCACGACCGCGGGCACGGCTCATTATCTTCGATGACATTCTGTTTTTGCGATGGGTGTCCTAACACAAACTGAGTCTCCCCACGCGCGATTTGCCCCAAAAAACCCTGCAATTATCCTAAACAATTGAAACGCAACCACATAGTTGATGGCACTCTGCGTGCACTCGTAAGCGCACGGAGGTTCCGATTCTTGTTATGCCTTCCATCGTTAAACGGATTTCAAGGCTGGTAGGGCTGATCGCGATCGTCGCGATTTCGATGATGACCGCCGGCTCACGCAGGTCTTCTTTTACAACTAAAGATAAGGCGTATTACGCCGATGCCTCGGTGATTGAGTTTATCCGCCCGGGCCTCACCTTGCAGATGGTGGGCGCCACGGTTGCCGCGGACGGCTCTTTGACCGCGACGGTGAGTATCGCCGATGCGCAAGGACAACCCCTCGATATGACCGGCGCGACCACGCCCGGCGCGGTGACGATGAGTTGCACTATGGCCGCGCTGCCAGCAAACAGCAACGATTTTGTCAGCTACACGGGCTTGGGCCCGAGCACAGTCTGGTTCGACCAAGGCGGCTCATGGGCGCCGACCAGCGTCAACGGACAATACGCTTATTCCTTTAAGAACAAGGCGCCGTCCGGGTTCGACATCACGACCACCCATCGGGCCGGATGCAACTCCAGCAGGGACCTCACGTCGTTCGGCCTAAGCGTCTATTACTCGGCCGCGACGCTGGATTTTACGCCAGGGAGCAAAACCCCGCCAACCCACATCCACGACGTCGTTCGGACAGCCGCCTGCAACGGCTGCCATGCCACTCTTGCCTATCATGGCGGGGAGGCCCAGGGCGCCGACTTATGCGTCCTGTGCCACGTCACCAACGCGGCCGACAGTACCAACGGAAACTCCCTGTACTTCCCGGTGCTGATGCATAAGGTCCACATGGGATCCAGCCTGCCCAGCGTGAAAGCGGGCAAGCCCTATCAGTTCTACGCCTACGGCGGAGCGGTGGTGGACTTTTCCACAAACGCATTCCCGCCCGACGCCGGACAGTGCCACATGTGCCATGACGCGAAATATGGCGCGACGCAGGCCAGCTTGTATCAAACTCCGACCCGCGCGGCATGCGGCGCCTGCCACGACGACGTGAATTTCGCGACCGCGGCGAATCATCCCACCATTGAACTGGACGACACCCAATGCGCGAACTGCCACCCGCCGACGGGTACGCTGCCGTTCGATACTTCGATCTCGGGAGCGCATATCAGCACCAGCGCGCTGAACCCGGACACGATGAGCTTCATCCCGGGCATGATCTTCGGCAACCTCCAGGTGAAGAACGGAACCGCAGGCAACAAACCGACAGTGACGTTCACACTGAAAGACAAAGCCGGGAATCCGATTTCGCTCGCGGAATTGGCGGTTTCGCCGGGCCGGATTGCGGCTACGCTCGCAGGGCCGACCAGCGATTATGGCTACACCAGCTTCGGCGCCGATGTGACCACGACGCGCGGATACGTCACTGAAACGGTGACCAACGGAGGAACTTGCGACGGCAGCGGCAACTGCACCTACACGTTTACGCACGCCATTCCGGCCAACGCCAAGGGCTCATATTCCATCGAACTCGAAGGACGCCGCGCTCTGACCATCCTGCCGGGTACCACCAAGCAGGTCAACACCGAGTACGGCGCGCACAATGCGGTGGTGAGCTTCCCGGTGGACGGCTCCACGCTGGTCCCCCGGCGGACCGTCGTCAGCCTGGAGAAGTGCAATGCCTGCCACAACTACCTTTCGCTCCACGGCACCAATCGGGACAGGATCGAAGCCTGCGTGATCTGCCACAATCCGTCGGAGACGGACGCCACCACGCGCGCCCAATCCACCGATCCGGTGCAGAAGGCAATGCCTCCGCAATCGGTGAACTTCGCCTACATGATTCATCACATCCACGGCGGCGCGGATGTGCTTGCCTATACGGGCGCCGGTTACAGCGTCATCGGCTTCGGCGGCAGTTTCAACGATTTCAGCCATGTGAAATATCCGGTGATGCGGACGAACGGCCAGACGGGGAATCTCGGAAACTGCGAGATGTGCCACGTCAACGGCTCCGAACAGAACCTGCCGGAAGGTCTAAACGCTGTGACGATTCCGCAAAGCAAGGTCAATCCGGAGCAGGCCACCACGGCGGCTTGCACGGCTTGCCACGCCACCAGCACCGCCCTTTCGCACGCGGTGGCGAATACTACGATACTTGGCGAGAGCTGCTCGGTGTGCCATGGCGCCAATGGAGACTTCGCGGTCTCCAAGATGCACGCGCAGTAAGAACAGCCTGATGATGAGCCATGAGGGCGCCCGCGGAAAACGCGGACGCCCTTTCTGCTTTCCCGCGACCGAGCAAAGAGTGCGGTAGTCTACACGAGTAAGGAGGCGGATCGTGGAGACTGAGGCGAAACAGATAGCCGGGTTCATCGCGAAATTCGATCCAAAGATTGCGAGGTCCATCCGCGCCACGCGCGCGGCGCTGCGCAAGAACTTTCCCACCGCCTTCGAGCTGGTCTACGACAACTACAATTTCCTGGTGTTCGGATTCTGCAGCGCGCCGCGAGCCTCCGACTGCATCGTGTCGCTGGCTGCGAACTCGAAGGGCCTCGGCTTGGCGTTTTACTGGGGCTCGACGCTGCCCGATCCTCACGGTCTTCTGCAAGGCAGTGGGAGCCAGAATCGGTTCATCCGCCTGCCGGGCGGACCGGCGACCTTGGCGAAACCCGAAGTGCGGGAGTTGATCGAGGCCGCGATTGCACAGGCCAAGACGCCGTTGCCCAAGTCGGGCAAGGGATCGACGATCGTTAAATCCATTTCCGCGAAGCAGAGGCCAAGGAGATGACCGTGCCCTTTTCCGATCTCGCGCTGGCGCGGCGTTTGGAGCGCGCTGAGGGCCACGCCTGCCGCCAGTTCGCCGAGGCGCGAAAGAAACTATTCCCCGATTGCGGCTCGGAATGGATGGAAGCGGGCGGCGCGTGCGTGGTTTTCGATGGTGTCGACTCGCCGGTGACACAGACGTTTGGCCTTGGTGTGTTCGAGGAACTGAGGCCGGAAACGCTCGCGGCGATCGAGAAGTTCTTCTTCGAAAAAGGCGCGGCGGCGCATCATGAGGTCAGCCCGTTGGCCGGAGTAGCGGCGCTCGATCTGCTGTGCGCGCGCGGATACCGGCCCATTGAGATTTCAAGCGTCCTCTATCAGCCGATGACTCAGCCGAACTCCACGATTCCTGCCAACATTACTGTGCGCGTCGCCGGACCCGAAGACGCTGCGAACTGGAGCGACGTCAGTGCGCGTGGCTGGGCCCACCAGAATCCGGAATTGATGGAGTTCATGAGGAAGTTTGGCGCGGTCGCGTTCGCCAAGACAGACGGCTTTTGCTTCCTCGGCGCATGGGACGGCCAACCAGCTGCGGCCGGAGCGCTGAACATCCACAATGGCGTGGCTCTGTTCACCGGTGCGGCCACGGTTCCCGAAATGCGCCGCCGCGGATTGCAGGGCGCACTACTCGCCGCCCGCATGCAATATGCCTTCGAGCGTGGCTGCGATCTGGCGATGATGGTGGCGGAGGCTGGCAGTGAATCGCAGCGAAACGCGGAGCGAAAAGGATTCCGTATCGCCTATACCCGGATGAAGTGGCGATTGTCCAGTTAGACGGCGCTACTTCGCCTGCAGCGTCATTCCAGCGGTGGCCGGCGGCAGCAAACATCCTGGGCCCCGTACACCCTTCAAGAAGTTGGTGACGGTGGTGGTGACCATCGGCTTTACGCGATCGGCACCGGGACCGCGACCGCCGAAGTTCATGTGAGTCGCGCCGTCGATTGCGCCCATCCACTGGCATTCTGAGGCGATGCCGGGAAGATCGCGAAACGGGATCTGGCGTGCCTGCGGACCGCCTTTCAGCGATTGATCGCGGGTCCCGGTAAGGATTAGCATCGGTTTGCGAATGCCGTTCCAGGCATGCTCGGAGAATGCGATTCCCGGGCCCTCAGGCGAAAGCGCCACGTACGCGTCGAAGCGGTCCTGCGCGGCCGGCGGCGCTGCGACGTGGATGATGTTGCGAGCGCCCGCCTCCATCATGACGGTGATCGCGCCCATCGAATGGCCCAGAAGAACGCGGAACGGCGGCTTGCACGACGCTTCGGCGAATTTCAATGCTGCGGTAACATCCAGGAGCCGGGCCGTTTCGGCGCTCGTATTCTCCACCAGTTCGCGCACTCCGGGCCCAATGCCGGACCCCTGAATGTCCGACCGCAGCGCTGCCAGGCCGCTCTCGCGATGGCCCATCACAATGGCCGTGAATCCGTTGTCCGCCAGGGCCTGAGCCAGGTAGGCGTATCCATTCTCCGATCCGCCCGCGCCGTGCGAGATCAGCGCCAGGGGAGCGCATCCGCTCGAGCTCTTGACTGCATACACAGTGAGTGGAGTCTCATGGCCGTCCAAGCGCGGTGCCGAGGCGTGTGTTTGGGCGATAAAAAGCGCGAGGAAGATTTGAGGTGCCATCTCTTCCTCACTTAACACCGCGCGTCATGCAGAAGTTGCACCGGTGATGCCGAGACTCTCAGCCCCCGGCGTCAGAGTCTGTGTGAAAAGTTCAGCCGTGACCGCTCCTGCCATTCGCGGCTCTCTTTCGAGCGCCGGGGGTTCATGGAGATAAGGAAAGCCGCGACCATCGGAGCGGCGGGGGCCGCGTTACTTACGCGGATACTTTTCGTCCAGAGCTTCATTCAGCTTAAGGACGTTGACCCGAGGCTCGCCCAGGAATCCCAGGTCGCGGCCTTCGGTCATCTGGGCGACCAGCGCGTGAATCTCCTGCGCATTGGCGCCGCGGGCCAGCGCGATGCGGTCGGCCTGAGCGTCCGCCGATTCGGGGCTCAAATGCGGATCCAGGCCGCTGCCGCTGGTGGTCAACAGATCGGCCGGAATCGGGCCGGTGAAGCTCGGGTTTTCCTTGCGGAATTTCTCGGCGGACGCCTTCACGCGATCCATCAGCTTCTGGTTCGTCGGTCCCAGGTTCGAACCGGAAGAGTTCGCCGCGTCATAGCCATTGCCGGCGGCCGAAGGCCGGGGCTGGAAGTACTCGGGACGAGTGAAGTTCTGGCCGATCAGCGTGGAGCCGATCACTTTGCCGTCCTTATATTCCAAGCTGCCATCGGCCTGTTTCTTGAACAGCATCTGGCACAGGCCGGTGACGATTCCGGGATAAATGAGGCCGGTGAGCACGGTCAGCACCAGCGTCATGCGAAGTCCAGGTAAGAATTGACGCCACATAAAAAGTCTCCTTAAGCCCACCTGAGCGCGTGTATCAGTTGATCGATGATCCAGATGCCGGGGAACGGCGCGATTACGCCACCCAAGCCGTAAATCAGCAGGTTGCGCCGCAGCAGTGACGCCGCGCTCACTGGACGATACCGCACGCCACGCAGCGCCAGGGGCACCAGTGCGATGATGATCACCGCATTGAAAATCACGGCTGAGAGGATAGCGCTTTTGGGCGTGTGCAGGCCCATGATGTTTAGCTTCGCCAGCTCCGGATACGTCGTCATGAACATCGCCGGAATGATGGCGAAATATTTCGCGACGTCGTTGGCGATGGAAAACGTCGTCAGCGCGCCGCGCGTGATCAGCAACTGCTTGCCGATGGCGACCACTTCAATCAGCTTCGTGGGGTTGGAATCAAGGTCTACCATGTTGCCCGCCTCTTTGGCGGCCATGGTGCCGGTGTTCATGGCGAGCCCAACGTCGGCCTGCGCAAGCGCCGGAGCATCGTTGGTGCCGTCGCCGGTCATGGCGACCAGGCGCCCGTCCGTCTGCTCTTTCTTGATGTAATTGAGCTTGTCGGCGGGTGAGGCCTGGGCCAGAAAATCGTCCACGCCCGCTTCGGCCGCGATGGCTGCTGCCGTCAGAGGGTTATCGCCGGTGATCATGACGCTGCGGATGCCCATGGTACGGAGCTGCGCCAGGCGCTCTTTCATGCCGCCCTTCACTACGTCCTTCAAATGGATCACGCCCAGCGCGCGCGCGCCGTCGCATACCGCCAGCGGCGTGCCGCCCTGACGCGAGACGCGGGCGCAGGTTTCAGTCAAAGCCGCGGGAACTTCGCCTCCCTGTTCGCGCACGAAATTCGCGACCGATTCGCTGGCCCCTTTGCGCAGCATGCGCCCGTCCAGATCGACGCCGCTCATCCGCGTGTACGCCGAAAAGGGAATGAACGTCGCCTCGTGGCTGGCCACTTCGCGCCCGCGCAGGCCGTATTTCGTTTTCGCCAGCACGACGACGCTGCGGCCTTCCGGCGTCTCGTCGGCGAGGCTAGAAAGCTGAGCTGCGTCGGCCAGTTCGTCTTCGGTGACGCCGCTGACCGGGACGAACTCAACGGCTTGGCGGTTGCCGATGGTAATGGTGCCCGTCTTGTCGAGCAGCAGCGTATTGACGTCGCCCGAGGCTTCCACCGCCTTGCCGCTCATGGCCAGAACATTGTGCTGCATGACGCGATCCATCCCAGCGATGCCGATGGCGGAAAGCAGGCCGCCGATCGTCGTAGGGATCAGGCAGACCAGCAGCGATACCAGGACCGCGACGCTGGGAATCGCGCCGGTGCCGGAGGCCGAGACTGCATATTTCGCAAACGGCTGCAGGGTTACTACAGCCAGCAGGAAGATCAGGGTCAGCCCGGCGATCAGAATGTTCAGCGCGATCTCGTTGGGCGTCTTCTGCCGCTCGGCGCCCTCCACCAGGGCGATCATGCGGTCCAGGAACGTCTCGCCCGGATTGGACGTAATACGGATGGTGATCTGGTCGGACAGCACCTTGGTGCCGCCGGTGACGGCGCTGCGGTCGCCTCCGGATTCGCGAATCACGGGGGCGCTTTCGCCGGTAATGACGGATTCGTCCACCGTGGCGATACCTTCGATGACGTCACCGTCGCCGGGGATTACCTCTCCGGCTTCGACCATAACGATATCGCCCGCGCGTAGGGCCGACGCCGAAACCTCCTCGATTTTCTTGTTCGAGTCGATGCGCCTGGCCTTCGCGTCCGACTTGGTTTTTCTCAGCGTATCGGCCTGCGCCTTGCCGCGAGCCTCTGCCATTGCCTCGGCGAAGTTGGCGAACAGCACCGTGAACCACAGCCACAGCGCGATCTGGACCGTGAACCCGATTCCCGAAGTGCCTCGGAAGATGTCGCGCGCCAGAATCACGGTCGTGATCGCCGCGCCCACCTCCACCACGAAGATCACCGGATTCTTGGCCAGCGCGACCGGGTTCAGCTTCACGAAGGAATCTTTGGTCGCGCGGCCGATAATCTGCGCATCGAACAGAGGACGCGAATGGGCTAACTTCTTCGGTAGCAGTTGTGTTTGGTCTTCCATTAGAATGTCCTCCCCGCCCGCATGAGCAGATGCTCCACGATGGGGCTTAACGAAAGCGCGGGGAAAAACGTCAGCGCGCCGACGATCACCACGGTCCCGATCAGCAGCCCGACGAATAAAGCGCCGTGCGTCGGCAATGTGCCGCTTGTAACCGGAATCTTCTTCTTCGACGCCAGGCTGCCCGCCGCGGCCAGCATCGGGATCATGATCAGAAACCGGCCGATCAGCATCGCGAGGGCAAGCGTGGTGTTGTACCACGGCGTATTGCCGCTCAAACCTCCGAACGCGCTGCCGTTGTTGGCGGCCGAGCTCGAAAATGCATACAGCATCTCGCCGAATCCGTGCGGCCCGCTGTTTCCAAGCGCACTCAAGCCCGCTCCCGCCGTCGCAACCCCGCTGAACAGCAGGACCGCCGCCGAGGTGGAGATCAGCGCGACCATCGCCATTTTCACTTCTTTGCCTTCGATCTTCTTGCCCAGATATTCGGGCGTCCGGCCCACCATCAGCCCCGCGATGAACACGGCCAGAATCGCGAACAGCAGCATGCCGTAGAGCCCCGCCCCGACGCCTCCGAAAATCACCTCGCCTACCTGCATGTTGAACAGGGGAATCAGGCCCCCGAGGGGCGTCAGGCTGTCGTGCATGGCGTTCACCGCGCCGCAGCTCGCGTCCGTCGTCACGGTGGCGAACAGGCTGCTTGCAGCCAGGCCGAAGCGGACCTCTTTCCCCTCCATGTTGCCCTGCGCGATGCCGAACTTCTCCAATAGAGGATTGCCGCTCGCCTCCGCCCCATAAAGCAGGAACGCACCGGCGAGGAACATCAGGCTCATGGCCGCGAAAATCGCCCACCCCTGCCGCGTATCGCCGGTCATCTGCCCGAACGTATAGGTCAGACCCGCGGGAATGAGGAAAATCAGGATGATCTGCACGAAATTCGTGAGCGGCGTCGGATTTTCAAAAGGATGCGCGGAATTCGCGTTGAAAAATCCGCCGCCGTTGGTGCCCAGCATCTTGATGGCTTCCTGCGACGCCACCGGCCCCTGCGCGATGGTCTGCGCGCCTCCCTCCAGGCCCGTCGCCGTCGTATAGGGATGCAGGTTCTGGATCATCCCCTGCGAACAGAAGAACAGGGCTGTAATGACCGATAACGGGAGCAAGATATAGACCGTCGCGCGGACCAGGTCGGCCCAAAAATTTCCGATCGCATTGGCCTGCTGGCGCGCGAAGCCTCGGATCAACGCCACGGCGACCGCGATTCCGGCAGCGGCGGACGTGAAGTTGTGCATCGTCATCCCGGCCATCTGCACCAGATAGCTGAGCGTCGTTTCGCCACCGTAGTTCTGCCAGTTGGTGTTGGTCGTGAAGCTGACGGCCGTGTTGAACGCCAGGTCCGGTGTCATCGGCGTCGCTCCGGATGGCGCGTGCGCCGTGCCGAAACCCATAGGGTTCAGCGGCAGCACGCCCTGCAGCCTCTGCAACAAGTAAAGGATCAGAAAGCTGAAGAAACTGAAGGCAAGGAGGCTCGCCGCGTACTGCGTCCAGCGCTGGTCCGTGTTCTCCTTTACACCGCACAGGGTGTAGCAGAGCCTCTCCACCGGCCGTAGGACGGGGTGAAGAAACGTCCGCTCGCCCGAAAAAACTTTCGTCATGAATACGCCCATCGGCTTGGCGAAGGCGAGGATCAGGACGAAGAAAACCGCAATCTGCAAAAGTCCATTGGCTGTCATATTGGTTGACTATTTCCTGGCTGACGCCAGGGGCTGTGTCCGGGATTAACAGCCCCGTCCCGTTAGGGCGGGGAACCGGCGCTCCATTCAGAACCGCTCCGGCTTCAGGAGCGCGAAAATCAGATACAAGAACAAGAGAAATGCCGCGATTCCGGCGAATATGTAATCCATAAGCTACAACTTCTCGCAGGCTCTGGTCAGGTACCAGCAGGCGGCGAAGAACGCCAACGCCACCGCGATGTAGAGCACGTCTTTCATACACAACCAAGGTATGCCCTAAGTCATAAAGAAGTCATAAAGACGCGGTAAGGACTTCGCAAAACTGATAGGCTGGAGTGATGGCACTGGCGGCCCTGCTGGGCGTGTTCTTTATCGTGTGTGTTGCAATTACGCTGTTCGCGTTCCCCCCGAACAAGATCGTCGAATGGCTGTCCAAGCCGGTGGAGAAGCCGGGCGATAAGCCGGCCGACAAACCCGGCGAGTAGCGTTTACAGCCGACCACGTGGGAGACACGCGGGCTTCCCCAGTTTTCCCCTTTGTGAGACCCCGTCAGTCGTGCCACACAAGATCATGAAATCGACTCACGATCAGCCACGCATAAAACAGCACTTGAACGGCGAGGTACTCTTTGTTGGCCTGATTGGTGATCGTCGCTTCTGGGTGGTTGAGCATAAGCGCCGAGGGGTGAATGAGCTTCGAGCACAGCTTGAAGTCATATTCCTCCTCGTCACCGGTGCGCTTCAAGTCAACCCGTTTACCGGCTCCTTGTACAGACAGAGGCTGGAGAGCACCAGGAAACGCCTTATCCATCTTGACGTGAAGCTCCTGAATATCGATGTCCGCCTCATGCAAAAAGTCAGCGGCTTCCTTCGGGCTTTTCGACACAAAATCAGCCCACAATCGCAGTTCAATTTGGCTGCGTAGAACACTCGCCATCAGATCGGCCTCGGCCTCAACCCACTGAACGGCGCGGGACAACTGAAGATCCAAATACCGCAGAATGCGGACCCGGGCGACTTGTTGGTCTGAGCTGTTATCCTCAGAGACCAGTTCAGTGATGACCTTGCGACACTCCCCGATAGCAAAGCGAAAATGATCAGGGCTAGAGTCAGCCCGCAAGTCGTTAATGGCTTGAATGTGATACGGGCGTTCTTGTGCTCCCGGCATGAAAACACTTTAGCAAGTTAAAAAAATCGCAGGCGCTGCTTCTTCCGCGCTAGAAACACGGTGCAGTTTACAGGGTGATCCCTAGCTTATGCACATCCTCAAGAACGCGCTCGGCTTCAGAACAACGAAATTTTGTTTTTATCCACTGGGCCGTATCAGCGCAAACCCACTCCACTGGTTCGAGAAGCTCCGGAACCGTAAGCATAGAGGCGCGACCCGCATAGAGCGTCTTGGAGGAAGTCAGAACCGGCTCGTGATGAGAAATTCGGTTTCGCAAAGCCTGAATTATTTTTAGACGTTGATGAACTTGATCTCTGCTCATCGCGGTGTTCGGAAAGGCACGAGAAAGCTTCCGATGCACCCACAAAATATTATTGTTGCGCTTACTGCAAAGATCGACCCAAAAACCGAAGGTCAATTCAGCCACCACCTTCCCCGGCGCGGCCCCGACTTTGTTCTTCGCGTCTTTCAGCACCCCCGTCCAATATTTCGTAAGAGAGACGCGATCATACCAGGTCGGAACCCCGTAGCTGGCTGACAGGGCATGATGCGCGGCATTTCTGACCGTCACTTCTAACCCATGCAAAGCGCCATAGAGCGCTTCGGAAAGCTGAACATTGTATTCGTAAAGCTGCACAGCTTGGGTGATGTCCTGAGAAGAGGCGGTCAAATAGCGCGACAATCGGGCCAAAGTGACCGTTCTCTCGATGCGAAGAAGAAATTGGGTGCTGTATCCAGATGAGGCCGCCGACATAACCCTCGTGAAATCATAGCTTACACAATTTCCGGTTGATAATCCTGAACCTTTGGTCTAGACTATTAATGACACTTCCGACGGACTCCCTGCTCGCGTGAGCATATCCCCGGTTGTAAGGATCTCAGAAGGAGGGGCGTAAAACCCCCTCCTTTTGTATTTTGGGAAGTACTCACCCAGGGAAAAGGAAGAAACTCTGCACCCTGCCGGTGGCCTTGTGGGGGATCGGGGACGTCCATGATAGGTAAAATCTAGAGAAAACGGAGGTTTCCCGAGCGCAGTGACGCTTGGTCGTCATATGAGGGCGTGGCCGGGACGGGCGAGACCTTTCCTCCAGCGTAACCGCACGCCTCTGCTATAACCTGCAGATCAGCAATTCGCGCTCGTAGACCATTTCCGGCGGCAGATGGTCGTGCAGTTCGATGAACAGTTCTTCGTGACCGATCACTTCGCTCTTCCAAGCCTTCCGGTCGAACGCTTGCATCGAGTCGAACTGCTCCTTTGAATAATCCAGTCCGGTCCAATCCAGGTCGTGGTAGGTCGGCATCCAGCCGATGGGCGTCTCCTGAGCGCTGCCGCGTCCGTGCGCGCGGTCGACGATCCATTTCAGCACGCGCATATTCTCGCGGAAACCAGGCCACATGAAATTGCCGTGCTCATCCTTGCGGAACCAGTTGACGTGATAGATGCGCGGCGTCTCGCTTAAGCTCCGCTGCATCTGGATCCAGTGCCGGAAGTAATCGCCCATGTGATAGCCGCAGAACGGCAGCATCGCCATGGGATCGCGGCGTACTTTGCCCACCGTTCCCACCGCCGCGGCCGTCATCTCCGAGCCCATCGTGGCGCCGACGTAGACGCCGGAGGTCCAGTTGAACGCCTGATAGACAAGCGGCATGGTCGTCGCGCGGCGTCCGCCGAAAATCAGCGCGCTGATCGGCACGCCGGTCGGCTTCTCCCAATCCGGATCGATCGTCGGGCACTGCGACGCGGGCGCGGTGAAGCGCGCGTTCGGATGCGCGGCCTTCGCGCCGGTCTGTTTGGCGATCTCCGGCGTCCACAGTTTGCCCTGCCAGTCAACGCACTCCCCGGGAGGATCGTCCGTCATGCCCTCCCACCAGACGCCTCCTTCGGGGGTCAGCGCGACGTTGGTGAAAATCGTATTCTTCGACAGCGCCGCCATCGCGTTCGGATTCGTCTTCATCGACGTGCCGGGCGCGACACCAAAAAACCCCGCCTCGGGATTGATGGCGTGCAGGCGGCCCTCGGCGTCCGGCTTGATCCAGGCAATGTCGTCGCCCACGGTCCAGACCTTCCAGCCCTCAAACCCTTTTGGCGGGATCAGCATCGCGAAATTGGTCTTGCCGCAGGCGCTGGGGAAGGCCGCCGCGACGTAGGTTTTTTCGCCCTTCGGATCCTCCACCCCCACGATGAGCATGTGCTCCGCCATCCAGCCTTCGTCGCGGGCGATATTCGAGGCAATGCGCAGCGCAAAGCACTTCTTTCCCAGGAGCGCGTTGCCGCCGTAGCCCGATCCATACGACCAGATCTGGCGCGTCTCCGGGAAATGGACGATATATTTTTCCTTGTTGCACGGCCACGGTACGTCGTTCTGCCCCGGAGCCAGCGGCGCGCCTACTGAGTGCATGCACGGCACCACACGCTTGACGTCTTTATCGATCTCGGCGAACACCGGAAGCCCGATGCGCGCCATGATGCGCATGTTGACCACGACGTACGGCGAATCGGTCAACTGCACGCCGATCTGCGACATGGGCGAGCCCACCGGGCCCATGCTGAACGGCAGCACGTACATCGTGCGCCCCTGCATGCAGCCTTTGAACAGGCTCTTCAGCGTCTTGCGCATCTCGAACGGATCCACCCAGTTGTTGGTGGGGCCGGCGCTGTCTTTCGACAAAGAGCAGATGAACGTCCGGTCCTCGACGCGCGCCACATCGCTTGCGTCGGAACGGGCGTAATAGCAGCCGGGCCACAGCTTTTCATTGAGCTTGATGAAGGTGCCGCTCTCGACCATCTCCTCGCACAGCGCGTCGTACTCCTCTTGCGACCCGTCTACCCAATGAATCGCATCGGGCTTGGTGAGTTGGGCCATTTTGTCGACCCACGCGAGAAGGTGCGTATTGCGGCTCAAGGGTTCGGAAACGGAGCGGGCTAACATGGCGGACATCCGTGAGGTTTTCATAAGGATGAGAGAAAATACTCCCACTATAATGACTCTTAGTGTAGCGCGGAGATTAGCGGGAATAATTTCGACCGAGGTACCAGTCCATGATCGCCGGCGAAAAGAATTCCAGCGCCGTGAAAATGCGGCCGATCTTCGGCTCGTAAACGGTCTTGCGGTTTCGCTCGATTCCCCGGATCGCGGCCGCCGCCACTTGATCTGGAGTGACCACCCGCCGGATATCCTCAACCGGTCCCGGAGCCTTGCCCGCGAGCACGTGCTCGCGAAATTTCGTGGCGACAATGCCGGGGCAGACCTTCACCACGTGGATGCCGTCCCGCCTCAGTTCGCGCCGCAGGCTGTCATCGATGCAGTGCAGCGCCCATTTCGTGGCGCAATACATGACGGCCCAAGGCAGCGACACCTTGCCTCCGACCGAGCCCATATTCACGATCACACCGGACCCGCGGGCGCGCATGCCGGGAATCACCAGTTGCGTCAGCGCGAGCGCGGAAAACACGTTAATATCGAACATCCGCTTGGAAATCTCCGTGTCGATTTCCGACGGATAACCGTACTGGCCCACGCCCGTATTGTTGATCAGGACATCGATGCGGCCGAACTGCGTGAGCGTGCGCTCCACCGCTGCTCGCCGCACTTCCGGATCGGTGATGTCACCCGTAGTGACAATTCGCGCTGGAGTGATTTCGTTCTGAAATGCGTCGCCGGGGAGAGCCGTCAGGGAGAGTTTTGCTCCCCTCTGTCCAATCAGCTTCGCGCAACTCGCGCCAATCCCCTCCGAAGCTCCGGTGATCAACACAACTCTCTGGTCCCACGGATAACGGGAACCCATGAAAATCGGCATCGCTCAATGATAGCCCACGGTCGCGACCCGGCGGCTCGCTCAATCATCGCGCAACACCTGCGCCGGCTCGAGCTTCAGAGCTCTCATCGCCGGGACCACGCAGGCGATCAGGGATGCGAACATCATCAGCGCGGCTGCGAACGCGCTTGCCCAGGCCGATTCTCCCGAGCCGGGTACGAAGCCTGCCAGCAGGCCCGACCAGAATCGAGCCAGAATCAGCCCGGCCGCCGTACCGAGCAGCGCGATCGTCATCCCCTCCCGCAGAATCGCCACAAGAACCTGGACCTGCGTCGCTCCCAACGCAACCTTGATGGCGATCTCCTGGCGCCTTCGCGCCACTGTGCTCGAAACCGCTCCGGACAACCCCGCGAGGGCGAGGAGCAAACCGCCTCCGCCCACGACCGCCGCGATCCTCAGAGCGATCTTCACGCCAAACATGGCCCCGTTGTCGAAATATTCCCGCATCGAGCGCGCGTCGCTCACGGGAACGCCCCGCGCAAGGCTCCTGACCGACGCGAAAACGTCGGTATCGGACTCGATGTGGAGCGTCATCCGCGGAACGTAGTTGGCAGAATACGGCAGATAGAGAAAGGGCCTGGGCGCCTCGTCCCAGCGCAGGTATTTCGCGTTCTTGGCGATGCCGACCACTTCGACGCTCTTTCCCGCCACCAGCATCTTTTCGCCGATGCGCACGCGATTGGCGAGCTCCTGGTTGATGATCGCCACCGCGCCGTCGTGCTCGCCGAACGCTCGCCCGGCCACCAGCGGCATCCGCATTCGTTCAAAATATTCCGGCGAAATAATGTTGCTCCAGACCGAGATCTCGTCTTCGTCGCGAGTACGGACCTGTTTCTGCGCGCCGGTCATCCCCAGCGGCACGCTCTGCGCCAGAGCCACACCGCGCACGCCCGGCAGAGCCTTCACGCGGTCCAATAATTCTCTATAAAACGAACGGCCGCGCGTTTCGTCGTCGCCCTGCTGCGCAGGGTCGAACGTTACTACCGAAATGTCACTCGTCCGGTATCCTAAATCGACGCGTTGCGCCGTGCGCAGTCCCATCCATAGCGAGGCGCCGCAGGTTGTTAGGGCGGTCGCCAGCGCGACCCCGGCCATTGGCAGAAGAGTTCGGGCGCGGCCCTTTGCGCTCCAGTCGCGGGATTTCAGGGAATTCCAAGTATCGATACGCGAAAGGACGAACGTTTGCGGCGTCAGACCGCAAATCAGCACAGCCATGGCCGCCGCACCCAGCGCGGCGGCGAACACTCTTCCATCGATACGCGCGCCGAGGGAGAGGGAAAAGTCGCTCGGCAGCGCGATCGATCGCCGCAGAGCCTCCACCATCAACCAGGCAAACGGCAACGCCAGCGCGCAGCCAAGAACCGCAATCCCTCCGGCGTCGAGGAGCGCTTCGCGGAGCAGTCTCGTCCGGCTCGCGCCCAGGGCCATTTTCGTAGCTGTGTCACGCACACGGGCCTCGCCGCGGATCAGCAATGCGCCGCAGGCGTTGGTGCAGGCGACAGCCAGGATCAGCGCCCCCAGCGATCCGAGCAGCGCCGCCAGCGGCGTCATCATCTTGTCCGTGCGCCGGTGCGCCGTAAGTTCATCCAGCGCCACCGCTCGCCGTCCGCGGTTCGATTGCGGATGCTCCCGCTCTAGCCGCAAGGCAATGGCGGCGATTTCCGGCGCGGCGCTGGCCCCTCGGACGTACACCGTGAGGAACCGTCTCGACCGGTCTCCTAGAATCTTCCCGTCGCCATAGGAGCGGATCGGAATATAGAAATCTTCGTGCAAAAAACGGTCGAGCCCGAAGTGCTTGGGGGCGACGCCGATGATAGTGTACAGTTTGCCCGCCACCCGCAGAGTTTTTCCCACGTCTTCGGAGGCGCCATGCGCCAGCACCGCGACGTTCGCGCGCTCGTCCCGGGTCGAAAAGACCCTGCCGAAACGCGCTCCCACACCGAGTACGTGGAAGTAGTCCGGCGTTACCGCCAACGCGAGTTGCGTCCGCACCGGATCGCCCGCGGCGACCGGGATCAGGCACTGCGCGACCGCACCTCGCACCGAGCTCGCCTTGCGGAAGTCTTCAAAATCGGGATAGGAGACGAATCCGAACGGCTGCTCTGCCGACGCGGTGAATACACGCAGGATCTCCTCAGGCCGCGCGACCGGCAGCGGCCTCAGCAGGACGGCGTCGACAATGCTCGCGAGGGCCGAGGCCAGGCCGATTCCCAGGGTCAGTGAAAGGACAGCAAAGGTGCGCATCGCGCCCCATGGTAGCCCCCGGTTTTTGGTTCCGCGCTCAGGTAAACTTGTCTCCACCGCTATGCGTATCGCCACAACTCTTCTGCTATCGCTCACTTACGTGTCTCAGGCCCAGGTTCCGGCCCAGGATTCGCGCAATGTGACTGTGATCGACTCGGATACCCATTTCGCCCCGCCCAGCTTCAAATCGCGCGCCGAATGGGAGGCGCGCGCGGCGCGCTTGCGCAAGCAGATCCAGTTCGCAGCCGGACTGCTGCCCATGCCCGAAAAGGCTCCCATCAACGCGCAGGTTTTCGGGCGCCTTGAGCGCAAAGGTTACACCGTCGAAAAAGTCCTTCTCGAAACGATGCCCGGATTTTATCTCGGAGGAAACTTGTATCGCCCTGCCGGCCGCAGCACGCCGTTTCCCGCCATCGTTTCGCCGCACGGGCACTGGGCTTATGGGCGCCTGGAAAACTCCGCTACCGGCTCAATTCCCGCCCGGTGTATCAATCTCGCGCGTCAGGGCTACGTCGTTTTTTCCTACGACATGATCGGCTACGACGACACGATGCAGATGCCCCACGTAGCCACCGGAAAGCGCGAGCAACTGTGGGGATTCGGGCTGCTCGGCATGCAGTTGTGGGATTCGATCCGCGCGGTAGACTTTTTGGAATCCCTGCCGGATGTCGATCGCGAGCGCATCGGAGCGACCGGCGCCTCGGGCGGCGCGACGCAGATCCTGATGTTGCAGGCGATCGATCCGCGCATCAAGTTTTCCGCGCCGGTAAACATGATCTCGTCGATATATCAGGGCGGGTCGCCGTGCGAAAACGCGCCTCTGCTGCGCATCGGGACAAATAACATGGAACTCGCGGCGCTGATGGCTCCGCGGCCGATGTTGATGGTTTCCACCACGCAGGATTGGACGAAGAACACGCCACAGATCGAATATCCGGCCATGAAAGCGATGTATCGCCTCTATGACAAGGAGGCAAACGTTGAAACGATTCAGATCGATGCGCCGCACAACTACAATCGTGACAGCCGCGAGGCGGTCTACCGCTTCTTCGCCAAGACAGTACTCGGCGGCGATCCGCAGTCGCCCGATTTCGCTGAAAAAGGCTTCACGCCGGAAAAACCGAACGATTTGATGGTTCTGTTCGATCGCACGCTGCCGAAGAACGCGCTGACCTATGCGCAATTGGTGGAGCAATGGATCACCAATGCGCAAAGGCAGAACACGGACGCGCCGGACAAGGAGCGCCTGATGCTCGCGCTGGCGGCAGAGTGGCCGGAGAAAGTGTTCGATCAGAGCAATGGTGGGAATATCGTGTTGTCGCGCGGGACGGATCGCGTCGTGGGCGCGCTGCATGAGGGCGCGAAGCCCGCGACGCTCCTGGTCGACGCTGACAATCCCGATGCCCTGCAGGCGTCTCTAAAAATCAACGTTTTTCAGACCGGCTCGTCCGTCGCGCCGCGCGACCGCAGCCACCCGATGTTTCTGACGTTCAACAAGACCGACGACGCGGAGCGCGTGCAGGACATCCTGACGGCACTTCGGTGGCTGAATCAGGATTCGACGAAACTGGTCTGCCGCGGCAAGGCGTCGATCTGGTGCACGCTGGCCGCAGCCGTCAGCCCGAAGAAAGTGCAGCTCGATGCGCCCGTTCCGCCGCTATTCAAGGGATCGGATCAGGATTGGATCGACTACATGTTCATCCCGTCGATCCAGCGCGCGGGAGGGTGGCCTGCGGTGCTAAAGCTCGCGCGGTGACGTATTCTGAAGAGTGAAGGAGATGCCGATGGCTGATCTAGACTGGTCTAAGTGTCCTGCAGTGGAGAGCGTTCCTGGAAAGCGGAGCGGAGCGTGGGTTTTTCGCGACACACGGACCCCGGTTTCGACGGTTTTTGAGAATCTTCAGGATATGAGCATTGATGAGCTTATCGAGGAGTTCGGCGTCACGCGAGAGCAGGTGGAAGCCGTACTCCGGTTCGCCGCTCAAAGCGCAGAAGCGCCGGCACTGAGCAGGTAATGTTGGTTTTGTTCGATAATGGAACGCCACGTACGCTGGCTCGATACCTCATCGAACACCATACCGTTACAGAGGCACGCGCCCGGGGTTGGCAAGAGTTGGGTAACGGCGAGTTGTTAGCTCAGGCTGAGGCTGCTGGCTTCGAGGTACTCGTCACGACCGACAAGAACCTCCGATATCAGCAGAATCTAGCGCGCCGGAAGATCGCTCTCGTGATCTTGGGCCAGGGACGATGGTCGCTGATTCGGCCCTATATAGCTCAAATTGCCGCGGCGGTGAGTGCCGCCGAGCCCGGTAGTTTCGTGGAAATTGAAATTCCTTATTCTTGACGCTTACAGCCCAGTTAGCGCGGCCACGATGACAGGTGTGGTCGTCGGTGCTTGCGATCCCGATTCCGGTTCCACCGAGACGGCCACTGCGCCCATGCTCGACAGGTCCACCGGCCCCGATAGGATATGCATCGCCGTCCCGCCCTCGGCCTGGAATAACCCGGCCGGACGCGGCGACCCTCCCTTGGGAATCACCCACATCTGATACGCCTTGCCCGGCTGAGCCGGCGGCAGGTTCGATGCGATCAGCAGCACGCCCAGCTTCGGATGCAGGAACACGTTGCCATGCGGCAAAGCCTGGCCCTTGCCGAAGCTGACGGGCTGCGTGACCGGGTCGTCCAGAAAACTCAGCGCCTGCAGCAGGCGGTCGCGCTGGGCGCTCACCTGAATCAGCGTGCGCCGCGCCTGCGCCAGTTCCGACGCGCGGGATCGTTCCTGCACGCTCAACCACAGGGCAATCATCAGCATGGACGCGGCGGCGAGCGCCCCCAGCCAGCCCCAGCTCATGCGATGCACGCCGGCGCCGGACAGCACCCGCCGCTTCAGTCTTGCGGGGGGAACCACGTCGGGCGCCATGCTCATCACCATGGCGTTCATCGCCAGGGCATTCTTCAGCGCTGCCTCGCATCCGGCGCAGCCTTCGCGCAGATGGGCGTCGACCTCGGCCATTTCCGCCGGATCGAGCGCGCCTAGCGCGTACAACTCGAATTCCTCGCTAAAATCCTGGCAACGGCTCATGCGGTTGCTTCCCCGGCGATCTCGTCGCGCAGCGCCTTCAGTGCCCCGCGCACCCAAGTTTTGACCGTACCGAGCGGCTGCTGCATCCGCTCCGCCATTTCCGACTGCGACAGGCCCTCGTAATACGCCAGCTCGATCACTTGCTTCTGCGTGGGCGTCAGCTTTTCAAACGCGGCCTTCAGCGCGCGCGCCCGGTCGAGGGACAGCGTGCCGTCGTCGAAGCCGGAAAACGCCGCCGGCCGCTCAAGGCGATCCAGTTCCAGCGCGCCGGCCGACATTCCGCCGTCGGTGGAGCGGAGGTAATCGATGGCGCGATTGCGAGCCACGGCCATCACCCACGGCCCCAGCGAGCCTCGCTGCCCATCGAAGGATTGAATCCGGTTCCAAACGCGCAAAAACGTCTCCTGCACCAGATCCTCGGCCGCTCCGCTGTCGCGAACAATCCGGTAGATGAGCGAGTAGGCGACCCGTCCATAACGGTCGTATAAATCGGACATAGCCCTCGGGTCGCGAGCTTTCAAGCGCCTGGCTAAATCGCCGTCATTCTTGAAGCGCAACGAGACCTGCAACAAGCCGTAGGCGAACCCCAGCGGCAGCAGTTTCCAGAACATAGCGGGCGCATCGGGCGCCTCAAATAGTGTATACGCAACGGGAAGGCGGGCGGATTCGGCCTAAGAGTGAGCACGATCCCCGCACTCACGTGCGGGGTTACGCGGAACGCGGCGCGGCGGCGCTCCTGTGCGGGTGGCTGAGTGCGCCGATCCATTTCTCGAACTCCTCGGCGGCGGGCTCCCAGGCGTCGCGGAAGGCTCGAGTCCTTCTCTTTCTCCGCCGTTTCAGGGCTTGGATCAGTTCTGTGCCGGCGCCCAACTCCTGAAGAAGCCTTTGGGATGCGGCGCAGTCAATGATCTCGCCGAGTAGCGTTTGGGTGGCCTTGAGTTGCTCCAGCCACTGGTCCGCGGCGGGTCCATAGCAACCGGCGAACAGCTCCAGCGTGTAGCGAAACTTCTTGGCCGCCAGGCGGAATTTGTGCAGGTGCTTTGCCGACGCCTTGGGTCCCCCCGCGCGGTGGCCTTCCCGCAGGAACTCTCTTGCCAGACGAGGCAGCGTGCGGCGCGCGGCCTGCTCCACCGTAGCCGAGCCGCCCGCCTTTCGGAGCGGAATCGAAACCTTGCGCGAGGGCCACTCGCGGCACAGAGCCGCCAGGTTGTTTCGCGCCGCGGCTCTGCGAGCTCGAAGTTTGGCAGACACCGCCGGAGCATCCTCGGCCTTCGACCCGGCGATCAACTCGAGCGCGATGTCGCAGTCGCGCACCGCTCCCGCCTGCGTCATGATTTTCTTCAACGGGCGGCGAATTTCCGGGCACGGTTTGGGAAGCGCCTGCCGCAAGCGCCGGATGGCGACGCGCAGGTGGTGAACCGCGCGCGGCGAGCGCGCCGCGGCGCCCATATGGCTCGAGAGGAGCTCCAGCAGGCGGCTGGCTTGGGCGTCGGAAAACCTGGAGAAGTCCATCCGTTGACCCCGATGCGCACCAATTATACCGTTTGCGCAAATTCTGGGATAATGCTATCTGGTGTCCCGCTTCAAAGAATTGGAGTCGCAGCTCGAACATACGGAACAGCAGCTCCGTCTCCTCCAGAAAATATCCCGTTTCATGGTCGGCGACCTCAGCCCCGCGGAGTCTTTTCAGGGCGTCGTCGATCTGGTGGTCGAGTTCATGGAGTGCGATTCGTGCCTGCTCTACCTGCTCGACGGCGAGGAACTGGTGCTGTGGGCGTCGCACAATCCCCGTCCCGATACCATCGGAAAGGTTCGGCTGAAGCTCGGCGAAGGACTGACGGGCTGGGTGGCGCGCGAGCGCCGTCTGCTGTCGATTTCCCGGGAGGCGTTCACCGATCCGCGGTTCAAGTTGTTCACCGATCTGCCGGAGGATACGTTTGAGGCGTTCCTGTCCGCCCCGGTAATCGTGCGCAACCGTGTGGCCGGCGTCATCAATGTGCAGCATCGCCAGCCGCATTTCCACACCGGGGGCGAAATGGAACTGCTGACGACGGTCGGCGAGCAGGTTGGGTGCCTGGCTGCGCTGGCGCTGGTGGATCCTGCCCGGCTGCGGGCCGCCCGGGTGATGGATCTGATCATGGCCCCCAGAAGCTAATGAAAACTATTTTTCTTTTTTGTGTGGCCATTCTGCCGGCGGCTGCTCAGAAGTGGTCCACTCAGTATTTTTACGACGAATTAAGAAAGGAGCTGGAGATCACCGATCTCGCATTTCCCACCGCGCAGACGGGAATCGCCGTGGGCGCGATTTACGACCTCGCGTCGGGCGGCGAGCGCCATATATCGATCCTCACCTCCGACGGCGGCGCGCATTGGACGCAGGCGCCGCTTCGCGAATATCCGCGCAGCGTCTTTTTCCTGAACGAAAAGCTCGGTTGGATGGTCACCGACAAGGCGCTGTGGGGCACGGTCGACTCCGGGAGGACTTGGAAGAAGCTCTGTGACCAGCTTAAGCCGGACAAGAAGCTGGAGCCGCCCACCATGATCGGGCTGCTGCTGCGCGTCTGGTTCCTCGACGAGAGCCACGGCTTCGGCGTCGGATTGCAGAAGACCATCGTCGAGACAAAGGACGGGGGCCGCAGCTGGAGCCCGGTGGAGGCGGCCAAGAAACCGGAGGGGAATCCGGCCTTCACCGCCTATACGCACATTGTCTTCGCCAATTCGAAAAACGGAGTGATCTTCGGAGGCTCGCAACCGCCGCGCCGCGACGAAGGGATGCGAGGCTCGCTGCCGGCCTGGATGGATCCGGAGAGCGCCGCCAAGCGCAAAGCGATCCCATCGCTGACGCTGATGGCGGAGACCACCGACGGAGGCGCCACCTGGAGCGTAGTTTCCGTGCCGCTGCAAGGAATCGTCACGAGCGCGCGGATTACGGCGAAGGAAGGGCTGATCGTGATGGGATTCGACGAGTCCTTTCAGTGGCCTTCCGATGTTTACCGGCTGGCGGACCGCAAGACGGGACGTGTATTTCGGGACAAGTCTCCGCGCGTGATCGATGCGCTGTTGTTTAACGGCCCGCGCGCGTTCCTGGCCGGCGTCGAGCCCACCGGAAAGATGAACACCGCGCCGATCCCGGGAAAAGTGCGCATTCTGGAGAGCAGCGACTTTCAGACATGGACGGAAATGAAGGTCGACTATAAGGCCACGGGCCGCCAGGTGATCCTTGCTGGGCCCGATCCGGAGCATCTTTGGGTAGCCACGGACACGGGAAGGATCCTCCATTTGGTCGGCGGCAATAAACCTTAAAACAGTATTTCGATGTTGTGTTTTATCCACACAGAATTCACTGGCTGCTTCCTGTAACCGATTGATTTTAAGGGCGATATTTTTTGAGGGAAAACCCTTCTTTCTCTCTCTTTTAACTTGACTGTAATCGTACTTAAGTGCATCATGAACTTGGTTCCAAGAGGTTCGAAGGAAAGCGAGCCTGGCGGGAAGTAGCGGATCCGGAACGATGATCCGACGCGCAAAGTAATAAGTAATTATTCGAGCGTGGCGGGGAGCGAAGGAAGATCGGGCGACTCGCGAAGGCAGGCCTCAACGTTTGGAATCGGGCTGAGCGCAACGATCCGAAGGGATTGAGAAATCCTGACGGGGAGCAGAGGCTCGAAGACAGGCGATGAGTTCCGGAATTGGACCAGGCAACGGGCGGCGAGCACGGATCGCGCCCCGGAAGGACATAAAAAATCCGACCGGGGGCGGGAGTTCGACGCTGAACGGGCCAGGGAAGATTTCGGAATCGTTCCGAAGGTACAGGCCAGGAACGTTGACCCGACCGAGGGGGTTTGCCGCAAGGCAGATCGTCTTTGCCGGAGAGCGAAAGGCCGTATCGAGGGGCGGGTTTCTACCGGAACGGGACAGCGGACGCGCACCAGCGCTTCGATCCGAGGTCGGGTAAAACCGGCAGCGGGGAGTTAAGGGCCAACGTCACGCCGTTACCGGATGCCATGTTCTAGTCGTGCATGCCGGCTGGAGAACGAGCTGACTGACGGGTCACTTGGAACCATTCTTATTTTTCCGGGCGCGAACCGCGCCATCCCACTCAGAGTTCGCGTTTCGTGGATGCCGTCTCTTCCGTCGGCCTATTCTCCGGCCGCCAGGAATTCTTGTCCTTGCAAGGGCGGAAGCTGGCGAAATTGCAGCGGCAGATGGCACAGCGATATGGGGTCGCGCCGCAGCGCAGCATAATCAGGGTCCAGCGAGGCGGGCGATAGTATTGCTCGCTCCAGGTGGTCAGATCCTGGCGGTAGCAGCGGGGGCAGCGGGCGAATTTCCACGCTCCTTCGGCCCAGACGCTGGTTGTCCAACGAGCGCGGCAACGCCGGCAGCGCAGAGGATAGATTCCGAACAGCGCCCGGATCTCCTCGGCGAAACTCTGCTTATGAGAGACGCGAATATCTCGCGTCCCGCATTTTGGACAGGCAAGTTGCATCGTGTTGCCAAACTATAGCGAGCATTATAACCTTCGCTCCGCCGCCTAGAGCACTTTCTCTGGCTCCCGCGCATGCGAGGCGACATAGGAGCGGATGTAGGCCGAAAATGCCTCCTGTAAGCTGTCGCGAACATTGCGGCCTCGCCGGATACTCAGGCCGTCGATGGCGGCGACGGGCATCAAATCGCGCGTGGTCGATGTGACGAAGACGCCGTCGGCGGAGGCGAGGTCCTCAGGCAGCAGGACTTTTTCCGACACGGCGATTCCCGGGACTCGAATCTCCTCAAGCAGCAACGTCCGCGTCACGCCCGGCAGGCAGCCCGAGGAGAGCGGCGGCGTAAACGCTTCACTCCCTCTTACGATAAAGATGTTGGCGGACGTGCACTCGGCCACTTCGCCGCGCTCGTTCAGGAGCACCGCTTCGTCGAAGCCCTGCTCATGGGCGCGCTCATAGCGGGCGAGGTTCTCTCCCCAGCACAGATACTTGGTGCCCGCGAATTCGCTGGCCGCGTGGCGGGCGTGCGGCACGACGCCGAGTTTCATCGCGTCCCCCCAGTTGTTCAGGGGCGCGGTAAAAGCGATGGTTTCAAACGGACGCTCGGCCGCGGCGGGACCTTCCCACATTCCTCCGCGATTGCGGACGATAACCACGCGCAGGGTGGCGTTGGCCGCGTGGTTTGCGTCGATCAGGTGGTACAGCCGCTCTTCCAGCCATTTGGCGTTATCGGGAAACGGGACGCGCATGCGCGCCGCGTCGCGCTGCATACGGGCCCAGTGCCGCTCCCAGCAGAACATCACTCCATCCGCGACGCGAATCGTGGAGAAGACGCCCCATCCATTCAACAGGCCGACCTGGCCGGGAGAAAGAAAGCGTTCCCCGGCGTCTCGAATGTCGTCGTTGTGAAGGAGAAGGCGGTGCATGGATTTATTTTACCGCGCGATTTCTAGCGCACATTCACGTTGAGCAGCACCGCCCAGTACTGCGCGGACTGCAAAGTGAAGCCGACCAAAATCAGGATAACGCCGGTCATGGACGGTTCGATCCTGTTCGAGTCTGTGTGGAAACCTTCCTTTTTGACTGGCATTGCGGGAGCGAAGGGGACAGACCACTGTGTCCACTGAACACGATTTGTTGAAAGTGCGGCGTTTGTGGGTCGGGGACACAGTGGTCAGTCCCTTTCGCCAGGGAAAATTTCCGCGTAAAGCGCGTTGTCACACAGGCTCTGTTTGTCAAGGAACCAAATCGTTGGTGTAGGTCTTCGTTAGGTCGATCTTTGCCGTTCGCACGGCTTCGAGCGATGTGCTCAACACTGCGCGCACCGCCTCGACTGCCTCCGGTGAGAATTTCCCGTCGGCCGACAGCATCGCCTGGGCGGTTTTCAGCACTTCGAGATCGGTGGCAACGTCCTCGGTGCGAAACGCGGCGGGCATTTTGGCGCGAATCTCCTCGGGGCTGTGCGTGCGCATCCAGGAAAGCGTCTTCACGATAGCGCCGGCCAGCTTTTTCGCTGTCTCGGGATTTCTTTCAACCCAGTCGGACTTGGAGTACAGCACCGCCGAAGGATAGCTCTTCACGCCGAACACTCCCTTCACTCCGTCTGCCGTTCTCGTATCGGCCAGGATGTGAAGCCCGGGCATCTGCTTGCGGACGATGGCCAGCGCGGGGTCGGTCATGATCGCTGCGTCGACCTTTGAGTGCATCACCGCGACGACGGCCGTCGCACTCATGCCGATGGAGGCGTTGGAAACCTCTTCCGGCTTGATGCCGTGAGCCACCAGCAAGTAATTCAAAAACATATGCGTGGAGGAGCCGGGCGCGGACACGCCCACCGTCTTGCCTTTCAGATCCTCGATGCGGCTGGCATTGGGCGACGCCAGCGCGAGCCCCGGATAACGCAGCATCGCCACAAACGCCCGCAGATCCTTACCCTGCGCGGCCATCTGGATCGTGTGGTCGTAGAATCCGCAGACGACGTCCGTGCTGCCGCCCATGAGAGCCTCCAGCGACTTGGCTCCGCCGGGAAAATCGAGCAGCGTGACATTGAGGCCAGCGTCCTTGTAAAAGCCGAGTTCCTGTGCCAGGGTGGCCGGCAGGTAGATCAGTTGGGCCTGGCCCCCGATGGCGATCTTGATCTCCGGGGCGGGATGGGAACATCCCGCAAGCAGCAACAAGGAGATGAGCGCGATTCGCGTAAACACGGTATGGTACGATGCGAGGTTAGCATGCTCCTCTCCGACAAGTACACCGTTGAGCGAGGCAGCGTCTATCTCACCGGCATCCAGGCTCTGGTCCGCTTGCCTATCGACCAGATGCGCCGCGACCGCCGCGCGGGCCTGAAAACGGGCGCGTTCATCTCCGGCTACGAAGGTTCACCTCTGGGCGGTTACGATCTGGCCCTCGGCCGTTCCAGGAAGCTTTTGGATGAATACGGCATCCATTTTCGCCCCGGCCTGAACGAGGATCTGGCCGCGACCGCCGTCATGGGCAGCCAGATTCACGACGTGGTGGGAAAATCCAACGTCGATGGCGTGCTGGGCATGTGGTACGGAAAAGGCCCCGGCGTCGACCGCTGCGGAGACATTTTCCGTCATGCGAACCTGGCCGGAACCGGCAAGAACTGCGCCGCGCTGGTGCTGGCCGGCGACGATCATGGCTGCAAGAGCTCTACCATTCCGCATCAGAGCGATTTCAGCCTGGCCAACGTCGGCATACCGTTCTTGTTCCCCGGAAACGCGCAGGAGATCATTGAGTACGGCCTGATGGCCGTCGCCTTGTCGCGATTTTCCGGCGCTTGGGTGGGATTGAAGCTCGTTACGGATATTTGCGACGGCGGCGGGACGGTCGTCGTGGATCCGGATGAGCCGCAGATCCAGATTCCCCAGGGCTATCAAAAGACAGTCGATCCGAGACTGGCCCCGCCGATCACGTTGGCGCTGGAGCATGAGGTCAACGTGCGGCGCCTGCAGGCCGCAATTGAGTTCGCCCGCTTAAATAAGGTCAACCGCTGGCGCGGCGCAAGGCAGGCATGGTTGGGGCTGGCCAGCGCCGGCAAATCGTATTTCGATCTGATGCAGGCCTTGCGCGATCTCGGCATCGGCGAATCGGATCTGAAACAACTGGGTATCCGCATCGCGAAGTTCGGCATGACGTTTCCTCTGGACCGCGAATTCGCGCGCGGTTTTGCCGAGGGCCTGGAAACCATTCTGGTGGTGGAAGAGAAGCGAAGCTTCCTGGAACTGCATCTGCGCGACGCGCTGTACGCCAGTTCCTCGCATCCGGCGATTCTCGGCAAGATTGACGCCAAAGGCGCGCCCTTGTTCCCGCCAACGGGCGAGCTGGACGCCGACAAGATCGCGGTGGTTCTCGGAGGCGTCCTGAATCAGCGCTATGAGTCGGAGAATATCAACGCTCGAGTGGGATTCCTGAAAGCTCTCGCCGAAAAGCCGCGGCCGCAGGCGCTGGCGATCCGCGCGTCGAATTTCTGCTCGGGGTGCCCGCATAACCGATCGACGATTCTGCCGGAGGGTGCGGTGGGCGGCGGAGGTATCGGCTGCCACACCATGGCGATGCGGTTGGCCGATTCGGGCCGGGCGTTTTCGCATTTGACGCACATGGGCGGCGAGGGCGCGACGTGGGTCGGCATGGCTCCGTTCACCGGCCACCAGCACATGTTCCAGAACATCGGCGACGGAACGTTTTTCCATTCCGGCCAGCTCGCCGTGAACGCGCTGATCGCCAGCGGCCTGAACATCACGTACAAGATTCTTTACAACGGCCATGTCTCGATGACCGGAGGCCAGGACGCCGTCGGAGCCCTGCCCGTGCCGCAGCTTACGAAAAAGCTGGAAGCTGAGGGCGTGCGGCGCACGATCGTTCTGACCGAGGATCTGAAGCGCTATCAGTACACGGAACTGGCGTCGAACGCCGAGCTTCGCGACCGCTCGGAACTGGAGCGCACGCTAGCCGAACTGGCCCAGGAAAAGGGCGTCACGGCGATGATCTACGACCAGGAGTGCATGGCCGAGGTCCGGCGCAAGCGCTCACGGGGGAAGTACGCCGAGCCTGTGAAGCGCCTGATGATCCACGAGGAGGTCTGCGAGGGCTGCGGCGATTGCGTGCGCCAGGCCAATTGCATGAGCCTGAACCCGGTGGCGACGGAACTGGGCCAGAAAATGCGCATCCACCAGTCGTCCTGTAATAAGGATTACTCGTGCGCGCTCGGCGACTGCCCTTCGTTCGTTACCGTGAAGATCAAGGAAGGCACCGGCCTGCGCCGGACGCCTCTGCCGAAGCTGCCGGATGCCGAGGTGCCGATGCCGCGCGAAATCGCTCCGGTTTGCGACGGGTATCGCATCGTGTGCCCTGGCATCGGAGGCACGGGCGTCGTGACGATCAATGCCCTGCTGGCCGCGGCGGGCTGGGCCGACGGGCTGTATGTGAATACGCTCGATCAGACCGGGACGGCGCAAAAGGGCGGCGCGGTGGTGTCTCACATTCTGTTCAGCCGTGGGCCGATCGAGGCGCCGTCGCGAACCAACGCCGGCAACGCCGACGTGATCCTGGGATTCGACCTGATCGGCGCGGCGAGCCCAGACATATTGAAGGCCGCATCGCCCGAAAGGACGACGGCGGTTCTGAACTCGAACATCGCGCCGACCATCGACACGATTCGCGCCCGCACGCCCATCGCCGGGCCGGAGCGGATGATGGAGGCCGTCCAACTGGTCACGCGGCGGGGGCATAACGTGGTGGTCGATGCGTCGCGCCTGGCGGAAGGCTTATTCGGCAGCCACATGGCGGTGAACCTGTTTATGCTCGGCGTCGCGTGGCAAGGCGGCCTGATTCCGGTGACGCTCGGGGCGATCGAGCAGGCGATCCAACTAAACGGCGTGGATGTCGAGCGCAATTTGCAGGTATTCACCTGGGGCCGCCAGTATTATCACGAGGCGGCGTCCGTGGAGGCGCTTCTTGCCCCGAAGCAGAAGCGCACGGAAACGTTCGATCGCGTAGCGGAACTGACTGCCTATCAGAATGCCGCCTACGCGAGGCAGTATTCGGAGTACGTGGACCGGGTGGCGCAGAAATCGCCCGAGCTGGCCGATGTGGTGGCCCGCAATCTGTATAAATTGATGGCTTACAAGGACGAATACGAGGTCGCGCGGCTGTTGACCAAGCCCGCTTTTGAGCAGAACGTGCGCGAAACCTGGTCGCAGGTGGAATCGATCTCCTATAACCTGCATCCGCCCATGCTACGGCGGTTTTTCAAGAAGAAGATCGCCTTCGGACCCTGGTTCAAGGCGCCTCTGAAGATGCTTGCCTCGATGAAGGGCCTGCGCGGAGGGCCGCTGGACATTTTTGGCCGCTCCAAGCATCGAAAACTGGAGCGTGACCTCATCGGCTGGTACCGGGACCTGATCGCCCGCACGCTCGACCGGCTCACAGAGGAGAATCTTTCCCTGGCGCTGGAGATTGCCGCGCTGCCCGATCAGATCCGCGGCTATGAGCGGATCAAGGAGACCAGCATCGCCCAGGCCAAGAAGCGGGCCGAGGAATTGCTCGGCCAATGGCAGCCGGAATCGACTTTGGTCGGTTGATGTAAAGATTCTTTCAAACATGCTACGGGAGCCTCTTGCAGGCCCTGTTAACCTGTTGTAAACTAACCAAAATCCTTTGTCGGGCCGGCATCTTCTGGCTGTCGTCCTCTGGCCTCGTGAAAGAAAATTCATCTTCTACCATCGTTCTACTATGGACTAAAAATCGGTTCTTTGTAAGGATTCTTACAAAGAAGCTACAGCTATCACTTGAAGCGGACGACTTGCTGCTGTAGCCTGATAGGAATAGTTTCGCAATCTTTGCTGGGGGTAAGACATGAATCACCGTAGGTGGATATTCTCCTTTTTTGCCGTTCTTGCTCTGCTGCTGGCCGTTCATCTGGCAGACGCGCAGGTGCTCACGGGAACTCTGACTGGAACCGTCACCGATCCGACGGATGCCGTGGTGCCCAATGCCTTGGTATCGGTCACCGATCTCGGCTCGGGTAGAACGTACGAGGCAAGGACCAACGCCGAAGGTGTTTACACCTTCACCAACCTGCCGAACAGCAGCTACAAGGTCGTTGTGGAATTCTCCGGGTTCTCTAGAACCGAGGTGACGAACGTCCGCGTCGACGTTTCTCAGACTTCGCGCATCAATGTGAAGCTGGAGATCGCGAAGACGGGATCTGAAGTGGTGGTTCAGGCGGAGCAGACCGCAGTGCAATCGGATTCGGCCGAGTTGAAGAACACGGTCGACGCTGCGCAGCTCGGCTCCATGCCTCTGCCCACGCGCAACCCGCTCGATCTGGTGAAGACGTTTGCCGGCATTTTGACCCCCAATACCACTTCCGTCACCGGCGGCGATGCGTTCGTACACGGTTTGCGCGGCAACGACACGAACCTTACGCAGGACGGCATCAACGTGCAGGACAGCACGGTGAAAACCAGCGCGTTCTTCGCTCTCAGTGCGCCAGTGGCCGATACGATTGAGGAAATCAACGTCAGCGTCGGCGGCATCGGAACCGACGGCGGATTCGGCGCGGCGCAGGTCTCCATGGTGACCAAGAGGGGCACCAACGACTATCACGGGAGCGTGTACTGGTATCAACGCACCAGCTTTCTGAACGCGAACACCTGGTTCAATAACGCCACCGGAGTAAAGCGGCCCTTCCAGCTGCAGAACCACATTGGCACCACCATAGGCGGCCCTGCCAGCATTCCCAAGCTCTACAACGCGAAGAACAGAACGTTCTTCTTCTTTGCCTACGAAGCTTATCGCGAACCCCGCGCGCAGCCCCGGGAGCGCACCGTGATGACGCCGAGCGCGGAACAGGGCCTGTTCACCTACACCCCATCCGGCGCGTCTCCGGTGACGGTAAACCTCTTGAACATTGGAACCATCGGGAATACCGGCCTGAAGCCAGTTCTCAATCCGACGCTGTCGGCTCTGTATTCCAAGATTGTGCCCCAAAGCGGATTGACCGACGCGGGTTGCGGCAGCGGTGACGGAGTTAACATCCGTTGTTATGCCTTCAATCTATCGGGCGTGAATAATCAGGACCGCTACACCGTCCGTATGGACCAGCAGCTCGGCCAGAGGAACGCCATTCAGTTTATTTGGAATCGGGCGAATTACAACACGACGCCGGATCTCTTGAACGGCATCGAGCCCCAGTTCGTCGGCTCACCGTTCAGTGGCGGACAGGTCTCCGCGCGCGAGGACTTTGTTGGGGCCTGGACCACCACAATCAGCCCGACGATGACCAATGAAGTCCGTATCGGGGTTACGCATGCTCCGGTCAGCTTCGCCTATGGGTACAACTTCTCCGATACGGGCGGGAATCAGGTTCTTTACTCCACGGCGACCAGCCCGATTCTAACGTCGACGAACCTTCCTCAGGGACGCAATTCCCCGGTACAGCAGTACATGGACAACTTCGCCTGGGTAAAGGGAACGCACCAGATGCGGTTCGGCGGTGAGTACCGCCGGAATCTGGCGACGAGTTATCTCTACAATACGGTTTTTCCTCGCACGACTCTCGGGGTGAACGCAGCCAATCCGGACAACTTGAGTTCGGCGACGCTGCCCGGCATCAGCGCGGCGGAGTTGACGCTGGCGAATTCCGTCTTCGTAAACGACGTCGGTCTTCTCGGCTCCATCAGCCAGGGCTTCAATCACACATCGCCTACCTCCGGCTACGTGCCCAACGTTCCGGAGCAATATACGCCGATCCAGCAGAATTTTGCCGCTTATGTGCAGGACTCCTGGAAGGTGCGCCGAAACCTGACTCTGCAGTACGGCGTCCGCTGGGAGTATCAGGGGCCCTACGACGCTCGCAACGGGCTGGTTCTGTTGCCTCAAAACAACCTCTCGAGCCTGTTCGGTCCCACCCCTATCTCGGGCGTTCCGGTGGCGAACCTGTTCCAGCCGGGGAACGTAAACAGCGCGACCGACACGATCCTAACGCTTCAGGGTGGCAGCAACGGCCATCCAGTCACCAACCGGGATTTGAACAATTTCGGGCCGTTTATCGGGATCGCCTATACGCCTTTCGCGGACGGCAAGACCGTCATCCGCGCGCACTTCGCCCAGCACTTCGTGCAGGACGGATTTACGTTCTACACGCCGGCCACGACGGCGAACACCGGACTATTCAGCACGTTCTCGAACAGCACGCCCACCGGCGTCTTCGCGAATACTGGCCTTCCGTTGCCAACCCCGACCCCTGGGACCGGCGGGTTCCCGGTTTCGCAGCTTGCCAACTGGATTAACAGCGGCGGCACTGCGAATCTGGTGAACTACGATCCGCATCTCGTCACCCCGTACGTGCTCGACTGGGGATTTGGTCTTCAGCGTGAGTTGTGGAAGAAGTACACGATTGAAACCCGTTACGTCGGCAACCACGCCGTGAAACAGTACCGGAGTTGGAGCGTCAATGAGCTGAATCTCAACACCAACGGCCTGGTGCAGGAATTCAACAACGCTCAGAACAATTACAACATCGATAAGAGCAACGGCCTGTCCGGCACGTTCGCTTACAACAACCTGCCTGGGCAGGTTCCGACCGCTATCCTCGATAAGCTGTTCGCGGGCGTGGCCAACAGCGCCGCCTATGGCAGCAGTGGGTTCATCACGAACCTGACGCAGAACAACATCTACTCGATGTTCAATACCATCCGGACCTCGCCCACCTACCGCACCAACGTGATGGGTGCGGCGGGAACGGGCGCGGCCAACGGCCTCCCACTGAACTTCTTCGTGGCGAATCCTTGGGCCGCCGCTGCCTCACAGGTCAATAATGCCGGGTGGTCCTATTACGACGGTCTCGAAGTGGAAGTGAAGCGCCAGTATTCTAACGGCTTCTTCCTTCTCGCCAATTACTCCTTCAGCAAAGTGCTGGCCGATACCACTTTCGCCGCATCGCAGACGGAAGGCCAGAACTATCAGTCGCTACAAAACACGCGGCTCGATAAATTCGTGTCGGCGATCAACGTGCGCCACTCCTTCGGGATGACGACTTCGTATCCGCTCCCGTTCGGCCGCGGAAAGAAGTTCGCCTCTGGCGTGAACCGGCTGACCGATTCGATTATCGGCGGTTGGGTGGTGAGCGGCTTCACGCACTGGTCGACCGGCGCCCCGTTGACCATCTCCTCGGCCCGCCTCACCACAGGGTCGGGAATTGCGCAGACGCCGGTTCTCATGAACGTGACTACGCAGCAGTTGCAGAACAACATCGGCGTGTATCGCACCGGCAGCGGCGTGTACTTCATCAACCCACAGCTCGGGCTCTTTACGATAAAGGGCTCCACCAGCACGGCGAACTTCTGCACTGCCGGCCAGACCACTCCGTGCTTCGCGATTCCGGCTCCGGGCCAGCCTGGGAACCTGCCCTACAACGGCTTCAGCGGACCGCACTTCTTCGATCAGGATTTCTCGATCGCGAAGGACACGCAGATTTTTGAGCGGCTCCGTTTCCACCTTGCACTGGAGGCGTTCGACGTCTTCAATAACGCGAACTTCGCCGGACCGACTACGTCGACGGACTCGACCACCTTCGGGCAGTTGACAACGACGTTCGACACGGCGCGTGGCGGCGGCGTGACCTCGCGCATTGTGCAGTGGACGATTAAGTTAATCTTCTAACGCTCAGATACGCTCGATAATCGTGGCGGTCGCCATCCCGTAGCCGATACACATCGACTGCAGGCCGAGGCGGCCGCCATTGTTTTTTAGGACGTTGACGAGCTTGGTCATCAGAACAGCGCCGGTGGCTCCCAGTGGGTGGCCGTGCGCGATCGCGCCGCCCTGGATGTTCAATCGGCCCGCGGGAGGTTGAATTTCCCGAGCCCAGGCGAGCGGCACGCAGGCGAAGGCCTCGTTGATTTCGAACGCGTCAACATCGGCGGCGGTCAGGCCGGCCATTTTCAGCGCTTTTTGGGTGGCGGCGATGGGCCCTGTGAGCATCAGTTCAGGATCGCTTCCGACCACCGCTCGGGCAACGATGCGCGCCTGCTTGCGCAAGCCCAGCCTATCCGCCGCCGGGCCGCTGGCGAGCAGAACGGCGCCCGCGCCGTCGGAGATCTGGCTGGAATTGGCCGCCGTCACCACCCCATCTGGCCGGAACACCGGCTTCAACGCTCGCATTTTCGCGACGTCTGGATTGGCGCGGACGCCTTCGTCGCGGTCGAGGCCGCCGATCGGGAAAATCTGGCTTGAAATATCGGCTGCCGCGGCACGGCAGTGGCTCTCCACCGCGAAGTCGTCCATCTCCTCGCGCGAAATGTTCCATTTCGCGGCTACCATCTCCGCCGAGATCCCCTGGTGCAGCAAAGGAACGGGGAAATTCGCGCGAAACTCCTCGGTGAGCGCGGCGTCAGCGCCCATCGGCACGCGGCTCATCGACTCGACGCCGCATCCGATGGCGATCTCCATATCGCCCGCGGCGATGGCCTGCGCCGCGAAGTGAATCGCCTGCTGGCCGGAGCCGCAAAAGCGGTTCAACTGGAGCCCAGGCGTCTCGATGGGGAATCCGGCCTTCAAACCAGCCAGGCGGCCGATGTTGGTGCCCTGTTCTCCGGTGGCCGTGACGCAGCCGCAGACGATATCTTCCACGTGGCGCGGGTCGAGTCCGGCTTTGGCCACCAGCGCATTCAGGGTTTGCGCGAGCAGATCCACCGGGTGGATACCGTGCAGTGCCCCATCTGCTTTTCCGCGGCCGATCGGGGTGCGAACAGCTTCAACGATGTAAACGTCCATTTACGTCCTCATGCGGACCAGGAAATACAGTCCGGCAAGAGAGAATATCACGTCGGGGGACCACGCCGCCATCTCGGGAGGCAACTGGCCGAGCGCGCCGACCTGCTCGAACAGCTTGTCGAGTGACCAATAGGCGATGGCGATCGCCAGGCTGACGCCCACGCCGGCCATCGCGCCGCGGTTCCCGGCCAGAAATGCAAACGGGATAGACACCATAGCCATGATGAAGGCGAACATCGGCACGGAGAATTTCTTGTTTAGCTGGACCTGCAGGCTTACCGTGTCGAAGCCCTTGTGCTGCAGGTCGGCGATGTAATCCTGCAGCTCGCGAAAGTTCATCTGGCGCGACTGCTTGGCCTCGCGCATGAAATATTCCGGTTTTTCGTCGAAAGAGAAGTAACGGCTGGTAAAGGAATCGAACCCCCGGGTGCGGGTACCCTGAATATTGGCATACCAGCCGTTTTGAAACTCCCACTTGCCCAGCCCATCGTCCCATCGGGCGCGCTTGGCGAAAATGTGGCGCTTCAGGCGATAGACGCTGGGGTCGATTTCATAGACGTTCACACCGCTCATCACGCGCGAGGAGGGGTCGAAGTATTCGTAATAGTAAATGCGATTGTGCTCGGTATTGATCCACTTGCGCTCTGGATGCAGATAGGTCTGCGGAGGCTTGCCTTTGATGATGGAGCGGAGCTGATCCTGCCGCCGGTCTGCGTCGGGAACCCAGAAGTGATCGAAGGCGAAGAGTCCGCCGCTCAAGCAGAAGCAGGAGATCAGGATCGGCACCGCCAGGCGATGCGCGCTGATGCCACAGGCTTTAAACGCGGTGATCTCGTTGTGTTTACTGAGGATGGCGAAGACGACCAGGACGGCGGCGAGAACGCCGATGGGCGCGAAATCGTAAATCAGGCGCGGCGTGAGGAAGAAGTGGTAGGAGAAGACGGTGGTGATGGGTATGGAGTTGCGGATGATGTCGCTCAGCAACTGGAAGAACTCGAACACATGGAAGATTACCACGAAGGTGAACAGCAGCATGAAGAAGTAGAACAGGAAGCTGGCCAGCACGTAGCGATCGATGATTTGTGGCACCAGGGGGAAGCGTCCCCGCCGGATCTTCGATTGCTGGCGGTCCAGCGCGCGCTGCACGCGCTGCTGCTGCTGCTGGGGAATATGCGCCAAGCTGCGCAGAAAGCTCATCACGCGGCTGACAACGTCGCGGTCGCCGGGGATCTCCAGGCGCATCATCATCACGATGCCGAACAGGGCGAAGATCAGGTCCGGCAGCCAGACCGCGAGCGCGGCGGATAGCTTTCCCTGTTTTGAGAGATTCACCAGCGTGCCGAGACCGATGTAATAGATCAGCGCCAGTGCGACAGTCAGCACCACGGCTCCGGACTTGCCGGCCCGGCGCGTCGTGATGCCCAACGGCACTCCGGCGAGCGACAGCAGAATGCAGGCCAGCGGCAGCGCGAAACGCGTATTGAACTCGATCTGCGCATCAAGTTTCGAAGTCTTGTCCAATGCCGGCGTCTTATACGCCATCTTGTACAAAGGCTTGGTGTCCATTTCGGTCACCGGCTTGGAAACGGTGGCGGCCTTTGGCTTTTCGGCGTACAGCGCCTGATCGCCCTGGCCCGAATATTCGGTAATGTGATAATCGCCGACGTCCTTGCCGGCTTCATAGGTGCTGCCGTTCTTGAGCGAGAGTTGCAGGCGGTTGGCGGAAGCGTCGGGCAAGGCGATGGCTTCTGGAGCCAGCGTAATGACGGGACTCTCACCGCGCTCCGATGCCGATGGACCGCGTTCGCCTGCCGGCGTGATATCCGCCACAAAGATCTGCCGCCAGCGCGACGGAGGACCGATGGTCACGTCGCCCACGTAGAGAACTTTGTTGGGGAACTGCTCCTCGAACACTCGCGCCTGAACGTCAGCGGTAAGCTCGCTGGCGATGAGCACGTTGCGCACGCGGATCCCTTCGCGGATCGACCACGGCGTCAGCCATAGCGACGCGGCGGC
This sequence comes from Bryobacteraceae bacterium, assembly GCA_035542735.1. Classification (GTDB taxonomy): domain Bacteria; phylum Acidobacteriota; class Terriglobia; order Bryobacterales; family Bryobacteraceae; genus Palsa-187. The sequence goes on from DATKKV010000033.1 coordinate 296,128, forward strand.
GGCGCACAGCATGGCCAGGAATCCGAACAGCAGAATCGCGGGGACCACGCGGCGCCCGGGAACGCCGGCGGCACGCATCGCCGTGATCTCGCCGTCGGTGGACATGCGGCTGAGCGTCACCAGGGTTCCGATGAGCACTCCCAGGGGAATCGCGAACGGAAGCATCACCGGGAACACCAGCGCGAACATGTACGCCACGGTCTTCGGCGGGCCGGACGTGCGGACCAGAAATTCAAACAGGTGCCTTGCCTGCTGCAGGAACAGAACGAACGTGAACAGCGCCGCGCCCAGTATGGCGGTAACGAAAATTTCCCGAAAGATGGTCCGGGTGATCAGGCGCATGAAGTAAGTTATTGAGACGGACCGGACGGCGGAGGCGGTACAACCGGAAGCTTCGGCAGTTGCTCCTGCGGCCGTTCAAACTCCATTTCCTCAAACAAGAGAGCCGGTGAAACGACCGAGGCCGGAGCGAGCATCCCTCCCGTGCCCATCAACGCCAGCGGCGCGCCATTGTTTACGTATTCAAACAGGGCGCTCTCCCGGGATGCGGCCTGAATATCGCGCAAGGATCGTGTGGAGACGCCGCGGAAACGGAGGCCTCGCACCAGTTCCTCGCGGCCGTCGGTGTAGACGCGATAAATCAGGATCGGGGGGCTGATAGGCCGCACCGACCCTCCGGATTGTGATCCGCTCTGGGCCAGCGTCTGCAATTCGCCTCGTCCAGCGGAAAAGGGAAAATCCAGCTTGCGGACCAGCATGCCGTAGGGTTTGCCGCGATCCTTGCACATCTCGATGACCTTCTTCTTGAGCGAATCCAGCGAATCGGTTTGGGATACCTTCACGAACAAGTTGCTGATGGCCGCCGAGTGCGCGCCATAGCTTCCGGACAGGCGCGCGTGCCCATTGGAGGTCGACGAGCCCTTGATGGGCTGGCGCGTCGTGAGAAAACTCTTCAGGACGCCTTTTTCGACGACGGTGACCGGCCTGCCCGGCACGCCTTCGATGTCGAACTCGTAGTTCCCCACCAAGGGCTTGCCCTGCCAGGTGGCTTGCGTGGGATCATCCACGATATCCATCCAGTCGGGAAGAATGCGGGAGCCAAGCTTGGTATCGAATTCACTGGGGAGGAAGTTGATGTTGCGGCCGGGCTCAGCCAGGGGCTTGCGTGGCGCACGCAGATTGTCGCCCATCAGCTGCGCGAGAAGCTGAGCAGCGGCCTGAGGCTCGAACAGCGTCGGCCCGGAGAACGATTCGCCCGCCGGAGCATGGGCCAGAGCGCGAACATTCTCGGCTACCGCAGCGAGGGCCTGCCGCATCTGGGCATCCGAGGCAAGTTTGTCCGGATCGAGCGCCTGGAACGCGACCGCGTCGCGCACCATCATGCCGTCCGGCGCCTGGCCCTCTGCACGGGCGAACATAAGCGCGAGGCTGTCGTCGTAGCGCAGTTCGGTGCCTTCGTTGTTGACCAGATAGGTGGCGCCGTCTAGCATTTGCAGGTCGACGCCGGAGGCGATTACTTCCGGGACGGAGTTGAATACCGCGGAAAGCTTCACAGCTCGCGCGGTCCAGGCGGGATCGTCGATTTTCCGGTGGACCACCTTGGCCAGGCTTTTCACCGGCGCGACGCGAGCGAAGTCGGGGAGTTTCTCCGCCTGCGCCGCGGCGGCGTTCAGAGCGGCCCGCTTTCGGGACATCGATTCGATGGCGGTCTTATAGGCAGTATCGGTGGCCAGCCAGAGGGCGTCGCGCAGCGCGGGGTACGTGTCGTCCAAGGGGAATGACGAGTCGAAGCGGGTTCCGGTATAGCGGCCGCTGAAGATATGGCCCGTGTTGTCGAAATCGTAGCTGCCGACCCGAACGTCGATCTGCGGCGCGCGGAAACGGGTGCGGGAGACCGAGATCGGAGACCCGAGCACGGCGGCTACCACCAGCTCATTCACGTCCGTCAGATCGTAGCTGAAAAAATAGGGGGCGTCGTCGCCGCCGCCGACAATGCGAAGCTGGCGGGAGCGATCCAGTTCGTCGCGCATGGCGCGCAGGATCGGGTCGTCGCCGGCTTTCTGTGGAAGCAGCAGCGCGGCGGATGCGGCCAGGAGGGCGGAAACGGCAAGGAGGCGGCGGATCATCTATTTCGAAACCTCCGTCGAGGGCCGGGTCAGGAACGGAGGCAGGTCGCGTGACCGCTCCTTGCGCTGGATCTCGATCTGTGAAACCAGCAGCGCGGGCGCCACCGCCGAAACGGGCACGCTGCCCGATTCGGCTCCACAGATGCCGTTGAAGACCTCCATCTTGTCGGAGGTCGCTACGATCTTCTCGAAGCTGGCGAGCGGTGTGCCAACGATATCGGCGCCGCGAATCAGCTCATCGGGGCGGCCGTCGGCATAGACGCGATAGACGATTAGAGGAATCACGGTAAAGGCCTGCAATCCGCGGCTGGCGGTAGTGGTATAACCGCCGGTGACCTGGTCGAAGTAAAGGCCATAGAGCTTGCCCTGCTTTCTCACTTCTTCGATCAACATTTTGCGGAGTTCCGCGTCGCTAACCTTGTTGGTGGACTCGACGATCAAGTTCGACTGCCGCGAAACGACCTCGTAGCCGGGCGAGCGGCGTCCGTGCCCGTTGGAGTTGGGGAACCCTGCGATGGGCGAGCGCGACATCAGGAACGTTTTCAGGATGCCGTTCTCCACCGAGACGATTCTCTGGGCCTTCACACCCTCGTCGTCATAGGCATAGGTGCCGTTCAACGTGACGCCGTTGTATTCGACGCGTGTTGGATCGAAAACGACGGAAAGAAACGGAGGCAGCACCGGCTTGCCGACACTCTTGGTGAAGGTTTGCCCCTCGGATTCATCCTTCTGGCGATGGCCTTCGATGCGATGTCCGAAAATCTCGTGGAAAAAGACACCTGCGGCCCGCCCCGACAGGATCGCTGGACCGACATACGGATCGGCCGGGGGGGCATGCAACAACTCGGTAAGGTTCTTCCCGGCGCGTTCGACGGCTTCGAGGATCTGCGCGTCCGTGGGAAGCGAAGAAGGGTCGCCGGTTTCGAACGTCTCGAGCGAGGCCAGGTCCATGCCGTCCGAAGATTTGCCACGAGCGGTGATCATCAGGCGGGCAAACAGGCGGCCGGATTCAACTCGCGTGCCTTCGGATGTGACCACCGTGGTCATCACGCGCTGCGCTTCCACCGCGACATTGGAATTAATAGCGCCTGGATACTTCGCCATTTCGGCGGAAAGCTTGCGCAGACGCGCGGCCCATTCGGCGGAGTTGAACCTGAGCGCGGGCGGCGTGGAGAAGTAGGTTTGAGGCTGCTCGGTGGAGAAATCAGCCGAGCCGTCAGCGGCTGCCGAACGGAGTTTTTCGTCGGCCTTGATGCGAATCAGCCGCTGGGCCACGCTGCGATAGACCCGATCGGTGGTGAGCCAGATCGTTCTGCGGATGGCGTCCGGATTGTTATCGAGGGCGATGCGGGTCGGCAGAGTGAAACGCGGCCGGTCCGCGCCATTGCGGCGGTAGTTGTCGAACTCCGGCGATCCGGCTCGAATGGTGATGTCGAGAATGCGGTTGCGATGGTGATTCTGGCCGTCCAAAGAGCCGCGACTGGCCAGGATCGCGTCCTCTTCCTGATCTGTGACCTCATAGCCGAGGAAATACGGCGCGGGGTCCGCTGTCTTGAGAGCGCTGAAATTCCGCTCCAGTTCATCGGAGAGAATTTTTACGAGGGGCGACTGAGCGCGGGCGCAGACGGCCGCAAGGGAAAGGACAACAAGGGTGCGCACTACCTATTAAGATAACAGGCAAAGGCGCGGGGTTACCCAGGCGCAAAGATTAAGCGGGAATCGAAACCAGTCCGCGGTCCTTCAGGCCATTGAGCGCCAAGCCATAGCGGCCGCGCACGCCCGTTTTTTCGAAGATATGCTTCAAATGGATTTTCACCGTTCCGGGGCGGATGCCGAGTTCGGCGGCGATGTCCTTGTTTTTGAAACCCTGCTCCACCAGTTCCAGCACCTGCTGCTCGCGTGACGTCAGCTCGCTGCGGGGATAGCGATCGGCGCGGTTCGAATCGCGGAAAACGCAGTCCTCCATCCAACTGCGGCCCAAAGCGACCGTGCGCAAACACGCCAAGATCACTGGGATGCCCGCCGTCTTGCGCAGGATGCCGCGCGCACCGGCCTGGAGAAAACGCAGCGCCTCCGCTTCGGTGACGGAAACCCCCCAAATGACGATTGCGGTAGACTGGGACTCGTTTGCCTTCAGGTCGGCCAGCCAGTCGAGAATCGCCTGGATGCCAAAGGCTTTGTCCAGCATGAGAACCTCGGGGGAGGTTCGCCTGACCAGATCCAGGGCCTCAGCCAGCGAGCCGGTTGTGTCGGAGAACACCATGTCGGGCGATCCGGACATGAGGGTTCGGACGCCTTCGGCAGTCACCGGCTGCGTGTCACACACGGAGACCCTCTTAATCGAGGAAAGCTGGGGCCCGTTCGGGGTGGGCGCGATTATCTCAGTCAGGTTGGTCATTTGCTCTCTCTAGCCCGATACTCTCTCATTGCCCAGGGATTAGCCCCGAGCCATGAGGTCTCATCGTCCGGTGGTATCACTTTGTTAGTAGAAGGAAGGCGAAATGCCTCTCATGTTATGATCGTCAGCAGCCGATTTACTAGTTTGGAACTGATCCCAAATTGGTCCCCCAGAGGCTATGCACAGAACTGAGACCACCCCTGCATCCTCGAAACGGGCGGTAGTCATCAGTCCGAACGCGCGGATGGCAGAGGAGCTTTCCCCGCTGCTGGCGACCCATCTGCCAGGCGTTGCGGTGAGCTATATGCGCACCTACCCGTCTCCGCGGGAAGTCGTTGACAATAATGGCGGACCGCCGCAGTTGTGTTTCCTCGACGTCGTCTCGGATCGGGAGCAAGCTCTACAACTTCTCGGGGAAGTCTCGCGTCTGGGACCGAACATTCAGATGGTGGCGCTGCTCACCGGAACCGATTCGGACGCCATGCTAAGCTGCCTTCGGTCTGGCGCGGCGGATTTTTTGATCCAACAGTTTACGGGCGACCAGATCGAGGCCGTGCTCGCGAAACTGTCCCGCCTTCAGCCCGCGGACGGGGCCGGGAAAGAAGCGGCGAAAATCTTCGTGGTGATGCCGGCCAAAGGTGCCTGCGGAGCCTCCACCATTGCCTGCAATCTCGCGTTTCAATTGAAGCGCAACGGGGCAAAGCGGGTCTTCCTGGCGGACCTGGACCCGTTGACTGGAACCCTTTCATTCCTGCTGAAGATCAAATCGATCTATAGCTTTGTGGACGCCCTAACCCGCTCCTACGAGTTGGATCACGATCTGTGGAACTCGATGGTTACGCAGGTCCAGGGCATCGACGTCATGCTGGCGCCGGAGCTCCTTGTCGAGGGCGCGAATGAACTGCGCGACCCCTCCCCGGTTCTGGACTACGCGCGCCACAATTACGACGCGGTGGTGATCGACGCGGGCGGCGTTTACGGCGAATGGAGCCTGAACCAGGCTCGCCTGGCGAACGATCTGATTCTGGTGACCACCAACGAACTGCCGGCGCTTCAGGCCGCCCAACGAGCCTTATCCTATCTGGACGCGAACCGGATCGGCCGCTGGAAGATCCGCCTTGTTGTGAACCGCTACCTGCGCGATATTGGGTTGAGCCGCGAGGTGATCGCCACGGCGCTGCACACTGAGGTGTTCGACGTATTCCCCACCGATTACGAGGCGGTACAGAAGTCGCTGATGGATGGCAAACCAGCGCCGTCGAGCACGACATTCGGTAAGAGCATCCAACAGCTGGCCGAGAAGCTGAACGGCGGTCGCGCGGAGGCGTCGAAGAAGAAAAGCTCCTCGCTGGGTGGTCTGCTCAGCCTATTTACCAAAACCTCCAAGAGCGCCAAGTAGTTAGCAGCGCTGTCATCCTTTTGCAACTTTTCTGCCAGAACTTCGTCCAACTATGTGTGGAGTTAGGACAGAGATCCGGCTCCTCAGTTCGCAGGCCGTTTCCTCTTTCACGGCGTAGTCTTGGATCGCCTGTACAAGTCTCCTCTCAACAGGGAAGTGGTTCGGGTGCATCCAGAGGCGGTCCGGCCCCCTCCGACCCGGACCGCCTTTCTTTTCCGAAAACTATCCGATTTCCGGCTCGATCTTCGTCCTGCCGCGCAATGCGACCTCCGGCAGAGAGATGTTGAGAAGGATCGCAGCGCACATGATGACTGCGCCGGCGACGAAAATCGCGTGAATGCCGTGGACCAGCGCAAAGCGAACGTTATCGAGCAGAATTTTCAATAACTTCAGGCCACCCGGATAACGCCCGAACCCGGCCTCCAACTGCGGCCGGATCTGGGCGAGCATCAGGGGATTGGAAAAAGGCCTCAGGGCGATGTCCGGCGTGCCGCGGGGGATGCCTTTGTTGAAATCGCCATGGTAAATGGTGAGCAGCACGCTGCCGAAGATCGAGACCCCCATGGTGCTGCCGATCGAACGGAAGAACTGGGTCGACGCCGTCGCCGCGCCCATATGTTCCCGCGGTGCCGCGTTCTGCACGGCCAAGGTATACACGGGTTGGATTAATCCGAGGCCGAATCCGCAGACAATCATCGCACGCACGACCTCGGCGCGGAGCGTTTCGGCGTTCATGCGGGCGAACAGGATCATGCCGGCGGCGATCAGGATCGACCCAGCGACGGCGAGCAATTTATACTTGCCCGCGCGATGGGTGAACTGTCCGGCAAGGATGCTTCCCACCACAGCCGACAGCATCAGAGGCGTCAGCAGCGAGCCTGATTGCGTGGCCGAAACTCCCATCACGCCCTGCATGAACAGAGGTAGGTAAATAATGATGCCAAACATCCCCATGCCCATCACGAAGGCGGCCAGTGAACACGTTCCGATGATCCGGTTGCGGAACAGAGCCAGGGGAATCACGGGCTCCTTGGCCTTGGTTTCAGCATAGAGAAACGCCGCCAGCATGACGGCGGAGAACGTGAGCAGCGAGGTCACTCGTGTGGACAACCAGCCGTACTCGGTGACCCAGGTGAGAGCCAGCAGCAGAGGAATCAGGCAGGAGGTGAGCGTCAGCACCCCGGCCACGTCCACGCTGCGCTTCGGGCCCTGCGGATGGAACGACGGGAATTCCAGCCATACCGCGACAGCGGCGATGATTCCCACCGGCAAATTGACGTAAAACGCCGCGCGCCAGGAAAAATGGTCGGTGAGCCAGCCGCCCAGGGTTGGGCCGAAGATCGAGGCCAGTCCCCAGACCGCTCCAAAGATGCCCTGGTATTTGCCGCGCTCGGCCGGCGAAAAAATGTCGCCGACGATAGTGAACGTCAGGCCCACCAGAATCCCCGCGCCGACGCCCTGGATGCCCCGGAACAGGATCAACTGATTCATCCCGTCCAAAGGTAAAGGCAGCTGACCGGAGGCTCCGCAGAAGGCCGAAGCGGCCACGAACAGGATCAACCCGGCGAGGAAAAACCATTTCCGGCCATAGATATCGGAGAGCTTGGCGAAGATCGGCACGGAGACGGTGGAGCTGAGCAAATACGCCGTGGTGACCCACGGATAGCGGTCAAAGCCGGACAGGTTCGCGATGATGCGAGGCTCGGCCGTGCCGACGATCGTCTGATCGAGCGCGGCGACGAGCAAGGCAAGCAGCAATCCGCCGAGGGTGCCAATCAATTGAGACCGCGTGAGGCGGATGAAGCCGGACGTGTGGAATTGTTCGACGGATGCGGCCATTGATACATTGTAGCTGCGTTAGCCGATTGAATCCAATTGTGGAGTAAACTATGGAGTAGGGTCCACAGTCATGGAAACCGTGCAAATCGTCCTCGATAAGAAACTTTTGCAGGCTACGGACCGGGCGGCCCGGCGGACCAAGCGGAATCGTTCAGCGCTGGTGCGCGACGCGCTGCGCGAGCATCTTCGCAAGCTGGAAATCCGCGCGTTGGAGGAGCGCGACCGCGCGGGCTATGCCAAACATCCGCCGGCGGATACGGAGTCGACTCTCTGGGAGTCCCAAGCAGTATGGCCGGAATAGTCCGAGGGGATGTTCGTCTCTACGAGTTTCCGGCTCCGGACAAACGCCGGCCCGTCGTCGTCCTTACGAGAGAGAGTGCCCTCGGTCACTTAACGACAGCAACCGTCGCGCCAGTGACGTCCACCATTCGAGGCGTGCCCTCCGAGGTCGTTTTGGACGAGGAGGATGGAATGAAAGGCCCTTGCGCCGTGAATCTGCACAACGCGATCACGGTATCCCAGCGGCGGTTGGGCCGGCGCGTGGCACGGCTCAGTTCCGCTCGACTGGCGGAAGTCTGCAGGGCTTTACGGTTCTCGCTCGGTTGCGATGAGTAGAGGCCGGTTCCCTTGGCTGACGCCAGGGGCCATCTTGACAAGGAATAATCCGTGGTCCCGACGCCCGAATCCGGCGGCTGAAATGCTCTACTCCGGCCACGGATGGCTGCCGCCGCTAAACCTGCACCTGTTTCCACAACAAGAACCTCGCGTGGAATCGCTCCAAGGGCGCAAGCCGTCGCGCTGAAACGGAAATCGTCCCCTTTTGGAAACCTAAGTGAAATCGGCGTGCCTTTGGCGGTGCTCGGCATCGTGATGGCAATGATCGCGCCGATGCCGTCGTTTCTTCTGGACATCCTGATCAGCACGAACATCACGGTCGCTGTGATTGTCCTTTTGGTCTCGATGTATATCACCAAGCCAGTAGAGTTCAGTGTCTTCCCAACGGCTTTGTTGCTGCTAACCCTGTTCCGTCTCGCACTAAATATCTCATCCTCTCGTCTGATCCTGATTCACGGCAACGAAGGGACGCGGGCGTCCGGGCAGGTGATTGAGGCGTTTGGCAACTTTGTGGTGGGCGGCAACTACATCATCGGCATCGTGATCTTCCTCGTGATGATCGCGATTCAGTACGTGGTGATCAATCACGGAGCGGTGCGCATTTCCGAGGTCACGGCTCGCTTCACCTTGGATGCTATGCCCGGCAAGCAGATGTCGATCGATTCCGACCTCAATGCCGGGCTGATCGACGAGCACGAGGCACGGTCGCGCCGGAAAAATCTGGCTTCTGAAGCTGAGTTTTACGGCGCCATGGACGGAGCCTCGCGCTTCACCCAGCGCGACGCGGTGGCGAGCATCCTCATCACTACCATTAATATCGTCGCCGGATTCCTGATCGGCGTCTTTCAGCACGGTATGGACCTGAAGCGCGCGCTGGCGACGTATACCGTGCTCACCATCGGCGACGGGCTGGTTACCGTGATTCCCGCGCTGATGGTCTCCGTCTCCGGCGGCATGATCGTCACGCGAGCCAGCTCAGACAGCATGCTCGGCTCGGAGATGAAGAGGCAGGTCTTCAGCAATCCTCAGCCGCTGATGCTGTCCGGAGGCGTTCTTGTGGCCCTGGCCGCGTTCCCGGGCCTGCCGACGCTGCCGTTTCTGCTCCTTGGCTCAGGCGTGGGGCTCGCGGGATGGCGGATGAATCAGAAGAAACTGCGGGAAGAAGGCTCGACGCCCGAGCCCGCGCCGAACGCCGCCGGCGCAAATAAGGACAATCTCGAAACGCTGCTCAAGGTCGAGCCGCTGGCCCTGGAGGTCGGCCTCGGCCTAGTGAAGCTGGTCGAGGGAGCGCAGAACTCTCCGCTGATGCGCCGCATCGCGGGCATCCGCCGGCAGATGGTGACTGACCTGGGCTTCATGGTGCCCCCGGTTCGCGTCACCGACAATCTGCAGCTCAAGTCCGGCGAGTACGTGGTGTATCTGAAAGGCGCGGAACTGGCTCGCTTCGAGATGATGCAGAACTGCGACCTGGCAATCCATCCCGGAGGCGCCGCGCCGCCGCTCGATGGCATCCCTGCGAAGGAGCCGGCGTTCGGCATCCAGGCATTGTGGATCCCCTCGGATAAAGTCGACTTCGCCCGGTCGCAGGGATACACCGTCGTCGATGCGGTCAGCGTGTTAGGCACACATTTGGCGGAGCTAGTCCGCAGGCATGCGTATGAACTGCTCTCCCGTCAGGACACCAAGAATATTCTGGATCGCGTCACGGAAGAGAATCCAAGAGTCGTGGAGGATCTGGTCCCGAAATTGCTGCCGCTGGCTACCGTGCAAAAGGTCTTGCAGAACTTATTGCGGGAAAGGGTCTCGATTCGGGATGCGGTGACCATTCTCGAATCGCTGGGCGAGGCGGCGCCGATGACGAAGAACCCGATTCTTCTGACGGAATATGCCCGCCATTCGATTCGCCGCATGCTGGTCAAGCCGTACCTGAACTCCGGGGGCGATCTGCCGGCGTTCTTCGTCGACTCGCAGATAGAGCAAACGATCGAGAGGGCGATCGAATACGGTGAACAGTCCAGCCACCTGAACCTGGCGCCGCAGACGATCCGCGAAATGCTCGACAAGGTGACGCGCGCGGTGGGCTCGGGCGATTCGCCGGTGGCGGTGATCACTAGTTCGGCGGCGCGATTTTATCTGCGCCAGATGATCGAAGGACAGATTCAGAACGTGTCGGTGCTCTCGCATAACGAGGTTCCGGCGGGCGTGCGCGTCGTGTCCATGGGCCTAATCCAGTGAGCAAAAAACCATGAGATTAAAAAGCTATTTCTCGGGGACAGTGGAGGCAGCGATTGAGCTGGCTCACAAGGAACTGGGCGAGGATGCCTTGCTCGTCAACGCCCGTCCGTCGACGCCGGAAACCAGGAGCCTGGGTGCATATGAAGTGGTGTTCGGCGTGCCTCCGAAGGCGGAAGCGGAGCCTAAGCCGGAGAGCGCGACGACCATCGCGAATGCTCCGGTGCGCTCCCTTACCACCGAGGCGCTGGCGCAAGACATCCGTCAATTGAGGCGCGATATGGAGCGTATGGCGAAAGTGCTGCACGGCGGAGGATTGCCAATGCCGCTGCCGCAAGCGCCGGGGAGCGACCTCCAGCGCCTGCTGCTGGAGAACGAACTCGATCCGGATCTGGCGCGACAGGTCGCCGAAGGCGCTGTGCTGGAGGATCTGTTCGCCGTCGACGCGACGCCGGGCAGGGTAATGGCGCTGGTGGGGCCTCCGGGCGTGGGGAAAACTACCACGCTGGCGAAGCTCGCGGCGCGCTTCGGACTCAGGTCGCGGAAGCCCGCGTACATCCTGTCGGCCGACGTGTACCGCATCGCGGCGGTCGAACAGCTGCGGTCCCTGGCGGCGATTCTGGGCATCGGCTTCGACGCGGTGGAGACACCCGTGGCGTTGGGGCAGGCGATCGAAGAGCATCGCGCCAAGGACCGCATTTTCATCGATACCCCTGGGCTGGACGCGGCCGGAATGCCCGACGGCGAGGAGCTGGCACGGCTGATCGCCACGCATACGGAGATCGATACGCACCTGGTGCTTCCGGCGTCGATGAAGCCTGACGATCTGTCCCGCGCGATCGATCGATATGAGATGTTTCGGCCCAAGAAGCTTCTCTTCACCCGCCTGGACGAAACGGAGCGCTATGGCGCGCTGATCAACGAAGCGTCGCGGCGGAGTCTGCCTATTTCTTTTCTGGGCACGGGCCAGCAAATCCCGGACGATCTGGAGCCGGCCACTAGGGAATTCATCGCTGGGCGAGTGCGTGGCGAGACTCCGCAACCCGGCCGCGCGCTCGGAGTTACCGCATGAAGCAAGCCACCAAACGAGAACACAGTGCCGCGAATCCTTATGCCGCCCAGGCTTACGAAGCGGGCGGCTGCTCAGCCGAGGAGCGCGAGCGGCTGATTCTGGAGCATCTGCCGCAGGTCCGCCTGATCGCGCGGCGCATTCATGACCGGCTGCCGGAAAGCGTCAGCCTCGACGATCTGATCTCGACGGGAATCGTGGGGCTGATTTCGGCCATCGACCGTTTCGAGTCCTCGCACAACGTGAAGCTGAAGACCTACGCCGAGTACAAGATCCGAGGAGCGATTCTAGACAGCCTGCGGGGCCTGGATTGGGCTCCGCGGCAACAGCGCAAGCGCTCCAAGCAGATAGAGGCGGCCATTTCGCGCGCCGAACAGAAGCTCCATCGCATGCCCACCGAAGAGGAGATCGCGGCGGAGCTCGACGTATCGATTGAGGAGTATCACCAATGGCTTGTCGAGGTACGAGGCCTGAATCTGGGAAGCCTCGAAAGTGCGGCGCCCGAAGACGATAACAACGGCCGCGACCTGTTGAAATATATTTCCGGCGACGAAGAGGCCTGGCCTTCGCGTCTGCTGGAGCGCAGCGAACTGCAGAAGCTGCTCGCCGAGGCGATCGGCAAGATGCCGGACATCGAAAAGACGGTGCTCAGCCTGTACTATCACGAGGAGCTGACGCTGCGAGAGATCTCAAGGATCGTGCGGCTGCACGAATCGCGCATTTCACAACTGAAGTCCCAGGGGATCCTCCGCCTGCGCGCCTATATGGAGAAGCGCTGGCCGAACGCCAGCGGTGTATAAGGAGATGGCCCATGAATAGCGCCACCGACATTCGCCAATGGCTGTTCGAGGAATTTTCCGCGCGCCTGGCTGCCGTCTTCGAGACGATGGTGGGGGAGCGTCCGCGTATCGAGATCGAACCGTTGCACGAGGCTCCCGCCGACGCAACACTGCGATGGAAGCAGCCGTTTTCCGGCATTGGTGGGGCGGTCTGGGTGGCGGCTTCTGAAGCCGGCTGGACCTCGGCGGGCGGCCGGGTATTGAGAGCGGCGGGAATCGAGGAGAGCGACCCCGCAACCCTGAAGTCCACGTATCTGGAAACGGTGAGCCAGGCCGTTTCGGGCTTGGCCGGCGCGATGGGCGCGCGCCTCGGCCGCGAGGTGAACTGCGCGGGGGGCGAGGAATCGTCCACGGCACTCGCGGATGCCCGGGCGGCGGCGCTGAAGGTCCAGTTCGGGGCGGAACGGGCGGTGCTCGTACTGGGAGTGGAGACCGCCCTCATCGACGCGCTGGCCGCGTCGCAGGCGTGCGATCCCGTGGCGAGGATCGAGGAAACGGCGGCGGCCGCAGGCGGAGTCACCGGGCCGGGAAACTCGAAGACGTTCGAGTTGCTGCTTGACGTGGAATTGCCGGTGAGCGTTTCGTTCGGCCGGGCGCAGGTGGTGTTGAAAGACGTCCTGAAGCTCACCACCGGCTCGATCGTGGAGCTGAACCGGTCCGTGCTGGAGCCGGTCGAGGTAATCGTCAACAACTGCGTGATCGCGCGGGGAGAGGTGGTGGTGGTGGAAGGGAATTTCGGCGTGCGCGTGCACCAGGTGATCAGCCGCCAGGAAAGGCTGCGGACGCTGAATTGACGCTTCTGATCGCGGTGCTCCCCTACCTGCTCTTGTCGGCGGGACTGATCTCTACACTGGCTCTGTTCGCTTCTCTCAAACTGGAGATGCGGCGCAACGAGCAGCGATCGCAGAGACGCATCGAGGAGTTGACGGTCCGGCTGGCCGCAGCCGAGCGGGCCGCAAACACCGCACCCGCGCCTCCGCGCACCGGATTCAATCTGAACAGGCGAGTACAGGCGCTGCGGATGCTGCGCCGGGGCGAAGACGCCGCCCACGTGGCCGCCGCGTTGAGTGTGCCTCACAAGGAGGTGGAACTGCTGATTCGCGTGCAGTCGATCGGAAGAGCTTGGGCGGCGAACGGAGGCTCGGGTTGACCGCCGGCCCGCATGCTCACGCATGGCGGTTCCGATACAGACACGGAAGGAAGCGGCAGGCGAGAAAGCTGCACTTAGGGCTGATTCGGGTTCGGATGCACCTGGAACGGCGTGATCTGAATGACCCCGCCCGGGACGTCCTCGATGGTCGCGGTCAGGGTCAACTCCTTGTGGTCGCGCACCAAGGCCACTTGCACCGATTTTCCGCGCAGCATGCGGACGCGGTTGGAAATGTCCGCGGGCGCGGTCACGTGGGCGTCGTCGATGCGCACGATCACGTCGCCAGCACGGATGCCTGCCTTCTCCGCCGCCGATCCCTTCAGCACGGAGCGCACCAGCACGCCTTCCTTAACGCCGAAGTATTGCGCGAGCTGGCCGTCGACCGCCTCCGCCTCCACGCCCAATACTGCGCTCCGCAGCGCGGGGACGCTATGCGAAAGATCCGGAATCTGGAGCTGGAAGGGTATCGCCATCGGACCGTCATTTCCGTCGGGCCGAGGCATCTTGCGCTGGGCCACGCGAACCGTCACCTGCTGCATGGCGCCATCGCGGCTGATGTCGAGTTTCACGTCGCGCCCGGGCGGGGTTTCGCGTACCAGCCGCGCGAACTGCGCGATGCCTTCCACCTTCTGGCCGTTGTACTTCAGAATCGCATCGCCGACTTTCAGTCCGGCCTTCTCGGCCGGGCTATCGGGCACGATCTCGGTGATCTCGATGCCCGACGGCTCGGGCAGGTGCAAAGCCCAGGAGCGCTGCGGGCTGATCTCCTGCATGCCGATGCCGATGTAACTACCCTGCGCGAAGATCCGTCCGGCGCAGAGAAAAATGAAAAAAGCAAACCGCATCTTATCCCCTTATTGCTTCAACTTCTTTAAATAAATGATCCCAGAGGCGACGTTGATGCGCAGCAGGGGTCCTCCGCCGTTGATCTGGCCTTGGGCCACCGCCGGCGGACGGCTGAAGCCGAACGTCTTGGAACGAAGCTCGGCAAAATCGGATTGTATGCGCGGATTCGCGCCCGAATCGTTTACCGCCATCACGGAGAGCGGTAACGTTGACGGAATCATGACCGTGACGTCGCCGGAAACCGCGTTCAGCAGCGAATCCTCAATGCGCGCCCCGGCAATCAACTCGGCCAGAATGCTCCCCATTGCCGACTGTACGGTCAGGGGGCCGGAAATATTCCTGACCCGGATCGCTCCCGCAGCCGATTCGCATCGCGCGCCGCGCGCCGAGCCGATCTGGATAGACCCGCCGCGCGTATCGGCGATCACCTGGCCGCCTGCCTGATTGACCTCGATCACTCCCTCGCCTGTGTGCGCTTCCACCGAGGAGGCCGCGCGATCCACCTGGATGTTTCCGCTTCCATTGGTCAGAGCAAGAGGACCCCCGGCTTCTTTCACCACGATCTCGCCGCCCGCCGTCCCACAGAGCGCCGATCCAGCCACGCTTTCGATGAAGATCGACCCTCCGCCCGAGGAACACTCCACCGAACCGCCGATTTTTCCCAGGCGGATTTCGCCACCGGCGCTGTGCCCGTTCACATTTCCTCGGATCCGGTCACAGCGGACGCCGGTGGCCGCAGCGATCTGCACACTGCCTTCCAGGTCATACGCTTCGACGCTTCCCGTTTGCGCCAGCACGATGGTCTGCACCACACGGCCCGGCACGGCGACTTCCAGGTCGTTGGTCACTTGTGGAGCGGAGGCAGGAACCACGGTCAGCGTGGCCATGCTCACCAAGGGAGGGATTACGGTGGCGGTGCTCACCTGCCCGCACAAGCGGTCGGCTTCCTCCTTCGAGCGCGCCCTTACTCTCTGCACCAGCTTGTAATACACCTGGTCGTTCTTGGACCCGCGCAGTACAACGTTGCCGCTCGAAACCACGCGAAGCGTCGCGGGAGCCTTCCCGGTCATCGGCGCTATGATGGTCCGCACGAAAAACGGCCCCTCCTGCGTCATCACCGCGGGCCCCTGTGCCATTGCGACCGCGGCCGTCAGCGTCACTAAAACGAGTCCACGCATCTTCTTAATACGTTTCCGTCGACGCCTTCACCGACTCCAGCGCGGTTCTGCAGCGCTGGCGCACGTAGGCGTTATTCTCCCTTTGCATCAATTCCTGCATCGCGCCGATCACCTGGCGGTCGAAGCGCTCCGGCGGATTCTCCAGGCCCTTCGTCAGCAGGTCGATCGCCTGGGAGCGCATCTCCGGATTGGCGTCGGCCAGCAGCACCTGCGTCAGAGCCGACCGCACTTCCCGCTGCTGGGCGAACGGTTTCAATCCGCTCATCGCCTTCAGCCGCACGCCCGCGTTCTGATCCTTCAGCGCGGCCATCAGGGCGTCCCGAACCTCGGAAAACTGCGCGCTGGTATTCAGAATTTCCACTGTTTCCGCTCGCAGGCCCGGATCGGACGGGTCCTTGGCCGCCGAAATCAGCAGCACGCGAATTTTCTCGTCGTTGAGTGCGCCGGAAACCACCCGCTGCCGCGTCTCATCGAGCACGATCTGCACTTTGCCGTTGGGCGCCGGTTCCACGTACCGCACGCGCGAGGACGGCTCCACCATGCCCATTTCCAGCGGCCCCCCGTTGGTGAACGCGCCCTGCGGAATCAGCCGCGCCGCGGTGAATCCCAAGGCAACCAGCGTCAACGCGCCCGCGGGCTTCCACACCGGACCCGCCACCATCTCCGTGAATCGGTCCCACCAGCCGTGCCGGGCGGCGCCGGGCTCCTCGGCCAGGCGCATATGCAGTTCCTCGCGGCAGGAACGCAGCAGCGTGGGCGAAGGTTCCATCGCGATGTTATCGATAGCCGCGTGCACTGCCCTCTGCCGCTCCAGAGCCTCGCGGCAGGCGGCGCAGGTGTCCAGATGGGTTTCGACGCGTTCTTCCTGGTCGAAGGAAAGCTCGCCGTACAGGTACAGCGCGAACAGGTCCTTCGCCGATGCGCAATTCCATTCGCTCATACAAAGTCTCCCAAGGCAGCCCTCATCTTTTGCGTCGCCCGGAACAGGCAGTTCTTGGCCGCCTCTTCCGTCGTGCCTAAAATCTCGCCGATCCGCCGCAGCCTGAGCCCCTGATAGTGCCTCAGCTCGAAGACCATGCGCTCACGCGGCGTGAACCCGGCGAGCGTTTCCTTCACCCGTTTCCGCAACTCCCCGCTCAACAGGAACCGTTGCGGATCTCCGTCGACCCGCTCCTCGGCGACGGCGTCCATGCGATCGAGCGGACCATCCTGAGTCGTCATGATCGTCGGCTCTTCCCTGCGCACTTTGCGCTTCCGCATGTGATCCAGGCAGAGATTCGTGACGATCCGGTACAGCCAGGTATGAAAACTGCAATCGAACCGGAACTTATCAAGGTTCCTGTACACTCGCAGGAACGCTTCCTGGTATACATCTTGCGCGTCCTCGGTCGAGCGGAGTAGATTCATCGCCAGCCGGAGCACACTTTGGTCGTAGGCGCGCACGAGCTGCTCGAACGCGGCGCGGTCGCCGGCCTGAGCCGCCCGGATTAACGCCGTTTCGTCCAACTGCCCAACCGTGTTCTGGGCCAACCTCGCGGCTCCACTCTTCCGGATCAACTTATGGAAGTAGACGCGTAACGATCAAAAACGTCACGCCTTAGCGCAGTTCCAGATCGATCCGCTTGGCTGCGGCGTCGATGCTGGCAATGAGGAAGCTACGGACCTGTCCGGCGCGGACGGCATCCGCCGCCGCCGTGTCCCCTCCGCCGCCTGATTTCCACTTCTGCGCCAACATTGCCGTCAGCGAACCCAAGTCCGGCTTGACGGCGCCCCCGGAGGCTGTCGCCTTTTGTTCGCCCTGGAGCCTGGCCCAGCCAAACACGCCCTCGCCCAGCTCGACTTTCGCCTTCTGGCCGGAGACTTCCACCACGCGGCCTGAAACCGAATCGCCCGCCTTGTGCTCGGCGATGTACTCGTCGATGCTGGTGGGAATCAGCTGCTTGATGCCCAGGCGGATGCGTCGGCGCTCCTTGTCGGCCTCAAGAACCTGAGCCTTGATGGTCTCGCCGACTTTCAGCGCTT
>DATKKV010000034.1:0-3745 GCA_035542735.1 Bryobacteraceae bacterium
GACCTGAGCGAGATGGAGATGACGCGCGTGCAGCGCGCGCTGGATGCCGGCCACCAGTGGCTCATGCTGAATTTCGAAGACGCACAGTGCGAATTCCCCGAGCGACTGACCGCCGAATGGATGCTCGAGGCGGCGTCTGCCGGCGCGGTAGTGCGGAATCACAGCGAGGTGCTGGCGGTCGACATCGTGCAAGGGCGCGCCCGAGGCGTGCTTTTCCGCGATCGCGTCACCGGCAAAGATCAGCGCGTCGACGCCGGCTGGGTCATCAACTGTGCGGGGCCGTGGGTCGACCGGATCTGTCAGCGCTCCACCGTAAGGACGAAAAAACCTTTGATCGGCGGGGTGCGCGGTTCGCATATCGTACTACCAAGATTCTCCGGAGCCCCTACCGCGGCGCTCTACACCGAAGCCCCAGACGGACGCCCCGTTTTTGTCTTACCTTGGAACGATCAGATCCTGGTGGGCACGACTGAAGTGCCCGACACAACCGATCCGGGAAGGACCGCGCCTTCCGCTGAGGAAATCGAATATCTTCTGAAGCTCGTCACCGGATTGTTTCCCAGGGCGAAACTTTCGGCGCACGATATCCGTTATGCCTTCGCCGGGATCAGGCCTCTGGCGAGCACGCCGGGCGACAAGCCTTCGGCGGTGACCCGGCGCCATTTCCTGCACGATCACAGCGACGAAGGCGCCGCTCGCATGATCTCGGTCATCGGCGGGAAGCTCACGACGGCCGCATCGCTGGCCCGGCAGTGTGCCCGCAAGATCGGAATCAATGTTGAAGAACCTAAGGCCGTCGTTGTGGGTCCGGGTACGGCGCTCGATCCCCTGCTCGACCAGGAGGTCATCGACATTGCCCGGGCGGGTTCGATCAGCGAGGAAACCGCGCGCGGCATGATGGAGTGGCACGGCCAGCATGCAACGGAGATCGCCCGCATGGCGCTGGTCAGCGCCGATCTACGCGCGCCCATCTGCCCGCACACTTCGCACATCGTGGCCGAAGTGGTGGAAGCTTACCGCAACGAATATGCCGTCACGCTGGCAGACGCCCTGCTGCGGCGGGTCCCGGTGGCCCTGGGGCCGTGCTGGTCCGAGTCCTGCAGCCGCGAGGCTGCCCTGCGCATCGGCGCCGTCATGGGATGGAAAGAGCAGGAATTCGGGGCCCAACTGGAGCAGTTCGAAACCGAGCGCGCCGCCTTCCTCAAACGCCCGTCGCTGAACCGGTCGGCGCTCGAAGCCGCCGCAGACTAGTCGGGCCACTCTCTCCTCGAGACTCGTAGTCGTTAGTCGTTCGCGTTCCGTGTGTCCTGGCAGTGTTGGCCAGCGGCCAACGACGAACGACCAGCGACGCCTCTCTTCCTTGTTACGAATCGGCCACGTCCTCTGGTCATCTGGGATCACTTCCAACTCGACCCTACACTGGCGCAGAAAGACCTTGTCCTCCCCCGGAAAGAAGCACGACCCATGATCCTGGTACCCATCGGACATGAAAACATGGCGGCGCGGCGCTGGCCCGTCATCACGCTCTCGCTGATCGCCATCAACACGCTCGTCTTCGTTCTCACGATAGGCTCGCTGAACCATGGCCAGAGGGAGTTGGGCAAAGTAAAGGCACAGATTCTGATGCTGGCCGCGCTTCACCCCGAGTTGAAGCTGCATCCAGAGGAGCAGCGACTCGTCGATGGCTTCAGGCAGAGCCATCCGGATGCTTGGAAAGCGGTTCAGACGCCTGCGGCACAGCCGACGGCCGTGCAGAATCGCGATCGCGAGGAGTCAGAAGCCGACAGTGACCAACCCGAAGATCAAGCCGACGAAGACCACCTCCCGGATACCGATCGCCTGCAGGCGCAGATGGATTCGCTGAACGAGCAGTATGTGAAGCTGGCGTCAGATTCCATTGTGGAGCAATACGCGTACACTCCGGCGCATCCCACGGCTCTCAGTTATCTGACGGCAAACTTTCTCCACGGCAGCTGGATGCACCTGATCGGCAATATGTGGTTCCTGTGGCTGGCAGGATTCGTCCTGGAAGACGCCTGGGGACGCTGGCTGTACTCAGCTTTTTATCTGATAGCCGGCGCCGCTGCCCTGCAGTTTCACGCTTGGCTGAATCCCGCCAGCATCGTTCCGACGCTTGGCGCGTCGGGGGCCGTTGCGGCGCTGATGGGAGCCTTCCTCGTACGCTTCCCCAAGATGAAGATCGAGATGGCGCTGGTCTGGTGGTTCAGCATCATCCGCATGCTGCGCACGGGCAATCCCTTCCGCATATGGCGATTCAAAGCATCTGCGTATTGGCTCTTGCCGCTCTGGCTGGCCATGGAAGTCCTGTACGGCACACTTTTTGGAAAAGTCAGCAGCGTGGCGCACTGGGCGCACGTCGGAGGATTCGTGTTCGGAGCGATCGCTGCCGTGGGGATCAAGTATTCCGGCGTCGAGCAGAAGGCTAATAAAGCGATCGAAGAACAAATCGCATGGACCAACGACTCTGAACTGGAACAGGCCGGCGCGATGATGGAGCAAGGCCAGTTAGCCGAAGCGCAATCGCTGCTGACCGGCTACGTCGGCAAGAATCCGAATTCGCTTGACGCCTGGGCTCTGCTACGGCAGGTCTACACCCGCCAGAGCGATACGAAGTCGTTCCTTGATGCGACGGTAAGAACCTGCGGGCTGCATCTGAAAGCGCATCAGATTGAAGCCGCATTTCAGGATTATGCCGAGTTCCTCGACCAAGGCGGCGGCAAAGCTCCGGCTGGGCTGTGGCTGGAACTCTGCAAAGGCGCCGAAGAGATGCAGGAATACGAACGCGCCCTGCAGGAATACCAGGATCTGGCCAAGGCTTATCCATCCGAGCGTCAGGCGTTGACCGCGCAACTCAGCGCCGCCCGGCTCTGCTTGAAAAAGCTGAACCGTCCGCAAGAGGCGCTGAAGATTTATCAGGCCGCGTCTGCCTCTCCGATCCCGCACCTCGATTGGGAGCAGATCATCCAGTCAGGGATCAAGGAAGCGAAAGCCGCCGCAGGCAACGCGATGGCAGCCGGGGCACAATAAGTTGCGGGTGCCCGATGGTCATTTGGGTCGTAACAAACAACATCCCTGCGGGAATAGGGTTTTGGCGCTAAGAGCCCGCTCTGGTTGAGCTTCCACTATACGGAGAAGTGGTTTTGCCTTACCATGGCGCGATTAGAGAAACCGCATGTTCGTGGGACACTTTGCTATCGGTTTCGGAGCTAAACGCTGGGCGCCAAAAACTTCTGTGAGCACCCTCATGTTCGCTGCCCTGCTGGCCGATCTGTTGGTCTTCATCTTCGTCGGCGTCGGCATTGAGCACATCAGTATTCGACCCGGCATCACCCGGGTCAACGCGCTGAACCTCTATGACTTTGCCTGGAGCCACAGCCTGGCGATGGACGTTGTTTGGGGCGCGCTCCTCGCCGCTGCTTTTTTCCTAACTCGTCGCAACAGGCGCGGCGCCTGGGTCCTGTTCGCAGTTGTAGTGAGCCATTGGGTCCTCGATTGGGCCAGCCACAGGCCGGATATGCCTCTGGCGCCCGGCTTTCACCGTTACTATGGTCTCGGCCTCTACAACTCGCCAGTGGGATTGCTCATCGTCGAAGGCGGACTTTGGGTGATCGGGATCATTCTGTATTTGCGGGCGACACACACGCGCCGCTTCGCAGGTCATCTCGTACTCTGGACATTCATTGTGGTGTTCACTGCCCTTTGGTTACTCAGCTTCAACGGCGCG
>DATKKV010000035.1:0-2588 GCA_035542735.1 Bryobacteraceae bacterium
CCTCCGCCGCTTTAGTGCGGTGGGGCCGCATTTTCCCCTAAAAGTGGTATTGGCGCGTTGAACCATCCAACCACTTCCGTCCCCAACTAAATGAGGTTTTCGGCGGGGAGAAGAAGCGGCAGAATCAGACATCGAGGTAAACACCAGATGGCAACCGCAGCAGTGATCGACTTCGGGTCCTTTTCCAGCCCTTTTCGTTGCGAGCCGGTTCAGCCGGTGTTGGTATCGCGGATCGAACCAAGCGAGCTCGTGGCGTCTGAGGGCAACCAGGATTCGAACGGATTCGAGGGAATCGTAGGATCAAGCGAGGCGTTGCGCGCCGTCCTGGATCAAGTTCGCCTGGTCGCGGCCACCGATGCCACGGTGCTCATTGGAGGCGAAACCGGTACCGGCAAGGAACTCATCGCGCGCGCCATCCACATGCACAGTGACCGGCGGCGCCGGCCGTTTGTAAAGGTGAACTGCGCGTCTATTCCGGCGGAACTGCTCGAAAGCGAGCTCTTCGGGCATGAGAAAGGCTCGTTCACAGGAGCGATCGCGCAGCGCATCGGCCGCTTCGAGGCGGCGCACGGCGGCACGCTTTTCCTCGATGAAATCGGCGAATTGCCCCTGCACCTGCAATCCAAGTTACTGCGCGCGGTTCAGGAGCAGGAGTTTGAACGCGTGGGCGGCAGCCGGACCATCCAGGTCGACGTGCGCATTGTCGCCGCTACGAATCGGGACCTGAAGGCCATGGTCGAGGAGAACAGGTTCCGGGCGGACCTGTATTACCGGCTGGCGGTCTTCCCAGTGAACGTTCCCGCCCTACGCGAGCGGCGCGAGGACATTCCGTTGCTCACCCGCTACTTCGTCCGGAAGCACGCGGCGCGCATGGATCGGAACATCGAAAGCATTCCGCCGTATGCGTTGGATGCGCTCACCAACTACGACTGGCCGGGCAATATTCGGGAACTGCAGAACGTGATCGAGCGGTCGGTGGTCCTGAGCGACGGGCCTGAGCTCCACGTTGCCTTGCCGGAATTCGAGGGCAGGCCCGGCGCAGTTGCGTTGCAGGTCCGCGCTTCGAATGTGACCGACATTTCCGAGCGGGCCCGCATTCTGCAGGCCTTGAAGGAAACGAAGGGGATGGTCGGCGGAGCGGATGGGGCCGCTGCCCGCCTCGGACTGAAGCGGACAACACTTCAGTCCCGCATGCGGAAATACAACATCGCTCGCCAGTTCTGCTGAACAGGCGCGGGAACCTGATTTCGGCGCGTTCCAAATCGAACGCTTTTTCGAGGGGAGGGGAAATGAAAAAGCTGTGGGCTAGTTTTGCGGCTGTGGTAGTCGCTTCGTTTTTGGTATTAGGTTGGATCGGCACACGGATTTATGAGGAGAAGCCGCCGATTCCCGCTCGGATCGTCGATACCACCGGTATGGTTGTCGTTGCCGATGGCGACATTGGCCGCGGGCAGAACGTCTGGCAGGCCCTCGGCGGCATGGAAGTCGGCTCGATTTGGGGCCACGGCAGCTACGTGGCGCCCGATTGGACTGCGGATTGGCTGCATCGCGAATCTTCCTTCGTTCTTGACGAGTGGGCGAACGCAGACTTTTCCAAGCCATACGGACAGCTCGATGCCGAAAATCAGGGCAAGCTGCTCGGCCGTCTGGAACAGATGTACAGGCACAACGGCTACGACGCCGCGACGAACACCATCACCGTCGAACCCGTGCGCGCTCGGGCGTTCGAATCGTGCCTGGCGCACTTCTCCGATATCTTCATCAATGGGAATAGCGCCTACGCCATCCCGCCCGGCAGCGTTTCGACTCCGGCGCGCATGCGGCAGTTCGCAGGGTTCATCTTCTGGACGGCGTGGTCGGCCGCGGCCGAACGGCGCGGCCAGACCGTCTCGTACACGAATAACTGGCCGTATGAGCCGTTGGTCGGCAATCGGCCCACCGGCGACAGCGTGCTCTGGACGGGCGTCAGCATCATCATGCTGCTCGCCGGCATCTGCGCGATGGTGTGGTGGTATGCGTCGCAAAAGGCGTCTGAGCCGGAAGGACCCATTCCGCACACCGATCCCTTGGGCACTTGGGCTGCAACCCCATCGCAGCGAGCCACCCTGAAATACTTTTTCGTGATTTCCGGGCTCATTCTGGCGCAGATCCTGCTGGGCACGGTGACGGCGCATTATGGTGTGGAGGGCGACGGATTCTACGGAATCAAGATCTCGCACGTCCTTCCGTATGCCGTCACCCGGACCTGGCACGTGCAGATAGGCCTCTTTTGGATCGCCACCGCCTGGCTTGCGGCCGGGTTGTTCATTGGACCCCTGATCAGCGGCAAGGAACCGAAATTTCAGGAGCTCGGTGTGCACGTTCTGTTCGCCGCCCTGCTTGCAATCGTGGTTGGCTCGCTAGCGGGAGAATGGATGAGCATCCAGCATAAACTCTCGGACGCGAACGCGTTCCTATGGGGACACCAGGGCTACGAATACGTCGATCTGGGGCGGGCATGGCAGATCCTGTTATTTGTCGGGTTGCTGATCTCGCTCTTCCTGGTAGTTCGGGCTGATCCGCCCGGCTTTGAAGCTCGCGCGTGGAGC
>DATKKV010000036.1:0-2064 GCA_035542735.1 Bryobacteraceae bacterium
ATAATGGTCGTCATTCAAAGATGATGATTGAAGCGGGTTGCAAAACAATGCCCCTCTGCCCCGGATAAACGAGCTATGCGGGAAAGTGGGTGATGACGGGTTGAGAAAGGCGGCGTATCGAGGCGGGTGTCGAGCCTGCCAGAACCTCTCAAGGAGAGCGATACGCCATGAACGAGACTACCAACATCCTTCCTTTCCGTCAGCCCTCGTCGGTTGACGATCCACTGACAGAAATCCTGCACAACGGGGCCCGTGAGCTGCTCGCCAGGGCGGTGGAGATCGAACTGAACGCATTTCTGCAGACGACGGCGGAGCTGAAGCTGCCGGATGGCCGCACCCGGGTGGTCCGGCACGGCTATGGCCCTACGCGCGAGATTGCCACGGGGATCGGCGCGATCGAGGTGGCGCGACCCAAGGTGAGGGACCGCGGCGCGACCGGGACTGATCGGATCCGCTTCACCTCGGCGATCCTGCCGCTGTGGGCGCGGCGGACGAAGAGCCTGAATGCCCTGCTGCCGATCCTCTACCTGCGCGGCATCTCGACCGGCGATTTCCAGGAGGCGCTGTCTGCCTTGCTGGGCAAGGATGCGCCGAACCTGTCGCCGTCGGTGATCTCCGGCCTGAAGGCACAATGGCAGGACGAGTATGAGCGCTGGCAGAAGCGCGATCTGGCGGCGCGGCGCTATGTCTACGTCTGGGCCGACGGCGTTTTCCTGCAAGCCCGGATGGAGGATCACAGCGAGTGCATGCTGGTTCTGATCGGCGCGACGCCCGAGGGCAAGAAGGAGCTGATCGGCTTTCAGGTCGGCGTGCGCGAGAGCGCCCAGAGCTGGCGCGAACTCCTGATCGACATTCGCCGACGCGGACTGCGGCTCGCGCCTGAACTGGCGGTCGGCGACGGTGCCCTTGGCTTCTGGAAGGCGCTCGACGAGGTCTTCCCTGGCACGCGGCGGCAGCGCTGCTGGCAGCACAAGACCGTCAACGTGCTCAACAAGGTTCCGAGCTCCATGCAGAGCGGCATGAAGAAAGCCCTGCAGGACATCTCGATGGCACCAAGCCGCGCGACGGCCGAGGTTGCACTCGAAACCTTCGCCGAGAAATACGGCGCCAAATACGCGCCTGCGGTTGATTGCCTCATAAAGGATCGCGAGGATCTGCTGGCTTTCTACGACTTCCCTGCCGAGCATTGGGTTCACCTGAGGACCACGAATCCGATCGAAAGCGTGTTCGCAACGGTCCGGCACCGGACAGTTCGAACCAAGGGATCGTTGTCCCCACAGACCGCCAGGCTGATGGTGTTCAAGCTGATCGACGCAGCGTCCAAAACCTGGCGTCGATTGAAAGGAACAAATCAGTTGCCCAAGATCATCGCCGGTGTCAGATTTGCCGACGGAATCGAGGTCGTCACGACCAAGGAAAGCCACGCCGCTTGATCGGCCACATCACCCAAATTTAGGCATAGCTCTGGAAACAATCTCGCGACGTTCTGAAGTCGTTTTTTACGTCCGATTGGAGACATGAGGAGCTGGACAAGCAGATCGCCGAAGTCATTGAAAAATCCAGAGTAAATTCTGCGAACGCGGCCAAGTCGCACACTTCTCGCAGATCGGGCGCGCGCGGATCGCAACCGAGTTTGGAATCTACACCTCAGACTCCACACAACAGATTCACTCCTTTCAGTCGTGTTAGGGGTGAAAACCCTTTGGGCCCCCCTACGGACACCGTTTCGCAGGAAGCGACGCATCCAACAGCAGTCCCGGGATTCCGTTGCCGAAGGCCTGGGCACCATCGGCCCAGCTCCGCGAGAAGGTGAAGGCGGACTTCCGCTATTGCTCAGACTTAGGTGCTGGGAATTGCAGCGTACCAGTTTGAAACCGGACGCCGCCGGGACGGTACATTTCGAGCCCGGCGGCGTATTTTTTGGGACGAGAGGCAGGGGCTAGCCGCCCCCTCGCTATCGGCAATGGTTCTCGGCCGAAGTTAGTTTTCCGCATTCACAGCGAAATATGCGAAGCGTTCGACCGTCCTTCGGGCTGGTGATGCTGAGCATCAACTCAGCCCTCC
>DATKKV010000037.1:0-253658 GCA_035542735.1 Bryobacteraceae bacterium
CAGTTTCTCCGCGTAACTGTTATGTCGGCGTCGCCGAAGTCAGCGTCTATGTCAGCGAGGCGTCGCGCGGACAAGGCGTGGGGCGAGCGCTTCTGCGCGAAGTGATTCGTCAATCTGAGGGCAACGGCATCTGGACGCTGCAGGGAAGCGTCTTCCCTGAGAATGTTGCCAGTCTTCGCATGTGCACGGCGAATGGATTTCGCCAGGTGGGCCGGCGCAAGCACATCGGCAAACTTAACGGCCTGTGGCGCGACACAATTCTTATCGAGCGCCGCAGTGAGCGCGTTGGTTTGGCCTGATCGCCGGGGGGCAAAAATCCCATATTGGACCAAGGCGATTTATCGGTTCGATAAAAACAATCAATTTCCTTCCTTTCTCCCGTAACATTTACCCTGCAAACTGTATCCCCAGCACCAACGCCAAGATTTCTTTACGCCAGCGCATTTCGCGCAATCTCAGGCAGGAGAACCAGTTTGTGAACACGCGCAAGGAGAAACCCATGTCCGATCCCAAGACCGTTCTCGAGTTTGCCAAGAAGAACGGCGCCCGATTGCTCGACCTTCGCTTCACCGACCTGCCTGGACTTTGGCATCACGTTTCTTATCCGATCTCGCAAGTGGAAGAATCGTCCTTCGAAGATGGTTTTGGCATGGACGGATCGTCCATCCGCGGCTGGGCGGCCATTCACGAATCCGACATGCTCCTGATTCCGGACCCGAACTGGTACATGATGGATCCGTTCACCGAAGCGCCAACGCTGGTGATGATCGGCGACGTCATCGATCCCGTTACCAAGCAGCGCTACGACCGCGACCCGCGCTACATCGCCAGGAAGGCGGAGATGTATCTGGCCTCCACTGGCCTCGCCGATACCGCGTATTTCGGTGCCGAAGCCGAGTTCTTCATCTTCGACAACATCCGCTTCGACCAGAATGCGCACTCCGGGTATTACTTCATCGACGCCGAGGAAGGCCGCTGGAATTCCGGGCGCGAGCACAATAACCTGGGTTACCGCCCGCGATTTAAGGAAGGGTATTTCCCCGTTCCGCCCACCGATCACTACCAGGATCTGCGCGCGGAGATGGTGGAAACCATGATCAAGGTGGGGCTCGACATCGAGTGCCATCACCACGAAGTGGCTACCGCCGGCCAGTGCGAAATCGACCAGCGCTTTGACACGCTGGTGAAGTCCGCCGACAACATGATGCTCTACAAGTACGTCATCCGCAATGTCGCGTATCAGTACGGCAAGAGCGTGACGTTCATGCCGAAGCCTCTGTTCGGCGACAACGGCAGCGGTATGCACACCCACCAGAGCCTGTGGAACGGCAAGTCGCCGCTGTTCGCGGGCGACATGTACGCCGGCTTGAGCCAGATGGCCCTGTGGTATATCGGCGGCCTGCTGAAGCACGCGCGGGCGCTTTCGGCGATCATCGCGCCGACCACCAACAGCTACAAGCGTCTTGTGCCAGGCTACGAAGCGCCGGTGAACCTGGCGTATTCGCGCCGCAACCGTTCGGCCGCCGTCCGCATTCCGATGTATTCGGCGTCGCCTAAGGCCAAGCGCGTGGAGTTTCGTCCGCCGGATCCGTCGGCCAATCCGTACCTCGCATTCGCCGCGATGATGATGGCCGGCCTCGACGGCATCCTGAACAAGATCGATCCGGGCGAGTCGCTTGACAAGGACATCTACGATCTGACGCCGGAAGAAATGAAGGCCGTGCCGTCGATGCCCGCGTCGCTCGAAGAAGCGCTCGGTTGTCTGGAAGACGATCACGCGTTCCTGTTGAAGGGCGATGTGTTCAGCGAAGAGCTGATCGAGACGTTCATCGCCTACAAGCGCAAGAGCGAAGCGGACGCGGTTCGCCTGCGGCCGCATCCGTACGAGTTTGCTCTGTATTACGACATTTAACAAGCTGTAGATTCTGACCGCTCCCGCTGGTCGCGGCTCGCGGCCACTGGGAGCGGTTTTTCTTTTATGCACGGTGCTGTCTTGCAAGTGAGCGTTTCCCGCGGAGGACTGCCGAAGCGCGCGGTTCCGGAGAGCGAGATCGGCCCTCTTGGACTCGCCGGAGACGATCACGCCCATCCGCAGTTCCACGGAGGGCCGCGCCAAGCCGTCCTGTTGATTTCCTCCGAAGCCATTGCCGAACTGGTCCGGCTTGGCTTTCCCTTATACCCCGGCGCGTTGGGCGAGAACATCACCACGAAGGGCGTCGATCACAAGCAGTGGCGCGCGGGCCAGCGCTGGCGCGTGGGACAGGCCGTCATCGAATTCACCAAGCCCCGCACGCCGTGCCATCAGCTCGATGTTTACGGCGTGGGTATTCAAGAGGCCGTGCACGACGCGCGGGTGAAGACCGGCGACACGTCGTCTCCGAAGTGGGCAATGAGCGGATTTTACGCCAGCGTGGTGCAGCCGGGCATCGTGCGTCCGGGAGACCCGATTCTGTTACTGGATCAAATCGTCTAGGATGTAAACCATGCGCCAGATTAGAACCCTGCTATTTCTTGCCGCCGTACCTCTGTTTGTTCAAACCGCGCTCGCCCAGAGCGACGAAAAGGACGCCGTCGCCACCGTGCAACGGACGTTCGACGGTATGGCCGCCCACGATGAAGCC
Organism: Bryobacteraceae bacterium; assembly: GCA_035542735.1. Classification (GTDB taxonomy): domain Bacteria; phylum Acidobacteriota; class Terriglobia; order Bryobacterales; family Bryobacteraceae; genus Palsa-187. The sequence goes on from DATKKV010000037.1 coordinate 2,622, forward strand.
ATGATCCGTTCGACTTTTCTTCCGGAGGCGAAGCTCTATGCGATTCGCGATACGGGCGCGACCAGCACGGCCTCGGTCGACGATTTCGCCGCGCGGATCGCAGCTGCGAAGGGCGCTCTGCTCGAAAAGTTCACCGAGAAACCCAAGGTGCTGATCCGCGCAAATATGGCTCAGGTCTGGGGCGAGTACGACTTCCTGCGAGACGGCAAATTCGACCACTGCGGCGTCGATTCGGTGAGCCTGTTCAAGACCGCCGACGGCTGGAAGATCGCGGCGATCGTCTATACGTCAGAAACGACAGGCTGCAAGGGCCACTAGCGAAGCCCTTCCACGGCCATGATCTGCCTGCGCCGCGGCTCGTGCTTTTCCGCGTAGACGTATCGTCCGTCGGGCGCCGCGAAAAGGGTGTCTAGCGGGGTTTCGAGATGCGTGATTTTTGACACCGCGTTCGTGGCGAGGTCGAGGCCGTACAAGTTGAGACCCTCAAGCGTCGGCCGCTTCGCGTCCTGGCGCACGAAAAACACTGCGTCGCGGGTAACCGCGTAGTGCAAGACTCCATCGGCGACCTGCTCTTCGGACCCTCCCGCGGCTGGACGACGCATCAGCCTGAAAGGTCTGGCGACGCGGTAAACAAACTCGTTCTCCCTTCGTCCGAGCGGCGGTGGCGCTGGTGGAAGCACTTCCACCGTTGTCTCGCCGATAAACAGAGCCCTCCCATCGGAGGACCATTCGACATCTCCGTACACGTCGTCTCTTTTTGGGTGCAGACGTCGCGCGGGGCCGTTGGTCGGCGCGATCAGCAGATGCGACGGCGACATCTGCGCGACGTACGGCTCGCCCGTGAACGCGATCTGCTTGACATCCGGGGACCACGCTGGCCGGCTGATGCGCTCGTAGGGAATCGCGAACAGGCGGCGCGGCGCGGACCCGTCTATCTTCGATGCGTAGAAAACCGTCTGGCCGCGTGTGTACTCGGTGTAGAGCAGGCTCTGGCCGTCAGGCGAGAGCACCAGATTGTGAACGTTCCAGGCCAGCCCCCTCTGTTTTTCAAAATGGGGATTGGCCGCCTGCAGGTCAATGCGCCACAGCGAATTATCGTATTGGTATACCTCAGCCAGCGCGGGCGCTGCCCGTGTGAACGCGAAGGCCAGGAATTCGCCGTCATTATGGCCCGCGTCGCGCGGCACCGCACCCGCGCGGGCCTCTACCCGGTGGATGGTGGCACCGTCCTTCAGCGTGGTGTAAATCAGCTCACGCGAGCCGGATAACCAGGTCAGGGTGTAGATGCCGAGTTGCTCGCGCAGCAGGACCGTGTCCGGCCCCGCGGGCTTTCCTTCGGGCGTTACGGGCCGGAGGTGGATTTCGCCGTTGTTCTTGAAAGCGAGCGTCGAGCCGTCGGGGGAAATCGCGGGCCAGAGGCCGCGATGCGCCAGCTCCCATGGCGGCTCGCGCTTGTCGATCGGGACGCCAACGACGCGGCAGTCCATGCTGTCGGCGTTGCCATTGTCCCCGGCGATCAGCGCGCGACTGTCAGCGCTCCACGCCACAACGGTATAGCAGGCCGTACCGACCCATTGCTCCTTGCCTCCGGAGGAAGGCTTTATGAAAACGCCCGCGGTTCGCGGCGATCCCCCAACGAGGTATGCGATCCACTTGCCGTCGGGCGACCAAATCGGCCCGGTCGCGAGGCCGGATTCCGGCTTCGCGAACAGACGCGGTTCGCCGCCGGCCATCGGCCGCGTGTACATGGCCCATTTCGAGTAGTCGGTGGTCCACCAATTGAACACCAGCGTCTTGCCGTCTGGCGAAATCGCGGCGTCGCTCGTTTCGCCCGGTAGGTCGAGAAACGGCCGCAGCCGAATCTGCGCGGACGCCAGTTCGGCGACGATCGCGAAGGCTAGGATGGCACCATGCTTGGAGAGCATCTTGGCTTCAGCTTACTCTAAAGGAGGAACGTGTCTCTTCCTTCCGCGGTTTTAGACCGCATTGAAATGCTCGCGGCCCAGTCTGCCGATCCGGCGGGGGTGCGCGCGGCTTTGGCGAGCCTCGATGAGCGCCACTCGGCGGCGTTTCAGCGCATGGTGCACTCGCCCGCGGCGCTGCAGTATCTGATTGCCGTTTTTTCGCAGAGCCATTTTCTGACGCAGGAAATTCTGGACGCGCCCGACTGGCTGGAACAGCTTCTTTCGGACGGCGACCTGCATCGCGTCCGCTCCACCGACGAATACCGCGCGCGCCTCGACGAACAGGCGACGGAGCTCAATCCGCTGCCCTTCGCGCGCTTCCGCCGCCAGCAGATTCTGCGCATCCTGATTCGCGATGTGCTGGGGTTTGGAACGCTCTCCGACGTCACCGCGGAGCTGTCCGCGCTGGCGGACGCCATTGTCGAAACTGCCTACAGCCGCATCCATCGCGATCTGGTGGCGCGCTATGGAGAGCCGAACGCCCAATTCGCCGTGATCGCGCTGGGCAAGTTGGGCGGCGAGGAGCTGAACTACTCGTCCGATATCGATTTGATGTTCCTCTACTCCGCCAACGGCTCGACCAACGGCGCGCAGACAATCACAAACAAGGAATTTTTTAAGCGGGCAGCGAATGAGCTGACGGCTCTGCTTTCGGCCTACACGCCGGAGGGCATGTGCTACCGCGTCGATCTTCGCCTGCGCCCCGAAGGCAGCCTGGGCGAAGTTTGCATCTCGCTCGACGGCGCGCGCCATTATTACGAATTGCGGGCTCGCGACTGGGAATTGCAGATGATGATCAAGGCTCGCGTGGCGGCGGGCGACCGCGCGACGGGTGCGGCCTTGCTCGATTTCGTCGAGCCGAAGATCTATTCCACGACGCTCGACTTTTCGGCCATCGAGGCGCTCAGCGTCACGCGGGAGCGAATCAATGAAAAGCTGTCGCGCAAACGCAAGTCCGGCGAGGTCGACATTAAGCTGGACCGCGGAGGCATCCGCGACATCGAGTTCCTGGTGCAGTGCATGCAACGCCTACACGGCGGAGCGGAGCCTTGGGTGCGGCACGGCGGCACGCTGCTCGCGCTTTCGCGGCTTCAGGACAAAGGGTTCTTGTCCGGGGCCGAGTATGGAGGATTAGCGGCCGCCTACCAGTTCCTGCGGCACCTGGAGCATCGCCTCCAATTCGCCGACGACCGACAAACGCACGCGCTGCCATCCGATTCCGAAGCGCTGGAGCGGATTGCGCGTCGCATGCCGGCAGGCGGCGGTTCGGCTAAGTGGCTGATCGCGCAGGTGAAGTCGCATTTTGAGCAGGTAATGGAAATTTACGAACGCGTGGTGCATGCCCGAGCGGGTTCCGTGCCCGAGGTTTCCGGCCCTCAGCCGAGCAACGTTGTACGCGCTCTGGAACAGACCGCGCCGTCACTGTCGCGCTCCCTGGCCGAGGCCGGATTGCAGCAGGGCTATCGAGCGTTCGAGCACTTTCTAGAAAAATTGTCGCCCGACGACCCGAGACTAAAGCGCTTGGACGAGGAGGAAGCGCTCAGCGCGCGGACGCTAGATCTGTTCGAGCAGAGCCCGTACTTTGCCGAGGAGCTGATTCGACGGCCGGAGTTGCTCGACGTGCTGGATCCGGCGGAGGGAGCGGAAGAATCCGGCGCGCATACCTGCGACGCGCGGGAACTGCGGCGCTGGTATCGCCGTGAGATGCTTCGTATCCAAACGGCCAGCGTCTGCGATTCGCAGCCGATCTTCGAAACGCTGGAGCGCACCTCCGCGCTGGCTGACGCCGTGATTGCGCGCGCCTATGAGATCGCCGTGGCCGAGGTGTGGGCCGAGGATATGCCGGAGCGGAAGCTTTGGGTGATCGCGCTGGGCCGGCTGGGCATGCGCGAATTCGACCTCGCCTCCGACGCCGACCTTGTTTTTGTGCTGGCCGATTCCGAGGCTCGTATGGCGGGACGAATCGAAAAGTGGACGCGCGTGGCCGGGCGATTGATCGATCTGGTGACGGCCTACACGGGCGAAGGCATGCTGTTCGCGGTGGATACGCGCCTGCGGCCGAACGGCGGCGACGGACCACTGGTGCAGACCGAAAGCGCGGTAAAAGACTATTTCACCCGGAGCGCCGAAGCGTGGGAAGGCATCACTTATATGAAGTCGCGCGCCGTCGCGGGCGACCAGATGAGCGCCGATCTGTTCCTCCATCATCTGCAGGCGATCGACTGGGTGCGTTACGGGCAGAGCGGACGGTCTCGAAGCGATTTGAAGGCGATGCGGCAGCGCCTGGAAAAAGAACAGGGTGCGGCGCATCCGTTGAAGGCGGGCCGCGGCGGTTACTACGACATCGATTTTCTGCTGATGTATCTCCGCTTGAAAACCGCGGGCGTGTTCTTCCGTTCGCTGAATACGCCGGAGCGGATCGATGTGCTCGAAAACATGCAGTATCTGGATCGCGCGCAGGCGCAATTCCTTCGCGACGCGGCGACCTTCTATCGCGCGCTCGATCACGGTATGCGCGTCCGCTCGGGTCATGCCGAAGGAAAGCTCCCCGGGGGTCCACAGAGGGTGGCGCTGGCTGAGTTGATGAAGCGATGGACGAAGATGCCTCTGGAGGCGCTGGACGAGGTTCGGGAGCACACGCGGGAACTGTTTGAGCGGGCGTTTGGGTATTAGCCAACTTCGCCGAGCAGTTCTTTCAATCGCACATGGCCGGAGCGGCTCACGGGCAACTGCGTCCCATCGGCCAAGACCGCGACACGGCTGTCTTTCGTGTACGGCTCGATGCGGGCGATGCGTTCCAGGTTCACGATGTAGGACCGGTGGATACGCACGAATTTCTTGGGGTCGAGCTGAAGCTCGATGCTCGAAATCGTCTGCTGCTTCAGGTAATTTTTCTTTTCGCTGCGCAGCGCGATGTAATCGTCCTGCGCCTCCACGTAATCGAGCTTCTCGAGGGGAATGATGTGCACCTTGGCGCCATCTTTCACCACGATACGCTCCAGCTTCTGTTCAGGCGGCCGGGCGGCGGCGGAAAGCTCGGTGGGCGCGATGCGCGGCGTGGACGGCCCGGGTTCGCCCAGGCGCTGCCGCGCGCGCTCCAGCGCTTTCTTAAAGCGATCCGCGCTGAACGGCTTCAACAAATAATCCACCGCGTGTGCGTCAAACGCCTTCATCGCATACTGATCGAATGCCGTGACGAAAATCACGGCTGCAGAAGGATCGATCAGTTCCAGCACTTCGAACCCGTCGAGCTTCGGCATCTGCACATCTAAGAACACTAGGTCCGGCTTGCGCTCGGCGATGACCTTCACTGCCTCGAATCCGTTGGCGCATTCGGCGACCACTTCCACGCCGCCGGCCTGATGCAGATACTCACGAAGGAGATGCCGCGCCAGTTCCTCGTCGTCGACGATCGCCGCGCGGATGGTTCCACTGCGGGTTTTTTCGCCGGCTGGCGCGCGTTCAAGGTTACGCAAATCGACTAACAGCTCGCGGGCGGATTGGTAGCGCCGCTCGCGATCCTTTTCCAGGCATTTTTTCACGATGCGCTCGAACTCTTCGGGCAGTTCGTAGTTCAAGCGGCAGAGCGATTCAGGCGGGGATTGCAGGATTCTCGCCAGTGTTTCCTGCGCCGATGCTGCCGTGAACGGTAACTTGCCGCTGGCCATCTGATACAGCACGACGCCCACGCTGAACAGATCGCTGCGCTGATCCACGTCGCGGCCTAGCGCCTGTTCCGGACTCATATAAGAGACGGTCCCCAGCACCACTCCGCCGCTGGTGATGGTCTCGTCCTGGGTTGACGCGTGGGCTTCGCTCGCGGTGGGAAGAATCTTCGCAAGTCCGAAGTCCAGCACCTTAACATGGCCTCGCGGGTCGATTATCAGATTTGCCGGCTTGATGTCGCGATGCACGATGCCGCGCGCGTGGGCCGAATCGAGCGCGTCGGCCACCTGCGCCGCGATTGCGACGATGGGGGCCACCGGCATCGGCTCGCCTGCGAGTTTCTTCTCCAGCGTCTCGCCTTCGATGTACTCCATTGCCAGAAAATGACGCCCATTCTCCTCGCCGATCTCGTAGATGTGGGCCGCGTTGGGATGGCTCAACGCAGATGCGGCGCGGGCTTCCTGCAAGAAGCGCTTCAATTTATCCGAGTCACGGGCGACCTCCGGAAGCAACACCTTCAACGCTACTTTCCTATGGAGGGTAGTATCCTCGGCGAGAAACACCTCGCCCATGCCACCCTGCCCGAGCGTCGACAGAATCCGGTAATGAGCGATCTTCGCTTCCATAGGCTATTCCTCCGCCCTCTCGCATGGGACGACCATCTCGGCGCGAAACCGGTTGTTTTCGACGCGCGCGGTCAGTCGGGCCGCATCTCCGAATCGGGTCGCCAGGCGGCTGCGCACGTTGCGCAGGCCCAAACCGTTGCGCCGGGGCGCGGGTGAATCAGGGTCAAAATCGTTGGCGACGCTCACTTCCATCAACCCGTCCACCAGATGACCCTCCACGCGAATCAACCCGCCATCCACCATGGTAGCGATCCCGTGCTTCACCGCGTTTTCCACCAGCGGCTGCAGTACCAGAGGCGGCACCATACAGTCCGCGCAGGCCTCATCCACGTCGATTTCGACGCGCAAGCGCGAGCCGAAACGGACCTGCTCCACATCCAGGTACGTGCGCGACAACGCCAGCTCTTCTTTCCAGGACACTGCTTCGCGCTCGCCCAAACCCAGCGTGCTTCGCAAGAAATCCGACAGGAGGATGCACATCTCGCGCGCCTTGGCGGGATCGACTGTGGTGAGCGCAGTGATGGAATTGAGGCTGTTGAACAAAAAGTGCGGATTGATTTGCGCCTTGAGCGCACGCAGTTCCGCATCGCGGGCCTGCAGCTCCGCCTCGCGCGAGGCTTCCTGCGCCAGTTGCATGTAATGCAGCGCGACGGAGACCACGTACAGCAGTAGACCGACGGCCACAAGGTGAGGCGCTTCCTCCTGAAATCGCGCGTTGGCGTGGAGAATCTGACGGGCGATGAACGTGGCGAGTTTCACCCACACACCGCAGGCAACCAGCGCGGCGGCCAGATGCTGCACGATTACATTAAGCGGGTTTGACGTGCGCAGGGGCAGATACCGGCACATGTACCACGGGGTGAGGCAAAAGAAGCCGTAGACGAGCGAGAGCGGCGCGGCGATTTCCGCCGACTCCGCCAGCGTGAGAACTCCGCGCATGCGCAGCAGGCTGGTGAGCAACGCTCCGATGAGGATCCAGACGAGGACATATCCCGCCACCCTCGCACGGTTTGCCAGAATCGGATGCATCGTTCAGTTCCTGACAGTGACGCCGCCGAACATGGCCAGGCCGCTGACGATCAGGTGCGGTTGTTTTGTGCTCGGCGCGATGCGCGCGTCCAGTGTTTTGTCTTCATAGCCGCCGAAGATTCCAACACCCTTCACCGTGACGGTCCAGGCCTCCGGAACGCGCAGCTCGATGCCGCCGAAGATCGAATTCGCTTCAACGAAGATCTCATCACGCGTCGACGCCGCGTTGCGCAGATCCACGCAAACGCCGCCGAACATGCTGAACGCCTCGCCGCCCTGAAAATCCTGCGATTCGACGCGGCGGCGCGTGCCACCAAAAACGGCCCACTCGTTGATTTGATCGGCGGAGGTCGGCGCGCCAGGCCCGCGTTGCCATTCCGAGTGAATATTGTTGACGATCTTTTCGCGGATTCTGTCACCCATATCCTTGGCGGCGCTCGCGCCGGGGCTGGCGCCGTTGGGAGGACCCGAGACGTTGCGGTCAATAGCCCGGGCCAGCATCCCCAACCCTAAGGTGATGAATAGAGCAGGCCAGAGAAACCGCCAGACATCGCCATGAATGATACCGAGATTACTCAGCAGGAACACCACGCCGACGGCGAAGACAATCCCGCCCCAGATCCGTCCACCCATTCCCCAGGAGCGCGCCGCCTGAACGATTCCCACCACGATGAGAATCACCGGCCAGTACCGCTCCAGATCCTCGAAGTACGGGATGCCCAGATTCTGGAGCAGCAGCAGCACGCCGATTCCCGCGAGTATTACGCCGCCAATCAGGCCCCCGGAGCTGCGCGGCCAATCCCTTCTCCAGCGCGCTCGGTCGTAACGGTCCATTTCGTAAAATCCTTCCCAATGCGATCCTAACAGGCCAGGGTGGGGAGGAAGGCGAGGATTCGGCGAACGCCCCCGCTGGATCGGTGAGTGGCGCGGGGTAGGTTGTAAGGCCGGCGCTCTTGCTCGGCTCAGGCCGCCACGCTAAGCTTAGCCATGCGCCCGATGCTTCTGCTCGTGCTGTCTGCTTGGATTCTCCCGGGGCAGCCCGCGATGGAAACCTACCAGATCGCGTTCCTGCGTCCGGACCCTGCCAGGAAGCCTCTTACGAAAGAGGACGCCCAGCGGATTCAGACAGCGCACATGGCGAATATCCACAGCATGGCCGACCGTGGATTAATGGTCGCTGCCGGGCCCTTCGATGACACTCCACCGACCATCAGCGGGATTTTTGTGTTCAAGATGGATTCACCCGACGAGGCGAGCAAAGTCGCGAATGAGGACCCGACGGTGGTGGAACATCGCAACACCATCGATGTGCACACCTGGCTCGGACCGAAGGGAATCGGCGAGGAGTATATTCGCCTGCACAAAGAGGACCCCAAGACGCCGGAAGGGATGGGTGTGCAACCCTTCTTTATCCTCTTTCGCACAGCTGCCTGGGAGAGGGAGTCGCCGCCCTTGAAAGAACATGCCGCCTACGTCGCAATCTCCTCAGGGAAGGAAAACTGGCCGCCGCCGGTGCGGTCCCCGGGGACGATCGCATGGCCGAGATTTTGATCTTCGACCGGATTTCCGTCGAGGAAGCCGCCCAATTGGCCTCGGTTGACCCCGCTGTGAAATCCGGCCTCCTCCGATTCGAGCAGCACCGCTGGTGGTGTGCGGCACACGTGCTGCCAAGGTAACGCGCGTTTACGGCTTCTGCTTCGCGGCGTTGTGCTTGTCGTGATAGATGTTCCGGCTCAGCTTGTTCTGCTGGTGGTCGATCTGCTTTTTTTCGTTGTTTGTCAGATTGCCGCCGTTGGCCTTGCGATCCGTCCGGATTTCCTTATTCAGGCCAGCCTCTTTGTTTTCGAGGTTGGCCGTTTCCTTGGGCGTCAGCGAACCGTTCTTCACGCCGTTGGCGATGCGGTCCTGCTGATTTTCCTTCCGCTGCGCGATGGTGGGATCCTGCGCAAAAGCCACGCCTGCCAGAAGCATCATACCGATCATCATTCGATTCATTTCTTTGAATCCTCCTGTCTCGGTAAAACCGGAAATTCGAAATTCGTTGCGCTGAACTGTGTTAAGTTCCGCTCATTTTTTGGGCAAACTCCCGCATGAAGAGCTCTATTCCCGGCGTGCATGCAATGCAGTTGCCCTCATAGATGGAGCGCTTGCCGTTGAACGCGAAGAACACCGCGCCAGCTTCCTCAAGAATCACTTGCGCGGCGGCCATGTCCCATGGCGCGACTTTCGGTTCCACCCACACATCCATTTGCCCTTCGGCGAGCATCATCGCATCAGGTGTTCCCCCTAGACATCGAAAGGCCCAAAAGGAAGCGAGGAACTCCGCCATTTGCGGCGCGTTTCTCACCCGGTTCAAGCTATTCAAGGAAATCACTGCGTTTCCCGGTTTATCGATGGAGGACACGCGCAAGCGCAGATCGTTGCGATACGCGCCCGCGCCGCGCGCTGCCCAACAGGTGCGGTCGAGTAACGGCAGATGCACCACGCCCGCCTGCACTTCACCGTCTTTTTCGAGTGCGATGAGAACGCTCCACAGCGGATTGCCTCGCACGAAGTCCCGAGTGCCGTCAATCGGATCGATAATCCAGCGGCGTCCGTTTTTCGATTCTTTTGTGGCACCCTCCTCGCCCAGGATGCCGTCGTCCGGATACGCCTCGTCAAGAAGTTTCGCGATCAGCTTTTCGCATTCCTTATCGGCGATGGTCACCGGCGAATCGTCCGGCTTGTTTTCCGCGGAAATACCTGCGTTTTGATACCGCAGCGCCAGTTTGGCGGACTGGCCGACGATGCGCCGCGCGGTTTCAATCTCCTGACTGAATTGCATTTCCCAGCATGGTAGCATTGTCCCGATGAACGCTCGAACCGTATACACGGTACTCGAACAGACCGCCGCCCGCTACCCGAATGAGGCGGCTTTGCACCAGCCGCTCGGAGGCGGAAAGTACCGCAGCTGGACGTGGACCGAATATCGCGACACGGTGCAACAGATCGCCGTCGGGCTGCGCGAACTGGGGGTTCCAAAAGGCGGCATGGTCGCGTTGCAATCGGAGACGCGAGCCGAATTTTATCTGGCCGACATCGGCATTATGACCTCAGGCGCGATTGCCGCGGCCCTGTACACCAGCCTGCCCTATGCCGATCAGCTGAAAACGCTCTGCGCCTCCGATGCGGCCGTTGTTTTCGTCGAAAACGAGAAGGTCATGAAGGCTCTGCAGATAGGGCCCTTGAATGTCCAGTGGATCCTGCTCAGCGGAGAATCGGATTCGCTTCTGACGCTCGAAAAAGTGCGTGCGCTAGGTGAAGAGAAAATCAAGGAAGATGCGCAAAGTTTCAAAAAGATCCGCGCGGAAGTGTCCGAAGAAGATACCGCCGTGCTCTACATGACCTCCGGCGCAACAGGCGAGCCGAAAATGGGCTTGGTCACTCACAAAGCTCTGGTCGCGAACATGGATATGGGACCGGAGGCTTTTCCTCTCACGCCCGGCGATTGCACCATCGCGTTCCTGCCGTCGGCGCATATCGCGCAGAGAGTCGTCGTAGAGCTTCTGCCGATTCGCGAAGGCGGCACGATCTGGTTTTCAGAGGGCCTGGCTAAACTGCCGAATGAGCTACGCACCATCCGGCCGACGTTTTTCCTCGCGCCGCCGCGGGTGTGGGAGCGTGTCTACGCCACCGTCTCGGCCGAAGTGAAGAAGCGCCCAGCGGCGATGCGGAAGCTCTTCTACTTCGCGCTGGGGCTGGGCTCAGAGGCGCACCGCAGGCAGCAGCAAGGCAAGTCGGTGCCGGCCTGGATACGCGCGTCTCTCAAATCTTTGGACGGACTGGTATTCTCGAAGATCCGTGAGCGCCTGGGCGGACGCTTGCGTTTGGCCGCCAGCGGCGCGGCTCCCTTGGGCAAGGATCTTGCCGACTTTTACGGCGCGATCGGCATGCCTTTAGTCGAAGGATATGGATTGACTGAAGGTGGCGTGGCTGCCCTGAATCCCATTGACCGGCCGAAAGCGGGCAGCATCGGCAAATTGCTGCCGGGCGTCGAGGCTCGCATTGAGGATGACGGTGAGCTGATGCTACGCAGCGCCTGCCTGTTTTCCGGTTATTACAAAGATCCCGAGTCGACCGCCGCGGTGTTGCGCGACGGATGGCTGGCCACGGGCGATATTGCCGAGGTTGACGCCGACGGCTATTACTACATCACCGGACGCAAGAAGGAATTGATCGTGTCCTCGAATGGAAAGAAGGTTTATCCGGCGCGGATCGAAGGGATGCTCAAGAAGGAGCCGGTGATTAATCAGGTGTTGTTGATCGGCGACCGGATGCCGTACGTCACGGCTCTGTTCACCGTGAACGGCCGCCCCGAGGAGGCGCGAGGCGCCGTCGAGAAACATGTGAAGGCGGTGAACCGGCAGCTCGCGTCCTTTGAGCAGGTGAGGAAGTTCAAGATCCTGGAGCGGGATTTTTCCATCGAATACGGCGAACTGACGCCGACCATGAAAGTGCGTCGCAATCGCGTGCTCGAGAATCACCGCGGGTTAGTGAGCGAGATGTACATGGGCAAGGACGTGGAATAGGCGCTATAGAACCATCTGCGTTTGCGTCACCAACGCCACAAGTCGACCGTCTTCCCTTGTGATCCTCGTCTGCCAGATCATGGTGCGCTTGCCGATATGAATGGGCGCCGCCTCGCCCAACACCTTCGTTCCCATCCCCGCGGGCAAAATGAAATTCGTCTTGCTTTCCAGCGTCGTTGTCGTGGAGCCTTCCGGGAGATTGAGAACGGCACCGATCGCGCCTAGGGTGTCCGCAAAGGCCATCGCTGCGCCGCCATGAAGGACCGCCGGGCGCGTGCACAGGTCTTCTCTCACGACCATTTCGCCTGTGACGCGCTCGCGGGTCGCGGACAGGATTCTAATACCTAGCAGTTCCGCAAACGGGAGATCCACAATTCAAGCTTCCCTTCGATTCTTTACGGACGCGTCCACGAAATTTTCCTCAGTGCCGAACTACACGCCTGGTCAACCGTGGCGCGGCCGGCTTCAGTCAGGATAACCAGCGTTCGTCCATCCACTTCCTTGCGCGCCACCAGACGGCGATCGTTGGCTTCCTCCCACACGGGAGGCTTCGGACAGGATGTGCGCCAGGCGTCCATGACTTCTTCATAGGTACGCTCACGCGCATCGACCCAAGTCAGAAGATCAATGATAAGTGCCTCGACCGTCGAATCCTCCATGCTCTAAGCATACGACGTCCACCTGTTAGCCCCGCGCTGATGCATGGGGCTAAGACAACCGCGACTCCGACAGAGCCCCATGCGTCAGAGTCTGTGTGAAAACGCGCTTTACACTGTGTCCTCGACCCACAAACGCCGCACTTTCAACAAATCGTGTTCAGTGGACACAGCGGTTTGTCCCCTTCGCTCCCGGAACGCCAGTCAAAAAGGAGGGTTTTCACACAGACTCGTCAGCGTGGGGCTATATCTGGAACCGAGCATCTTACATACAATGGTCTCGTGCCCCACAAAGTTACCCTGATCCCCGGCGACGGCATCGGCCCCGAGGTTTCCTCCGCCGCGCGGCGCGCCGTTGACGCGACTGGCGTCTCCATCGATTGGGAAATCGCCGAGTTAAATGAAAAAGTCATCCTGAAAGCCGGCACGTCTTTGCCGCAAGACGTGCTCGACAGTCTGGAACGCACGCGTGTGGGCTTGAAGGGTCCGGTGACCACGCCCATCGGTGGCGGTTTCTCCTCCGTCAACGTAGCCTTGCGCAAGAAGCTGGATTTGTACGCGAATGTGAGGCCGGTGCGGTCCCTTCCCGGCGTCGCCACGCGATTTTCCGACGTGAAGATCGATATGGTTATTTTCCGCGAGAACACTGAGGATCTGTATTCCGGCTTGGAACATGAAGTCGTGAAGGATGTGGTCACGAGCCTGAAGGTGATCACGCGCGTGGCTTCCATCAACATCGCCGAGTACGCGTTCTCCTACGCGAATCGGCTGGGGCGCAAGAAGGTCACGGCAATTCACAAGGCGAACATTATGAAACTTGCGGACGGCCTGTTTCTGCGCTGTTGCCGCGAAGTGGCCTCAAAGTATCCTCACATCGCCTACACGGAATTGATCGTCGACAACGCGTCCATGCAGTTGGTGATGCGGCCGGAGACATTCGACGTGCTGCTGCTGCCGAATCTGTACGGCGACATCGTGTCCGATCTGGCGGCGGGCCTGGTCGGCGGCCTCGGAATCGTGCCCGGCGCGAACATGGGCGAGAACCACGCCGTGTTCGAGGCGGTGCATGGCTCGGCTCCGGATATCGCGGGCAAGGGAATCGCCAATCCGACGGCGATGATGCTCTCGGCGGTGATGATGCTGATCCACCTGCGGGAGGTCGACGCGGCGAAGAAACTGGAAGCGGCGATTGAGAAGGTCTACGCCGAGGGCAAGCACCTGACGGGAGACGTCGGCGGTAAAGCGGGAACGGCGGAGTTTACGGATTCCGTGATTGCGGCAATGGAGAACTAAGCCGAGTATTCCGTTTCTTCCGGAACCTCTGTCGGGCTTTCAAAGTCGATGCGGTAGCCGTCGGGGTCATTGAGGCCCGTCACCCACAAGCCGTTTCCGACGAAAGGTCTCCGGGCGTCGAGCCCGCGCGCCTTCAATGAGTGATAAATGGCGATGGCGTCCTTGCACATGAAGCAGACGCTCACGCCCGCGCCGAGTTTGCCTTCCGGCACGCGGTCTTTGCGAAACTCCTGAAGCATGAGGGCAGCGCCGCCGAGCTGTAACCAGCACCAGCGCACCCTGCCCTCCACGATCCATTTATTCGTCACTTGGAAGCCCACGCCGTCGACGTAAAAGCGCAGCGACGCCTCAATATCGGTGACGCCGAAAAAAGGCACCGCCTGCTGGACGTTGGCTTCGCTCACACTACTTCAGCAAGAAGCTGATCAAATCGACCACCCGCTCGGAGTAGCCCCACTCATTGTCGTACCAGGCCAGGACTTTCACCAGGTTTCCGGCCAGCACCTTGGTCATCTGCGAATCCACGATGGAGCTGTTGGAGTTGTGCAGCATGTCGGTGGAGACGACAGGGTCAGAGGTGTAGCCCAGGATTCCCTTAAGGGGCCCCTCGGAAGCGGCCTTCAACGCCGCGTTCACTTCGGCGTCGGTCGTGTCCTTCTTCGTGACGACCACCAGGTCGACCGCGGAAACGTTCGGCGTGGGGACCCGCATGGAATAGCCGTCGAGCTTGCCCTTGAGTTCGGGAATCACCAGCGAGATCGCCTTGGCGGCGCCGGTGGTGGTGGGAATCATGTTTAGCGCGGCCGCGCGGGCCCGACGCAGATCCTTGTGCGGAAAATCCAGAACATTCTGATCGTTGGTGTAGCTGTGGATTGTGGTCATCGAGCCCTTCTCGATGCCAAAGCTCTCATGCAGAACCTTCGCGACAGGCGCGAGGCAGTTCGTGGTGCAGGAAGCATTCGACACGATGTGGTGCTTCGATTTGTCGTAGGCGTGATCGTTGACGCCCAGGACGATCGTGATGTCCTCGTTCTTAGCGGGCGCGGAGATGATGACCTTTCTCACCGAGCCGCGCAGATGCTTGCCTGCATCCTTCGCTTCCGTGAACTTGCCCGTGGATTCGATGATGATGTCGGCACCGACGCTGGGCCAGTCGATCTCCGCCGGATCCTTTGAGGCGAAGACTTTGATTTTCTTTCCGCCGACGGAAATGACATCCCCCTCGGCCTTCACTTCCTCCGGCAGTGTGCCGAGAATGGAATCGTACTTGAGCAGATGCGCGATGGTCTTGGTGTCCGTCAGATCGTTGGCGGCGACAAATTCGATGTTCGGGTTATGTAACCCTGCTCTGACCACGTTTCTACCGATGCGGCCGAAGCCGTTAATTCCGACTTTTATAGGCATAGATGTTTCTAGTTTAACGGACCTCACCGGTTATGGATCTGATAAATTTTTTCAATTTGGTTAAGGTGATTCAGGTCGTGGCCGGCCATCGTTTCGACGATGACGCCGAACGTCATCACGCCGCGCTCAGGATGGGTCACCGGTTTGAGGAAGCATTCGGCGGGTAAGGAATCAACAAGATTGACGTTGAACTGGCGTACGGCCGTGAACGCCGCCAGCGCGGACCGCGCATCATAGCACTTGTAATGAGCGGCCCAAATACCCTGATCGAAGGGCTGAATGACGTGATGCGGCTCGGCTAGGGTCTGTCGAAGACGGTAGGCGAACACAATCTCGCAGTCGGCCAAGTGGCAGAGAATCTCCCGAACGGACCATTTTCCTGGCGCAGAGGGCTCATCGGCGTGCTCTTCGCCCAGGGCATGGAGAAAATCGCACAGGTGGGAAGGTGTCGAGGCAATCACCTGGCGTGGGTCGCGCCCTCCAAGGTATAGAGCGTAGGGGTTCACAGTGCAATTTTACAGAACTAGTACCAATCAATGTAGACGGCACACTGCCGAAAAGCGTATACTGCTTTGTTCGCGAGTAACGGGGGCTCGCGTGAACGGGGTTTTTAATGTCGTCTTGGAAGGGCCGGCTGCGATCGCTGCTGAGGCGCGCCGCCGAGGGTAAGGAACGGGTCGCCACCGTTTTTGGTGTGGATGCGACGTCGTGTAGCCGCGCGGTTCAGCACTTGCGCGCCGGTGCTCCGGATGTTCCGATCTGGCTGTGCACTACGGCCGCTCCGTTTCCGGAAACAGAAGCGCTTTGCGAGCGGGTTTTCCGGAACCCGAATGGTCTGGCCTTGGTTGCTGGCGCCCAAATCCAACTGCGGAAGCGCTGGGTGGCGATCAGCGTCGGGGCCTGGGGTTATCAGGGGACTTCAGGCGGCGCGTGGGCGCTAAAGGTTGCTCCATTCCTGACGCCTCCGTTCCGCGTGCTGATCCTCAACAAGGACGGCGGCTTCTTTAGCGGCACCCCTGGGAATATCGCGGTGTATTGCCTGCGCGCCTGGTCGGACTCGATGCGGAGAGCCTGGGCACGCACCCGTGAGGCGATCCATTCGGCGCGGGTAGCTTTGCGCGACGCGCGAGTTCGCGGCGGCGAAAGGATCTATTGGGCGAGGGTTCACGCGCAAGATAGAGTTCGCCAGGCGACGGTTAAATGGCGCGATTTGTCGCACGGGCTTTCCAAGCTGGCCAAGGCGACGGGGCTGCGGACACTATCGACGCTTCTTCGGTGGACGGCCAATCCTCATCGCGGCTGGTTCCGCAAGTTGCATGGGAGTCTCCCGTTGATGTTGGACGCGCCCGCTCCTGAAGGCTGCGACGTCGTCCGGTTTGTGCAACAGGGTAACGATTGGGATGGGGAGCGTCTGGAGCAACTCGCTCGATCGAGCCGCGCCCGCTGGGTGCTTTGGCAGAGAGCCGGGCAGACGGACGAGTTGTACGACGCGGCGCCTTTGTTCAAAGATGACAGGACGTTTGTCGTCTCCAGGCAGGCACACTTTCGCGGCTGGAAGCCGTTTCTGGCGCCAACCGCTCCCTTTAGAACGATGCAGGCGAACGAGGCTAGCCGCGTGCTCGCGCCTATCGCTAACACGATGCTGGTGGATCGATCCAAGCTTCTCGCACTCGGGATTCCCCGCTGCGAACTGGCCGGGACGGCGTGGCTGATCCTGTTCTGGAAGGCGGCCGCCGCCGGATTCCGGTCGTACAGTGTCGGACAGGCGGAGGCGCTACGCGAACAGCCCGAGGCTCCGATACAGGAGACTGAGTTTTTCCTGCGCGCCCTGGCCGATCCCGCCTTGCGCGTCTTGTGCCCGAGGCAGGAAGAGCTTTCTCGCGGAAACATCGCATTCGCGCCCGCCTTTCTCCGTCCGTCGCCGGAAGACTCCGAGCGTCTTAAAGTGCTCATCGTCTCGCCGTTTCTTCCGTACCCGCTTTCGCACGGTGGCGCCGTCCGCATCTTCAACTTGTGCCGCGAGCTTTCCGGTCGCGTCGATTTCTCGCTGATCGCCATGCGCGAAGCCAGGGATGAGGTGAACTACGCCAAGCTGCATGAGGTCTTCCGGGAGGTTCACGTCGTGGATAAGGACGTCCGCACGTCGCCGGATAAGCGTCTACCGGAGCAAGTCTCGGCAAGCGAATCGGCCAGCCTGCGCGCGCTCGTCGAGCAGCTCTCGCAGAAGCTGCTGCCGCACCTGATCCAATTCGAATATACGCACTTTGCCGGATTGCGTGACAGCGCTCCTGGCGTCCCGGCGATTCTGGTGGAACACGACCTGACGTTTAGCCTGTACCATCAGTTGGCGGAAGCGAAAGACACTCCCGAAGCCTGGCGCGAATACCAAAGATGGATGAGTTTCGAGCGCCAGTGGCTCAGCGCATACGAAGGAGCCTGGACGGTCTCCGAAGACGATCGCATCAAGGCGGTGGAAACGGGGCGGCGAGCAGCGGAGAGCACGTTCTGCATCCCGAACGGCGTGGACATCGAACGGTTCCAGCCAGCGGACGCGGA
Organism: Bryobacteraceae bacterium; assembly: GCA_035542735.1. Lineage (GTDB taxonomy): Bacteria > Acidobacteriota > Terriglobia > Bryobacterales > Bryobacteraceae > Palsa-187. The sequence continues at coordinate 20,384 of DATKKV010000037.1, forward strand.
GCAGCATCGGGAAATTTTCTATGTTGGCTCCTTCCGCCACCTGCCGAACATCATCGGCTTCGAAAAGCTGTGCCAGGAAGTGATGCCTCGCGTCTGGAAGAAGCATCCAGATGCACGTTTGTGCGTGGTAGCGGGTCCGGACCACAAATTCTTCTGGAAGGAATTCGGGCGCAACGGCGATCCGGGCTCAATCGACAAGCGCATTGAGATGCACGGTTTTGTGGAGGACCTGCGGCCGTTATACGCCCGGGCGGCGGTGGTTGCCGTGCCGCTGGAAGTGTCGGCCGGCACAAATATCAAGGTGCTGGAGGCTATGGCGTGCGGTAAGGCGATTGTTTCCACTCCAGTCGGCTGCGCGGGCCTCGGGGTGCGCGATGGGCAACAACTACTGGTACGCCAGGACTGGGGCGACTTCTCCGACGCGATTTGCCGGGTTCTTGAAAGCGAGGCCCTCCGCACCGGCCTGAGCGGCAACGCGCGCATCGCAGCAGAGGAATCCTTCAGTTGGAGCGCAATCGCGGAGCGGGCCTACGAAAGCTACCTGACGCTGGCGGGTCTCAGCGCGCCAGCGCCGTCCGCCGTGGAAGCGGAGCCCCAAGTCCGCGAAACCGTTCGCCGGTAACCGCCGCTTGCATTCGGGCGGCAATCGTCCGATCATGAGTCCGATGCGCATACCTCTCCTGTTTTTGACCTAGGTCGAGTTCGCCAAATTGAAGATGTTGTCTTAACCTGGAGAGCATTCGGAGCAAATCAACATGACTTACAAAATGACTGTGAACGGGCACACGACCACTGTCGATGCCCCCGTCGATATGCCTCTCTTGTGGGTCCTGCGCGACCTGCTGAAGCTGAACGGCACGAAATATGGTTGCGGCATCGGCCAATGCGGTGCGTGCACGGTACATTTGAACGGCAAAGCGGTGCGCTCCTGCCTCACTCCGGTGTCGGCGGCGGCGAACCAGCCGATTCTGACTATCGAAGGCCTTTCTCCGGACGGCACGCATCCGCTCCAGGTCGCCTGGGAGCAAACCGACGTCCCGCAATGCGGCTATTGCCAGGCCGGCCAGATCATGGCCGCTGCGGCGCTGCTGGCGAAAAATCTCAAGCCCACGGATATTTGCGGCTGCGGCCGGTGATATCCACTACTTCGGCGTTTGTGATCGCGTCGCCCTGGCCTCCGCCGGAGATCTTGCGCGATTCAAACCCTACCTTGTGAAGCCGCGACACCAGCTCGTCGTCGACGCCCTCCATCGCGACGGCTTTGTGGCTGAGGTTCTGAATCGGCTCCACGCAGATGCTCTTCACCACCGGGGTGATCTTGGCGATGCTGCTCAGCGCCGGATCGTCCACCGGATGGCGCATGTTGCGGACCGAATAGTAAATACCGACGGTGCCAGTATTCGTTGCGTGTACGACTTTCTTCAGCGTGGGTCGCAGGAGACGAGGCCCGCAATAGCCTAACTGCTTCGGACAAACTCGTAGCGTTCCAGAGTCGCGGCGAACTTCGACTCCGGATCTTCACGCAGCACGGTGCCGACGCAGCGCAGCCGCACTTCCGACTTAGAGCCCGCCACCTTGGGGAAGGTGATGAAGTACTCGATCGGTTCGCCCACTTCAACGGTGGTGTCCGCGGTGAAGAGCACGCCGGAGGAGCTGACATTCTTCGTTTCACCCAACATTTTCTGACCGGCGCCGGTCCGGATGATCTCGAATGGCAGCTTCAGCTCGAACCGTTGATTCTTGCGTTGTTCATTCACGTTCTTCACCGTAGCTTCGACTTTATAGCCAGCAGGAACTAAGGTCAATAGAGGCAGGGGCAGGTTGAAGGTTCTTCTGGGCTAGTACGAAATCCTCATAAGTTATAGAACGAGAACGTCGAAGGGACCTGCCCGGTGTGGGAAAATGAAGACTTGCTGGATCGCATCACCGTCCACGGCGCACGGCAGCACAATCTGCGCAACATCGACGTCGAGATTCCCCGAAACTCCTTCACGGTGATCACGGGGTTGAGCGGCTCGGGGAAATCCTCGCTCGCCTTCGACACGATTTACGCGGAGGGCCAGCGCCGCTACGTGGAAACGCTATCCCCTTATGCGCGCCAATTTCTCGACCAAATGGAACGACCGGAGGTCGATTCGATCGACGGCTTGAGTCCGGCCATTTCCATCGAGCAGAAAACCACCTCGCGTAGCCCCCGCTCCACCGTGGGAACAATCACGGAAATCTACGACTATCTACGCGTGCTCTACGCATCGATCGGCGTTCCGCATTGCCCAAACTGCGGCCACGAAATCTCGCGCCAGACCACGGATCAGATCGTGGAACAGGTGCTCGCCATCGGGACGGCGGAGCGCGTCATGATTCTGGCTCCGATGGTGCGCGGGCGCAAGGGCGAATACAAGAAGGAATTGGAAAAGCTGGCCCGCCAGGGATTCCTGCGGGCGCGGATCGACGGCGTGCTAAGGTCGCTGGACGAAGAGATCACGCTCGACAAGCGAAAAAATCACACCATCGAAGTGGTCGTCGACCGCCTGCTGATCAAGCCAGATGTGGCCAAGCGTCTGGAAGCATCGATCGCCACCGCAACGCGGCTGGCGGATGGGTTAGTACTGGTCGCGGTGGTAAACGGCGTGGAGCGTCTCTACTCGCAGAAACTCGCCTGCCCGGATTGCGGAACCAGCGTGCCTCAACTCGAGCCGCGGTCGTTCTCATTCAACAGTCCTTTCGGAGCCTGCGAGACCTGCGCCGGCCTGGGAAGCAAGTGGAGCTTCGACCCTATGAAGGTGATCGCCGACCCATCGCGGCCTCTGCTCGATGGAGGGCTCGCGGTCAGTGGAAATTCCAGCTACATGACGCATGCGCTCAACGCGGCGGCCCTGAAGGCGCGCGTTTCGTTGAGCAAGCCGTTCGAAACACTTCCGCGCAAGGCGCAGGATGCGCTTACGGAGACCGCACTGGGGGTTCTCGACAAACTCTATCAGGACGAGCGTGCCACCGACGCGTGGCGCGAATGGTACATGCAATACATGTCGCCGGCGCCTTGTCCGGATTGTCACGGCAAGCGGCTAAAACCGTCCAGCCTGGCCGTTCGTATCCATGGTGTTACGATCTCCGCGCTCACCGAAATGTCTTTAGGCCGCGCCGTGGAGGCCGTGAAAGCCTGGAAGCTGGGCGAGCGCGAGAAGCTCATTGGCGGGCGCGCGGTGGAGGAAATTCGCAACCGTCTGGAATTCCTGCTCGCCGTGGGTCTGGATTATCTGAGCCTGGAGCGATCCTCGGCCACGCTTTCCGGAGGCGAGGCGCAGCGGATTCGCTTGGCCACGCAGATCGGCTCGCGGTTGCGCGGCGTGCTTTACGTGCTGGACGAGCCTTCCATTGGTCTGCATCCGCGCGATAACGACCGGTTGCTCGATTCCCTGGCGCGGCTTCGCGATCTGGGAAATACCGTGCTGGTGGTGGAGCACGATGCGGACACGATTGAGCGCGCCGATTACGTCATCGATCTGGGTCCGGGCGCGGGACGGCTCGGCGGGAATCTGGTGGCCCAAGGCACCCCCCGGCAGATCGAATTAAATCCCGCGTCGCTGACCGGCCAATACCTGATCGGCGCCCGCGAAATCGCCATTCCCAAGAACCGGCGCGAAGCAGGCGAAAAGCGCATCGCCATCACCGGCGCGGCTGAGCACAATCTCAAGAAGATTGACGTAGAATTTCCGCTAGGCCTGCTGATTCTTGTTACAGGCGTTTCGGGCAGCGGAAAATCGTCGCTCGTGAACGACATCCTTTATCCAGCAGCCGCCAAGCAAGTCTACGGATCCCGTACCGAGCCGGGTGCGCACTCCTCCATGGCCGGCCTGGACCTGATCGATAAGGTGATCGAGATCGATCAATCCGCGATCGGCCGGACGCCACGTTCCAACCCGGCCACCTACACCCAGGTGTTCTCGCCAATTCGCGATCTCTACGCCATGCTGCCTGAATCGCGCGAACGCGGTTACAAACCGGGCCGTTTCAGCTTCAACGTCAAAGGCGGCCGCTGCGAGGCCTGCCAAGGCGACGGTCTGAAACGCATCGAGATGAATTTTCTGCCCGATGTCTACGTCACTTGCGACGTTTGCCGGGGACGCAGGTATAATCATGAGACCCTGCAGGTGAAATACAAGGGCTATTCAATTGCGGACCTCCTCGAACTGCCCGTGGAACAGGCATTGGGACTGCTCGAAAATATTCCGACGATCCGGCCGAAACTGGCGACCCTTGTGGACGTCGGCTTGGGCTACCTGCATCTGGGCCAATCGTCCACGACGCTCTCCGGCGGCGAGGCGCAGCGAATCAAGCTGGCCAAGGAGCTGAGCCGCCGCCAGACCGGCAAAACCCTGTACATCCTCGATGAGCCGACTACAGGCCTGCATTTCGAAGACGTGCGCCGGTTACTGGAAGTCCTCGCGAGCCTGGTGGAAAAAGGCAACACGGTTGTCGTGATCGAGCACAATCTGGACGTGATTAAGACGGCCGATTGGATCATCGATTTGGGTCCGGAAGGCGGTGAGCGCGGCGGCCGCCTGATGTTCTCCGGCACGCCGGAGGATCTGTTGCGGAACCAGAAGAGTTACACAGCTCAGGCACTCAAGAGATTTCTGTATAAAGGGCGTGCGGCGTGAGTCGATATTCAGAGAAGCCACTGGCGTTCGACGCACTGAAGACCGTCCCCATCGACGCGCGGGGCGGAAAAGTGCGCGTGGAGGACTTCGCGCGGCCTTATGAGAAAGGCGACGGCCTGACCGGCTGGCTGGAATCGCTGCCGAAGATCATCGCCGGTGAATGCTTTCGAGGCGTGGTGCAGGCGCTGCGGCGCGCGCGCGATCAGAAGCGGGCGATCCTTTGGGGCATGGGCGGCCATGTAGTGAAATGCGGCTTGGCCGACGTGCTGCTCGACCTGATGCGGCGCGACTGGGTGAGCGGATTCGTAATGAACGGCGCGGCCTCCATTCACGACTTTGAGATCGCCATCGCCGGCCAGACCAGTGAGGATGTGGAGGCCGTTCTGCCCGACGGACGCTTCGGCGCAGCCGAGGAAACCGGGCGGGAAATGAATCTTGCGATCCTCGAGGGAGTCCGCGAAGGCCTTGGTATGGGGGAAGCGCTTGGCAAGCGGCTGGAGTCGCTGGCGAAGCCGGAATTCGCTCCGCACAGCCTTCTTTGCGGCGCCTACAAGGCCTCCACGCCGGTGACGGTGCATGTCGCCGTCGGCACGGATACGCCGCACACGCATCCGCAGGCCGACGGCGCTGCCATCGGAGCGGCGACCCATCACGATTTCCGCCTGCTGTGTTCGTTGGTGCGCGGGCTGGATCGCGGAGGCGTCTATCTGAACGTCGGCTCGGCCGTGGTGCTGCCCGAAGTGTTCCTGAAAGCCGTGTCCGTGGTGCGGAATCTGGGGAATCCCCTGGCGGAGTTTACCACCGTGAACTTCGATTTTCTGCAACATTACCGGCCGACCGTGAATGTGGTGCAGAGGCCCCACGCAAAATCCGGCGGACGTGGATTCGCCATCACAGGACATCATGAACTGATGATCCCCCTGCTTGCAGCGACGCTGATTGAGTCCGAATGACCCCGGAGCCTACCAACAACCAGCCTCGCAACGATCCGTTCTGGACCTATGAGGATCTGGGCCTGCTGATTGGGGCTCTGCTGCCGGTCTATCTTCTGGTGCTGCTGATCCTTCGTGTGTTCCCGGCGGCCGGCAACGCTTTCAAGGCGATGATCGTACAGTCCCTGTTCTACGCGCTGTTGCTGGGAGTACTCCACCTGTTGGTCGCCTGGCGCTACAGGCAGCCGTTTTGGAAGTCACTCGGATGGAAGGCTTTCCGTATGCCTTTCCTCGTGGCGGCCGCTGGGCCAGTGCTCGCCGTGGCGAGCTCGACGCTGGGTGTGGTGTTGAAGGCTCCTCCCCTGCCTTCGCCGATCGAAGATCTGATCTCGGACCGCCGCTCGCTGCTCGTCATGGTGCTGTTCTTGACCGTGATCGGTCCGGTGTTTGAGGAGCTGATCTTCCGCGGCTTCCTGTTTCCGCTCCTCGCCCGGTCGATGGGACCTTGGGCGGGGATTCTAATCAGCGCAATCGCGTTCGCGCTGGTGCACGGCGCGCAATACCACTGGTCCTGGCAGCATCTGGCGGTCGTGGGCACGGCAGGCGCCGTCTTCGGCTTCGTCCGGTACAAATCCGGTTCCACCGCCGCGGCCACGCTGGTGCATACCGGCTATAACGCCACGTTGTTCGTCGCGTTCTTGGTTCAGAAATCGGTTTAAGAACCTTGACAAAGAGCGGCGGCTCTCATACACTTAACGGTGTTAAGCTTATGGGAGTTCAAGAACGCCGGGCTCGTGAAAAGAAAGAACTTCGGCAGGAGATTTTAGACGCCGCCCGCGACCTGTTCGTGCGCGAGGGGTTTGAAAACGTCTCCATGCGCAAGATCGCGGATAAGATCGAATATTCGCCCACCACGATTTACCTCTACTTCAAGGACAAGGCCGACCTGCTCGACTGCATCTGCGAGGAGACCTTCGCGCGCTTGGTCCGGAAGCAAAATGCCATTGACCAGGCCGGCGGTGACCCCATCGAGCGCCTGAAAAAAGGCCTGCGCGCCTACATCGAATTCGGACTGAAGTATCCCAATCATTACAAGGTCGCGCTGATGATGACCGAGGAGATCGAGGAGCGCATGCAGTGCGAACGCTCCCGGGAGATGGGCAAGAAGGCCTTTGTGCACCTGCGCAACGAACTGGGACAACTGGCCGAGCAGGACCTGATTCACGTGGCCGACCTCGACGCCGCGTCGCAGGTGCTGTGGGCCAACATTCACGGCCTGACGTCGCTGCTGATTTCGCATCCGCGGTTTCCCTTCGTGGACCGCAATGTCTTGATCGACACTCTGATCGAGAATGCGTTGGCCGGGTTGCAGGTCCGGCAGTCTGCTCTGGCGAGCTAAGCTCTATAGTTCCCTGTAAGACACCAGTTGCACACCCGACTCTTCGAGCGCTCTCCGCACTTCGGGCGACGTCAGCGCGCGCAACTCAGCCTCGCGCGACTCCTTGAGCCGCGTCCGCGCCGCGCGCAGTTCCTCCGTGCAGACGCCCGGGTGGCACATGAACTCAGTCGACCCTTCCGGCAAGGCACGGATCAGTTCGGCAACGTCGGGAGCGTCGAACTTGCCGGTGATCTGAAATCCGGCGAAGTGATCGGTAAACCGGCAGCCGTGGCGCTGGAGCACGCGCTCGAATCGGCTTCGCACGACTCCAAACGCCCGGCTGGCGGCGCGTTTCTTCCATGAAATCCCATCCGGAGTCATCGGAAAATCGAACGGCCGCCGCACCCAGGGGATCTTGAACTTCTCTGAGATCCGGGCGACCGCTTCCAGCACGGGCGGCAGCAGATGCGTGTGCTTGTGCGTATCCAGATGCGACGGCATCACACCCGCATCCAGAACCTTGCGGACTTGGGACGACAATTCGTCGTAAATGGCCATCCGTCCCAGGGCAACGGCCCGCGTCAACTGCGCCACGGTCATCGGATAGGGCGCCTGCCCCACCAGCACCAGATGGACGCCGATATCGAGCGTGGGATGCTCGTGCGCCAACTGCACGGCATCGTCGAAGGCCGCGCCGCAGGCCATCAGGGTGGTCGCCGTGAGGATGCCGTTCTGATGCGCCTCGACGATGCCACGGTTCACATCGCGCGTGAAGCCGAAATCGTCGGCGTTAACAACCAGTTTCCGCACTTAGAATAACTTCAACTGGATCGTAAGGAACTTCTTTGGATTGGCTCGGAAATCCTTGATCAGGTTGCGGATTTCCTTCGACGTTCCATCGAGCGATTCGTAAAGCGACGGATTATTGAGCAGTTGCGCAATGGTTCCTTCGCCCTTATTCATCTTGTCGAGCAGCGTGTCGAGCCGAGCAAGCGTACCCTGAACTTGCTGATGCAACTCGTCGCTCTTCAGCAGCTTGCCCACATCGCCCTGGCCCGCTTCGACGTCGGCGAGAATCTTGCGCAGGTCAGCGACGGTCTTGCGCGCGTCGTCGTAGAGCGCCGGATCCTTCAACAGCTTGCCCGCCGTGCCCTCGCCTTTTTCCAGTCCGTCCATCAGGGTATTGATCCGCGTAATAGAGCCGCGAATGTCGTCGTACATCGCACCCTTATCGTTCAACAGTTTGCCGACAGAATTCTGATCCGATTTCGCGGCGTTATTCAACGTCACCACCAGCTTCTCGGCCTCCGTGACGATGGTGGTCATCTTTTTCGCGATCGTATCGTCCACGAGCAGCATGCCAATCGTGCCCTTGCCCGACTCGACGTCGCTGATGATGGCGTCCACCTTTTGGACGATCGTCTGCATCGCGGAAAGCGCGGTGTTGCCCTGTTGCACGAAGTCGTCGATGGTGGTGAGATTCTGGCTGGGCAGCGCCCCGCCTTTCGACACCATCTGCGTACTGCGGCCCTTCCTGATGTTGATGTATTTCGTGCCCAGCAGGTTTCCAGCGGTGATGACGGATTGTGAGTCCACGGGAATCGCGCTCAGGTACTCATCCCGAATCTGCATTTCCACTTTGATGATTTTGCCGGGCTCGTTCACGCCGGATAAACCGACGTGGGCCACCTTGCCCACATTAATGCCGTTCAATGTGACCGGCGCCGCCACCGCGATGGCCGCCGAATCGTCGAAGTAGGTGTAGATATCCGACGTGGTCTTGAACAGGGGGTTGGTCCCAGCCAAAAGGAAGACCAATACGCCAAGCACGGCCAGGGCGAAAGCGGCCATGATTCCCACGCGCAACTCGGATATTTTTGCTTTGCTGGATACCGGCATAGACTATTTCACGAACTTGCGGACATACGGATCCTGAGACGCCCTCAACTCCGCTTCCGATCCTTGGAACACCAGGCGTCCTTCATTCATCACGAAAAATTTGGTCCTCACGCCGCCTGGCCCCTCCGCCTCGCGTGCCGGTTCAATGCGGCCACTGTCAGGATTGTAGCGAAAATTCGCCATCAGATGCCCGTCCTGATAGCGGTGGGTCACCAGAATCGCCGCGATGCCCTGTGTATCGCGCTCCTTGATCAGCAGGTGGACGATCAGATTGGCGGTGATGGGATCGAGCCCTGCGGTTGGCGAATCGTAGAGCACAAGGGGAGGTCCGGTGACGATGGCGCGGGCGATGCCCACGCGCCGGCGCATGCCTCCGGAGAGCTCGCTTGGGTATTTTTCCAGCGTGTTGCCCAGCTCGACGAAGTTCAGCGACTCCTGGACCTTGGCGTCCACCTCCTCCTCCCATTCCGGCCCCCTCCCGTTGCCCCGCGCCTGCTGATTCACCAGCGGATAGGCCACATTCTCGGCAATGGTGAGCGAATCGAATAGGCCCCCTTCCTGAAACAGGATGCCTACCTTGCTGCGAAGGCCGTACATAGCCGATTCCTTCAAACGGGTGATATCCTCGCCGAACAGGGTGATGTGCCCGGCGTCCGGCCTGACCAGGCCCAAAGCCGTTTTCAGCAAGACTGTTTTTCCGGCGCCGGCCGCGCCGAAGACCACGCGCGTCTCGCCGGAGTTCATCGCAAAAGAGACGTGGTCCAGCGCCGGCGTGCCGTCAAAGTGAAGGTTGACGTCGTCGAAGCGAAGCACCTCGGATGTCGCGGCACTGGCCATGGGTTTATGTGAAGAACAGTGGGTCGATGAAAGCCGTAATCACAAAAATCCAGATGGAGGAGACCACGACCGCTTGCGTGGTGGCGCGTCCGACGCCCTGCGTGCCGCCTGAGGTTCGCATACCGTAAAGGCATCCCACCAGCGAAATGATGATTGCGAACAGGAACGGTTTGATCAGGCCCTGAAACAGATCCTGATAGATCAGCGCGCGCCAGCCGTTGTTCCAAAACTCAGACCAGGTAATGTTCAGGAGGCCGAAGGCGATCAGGGCGCCTCCGAACATGCCGATGAAATCCGCGATGATCGTCAACAGAGGCAGCACGAACATGGTGGCGATCAGCCGTGGCGTCACCAGCTTCTGTATTGGGTCCGTGCCGAGGGCGCGCATGGCGTCAATTTGCTCGGTCACCTTCATCGAGCCGATTTCGCTGGCGATGCCGCTGGCGTTGCGCCCGGCCACCAGAAGCGCAGTCAGCACCGGGCCGAACTCGCGCACCAGCGAGATGGACACGATCTGCCCGATTTGGCCCTGCGCGCCGTAGGTGGTCAGCGCGCGGCCCATCTGCAGGCCCATGATGATGCCGCTGAAGAACCCGATCAGAACGACGATCGGCAGGGAGCCCACACCGATAACATCCATCTGGATGAGGATATCGTCAACGTAATGCGGTCCGCGAAAAATATTCCGGAATGCCCGGGCCGCCAGAAAGAGAAATTCCTGGAACGTCTCTATCCACGGTATGAAGTAATCGAGCAATCCAGTTCCCCCGATAAGGTCGATGCTAACATGAGGTCAATCTATGAAAGGCCTAACCGACATCCCCGGCATTTCCGTTGGCCATTCCTCCGATTATGACGGATTGACGGGCTGCACGGCCATCCTCTGCGAGCGCGGCGCCGTGGCGGGCGGAGAAATTCGCGGCTTCGCCACCGGCACGGCCGAATGGGACCTGTTAAGTCCGTATCACGTCACGGAGAGGATTCACGCCGTGGTGTTTGCCGGCGGCAGCGCGTTCGGGCTGGAGGCGGCGGCGGGCGTCCGGCGCTATCTGGGCCACAAGGGCATCGGCGTGGAGACGACCTCGGGGCGCATCCCTTTAGTCGTCAGCGGTATTCTATACGATCTATCCATCGGCAAATCGAGCGCACATCCGACGCGCGAAATGGGCGAAGCGGCGGCTGCGGCGGCGACGGATAAAGCCGTGGCGGAAGGCAACATCGGCGCGGGTACCGGCGCGACCATCGGCAAGATTCTCGGGATGAAGAGCGCGATGAAGTCCGGGCTCGGTTCGTTCACCGTGGAGCTTGGCGGAGGCGTGCTTGTGTCGGCCCTGGCGGTCGTGAACGCGATGGGCGACGTCATCGACCCTTCGAGCGGCAAAGTCATCGCAGGCGTGCGCGGCCCCCTGAACACGGCCGAAATTATGAAGCGGGGCGCCGGCGGAACTTTGGTGAATCAGAACACGACTCTGGTGGTCGTCGCCACGAATGCTGCGCTGACGAAAGTGGATGCCAACCGCCTTGCGCATGTGGCGCAGCTCGGCATGGCGCGGACGATCAACCCGCTGAACACCACCTCCGACGGCGACCTGGTGATCGCCATGTCCGTGGAGGACAGGAAGGCTTCGATCGATACGCTGGGCGTAGCCGCATCGGAAGCGGTCGCGGAGTCAATTTTGAGAGCGGTCAGGTTGGCGTCAACGCTCGGCGGTGTGCCGGGGTTGAAGAAGTAAATTCAGTGAGTTAGCGCGTTGCAAACCACCGGCAGCCCGTGCTGATGCAGCACTGCCTCCACATCCGTCTTCATCATCCGCGACGCGTCGTAATCCACCGTCAGTCTGTCGAGCCCGGGCGACACCTGCACCCGCGCGATGCCGTAGGTTGACGGCAGGTCTGCCACGTTCTCCAGCTCCGGCTCCGTCAAGGGCCTTGCGAGATCGTAATGCAGAGTTACTTTAGTCATAAGAAAACCTCAGTGTAACAACTTCCACTTGATCTGCCGCAGTATTCCAAGCCACACTTCGGCGTCGTGCGCGTTCAACTCCATACGACGCACCAGGCGCCGGATCTTCATGCGTGTCGAATCCTCAACCCGAGCGTGAACATAACCGGAGTGCTCCAGCAATTCTTCCAAGAGCGCCGTGAGGCGCTCCATTTCTTCGCCGCTCGCCGGACGTTTCGTCTCCGGCTTGGCGTTGACCGCACCAGGATTGCGGATGATTTCGTACAGGCACACCGCGACCGATTGCCCCAGGTTCATCGACCCATGTTCTTCGCGCGTGGGGACACGCATCAGCCAGTGGCAATGGCTCATATCCTCGTTTGAGAGGCCGAATTTCTCGGAGCCAAACAGCAAAGCCACGGGCGACGAAGCCATTTTGCGAGCGATGATCTTTCCGCCCGTCTCCAAACGCCGCAGAGGGTGTTCGAGCGCGCGGTGCCCGATCGACGTGGTGCCGACGACGAGCCCGCAATCGGCCACCGCCTCGGCGACGGTCGGAAATTCCTTCGCCTCAGCCAGGATCTCTTGCGACTTGACGGCGCTTTTCGCCTCCTGAAACGCGACATGGTACGGATTCACCAACCGCAAATCGAAGACGCCGAAATTGCTCATGGCCCGCGCGGCCGCGCCGATATTGAGAGGGTTTCGGGGTGCGACTAACACCACACGCAGGTTTGCCAACAAGTTCATTGCCCGCGGCTGACAGCATCCAGCACGCCATTGATGAACGCGACCGATTCGTCGCCCGAAAATTGGCGCGCCAGATCGAGAGCCTCGTCGATCGCCACCGCCGGAGGCGTTTTCAAGTCGCCCATTTCGTAAACGGCAAGCCGGAGAATATTTCGATCCACTGCCGGCATCCGCTCAATGCGCCAGTTGGCCGACTTTTCGGAGATGGCCTTATCAAGCGCTGGAGCATTCTCCACCGCGCCCCGCACCAGTGTTTCCATGAACTCGTCCGGACTGGTACGCTTCGGATTATCCTCCTCAGAACCGAGCGTTTCGTAAAACGAAGAGATCGCCTCGCCGATGTCCTGCTTGCGCAGGTCCCACAGGAACATCACCTGCAGGGCGCGGACGCGGGATCTGTGTCGTGCGGGCATGTTAGTCCGCCACTCGGAAGGCGAACCGCGCCATTTCGATCGCGGTCATGGCCGCGTCGAAGCCTTTGTTGCCGTCCGCCCCTCCCGCGCGTGATTCAGCCTGCGCGATGGTATCCGTAGTAAGGACGCCGAACGCCACGGGCACTCCGGTTTCGAGCGCGGCATCCTGCAAACCTCGCGCGGTCTCACCCGCGACGTAATCGAAATGAGGCGTGCCGCCGCGGATCACCGCGCCCAGCGCGATCACGCCGTGATAACGATGCGTGTTGGCAAGCATCTTCGCCGCCAGAGGCAGTTCAAAGGCGCCGGGCACGCGATATACCTCGTGTTGTGCCGCGCCGGCCTTCGTTAAAGCTTCCTCGGCGCCTTCGAGAAGTTTTTCCGTAATGGCGGAATTGAAGCGCGCCACAACCACCGCAAACCGCAGGCCGCTGGCGTCAAAATCCTGCCAATTCAGTGAATCCGAGGACATCGTGGGATAATGAAGAGTTTCCAGGTTCATCATACCGCATGCTCCCCGAGTACATCCGAAATTTCAGCATCATCGCGCATATCGACCACGGCAAGTCCACGCTGGCCGACCGTCTGCTGGAGGCGACGCACGCCCTCCAGCAGCGTGAAATGATGGCGCAAGTGCTCGACTCCATGGATCTGGAGCGCGAACGCGGCATCACAATTAAAGCTCACGCAGTGCGGCTGACCTATATCGCGAAGAACGGCGTCGAATATCAGCTCAACCTGATCGACACTCCCGGCCACGTCGATTTCACATACGAAGTCTCGCGCAGCCTGCAGGCCTGCGAAGGCGCTCTGCTCGTGGTCGACGCTTCGCAAGGCGTGGAAGCGCAGACGCTGGCGAACACTTATCTGGCGCTGCATCACAATCTGGAGATTATCCCCGTCATCAACAAAATCGACCTGCCGTCGGCCGATCCGGAGCGCATTCGCGAGCAGATCGAATCCCTGATCGGCCTCGATGCCAGCGACGCGATCTTGGCGAGCGCCAAGAACGGCATCGGCATTGACGAGATTCTGGAAGCGGTAGTGGCCCGGGTGCCTCCTCCGAAAGGCTCGCCCGACGCGCCGCTTCGCGCGCTGATCTTCGATTCCTGGTTCGACCCCTATCGCGGCGTCATCATCCTGGCGCGCGTGATGGAAGGGCGTCTGCGCAAGGGGACGAAGATCAAGCTATGGTCGAACAACAGCACGCATGAGGTCGAGGGCGTCGGCTATCAATCGCCGAAGCCGATCCCTTGCGACGAACTTTCGGCCGGCGAAGTCGGGTTCCTGTTCGCCAACATCAAGACCGTGTCCGACGCGCAGATCGGCGACACGATTATCGACCTAAATAACCCCGCCCCGGAGCCATTGCCCGGATTCGAGCCTCTGAAGCCGATGGTGTTCGCCGGGCTCTACACGGTGGAGGCGCACGAGCACGGGTTGCTGCGCGACGCACTCGAAAAACTGCGCCTCAACGACAGTGCGTTTAACTTCGAGCCGGAAAATTCAGTGGCTCTGGGCTTCGGCTTCCGCTGCGGCTTCCTCGGCCTGCTGCATTTGGAGATCGTGCAGGAGCGCCTGGAGCGTGAGTTTCAAATTGACCTGATCACAACCGCGCCGGGCGTGACCTATAAAGTCACGCTGAGCGACGACACAGTGATCGACGTGAATAATCCTTCGAAATTCCCAGATCCGAGCGAGATCAAGCAGATCGAGGAGCCGATCATCGATGCCACGGTGATCACGCACGAGGAATACATCGGCGAGATTCTGAAGCTGCTCGAAGAGAAGCGCGGCAATCAGAAGAAGTTCGAATACATCGGATCCGGGCGCGTGATGTTGCAGTATGAAATGCCGCTCAACGAAATCGTGCTCGATTTCTACGACCGCCTGAAATCGGCCTCGCGCGGCTATGCGTCGCTCGATTATCACCTGGCCGGTTATCGTGTCGCGCCCATGGTGAAGCTGGATGTTCTGGTGGCCGGCGAGCCGGTGGACGCGCTCTCCATGATCGTCCACAGGGACTTCGCCTACGAGCGCGGCAAGATTCTGATCGAGCGCCTGCGCAAGCTGATTCCACGCCAGCAGTTCGAGGTCGCCTTGCAGGCCGCCATCGGGAGTAAAATCATCGCCCGTGAGACGATTTCCGCGATGCGCAAGAACGTGCTCGCCAAGTGCTACGGCGGCGACATTTCGCGCAAACGCAAACTGCTGGAGAAGCAAAAAGAGGGCAAGCGTAGAATGAAACGCGTCGGCCGAGTGGAGATCCCGCAGGAGGCGTTCTTAGCGGTGTTGAAGGTGTCGAGCAGCTCAGACGACGATTAGATCATGCTAATGATCATCTTTGGAGCGGGGGCCTCCTACGACTCATACTCAACGGTCCTGCCGGGTGGTGGAATTGGCGGACGACAGAATTACCCTGAGCGCCCACCCTTGGCGAATGAATTGTTCCAGGATCTCCCCGTGTTTCGCGACCAGCTCTCAAAGTACCCTGAAGCTCGGCCTCTGATTCCGCTACTGCAGAGCGCCCCGGATGTGGAGAGTATGTTGGGATCCTGGCAAGACCAGGCGGACGACCAAAGCCTACGACAATTAGCGGCGATTCGATATTACCTGCGTGACGTCATTTATGAGTGCGAGCTTCAGTGGACTCTTCGAACTCGCGGTGCCTTAAACTATGGAACATTGCTCGATCAGATTCGACGAGAAGCCAAGGTTTCGATTGTCACCTTCAACTACGACACATTGATCGAAAAGGCTCTCGCCGACCTCAGGGTGCCCATCAAATCGCTGGACGATTACGTCAAAGACCGTCAGTTTAAGCTTTTCAAACTCCACGGCTCCACCGATTGGGTGCAGAGAGCTACTTTCAAAGGGCGGATTCAAAGCCAAGAGTGGCGGAGCGCTGCAGAAATCATTGGCCACGCACCAGAGCTTGAGCAGACGCCAAATTTTGAAAGGCATACGGATCGGTCCCTTCCCACGGTGCTACGCGTACCGAACGGGCAACACGTCCAGCTCATTCCGTTGATGCCCGCACTGGCAGTTCCTGCAACGGGAAAGTCTAGGTTTATATGCCCAAAGGATCATCTTCAATCGCTGCGCGACATCATTCCACAGGTCAGGAAAGTGCTTGTCATCGGCTGGAAAGCCGCTGAGCAGCATTTCTTGAAGTTGCTCGTGGAGGGACTGGGGGAGACAACCGTGAAGGGTCTTATCGTGCGAGGGAGCGCTGATGGAGCCAAAGAAACCATCCGAAGCTTGCACGACGCTGGCATCAGAGGGGACCTTCAGGCTGATCCGGGAGGATTCTCCGACTTCGTCATCGGGAATCGAGTCGAGGCTTTCCTCTCTAGCTGACAGCCCGCTCTTTGGTCGGAGCGCCAGGAAAACTCCGGCAGCTCGTCGAGATCGGCGGCCATGCGGGCTTTACGGTAGAGCAATGAGGTCTCCGCAAGATGGGTGGGTGGTCTAGGCCTCGTGAAGGTTCGCGAAGCCTATGAACTGAACGCAGGCTTACATCGACAAAGCTACAAAGCTACTCCTGATGCAGCGCCTCCATTGGATCGATGCGCGTCGCCCGCCGCGCCGGCACGTAATTCGCGATCAGCGCCACCACAAATAGCAACGTGGAGACTCCCGCCATAACCGTCGGCTCAAGCGGCGCTACGCCGTAAAACAGCGCGCGTAGAGAGGACGCCATCGCCACCGCGCCGGCCATTCCAGCCACGAGGCCAATGGCGGCTGTTTTGAGGCCGTTCAGGACGACGAGCGACTTCAATTGCCCTGGCGTGGAGCCCAGCGCCATGCGAAGTCCAAATTCACGCGTCCGCTGTGCGACTCCATACGAAACCACTCCGTGAATGCCGAGCGCCGCCAACAGCATCGAGACAACCGCGAAGACGACGAGCAGGATCGTAGAAATGCGCGGCGCGGTGTCGGCGAGCGACAGGTACTCGTCCATGCTGCGGATCTGGAACACGGGTTGGCCTCGGTCAACCGACCACACAGCCTGCTTCACGGCTTTGACCATTGCCGAGGTCTCCACGGTCGTGCGCACCACCAGGGCCATCGCCTTGTTCGGCATCTGCTCAAAAGGCGCGTAGATGGTCGGTTCCGGCTGTTTTTCCAGCCCATAATGATGAACCTGGCCGACGATGCCCACCACTTCCCGAAACTCGCCCCATAGCCGCATGCGCCGCCCCAGCGGATTCTCGTTTGGCCAATATTGACGCGCCAGCATCTCGTCGATCAGAATCACCGGAGGTGCATCGCGGCTGTCGCGATCGGAAAGCAATCTCCCTTCGAGAAGCGGGATCCCCATCGTATTCAAATACCGCAGGCTGATCCGCCGAAAATCGGCGACCAATTCCTGTCCCGGCGGCAGCGGGCGATTTTCGATGGTGAAATACTCGCGGTCGTTCTGCTGACCCAGCGGAAGCACGTCGGTCAGACCGGCGGATTGAATGCCGGGTATGGTTTCGACTTTATCCAGCACGCGCCGGTAAAACGCCGCCTGGTCGCGATCGTTCTTGTACAGATTGTCGGTGGGCAGGCGCATGCGAAACGTCAGGACATGATCGGGGCGTATGCCCGGATTCACTTGCTGCAGATTCACGAAGCTCTTCATCGCGAGTCCGGCGCCGATCAACAGCATGCTGGCGAGGGCGATCTCCCCAACGACGAACAAGTTCCACACCCGCGTCCCGATCATCGAAGAGCCCGTCCGGCCGCCGGCCTTCAACGCTACGCTCACATCCGCTCCGGCGGCACGTAGCGCGGGAATCAATCCAAAGACTAGAGCCGCCCCAATCGAGATCGCCAGCGCAAAGGCAAGCGCGTGGGCATCCACGCCAATCGCGGGCCGCACGATTTCGGCGCCCGCATCCGGCACAGGAAGCGTGCCAGGCAGCACCGCATTCAACAAGTCGACACCCCAGACCGCAACGAAGACCCCGAGCGCGCCGCCCATCAGACTCAGCAGCAGGCTTTCGCTGAGAATCTGCGCGATCAGGCGGCCGCGGCGGGCGCCTAGCGCGGCTCGAATCGCCAACTCCTTGCGGCGGCTCGTGACGCGCGCCAGCAAAAGACTCGCGACATTCACACATGCCAACAACAGCAGGAGTCCGACCGCGCCCAGAAGCAGTAGCAGTGCGGGGCGAATGTAGGCGAATAGCGCCTGTTTCATTTCAACGACGCTCGCATCCCACCCTGCTAGCCGCGGTGTCTCGGCATCAATGCGGCGGGCGATGGCGCTCAACTCCACCTGCGCCTGAGTGAAACTGACGCCCGGCTTGAGGCGCGCGATGACCCCGAAGTCATGTTCCACGCGGCTCTTGGCGCGCAGTTGCGCCACTGGCCACGGGACATAGAGATCAGTTGGCAGTGATTGCCAGAAATCCGGAGCCAGGACGCCAATAACAGTGTACGGCTCGCTATTCATATAAAAGGTTCGCCCGACCACCCCTGGATCCGCTCCAAAGCGCCGCTTCCAAAATCCGTTCGTCAGAACCGCTACGGGGAATCGCGCCTGGCCCGCACCCTCCACTTCCGTGAACATGCGCCCGAGCACCGTTCGGGCCCCTAGCATCGACAGAAAATTGGTAGTCACGCGCAGACCAGTCACCTGCTCAGGCTCGCCCTCTCCGGTCAACGTACCCGTGCCGACCTCAAGCAGCGCCATTTCTTCGAAGGATCGGCTTTGCTCCCTCCAATCGAGGAAGTTCGGCCCGGACGGCCCTTCGCGCTTGATGCCGTCCTTCAAGTCCGTCTCCCAGATGAGCGCGAGACGGTCGGCGCCGGGATACGGCAACGGCCGCAGCACCACCGAGTTGACGACGCTGAAGATCGCAGTATTGGCTCCGATGCCCAGCGCGAGGACGAGCAGCGCCGCAAACGTGAAACCCGGCATTTTGCGCAGGGCGCGCAAAGCATGACGCATATCTGCCATTACCGTGAGCATTTGCTTACCATCCGTGCAAACAAAGGTCCTTTTTGATGATTGGGCAAAATGACTGAGCCTAATGATCGCGGGAACCACTCGCGGCCGGCACGAGTGTCCGTTCGTGGGACTCCGCATTCCGGTTATGGAGCCGATGTACAAATCGCGAGCACCGCGCCCCCGTCGATCCGATCCCCCTTCACTGCCATCAGAGCCTCATTGGCCTGTTCCAACGGAAAAACGGTGACTTTGGGCCTCAATCCGATCCTTGCGGCGAGCTCCAAATAATCCCGGGCATCCGCGCGGGTCATGTTGGCGACGCTGCGGATCTGGCGTTCGCCCCACAGCAGCGTGTCGTAGTCGAACTGGGGTATCCGGTCGAGATGGATTGCGTTGATCGCCACCACGCCGCCCTTTCGCAGGCTCGCGAGCGCAGCCACCACCACATCGCCCGACGGCGCGAACGTCACCGCCCGATCCAATTGCACCGGAGGACGGTCCTTTTCCGCCCCCACCCACACCGCGCCGAGCTTCGCCGCCAGTTCCCGGTGGGATTCGCCGCGCGTCGAGACATACACCTCGCAATTCCAGGCCTGCAGCACCGCGATCGCCAGGTGAGCCGACGAGCCGAAGCCGAACAGCCCCACGCGCTCTCCCGGCTCGACGCCCGCCACGCGCAGGCTGCGGAACCCGATGATCCCGGCGCACAGCAACGGCGCGGCATCAAGATCGCTCAGGGCCTCGGGAAGCGGAAACACGAAGTCCGTGCGCGCCAGGACGTATTCGGCGTACCCTCCGTCCACCGAATAGCCGGTGAACGTGGGATGATCGCAGAGATTTTCGAGGCCGCGCGCACAGTAGACGCACGACCCGTCCACGCCTCCGATCCAGGAAACGCCGACACGTGCGCCCAGGGGCAGTTGCGCCGTGGCTCCCTCCGCCACTTCGCCGACAATTTGATGACCCGGGATTAAAGGACTGCGAAGGGGCGGAAGTTCGCCTTCAGCGATGTGAAGGTCGGTGCGGCAGACGCCGCAGGCGCGCACCTTCAGAAGGACGGAGCCTGGCCCGAGATCAGGAATGGGTAGAGCCGGAACGGGGACGTCCCTGAGAACTAAGGGAGCGTGCGGCTTTTCGAGAACGGCGGCTTTCACTAGAAAACCTCGCCGCCGGAGGAATTAGGCGGCTTTGGTGACTTTACCGCTCTTGATGCAGTCCGTGCACACTTTGATGCGCTTCGGAGCGCCCGCCACAACGGCGTGCACCTTCTGCAAGTTGATGTTCCACCGACGCTTCGTCACATTGTGCGCGTGGCTGATCCGGTTTCCGAACTGGGGGCCGCGCCCGCAAAGATCACACACTTTCGACATTGCCTTCAAACGCTCCTAGTACTGTTTACTCTTTGCCAGTCTACCATATCGGACGATCCGGTGGGAAAATAGGGTCGCGGCGGTTATTGAACTGACGTGATGGACCACACTTATATCGACCGGAACTCCGTGGCCGAGCGCTACTTGAACCACTCGCTCGAGCCCGGGGAGCTCCGCGAGTTCGAGGAGCACATCGTCGACTGCCAGGAATGTGGCGACCGCCTCCTGCTGGCCGAAATGTTCCACGCCCGCAATGGGATCGCCCCGACGCCAGACCCGAATCTAGCCGCCCGCGTGGTGCTCTACAAGCCTCGCCGTGTCCTGCTGATCCTGCTGGCCGCGGCCCTCACGATCCCGGCTGTATACGCGATCTACCGGTTGCTGGCGGGGTGAACTGGACACCGTCGCGCATCACTTCGCCGTGAGCTTCCGCCCGTAATCATTCGTCGGATCGCGATACATTGTATGAACGTGCATCGCCGGATCGCCGCCCAGCCTCTGCGGCGCATACTCGATCACCAGGTTCGGCCCCTGAATGCGGTAATACGCCGTGATGTTGCTCCCCGGAGCCGCCGTCGTCGGTCCGCTCCAGGCGAACCACGTATCATTTAGGCCCGCCTTGATCTCCGCCATCCGGCTCGCGGCCGCGCTGTCATGCGCAATGCCCGCCCACTCCGCGATCACGTCCTGCAGCATCGCCCGCTGACGTTCGTCCATCGCCGAAGCCTTCAGCCCCTCCGGCTGAATCGTCTTTCCGTCCTGCCCCGGCCCCAGCACCAGATCGGCCAGATTGTAGCCGAGAATCGCCTGCTTCTGCTGCTTCTCGTCGAGCGCGTTCAGCAGCGCCAGCGCCTTATCGCTCTCCTGCCCGAGCGGGCGTACCGTTTTCCCGTTCAACGTGAAAACAGCCGGCTGCGCGCCCGTCAACGTCGGCGTGAGCACCCCTTTTTCCCCCGCAATCGTAATGTTGAGCGCCAGATGATGCCCCCCGAACTGCAGCATCCACGGGTCTTTCTCAGACGGCTTTCCCAGGATGGAAATGTAGTAAAGGTCCTTGCCGAACAAAGGGTTATTCCGCTCTTTGATCTTGTTCGCCTCGTCGCCTTCCATGATCTGCTGGACCTTCTCGAATCCCCTGCGGCTCAGCGCGGCCGAAACCACCGCCATCGCGGCGGCCTGCTGCGCGGAGTTCAACTCCTTCAGACTAAGCCCGGCCCGGCGAACCACCGCCGTTGGGAAGTTGGACCACCGCGCCCTCTGCTTATCATCATCAAAGGCGAAAAGCACGCTCTGCCGCTGCGTTTCATCGAGCGTCGAAAGAAACGTATTGGCCGCGCTCACAATGCGCGAAGTAGCCGTCTGCTCCGCGGCGGTGCTGATACAGATCAGCATCAGGACACTCATCGAACCGGATTTTATTCTCATGGCTTCAAGAAGCAATTGACGCGGGAAGGCGCGTCCGGGATTGCAGCGTCGGCCAAGGTTTTTCCCCGACGCCCGCCGCGGGAATGCTCTGGCAAGCCCGCAGCGTTCATTACCGCACACGGCGTCCCAACCGCGGCCACTTTCGGGCGCAATGTCCTCGCGATCCGGCCAATAATGTGGAGGGCTGATTGCTCATTGCACTAGTTCCATCCGGCCTGAAAGGAGCTCAATCAGATGCGCGACTTCCGTTTTGCTCTTCGGGTTCTGACCGCCCGCCCCGTCTTCACCCTGGTGGCTGCCTTGTCCCTGGCGCTCGGAATCGGCGCGAATTCCGCCATCTTTGGCCTCGTCGATGCCCTGTGGCTCCGTCCGTTGGCCGTGCCGAAACCGGGCGAAATTGTGCGGCTCTTCTCCGTCACCGCTCAGGATCGTGAGGGGCCGCTGTCCTATCCCGAATACCTGGAGCTGAAACAACAAGCGCCCTCCCTCCGCGAACTGGTCGCGATCGGCGGCAGGGGAGCGATCATCGAGGATGGGAACAGCCGCGAACTGCACGGTCTGAACCTGGTCTCGTCGAATTTCTTTACCGCCCTGGGCGTTCATCCCGCTCTCGGCCGGCTCTTTACGCCGCGGGATGAAGCCGACCCGGCAGCTCCACTCGTTGTGGTGCTCGGCGACAGTTTTTGGGTACGGCATTATGGACGCGATCCGAACATTGTCGGCAAACAAATACGGATCAACCGCGGACACACCGATCTGTACACCGTCATTGGCGTTCTCCCACCCACGTTTCGCTCGGTAGACGCAGCTGACGACCGCGATCTTTGGTTTTTGCGCCAGGCCTGGGCGCGCCTCGGCGACCTGCAGGAACTCGAAAATCGCGGCAACCGTTGGTTCCAGGTTCTGGGGCGGCTCGCTTCGGGGGAGACGGAGCGCTCGGCCAATGCCCAGGTGGAGGCGATCGCCGCCCGAATGGCGGAGGCGTGGCCCGCGAGCAACAAAGGCCGTCGGGCCGCCGTCGTGTCCGACAGCCGCTACCGTAGGCAACAGGCCGGCGGCAAGGGGCTCGCCTTGCTCGCCATCGTGATGCTGGTGGTCCTGATCTCTTCGGTCAACGTCGCGAATCTGCTGCTTTCCCGAGCCGGGGTCCGCGGCAAGGAAATGGCCGTGCGGCTGGCCCTCGGCGCAGGGCGCGGCCGCTTGATCCGTCAGCTCATGGCCGAAAATCTTCTCCTTGGCATCGCTGGATTTGCCCTGGGAATGGTGATCGGCGTGTGGCTCATCGCGTTGCTGCCGGCACTGATTGTTCAGCCGCCGGGTTTTGAAAACACCATTGATTTCCAATTCGACTCGCGCGTCTTTCTATTCAGTCTGGCCGTTTCCCTGGCCACCGTCGTTCTCTTCGGCCTGGCTCCCGCCTGGAAAGCCGCGCGCCCCGATCTGGTGCCAGCCCTCAAGGGCGAAGCGGCCTTCGCAAATCCCACCCGCCGCCGTTGGCCGCTCCGCAACTGGCTTGTGGTTTCCGAGGTCGCGCTCTCGATGATCTTGCTGGCCTCGGCCGGCGTGCTGGTTCGAAGCTTCGCCAACACTCGCACGGGCGATCTCGGATTCAGCCGCAAAAATCTGCTCCTGGTCTGGCTTTCGGCGGACGATCCGAAGGCGTCGCGATATCAGGACATCATGGATCATTTCGCCGCCATGCCGGGAGTTCGCAGTGTTGCCGCCGCGGTACGGGCTCCGCTCAGCCTGTCGAGCAACGGCATGTTTCAACGCGTGACGTTCCCCGGACGCGCGGAATTCGCGAGCGCCCCGCCATTCGAGATCAAGTACAACTCCGTGACCCGGAATTTCCTGGGCACCATGGGTACCTCCATTGTGCGCGGGCGAGGATTCGAGCCGCATGACGATGCTGCGGGCGCGAACTCCGTGATCGTCAACGAAACGATGGCGCAGCGTTTCTGGCCCAACGACGAAGCCGTCGGGAAAACAATTCTGATCGGCGGGCCCAAGGGCCGGGTTCACACGGTCGTGGGCGTCGCCAAGAATGCGCCCATCAACGCCGTGGGAGAAGCTCCGGAGCCGTATCTGTATCTGGACTACTGGCCGAACATCGAGAGCGAGATCACTTACCTGATCGAAACTGCGGCCGATCCCATGACGCTTGCCTCCGCCGCCCGTGGCGTGCTCAAATCGGTGGATTCCAGCCTCGATCCGCTTAGCATCACGACCGAGAACGAACTGATCCGGTACTCCGCGCAAAGCTACCAGGTGACGGCGGAACTGGTGGGAACGCTTGGGTTGCTTGGCACGATTCTCTGTGCCGTTGGCTTGTACGGCGTGGTTTCCTACGGCGTCAGCCAGCGCACCAGGGAACTCGGCATCCGTATGGCCCTTGGCGCAGACCGGGGCGACATGATGCGCCTGGTGCTGCGCGAGGTTGCCACTCTGGGATTGATTGGTATCGCCGCCGGATTGCCGCTTGCTGTCACGGCCACGCACGTCATGTCGACGTTGCTGTTCGGGATAGGCCCGTGGGACCCCGTCAGCTTCCTTGGGTCGAGCATCTTCCTGGCTGCGGTCCTCGCGCTCGCGGGCTTCCTGCCGGCCCGCCGTGCCTCTGGGATCGAACCCTCGGCCGCCCTGCGGGTGACATAGTAGAAAGCCCGCGTCGCGCTCTATAAGCCCTGTTGAGTCCCCCTGATGCTGCTCGCCGCCCCATCCCGCTGCTGTACGCGATTTACCGGTTGATCTGAAAGCAAACCTGGGCAGCCTGGTCGTGCGGCCTCGTCGTGGTCCTTCGGCCGATTTCATGCCAGGGTTTATTATTCGAGTAAAATGCGTCTGTCCCGATATGGCCGATATGGTGCACTTTCCCGGTTTTCACTGAGTTTCCGCAGGGTTTCTACCGCTGAATCCAAAATGCCTCGCGACCCGCTATCCATTCCGAATATTTCGGCCCGTCCACGCAATCGCCGGATCTCAGCTCGCAGATCCTCAGTTGCGTTATGCTGGACTTTCTGGGCGATCTCGTCCCAAATTCAATAAGCCCACCGTCTGGTGATGCCCTGATTGCCCCGGTGATTTCGGGAAGGCGAAACAGTCGGTGTCTCTCTTTCCCGACGTTCTCTATCAGCCAACCATTGTCGGAATAGACGTAGGTCCGTCCGTCAGGCATGAGTGCTGGGAATCTGCCCGCGCTGCGGGCGCCGACCGTCCAATGCCCTCGCGGTCCTGCGAATTCCACTATACTTCCGCCATCTTCGTAAACGATCATGTCGCCTTGATCGTTTACGTTAAGGCTTCTGATGCTTTCGTTAAGTCCTCCGCCCACGTAGGGGGCAACGAATTCCGCTTTGCCATCTCCTCTCTGCACCAGAAAGATTCCGTCACGCTTATCCGAGCCTTCGCTGAGTCGGCCAGCGATCAGTATGAGTTTTTCATTCGGCGATGCGGCGCACTGGAATATCGCGACAAAGGGGATTGGGATCACTTCCTCCCGCCCGATCGATGCTCCTATCACACGTCTTAGGAGCGTGTCCTTTGGGGGGCTGCTCTGATAGAAGGTTCTTCTCACGGCGAATAGGGCACGCCCAGTGGGAGCGATGATTGAGTAAACGTATTCAGATTCAGGGCGCTGATACTCGATGCGGCTCCGAAGCTGTTCCGGGAACACGATCGCGAGCCACTCGTTGCGGAGGTCTGCAACACCCAGCTTGTGTTCCAGGAGGATCTGTACGATCCGGTTCGGCGGGGTCTGGGCGTTAACAAACAGTAGGATGAGCACAGCGACAAAGACAATCGGTCGAACTCCGGTCATTCGTCTCCTTCCAGTGTCTCCCAACAGCGGCTTCTCTCTATGGGATACGAGGGACAGACGCATTTCTCTTGATCAAGTCATACGCTGGCCGATCCGCCGCGGGCCGACGGTGCACTTGCACGCTATCCATTTTCACCTCTGCTCTGTCTCACTTCAGGGTTCCTGGTTTCCCTCCCTGCGCAACCAACCCTCCAGGATCGACCTCTTTAATCCCAGCTCCGTCGACTCCGTGAAACGATAGCTGCGCTTGAAATTCGGCGCCACCTGGACCGTCACATCCTGCTCGTCACCGTGCCTGGCGATGCGCAGCTTGATGCTCGCGGGCTTGCTCTCGATTGTTTTCTGCAACACGGAGGCGGAGGCGGGTGTGCCGTCGACGCTGATCACGACGTCCCCGGCTTGAAGGGCGGCGTTCGCCGCGGGCGAGCCCGGCGCCGTGTCGGTGACGATCAGGCGGAACACCGGCGCGCCTCCGCGTCCGCCTCCGCCGCGCCCGGGAGTGGGAAGAGGCAGTTCCGAGGGAGGCACTTCGCGCGTGGAGGTGTGCAGGCCGATGTAGCCTCCGTCCGTGGGAGCCGACGTCATGTCGAGCCGAAGCCCGGCCAGCGCGAAGTGCCGCGCGTAGTCCACCTCCCGGCTGGTGGACGCGTACTCGAACACCTCACCCAAAGGCGCGCCGGCCGCGGTTTCGCATTCGGTGCGAAACTCGGCGGCGGTGAACCCACGCTTCTGCTGCACATAATATTTGCGGTAGAGCCCGCGCATCACGTCGTCCAGCGAACGGCGGTTGGCGCTGGCGGCGCGGATATTCAGCTCGAGCATCGCGCCCAGCATCGCCCCGTTGTTGTAATAGGAAATGGTCGTGTTGCGATCGCCCGCCACGCCCGAACCGGAACTCCATGTGTTGAGGCTGGATTCAGTTGCGGACTGGTAGTTGCGGCCGGGCGCATTTTCAAACACGGCGATGGCGGCCGCCATCTTGTCCAGGTATTGTTCGCGGCTCATCAGGCCGGCGCGCACCAGCAGCAGGTCCTGGTAATACACGGAAATCCCCTCGGACACCCACAGCAGGTCTGTGAGGTTCTCCTGGTCGTAGTCGAACGGCCCGAGCGCCAGGGGACGGATGCGCTTCACGTTGAAGTTGTGAAAATATTCGTGCGCGATAAAGCTCAGCCAGCGGAGATAGCCGGCCGGCTTGGTGAGGCTCTCTCCGTCGAACTGATTGGCGGAGGAGTTGGAGTGCTCAATGCCTCCGCCGCCGCGGCCCATCATCAGAAATGTGTAGTGGCGGTAGGGCGCCTCGCCGAAAATGTTCGTCGCGGCGGTGACGATCGCCTTCAGGTCCGCTGTCATCTGCATGCGGGACACGGATGCAGGCACGTTCTCCACCGCGACGTAGTGCGGAACGCCGCGCACTTCGAACATCAGCCGCTCGTGCGAGCCGATCAGAATGGGGCAATCGTACAGTACGTCGAAATTCGGCGCGGAGAATGTGGAAGCCTTGCCGTTCACCGGATCGAGCCCGGTAGAGATGTGCGGCTTGTTTGAAAGAGCCGGGGGCGTTTCGAGCTCCAGCGTGACAGGCACGTCCAGTATTCCCGAGGGATGCACGAACAGGCCCGCAGGCGAGAGAAAGGCCCGGTCCTCGCCCAGGTAGTTGCTCGCCGAGAATGCGGTCGCGCCGAAAACGTCGTATTCGAGAAGAATTGCCGGGCTGTTCCCACTCACTACGCGCCAGGTATTGCGAGCCGTTTTATCCCACACCAGCGCGCGGCCTGCGCCGTCCGTGGCGCGGAAATTTGAAACGTAGCGGGAGAAGTTCATTATGCCGTAATAGCCTGTGGACCACTGCGGCATCTGGAAATCCTCAAGCGGCGCGCGCAACCCCTCGCAGCGCATGCGGACGTGAAAGGTGTGCGCCGAGGGATTTTGCATCGAGACGGTGAAGGCGACCTGCACCGCCGCGAACGAATGAGCGGCGAGGGCGAGAAAGATCAGCGCGCGGGAAAGCATGCGTGCCAGTCTAGGGTCGCGCCGGGTGGGGTGTCAAGCGATGAATCGATTTACCCCTTGCGCCGGATCGCCACCAGGACCGCCAGGCCGGCTCCGATCAACAGGTACGATGCCGGTTCCGGAACGTCGCCGTTGATCGCGATGAGACCAAAGCGCTGCGAGGACGAGAGATCATCTGGTATCCAGATGGTGTAGTTGTCGGCATCCGCCAGGGTCCAGGTTCCGTTCTGGAAGGCCGTCTGCGCCTGGGTGATCAGCGCCTGCGCCGCCGGGTCCTCCGCAAAGGGCGCCGGATTGTAGGAACTGGGATTCATCAACTGCCAGATCGCCATGGCATATGGCCCTGTATCCGCGGCATATATCGTGTCCTGGGAGGCCGGGGGCGAGGGGTATCCGAAGAGCTGGATGACCTGGTCTTCCAGATAGGCCGACTCGACCTCCTCGGGTGTCGTCGGAGCAGCGAGGTAACCCGAATACTGGACTCCAACGTAGGTGTCTACGTTAAAGTCATAGCACCACACATAATAAGTATCGCCAGCGACGTATAATCCCCCGCTTAAGGTCGATGGATATGGCCCGGTGGGAAGGGTGTGGGTATTGTTGGAACTGTCCGTATAGGTGTAGGACAAATAATTCGTCGGATAGTTCGAGTCCAACGTGATGTATACAGTAGAACCAAAGGCGTTTAGGCTCGCGGCGGTAAGAAGGAAAAAACCGGCTAGAATTTGAATTGCTGCAATCTTCGGACCATGCCTATGTCTCACAAAGGGAATAGTACCAGACTTAGGGTGCGCTTCGAACTTGGTGGATCATTTGAGGAAAGCCCCTTTATCCCCTTAGATTGGATGACTGGGATACCCTTTTGGTACTAGTACTTAGGCCAATCATGGTTCTCTCTTCCGAAGGTGTAGGAACCTGCCAACAGCCTTGATGCCGCGCACCGCTTTGGACTCGTAGGGATCGGGACTGGAGCGAACTGGGGCCGACGAGGGTTCCGAGTCGGGGGCCTGCGGCGAGACGACAGGCTTGCCGTCTTCCATGATTACGGTATGCCAATGTTCGGGCTCTTCTGGCTGCGGCGCATCGGCGACGGGCCGCGGCGTTGCCGGCTTGGCGAGACGCTTCGTGACCACCGGTGCGGGCGGTTTCTTTTCGGGAACGGCGACGCGGGGTTCCGGGGCGGCCTCCTCTTCCGGCGGAGCCGGCGCCATCAGGATCGTGCCCCAGTGATAAAAGGCGAATCCCGTCACCAGTGCGATGAGCAAGAGCGGCTTCGGCGCACGGTCACGGAACATGTTCCGGAGCTGCCCGCTCAGGATCAAGTACATGAACCCGCCGACGAACAGGAAAATGCTGACGATTTCTAGGCCGACGCTCACCAGCATAAGAAATCGGCTTTTCGCCGGAATTACTTTACCGACCCGGTCTTCCGGTATTGCTGATCGCTCACGTGCTCCACCCAGTCGACAACTTTGCCGTTGAGCTTTTCCTGGATCGCGATGTGGGTCATCGCGGTTGTCGGCGTGGCGCCGTGCCAGTGCTTCTCGCCCGGGGAGAACCAGACCACATCACCGGGCCGGATCTCCTCGATTGGTCCGCCCTCGCGCTGAGCCCAGCCGCAGCCCGCCGTGACAATAAGGGTCTGACCAAGCGGGTGGGTGTGCCAGGCCGTCCGGGCGCCCGGCTCGAATGTGACGCTTGCACCCTGCACAAGTGCCGGATCAGGCGCCTGAAACAGTGGATCGATTCGAACGGTCCCCGTGAACCACTCAGAGGGCCCTCTTGCGGAAGGTTGTGTGCCGGCTCTTTTGATTTCCATGATCGATCATACATTGGTCTCGCGCGGCATGATCTTGACGGTCGCGGAGCGGGCGCGTGCACCGATCATCGGATCGAGGTACGGACCGCCATTGTACTTCGCCCGGTAAGCGCCGTCGATCCAGTGGTGGATCGGTCCGTCCACCTGTTCGGTCGCCTCCGCTTCCCGAATGTTTCTCGGTCACGAAGCTGCCGGCGTCAGCTTAAGGGACGGTCTCCTCGGTCCCCAGTTTCCATACGACAACGACGGATGCCTAGGGTCCCTCTCTTCCCGCACGCACCTACGGCAGTTGAACAAACTCGGGTAGCGCAACCCTCATATAAAACTTCCCAAATGCTTGGGAAAAATGTTCGATAAACGGAGACCGCAAGCGGTGTCGTCTGCCGCACGCAACAGCATGGTTCTCTACGTATCCCCGTGGCAAGCTAATAATTTCGCGGAAATCAACAATGAGCGCGCCCGAATAGTCGCTTGGATTGGTGAATGATCCGAGAAGATGAAGACCCTCCCAACGACCCTTTTGGACGTTCCTCCATTCTTTCCCCATCTTTGGCTGGTCCCTCTCGAATTCAGCTATTGTCGCCACGGGACACAATGCGACGAAGCGAATCTTGTCGAGAAGGAGATCACATGTGTGGCTGACCACTATAACGTCCCTCTGCTGCACTTCAGTTGTTCGCTCGGCTTCCGCTCCCTCCTCGGGCACATTCTCGGAAAAAGGGCTTACAAATAAAGGCACATGTATCCCGGGAAGGACGTCGCCTTGACGCAACTCTGAGCCTTCAGTTTCGTCCCAGCAGAGCTCGGCCATTGATATCAGTCATCAAACCGGAACGGAAGCGAGGCTAGCCTACCCGAAAACCGATACCTTGGCCGAACCTCGTAAGATCGCTTCGGGGCAAGGGGAAGATATGTTGAACCGACCTCAAAGGTTCCCTGGTTGAGTACCATTACGTGCTTATAGGCGTCCTGAATTCGGTGCATCATCTGCCCAGACGTAGGGCTCTGCCCTAAGGTCAAGTCACGAGCGAGGAAAAGCGCGGGGAAACCTACTCTCCTTCGTTGGATGGCCGTCGGCATCATCCCTCCTCTTTCAGGATATCAGGCTTCGGACCTCATCGGTCACGCAGGCTTCGAAGATTTCGTTCTTGCGCCAGCGAAACTCCTCGAGTCGCGCCCACACTAGGTCATCCTCCAGGGCGGAAAATTCACCCTCGTCGGAAATATCGGTATCCAGAATGACCGGAAACGTCGATTCCCCTGGCGGCAAGATCGCCAGGTTAAGCAGCACATTGCACCGAAGATCTTTTTGCGGAAGTTGAAGCTGCATGAAGGCTCCGGCAATTTCTTTCTGGGGCATCATCGGCGACAGAGTAGGTGCGGTAAGGAGATACTTCCCGAGCTCGGAAACAGGTAGCGGCAACTCGATTCGGTTGACAAATCGAGTCGCAATCCGCGTGACGGCCTCCGGTTTGAGCGCCAATGCATAGCTTCGCCATAGCGATTTAGCGGTCGGTTGAAATTCTTCCCAAGCGGCGTAGGGCTGCAATTGACTGAATGCAAATCGGTCAGGCATCGCCGTGACGACCTGTCGCCGCTCATCACTTCTGCGAGCGCAACCGTTCAGCGCCTGGGTTGCAAGTGCGCCCACCTGCGGACCGCCCCTTATCTCGGCCTCCATTTTCATAAGGTCGGTTGCGTCAGGGTACTCTTTCTTGATCGCCTCCAACGCCTCCTTGCATGATATTCCCGTGACTCCGCTACTCGGCCTGACCCGAATTTCAATGATCGCTTCCGTAATTGGAGCACGGGCATATTTTTTCGATGCGCGTTGAAGATATTCCGTCTTAGTTTCGGCTTCCATTGAGTCAAACCTAGTATACGATGGGAGGTCCCACGCTTCCGGCGCGACTATGGGACCGGCATGTTCACCGTGTCTCCAACCAGGCGGACACAGCGGACACTTCGGCAAGACCTTACACAGCCACAATGCCCCGGAACTTCGGCTTCTCATACCCAGGAAACACTGCCGCGATGTTGCGATTCCCCAACTGCCGCGTGACCAGTTCGCCCAGCACGTCGCGAAAATCGGTGGTCAGGTTCAAGTCGCGCTTCTCGTAGAGTTGCTCCGGCTCCAGGCCGGGCCAATCGCCATAGACCTTACCGCCTTTGATGCCCCCGCCGAAGGCGAACATCACGTTGGCGTGGCCATGATCCGTGCCGCGATTGCCGTTCTCCTTGGCTGTGCGCCCGAACTCGCTCATGGTGACGACGGTGACGTCCGCCATGACGTCGCCCAGGTCCTGATGAAACGCCGCGAGCGAATCGCCGAAGTTGGTCAACAGGTTCGCCAGCTGGCCCTGCGTGGGCTTCGCGCCTACTTCGTTGACGTGCGTATCCCAGCCGCCGACATCGGTAAACGCGACCTCCAGGCCGACGTTCGATTTAATCAGCCGCGCGATCTGCATCAGCGACTGGCCAAGGCGTCCGTTCGGGTATTTCGCGCCGTTCGCAGGCGTGTAGGGCTGCTTCTGGATGGACTGCATCAGCTTCACGGCCTCAAACGTCTCGCGACCAGTGCCGTTCAGCACCTTGTCCGCCGTGCCGCCGTACATGCTCTCAAATCCCAAGGCGCTGGGAGCGTCCTTCACCTGAAATTCGCTCAAATTGTTGATCGCCACGGCATCGTTCCGGCCGCGCAGCGCGCGAGGCAGAGCCGCTCCCATGCTGATCGCGCGCACCGGCGACAATTTGCCAGTCTCCGAAGGCAGCGCGCGATTCAGCCAGCCGTCGCTGGTGGCCTTCAACCCCGGCGTGCCGGATTCCATGTAATCCTGCGCGTCGAAGTGCGATCGCGTCGGATCGGGCGAGCCTACCGCCTCGACAATCGCCATCTGTCCGGCATCGTAGATCGGCTTCAATGCCGAAAGCGACGGG
Organism: Bryobacteraceae bacterium; assembly: GCA_035542735.1. Lineage (GTDB taxonomy): Bacteria > Acidobacteriota > Terriglobia > Bryobacterales > Bryobacteraceae > Palsa-187. Next base: position 52,518 of record DATKKV010000037.1, read on the forward strand.
TGCAGGCCGAACATTCCGTCCAGATCGATGGCCGCGTCCACAGTTCCATTCGGCCGAGGGATGGCGATGGTCGGGCGCATCTCGTAGTAGCGCTTTTCGCCATGCGGCACCACCACGTTCAGGCCGTCCACCGCGCCCCTTTGGAAGATCGCAACCAGAACTTTCTTGCGCGGCGCGGGCGCGTCGGCGGCGTACAAGGCTCGCGAAAGCCACGCCGGCGTGGAGCCGACCCCCACCATGGCGAGCGCGGAACTTTTCAGGAATATGCGGCGGCTGAACATAATAGTTACTCCTCGCTAACGTCGTTGAAAATCCGGCGAGCCGATGACCAGCCCCGCCACCATCGCCGGCGATGGTGGAGTATTCGGATCCTTTGCCTTTTGCTCGGCGAGCGCTTTTTCGATCGCCTCGCGCGTGGACGCGGTGGGATCGGTGAAGAGCATCATGCGCGCGGTATGCACCGGATCGTCATTAAATCGAGTCTGATCCACCTTCGATCCCGGCACTTTGTTCTGCGTCAGGTCCAGCGCGAAGTTCATCCGCGCCAGCAGCGACGCGGAATTGATCCACTCGGCATTGGTGTTGGAATACCCGGTCGGCTCCAGCTTGCGATAGAGAGGCTGCCCGAGCTGCGCAATCCGATTGGCCAGCGGGAACGCGTAATCGACGTCGGCTCCGGTGGCTCGAACGGCGCTGACGATCATTTCAAACGGCGTCTTCACCTTGGCCTGATACGCGCCATGCGACTGGAACTCCTTCGACGTGAGCATCGCCGTCATCACGGCGCGGATGTCTCCGTTGGTGTCTTGAAAGGTTTTCGCCATGCGATCCAGCAATTCCTTGGGAGGTTCGTCGGCGACGAAGCGCTGCGCGAGTTTCCTGGAAACAAACCGTGCCGTCGACGGATGCCTGGCAAGAATATCCAGCACCTTCTCGCCATCGTCTATGCCTCCGCCCGCGGGAATCTTCACGCCCAGGACAATTTTTTCGCCTTTATCGTGCACGCGATCGTTATACGTGTACGTCGAGCCGGCCTGCGGATTCTTGATGGTCCAGCCGGTGAAGCAGCGCGCGACCTCGGTGACGTCCTTCTGCGTGTATCCGCCGTCGACGCCCAGAGTGTGCAGTTCCAAAAGCTCCCGGCCGTAATTCTCATTCAGCCCGCGCGTCTGTTTTCCTTTGTTCTGCCGGCGAGCCACTTCCGGTGCGACGCTCTGCCAGTTGTCTAGGTAAAACAACATGGCCGGCGCGGTTGCCGTGGCTTCGAGCAAATCGCGAAAATGCCCCAGCACATGCGGCCGGATCGCCTCGCGCTCATAGGTTGGGACCAGGTAGCGATCGTTGCCCTTGTCTAAGAACACGTTGAAATGGTTGTACCAGAAGTCCACCAGTTGTTCCTGCAACTGGCGATTGCTCAGAATCGCGCGATACAGCTTGCCCTCGGACAGATCGTAGGCGATCACCTGCTGCGGCGCATTGGCAAGCATGAATTTGCGGCGCAGAGGCTCCGGCGCGAGCGGCATTAACTGGCCGCGCATCGGCTGCGGCATGGCAATCACCACCTCGTCGATCTGTTCCTGTGGAATCGACGCGAGAACGTCCTTCTTCTCATCCGCCGTTCCCGTGCGCAACATTCTGATCTGGTCCTGCGTCAGGAGCTTGTTCAAAGGGACGGCGGGCTGCACCGGATCGGCGTCGTTCTCGTCCTTTTTCACCTTGAGGCGGCGTACCTGGCGCTCCACTGCCGCTCGAGCCACCGGATCCTCCGGCAACGGCTGCCGGCCTTGCGCCACCGCGCGGATCATCTGCGGCGTAGGATAGCTGGCCTCGGTCTGGCCTTGCGACAGCCGCAACGTCTCGAGCGGCGCGAGCTTTGCTTCCAGCTCCGGATTCTCCGCGATTCTTTCGGGATGAAGCTGCAGGTCGATCCACTTCTTAACGCCGATTTTTTTCACTGCTTCGACGTCGCCGGGCCGGGGCCCAAACGTCAGGCGGTCGAGCACATGAAGTACCTGCTCATCCTTGCTCAGCTTCTCCTGAAAGCGCTTCGCATCGACTTCCGGCTTCTTTCTTGTGGTCCAGGCCGGCGCCGTCAGGCAGAGAATCCCCAGCGCCAGAACTAACGACTTCCGCATTTTTCCACAGCCCTCTCACCCTAATTAAACGCCAGACTGGACAAGAAGTTGATACTTATCTAGGGAAAAATGGCCTTATTTTAGAGAAGTTTCATTTGCTCGCACGTGCGTACGACGAAACCGTCGGTCATCCCGGCGATGTAATCGCACACCACGCGATGCAGAGGCTCGCCGGCTGATTCCTCTAAGTAGTTGATGGGCAGGGAATTCGGGTGCTTCATGAAGAACTCGAACAGCCTCGCGATCAGACCCGTGGAGCGCTGCCGGTCGACGACGAGCCGCTGCGACTGGTAGACGGTCCGCTGCAAGAACGCCTTTAATTGCCGGCTGCAGGCGGCTGCACCGGAGGAAAATTGCGCCACCCGGGTTCCGTTCCGGCGTACCTCGTCGACATCTCCCAGTCCTTCGGCCGCATGAAGCGTCCCTTCGATCAGGCCGGAGACCAGCCCGTCGATCAATCCGCGCACAATTTCGTGCATGCGGACCCGTTCGGAGGCTCCAGGGTATTGCTGGGAAAGGATTTCCCCGAGCTCGCCCACCTTTTCGACGGTACGGCAAGCCTCGTCCATGGTAACCAGACCCGCGAAGTACCCATCGTCGAGATCGGCCGTGTTGTACGCGACCTCATCGCACAGATCGATCAACTGCGCCTCGAGCGGCGGCCTGTGCCCGGGAAGATACTCATCGAGCGCGGGGATCTCGCCTGGCGCAAAATCGCGCGAATGCTTCACGATCCCTTCCCGCACTTCGAACGTGAGGTTGAGGCCCGGGAACATGGCGTAGGGATTCTCAAAGCTCTCGACGATTCGCAAAGCGTGGAGATTGTGATCGAAGCGCTCGCCGTACTGGCTCATCAGCCGGTTCAGTTCGGCCTCGCCGGAATGCGCGAAGGGAGGATGGCCGATGTCGTGGGCCAGCGACAGCGCCTCGGTGAGATCCTCGTCGAGCCCGAGCACTCCAGCCACGGTGCGGGCGATCTGCGAAACCTCGATCGTGTGCGTCAGGCGGTTGCGAAAATGGTCGGAGACGCCCGGCGTAAATACTTGCGTCTTATTCTCCAGCCGCCGGAACGCGCGCGAGTGGATGACGCGGTCGCGATCCCTTTGGAATTCGCTGCGATAGGGATGAGAGAGCTCCGGATAGCGCCGCCCTCGGGCACGCTCCACAGGAAACCGGAGATGGGCGAGCTGCCCGGTCACGGAATCCCTGGCTATTGGGCTCCGGCGGCGGCCAGTTCGCCCAAGGCGTTCATGGCAGCCTTGCTGATCGCGGGGCGCTGCGTGCGCAAATCTTCCAGCATCTTCCGCGCCGCCGCCGGGTCGGTCTTGGCCTTCAAGCGAGCCAGAGCCAACTGCGCCTCTTCTTTGGAGACGGTCACCGTAGGATTCTTGATCAGATCGTTCAACAGTTTTTCGGCTTCCGGGTACTTGCCCTGCCCGGTGTAGAGGTCGGCGAGCGTCAGTTCGGCCTGCGACGCGTATGCCGCCGGAGCTGAGTCGATCACATCCTTCAGTGTCTTTTCCGCCCCTGCCGTATCGCCTTTATCTACAGCGGTTTGGGCAAGGTTCATGGCGGCGATGGCGCCTTCCTGGGAGCCGTGATATTTCGCGGCCACTTCCGCGTACGCCTTCGCCACAGCCTGATCCTTTTCCGGCTGGGTGTTGAAATGCACAGCCGACGGTTGGTTGTTCCCGCCCACCGTGGCGTCGTCTACCTTGATCGCCTCCACCAGTGCCGCTTCCCGCACCTCGGCCTGGTGGCGGATAAAGAAGTAAATTCCTCCCGCCAGCAACGCCACAGCCAGCGCAATCGCGCCGTACTTCTTGAATTCCGCCGGATGCCCGGAAATGAAATCGATTCCGTGCCAAACCTGCTGCTTAAACTCGTCTGTCTTCGCTACTTTTTTGAGTTGTCGATCCACCGCTTACTCCACGACAATTTTAGCACGGCGAGTTTAGCGGTTCGTGGAGGTCAGGTTCCTCTGGATGGCGAACTTCACCAGCCCTGCCACGTCGTGAATATCCAGCTTCCGCATCAGGCTCGCCCGATATGTGTCGACGGTCTTGGGACTGAGTTCCAATCTGGCAGCGATCTCCTTGGCCCGGATGCCCTCCACCAGCAGCGTGAACACCTGGTATTCGCGCGCGCTCAACATCTCCAGCGGGTCGTCGGGTGACGATTTTTGTCCCGGCCCGAAGATCTTATTCAGCTCCAGTTGCGGAGAAACGTAGATTCCGCCGTCCAGAATCTGTTCAAACGCCTCCAGGAGCTGATGGGAGGGGGCGGACTTGAGCAGGAAAGCGCTCACGCCGCACCGTAACGCCTCCACCACGGTCTTGCGGTCGCGGCGGGTGGAAAGGACGACGATCTTCGTGGGAAGATCGGCCTCTTTCGCGCGGCGGACAATTTCCAGGGTGAATAGATCCGGGAGGTTCAAATCCAGCACCGCGATATCGGGACGCTTCAGTTGCATCAACCGCAACGCGGCCACCCCCTCGGAACACTGTCCAACGACGCGAAACTGAGGCTGCGCCTCACAAAGCGCCGCTAAGCCTTCTCTGACGAGCGTCAGATCGTCGGCGAGTAAAATCGAGTATGTTTTGGGCTCTCTAATCGGGACCATGACCGTCCATGGCGCCGCGCTTCCGCTCTTGCCGCGCGGTTTGCTCTGCCAGTACAGTGAGCCGGGGTGGTCTTAATTCTCCGGCTTTCCGTCACAACAACGCAACGATCTGCTGTCCCAAAATGACGATCCAACCCATAAACCCGGTCATACCACTGAGGGTTAGATCGCCGCCTCAGGCGAAGCTACGCACCGCCGCGGCCTCGTCGTCGAAGACCTCGAAAACAGTGTAAAGCTTGGTGATTTGAAGCAAATCCTTGACCCGCTTGGTGAGATTGAGCAGCTTCACGATGCCGCCCTGATTGGCGACCGTCGTGAATCCGGAAACCATTTCGCCGATCCCGGAGCTGTCGATATAGCTCACTTCGCCGAGGTTCAGCAGAATTTTCTTATGTCCGCTCGAGGACAGATCGCGAATGGTGTCGCGAAACATGCTGGCGCCCTCGCCCAACGTAATGCGGCCAACCGCGTCCACTACCGTCACATCGCCCACCTGCCGGGTGGTTAATTTTACGCTCACAGAACCCTCCCCAAAATTAACTAGCCTTCGCTAGAATCTTTGCCATCTTGACTTCTGTACCCTTCGGCTGCCGTGGCCGGATCTCAAACTCGTCCATGTACGCCTGGATGAGCAGGAGCCCGCGCCCCGAATGCCGCAATAAATTCTCATCCGCCAACGGATCGGGCAGCGTGGCCATGTCGAATCCGTCACCCTCGTCCTGAATCACAATTGCCAAGCGGTCCCCGGTGCGCCGGATCATCACATGCACTTTTTTCCGCGCATTGTAACGATTTCCATGCACCACTGCATTCACCATGCACTCGCGCACCGCCATGCCGATCTCGTGGAGGTCGTCCTCATGAAAGCCGATAATATGAGCCTCCTTGAGCACCGCCTCCTCAGCGACGTCGACGCTTTCGAGGGTCGAATCCAGCAGCAGGTCGATCGTCTCGCCCTTAAAATCCTCTTGATCGGTCATAAAGGGACATAGTCCGCCCGATGCCGGCCGCGGCCCTAGTCGAATCGTTACGTTAGAATACAGCGGCATCGAAAGTCAAGCGCCCGGCGGAGATCGCGATCGATTTGCGGCCAGGCGAGCGAGTGTTAGCCTTGTGGTTATGAAGATTTTCGCCGCCGCTTTCGTCTGCGTCCTTGCCTTCGGACAAACCAAGATCACCTCCGTCGAAGGCATCACCGAATACAAGCTCGATAACGGACTGAACGTTCTTCTGTTCCCCGACAATTCCAAACCGATGGTGACGGTGAATATCACATACCTGGTCGGCTCCCGGCATGAAGGCGCGGGGGAGACCGGCATGGCTCACCTGCTCGAACACATGCTGTTTAAAGGCACCGAGGCGCGCAAGGAAATTGTCACGGAGCTGCGCGCGCACTGCTCCGGCTTTAACGGCACCACCTATTTCGACCGCACCAATTACTTTGAAACCTGCCCGGCCACCGACGAGAATCTGCGTTACGCGCTGGCGCTCGAGGCCGACCGCATGGTTCATTCCCGCGTCTCGCGCGAGGATCTGGACAGCGAAATGACGGTGGTGCGCAACGAATTCGAGATCGGCGAAAATAGCCCCACGCGCGTGTTGCAGGAGCGTGTGATGTCCACGGCGTATCTGTGGCACGGCTACGGACGCTCCACCATCGGAGCGCGCAGCGACATCGAACATGTCCCGATCCCGCGCCTCCAGGCCTTCTATCGCATGTACTACCAGCCCGACAATGCCACGCTGGTGGTGGCCGGCAAGTTCGACGAAGCGAAAACACTTGCCCTGATCAAGGAGCTGTTCGGCCCGATTCCCAAGCCAACGCGCCAGATCATGCAGACCTATACTGAAGAGCCCGTGCAGGACGGCGAGCGCGAAGTGGTGCTGCGCCGCACAGGCGACCTGCAGGCCGTCGATATGGTCTATCACACCCCCGCTGGCTCGCATCCGGACGCGGGTGCGCTCGAAGTACTCTCCTCCGTGCTGGGCGACACTCCTTCCGGCCGCCTGTACAAGGCTCTTGTCGAGACGAAGAAGGCCGTGGGAGCGTCCGCCGATACGCTGGACCTGCACGATCCCGGAGTGATCGAGTTTTCGGCGCGCCTGCGCAAGGAAGGTTCGCTCGACGACGTGGAGAAGACCATGCTGAGCGTCATCGACGGCGTCGTGAAGGAGCCTCCTTCGAAAGAAGAAGTGGAGCGCGCCAAGACGCGTCTGCTCAAGAATATTGAACTGGAGTTCAACGATTCTGAACGGGCGGCGATTGCGCTGAGCGATTGGGAGTCTATGGGTGACTGGCGCCTGCAGTTCATTTTCCGCGACCGCATCAAGGCTGTGACGCCGGCCGACGTGGCGCGCGTCGCCAAGGCGTACTTGAAGCCCGACAATCGCACGATAGGACGCTTCATCCCCACCGCCGCTCCGGATCGCGCCGAAATACCCGCCACGCCGAACGTCGCCAGCGAAGTGAAGGATTATAAGGGCAACGCCGCGGTGGAAGCGGGCGAGGCGTTTGATCCTTCGCCTGCCAACATCGACGCGCGGACGATTCGCGCCACGCTGCCGAACGGCATGAAGCTTGCGCTGCTGCCGAAGAAGACGCGCGGAGGCACGGTGAGTGCCACGCTGACGCTGCACTTCGGCGACGTGAAGAGCGCGACCGGCAAGGGCACGCCGGCGCAGCTCGCCGGAACGCTGCTGATGCGCGGCACGGCCCAGAAGACGCGCCAGCAAATTCAGGACACTTTGGACAAGTTGAAGGCGCAGATGAATGCCAGCGGCGGCTCGACGCGCGCCAGCGTGACCATCACCACGATTCGCTCTGGCATCGCCGACTCACTGCGCCTGGCAGCCGAGATTCTGCGCGTGCCCTCGTTCCCTGAGACGGAGTTCGAACAGGCGCGGCAGGCCAGCCTCGCCGCCATTGAGCGCGGACGCAGCGAGCCGCAATCGTTGGCCATCAACGCCATGAGCCGCCACATTTCGCCGTATCCGAAGGGCGATCCGCGCTACGTCGCCACTTTCGACGAGGATATTGAAAGCCTCAAAGCCGTCACGCTGGCCGACGTGAAGAAATTCTACAGCGATTTCTACGGAGCTTCGAACGCGGAGTTGGCCGTAGTGGGCGATTTCGATGCCGCTGAGATTCAGAAGGTGGCGGCGGAGCTGCTAGGCGCATGGAAAAGCTCCGCTCCGTTCACTCCCGTGAAGCGCGAATGGACGAAGCTGGAGGCGCTGAACAAGCGCATCGAAACTCCGGACAAGGCCAACGCCGTGCTGTTCGCGGTGGCGACCTTACCCGTCAACGACGACGACCCGGATTACCCGGCGCTGGTGATGGCCAACACGATGATCGGCAACGGCCCGGAGTCGCGCCTGTTCCAGACCATCCGCGGCAAGAATGGATTGAGCTACGCAGTGGGCAGCCAGTTCAACGCGGGGACGCTGGACAAGTTCGGCCAGTTTCTCGCGTTCGCGTTCTTTAATCCCCAAAATACGCTGAAGGTGGAATCCGGCATCAAGGAGGAAATGGCAAAAGCCGCATCCGCCGGATTCAGCGCCGACGAACTGGCCGCGGCCAAGAAGAACCGCGCGCAGGACCTGCAGGTAAGGCGCGCCGAGGACGCCTATCTGGCCTCGGCATTGGCAAACAACGCGTATTACGGACGTACGATGGCCCGCGAGGCGGCGATTGACCAGAAGGTCGCGGCTTTGACGCCGGCCGACGTGCAGGCGGTGGTGAAGAAGTACCTCGACGCACCCGCGCTTTCGATCTTCAAGGCGGGCGATTTTAAAAAGGCCGGAATCACCCCGTAGCCGGCGGGCGAAGCGCCTTTTTCTTCACGGGTTAGCGAAGGCAATCGCCGGGGATTGCCGGGCCGCGCTGCGATAACGTGGCCGTGCTGACCTATTCGCAGAGCAACGGCGAAATGCGGGATGCGGCGGGTGCCCTGCTTGGTACCGGCTACGCCGGCCATGGCGTCGGCTTGAACAATCCGGCGCTCGAATCGGTGCCCAGCGTCGGGCCTCTGCCGCAGGGAATTTACGTCATCCGCCCTCCGGTGAACACCGCGACCCACGGGCCGTACGTTCTGTGGCTAACGCCGGACCCGGCGAATCACATGTTCGGCCGCTATGGATTTGGAATTCACGCCGATGAGGTTGCGAACCCGGGAAAGCGGCTGGCCTCCACGGGCTGCATCGTGATGAGCGCGGAGGCTCGCGTGGCGATTTGGTCGGCTGCGGAAAAGAGTGATCGCAAGTTGCAGGTGTCGGCCTAGTAAGAATAAGGGGTCCGGCGCGGACGGGGCGTCCGCCCTACGATGTCTGGGCCGCGGCCCAGGCTGTAGGGCTCGGTTTCAAGCCTCGCCCGCCTTGGAGGCAACATCTCCAGTAACGCACCCCAACCCATGCCTCCGTCGACCATCGTGGTGTCGAACCTTTCGGTGAAGACGCGGAACGCCTTCTCCTGACTGGCCTTCACGCCCTATCAACAATAATCGTCGTTTCCTGAGAGCAATAAGTGCTTCGCGAGGTGAACTGCCTACTTCACCTTTTCGTCCCGCTCGACCTTGCCGTCGCGGATGTGGATCACGCGGTAGGCATGCATGGCGATGTCGTGCTCGTGGGTGACCAGCACGATGGTATTGCCCTTCTTGTGCAGCTTCTCAAACAGCGCCATGATCTCGACTCCGGTGGCGGTGTCGAGCGCTCCGGTGGGCTCGTCGGCGAGCAGTAGGGACGGATTATTGACCAGGGCCCGGGCGACGGCCACGCGCTGGCGCTGGCCTCCGGATAGCTCGCTTGGCTTGTGGAGCATGCGCTGCTCCAGGTCGACGGCCCGCAGGGCTTCCTTGGCCCGCTCGATGCGGTCCTTGGCCGAGACGCCCGCGTAGATCAGGGGCAGTTCGACGTTGTGCAAGGCCGTGGCGCGGGCAAGCAGGTTGAAGGTCTGGAAGATGAAGCCGATTTCCTTGTTGCGAATGTGGGCGAGTTGGTCGTCGTCCATGTCGCTGACCAGGCTGCCGTTCAGGTAATACAGCCCCGAGGTCGGCGTGTCGAGGCAGCCGATCAGGTTCATCAGCGTCGATTTTCCCGACCCCGACGGCCCCATGATGGCCACGTATTCGCCCTTCTTGATCTCGATGTCGACACCGGAGACCGCGTGGATGGTCTGATCGCCCATCACATAGGTCTTCATCAAGTCCCAGGTGCGGATAATGACGCCATCGCGCCGCAATTGTTCGCCGCGCTCGAGCTTATCGATATTGGTGTCCACGACTCCCGGCTGTGTCATTTAACTCTTGACGTCCAGAACCGGGATTCTGTTGTCCACCTTGACAGTCGCGGCATTGCGGATAGTCCGGATCACCTTGTAACTGCCGGTGATGATCTGGTCGCCGTCGTTCAAGCCGCTAATGACTTCAATATCGGTGGCTCCGGTGATGCCGGTCTCCACCTTGTGGAACTCCGCGTGGCCGTTCTTCACCACGAACACGCCCTGAATTTCTTCTTTGAGCGATTTGTCATTGGGCGCGACAGTGGCCGCCTGCACGCCTGTCTTCGGAGGCTCCAGATCGCCCTTGGTACGCATGGTGAGCGCCTGGATCGGAATAGTAAGCACGTTGCGGCGCGTCGCGGTGGTGATTTTCGCGTTGCAGGACAGGCCTGGACGGATGTCCCCCGGAGGATTGGTTAGAGCGACAACCACCTTGAAGTCTTTGGCTTCCTGGCTGGAGGTGGTGCTCTGCGACGCGGCCAAGCCCGACGAGCGAAGAATCGCAGTGTTGCCGATCTCGATCACTTTGCCGTCAAAGCTCTTGTCGGGCATCGCGTCGATCTTAACGGCGACGGACTGCCCGAGCTGCACATTCACGATATCGGTCTCGTCGACCTTGACCTCTGCCGTGATCAGAGACATGTCGGCAATGGTCATAATTGTGGACGCGGCCGAATTCTGTACGCCGGGCACCACGGTCTCGCCCTCGCGGACCGGGAGGTTGGTCACCACGCCATCGATCGGCGCGACTGCGTCGAACTTGGCGAGAACATCGGAAATGCGCGCCAGACCGGCTTCGGTCTGGGCAATCCTGCGCTGATAAGAGGAAAGCTGTGCGGCGTACTGCGCGCGTTGGGATTTCGCCTGCGCCAGGCGCGCTTCATCCTCGCGGAGCGTGGCCTGCGCCGAACGATAGTCGGCGACGCGCGTGTCGTATTCCTGTTTCGCGATCAACTGGTGCTGCTGCAGCAGTTCTGCGCGGTCAAGCAGCATTTTGGCCCGGGCCAGTTCCGATTTGGACTTTTCCACGGAGGCGGCTGCTGTGACAATAGCGTCGTCCTGGCTCTTCACGCTTGCTTCAGCGGCGGCGGAATCGGCCTGGGCGGAGGCGACGGCCGCTTTCTGCGCGTTCACGTCGGCGGCGGCCTGGATGTGCTCGATGCGCGCCACCACCTGATCCTTGCGGACGTGGTCGCCTTCTTTCACCAGCAATTGCGTAATGCGGCCTTGGGCATTTGCCCCGATGTTGATGTAATTGCGAGGTTTAATCTCACCGGACGCCGTCACGATGGAGGTCAGGTCGGCCTTGGCAGCCAGACCCGTCTGCACGACCACCAGATCCTTCTGGCTCCATTTCACGCCCGCAGCCACGCCGCCGACCAGCAGCAGCAGGACGACAACCGCCAGTACTATCTTCCACTTGCGTTTCACTGTGAATTATCTCCGAGTTCTACAATAAGGACGAATTCTACAGGGCGAAGTTCCCCCTCTGACCATGCTTACACAAGTTAGACGGTCGAAACGGCGAAATATGTCTGAAGAAATGTAAACCTAAGCGGATTTCAGGCGTTAGGGCTCGTTTTGCCTAATCAGAAAGATTACGCCACGTGGGCGTCGATCATTTTCTTCAGATCCGGCTTCGGCAGCGCACCGACTCTCTGGTCTACCGGCTTGCCGCCCTTGAACAGGATCAGCGTGGGGATGCCACGGACCTGGTAACGCATCGGCGTCGCCGGGTTATCGTCGGTGTTCATCTTGCCGATCTTGATCTTGCCCACGTACTCGGTCGCGAGAGCGTCCACGGTGGGGGTCATCGCCTTGCACGGCCCGCACCAGGGGGCCCAGAAGTCCACCAGAACGGGGACGTCGGAGTTCAGCACTTCCTGGTCGAAAGAGCCATCGGTAAAATTCAGCGTATTATCGCCAGCCATATTGTTTCTTTCCTTTTCTGCCTACAATTTATGATGCAGGAAGCGTCTAGGGCGATGCAACTTCTGCGTACAGCCGTTGATACTGGGCCGCCGAGGCTTCCCACGAAAAATCCTTTGCCATGCCACGCCGCATCCGCTCCGTCCACTCATCCCGGAACTGCCAGGCGTGCAACGCATCGCCGATCACCGCGGCCAGGGACCAGGGCGAATACGCGCCGAACTTGAATCCAGTCGAGCTGTCGACCGTATCATCCAAGCCGCCCGTGGCCCGAACGATCGGCGCGGTGCCATAGCGCAAACCATAGATCTGATTCAGGCCGCAGGGCTCGTACCGGCTCGGCATCAGGAGCATATCGGACCCGGCTTCAATGCGATGTGCCAGGCCGTTGTCGTAACCGATCCGCACTCCGAACTTGTCCGGACGCTCGGCAGCGAAGTGCCGGAACATGTCTTCAAACCGGCGGTCGCCTGAGCCGAGCACGGCCAGCGCGATGTCCTGCTCCGCCAGGTACCCGGCGATTTCCAAAACCAGGTCGAATCCCTTCTGATCGGCAAAGCGCGAGACGATCCCGATCAGGGGCCGGTCCAGATGCTCCGGAAGGCCCATTTCCTTGAGCAAAGCGCGCTTGCACTCCAGTTTCCCGCCGAGATCGTCCGCTGAGTAGCGGTAGGGGATGTGCGGATCGACCTCCGGGCTCCACTCGGCGTAATCGACGCCATTCAGGATGCCGCGCAGCTTATATGATCGCGAGCGCAGCAGTCCGTCGAAGCCGAATCCGTACTCCGGCGTTTGAATTTCGCGGGCGTAGGTGGGGCTAACGGTGGTGACGGCGTCGGCGAACACGATGCCCCCTTTCAGGAAGCTGATCATGCCGTTAAACTCCAGGCCCTCCATGTTGTAGAAGACCGGGTCCAGGCCGATCTCCTCCATGCGACGGCCCCAGAAATTCCCCTGATAGCCCAGGTTGTGAATCGTCAGGATGCATTTCGCGCCGAAAAAAGTCGGATCGCCCTGGTATACCGTCCTCAGATACGGCGGCAGCAGGCCCGCCTGCCAGTCATGAGCGTGAAACACGTCCGGCCGGAAAACATAGCGCGCGACGCCTATGGCGGCCTGACTGAGCAACGCAAAACGGATGTGATTATCGTTGTAATCGACGTTCGCCTCGTTGTAAATCCCCGGACGGTCGTACAGCGGAGGACAATCGACAAACAGATAGCGGACGCCGGCGCGCACCACCTGGTCGATGGCCACGTGGAACAAATGCGGTCCGACACTCAATGGCATGTCTTGCCAGATGCGCTCCGATGCGTCGACTTTCGCAACACGATAACGGGGCAACACCACGGCGACTTCGTCTCCGCGATGCACGAGCGCGGCCGGCAGGGAACCGAGTACGTCCGCCAATCCGCCGGTCTTAACAAACGGAGCGGCTTCGGAGGAGACCATCAGGATCCGCGACATAACAGATGTTTCTGCACCTTTCCCAGCGCGTTTCGAGGCAATTGTGGCACGCTTTCGAACCGCTTTGGCACTTTGAAAGACGCCAGCTTGGCGCGGCAACGATCCGCGAGCGATTCGGGATCGAAGACGCCCGTTACCACGACGTAGGCCACCGGAATTTCGCCTCGCACGCGATCGGGTTCGGCTACAACCGCGGCTTCGGCGACGTCCGGTTGCTCCATCAGGAACTCCTCGATCTCGCGGGGATAGATGTTGAATCCGCCGGAGATGATCAGGTCGCTCTTGCGGCCCGACAGCGTGTAGTAGCCGTCCTCGGAGCACGTAGCGAGGTCACCCGTCTTGAACCACCCGTCCACAAATGCATCGCGCGTGGCCTCTTCGCGCCGCCAGTATCCGGCGAATACGTTCGGGCCTTTTAACAGCAACTCTCCATTGTCAGCAAAACGCACCGAGACGCCGGGCAGGGGAAGGCCGACGCTACCCGGACGGCGCTCGCCCACATACGGATTCGAGATGTTCATCATCGTCTCTGTCATGCCGTAGCGTTCCAGGATGGTATGGCCGAACAGCGCGCGAAATTCTTCGAGCACGGTCGCCGGCAGAGGAGCCGAGCCGGAAACGAAGAGCCGCATCGCGTGGCCGATCTTTTCCGCATCGTCGCGAGGAGTTTCCAGAAGCCGGACATACATGGTCGGGACGCCAAAAAATAGGCTGGGCTGAAAATCGAGGAACTGCTCCGCGGCAGTTTGGTGCTCGAAACGTTCGAGCAGCCGCATGCGGCAGCCGGAAATCAGCCAGCAATGCAATCCGTTACCGAGCGCGTGGACGTGAAACAGCGGCAGCGCGAGCAAGAGGCGGTCGCTTGCGGTGATTTGCCAGCAGGTAAGCAGATTCAAAGCATTGGCGGCGAAGTTGTTGTGAGTGAGGATCGCGCCTTTGGATGTTCCGGTGGTGCCGGAAGTATAGACCAGTGCCGCTGGCGCATCGCCGTCGAGTGGTAGGTGGCTGGAAGAAGGGGGACAGACCGCTCTGTCCACGGCCGGCACGGTTGAAGTCATCGGCTGCATCTTTGGGGACAGAGTAGTCTGTCCCCCTTTTTCGTCCAGACTTTCCTCGGTGATGAACAGCTTCGGTTCCGCGTCTTTCAGGATGTGCGAGACTTCGCGGTCGCGATACAGAATATTCACCGGCACGAAGATCACGCCCAGCTTCACGCAAGCGAGATAAATGTCGATCATCTCGATGCGATTGGCGAGCTGGACGCACACGCGATCGCCTTGCGCGAGATCTTCTTGAGACAGGGCCGCAGCCATCCGGTCGCTGCGCCGGTCGATTTCGCCAAACGTGTATTCGACGCCCTGCCATTCCAGGCCGATTTCGTCGCGCCGCCCGACGAGCGACAGATTGAACAGATCGCGCAGGTTCATTCCGGTAGTGCTTGCCCCTTGGTCTCTACTCCGAAGGGTAGCAAGAGGAGACCCACCAGGAATGCAAGTGACGTGAGCGCCACCGGAGTACCGACACTGCCGAAGTGCGCCACGCCCGCACCGACCAGGAAAGTGATCCCCGCGCCGAGGAATCGTCCGGAGGAGGTAGCGAAGGCGAAGGCGCTGGCGCGGCACTCGGTGGGATACTGTTCCGGCAGCCAGAGCGTGTACATGGCAAAATTCGCTCCGCCGATGCCAAGGATGAACAGGTCCAGCAAGAACCACTTCAGCGCGTGGGGTAGGTAGAACAAATAGCCGAAGCCGATGGAGATCGAGAAGAACATGATGGCGAAATATACGGCCAGCGTCGCCCGGCGGCCGATTTTCTCGGCGAGCACCGGCAGGGCGACGCAGGCGAAAATCGTGCCGATGGACAGAATGGCCGTACCGAGCGAAGCGGCCTCGGTCGCCGGCGCGCCCTCGCGATTGGCGATGGCGATCACAGCGGTGGGAACATACACCGATCCGGCCCATAATCCGGTGATCGAGACGAGTAAATAAATCGAGTTGAGAATCGTGCGGCGGCGATATGGTCGTGAGAAGATCATCGCAAACGGCTTCAACGCCGATTCAGAGGGCTTCCATCGTGAGGGTTCCTTCACGCTCCGCTGGATCAGGATCACCAGGAACGCGGGCAACCCTCCCACGGCGAACATCGCTCGCCAGCCGTAATGCGCGCCGATCGTCGCGTTCAGACCTGCCGCGATCAGAATGCCGAAATAGTAGCCGGTCTGCATCAACCCCGCGCCCATTTTACGGTGCTCTTCGGGCCACTCCTCGGCAACGAACGTTCCGCCCAGAGTCCATTCGCCGCCGATGCCGATGCCTGCCAGAAGGCGAAAAACGGCCAACTGCCAGATGTTCGTGGCGAGGGCTCCTGTGAATGTGAACAGCGAATAGCAGAGAATCGTGAGCACCAGCGTGCGCACGCGCCCGAAGCGATCCGCCAATGGTCCCCAGATGAAGGACACGCCCCATCCGATCAGAAACAGCGCGAAAAGTACACTACCGTAGTAACCGACGTTCGCCGTGGTGGCGGCATGGCCGGAGCGCGGCAACAATTCGCGAAGCGCGGGGGCCAGCACCAGGGCGTAGATGAACGAATCCATGCCGTCCAGCGCCCAGCCTCCCCAGGCGGCCAGAAATCCCAGGCGTTGATTTTTGCTTAAGCGCACTTGGCCGCGCCGCGTTGAATCATTTGCTCGATGGCCGTATCGTCCAGACCCAGGGACGTGAGCACTTCGCGGGTATGCTCGCCGATGCCGGGCGGCATGCTAGGCTCGGCTTTTTCCATCCCTTCGATATTGAGGGGATTCTGGATGGTCTTGAGTCCGGGAGCAATCTCGGAGAAGAAAATCTGCGCCTGCGGATCTGTGGCGACTTCATTGGCCGAGGGCACGGGACCCCAGACTAGATCGTATTTCTTGAAGATCACAGCCCACTCCGCCATGTCTCTCGTGGCGATCACTTCGTCGATGCGCTTGACCAGCTCGGCCGAGTTTGCCTGACGCGCTTGCGTCGAGGAAAACCGCGGATCGTCCCGCAAATCTTCAAATCCGAGCGCCTGGCAGAGATGCACCCAGTCCCTCACCGGCTCGAGCAGGCAGAAAAACATGCGGTGGCCATCGCGCGCGAGGTAATGATTCACCAACGGGTTGATCGCGTTCTTGCGCGTCCACTTCGGGAGAAAAGTCGCCCCGCACAACGCCGCCTGGATCGCGCAGCCATGTGACCAGATGCCGTTCGCCATCAGCGATGTGTAGACGCGCGTGCCGCGGCCGGTGATCAGCCGTTGATACAGGGCCATCATGATCGACGCGAACAGCGTGACGGACGTCGGATGGTCGCCGAAGCCGGCGGGCGATTGCACCGGCTCGGCATCGCCGTTATGCATGCCGAACATCAGCCCGCTGCGCGCCCAATAGGCCGTCGCGTCGTAGCCTGGTTTTTCCGCGTCCTCTCCGTGCTCTCCGTAGCCGGTGATGGAGGCGTGAATCAACCGATCGTTCGCCGGCGCGAGGTCTTCATACGTCAGCCGGAATTTTCGCAGCGATTGCGGCTGATAATTAGTGATAAAAATGTCGGCCGTTGCCACCAGCTTCAGCAGCACCTGATGCGCTTCGGCATCGCTCAAGTCGAGGGCGATGCTCTTCTTGTTGCGGTCGTCCAGAATCCAGCAATAATTCTGATCCGACACGGGCATGCCAGGGACGCGCGGAAGATAGCGATAGGGGTCGCCGTGGGGAGGACGTTCGATTTTGATCACTTCCGCGCCGAAGTCGGAGAGAATCGCGGCGGCGGCCGGGCCGGCGATGTAGGTGCCGCAGTCGATCACGCGGAGACCGGAGAGAATCATGCGCTACCTCCCGTTGACGGGCAGTTGGATGTAGGACTTGCGAAAAATCTTCTGCGTGGCGGGTTGATAATCGGCTGCCGTGGCCTTGAAGATGTTTTCGACGAATGTCTGCGGGTTGCGGTCGATCAAAGGGAACCACGTGCTCTGCACCTGCACCATTACGCGATGACCCTGTTTGAAGACATGGTCGGCGGAGTGCAGATCGACGGCATATTCGTAGACGCGATTCGGCTCCACGCGCTCCGGCTTCTCGAAACTGTTGCGGAAACGCGCGCGAAACACATCATTGGCGATCATCAGTTGATAGCCGGGCAGCTTTTCGTCGTTCTCCGGATAAACATCAATGAGTTTGACGATCCAATCCGCATCCGATCCCGTGGTCGAGGCGAAGAGATGCGCCACAACGTCGCCCGTCACTCCCAGATCGGTGGATAAAGGCTCCGTGGCGTAGCTCAACACATCCGGTCGCTGATAGACAAAGCGCTGATCCTGCACCAGCCACTCCGGCCACGTCGAACCGGGTCCGTACAGCGCATTGATCGGCCGGTGGCGATACGGCACCGGGTGCGCGGGATCCGACAGGTAGGTGTCAAACGCCTCGGGATCGCGCGATGCATCGAAGGATAGCTTCTCGCTGGCCGCGAAGTTGAGATGCTTCTGCTGGATCAAATCCGTGGGAGGCCACGCGGCGTAATTCTCCCAGGTGTTGCGGCCGGTTTCGAACGTCACCGCTTCAGGCTGATGCAGGTTGCCTTTATCTTTCAACCAATACGCGAACCACGGAGCCTCGATCTTTTCGCGAAAATACAACGATTGATCGCCGCCGAACTCAATCGGCCCGAGCTTCGTTCCCACGCCGCCCCAACCGCCGTGCCGCCACGGCCCGACGACCACGTAATTCTTGTGATCCGTCGCGTCCTGTTTTTCCAGTGTCTCGTAAATCTTCATCGGCCCGTAGTAATCTTCCTGATCCCACCATCCCGCGACATTCAGGTTCGGTACCGTCGTCTTCTTGAAAATCAGATTGACGGCCTGGGCTTTCCAGAAGTCGTCGTAGTTCGGATGATTGACGAAGTTGTTCCACGTTGGCTTTTCTCCGTGGAAATACTTCGTGTCCAGCTCGGACAGAGGGCCCTGCGAGAGAAACCAGTCGAATGTGTCGTATTTATCGAAGTCGAACTTCGCCTGCACTTTACCTGTCTCCATGCGTGCGACGTATTCAAAGCCGTAACTCAAGCGGAAGGCTCCGTTGTGATGAAAATCGTCGCCGAGGTACATATCAGCAGGCGAAGCCTGTTCGCTGGCGGCCTTGAGCGCCGGATGAGGCTCCATCAGAGCCATCGCAGTGAGCCAGCCTCCGTAAGAGATTCCGAGAATGCCCGCGCGCCCGTTGTGATTCGGCAGGTTTTTAATCAGCCAGTCGATGGTGTCGTAGGCGTCAGTGCCTTCGTCGATGGAATTGGGTTTCGAGGGATCGCGCGGAGGGCGCTGCATGACGAACGTGCCGTCGGAATCGTAGCGGCCGCGAATGTCCTGCAACACGAAGATGTAGCCGTCGTCCGCGAGCTGTTTGTAGCGATTCGCCAGCGCCCGCTCCGGCTTGTCTCCGGTCCAGCCATAGGGCGAGCGCTCGATCAGCAGCGGCAATTTCCCGCCCGGATTGGCCGGCGCATAGATGAGGGTGTGCAACAGCACGCCATCGCGCATGGGAATCATGACCTCGGTTTTGTTCCAGGCAGAAGGGGTTTTGGTGCAGGCGGTAAGAGAAACGAAGAGAACAGCGGCAGCGCGCTTCATCCGAAGGAGTGTATCAGGGGCCGGGGGCTAGACGCCAGGGACCGGCGCCGCCACCCGCGGTATTCGCGATTCAGTTGTCCGTAGGAGTCTTTTCGATGTGGTCAACGACCAAAATGTCGGCCGTCACTTTGTTGGGCTTGAGCTTGAGCCCGAGTTGGGCTTGCAAGGCCTGGAAGATGTCCGGTCCGCTGTCGTCGGCGGACGGACGTCCCATATTCATCGTCCACTTTAGGCTGAAGTCGTATTTCCCCTTCAACCCCGTTGCATCGCTGACGGGTTTCCCCAGGGTGCCTGCCAGGTTCTCGGCGAGCTGCTCCATAGTCCGGTCAGGGAACCTCTGGACCAAGTGATTGCCATCGTTCGCGAATAGCATTCGCCGGTGGTCGTCGGGCGGGATGATGGGGAATCCATCTTTATCCGTCTTGAACGGCCCAGGTGGCGGAGGCGCGTCGGGATCTTTCGGCGGAGGCGCTGGCTCCGACGCCTTCACTTTTGGCCCGCTGTTGGCCACAGTGAGGTCGTATCCCTGCATTTCTTTCTTCTCGTGATGGAGCCTCAGCCGGAAGCGCTCGACGAGCAGATTCTGTTGCATTAGCCTGAACTGCTCTTTGCTCGTTCCTTCCGGAACCTTCGCGCTGATGTTGAATCGGGCGTTCCGCATCCAATCGGGTCCCAAGAATCGGTACCTTGGGATATCGAACGCGATGACTGCCATGGAGAACAGATCGATCCCCTCGCAGGTAAAGAGGCCCGGGTCTCTTGTCCCCGGCCCTCCGGACATGCCGCTATAAAAGGTGTTCGGCGGTGAGGGCTTGATCGACGCAACCTCGAAGGTTTGTCCTTGCGTAGCAGCGACGAAGAGAAGCAGCGTCGCAATGACCCTTCTCATTGAAGGACCTCCTTAAATGAAGATAGACGCCCTCCGGCGGTCGGACGTGCAATTGAAGTTGGCTGCCTACAAATAAAACAGACTCAACCGCGGCACGCCTGCCGACTCCAACAAGCGACGTTCTAAAAACTTCTTCTCCAGCATCGCGAGCTGATCCGCCGTCATCTTGCTTCGATACGGCTTCAATTCCTGATCCAGAGCCCGCCGCGCCTCGAATAGCTGCTCCTCGCTCGCCGACGCGCGCAGCCTGGCTACCAGTTTCTCCTCAATCGCGGTGAGCCTCTGTTCGAGCTGCTCCAGATCCTGATACAGTGCGTCGATATCCAGCGCTTCCAGAGACTCCGCCGTCTCTTCCTGACCCGCTTTGCGTAGCACTTCTGCATTTCGCTTGAGAAATGCCCGCACATCCTCGATGGGAAACGGCGCGGCCGCCTCTTTCTTCGACCCCGGAGCCGCGCCCGCGTTCAGCATCGCCTGAGCCTCCGCGTTGATTGCCTGCGCGCAGTACGCCAGCGAGTTCACCATGTGAAGCCGTGCTTGTGCTGGACGTTTGCGCCATTTCTCAAACGCCACGTCTATACCGCGCAGCACGGCCTCGAGCGGAATGCCTCCGTTCTTGAGCGCGTCGATGAACGCCCAGTCCAGAGGCGACAGCAGAAACAATCCCGTGCCGCGCGCGCGCTGAAAATGCTCCTCAATTTCGGTGAAGTAGTTGAAGTAGTTCAACGCGCCTGTTTCTTTCAAACCTGGTTTCTTTCCCAGATCATGCGCAGCCCGTCGAGCGTCAGATCCTCGTCGTAAATCTTCACGTTCTTGGACCCGTGCGCGATCAGTGCCCCCTGCCCTCCGGTGGCGACGGCCTTCGTCCCCTCTCCCAGCTCCGCCGAGATGCGCTCTACCAAGGTGTCGATCATGCCCAGGAATCCGTAGTACAGGCCCGATTGAAGCGCCTCCACGGTGTTGGAGCCGATCAGTTTCGCGGGCTCGCGGAAATCCACCATTGGCAGCCGCGCGGTCTTGGCGAACAGCCCGGAGATCGACATGCCGATGCCGGGGCACAACACGCCGCCCAGAAAATCGCCGTTTCTGGCCACGATGTCGAAGTTGATGGTGGTGCCCAAATCCACCACGATGCACGGCCCTCCGTATTTGCGGAACCCCGCCACGCTGTTGACCAGCCGGTCCGCACCCACTTCGCGAGGATTGTCGTAGCGGATGCCGATGCCCAGATTGGTTTGATACCCGATGAACATCGGCTCGCGCTGGAAGTATCGCTGGGACATGGCTTCCAGCGGCTGATCCACCGCGGGCACGACGCTTGAAATGACGACGCCATCGACCGCCGACAGATCGAGCTTAGACAGCGTGAACAGATTGCGCATCAGAATGCCCCACTCGTCGGCCGTCTGTTCCTTAATTGTTCGCAGGCGCCAGCGGCCGATCAGCGAGCCGCCTTCAAACGCCCCAATGGTGATGTTGGTGTTTCCCGCGTCAAGAGCCAGCAGCATAATGAGATCGGATCAGGCCGGGCGAACGCCTCCGGCCAGAATCGCCGTTTCCTTTCCGTCGTCGGAACGAACCATCAGGAACCCGGAAGGGTCCAGCCCGCAGGTGACGCCCACAATTTCGCGCCCATCCTGCGCCACGCGCACGCGGCGGCCCATCGCGTAACTGGAGGCGCGCGTGAACATGCGCAGAATCGCCGGCGCTCCCTCCTGGAAAAGGATTGTACAGCAACCTTCGACGGCGGGAACCAGGGCGACCAAAAGATCCTCGCGCGAAACGTCGCGGCCGGCCAAATGCAGGGAAGTAGCAAACTCCGCAATCTCTGCCGGAAACTGGGCGTGGCGGACGTTGATGCCAATGCCCGCGATCACTGCGTCGCCTTCGAGCTGCGCCAGGATTCCCGCGCACTTGCGCTCGCCTATAAGTACGTCATTGGGCCAACGCAGATCGGCGCTCAGGCCGCTCACCTGCACGATCGCCTCCTGCGTGCCGAGCCCCAGCGCCAGCATCACCAACGGCAGATCGCGCGCGGCAAGAGGGAGGCGCAGAACAATTGACACGTATAACCCGGCGCGCGCCTCCGATTGCCACGTGTGTCCCTGGCGCCCGATTCCCGCCACCTGTCCATCCGCGCCGACCACAGTGCCCGACGCGCATCCATCGCGAGCCAGGCGGCTGGCGATGGTCATCGTCGAGCTGACGCTCCGGAACCACTCGATCTGGCGTCCCGGCAACCGCTCGCGGACGCTGGCGACGTCAAAAGGCATGGCTACCTTGTGGCGTACGCACTCGTGCGTGCCGTGTCGAGACTTTCTCGACACCTGCTGACGGTTCGCGCGGCAAGGCATCGAGACGAGTCTCGACGCGGCACGCCACGGGCGTGCGCCACCAGAAACTCATGCCGATGGATGGTGACGTGAATCACTCTATTCGCCGCGGAGCAGATCATTGTTCTTCTTGAGCTGCGCCTCGTAGCCGGCCAGCTTGCCGCGCAGCATCTCCACCACTTTTTCCGGCATCTTGGCGATGACCTCGGCGTCGTCGAGCTGGCGCATGGAATTCGCAATCACTTTTTCGAGCTCGGCGTTTTCTTTTTCCAGGCGCATGCGATCGATGGGGATATTCAGCTTTACGCTAAGAGGTCCCACATCAACCGTCAGGGTCACATTCGCAAGGCGCTCGATGGTCCGAATGTTCGCTTCGATAACCCGTACTTGTCCAGCTCCAGCCAACACCTCGGCCCTAAGCGCTTGGCTCTTGTCGATTTTGCTAGATGCCCTCCCTTGGCGGATTTCCGTGACGATCCGCTGGATCGCCGCCATCTGATAGGCAGCATCGGCGTCCGTAACATCGAATTCCGGATATCGCTCTAGGGCGATCGATGGGCCTTTGAGGTCAAGTCGATGCCACAACTCCTCCGTCAAGAAAGGCATCAAAGGGTGCAGAAGCCGCAGAGCCTTCTCATAGACGACGTAGGCGTAACTCCAATCGGCATCCGGTTTTTTCATTTCCAGATACCAATCGCAGAAATCGTCCCAGAAGAAATGCCACAGCTCCTGCGCGGCATCGTTATAACGATGCGCCTCAAACGCGCGATTTACATTTTCCGCACATCCACTGAGCCTGTGCCCGATCCAGCGATCCGCCAGCGACACCGGCTCGCCCGGGCCTTCTTTCGGCTTGCTGAACAACAGCCGCGACGCGTTCCACACTTTATTCGCGAAGTTGCGGCAGCTTGCGATGCGATCCTCGCTCAGAGCGATATCATTGCCCGGCGCGGCGCTGATCAGGAGCGCGAATCGCACGGCGTCGGTTCCGTATTTATCGTTGATGACCAATGGATCAATCGTGTTTCCCTTGGTCTTCGACATTTTCTGCCGTTCGGCGTCGCGCACCAGGCCGTGGATGTGGACTTGCCGGAACGGCACGTCGCCCATCATCTCCATGCCGAGCATGATCATCCGCGCCGCCCAGAAGAAAATGATGTCGAAACCGGTGACCAGCAGCGTGGTCGGATAAAACGCGCGCAGATCCGCCGTATCGTCCGGCCAGCCGAGGGTCGAAAAAGGCCACAAACCGGAGCTGAACCACGTGTCGAGAACGTCCGTCTCCTGTGTGATGTCCTTCGACCCGCAATGCGTACAAGCGTCCGGAGTTTCGCGCGCCACCGTGATTTGCTTGCAGTTGCCGCAATGCCACGCCGGAATCCGATGGCCCCACCAGAGCTGGCGCGAAATGCACCAATCGCGGATGTTCTCCATCCAGTTGAGATACGTCTTCTCCCACACCGCGGGCACGAATTCGATCCGCTTGGGCGACAGCTTCACCGCCGCGATCGCCGGATCGGCCAGGGGCTGGATCTTCACCCACCACTGCGTCGACACCAGCGGCTCGACAATTGTCCGGCAGCGATGGCACTTGGCGATGCTCAGCTTATGCGGCTCGATTTTTTCGAGTAGCCCGAGCTTTTCCAGCTCCGCCACCACTTTCTTGCGCGCCTCGAAGCGATCGAGCCCCGCGAACGCGCCCGCCTCAGAGGTCATCTTCGCGTTCTCGTCGATCACCTTGATCGCAGGCAGATGGTGCCGCTTGCCCGCTTCGAAGTCGTTTGGATCGTGCGCGGGCGTGATCTTCACCGCACCTGATCCGAACTCGGGGTCGGCCATTTCGTCCAGCACGATCGGGATCAGGCGATCGGTCAGCGGAAGCCGAATCCTCTTATCGCGCAATTCCGCCGCGCGCTTGTCCCTCGGATTGATGGCCACCGCTGAATCGCCGAGCATCGTTTCCGGACGCGTGGTCGCCACCACCAGCTTGATGGAGCTTCCTTCCACCGGATACACGATGTGCCACAGATTGCCCTGCGTCTCCTCGTGCTCCACTTCCAGATCGGAAACGGCCGTCTGGCAGCGGGGGCACCAGTTCACCATGTACTGGCCGCGATAGATCAGGCCTTTTTCATACAGTCGAACGAAGGCTTCGCGCACTGCGCGCGACAACCCCGGATCCAACGTGAAACGAGCCCGCGTCCAATCGCAGCTCACACCGGCACGCTGCATCTGCTCGACGATCTTGCCGCCGTACTCGTTCTTCCATTTCCAGACGCGCTCTTCGAACGCCTCGCGTCCCAGATCGTGTCGGCTCTTGCCCTCCTCTGCCAGTTGCCGCTCCACCATGATCTGCGTTGCGATGCCGGCATGATCCGTGCCAGGCACCCATAGCGTGATCTCCCCGCGCATCCGCCGCCAGCGCACTTGGGCGTCGATGATCGAATGCTCGAACATGTGACCCATGTGCAGGCTGCCGGTGACGTTCGGTGGGGGAATGACCAGCGAAAAATAGGGTGTTCCCGGAGGCGGAGCCTCCACGTGGAACAGGTTGGACTCCACCCATTCACGGGCCCAGCGCGGTTCGAACCTCTGCGGTTCGTAGACTTTCTCGATTTCCATGGGAAATCTAATTTTAACAGCGGGCCTATGCGCTCTGTTGGGATGAGGCGGCGGCGGTTTCGACAATCTCCAGGAACGTCGCCGCGTCGATGGGCTTATTGATGTAGTCGTCCATGCCCGCCTCCAGGCACTTTTCGCGGTCGCCCTTCATGGTATGCGCCGTTAGCGCGACAATGGGGGTTCGTCCGCCGGTGACCTTTTCCCGCTCGCGGATCATCGCTGTGGCCTGAAGACCATCGATGTCCGGCATTTGCAAGTCCATCAAGATCAAATCGAAACTTCTGCGGTCCAACCATTCAATCGCCTCGCGGCCGGTCGCTGCAAGATCGACCGTATGCCCTCGTCGCTCCAACAGACGGATGGCCAGTCGCTGATTCACCAGATTGTCCTCCGCGAGAAGAATCCGCAGGGGACCCGGATTGGGAGGTGACGCAGGATCGGACGTCCCTACAGCCTCCAACATACTCTTGAGCCCGTTACCTTGGACCCGTGCAGCGGGCGCCGTGAATGGCGCGATCCCAAACTGCGCAGTGAAGGAGAACGTGCTGCCCTGCCCCGCCTCGCTCTCCAGATGGATTGCGCCGCCCATCATCTCCACGAGCCTCAGGCAGATGGCCAGGCCCAAACCGGTCCCGCCATATTTCCTGGTGGTGGATCCGTCCGCCTGGCGAAACGCCTCAAAAATCAGCTGCTGCTTCTCGCGCGGGATTCCGATGCCCGTATCGCGGACCGCGAACCGCAGCAGGGCGCCATCGGAACCCGGTTCAACGTCAACGCTCACATAAACGCCGCCTTTGGCGGTGAATTTGATCGCGTTAGTCATCAGGTTATAAAGAACCTGCCGCAAGCGGTCCGGATCGCCAATGAGCCCGTCGGGCACATCCGCGCCTGCCTGCCATTCCAGAGCGAGTTGCTTCTCCGAGGCGCTCACGCGCAGCATCTTGCAGGTGTCCGCAAGGCACTGCCGCAGAGAAAAATCGATGGGATTCAGATCCAGCCGGCCCGCCTCGATTTTGGAGAAGTCCAGGACGTCGTTCAGCACAGTCAGCAGGGAGTTTGCCGACAGCCGCGCGGTGTCCAGATAGTCCCTTTGTTCTTCAGTCAACGGAGTGCTCAATACAAGATCCGTCATGCCGATAATTCCGTTCATCGGCGTGCGGATTTCGTGGCTCATGTTCGCCAGAAACTCGCTCTTCAGCCGGCTGGCCTGCTGTGCCTCGGAAAGCAGTCTCTCGATTTCCCGGTTCTGCTGCTCGGCCCGAACCTTCTCGTCCAGCACGCGCTGCTTTTCCTGCAACAGCTCCCGGGTCCGTTCGGTGACCGCTTTCTCGAGGCGGAGGCGCTCCATTTCCAGCCGCCTCGTGCGCCGGTACCAGAGGAGACGGCCAATCGCAAGCGTGGCCAGGATCGACCCCAACCGGAACCACCAGGTGAGCCACCACGGCGTCTGCACTTGGAAGGATAAACGAGCCGGCTCCGCGCTCCACAATCCCTGCGCGCTGCGCGCCATCACCTCCAGCGTATATTGCCCCGGAGGAAGCTTCGGATAATTCAGCTCGCGCTGCGAGGTTTCGAGCCATTCCGGGGTCACTCCGTCCAACCGGTAGCGGAAGAGCACGCCCGATTCCTGAACGAACGTCAAGGCCGCGAACTGAGCCTGCAGGGCGTTTTCCGAATAGGGAATTTCGATGCTGCGCGTTGTATCCGCCGGCTTGCCGCCCAGCCGAATCGACGTAAACACCACCGTCGGAGGAACGCTCGGCGCCGGCGTAGACGATGGCAGGAATCGGGAGAGCCCTCGGCTGGTGCCGACCCATACACTTCCGTCGGAGTCGGCAAGAAAGGCATTCGAGTTACAATCGTCCCAAATCAGTCCGTCGGAACGGCCGTAATGGCGCCAGCGCGAGCGGTCGAACACATCGACGCCGTGGTCCGTCCCCACCCACAACCATCCGCGGGTGTCGAATTGAAGAAACAGCGTTTTGTCCGACCGGAGGCCGTTATTCTGGGTGATGGACTCCAGTTTCCATCCGCCCGCCGGATGACCGGCCGGAAGTGTTCCATGCGTGATTCCGTAGGCGTCCCGATAACCCACCCAAAGCGAGCCATCCGGATCTTCCAACACCTGCGCAATTTTGTCGTCGGCAAGCCCGTCTTTTTTCGTGTAGCGGATGCAGGTATCGCCCTCGTAGCGCAGCAGTCCACGATCGCCCGCCACCCAGACGCGTCCGTGGCGGTCGGCCGCGATCATATGGAACACCTCCATCGCATCGGAGCCGGGCGGAGTCAGTTGTTCGAACCGGTTGGTGTTGCCGGGCAAGCTCCGGTATAACCCATGGTAGGTTGCCGCCCAAACGCGCCCCTCGCGGTCCACTGCCACGTGGCGCAGCCTTGTATTCGCCAAGCCCTGGGCTTCACCGATTTTCCGGATAGTCCCCGTCGCGCGGTTGAGCGCCAGCAAGCCTCCCGGATCTGCGCCAATCCACAGCGTCCCGTCCTTGGCCGCAGCTAGCGTGCGAATAAATCCCGCCCCGCTCAGCGCCTGCTGGCACCAGACGAGTTTGCCGCCGGTATTCTCCGCGTAGTTTAAGCCAAATTGTGAGCCCACCCAAAGCCTTCCACCCAGATCGCGGGTGATGGACCAGGTTGATTCGCGGCTCAGGCCCTCCGTTTCACTCCAGCTTTGCCACTCGTTATAGCCAAGCCATCGCGCCAGCCCAGAACCCAGCAGCCCGATCCAGATCGACCCCTCGCGGTCCTGCATCACTGCGGAGATATCATTCGTGGTTAGACCGTCCTTGGCACTGATGATTTCCCAGCCGGTGGCCGTCTGCCGCGCCAAGCCCTTATAGGTGGGCGCGAGGAGCCTTCCCGACGGATCGATGGCTAGGGTCGGATAGGTATTGGCCGCCTCCGGTAAGCCTGGCCGGAGCTGAAACTTCCCGTCTGCCACCCGTTCAAAGAGGCTCTTCTCGCTGCGCACCCAAAGATTGCCCTCGAAGTCCCCGAGAATCGCGTCCCAGCGGTCCGGGCGAAGCCCGAGCCCCATCCCGATTTCCCGGGCTCTCCCCTGATCCACCGTGCAAAGTCCGTTGCCGCATCCGAACCAGACTTTGCCTTTGGCATCGACGTAGACGCTGATCGCTGCCCTCGATGCGACCTCCGCTGGGTTAGGAATGATGTCGAAACGCAAGTTTCCATCTCCCGCGCTTGCCGAAGTCATCAAGCCATGCTCGGTCGCAAAGAACAAATTGCCAGAGGCATCCGAGGCGATACCCTGCCGACCCACAATGCCGGTAGCAGGGTTGAGTTTCAGCTTCTCGAACCGGTTCCGCCTCCATCTCGCCAATCCGGACCGGGTTCCCACCCACAACGTGCCGTCAATCGATTCGTGTATCGATTCAATATGCGCATCCGGTAGGCCATCGGCCTTCCCGAATCCCGCAAAGCGATTGCCGTCATAGCGATACAGGCCGTTTTGGGTCCCCACCCAAAGGAATCCGGCGCGGTCCTGCAGCACCACCTGCACCGCCAGGCTTTGCAGTCCCTCTTCCTCGCCATAAAATTTGAAGTTGTACCGCTGCCCGAACAATGCCGGAGCCCCAAGAAGGGCTGCAAAGGCGATGGTCCGGAAGAGGCGAGGCATGGCAAGGTTCCGTGTAATCAGTTCATTCGGCGGGTATTCCTAATTTGTTTAGGGTGAATACGCCCCGTTTGCGATCTCCCGGTGTTAGTCTTTGATTAGTGGCTAAGATTCGCGTCGCGGTTGCGGGAACGGGTTCCTTCGGCAAGAACCATGTCCGCGTGATTCACAACTCTCCTCGAGCCGAATTGGCGGGCGTTCTGGACAGCAATGCCATCCGGGCAGCTGAAGTCGCTGCCCCATACGGTTGCCCTGTGTTTTCCTCGCTCGATGAGCTGGCCTCGGCTTCGGACGCAGCCGTGGTTGCCACGCCCACCGTATCCCATTCCGACATCGGATGTCGGCTCATGGAGTTAGGTCTCGACGTGCTGGTGGAAAAGCCGATCGCCGACACCCTTCAGAGCGCTCAGGCTCTGGTGGACGCCGCCGCCCGTCATGGCAGAATCCTCCAGGTCGGCCACCTGGAGCGCTTCAACCCGGCGATTTTAGCTCTCGAATCTGTCCTCACCATTCCCCTTTTTTTTGAAGTGCACCGGCTGAGCGAGTTCAGCCCCCGATCCCTGGACGTCGACGTGGTTCTCGACCTGATGATCCATGACCTCGATATCCTCCTCTCGCTTACCGGCAAGAAACCAGAGGAGATACGGGCTGCAGGCATCTCCATCCTGTCGAAGAAGGTCGATATTGCCAACGTCCGGCTGCAGTTTCCCGGCGGCTGCATCGCCAACATCACTGCCAGCCGCGTCTCGACAGAACGGGTTCGGAAGTTGCGCCTGTTTCAGCCCAACGAGTACATTTCGCTCGATTACAGCCGCCAGGACGCCACCCGTTTCCGGGTAAAGCCCCCCACGGGGATCGACTTCGCTCCGCTAACCGTCTCCAAAGACGAGCCTTTACGCCTGGAGCTGGAGGACTTCTTCGAGAGCATCTCCTCGCGCAACCCCGGCCGTGTGACTGGCCGTCAGGCCACAGCGGCCCTGGAAGTTGCCCTGGAGATTCTCGCCAAGATCGAGGAGCACGCCGCCATGGTTGCCAGCACCCTGGCAAGTTCCTGATTTACCGGCATCCGGGCAACCTCCGCTACACTGGAAGCGTCCTAAGTTTGTCGAACGCATGTCTCCTGTCGACATTTCCGCTGGATCTCTGCCTGAACTCCATTTGCTTCCGGAACGGAGATCCGTGTCCTCGCGGCACTTGGTCGCGATGGGGCTGGCCTCGGTGGCCGTTCACATCCTCCTGGCGACCTTCTTTTACAGCCTCCCCGAGGTCATTCCGCCGGCTCGCGGCCCGATCGTGACTTCGGAACTGCGAAAAGCTGTGCACATTTACGCCCCCAAGGTCTTCGAGCCGACGCAGAAGGCTCCAAATGTCAATAAAGTCGTTCGGCCGGAACTGGATATCCGCAGCCAAGTGGAAACGCCCCGCGAGCAGGCCATGAAGTTCCGCCCGCCGCAGCCCGCGCCAGGCCCTGTGGCTCAGCCGGTTCCCGTCCCTCCCCCTCCGGTGATTGAGCCTCCCAAGATTCAGGTCGCGCAGACGCCGCCTCAGACACAGCCGACGATTGCTCCGCCACCTCCGCCCAATGGCTCCACGGCGCAGGCCCCGGCGCCGGCGGCTTCGGCAAAACCCAAGCTCTCCTTCGAAAACGTCTCTCCAGCAAGGCCTGTGACTCCCATCAATGGACCACCCGATCCCCGGCTCCTGGCCCAACGCGCGGCACTCGACCGGCTCCGCGCGGAGGAGGCCCATGGCTCCGGCGGAGGAGGGGTCACTGTCGGCGATGTTGGCGACGACGTCAATAACCTGCCTGGAATCAATCAGACGCAAGCCAAGGGCAAGATGGGCAGCAATCTCCAACTGCTGAGCGACGCCAATGGTTTTGATTTCAAGCCTTATATGATGATGGTGCTCGCCGCCGTCCGCCGCAACTGGATGGCGGTGATCCCGGAAAGCGCGCACATGGGGCGCCGAGGACAGGTTCTGATCCAATTCATCATTGACCGCCGAGGAGCAGTTCCCAAATTGGTAATCGCCAGTTCTTCCGGAACAGAGGCCTTCGATCGCGCTGCCGTCGCCGGCGTCAGCGCCTCCAGCCCGTTCCCTCCCTTACCACCCGAGTTTAAGGGGGATGAAATCCGCCTGCAGCTCGCCTTTTCCTATAACGCTCCCGCCCGCTAGAGAAAACCTTGAAGGATCAAAAGTTTATAGCCGCGATGTCCGTCTATGCCGTTCTCGGACTGCTGGCCGGATTCGCCTTAGACGGGCGCATTCGCGTCGCCGTGTGGGTGTTCTTAGGGGGAATCGCGATAAAAACCGTCCTCGTGGTCTTGAAGCGGGAACAGGACTAAGTAGGCGGCATATTTACCGTGCGATTATTATTAGGCCCCTTCTAAGGTAAAGCTTCGAGATACGAGCGGGGCTCCTCCACCTTACCCTTCTATTTACCGGACAGTTCGCACTACTTTCTGTGCCATTTCGGTACGGAAGTTCCAGTCTGGAAGGGGTCGATGCTTACTAGGTGCCATTTCAGTACTCGCGACGAACGGACCCTCCAGGTCCCTCAGGGACCCGGTCCCGGCCGAGCGCTGACCATCCTAAGGTTTCCGACTGATAACAAGCCACTAAGGAGTTCTCTCCGACCGTCTGTCAGCCTCCGACTCGACCCTATTTCCACCCGTTTTGATGTTGGGCAAGGGCGTGCATTTATGCAAACGCCGGCGAACGGGACGGTGATTCAACCCGAAGCCGCGAGGAGAAAGCCGAGATGATGAGAAAGTTCAAGACCGCCACCGCCGCTGCCGCTGCTGCCGCCCCCGCTCCTGCGCGAGAGATCGCTGTCCGAAGCCGGAAGACTCCCGCCAAGCCGATGGCCACCAGCCCGACATTGCGCAGCCCTCGGCCCTCCACTACGGATTTGGACCCCGCTCATCCGGCAGTTCATACTAAGTCGTCAGGAACGGCGCAAGCCGCCCGCCTGATGCGCCGCGACCGTGTGGTGCTGGAGCATTTGCCTTTGGTGAAGGCCATCGCGGTGCGCGTTCACGAAAATCTTCCGGTGCACGTCGATCTGGACGACCTTGTCCATGCCGGCATCCTCGGCCTGTTCGACGCCGCCAACAAGTACAACCCCGAGAAGCAGGTCGCCTTCTCAAGCTACGCCAAGCATCGCATCAAGGGAGCCATACTGGACAGTCTCCGGCAGCTTGATTGGGCCTCGCGCGACATGCGCCGCCGCCACAAGCAGGTGGAGGCGGCCACGCGCGACCTGTCCGCAACGTTGCAGCGCGCCCCAACGGAAGCGGAGATCGCCGCTAAGCTGGGCATGGATGTGGATCGCTGGCGCACCATGATGCTGGACCTGCGCAACGTCGGCCTGGTTTCGGCGTCTACCCGGTCCAATGAGAATGAAGATCTGCCGGCGCCGGACTTTCCGAGCAAGCCCGAGACACAGCCCGATTCGATCTGCGCGCGGGAGCAACTGCGCGGCGTGCTCGGCGACGCGATGAAGACGCTGCCGGAGCGCTACCAAAAGGTTGTGGTGCTGTATTACACCAACGAAATGACGATGAAGGAAATCGGCGGCGTGCTCGGCATCAACGAAAGCCGCGTGTCGCAGATCCACAAATCGGCGCTCGAAAAAATGATGGTCGTCCTGCAGGCCAACGGCATCCAGTCCGCGCACGCGTTTTAGTTACTTCGGAAATCCCGCCGTTCCCTTCACCTCGGCGATCTGTTTGTCATGCCGCTCGGTGTGCAGAGGAATATAGATCAACCACTGATAGGCGTTCAGCGTCCCGAACACCGGGAATGGGTGATCCACGGTGTGCTGCTTTAAGGCCACCTGCGTTTCCTGCGCGAACTTCACGATCTCCTCGCGCTGCTTGAGAAACGTCTCCCGCACCTGAGCCTGCGTCATCTTGCCCGAAGGCACAATCGGCTCCGGCGCCGTGGCTTTGCCGAGCCTTGGCGCCATCACCCGCTCGATAAACTCCGTTTTGCCCTTGGTTTTCTCCTCCCAGTCGGGATTCTTGGGCGACGCGACCGCCTTCGTGACGTTCGCGAACAGCAAAGCTTCCGCCAGCACGATGTGCTCCGCCGTTTCGCCCACTGACCATCGCTCCGGCGCGGGCTTCCATTTCCACTGCTCCGCGGTAACGTCGTCGATTGAGGCTAAGAACTCTTTGCGCGAGTCTTCCAGATAATTGAGCACCTTGGTTCGCTCCTCCGTGGTCATGTTTGCGTCCGCCGCTGCCAAAGGCAGGCACGCCAGAGCCAACATAGTCAGTTGTTTCATCTTGATTCCTCCGAGGCTTGAGGTTATGATAACGAAATAGGCCCTGCCATGCGTATCGTCCTCTAACTCGCGCCTGCTTCCCGCTGCCCCAGCGGAAACTCTTTCCTTCTAGCCGAGCCGGAGGTTCTTGTGACCCAAGTTTTCCCTACAGGGAGCCGTATTTTCAAATTTATTCGTGAAGCCGTGATGGGCGACACGCATCGTGACTTCACCGAAGAGCGTATCGGCCGAGCCATCGCCATGCTGGCGATTCCCATGGTGCTCGAAATGATGATGGAGTCTCTATTCGCCGTCGTCGACATGTTCTGGGTCGCCCATCTGGGCCCCAATTCGGTCGCTACGGTCGGATTCACAGAGGCTCTGCTGACGCTGATCTACACCGTTGCCCTGGGTTTGTCCATCGCGACTGCCGCGACTGTCGCGCGCCGCATCGGCGAAAAGGATCCGCAGGCGGCCTCGGAGACCGCCGCTCAGGCAATTCTGCTCGGAGGCGGGGCGGCGCTGGTGATCGGCGTTTCCGGAGCCGTCTTTGCGCCGCAGCTCCTGACCCTGATGGGCGCATCGCGAGACGTGGTCGCCACCGGTTCCGGCTACGCGCGCGCGATCTTCGGAGGCAGCGGCGCCGTGCTGCTGCTGTTCCTGATCAACGCCGTGTTTCGCGGAGCGGGTGACGCCGCGCTCGCCATGCGCGTGCTGTGGACCGCGAACCTGATCAATATCGTGCTGAATCCGCTCCTGATTTTCGGCATTGGACCGTTCCCTCGCCTGGGCGTGGCCGGATCCGGCATCGGAACGACCATCGGCCGGAGCACGGGCGTGCTGTTGCAGCTCTGGATGCTGACGAACTCGCGCAGCCGCGTCGTAGTGCACGCGCGCGAATTTCATTTCCGCCCGAAGCTGATGTGGAACCTTCTGCGCCTGTCTCTGGGAGGCATGCTGCAATACTTCGTCGGCACATCGAGCTGGATTCTGCTGATCCGCATGACGGCGCCGTTCGGCAGCGTGGTGATCGCGGGGTACACCATCATGCTGCGCATCATCATGTTCGCGCTGCTGCCGAGTTGGGGCATGGCCAGCGCTGCCGCGACCCTCGTTGGCCAGAACCTGGGCGCGAAGAAGCCGGATCGCGCCGAAAGCGCCGTCTGGCGCGCGGGGTTTTACAACATGGTGCTGCTCGGCCTGGTGGCGATTGTGTTCGTCGCCTTCGCGCCGCAGCTAGTCCACATCTTCACCGACGATGCCGCTGTTTCGCGTGTGGCCTCGAACGCGCTGCGCATCATTAGTGCTGGCTATATTTTCTACGCCTGGGGGATGGTGGTGATCCAGTCCTTCAACGGCGCTGGCGATACGGTGACGCCGACGCTCATTAATCTGTTTTGCTTCTGGGCCTGCCAGTTGCCGATCGCCTGGTGGCTGGCGTTTCATTCGCCGATGGCCTCCAACGGTATCTTTGCCGCCATCGCCGTGTCACAGTCGCTGATCGCGGTGATCGGGATGATCGCGTTTCGAAGAGGGACGTGGAAATTGAAGAAGATATAGCGCGTGAAGAGGCATCTGCGTTCATCTGTGTTCACCGGCGGTTCTCTCCGCTAAACTCTTAATGTACGTGCCTCCCACCGCCAAAATGACCGTCCGCCAGTTCTTCGGCCGCAAGGGCCTGCTGTCGGAATGGCATCCTAACTACGAATTCCGGCAGGGCCAACTGGAAATGGCCGAGGCCGTCGAGGCCGCGCTTGCCGACAAGAAGCACCTCATCGTCGAAGCCGGCACCGGCACGGGAAAGACGCTGGCCTACCTGGTCCCGGCGATCCTTTCCGGCCGTCGCGTGGTGATCTCTACAGGAACGAAAAACCTGCAAGAGCAGCTTTACTTCAAGGACGTCCCGTTTCTTGAAAAACACCTCGGCCAGCCGCTGCGAGTCTGCTACATGAAGGGCCGCGCCAACTACGCTTGCCGCCAGAAGATTTACGACGCCGAGACGGAGCCCGTCCTGACAGGTCTGGAAGAGGTCGCCGACTTTCAGATCATTCGCGAATGGGAAAGGATTACGGAAACAGGTGATCGAGCCGAGATCAAGACTCTTCCCGAATCAAGCACCGCCTGGGCCAAAATCGACGCCCGCAGCGATCTCTGCGCCGGCCAGAAATGCCAGCAGTTCGAGCGCTGCTTCATCACGAAGATGCACCAGAAGGCGCAGGAATCCGACATCATCATCGTCAATCACCACCTGCTCTTCGCCGACCTTGCGGTGAAACGCGAGGATCTGTCCGGTATCATCCCCGAATACTACGCCGTCATCTTCGACGAGGCGCATGACATTGAAGACGTCGCCGGCCAATACTTCGGCATGGGCGTATCCAGCTATCAATTCGAGGAGTTGGTGCGCGACGTTTCGACACTGGCGCGCCGCAAGGAGTTCGGCACGGTCGAGCTGGATAACATCCTCATGATTTTGAGCGATCGCGCCCAATATTTCTTCAACCTGTTCGCGGCGAACGAGGGCCGCACCGGATTCCGCGCACATGAAGCGTTTCTCGAGCTGAACAACGACGCCTATCACGACGTGCTGCACGCGCTGGAGCTGGTCGCCCTGCAGCTCGAGCTGCTCCGCTTCGGCCCCGAGGAGACCATTCCCCTGGTCAATCGAGCCCGCGACATGTCGCGCCGGCTCGAATTCTTCATGGAGGGCAACGACCGCACGTTCGTCTACTGGATCGAGCGTCGCGGACGTGGAACATTCCTGCAGGCCACTCCGATCGACGTGTCCAAGCTGCTCGACGAGAGGCTTTTTGACAGGGTCGACACGGTGGTTCTGACGTCGGCCACGCTGGCCGTCGCCGGGGATTTCGAGTTCGCCAAGACCCGGCTCGGCTTGCGAAATCCACGAACACTGGTGGTCCCAAGTCACTTCGATTACAAGCATCAGGCTCTGCTCTACGTGCCCCAGAGTCTTCCCGATCCTCGCAACGCGGCATTCACTGCCGCCGCGGCGCGCGAAATCGTCGAGATATTGCGGCTAAGCCAGGGCCGCGCCTTCGTGCTGTTCACCAGCTATCAGCAGATGCGCCTGATCTACGATCGGGTCTCGGTGGAGGTCCCTTTTGACACCCTGATGCAGGGTACGGCGCCGCGCAGCGCCCTTCTCGACGAGTTCCGGACCACTCCGAACGCCGTTTTGTTTGCGACGTCGAGCTTCTGGCAAGGCGTCGACGTGCCGGGCGAGCAGTTGAGCTGCGTTATCATTGATAAGTTGCCGTTCGCGGTGCCCAGTGATCCCGTGGTGGAGGCCCGCATCGCGGCGATTCGCGAGGAAGGCGGAGACGCCTTTCATAGCTACCAGGTGCCGCAGGCCGCCATCGCATTGAAGCAGGGGTTCGGACGATTGATCCGCAGCCGTACGGATCGCGGGGTGCTGGCGCTGCTCGATAATCGCGTCACGAAAACGCGTTACGGCCAGATTTTTTTCGATAGCCTTCCGGACTACCGGTTCACGACCAGGCGGGAGGACGTGGAGAAGTTCTTTCATGTTTGAAATCTTCGTGGAACAGACGTTCGCCGCCGGACACGCGCTGCGAAACTACAAAGGCAAGTGCGAAAATGTGCACGGCCATAACTTCAAAGTACAGGTGCGCATTGAAGGCGAGCGCCTGGACGAAACCGGCATGCTGGTGGATTTCGTCGATGTGAAAAAGGTGATGCGCGCCGTGATCGAACGGCTGGACCACCAGTTCCTCAACGACGTGCCGCCGTTCGACGTGAAAAACCCGTCGGCGGAGAACATCGCGGAGTATCTTCACACCGAAATGACCTCGGGTTTGGCCTCGACGCTGGTACCCATCCGCGTTACAGAAGTGCGCGTCTGGGAAACCGACATCCAGAGCGCCTGCTACCGGACCTGACGAGTTAGCGGCCGAAGTACGTTGCGTTCTTTTGCGCGAAATCCGCCCATTTTTCCGGCAGATCGTCGAGCGCGAAAATCGCTGAGACTGGGCAAACCGGGACGCAGGCGCCGCAATCGATGCACTCCACCGGGTCGATGTAAATCATGTTATGGCTGGCGAAGTCAGGTTCGTCCTTCTTGGGGTGGATACAATCGACCGGACAGGCGTCCACACAGGCGGCATCTTTCACTCCCACGCAGGGATCAGCAATTACGTAAGCCATAGAAATTTGTCCTGAAAATTCAAGTTTAGCATAGGGTCCGGCGCGGTTTCCCGCATCGGAGCGGAGTGGTAGGGACGGGCAGATTCGAACTGCCGACCTGTCGCTTAGGAGGCGACCGCTCTATCCATCTGAGCTACGTCCCCGATGCCACAATTGTATCAGTCTTCCAACGTTTTAGACCCTTTTTCGCGATGTCTCGGCGATAGTGCATCCCATCGAAGTGAATTTTCTCGACGGCTGCGTAAGTGTTGGCGACCGCCGAAATGAGGTCCTTGCCGGAAGCGGTCACGCCGAGCACCCGGCCACCCGCCGTTTCCAGGCCCTTGGGCCCCAGTTTGGTCCCCGCATGAAATACTTCCGTGCCGGCCGTTTCGATTCCCGTGATGAGGTCGCCCGTGCGGACCTTTCCGGGGTACCCTTCTGCCGCCAGGACGACACAGACCGAGGGATCGCGCTTCCATCGCAGGGCTTGCACGTTTAGTTCGCCGGCTGCGGCCCGCGCAAGATTCACGGCAAAATCGTCGTCCATCCGGTGCATCAGTGCCTGGGTCTCTGGATCGCCGAGGCGCACGTTGAACTCCAGAACTTTCGGCCCGTTCCCCGTTATCATCAGGCCGGCGTAAAGAAAACCGCTAAATCCGGTAGCCCGCACCGCTGGTCGAATGATTTTGTCTAGAATAATTCCTATCTCTGGGCTCGATAAGATGCGCCCATCGCAGTATGCTCCCATTCCGCCGGTGTTAGGTCCGGTGTCGCCGTCGCCCACGGCCTTGTGATCCTGCGTCGCCTCCAGCGGAACGACGTTGCGTCCGTCGCTGAGGACGATGAAGCTCACTTCTTCGCCTTCCAGGAATTCCTCAATCACCAGCCGCGGGCCTAAGGCGGAGACGGCGTTATCGGCTTCCTGCCGGTTTTGCGCGATAATGACCCCTTTCCCCGCAGCCAGTCCATCCGCCTTCACAACAACCGGATACTCAAACTGACCGAGAGCGTCGAGACCGTCAGCAACGCTTTCCACACGCACAAAGCGTGCGGTGGGTATACCGACGCGCTTCATGAATTCCTTGCAGTGGATCTTGCTCGCCTCGAGCTTGGCGGCCTCCTGCGTCGGGCCGACGATCGGCAGTCCGGCAGCACGGAATTGATCGACGACGCCAGCAACCAGGGGTGCCTCCGGTCCGACCACCGTCACATCAGGTTTGATCGATTTGGCTGCGCCAAGATAGTCCGTAGTAACGAGGTTCGTGGCTAACTGGGCCGTGCCGGGGTTGCCTGGCGCACAGAAAACCTGGTGACCTTCTCTTGTAAGCCGCCAAGCGATGGCGTGCTCGCGGCCGCCGCTTCCAATAACAAGTATCTTCACGAGAGACTTAGCCATTCTAGCAGCTGTTTCAGCGCTAAAATGAAGAGACATGGCGAAGTACGATGTCATCGTTGTGGGAGCGGGACACGCGGGTTGCGAGGCGGCGCGCGCCTGTGCCCGTCTCGGCCTGAAAACCGCCATGGTGACGATGAACCTCGATCTCATCGCCCAAATGTCGTGCAATCCCGCAGTGGGAGGCATCGCTAAAGGTCATTTGGTGCGGGAGATCGACGCACTCGGCGGCATTATGGGCGAACTCACTGACGCAGTCGGCATACAGTTCCGGTTGTTGAACACCAGCCGCGGTCCTGCGGTCTGGTCGCCCAGGGCGCAATGCGACAAGAAGCAATACCGCCTGCGGATGCGGGATATCCTCGAAAATGAGCCGAATTTGCGAATTCTACAGGCGGAGGTCGCCTGTCTGGCGATTGAGGACGGCCGGGTGAGGGGTGTCCATCTTCGTGATGGCCGGGCTCTCACGGGTGACGCAGTGGTGGTAACTACGGGCACGTTCTTGAACGGCCTTGCGCACATTGGTGAGGCAAGAGTGAATTGCGGCCGCAGCGGCGAGGCACCATCGAACCTGTTGGGGGACCAGTTGAGGTCGCTTGGCCTCGATTGGAAGAGGCTAAAGACGGGAACCCCGCCGCGCCTGGATGGCCGGACGATCGATTGGTCGCGTTTTGAGCCCCAACATGGCGATGATCATCCGACTCCGTTTTCGTTTCTGACGCCGAGGATAGATCGTAGTCAAGTGCCATGTTATGTTGCATATACAAGCACTGGTACGCATCGGATCTTAGCCGAAAACATCGGACGGTCGCCGATGTACAGCGGCCAGATTCATGGTATCGGCCCACGCTATTGCCCATCGATCGAGGATAAGATCGTAAAGTTCCCCGACAAATCGAGGCACCAACTTTTTTTGGAGCCGGAAGGGGTGGATACGTACGAGATCTACGTTAACGGCATGTCGACCAGCATGCCAATCGATGTACAGAGCCGGATGATCGCGTCGGTGGAGGGCCTGGAGAAGGCCGAGATGCTGCGTCCAGGATACGCAATTGAATACGACGCCATCGACCCGAGGGAGCTCGGTCATTCCCTGGAAGTTAAGAAAATAAAAGGGCTATTTCTGGCTGGCCAAATCAATGGGACTTCCGGATACGAGGAGGCAGCGTGCCAGGGCCTGATGGCCGGTCTGAATGCGGCCGGTGCCGTCGCGGGGATGGAGCCCGTGGTCTTGGCGCGAACGGATGGCTATACGGGGATCTTGATCGATGATTTGATCAATTCCGGTGCGGACGAGCCATATCGAATGTTCACATCCCGAGCGGAATTCCGGCTGCATCTCAGGATTGACAATGCGGATGAGCGGTTGACACCTCTGGGCCGCAGGTTGGGCCTCGTGAGCGAGGAACGATGGGAGAGTTTTCTAGCAAAGCAAGATCAAAAGGCGAGGATTCTGCGTTGGATGGACACCCAGCGCGCGGATATTGACGGCCGACCGCTCCTTAGAGACTGGATGCGACGGCCTGAAGCTCATATTGAGGATCTCAGCCTGGCAATCGAGACGATGTTGGGGGAGGAGCCTCAAAAGAGCGTGTTGACCACCGTGGAAACCGAGCTGAAGTATTCTGGGTACATCGCGCAGCAAGAGCGCCAAGTCTCCCGCCTACGTGACGCAAGTGAGCGCAGGATTCCTGGTGATTTCGCCTATCACGACATTCCAGGGCTTTCGCGTGAAGTCTGCGAAAAGCTCACAAAGGTCAGGCCTGAGACGCTCGGACAGGCGGGCCGCATTCCTGGCGTTACTCCTGCGGCGGTCGCGGTACTTGACGTATACCTCACCATGGCCCAAGCTTAATTTGAGATGTTTCGGGAATTGCTTGCTTGCGAGTTTGCTCCATTCGGGGCGCTTTCCGAGTGGCAACTCGACCAGCTACAAGCTCACTATGACCTGCTGGGTCGCTGGAACTCGCGTCTCAATCTCACGCGTATCCTGACAGAGGAGGACGCCGTTCGGTTTCACTACTGCGAGTCGCTTTTCCTGGGGCGATTCCTTCCTGCAGGGCCGCTTCGGGTCGTCGATATAGGTTCCGGGGCCGGTTTCCCAGGGTTACCGGTCGCAATCCTCCGGCCTGAGTGTTACGTCACGTTAGTAGAGTCCCACCTGCGAAAATCTGTGTTCTTGAGGGAGGCATCTCGGGGCGTGAGAAACGTCTCAGTCGTTTCAAAGAGGGCAGAGGATGTCTCGGAGCGCTTTGACTGGACCATCTCACGTGCCGTGGATCCCTCAGAGGTGCTTACCCTGGGACTGTCGGACCGTCTGGCCTTACTGATTGGCGAGGGCGATGCTTCCAGGTTGGGTACTGGGAGATCGAGAATACTCCCGTGGGGTAAGCATCGAGTCTTGTTCCACGTGGAACCTGAGGTCGAGGTTCCACGTGGAACCCTTTGAAGACATGCTAAGATCGGAGAGTTGTGGGTAAGATCATTGCAGTGACAAATCAGAAGGGCGGGGTAGGTAAGACCACCACCTCTATCAACTTGGGTGCTTCTCTCGCGGCGAATGACCTGAGAGTGTTGCTGGTGGACTTTGATCCTCAGGGGAATTCCACCAGTGGGCTCGGTATTGAAAAAAGCCCTGAGAATCCAACCATCTACAACGCACTCTTAGGTGGGATGGCGATTCGGCAGACCATTGTGAGGACTGAGTGCGAGGGCCTAGACATCGTACCGGCAGATAAGAACCTTGTCGCGGCGAATCTCGAACTGGTGGACATCCCTGACAGGGAACATCGCCTCAATACATTGCTGAGTCAAGTCGAAGCTGCCTATGACTATATTCTGATCGATTGCCCGCCAGCCCTAGATCTCCTCACGCTAAACGCTCTGGTCGCGGCAGAGTCCGTGTTGATTCCCATCCAATGCGAATTCTTTGCCTTAGAGGGCATATCCCAGTTGATGGACACTATCGACAAAGTCCGTGAAGCCTTCTCCCATTCCCTCCGCATTGAGGGCATCCTTCTGACGATGTATGATGACCGGACTAACCTTGCGCGTCAGGTTGCTGACGACTTGAAGGACTTTTTCCAGGATGAGGTGCTCACAACCGTGATTCCCCGCAGTATACGGCTCGCGGAAGCCCCCAGCTACGGGAAGCCAATCCTGATGTATGACCCACGCTCCAAGGGCGCCGAAAGCTACATCAAGCTGGCCAAGGAGATTCTAGAGAATGAGCAGCGCAATAGACAAACAACGCAAAGTGCTGGGTAGGGGACTATCGGCGCTGCTTCCCGCGCGAACGCCTTCTCCTCAGGCCACTGCGGAGGCTCCTGCACAAGAGGCGAAGTTGGGCTCAGCGCCCCATCGCCTCCCATTGTCGAGCATCCACGCTAACCCTATGCAGCCCCGGACGGTCTTCCAAGCGGATAGACTCGAAGAGCTAGCAGCGTCGATTCGGGCCAATGGGATCATCCAACCTATTGTCGTCCGTCAGCACGAAGGCGGGTACCAGATCGTGGCCGGAGAGCGACGCTGGCGCGCGGCCAAATTGGCCGGAGTCGCCGAGGTCCCGGTTGTTGTTCAGGATGTTACTGAACCTCAGATGCTGGAGTTGGCCCTTATCGAGAACATCCAGCGTGAGGACCTCAATCCCATTGAAACGGCTCATGCTTACGAGCGTCTTAGCCGCGAGTTGGGCCTCTCCCACGAAGAAATTGGCCGCAGAACGGGCAAAGACAGGACCTCGATCACCAACACGGTGCGCCTCTTGAAGCTCCCAAAAGAGGTCCAGCTCCTCTTGGCCGAGCATCGTCTCAGCATGGGCCATGCCCGAGCAATTCTCGGCCTGCCGGACGCCGCAACGCAGATCCAGATCGCTGAAAAGGCTGCTGCGCAAAGCCTATCTGTCCGCCAGGTGGAGGCGCTGGTCCAGGAGCTGACCTCGGATCGGCCCCGGGAGGGCACAGGTCATCACCGAGAGCACCCTATCGACCCCAATGTGAAAGCAGCAGTCGACGAGCTCGAACGCATCCTCGGCACTCGCGTGCGCATCGTTGAACTGAGCGAACAGCGGGGCCGAATCGAGATTGAATACTATTCCCAGGCGGAGTTGGACCGATTGTTTCAGCACATCACGGGGTCAAGTTAGGGGTGGTGCCGGCGGCGGGATTCGAACCTGCTACCTACGGATTATGAGACCGTCGCTCTAACCAACTGAGCTACGCCGGCGCACCTACCAGCGTATGAACAGCTGAGCCGCCTGTCAAGTAGGTGGCTGTATCGCACGCTCTGGTCTACAATTCTTATAGTGCCAAGTACCGCCGTCGAATTCTCGCGCGTCTCAAAAAGCTACGCCATCTACGCCGCGCCGGGGGACCGCCTGAAGGAACTGGCGACGTTCAACCAGCGGCGATTTCACGAAGATTACTGGGCACTGCGAGATGTCAGCTTTGAGGTCAATCGTGGCGAGACGTTCTGTGTCGTCGGCGAGAATGGTTCAGGAAAGAGCACGCTATTGCAGATCTGCGCCGGTGTTCTTGAACCCACGTCTGGTAACCTCGCTGTGAACGGACGCGTCGCCGCCCTCCTCGAGCTCGGCTCCGGCTTCAATCCGGAGTTCTCAGGCCGCGACAATGTATACCTGAACGGCGCCATCCTGGGGTTTTCAAACAAGGAAATGGACCGGCGATTTGCGGAGATCGCGGAGTTTGCGGAAATCGGCGACTTTATTCATCAACCGGTAAAGACGTACTCGAGCGGCATGGTCGTCCGACTGGCATT
This sequence comes from Bryobacteraceae bacterium, assembly GCA_035542735.1. Classification (GTDB taxonomy): domain Bacteria; phylum Acidobacteriota; class Terriglobia; order Bryobacterales; family Bryobacteraceae; genus Palsa-187. Next base: position 95,686 of record DATKKV010000037.1, read on the forward strand.
TGCCGTCGCCATTCACGTTGACCCCGAAATCCTGCTGGTCGACGAGGCCCTCGCTGTCGGCGACGTCTACTTCCGTCAGCGCTGCATGCGCAAAGTGCATGAACTTCGCTCCCGGGGGATTACCATTCTGTTCGTGTCCCATTCCACCGGTGACATCCGAGCCCTCGGCGACCGCGCCGTCTGGCTGGATCATGGCAAGGTCCGAGCGATCGGGAAAGCGGACAACATTGTCACTCAGTATCTTGCTGCCATGGTTGAGAAAGACGCCCGTTATCTCGCTCACGATGCCCTTATCCATCAACAAGCAACAAAGGTAGCCCCGGAAGAGATCGAGGATCGAATTCCGAATATCGACCATCGCTTCGGCGACGGCCGCGCAGAGATTCTCGGTATTGCCATTCGCGATGGAAATGGCCATAAGATTCAATCACTTCAACCTAATTCTACAATTGTAGTAAGAATCAGTTTTCGCGCCAGCGCAAACCTGGACCAACCCATCGCCGGCTTCATGTTCCGAAATCACCTCGGAGTAGATTTTGCTGGCACCAACACTGCCCGGGAGCACCATGCCCTCCCACCCATGGCCTCCGGCGAAACCTGCACGGTCGACTTTTATGTCGACCTGCCGACGCTTTATCCGTCTTCCTTTTCCTTCTCCCCCGCGATTGCCGACGGCACGCTGGAGCACTACGCCATCTGTGATTGGATCGACAATGCGTTGGCATTGCAAATGGAGCCTTCGGAAGGCCCAATTTACGGTCAATTCCACTTCCCCTGCCGCGTCGAGGTGAATGCAAAGATCGGTACCGGAGTCCCGATTCCGTGAGCGAATTCACTGGAGAGCGAGTCATCCCAGGCCAGGTGAACGACGATCTCTGGGCTGAGCACCTTGCTCGTTACGCGTATTCCGCTCGTCTAGCTGCGAACACCCGGGTGCTCGACATCGGATGTGGCACTGGATACGGCACGGCGGAACTGGCACAGCATGCGCAGCATGCCACCGGCGTCGATCTTGCGCGGGACGCCATTGCCTATGCCCAGCAACATTATCCGCTCCCGAACACGACCTTCCTGGCCGCATCGGCTACGGCCCTGCCCTTTCCGAATGCTTCGTTCGACCTGATTACCGCGTTTGAAGTCATCGAACATTTGGAAAACTGGCACGACCTCTTGACCGAAGCTCGCCGGCTTCTTCATCCGGATGGCGTCTTTCTCGTTTCCACTCCCAATAAGCTGTATTATGGCGAATCGCGTGCCGACCAAGGCCCGAATCCTTTCCACACGCACGAATTTCCGTTCGCCGAGTTTCGCGACGCGCTCGCCGCGGTCTTCCCCCACGTCGAAATTCTGCTCCAAAATCGCCTCGAATCGCAGGCGTTTTATCCTCACGCCACGTTCACTACGGTCGATGCGCAGCTCGACAGCGCCCGGGGCTCGCCGGATGAAGCGCACTTCTTCCTCGCCCTCTGCTCGATCGACCGCACTCCGGAGCCTCGCTCCTTCTTATACGTTCCGCGAGCCGCGAACCTCCTGCGCGAACGCGAGCAGCACATCCATCTGCTAAAAGCGGAACTCGCGAAGAACAAATCCTGGCTCGCTCAGGTGACTGCAGAGCGCCAGCAACTCATGGAATCGCAGGCCGAACTGGAACGCCATTTGGAGCAGCACAACAAGTGGGCTATGCAGTTGGACCGGGACTACAACCAAGCACTTCAACGCGTTGCTGAGCTTCAGGACATGGTCCAAGCCGAGCAGGCCAAAGCGTTGGAGATGGCTGCTGCCTATCAACGCACCATCGACCAACTCGAACTCGAGAATCAACGCAAAACCGATTGGGCGCGTGAAACGGAACAGAGGCTCTCCAGCGCGCTCTCGCAAAAATGCGATGAACTCGCGGAAACCGTCCGCCTGCTCGACCGGGCGGAGTCGACCGTCGTCGAACGCACGACTTGGGCCAAGGATCTTGATGCCCGGCTCGGCAGCGCCAACGCGCAACTCAAGATGACCGCCGATTCCCGCTGGGTCAAGCTGGGCCGCGCCCTCGGCCTGGGCCCCAAGATCAACGGAGAGCGAGGCTGATGCGCAGAGCGCTCGCCGCCCTATGGCGGATCCTCCGCGGATTGCCCCTTGCCCTGCTCTCCCCGATCTTCCTCTTCACTGCCGCGATCGTCCTATTCGTGGCCGACGTCGTGGTCGCGCTTACGCCGCGCAAGGAGCGCCGCCCGGAAACACGCCCGGATACCACGAAAGCCAGCATCGTGATCCCCAACTGGAACGGCCGAGATCTGCTGGAAAAATACCTGCCTTCGGTGGTCGCGTCCATTAAACATAACCCTGGCAGCGAGGTCATCGTGGTCGACAATGGATCCACAGACGGCAGCGCCGCTTTCGTCGAGCAGAATTTCCCTGACGTTCGCCTGCTCGGACTAAAAGAAAACCTCGGCTTCGGGGGGGGATCGAACGCGGGTATTCGTGCGGCATCGAACGAAGTCGTCGTGCTGCTAAACAGCGACATGCGCGTCGAACCGGACTTCCTTCAACCGCTGCTCGACGGCTTCACGGATGAGAATGTCTTTTCCGTCTCCTGCCAGATCTTTTTTTCCGACCCGACGAAGTTCCGTCAGGAAACGGGCCTCACCGAATCCTGGTGGGACCAGGGCATGCTGCGGGTGCGGCATCGCAATGACGAGAAGATCAAGGACCTTTATCCATGCGCGTATGGCGGCGGCGGGTCGTGCGCGTATGACCGCGCCAAGTTCCTCGAGCTCGGCGGATTCGACGAAATTCTGGCGCCGTTTTATTTGGAGGACACCGACCTCGGCTATCTTGCCTGGAAGCGCGGCTGGAAGACCATGTATCAGCCGGCGAGCGTGGTCTATCACGAACACCGCGGCACCATCGGAAAGACCTTCAGCGAAGCATACATCCAGGGCGTTCTAAACAAGAATTTCTTGTTGTTCTCGTGGAAGAACATCCATGAGTGGGGCCGCCTGGCGCAGCATTTCGTCTACGCCTGGTCCGGTGCCGCCATCAGCTGGCTGTTTGGCGACTCTCCGGAGCGTTCCAGCTTTGCCGGCATCGCGCGAGCGGCGTTGCAACTTCCGGCAACATTCCTTTCCCGCGTCCGTGCGCGGCAACTCGCCGTGATCACCGATACCGAAGCGTTCAAGAGGCCTCTCGGCGGATACTTCCGCGACACGTTTTCACGAATGAGCGGCGACAAACTGCGTGTGCTGTTTGTTTCGCCCTATCCGATCTGCCCTCCGGTTCACGGCGGAGCAGTCTTTATGTACCAGACGGTGCGCGAACTGGCGCGCTTGTGCGAGTTGCACGCCATCGTCCTGCTGGACTACGATCACCAACGTCGCGCGCATGACGAACTGGACGCCATCTGCGCATCCACCGAGTATATCGTCCGCATGGAGGGACGCCAGAAAGCATTCGGCTCAACCGAGCCCCATGCCGTGCGCGAGTTTCGAAATGCCGACCTCGCGTGGCTCATCCACCGCCAGATCTACACGCGCAAGATCGATGTTCTGCAGCTGGAATACACCGTGCTCGGGCAATATGCCGGGCGCTTCCGCCGCATTCCGAGCATCCTGTTCGAGCACGATGTCTATTTCCAGTCCATCGCGCGACGGTTGCCGTTCATCAACAACATGCTCGAGAAATTGCAAGCCCGATGGGAGTATCTGCGCGCCCTCCATTACGAACTGAAGATGCTGCCTGCGCCCGACCGCATTCAGGTTTGCAGCCGCGATAACAAGAAATACATCGCGTCGTTCTTACCGGCACTTGAGGACCGCATCGACGACGGCTATCGCGCCGGCATCGACACATCGCTATACGATTTTTCGCCGCGGAACCGGGAACCGTTCACGCTGCTGTTCCTCGGCAGTTTCCGTCATCTGCCCAATCAGGAGGCGCTCACCTGGTTTCTCTGCGACGTTTTCCCGAAGGTCCGCGCCGCGGAGCCGAGGGCGCGCCTGATCGTGATCGGCTCCGATCCGCCTCCGCGGCACTCTCTGCCAGAGGCGGAAGCCATCGACCTGATCGGCTTCGTGGATGACGTCCACGAGCCTCTGAAGCGGTATGCATTGTTTGTTTGCCCGATTCTCAGCGGTTCCGGAGTCCGCGTGAAGCTGTTGGAGGCCTTCGCCGCTGGAATCCCCGTGGTCTCGACACGCCTCGGCGCCGAAGGACTTGCGGATAACGACGGCGACCTGTGCGCCCTTGCCGACGATGCATCCTCTTTCGCCGATCACATTGTGAGGCTTGTGCGAGATCCGGAGGCGGCGGCGCAGATGGCGGAGCGCGCCCGTGCAAATGTGGTGGCCACCCGCGATATGCGAGCAATGACGGAGCGGTTGGTGGAATGCTATCGCGCGGAGATCAACCGGATGCGAGACCTTCCAATTCGGTAACGGTGCGGTCCAGTTCTTCCGTGAGCGGACTTGCCTCGGCCTCGCGCAGTAGATCCGCGATCGCGCGGTAGTACCAGAGCGTTCCCTCGCGGCCGCCCCGGAACCGGGGCCACAAATCCTCGCCCATAATGCGATAGTCCATTACCAGCGTTCGCGCGTTGTGCAGTTTGTCGCAGGCGACCACCAGGCGCACGGATCGCGACGCGTGCCGCAAATGCCGGATGTGCTCTTCCTTTCGCGCGCGCCACGGAGGCTTGGGGGCACCCAGCGAATCCGTGCATCCGTCCACAATCGCGGTCACGCGAGGCCCAAACTCGCGCAGAATGTCTGCACGCGCCAGTGCGCCGCCCTGATCCTCGATAGCGTCATGAAGCAGCGCCGCAATGGCCTCATCCTCATCGCCGCCGTGTTCCACGGTCAGGGCGCACACCGCCAATAGATGGGAGATATACGGGATTCCGTGCCCTTTGCGCCTCTGGTCGCGGTGCAGGCGGGCTGCATGCACCAGGGCCTTCTCAAAGCGCTCCGTCACTTATCCCGCTTGCCCTTCTTTTCTTTTTCCAACTGACTGGCGATCCGGTCGGCCGCGCGATTCAGATCCTCCGGTTGGGTGCTCTTCGGTGGCACGTAATCGCTCCAAATCACGCTCCGCGTTTTTCGGTCAATCAGGAAAATCGTGCCCTTGCTGTGCCCCGCGCCAGGCGACGCGGAGAAGGATGGCTGCGAGCTTTCTTTATCCTTGTCTTTGTCCTTGACGTCTGCCTGCTTCTTTTCCCCGTACAGCGAATTCAACTTCTCTTCGAGGCCCGCTCCGATATAGTCGGTAAGAACCGCATCCGCAAGTTTCGGATCGGTTACCACCTGCACGGCGCCGCCCTTGGTCAGGCGCGCCGCCAGGAATTGATCGAGGGATGACGTCATCGGCAGAAGGTACACAGTTTTGATTCCCGCTAATTCCGGATGTTCCACGGTCCCCGCCTGGACCATGGCCATCGCCGCCCACAAAAACATCCATTTCATAGAAACAATCATAGCCTCTCCGGATTACGATGTATCCTGAAAAGTCGGCTTAATGTACAAGGAACAATCGATTACCGTCATCATCCCGTGTTTGAATGAGGAGCAGGGAATTGAAGGCGTCATGAAGCGCATGCCATCCTTCGTCGACGAAGTCATCGTCGTCGATAACGGATCGACGGACCGGACCGCCGACGTCGCCAAGCGTTTCGGCGCAAAAGTCATTAAAGAAGACGCCCGCGGCTATGGACGCGCCTACAAGACCGGATTTGCCGCCGCGACTTGCGACGTCATCGTGACGCTCGACGGCGATCAGAGCTATCCGCCGGATGCGATTTCTTATCTCCTGGAGGCCTACCTTCATCTCGACGTCGATTTCTTGAACGCCTCGCGCTTTCCCGTGCGCGACTCCAATGCGATGAGCCTGAAACACAAGTTCGGCAACTTGATTTTGTCGCTCGCCATGTCGATTCTCTACTTCCGCTGGATCCGCGATTCACAGTCCGGAATGTGGGTCTTCCGCCGCTCGATTCTCAAGGACATGAAGCTCGTCGCTGACGGTATGGCTTTTTCCGAGGAGATCAAGATCGAGGCCCTCAAGCGGAACCGTCACCGCTTCGCGGAATTGTCGATCATGTACACGTCAAGGCTGGGTGAAATCAAACTGAATCCCTGGCGCGACGGTTTTTACAATCTGTGGTTCTTACTGAAAAAGCGGTTCTCATGACAACCGTCGCAGCCATCATTCCGCACTGGAACCGCCGCGACCTGCTCGATTCTCTTCTTTCCAGCCTTCACACCCAAACCCGCCCGTTTGATGAAATCCTTTTGGTGGACAACGCCTCCACAGACGACTCCGTCGAAGTCGCGCAACGCCTCGGCGCCCGCGTCCTCTCTCTCAAAAAGAATCTCGGCTTCGCGGCGGCCGTGAATCGAGGCATCGCTGCTTCAAACGCGGATTGGATCGCGATTCTCAACAACGACGTCACGCTCGCGCCGGAGTGGCTCGAAGAGCTTCTCAACACATCGGCCTCCTTTGCCACGGGAAAACTCCTGAATGCCGCCGACCCTTCGCTTCTGGATGGCACGTTTGACGAGATTTCCCGCGCCGCCTGCGCCTGGCGTTGCGGAGCCGGCCGGCCCAACGGTCCTGTGTGGAACCATTCGAGGGAGATCCGCATCGCGCCCATGACAGCTGCGATTTTTCGCAGGACACTTTTCGATGAGGTCGGCCAGCTCGATGAAAACTTTGGATCTTATCTCGAGGATGTCGATTTCGGGATCCGTTGCGCCCTGGCCGGCCGCGCGGGCGAGTACATCCCCTCCGCCATCGCCCTACACCGGGGCAGCGCAACGAGAGGTGCGTGGAATTCCGACACAGTGAAACAAATCTCCCGCAATCAGCTCTTACTTACGTTCAAGCATTTCCATGGAGCGCCGCTCTGGCCGCTTGTGGCCGGTCAAGTGCTCTGGGGATTGGTAGCGCTTCGCCACCGGCGTGGCGCGGCTTATCTTCGCGGCAAGATTGCGGGTTGGAACGCTGCTCGTGCCCTTTATCCTAACAACACTCCGAATGATCGAATGGCCCGCCTGGCGGCTGCGGGCGAGCGGGAAATTCTCACGCTTCAGCAACAGACCGGTTTCGACTGGTATTGGAGGGTTTACTTCTGGCTGCTGCCGCGATAATCGTCACCTTCAACTCGGAAGCCGTCATCGGCCCTTGCCTGGATGCTTTAGCTAGAATGGCGCCGCACGTGAAACCTATCGTCGTCGATAACGCCTCCTCGGACCGGACGCTCAATCGGGTGCGCGAAAGGGCACACATCTGCGTCATCCCGAACCCACAAAATCGCGGATTCGCCGCCGCCGTGAATCAAGGCATTTCCGCCTGCGAAGAAGAGTATCTTCTTCTGCTGAATCCAGACGCGAACTTGCTCACCGGGGTTGACGCGCTCATTGAGGCAAGCCGCCAATACGGCCTCGCCGCCGGCAAACTTGTGGATGCGCAAGGAAGCGCTCAAGCGGGCTTCACGATCCGCCGTCTGCCAACTCCCATCTCGCTGATTTTCGAATTGTTTGGCATCAATCGCCTATGGCCGTCCAACCCGGTTAATCGCCGATACCGGTACCTGGACCGCTCGCTGGACCAACCCGGTCCGGTGGAACAACCCGCCGGGGCGTTCCTCATGACGCGCCGCGACACTTGGAAAAACCTGGGCGGCCTGGATGAGAGCTTTTATCCGATATGGTTTGAGGATGTTGATTTCTGTAAAAGAGCCCTGGATTCAGGGGTCAATATACAGTATGTACCTTCGGTTCAGGCCGTCCATCAGGGCGCGCACTCGGTTGGCCGGATACCCCCGGGATGCCGTGCGCTGTACTGGTGTGTTAGCCTTACAAGGTATGCGGCGAAGCACTTCCGATCAACAGCTTACCGGGTTGTCTGCCTGTCGGTTGTGCTCAGTTCAATCCCGCGGATGGTCGCGCGGATGATTCTTGACCGAGGCTTCCAATCGGTTGCCGTTTATAGCAAGATTGTCCGTTTTGCAGGCCTGTGCCTTGTCTCCTTCGGGAGATCCGCGGCGCGGGGCAGTAAAGAATTCCATAATTTCTGACAACGCATGGCCTACAACGACTTAGTCTCCGTCACGCTGGTGACCTACAATAGCGGCCGATTCATCAAGCGCTGCCTCGAATCCGTCCTGGAACAAAAGTACCCGAATCTCGAGGTCATTATCATTGATAACGCCTCCACCGACGGAACCGTAGACCTGCTTGAGCAATTCGCCGACACTTGCCAGATTCATTACAACGACGAGAACATCGGCTTCGCAGCCGCGCAAAACCAGGCCATCGCGCTGTCACGCGGCGAGTGGGTTTTGACCCTCAATCCCGACGTTCTCCTGTTGCCGAATTTCATCCAGGCCATGGTCGATGCCGGCCAGGTCGACCCCAAGGTCGGCACGGTCTGCGGGAAACTGCTCACCATCCGCGCGACGTTCGACCTTCCGGAAAAACAACTGGTGGATTCCACCGGTATCTACTTCACCCCGATGCTTCGCCATCTGGACCGGGGCAGCCAGGAAGTGGATAACGGCCATTATTTAAATTTTGAGTATGTCTTCGGCGCCACTGCCGCCGCCGCGCTGTACCGGCGCGAGATGATCGACGATATTTCCATCCTGGGTGAGTTTTTCGATCCCGACTTTTTTGTCTACCGCGAGGACGCCGACGTCGCCTGGCGCGCGCAGTTGATGAACTGGCGCTGCTTGTACACGCCTCTGGCGCGCGGGTATCACGTACGCGCGGTTCTGCCCGGTAATCGGCGCGCGCTGCCGCCGGAAATCAACATGCACTCGGTGAAGAACCGGTTCCTCATGCGGATAAAGAACATGACGCCGGATCTGTACCGCCGCAACTGGGTTTCCATCACCTCGCGGGATCTGGTGGTGATCGGAGCATGCCTGGTGCATGAACATTCCTCATTGCGAGCCTTCTGGTATCTGGCCAAGCACATGAAGAGCGTCTTGGCCAAGCGCAAGGAGATCATGCGCCGCCGCCGCGCCAAGGACGATTACATTTCCAGTTGGTTTTCCTACGAGCCGGTCAGCCGCCCGGCGCCCAAACCCACCGCAGCCAAGCTCGCCCGCGCCTCCCGCTCCGGCCGGGGATAAGCCGTGCGGCTCGCCATTCTCGGCACGCGGGGCATCCCAGCCCGCTATGGTGGATTTGAAACCTTCGCCGAGGAGTTATCCACCCGCCTCGCCTCACGCGGCCATCATGTGACCGTCTACTGCCGCCAGAGCGCGCCGTCTCCCTATCGAGGCGTCTACCTCGCCTGCCTGCCCACCATCCGCCACAAGTATCTCGACACCATCGCGCATACGTTTTTGTCCACGCTGCACCTGCTCGCCCATCGTCACGATGCGATTCTCTATTGCAACGCCGCAAACGCCGTGTTCACCTGGATGCCCCGCGTATGTGGCATGCCGGTCGCGCTGAACGTCGACGGTCTGGAGCGCAATCGCAAGAAATGGAACATCCTGGCGCGCACCTGGTATCGGATATCAGAGTGGCTGGCCACGTGGATGCCGAATGCGGTGGTCACCGATGCCAGCGCAATCGAGGAGTATTATCGCCAGCGCTACCATCGCGAATCCGTCATGATTCCGTATGGCGCGGAGGTCGGGCCCGTCGTGACTAGTGTCGTCCTGGATCAGCTCGGCTTGGAGCGCGAGAAATATTTTCTCTACGTCAGCCGCATGGAACCGGAAAATAACGCGCTGTTGGTGCGCGAGGCGTTTGAGAACATCGAGACGCCCATGAAGCTCGCCTTGATCGGCGATGCGCCTTACGCGGCTGAATACATCGCCAGGGTGCAAGATACCCAGGATAAACGTGTCATCATGCCCGGCGCGATTTACGGCGAGGGGTATCAAGAGTTGGGCTCGCACTGTTTCGCCTACATTCAGGCGACGGAAGTCGGCGGCACGCACCCGGCACTCATCGAAGCGATGGGACGAGGCGCGCTGACTTTGTATCTCGACACGCCGGAAAACGCAGAAGTCGCCGGCGGCGCGGGCATTCCGTTCACTCACGAAAACCTTGCCCGGGTCCTTCGCTCGACTCTCGCGATGAAGCCGGAAGAGCGCGAGGAGCTCAAAGCTGCCGCGATGCGCCGCGTACAGGAACGCTATAGTTGGGATGCGGTGACCGATTCGTATGAGAAGCTGCTGACGAGGCTCGCCCGTGCGTAGCTGGATTGAAGTTTCGCGCTCGGCGATTCGGGACAACTTCCGCGCCGTGAAAGCGGCGGTCGGTGGCTCTGCGGAGTTGATGCCGGTGGTGAAGGCCGACGCCTATCGCCACGGGGCCATAGAGGTTTCCAGGATCCTGGAAGCGGAAGGTGTCCGCTGGCTGGCTGTGTCCAATGTCGAGGAGGGCATCGCGCTGCGCCAGGAGGGCATTGCCGCGCGCATTCTCGTCATGGCCGATTATTTGCCGGAAAATAGGCCATTTTTTGCTGATTTCTCGCTTACGCCGGTCATTCATTCACTCAAAGACGCGGCAGCAGCGAAGGTTCCCTATCACCTGAAGATCGACTCCGGCATGGGGCGCCTGGGCGTACGCGAGGGCGCTGAGGAGATCGCGCGCGCCGTGAAGTCGACCCCGCTCGAAGGATTGATGACGCATTTCGCCTCCGCGGCCAATTACGAGAGCCAGCAGACCGAGGCCCAGATCGCTCGCTTCGAATCGATTCACACGGCACTCGGAGACGTACGCTACGTGCATCTTTCGAGCACGATCCCGGTCGCCTACCGGCGGACCGAAGCGTGGGGCAATCTGGTCCGCCCCGGACATGCGATTTACGGCTACATCTCACCGGCCCGCGGCAACGCACCTCCGATGCACTTGCGCGTGAGACCGGCGCTGACATGGAAAGCCACGGTCCTTTCGGTGAAAGACGTCGAGGCCGGCGCGCTGATCGGCTATGGAGGCATGTATCGCACGCCAAAGCCGATGCGCATCGCGATTCTGGCGGCGGGCTATGCCGACGGCATCCCGCATCGCCTGTCGAATCGCGGCAGGGTAATCGCCAACGGGAGGCTTCTGCCGATCCTCGGCGCCGTCTCGATGGACTTGACTACCATCGAAGCGGGCGATTTGGGGGTCGGCGATGCGGTCACGCTGCTGGGCTCGGGCTACGATGCCCAGGAGATGGCGCGCGCGGCCGGGACCATCTCCTACGACGTCCTGTGCGGCATCCGCGCGAGGGTCAAGCGCCTTTACGTTGAGTAGTTTCCTGGCAAACTGTGGCGCAATCTTGCGTGCCGCATCGACACTCGTGTCGATGCCTCGCGATGTCGTAAAGGAGGCGTCGAGAACAGTTTCGACGCGGCACGCCATCGGGCGTGCGCTACACCGTTAAACGTCCAGATTTCGCACGTCCAGCGCGTTCTCTTCAATGAACTTGCGCCGGCTCTCGACGTCTTCACCCATTAGCGTGGTGAACATCTGATCCGCCTGCACCAGGTCCTCGAGCGACACCTTAAGCAGCGTGCGCGTCTCAATGTTCATCGTGGTGGACCAAAGCTGTTCCGCGTTCATCTCGCCCAGCCCCTTGTAGCGCTGCACGTTCACTTCGCGTGTGCCCTCGTTCTTCACGTGGGCGAGCAATTCACGCCAACCCGGAAGTTGGTCGCGATGGCCTTCCTTCACGACGGTGAATGGAGGATGGTTGAACTTCGCCGCCGCCTTGGCTCCGGACCGCAGGCGCTTATATTCCGGCTGCATCGCAAGTTCGATATTAATGGAGCGTTCGGCGTTGGTCGGATCCTTGAAGGTCACCGTCCACGACGAATGCTCCTCGTCGCGTGAGATCGCCGCCTCCACTTTTTCCGTCTTCAGACTGTCATAGACCGCTCGCAGATTTTTCTCGTCCTGGAAATCGGCCTTGGTATCGATGGCAATGTCGGTGCGGGCGAGAACGCTCACCACGCGCGGATCGCGCAGGCGGCGTTCCAGACGTCTCCAGGTCTGCTGGAAGTCGTCCAGGGACATCAGGAAATTTCGCAGCTCCGCGCCTTCGAGCACGTTCTTGTCGCCCAACTCCACGCTGACGTTTTCCGTCGCCCGGCGGAGGATTTCGCGCGTGAACTCCTTATCGTCCTTAATGTACTTCTCGCTCTTACCTTTCTTGATGCGATAGAGCGGCGGCTGCGCCACGAAAATATGGCCGCGCTTGATCAACTCCTGCATGTGGCGGAAGAAGAACGTCAGCAGCAGCGTGCGGATGTGCGAGCCGTCCACGTCCGCGTCGGTCATGATGATGATCTTGCCGTAGCGCAGGCGCGCCAGGTCAAAGTCGTCCTTGCCGATGCCGGTGCCGATCGCCGTGATCATGGCCCGGATTTCTTCGTGGCCCAGCATTTTGTCGTAGCGCGCCTTTTCGACGTTGAGAATCTTTCCGCGCAGCGGCAGAATCGCCTGATAGCGGCGATCGCGTCCGCCCTTGGCGGTTCCGCCGGCCGATTCGCCCTCGACCAGGAACAGCTCGCAGCGCTCCGGATCTTTTTCCTGGCAGTCGGCCAGCTTCCCGGGCAGCCCACCAGAATCGAGCGCGCCTTTGCGGCGGGTCAAATCGCGAGCCTTGCGCGCCGCTTCGCGGGCACGCGCCGCGTCAATCGCCTTGGAGACGATCTTCTTCATCACCGCGGGATTCTTGTCGAAATACTCGCCCAGCTTTTCGTTTACGAGCTGCACCACATAGCCCTGAATATCGGAATTCAGCTTGCCCTTTGTCTGTCCTTCGAACTGCGGCTGCGGCAGTTTCACGCTGACGACCGCAGTGAGGCCTTCTCGCACGTCGTCGCCGGTGAGGTTCTCCTTGACATCTTTGAACAGTCCACCGGACTGGCCAGCTGCGTTGATGGTACGCGTCAGCGCGCTTCGGAAGCCGCTCAAATGCGATCCGCCGTCCACCGTATTGATATTGTTCGCAAAGCTGAAGATCGTGTCGCCGTATGTATCGTTGTACTGCAGGGCGACTTCCATGCTTAGCGTGCCGCCGTTGGGCAGCTCGCGATCACCTTCGAAGTGAATTGGCTTGTCGTGCAGAACCGTCTTGCCCTTGTTGAGCAATTTGATGAACTCGGCGATGCCGCCTTCGAAATGGAAGTTCTCTGTGCGGGCCGGATCCTCGCGCTCGTCGGTGAGCGTAATCTTCAGGCCTTTGTTCAAGAACGCAAGCTGACGCAGACGCTGGGCCAGCGTGTCAAAGTTGAACCGCGTCGACGTCATGATCGTCGAATCGGGCTTGAACGTGATCTTCGTCCCGGTTTTCCGTCCGGATTTGCCGGTCTTTTCCAAGCGCCCCTTGGGAATGCCGCGCGCGTAGTCCTGCTCGAACGTACCTCCGTCGCGCCAGATCTCCAGGTGCAGGGCTTCCGATAGCGCGTTGACGCAGCTCACGCCCACGCCGTGCAATCCGCCCGAGACTTTGTACGAGTTCGAATCGAATTTGCCGCCGGCGTGGAGCTTGGTCATAACCACTTCGGCGGCGGAGATGCCTTCCTCCTCGTGAATGTCGACGGGGATGCCACGGCCGTTGTCGACCACCGTGACCGAATCGTCGTCATGAATGGTCACGCTGACGTCGGTGGCGTAGCCGGCCAGGGCCTCGTCCACGGAGTTGTCTACAACCTCGTAGACCAGGTGGTGTAAACCGGCTTCGCCGGTGGATCCGATATACATCGCCGGCCGCAGCCGGACCGCCTCTAAACCCTCCAGTACTTTGATGCTTGTTGAATCGTAGGTCTGCGGGCTGGTATCTCGTGTTGCCATGTGTGGTAATGAATTTCCTAGCGAAAACGAATCGGGTGAATCAGATTCTCATCGGCATGATGACGTAGCGGTAGTTCTCCGCTTTCTCGCCGGCCGGGCGCAGTTCGCCTGCGCTGTGAGGATCCTTGAACTGAAACGATACCTGCTGGTCGGGCACGGCGCGCAGAAAATCCATCATGTACTGCGCATTGAAACCGATCTCGACAGCGGGTCCACCATAAGTGGTAGAAATGCTCTCCTCGCTCTCCCCTGTCTCCGATACGGACGAATGAATCTTCATTTCGTCTTTCTCGACGCGCACCCGGATGCCGCGCGACCGCTCGTCGGAGAACTGAGCCACGCGCTCAATCGCGCCACGAAGTTCATCGCGCTCCAGCGTCACCTGATGAGCATGTTCCTTCGGCAGCACGCGCTCATAATCCGGGAAGTTGCCGGTAAGCTTGCGGCTCAACAGGAGCCGGTCTCCTAACTGGAAGAAGAGGTGATTGTCATCGCCGGAGAAACGAACTAACGCCGCGGGATCGGAATCGCCAGCAAGCTTCTGCAACTCGGCCATGGCTTTCTTCGGCAACAGTGCACGATATGCACCCGTAATTCCCGGCAGTTCCGTACTGGATTCCACCATCGCCAGGCGATGCCCGTCGGTTGCGACCATAACCAAGCCGCCTTTACGGAGGACCATCAGCGCACCGTTCAACGTGAAACGTGATTCCTCGCTCGAAATCGCGAAGATGGTCTTCGAGATCATCGATGCCAGAACCCCGATCGGAATTTCCGCCAGAACCTCCGGCATCTTAGGAAGTTCGGGAAAACTCTCACGCGACATGCCGGCGATCCGCGTCTTGGACCGGCCACAGGTTAGACTTGCCCAGTGATTCTCCTGAATCTTCACTTGGACGTCTGAATCGGGCAGCAACCGCACATAGTCCAACAGACGGCGAGCAGGAATCGTTCCGCCGCCGCTCTTCTTCACGCGCGCCGGACAGGAGCACCGGATGCCTAACTCCAGGTCTGTCGCCGTTAAGACGATCCTGTCGCCATCAGCCTCAACGAGAACGTTCGACAAGATCGGAATGGTCGTCTTCTTTTCGACCACACCCTGCGAGAGGTTCAGTTCGCGAACCAGATCTGCCCTGCTAACGGTGAATTCCATGCGCGATTCCTATTCTTTCTTTCCCTAAAGAATTACTAGAAGAGAAGAAGAAGATTTATAGGCTCTGTTGAAACGTTGATTTCTCTCTAAATTATAGCAAGTTCTGGCATTTATTGCTACATCAGGTTGTGGGTTCCCGGGTGCCGGACGGTGAATGTTTCGACTAGATGACGAGTCTCCCACAGACGTTGACAGGCCGTTCCAGGCACCAATTGTGGATAACAAATATAACCTCAATTGATAGAGTCGATTACGCTGTGTATCAACCTGTTCAAATCAGGGTCTCGTTGGCGTAACTTGTCGATTTTTTGAATCGAGTGGAGCACGGTGGTATGGTGCTTCCCACTGAACATGCGCCCTATCTCTGGAAGCGAGGACTGCGTCAACTCCTTGATCAGATACATCGCAATCTGGCGCGGATAGGCGATCTGATGTGCGTTGGTCTTTTGCTTCAGTTGCGAAGGCTGCATTTGGAACTTGTCCGCCACGGCCCGCAGCACGCTCTCCATGTTCACGCGGCGTTCACCTCCAGGGATCAGGTATTTCAGTACCTGCTGCGCCATGGCGAGGCTGATCGGCGACCCCGTGACCGAGGAATACGCCACCAGCTTGATCATGGCGCCCTCGAGTTCGCGCACGTTCGATTTCGTTTTCGTCGCGATGTAGTTGCGGACGTCCTCCGGCAGATTGACGCCTTCCATCTCTGCCTTCTTATCCAGGATCGCCATTTTGGTTTCCAGGTCAGGGGGCTGAATGTCCACCATCAGGCCCCATTCGCATCGCGAACGCAGACGCTCCACCAGACCAGGAGTGCTCTTGGGCGGCGAATCGCTGGAGATCACAATCTGCTTCTGATGATCATAGAGTTCGTTGAAGGTATGAAAGAACTCTTCCTGCGTGCGCTCCTTGCCGGCGAGCACCTGAATATCGTCCACCAGCAGGACGTCAGCCGAGCGATAGTGGCGATGAAAAGCTGGCATGCGGTCGGAGCGGATGCAGTTCACCATTTCATTCATGAACCGCTCGCTCGAGGTATACACGATGCGCATGCTGGGATAGCGGTCGAGGAGATCGCGGCCAATGGCGTGCATCAGGTGCGTTTTTCCAACACCCACGCCGCCGTAAATGAACAAAGGGTTATAACTGCGCGAAGGGCTATTGGCAACGGCTCGCGCCGCTGCATTCGCGAACTGATTGGACGATCCTACGACGTAGTTATCGAACCGGAACTTCGGATTCAGCTGTGTCGTCGCAGCGGCGAAAATCGGCTCCGGACCTGCCGCCTCCGCATTGCGCGAAGAGAATGCCGCTAGGCCGGCGACCGTGGGGACGTACACAATCTGATCGATCTCCAACCGCAACTCGTGAATCACCTCGCGAATCTCGGCCGAGTACTCCTGCTCCATCCACTCTTTCGTGACCTGATCCGGCACTCTGACGCGCAGGCACCGATCCGCCTGGCTGTCAAAGGTGGTTCTCATCACCCAGTTTTGAAAGTCCTGAGGGCTGATCTTGGCGGCCAGCTTTGCCTTGATCCGGTCCCAGTGGTTGGTTGGCGCGGCCATCATAACCGGCGCCGATTCCGATAACTCCGCATCCCGTCTCACTCTTCCCCCGATGCCCAAATGCTTACGCCGGCCCCACTGGAAACAAAATTCCCACATCATTTCCACAACCTGTGGAAATTAGAAATGTCCACTGAGCGACTCGATTAGGAACCGTCGGCCGGTCTCGTTCGATCGTCGAAGCGTCCCCAAAAACCGGCACTTCACGCCCGAACGGAATCTCAGCATACCACAAAAGAAGCGTTGTGGAAGCGGTGTTTTCCGCATTTTAATATCTATTACTTTCATAAGCTTAGAATCAATATTTATGTACTATATATGTAGTAAAACATTTTTGTTCTAGTCCGTTTGGACCACAGAAGGCGCTATTCTGGATGGTATACATCTTAGCCCGACGAGGGGGATTTGACATTCCCAACCAGTGGCGCGACAATAACCCATAGTCCGTCTTTTCGCTCGTCTGCAGTCCGGCGGCGTCATGCGGGAGTAACTCAGCTGGTAGAGTGCAACCTTGCCAAGGTTGATGTCGCGGGTTCGAATCCCGTCTCCCGCTCCAATCCCCCTTTATGAGCATGGTTTCCGGACACGCCTGTCCCACGAGCGGACATGGCACATGGACTCTGCTCGTGGGGAGGATCCAATAACTCTTGTTTTTTCAGTATGATTAGATAACACACCGATTGGCAGGCGGCGTGCCAATGCGAAGGTGGGATTCTTATGGATATTAAACGAGAAGGCGTCGCAAAGCGGAAAAGAATCAAGCTGGCGATCTACATAACCTTAACCGTCCTGGTGGTTGGAGCGATCAGCTGGAAACTGATGCAACTCAAGCCGGCGGCCCCATCGGTTGAGAGGGCCTCGGTTTGGATCGACGCCGTGAAACGAGGCCCCATGCTGCGCGAGGTGCGCGGCTTAGGTTCGCTTCAGCCCGAGGACATCATCTGGATTCCCGCAGCCTTCGATGGGCAAGTGGACAAGATCATCACCCATTCGGGCGATGACGTGAAAGCCGGCCAAGTGATGCTGGTGCTAAGCAATCCCGACATGCAACTGGCGGCCAACGATCTGGAGTGGCAGGTGAAGGACGCCGAGGCTAAGTTCGCCGACTTGAAAGTCCAACTGCAGAGCAAGACGTTCGACCAGCAGTCCGTGGTGGCGAGCACGCAGAGCGACCTCCAGCAGGCCGCGCTGCAAAAAGAGAAGGAAGAACAACTCGGCAAGATGCAGCTGGAAAGCGACCTGAGCGTGAAGCTGGCCGTGGCGAAGTGGGACCAGGCCCGCAACAAGTACGAAATGGAAAAGAAGAAACTCGACATCCAGCAGCAATCGGTGGACGCACAGTTGGCGTCGGCAAACGTGCTGATCGACAAGCTCCTTGCTGCGTATATGTTAAAGAAGCAGCAAGTCGCGGATTTGACGATCAGGGCGCAAATTAACGGACGGATGCAGGAAATGACGCTTCAGGTCGGCCAGCGCGTGAAGCCGGGCGACGTGCTCGCCAAGATCGCCCAGCCCTGGAAGCTAAAGGCGGAGTTGAAGATCGCCGAAACGCAGGCTAAGGACATTTTGCTTGGCCAAAAGGCCGATGTCGACACGCGGAATGGCATTATTCCCGGCCATGTCAGCCGGATCGATGCATCTATTGTGAACGGAACGCGCACAGTTGACGTAAAACTAGATGGGCCGTTACCCACGGGAGCGGTACCGGACCTGAGTGTGGACGGCGTGGTGGAGATCGAGCGCCTGGCGGATGTGGTTTACGTCGGGCGGCCGGTTTTCGGCCAACCGAACAGCTCCGTGAGCGTCTTTAAGCTGGACGACGATGGCAAGGGCGCAACCCGGGTGACGGTGAAGCTGGGCCGCAGCTCAGTGAATACGATCGAAGTGGTGGATGGATTGAAGGTGGGCGATCAGGTGATTTTGTCCGATATGTCGCAAAACGAGGACAAACCGCGAATCCGATTGAACTAGGAGACTGCAAATGGCTGATTCGATGATTTATCTGGATGGCGTGACGAAAGTGTTCGTCACCGACGATGTGGAAACGCACGCGCTGGCCGGCATCCACCTGGATATTAAGAAGGGCGAATACCTCTCGATCGCGGGTCCGTCGGGCTGCGGAAAGTCGACGTTGCTGGCCATTCTGGGCCTGCTGGATTCGCCGACCGATGGCACTTACGTGCTGAATGGAAAACCAGTGCAAGGCCTGAAGCTGGCCGAGCGCGCGCGCATCCGCAACCGCGAAATCGGCTTCATTTTCCAGGCGTTCAATCTCATCGGCGACCTGACCGTCTACGAAAACGTCGAGCTGCCGCTCACCTATCGCGGCATGCCCGGCGCGGAGCGCAAGAAGCGCGTGCATGAAGCGCTGGAGCGCGTCGGCATGTCGCATCGCGTGAAACACTATCCTTCGCAGCTCTCCGGAGGTCAGCAACAGCGCGTCGCGGTTGCTCGCGCCCTAGGCGGCGACCCATCGATCCTGCTGGCGGACGAGCCCACTGGAAACCTCGACTCGGCCAACGGCGAGGCGGTGATGGATCTCCTCCGCGAACTGCACCGGGGCGGCGCGACCATCTGCATGGTGACGCACGATCCTCGTTATGCGAAGTACGCGGATCGCAGCATTCATCTGTTCGACGGCAGAGTCGTGGAAGAGAGCAGCGAAGCAGCGCAGATCGGCTAGAGCCGAGCAGCCACGTTCCAGCTACATAATTTTCCCCTTCCGCGCCCGCAGCGCGTACTCTCGCAGGTCCGGCCGCAGGTTCGGCTCGCGCAGCAAGAAATCGTCGATGATTGCCTCGGCCTCCGGACTCGAATTGTGCCCCAGCCCATGCAGAGCGCTCTCCTGGCACGCCGCATGATTGATCGCCAGGATCGACCGCAGCATGGATAGAAAGATGTCATCCGGGATGAAGTCCCAGCAGTCGAAATCCCACCACATGTAGCAGACCTCATTAAGAGCGCCGCCCTCGCTTAGATGTGCTAGCTCCGGCGTGCACCGCACCGCGAAATACTCGCGAAATAGAACCTCGAACGAACGAAACACGCGCAAATGCAGATCCCAATCCGCGGGCGTTCTTCCCAGCTCGCCAAAAACTTGGATGAGATCCCAAAACGCCTGTGAAACGAATGCCTCCGAGTAAGGAGCCAGCCACACTGCGGGACTTTCGAACACTTGGGCCAGCCGTGCAAACGTCGAGCGATCCGGAGGACAGAATTCGTCTAACTCCACCAGCCGGTCCACGCCGTTAGCCTCAGTCTCGCCGAATAACCGGTCGAGCCACACCTGCACGGCCTCATCCATGAATCACAGAGTAACAATGATATTCTCATGTGGTGACGGACAAACTTGTCGTGCTCACCACGTGCGAAACGGAGGACCAGGCGCGGTACATGGCCCGCCACCTGGTGGAGCACCGCCTCGCCGCCTGCGTGAATATTCTGCCTTGCGCGCAGAGCGTCTATCGCTGGAAGGATGCGATCGAGGAATCACCCGAGTTCGTGCTGATTATCAAGTCCCGGCGCGACGTTTTTCCAAGACTGCGCGACGCGATCGCGCACCTTCATACGTACGAGGTTCCCGAGGTCATTGCGCTGCCCGTGATCGAAGGCTCGGACGCGTATCTCCAGTGGATCGACCGCG
Organism: Bryobacteraceae bacterium; assembly: GCA_035542735.1. Classification (GTDB taxonomy): domain Bacteria; phylum Acidobacteriota; class Terriglobia; order Bryobacterales; family Bryobacteraceae; genus Palsa-187. The sequence goes on from DATKKV010000037.1 coordinate 115,831, forward strand.
AGACCGCCTCGTGAAGCGAGCCCAATGAAACCAGGCCCAATGAAACCAAGCAGGGCCCGCTACTGGGTGATTTTCTTCGCCGTCACCCTGGCGATCCTTTCCTACATCGACCGGGTCGCAATGTCGCAGGCGGCCAAGCCCATCTCCGCGGAGATGCATCTCACCAAGTCGCAGATGGGATCGGTGTTCAGCGCCTTTGCGCTAGCCTACGCGCTTTTTGAAGTGCCCAGCGGCTGGCTCGGCGATTTCATGGGACCTCGGCGCGTGCTGGTGCGCATCGTGCTGTGGTGGTCGTCGTTCACGGCGCTCACCGGCGCGGCGTGGAGCCTCGGCTCCCTGCGCGTAATCCAACTGCTGTTCGGCGCGGGCGAAGCAGGCGGCTTTCCCAACCTGACCAAAGCGTTCAGCTCCTGGCTGCCCCTTTCCGAACGCTCCCGCGCGCAAGGCCTCATGTGGACGTTCGCGCGCTGGGGCGGCGCCTTCACGCCGCCTCTGGTGATCCTCGCGTTTCACTTTATGAGCTGGCGGTACGCGTTCGTTTGCTTCGGCGCACTGGGCCTGGTCTGGGCGTTCTTCTTCCACCGCTGGTTTCGCGACAAGCCGGCCGACCACCCGTCAGTAAACGATGCCGAGCGAGCTCTGCTTTCGGAGGTCGCGCAGAACGCGTCCAGCCACGTACACGTCCCGTGGAAAACAGTTCTCCGAAACCGCAGCCTGTGGCTGTTGTGGCTGCAGTATTTCTGCCTCTCGTTCCCATGGTATTTCTATATCACCTGGCTACCGACCTATCTGCAGGAGCATCGCCATCAGACGCCCGAAGCCGCGTCGAAGTTCGCGATTCTTCCGCTGCTCTTTGGAGGCTTCGGCGCGCTGATCTGCGGGCTCGCCATGCCTCGCATCGCGCGAGCCGTGGGCAGCGTCACGATGGGCCGACGCATCGTGACGACACTCGCGTTCTTATCGGCCGCGGGATTCCTGACGCTCTCCATACGCACAGAAGCGGTCCTGCCCGCCATGCTCTTGATGGGCTTGGCCAGCTTCTCAAACGATCTCGACATGACGCCGTCGTGGAACACGTGTATGGACGTGGGCGGAAGATACGCGGGCACTATCGCAGGATCGATGAACATGATGGGCAACCTGGCGGGCTTCGCAGCGCCGTGGATTGGAGGAGCGATCCTCGACCGCACGCATGGAGACTGGAACCAGTTTCTATACGTCAACGTGGCGGTTTACCTGGTCGGCGCGTTGTGCTGGAGTTTCATCGATCCTGTCACGCCGATTGAATGACCCGTGCTAGCCCCAAGCTGACGCATGGGGCTTTCGGTCGAGCATCTTTTTCGCACCCGCGAAATCTCCGGTCGCGCACGGCGGGCTTGATTTTCTGGAAATCCACCGCGAAGGTGCCGTCGGGGTTTTCGACAAAGGCCCCCCTTGTCGGTCAGGTAATTGAACTGCAGCGCCATGCCTTGTCCGTGGTCCATGGACTGCGCTCAGTATAATTACTTTGCGGACTCAAGTTTTCATGCAGCAAGCCAGAAATCCCCAGTACACCTCCGATATTCAGCGTCAATCCGAGGAGCTCGCCAAGCTCGGGTTTTATCACTCCATCGAGCTTCCCGACGGCCGCGTGATCCCAGGTATTCAGGCTCTCGAGACGCAGCGTGCGCGCATTGCCCAATTTCCCATTCCCCAGGACCTGCGCGGCAAGCGCGTGCTCGATATCGGCGCATGGGATGGCTGGTTCAGCTTCGAAATGGAGCGCCGCGGGGCGGAGGTCGTGGCCGTCGACGCGACGAAACGCACGCGATTCCTGGAAGCCAAGGCGATGCTCGGCTCCAAGGTCGAGCACGTAGTCGCCGACATTTGTTATCTCACGCCGAAGCAGATCGGCTACTTCGACCTCGTCCTGTTTTTTGGCGTGCTCTATCATCTGAAACACCCGATGCTGGCGCTGGAGCGTGTCTGTGAGCTGACCACGGAGCTGGCCTGCATAGAATCGTTCGTCACCGACGACCAACCGTACGGCACGATCCCGACCCTGGAGTTCTACGAAGGCACGCAGCTCGCCGGACAGTTCGATAACTGGGTCGGGCCGAATATCTCCTGCCTGCTCGCGATATGCCGCACGGCCGGATTCGCCCGCGTCGATTTCAAGAGCGTGGTTGATTTTCGTGCCCACGTCATCTGCCACCGCGAGTGGCAGGAGATCGAGCGGAGCGGCCCCGGCCCGGACCTGATCGTCGTCGAAAACAGTGAACTGCAGGATCACTCGTTCTCCGCGCTGCGCGACGACTACATCACCGTCTGGATCAGCTCGGAGGAACAGAACCTGACCTGCGACGAGATCTTCGTTCAGGTCGGTCCGTATGGAACGCGCCCCGCCGCGGTCCGCACCGATGTCGGCACGGCCTGGCAGGCGAACTGCAAGCTGCCGTTGGGACTCGCGCCCGGGTGGCACGATGTTTCGGTAGCCGTGCGCAATAGCGAATGGTCGAACCGAGTGCGCATTGCGGTGGATCTACCGCGCGTGGCTCGCGTGTCGGAGCCTTCCGGCTCTCTCGAAATCGCCGGTGTTTACGATGGCCGGACGTGGGAGCGGAATCAGGTGCGGGCAGGCGTCGGCAGTTGCGTCTCGGTTTGGGTTGCCGGTGTGCCCGACGGAGTGAAGCGCGCGGACGTGTCGTTCCGCCTCGATGGAACGGACCTTCCGGCGATCTTCGTGTCCCCGGCGGACGATGAAAAGGGAACCAAACAGATCAACGCGATGGTCCCCGCGGGTTTGGAGCGCGGGGACTATCGTTTATCGGTGCGATGCCGCGACCATGAGTCGCAGGAAATCCACATTCAGTTATTTTGAGCTGCCGACGATCCGCATCGCATAGAACGAGCGCCAGACGAACACCATCGAGATCAGCAGAAATACGACCGAAAGAGCCGTGCTGAAGCTCGCACCCTGCTTTTCCGTCAGCGAAACACCCAGTTCGACGGCCAGCAATCCGAACAGAGTGGTGAACTTGATGATCGGGTTCAGCGCAACCGACGAAGTGTCCTTGAATGGATCGCCCACGGTGTCGCCCACGACCGTCGCGTCGTGCAGAGGCGTCCCCTTGGCCTTCAGCTCCACCTCGACGATCTTCTTCGCGTTGTCCCAGGCGCCGCCTGCGTTGGCCATGAAAATCGCCTGATAGAGGCCGAACAGGGCGATCGAGATCAGGTAGCCGATGAAGAAGTACGGTTCAATGAACGCGAAGCCCAGCGTGGCGAAGAACACCGTCAGGAATATGTTGAACATGCCCTTTTGTGCATACTGCGTGCAGATCTCGACCACTTTCTTCGAGTCCGTTACCGAGGCTTTCGTCACTCCCTCCAGCTTGATATTCGCCTTGATGAACTCCACCGCGCGATACGCGCCCGTCGTTACCGCCTGAATCGACGCGCCCGTGAACCAGTAAATCATCGCGCCTCCCGTGATCAGGCCGAGCAGGAACGGGGGATGCATCAGAGACAGGTTCTGAATCAGCTCCGGCTTCAAACCGTCGGTGAGTTTTACGATGATTGAGAAGATCATCGTCGTGGCGCCCACCACTGCGGTGCCGATCAGCACTGGTTTTGCGGTTGCCTTGAACGTATTGCCCGCGCCGTCGTTTTCCTCCAGGTGATGCTTGGCTTTGTCGAAATTGACGTCGAATCCGAACTTGTCCTTGATCTCTTTCTTGACGTTCGGAATCGTCTCGATCACCGAAAGCTCGTAAACGGATTGCGCGTTGTCGGTCACCGGACCATAGCTGTCCACGGCGATTGTCACCGGACCCATGCCCAGGAATCCGAACGCCACCAACCCGAACGCGAACACGGCGGGAGCCTTCATCAGGCCCTCCATACCGTATGTGCTCACCGAATAAGCGGTCGTCATTAGGACCAGGACCGCCATTCCCAGCCAGTACGCGCTGAAGTTGCCGGCCACCAATCCCGAGAGAATATTTAATGAAGCGCCGCCTTCTTTCGACGAGGAGACCACTTCTTTCACGTGGCCCGAATCCATCGACGTGAACACCTTCACCAGTTCCGGAATCACCGCCCCGGCCAGAGTGCCGCAGGTGATGATCGTCGATAGCTTCCACCACATCGTCGAATCGCCGCCGATGTCCGGAATCATGAAGTAGGAAACCAGGTAGGTAGCGCCAATGGAGAGCATTGAGGTGAGCCACACCAGCGTGGTCAGCGGCGCTTCAAAATTCATCTTGTCGGCGTTCTGATAACGCGCCTTGGCGACGGCTTCATTCAGGAAATAGGAGGTGCCGCTGGTGATGATCATCATCACGCGCATGACGAAGATCCAGACCAGCAGCTCCACTTTCACCAGGTCGTTGTTGACGGCCAGCAGGATGAACGTGATCAGCGCGACGCCAGTCACGCCATAGGTCTCGAAGCCGTCGGCCGAAGGTCCCACGGAATCGCCTGCGTTGTCGCCCGTGCAATCGGCGATCACGCCGGGGTTGCGCGCATCGTCCTCTTTAATCTTGAAGACGATTTTCATCAGGTCCGCGCCGATGTCGGCGATCTTCGTAAAGATTCCGCCGGCCACTCGCAACGCCGCCGCACCCAGCGATTCACCGATCGCAAATCCGATAAAACAGGGTCCCGCATAATCGCCCGGAACGAACAGCAGGATGCAGAGCATCAGGAACAGCTCCACGCTGATCAGCAGCATGCCGATGCTCATGCCCGCCCGCAAAGGAATCGAATAACAGGGGAACGGTTTCCCGCCCAGGGCCGCAAAGGCAGTACGCGAATTGGCGAACGTGTTCACGCGGATACCGAACCAGGCGACGCCGTAGCTGCCTGCAATGCCGACCAGGCTGAAGGCGAGAATGATGGCCACTTCAAACCAGGGCAGACCAAACGTCGAGCCGTTCGGCGCCAGAAATCCAAAATAAAGAATAATGACCGCGCCGATGAAGGCTTCGAGAATCAGCAGGAATTTACCCTGCGTCAGCAGATAGGTTTTGCAGGTTTCGTAGATTAGCTCGGAAATCTCGAGCATCGATTCGTGCACCGGGAGGTTGCGCAGGTGCGTATACATCACGATGCCGAAAACAAAGCCAAGTGCGCTGATGGCCAGCCCGATCATCAGAAGGGTGGGTCCACCGACAGCGCCGCCGAGAAAAGAAGCCGAGTGCAGGTCAGGCAGTTTTAACTCTGCCTCGCTCGCGCGGAGCGGCGCCGAACCGGCGGCCAGAGCGATCAGGGTCAGCAAAACCGGGAAGGCGCGCCTGAAGAAGGCGGACAACGAGGTCGAGAGCATTCCGGAAAAATCCTCCACTTTTGAAGAGACTAAAGAGATAATCGATCCCCAAAACAACTTCAGCCACCATACATCAAGTGGTGCTATGCTGGCAAGCCTCCTATTGTGCCAGAACCTCTAGAATCTGGCACTTCAAATACAGCGTCTCGGGAACGGTCAGCAAAATCGGGTGATCCGCGGCCTGGGTTCGCCTCTCCAGAACGCGCAGCGTTTTTCCGGCGTCCAGAGCCGCCTCGGCCACGATTTCCAGCAGCATCGCCTCGCTCACATGATGCGAACAGGAGCAGGTCACCAGGATCCCTCCTGGTTCCAGCAGCTTCAGGGCGCGCAAGTTGATCTCCTTGTAGCCTCTGGCGGCTTCGTCCAATGTTTTCCTGGACTTGGCGAAAGCGGGAGGGTCCAGGATCACCATCTGATACTTGCGATTGATGCCCGAAAGAAAATCGAATACATCGGCTTGCCGGAACTGAATGTTCGCGATACCGTTCGCTTTGCCGTTTGCCTCCGCCGTCGCCAGCGCCCCTACCGAAGAGTCAATCGCCTCCACGGATTCGGCGTTCCTCGCCGCGTGCAACGCGAAACCTCCAGTAGAGGTGAAGCAATCGAGCACGCGTCCGGAGGCGAAATTCGCCGCCGCAAGATAATTTTCCCGCTGGTCGAGGTAAACGCCGGTCTTTTGGCCTTTTAGCAGGTCCGCTTCCAGATCCAAGCCATTCATTTTGATCGCCACTCGTTCTGGAACCTCGCCCGAAAGTACCGCGACCTCCTGCGCCAAGCCCTCCAGTTTACGAACGGATGCGTCGTTGCGGGCCAACACTCCTGCCGGCGCCAGCATCTCTTTCAGACAATGAACAATTAGGTCGCGCGAGCGCTCCATTCCCTGGCTGAGCGTCTGAATCACGAGGTGGGATCCGTAGCGATCCACGATCATGCCGGGCAAAAGGTCGGCTTCGGAAAACACCAAGCGGCAGGCATTAGAGTTCTTCACGACCTTTTCCCGATGATGAATCGCGGCCATCAGGCGGCGGCGGAAAAACTCCTGATCGATCGGTTCGAGCTTGGTGGAGAGAAGACGGAGGGTAATTTGGGACGTGGAGCTGTAGTGGGCGACGCCGATTGGTCTACCGCGAGGATCGGCAACCTTCACGGCGTCGCCCGGTTGGGCCGTGCCGCGGTCGGCGACATCGCTTGAAAAAATCCAGGGATGGCCGCTCAAGGCGCGGTCCGCGCCTTTCCGGGTTACGCGAACAGTGGTCAACCCTGCAATTCTCGCATGAAAAACGAAAAGGGGCGGACATTTTCGTCCGCCCCGCGAACTCTCCTTCGCAGGAGGCCTTAGTTGTTGCTCACCTGAATCTTGATCTGGCGCGGCTTGGCGACTTCCTTTTTCGGAAGCGTGATCGTCAGAACGCCGTTCTTGTAGTCAGCCTTCACGGCGTCGAAGTTCACGGTTTCCGGCAGCGTGAACGCACGCTCGAATGTTCCATAGGAACGCTCCACGCGATGCCAACTGCCTTCCTTCTTATCGCTCTCAAACTTGCGCTCGCCGCGAAGAGTCAAGGTACCGTTCTCCACGCGGACATCGATATCCTTCATTTCCACGTCGGGCACGTCCGCCTTGAGAATCAGTTCATTCTCCGTTTCTTGGATATCGACAGCCGGTACCCAGGGCCGCGAGTTGGGCTCGGCGAACATCCGATTCACAGTGTCCTGGAACACCCGCAGCCCAGCAGGAAACGTCTCGAAATCAGTGAAAGGTGTGTACTTGATAACAGACATGGTGGTTTAGTCTCCTAATATCTACCTTCAGCTAGAGTATATTATCTTAGCGTCTACATGTCAAGTATTTTTTTAGCCGCCCTCTTTTCAGAATACTACCAATATTTTCACTAATATGGCTATGCAGGAGTACCGGCAGGCCGCTTTCGGTGGCGGTGCAGTCATTATATGATTGGAGCGTGAACGAGTCCCTCCTGGTCAACACGCTCGGACACTCGGCCGGAGTCCTGATCTTCGGTATCTTCTTATATCTGCTGCTGCAGGACCGCGCTGCGCGCCGGCTTCCCGGGAGCACCAAGTCGACGATCGCGGCAGCTCTGGCGCTGGCCTGGAACCTCGCGTCGTTGCTGGTGTTGGGGGCAAACACGCCGGGCAGCATCTTGAATAACCTGATGGTGGCCATAGGGTTCTCTGTGCTGAGCCTGCTGCCGGCCGTGTTGTTTGACCTCTGCCTCCAGAACCGCTACCGCATTCTGGCGAAATTCGGATATGCGTTGAGCGCCATCGCGATCGCGCTGCACGTCGCGGAACTATTTCGCGAGGGCGCGACGTATCACCGGCTCGGCCTTCAACTGATCACGGTTGGATTTGGACTGCTCACGTGTATTGCCGCGGTGCTGTTCCTTGCTAACCTCGATCAGTCGCGCCGCGCGACCACATCGCGTCTGGTCGCGACCATGTCTCTGTTTCTTCTGGCGATGTCGTTTGTGCACTTGGGGGGAGGGCATGCCGCGCAGGTCTGGTCGCGTGAACTGGCGTTTCATCATGCGGCCATCCCGCTGGCCCTGCTCGTGCTGATGCAGGATTACCGGTTTGTGCTGCTCGACGCGTTTCTACGTTTTCTTGCCAACGTGTTTCTGGCGGCCCTGTTCACGCTGGCCGCCGCGCAGGCCTGGAGGATGGGTTTTCTATCAAGGACCTCCACCCCGTTTTATCAGGCGCTGCTATTGACCACGGCCTGCCTGCTGCTCATCGTCTTTGCTGTCCTGCGCGGTTGGGTACAAAGACTGCTGACGCGTCTGGTCTTTCGGCGTCCGGATGAGGAGCCTCTGCTGCACGCTCTGAAATCGCCCATCCACGACGAGGCGCATTATCTGCTTGAGGCCGCCGAGAGGCTGGGACGATTTGTCGGAGCGGATGCGTCGGTCGTCGACGATCCGAAGCTCTCGGAACTCGATTTGCGGCGTCCGGTGCTGGTGGGCCAATTGTCGCGCGGCCGCGCGGAGCTGGAGGATCAGGGCATTGAAGTGATCGTGCCGCTCCGATTCGCCTCCGGCGACTCGCGCTATGTTCTGTTGGGCCGCCGTTCCGGCGGACGCCGCTATCTCAGCGAAGACCTGCTGGCGATGGCCCGCGCGGCCTCGTTAATCGGAGAACAGATGGAGCAATTCCGCGAGTCTGAAATGCGCCGCCTGGTTTCGCAGGCGGAGCTGCGAGCCTTGCAGTCTCAGATTCACCCGCATTTCTTGTTCAATGCGCTGAACACGCTGTATGGCATCATTCCGCGAGAAGCCAAGGGCGCGCGCAACACGGTTTTGAACCTCGCCGACATTCTGCGCTACTTCTTAGAAACGGGAAAAACGTTTCTGCCTCTGGAGCGGGAGCTGCATATCATCAAGGCGTATCTCGAGGTGGAAAAACTTCGCCTCGGAGATAAGCTGCGCGTGGAAATAGACGTCGAGCAGGACGCGCTGCCGGTCCTCATTCCGATTCTGTCGATCGAGCCCCTGATTGAAAACGCGGTGAAGCACGCCATTGCGCCTAAGGTCGACGGCGGGCTAGTTCGCCTTGAAGCAAGACTCGAGCAAGGCGAATTACGCATCATCGTCAGCGACACCGGCTCGGGCTTCCCTCCACCCAAAGGCCCGAAGTCAGGCGTCGGTCTGGAGAACGTCACGCGCCGTCTCCAGCTCTGTTACGGGGTCGATGCTCAACTCCACATTGAATCCGGCACCTCCGGCAGCCGCGTGTCATTTTCCATCCCCTCAGGCGCCGCGGTGCGGGCACAGGAGGCGGTTCTTTGAGAGTGCTGATCGCCGACGATGAGCCGATTGCGCGGGAAATCCTGCGCGAGCACGTCGAATCCATTCCGGGTCTCGAACTAGTGGGCGCGGCGGGCACCGGCCCGGAGACCATTTCGCGGATTCTCGATCTTCACCCGGACGTCGTCCTGCTCGATTTGCAAATGCCCGAGCTGGACGGCTTGTCCGTGGTGCGCCGCCTCAGCGGGGATCGTGCGCCGTTGATCATTTTCGTGACCGCCTATGAGCATCACGCGCTGGCGGCCTTCGAGGTCGGCGCGGTGGATTATCTCCTAAAGCCGGTGCGGCGCGAACGCCTGGAAAAAGCGCTCGAAAAGGCGCGCAAGCAGGTGAAGCCGCAACTGGTGGCGGAAAACCCGCGAAAGATCGTGGGCCGCCGCGGCTCCGATCTGTACCTGCTGGATCCAGGCGAAATCGTCGCGTTTCAGGCCGAGGGCGAACTGGTGCACATCCTCACCACGGGCCATCGCTACCTGAGCGATCATTCGCTCAAGGCGCTGGAAGAGAAGCTTGATCCGAAGCATTTCCGCCGTGTCCACCGCGGCACCATCATCAATACAGATCACATTCGAAGGATTTCTCCGCTGTCGAGCAAACGCTGGCTGCTGAAAATGTCGAACAACTTTGAAGCGGTGGTGAGCAAGCGCTTGGCCAGTGCGATTCGCGGAGGCATGCTGTTATGACACCCGCCGGAAGCTATGATTTAGCTATATGAGGTTGGCCCTCGCGCTTGGCGTCCTGTTCAGCGGCGCCATCAGCGCGCAGATAATCGAGTTCGAATCCGGCGGCTTAAAATACCGGGCGCTCACGCGCGGCGGGGTCACGATCATGTGGGCGCATCTGCCGATGCACATTAGGGAATACGCCGTGCTGCAGGTGGCGATTTCCAATGGCTCGCCGGTTTCCTGGCAAATCAAGCCTCAGGACTTCCACTTCGAAAAAGCGGAGGGCGGAAAGCTCGGTGCGCTGCCGGCGGCACAGGTGGTGCAGTGGGTGATGGACAAGGCCGGACGGGGCGACGTGGTCAAGTTGATTACGGCGTACGAATCGGCGTTGTTCGGCAACGCGCGAGTGCATTCAACGAACGGTTACGAAGTGCGAAGGCAGGATGCGCAGGCCGAGTTGGGCGGCGGCAAGTTCAGAGCGGCCGCAGCGGCGTCGGCCATCGCGTTGGTGCCCACCAAGCTCGCTCCTGGCCAATCGACAGATGGAGCGATCTTTTTTTTGAATGGCGGCAAACCACTAGGCGCAGGAAAACTGTTGGTTAACGCAGCCGGAGAGACGTTCGAGTTTCCCGTGGAAATGGAAATACGGACGAAGTAACCGCTTCCATGAAAATCGCTACACATTAACGCCAGGTGAACCGCGCAACGCCTCGCATCCGTGCCCCGTTTCTAATAGCAGGAGGCAGTTATGAAACGAACATGGTTATTGGCTCCGGCATTTCTGATGTTCAGCCTGGCGGCCTGCGGAGGTACAGCTTATTACGCGAACGTTCCTCCGCCCCCGTTGCGCGCGGAAGTGATCGGGATCGCGCCGGGACCGGGTTATGTTTGGGTCAACGGGTATTGGGGCTGGCGAGGCAACGCGCACGTTTGGATACCCGGGGCGTGGATGCGCCCGCCGCATGCTCGAGCCGTCTGGATTGCGCCGCGATGGGAAGCGCGAGGCGGCCGCTACTATTTCCACGAAGGGCGCTGGCGCTAGGGACGTTCCGAATGGGAAGCCAGCGTTAATGCACCGTTGGCGGCGCTGGAGGCTTGGGCTTGTCCTTTTCCTTTTCTTTATCCTTGCCCGTCGCGGCCTTCACAGGACTGAGCAGGACGTGGGCGTTGCGGCCCTCGAGCCGGGGCGTTCCCTCCGCGGCGCCGTAGGGTGCCAAATCCTCGGCGAAGCGCATCAGCAGTTTTCGGCCGAGTTCCGTATGCGCGATTTCGCGACCGCGGAACTGCACCACCGCTTTCACGCGATTCCCTTCCTTCAGGAATCGAATCGCGTGATTCTTTTTAAACTCGTAATCGTGATCGTCGGTGTTGGGGCGGAACTTCAGCTCCTTCACCTGGATGATGTGCTGCTTGCGCTTGGCCTCGTGCTGCTTCTTCTTGTTTTCGTACTGCCACTGGCCATAATCCATGGCCTTGGCCACGGGAGGCTCGGCAGTGGGCGCAATGAGGATGAGATCCAGGCCCAACTCCTGCGCCTTGCGAATCGCAAGGGACGTCTGCATCACTTCAACGGTGCCGTCGGGAAAAACCGCGCGGACTTCCCGCGCGCGGATCGCTTCATTCACATTCTCCCGAATCCTCGGCCGGCGGGGTGCAAATCCTCGTGGATTCATCGGCGGTGAAGCCCAAAAATAAGCGAACAAGTAACCATGGTTAAATGGTAACAAATTTAAAACGGCGGACGGAGATCCAAATCCCCGGCTTTTCGCGCGTACAATATTCAGAGGAGTACACAAGGACCATGCGCCCACTTTTTACCTTAACGGCTTTGCTCGCAACCCTGCTCCCGGCGTCCGGGTTTGGGCAGGCGAAGAAGCGAATCGCCATTATGGACTTCGACTATGCGACCGTGCAATCGGTTTCGGCCGGAATCTTCGGCACCAACGTCGACGTCGGCAAAGGCATTGCGGACCTGATGGTGGACCGGCTGGTGAACTCCGGAGTCTATTCCGTGATTGAGCGGAAAGCGCTCGGCAAGCTCATCGCCGAGCAGAATTTTTCCAACAGCGACCGCGCCGATCCGTCGAGCGCCGCCCGAATCGGCAAGCTACTGGGCGTGAACGCGATCGTGGTGGGCAGCATCACGCAGTTCGGACGCGACGATAAGCACACCAATATCGGCGGCTCGGCCATCGGCGGCATCACCGGACGTTACGGCGTGGGAGGCGTCGGCAAGAAAGAGTCCAAGGCCGTGGTGCAGATCAGCGCCCGCATGGTCAACGTGGAAACGGGAGAAATTCTGGCGGTGGCGCAAGGCCGCGGCGAATCGGAGCGCTCAGGCACTTCGCTGGTCGGCAGCGGCGGAAACTGGCACGATGCCGGCGGCGGCGGGATCGACATGGGGAGTTCCAACTTCGCCAACACGATTCTAGGCGAGGCGGTGAATAAGGCCGTCACCCAGGCGGCGGCACTGCTCGACGAGAGCGCAGCGAAATTGCCCACCGTGGTGATCAAGGTGGACGGCATGGTAGCTGATGTCAATGGCTCCACCCTGGTGTTGAACGTCGGCACGAGCGTGGGCGTCCAGGTGGGCGACCACTTGCAGGTCCTAAGAACCGGGCGCGAGATTAAGGATCCGGCCACCGGAAAAGTGTTGCGCCGCACCGATACACCACTGGGCGATGTGGTGATTACGGAAGCCGAAAGCGGATCCTCGGTGGGTACATTCACCGGCAGCGCGGCGCCCAAAGTCGGCGATCACGTCAAGAAGTAGCAATTCCGTTACCGCCTGGAGGCGACCATGAACATCGGCGATCGTATCGGCGACTATGAGATCGTGGCGATTCTCGGCAAGGGCGGCATGGGCGAGGTGTACAAGGTGCGCAACGTCCTGTCGGAGCGTGTCGAGGCGATGAAGGTGTTGCTGCCCGACATGGTTTCGAGCGCCACCGCAGAGGGCTCCAGCGGCACGCCCCTCGCCGAACGCTTCCAGCGGGAAATCAAAGTGCAGGCGACGCTCGATCATCCCAACATCGCCAAGCTTTACACCGCTCTGACCTATTCCAATCAACTGCTGATGGTGATGGAGTACGTCGAAGGAGAGTCTCTTGAAAAGATCCTCGCGAGCGGAGTCCTCTCTGTGCGTGACGCGGTTGGATACGCAGCTCAGGTTCTGGATGCTCTCGGCTACGCCCATGAGCGCGGTGTCGTGCATCGCGACATCAAGCCCGCCAACATCATGCGGACCGCATCGGGACAGGTGAAGCTTCTCGATTTCGGCATCGCCCGAATGAAGAAGGACCGCTCCTTGACCGAGGCCGGGCACGCCGTCGGTTCGCTGTACTACATGTCGCCGGAGCAGATCAAAGGAACAGAGCCGGACCCACGTTCCGATCTCTATTCGCTCGGCGTGACGCTGTATGAAATGGTGACCGGCCGGAGACCGTTTCAGGGCGACAGCGAATACTCGGTGATGGTGGCGCATCTGGAGCAGACGCCCTTGGCTCCTGTGGAGATTGTGCCGGGCGTACCACCCGCCTTGAGTGACATCATCGTCATGGCGATGGCGAAGGATCCGGCGCAACGCTTTCAAACGGCGCAGGCGTTCGCCGGCGCGCTCCGCGCTACGGCACCGGCGGGAGCCTATTCCGCTCCGCCAGGATCGCGCACCCTGATTGCTCCGCCGCCGGTGCCTCCTCCGCTCCCTCCACCGCCATTCGCGCAACCACCAATAGCCGCGCCTCTTCCCTCAGCTACAGCGGCGAAGCCATCGAGCCGCCGCGGACTGTACATGGCGCTCGGCTCGATTGCCACGCTAGTGGTGCTTGCGGCCGCCGTCATCGAAGTTCCAAAATTTGTCCGCGCCCGGGCGGGCACCGATGCTGCGCCACCGCAACAGGTCGCACAGACTCCTGCTCCCCAGCCGGCGCCTGCCGTCGAGACGACTCCTGAGCCCGCGTCTGCCTCCCCGGCGCCCACTCCCGCGGTCGAGCAGCCTGCTCCGGCAGAGGCCCGTCCAGCCGCTGCTACGCCAGTTCGACGAGCCACGCCTGCCACTGTCGTGCGCGAGCCTCAGCCAACGCGTCAGTTCGACCCGCTGCCGCCTCCGCCCGCCCCCACCGCGGCGCCGGTGCGCGCCGCGCAGCCTCCTGTTCCGCAGACGCCGTCGCCAGAGCTGAAAAACCTGCGCGAGGAATTCGATCAGCTGGGGATTCGCGCCGCCGCCGTGAAATCAGGGCTGCGGTCGATTGAGCAGCAGATGGCGCAGCAGGGCCTGGGATTGCGCGGAGACATCAAGGCGACGGAAATGCGCATGGACTATCTGATGAGTCAAACGGTGACGTCTTTGCGAAACGGAGACGCGGACGGCGCCAGGAGTTCGCTTGAGAAGGCGGCTCTGGCTGTGGAAGCCCTTGAGAAGTTTCTCGGCCGCTAACGCCGGCGCCTCCATTCGAATAACATCACTCCGGCCGCTACGCTGACATTCAGCGAAGCCACCCCGCCGGTCTGCATCGGGATACGCACCAGAAAATCGCAGTGCTTGGCCACATGCTCGTGAAGGCCCTTCCCTTCGCCGCCGAGAACGATGGCGGTGGGCGCGGTGAACTCCACTTGATCGTAGAGATGCTCGCCGCGTTCGTCCAGGCCGTAGATCCAGTAGCCGCTTTCCTTCAACGCCTCCAGCGAACGGTTAATATTTGTCACGCGAACGATGGGAATGTAGGCCAGGGCACCGGCCGCGGCGCGGGCCACCACTTCCGTCAGCCCGGTCGCGCGGCGTTCGGGAATTACCACGGCGGAGGCTCCTGCGGCGTGCGCGGTGCGGACGATCGCGCCCAGGTTATGCGGATCCTCTACCCCATCGAGCACCACGTGCATACCCTTGGCAGCCATGGTTTCTTCGAGCGTGGCGTAGCGTTCCGCCGCGCCAAAGGCGACCACGCCCTGATGAGACACGCCGGCCGAGGCCCGGTCAAGCATTTCGCGAGGCTCGAATCGCACGGGGACGCGGCGTTCGCGAGCCAATTCGAGGATCTCCTGAATGCGCGGTCCGGTCGATCCCTTGACGATTAGAATGCGGTCAAGTGGACGCCCGGCCCGTAAGGCTTCCCGGACGGGATGGATTCCTGACAGCGGGGACATTATGATAAGGGTACTCTCTCATGAGCGCGCCAGAAAACAGTGCCGCCCCAATCCCGGCTCCGGAAATCCCGGATAAACTATACTTCCGCATCGGCGAAGTGGCGCGCCTGGCGGGCATCAAGCCGTATGTGCTGCGTTTCTGGGAGACGGAGTTTCCATCGCTGGGCCCAAAGAAGTCCGGCACCGGCCACCGCCTCTATCGCCGAAAGGAAGTGGAGATGGTGCTGGAGATCAAGCGGTTGCTGTACGAAAAGCGCTTCACCATAGAAGGCGCGAGGAAATTTCTGGAAACGCGCGGTAAGACGGAACCTGCGCGGCCGGCCAAGGTGGCCAAGCCGGTGAAGCAGGCGCAGGCGGAGCTGTTCGCCTCCACCCCGTCCCCGGCCGCCGACGCACTGCTCCAAAATATCCGCAAGGAATTGCGCCAGCTTGCCGACATGCTGAAGTAGAGCCGTTCCTCGCCCGCCAAGAAACCGCATTCAAAGAATTCCCCGGCGATCCGATAAGAGAAGCGGGTGTGGAGTGGCATGATCCGTCTGACGCGCATCAATCATCATCCCCTGGTTCTCAACGCCGACCTGATTGAGCACATCGAGGCGACGCCGGATACAGTCATCAGCCTGACGAATGGCCAAAAGTTCGTGGTCCTGGAATCCACGGACGAGGTAATTCGCAGAGTGGTCGAATTCCGGCACGAGATCGCCAGCGGCGCGGCCGCTCGCGATTGACGGACACCACGGGGACTATGGCCGAGCCAAGTAAATCCGTAGAGACGACCGGAACACCCGCCAAACCGCAGGGCGCGCCGGATGTGGTCACGTTCGCCGGCCTTCTCGTCGCGCTGGGAGGGATTCTCGGCGGTCTGTTGATGGAAGGCGGCAGGATCAAGGACGTGGCGCAGTTCACCGCCGCCATAATCGTGCTGGGCGGAACCAGCGGGGCGGTGATGGTCTCGATGCCTTTGAAGACGCTCGCAGGCGGCATGAAGCGGTTCAAGGGCGTGTTCTTCGATCCGAAGGTGGATTTCGAAAGCGTGATGGAGGAAGTGATCGGCTTCGCCACCAAAGCGAGGAAGAACGGGCTGGTGTCTCTGGAGCAGGAGGCTTTCGGGATCGAAAACCCGTTTCTCAAAAAGGCGCTGACGCTTGCCGTGGACGGCACCGACCTGCAGGAGATCCGCAAGATGCTGGAGTTGGAAATCGCGCTCGAGGAGCAGCACGCCGAAGCCGAGGCGAAGGTCTTCGAATGCGCCGGCGGATACGCGCCCACCGTGGGCATTATCGGCGCGGTGATGGGCCTGATTCAGGTGATGAAGAACCTGGCCAATATCGACGAGGTGGGCCACGGCATTGCCGTCTCGTTCGTCGCGACCCTGTACGGCGTCGGTCTGGCGAACCTGTTCCTGCTCCCCGCGGCGGCCAAGATCAAGGCGCGTATGCGCGACGAGACGCACCGCAAGGAAATGATTCTGGAAGGCGTGGCGGGCATTGTGGAAGGATTGAACCCGAAGCTGATCCGATCCAAGCTTGAATCCTATTTGCCTCATCCCCACAGCGGGATAAACAAGAAAGCGGAAAGACCGGCAAAGGGATCCGAAGCGTCCGCGCGAGCGGAGGCGTAACATGGCCCGCCGCCAAAAAGCCCCTGAGCAGGAGAATCACGAACGGTGGCTGGTATCGTACGCGGATTTCATCACGCTGCTGTTCGCGTTCTTCGTGGTCATGTTCGCCACCTCGCAGGCCGACAAAGGGAAAGCCCAGCAGGTCTCCGATTCAGTCAAGCGCGCGCTGGAGGGCGAGAAAATGTCCTCGGTCGTCGCCGCGATCCTCGGCGGCACCGTTACTGACAAGGGGCAAGGCAATGCCCAAATGAAGGGGCCCGGCGGCGCGCGCACGCAAACGGAGGACGTGAGGAACCAGAAGCCGGTCGAGCTGCTGCCGTCGTTTAAGTATCTGTCAGAGTCGCTCAAGAAAGAAATCGACGCGGGCCAGATCCAGATCAGCATGCAGGCTCGCGGCCTGGTGGTGAGCTTCAATCAGGCGGCTCTGTTTTCGCAGGGCGAGGACGTGATTTCGCCCGGCGCCTACGACGGCCTCGAGAAAGTGGCCTCCGCGCTCCAGAAAATGCCCAATCCAGTGCGGCTGGAGGGTCACACCGATTCGACCCCCATCAACACGTCGCGGTTCCGCAGCAACTGGGAGCTGTCCTCCGCGCGCAGCATCGCGATTCTGGAGCTGCTCTCAACAAAATACGGCATCGATCGCGGCCGATTGTCGATCGCGGGCTATGCGGACACGGCTCCCGTGGCGTCGAATGAGACCGAGGAAGGCCGCGCCCGGAATCGCCGCGCCGATATCGTGATTCTGAATGAACAGGGAGTGATCGCGGAACCGGCCAAACCGTAAGCCACAGACTGACCGCTCCCCGCGGGTTGCGATTCTTTGTGGTTTCGGTGATTCCGAAGTCTTCTTGCAGCCCCTGGCGTCAGAGTCTGGGTGAAAACCCTCCTTTTTGACTGGCATTCCGGGAGCGAAGGGGACAGACCGCTGTGTCCACTGAGCACGATTTGTTGAAAGTGCGGCGTTTGTGGGTCGGGGACACAGTGGTCAGTCCCCTTCGCCAGGGAGAATTTCCGCGTAAAGCGCGTTTTCACACAGGCTCGTCAGCCAAGACCGATTATGCAAACGCTGCCAACCGGGCGAAGCGGCTAGAATGAGTACGATGATCGCAAAGGTCCGCAAAGCGGTGTTTCCGGCAGCCGGGCTCGGAACCCGATTTCTTCCGGCGACCAAAGCGCAGCCCAAGGAAATGCTGCCTTTGGTCGACAAGCCGCTCATCCAATACGGCGTGGAGGAGGCGATCCACTCCGGCTTGAAGAACATCATCATCGTCACCGGACGCGGCAAGGTGGCCATTGAGGATCACTTCGATGTCAGTTTTGAGCTGGAGCATCTTCTCGAAACGCGCGGCAAGAAGGACCTTCTTGCCACCGTGCGCAGCGTTTCGGACCTGATCGACGTTTCGTATGTGCGGCAAAAAGAAGCGTTGGGGCTGGGCCATGCCGTGCTGCGCGCGCAGGAACTGGTGGGCCATGAGCCGTTCGCGGTAATTCTCTCCGACGACGTGATCGACGCTGAAGTGCCCTGCCTGCGGCAATTGCTGGATGTCTATGAATTCTACGGCGCGCCGGTGGTGGCGCTGATGGAAGTGCCCAAGGATCAGATTTCGCAGTACGGCGTGGTAGACGCCGAGCCGGTGGCCCACATCGGCGGCCGCGACCGCCTGTACCGCATCCGCAACATGGTGGAAAAGCCAAAGGCAGCGGACGCGCCCTCGAATCTGGCAATCATCGGGCGCTACGTACTGACGCCGGAGATATTTCAATCCCTTCACGCGATCGAACCGGGCGCGGGCGGTGAAATCCAATTGACCGACGGACTAAAGCACATGCTGCGCAGCCGGCCCATCTACGGTTACCGCTTCGAAGGCAATCGTTATGACGCCGGCGACAAACTCGGCTTTCTGAAGGCGACCGTGGAGTTCGCGTTGAAGCGCCGTGATCTGGGCGCGGATTTCCGGCAGTACCTGAAGTCGCTCAAGCTATGATCAGTCGCCGCGGATTTGTCGCCATGGCTCCTTTGCTTCAGACCGCGCTCGCGGCCGGCGCCGGTCCTCGCCTGGGCGTTGACCTGTTCAGCGTGCGCAGCCAGAAGTGGACGCCGTTCGAATCGCTCGATTACTGCGCGCGCCTCGGGGCCAAGCTGGTGCATTTTTCCGAACTGCCCTATCTGGGTTCGCTCGACGAAGCGAACCTCCGGCGAGTAAAGGATCACGCAGCGAAGCTCGGCCTCGCGATTGAAGTCGGCACGCGCACCTGTTGTCCGACGTCGAAGGCCTTCGATCCCAAGCTCGGCACGGGCGAGGAGCAGATGATGCGGGCGGCCCAGGCGGCGCACCTCACGGGATCGCCCATCGTCAGAACGTTCATGGGCACATTCGCCGACCGCGACCCCTCCGCCGGCGGTCCGATAGACAGGCACGTGGACGCCATGGCCGCGCTGCTCAAGAGCGTGCGCTCGCGGCTGATGGACTTGGGGCTGAAAGTCGCCATCGAAAATCATGCCGGAGATATGCAGGCGCGGGAGCTGAAGTCGCTGGTAGAGGTCGCGGGCAAGGACTTCGTTGGCGTCTGCCTCGATTCCGGAAATCCCCTGTGGGCGCTCGAGGATCCTCATCTGACGCTGGAAACTCTCTATCCCTACGTTCTGACGACGCATTGCCGCGATACAGCCGTGTGGCGCGTCCCCGAAGGCGCGGCGGTGGCCTGGGTGCGCATGGGCGACGGAAACGTCGGGATTCGCGAATACATCTCTAAGCTGAGGCAGCTGCGGCCGGACCTGCCGGTGACGCTCGAAATCATCGTCACGAACGGGCGCGTGTTTCCGTATCACGATCCGAAGTTCTGGGAACCGTATAAGAACCAGCCCGCGTGGGAGTTCGCGCGATTCGTGAAAATCGCCGAAGCGGGGCATCCACGCGAACCTCTGCCGCAGCTCAAAGGCGACGCCGCGCTGCAGCGCGAGCGCCAGGACTTGGAAGAAAGTTTCACGTTTACAAGGAACCTACTCAATGTATGAGCATCCTCAAAGATAAAGTCGCGATCGTCACTGGAGCGTCCCGAGGCATCGGCCGCTCCATCGCCGAGGTTTTCGTGCGCGAAGGCGCGCGCGTAGTCATTTGCGGGCGTAAGCAGGAAACGCTCGATGAGGTGGCCAAGGAGATCGGCCCGGCCGTAAGACCCGTCGCCTGCCACGTGGGCAAATCGGCGGACCTTGAGGCGATGGTCGCCGCGACCATGAAGGAGTTCGGGCGCATCGACATCCTAGTGAACAACGCCGCCACGAACATCGCGCAGGGCCCGGTCCTGGAGATGGATGAAGGCCAGTTCGACAAGATGGTGGAGGTGAACCTGAAGAGTACGTTCCGGCTGATGAAGCTCATTGCGCCGGGAATGTGCGAGCGCGGCAGCGGGTCCATCATCAACATCGCGTCGATCGCCGGGTTGAAGCCGCAGTTCCACGGCATGCTGTACAGCATGACCAAGGCGGCGCTGATCATGATGACGCAATCCTACGCGGTGGAGCTGGGCCCAAAGGGCGTGCGCGTCAACGCAATCGCGCCAGGGCTGGTCCAGACCGTCCTCAGCGAGTATTACTGGAAAGACCCCGGCAGGCTCGATAAACAGGTGGGCCATCAACCCGTGCGGCATCTCGGCCAACCGGTCGAGATCGCCGAAATCGCGCTCATGCTCGCCAGCGACCGAAGTTCTTACATGACCGGACAGACAGTCGTCGTCGACGGTGGTTACTTGTTATCGTCGATGTAGATGAAGCTCGCGCTCCTTGCTCTCACGCTCCTGTCGACGCTGCGCGCGGCGGGGCTGGTCACTGCCGTAAAGCAAGCCATCGCCGTCAACAACTTTGCCGCCGCCATGGAGATGGTGCGCTCCTACCGGACTGCGAACGGTGTGACGCCGGAATCGGTGGAAGCGCTCAGTTGGATCGCGCGCGGCGAGTTCTTGCGCAAGAACCCAGTCCAGGCCGACAAGCTCGCGCAGGAAACGTACAAGCTGGCAGTGGAGCAGTCCAGGACGTATCCGGTGGCGCGCACACCCAACCTGCAGGTCGCCCTTGGCGCGGCGATTGAGGTGGAAGCCAACGTCATGGTGACGCGCGGGCAACGCAGCGAAGCCATCGCCTATCTGCAGGAGCAGCTCAGGGTCTACCACGCCGCGCCCTTCCGCGCGCGCATTCAGAAGAATATCAACCTGCTGAGTCTGGAAGGCAAGCGCGCTCCGGCCCTGGAGGGCGTGGCGATTCCGGCCGGCAAGCCGGTGATGCTGTTCTTCTGGGCGCACTGGTGCGGCGACTGCAAGTATGAAGGCCCGATCATCGCGCGCGTCCGCGAAGAATTCGCGCCGAAGGGCTTCACTCTCATCACGCCGACGCAGAAGTACGGATACATCGGCAAGGGAGACGACGCTGCTCCGGAAGTGGAGCTGCTCTACATCGATGCGGTGCGGCGGCAGTTCTATCCGATGTTGCTAGATGCACCGGCGCCGGTAAGTGAGGAAAACTTCAATAAATACGGGGCTAGCACGACTCCGACGCTGGTGCTCATTGATCGGGGAGGGATTGTGAGGCTCTATCACCCGGGTGTTCTCACCTACGACGAGTTGCGCGCGAAGGTCGCCGCGCTGTGCCGCTAAGACCGCCCGCAAAAAAGAAACGGCCCCGATTTCTCGGGGCCGATCGATCGAACTCGAATACGCTGCTGACTACTTCTTCTTCTTCGGAGCAGCCTTTTTCTTAGCAGGCGCTTTCTTCTTGGTTGCGTTCAACATTGATTGATTCTCCCTTACATCAAAATTTCGCGATCTCCTAGGAGAACGCGGTTGTGTCCCCTTTATAAGGTGGTTTCGAATCAAAGTCAAGAAAAAAATGCATGCTCCCGGAACGGGCGAACGGCGCAAAACCTCAAAAACGTAATCATGTAGAATTGTTTTAGTGTTCTGGAGGCCTATCCATGCGGGTCCGGCGCTGTTCGCGCTAATGCTCGCGGCGTCTGTGCTCGTCTCCACCGGCTGCGCAAAAAAAACCGCTGCGCATGCTCCGGCAGCGGTGAAGCCCGCGCGTATCGGCGAAACGGAAACCGGAATCGCGAGCTGGTACGGCATTCCCTACGACGGACGCCGCGCCGCCAGCGGAGAAATATTCGACATGAGAAAACTCACCGCCGCGCATCGCACCCTTCCGTTCGACACGTGGGTGGAAGTGACGAATCTCGAAAACAAAAAAAAGGTCGACGTGCGCATCACCGATCGCGGGCCGTTCGTCGACGGCCGCATCATTGATCTTTCTCTTGCCGCCGCGCGCGAAATCGACATGGTGCAGGCCGGTATTGTGCGCGTCAAGATCAAAGTGATCCGCAAGCCGTAGTTTCGTATCGAGTCACGCGAAACCATCGGCACACGCCGCGGCATCGTACAGCCCGCACGTCAGTGCGGGGCACCTGTATAAAAGGTTGCCGCTCCATACCCCCATCTGGGGGGTGGATGTAACCCGCATCGGACTTACCCCCGATCTCCCTAGAGGGGAATTGAGGAAGTTTCAAATCGATCGTAGAGTTTATCTTTGTCGAACACACTCTATCTAAAAGACGCCGACTTGGCGTCCAGAATCGGGACCGGGGCCAGGATGATTCCAAATCACGACGAATCCAGACATGTTCTTGTGGGGCAATCGCCTCGCGCGCGCCAGGTGTTGAGGATGGTGGACAAGCTGGGGCGCTGCCGCTGGCCCGCGCTCCTACTCGGCGAGACCGGAACCGGCAAAGAAGTCGTTTCCCGCCTGATCCATAGCAAGAACCCGCAAGGGCCGTTCGTTACCATCGACTGCTCGTCGATGGTGGGCCCTCTCATGGAGAGTGAACTATTCGGCCACGTCAAAGGCGCCTTCACCGGCGCGGCGAACACCAAGATCGGGCTGATTGAGGCGGCCAATGGCGGCACGGCGTTCTTCGACGAAATCGGCGAGCTTCCCCTGGACCTCCAGGCCAAGCTGCTGCGCGTATTGCAGGAAAAGGAATTTCGCCCACTGGGATCGCTGGCCACGCGGCGCTCGGATTTCCGGATCATCGCGGCGACGAATCGCGACCTGGCCAAGGAAGTGGAAAAGGGAACGTTCCGCCGCGATCTGTACTTCCGGTTGAACGTCATCAACATCCGCCTCTCGCCTCTGCGCGAACGCAAGGAAGATATTCCAGAGCTGATTCACCATTTCCTTTCGCGCGTCGGCGGCAACTACACGCTGACGGCGGAGGCGATGGAAGTGATGCTCGGCTACGATTGGCCGGGCAACATCCGTGAACTGGAAAACTGTGTCCAGCACATGGTGGCCGTCAATTCCGGCCCGCTGCTGCACGCCGCCGACCTGCCGTCCAACCTGCAGAATCATCTGCTGCAGAAGAAGACACAGTATCTGACGGCGAAAGCGTCCAGCTGGGGCGCACCCGTGTCTACATCCGCACCGGTCGAATCGCCCGAAGTTGCGTTCGAAGCTCCGGCCCCGATGCAGGCCGCGCCAATCATCCCGTTGATGGAACTGGAGCGGAGAGCCATCATGAACGCGCTCGACTACACCAAGGGCGATCGAGCGGTGGCCGCGCATCTGTTAGGGATCGGGCGGACGACGTTGTACCGGAAGTTGAAGGAATATCAGTTGGCGGTTTAGGGCTCACCTTTCCACTCGGCCTCCTCCCGCGATAGGCTCTTGGTAGGTGCTCCATGGCCGCCGCTGCCCGTCAGATCGCTCGTGAAACGCAGGTCCTGTCGCATGCGCCGGCCGAACTCACCCAAGGCAAGTTGATCCGCCTCGGCGAAGGCATCGGAAAGATTGTCTATGCGTCGCCGCACTGGGTGGTGAAGCGCGAGCGCGCGCCCTACGAAATCGTCGCGTTGATCGGCATCTGGAAAGTCTTGCGCAGAGTTGAGAGGCTCCTGCCCGGGTCGATGGGGCGGCGCCTGCTCGAAAAGCCGTCGAGGCAAATTCGATTCCTCCGCATGATGGCGCAGGCCAGCATGGTGATCCTCCCGCGAGCCATCTGGTTCAGGGCGCACATCAAAGAGGTTTGGAAGCAGTATCATTTTCGCAGCGCACGCGGCGAGCGCCTTGCTCGAGAGCACTTGCACGGATCTTCATTGGTACCTGAAGAGATCACCTTCCCGTCGATCCGCGTAAAGGTCGGAGGCTGGCCCGGCTCGCTCACCGTCTCCTGCGCCACGGAGCGCGTCGAAACCACGCTATACCAGAAGTTCCAAGACCTTGCGGGCGCTGGCCGCTTCGAGGAATTCGAGCTGTGGCTGAACCGGCTGCTGGCCACGCGGCAGAAGGGCTGGAGCATCGGGCTGTTTTCAATGGACGCGCATCTCAAGAACTTTGGCATCGTGGACGACCGTGTCGTGCTGATCGATCCCGGTGGATTAACCAATCGCTGGGCCGACGTGGAACAGAGACTCGCGCTGGAGGAACAGACCGTGGGCAAGCCGCACGTTCGGCTCGGGCTGGGTAGACATCTCGCCTCCCGTCCGGACATCGCGGCGCGCTTTGATGCCCGCTGGAGGGCTCTGGTGAATCGCGAGGCGATCCGCGAACTCTGGCCCGACAAATGAGTCGGAGACAACTAGACGGCTTGCCGCACTAGTAGGGTACGGGCTGTCCTTTATGCGCGTGCTACTTACCGAATCCGACCCCGAAGACTGTCTCTTCCTGCGCGACGTCCTGCTGGAGATCGGTGAGGGCCGCTATTGGAACGACTGGGTGCAAATCGAGATCGCGCATGCTGGGTCCTGGCGCGAATCAGCGGCGATTCTGGCGAGTGAACAGGTCGATCTGTTGCTGCTGGACCTAGACCTGCCCGACAGCCGGGGCATCGAGACATTTCGCCGCGCGCAGAAGGTCGCGCAGGACGTCCCGGTGGTGCTGCTGATCGGCGCTGAGGGGGCGTCCCTCGGTTTGCGGCTCATCCGCGATGGTGCGCAGGATTATCTGGAAAAGAAACTGGTGGACTGCGCGCCACTAGCGCACGCTATGCGCAACGCCATCGAGCGTCACCGCTTGTTGACCGCCGCTCGAGCCGCCTCCACGCGCGATACACTCACGGGCCTGCTGAATCGCTCGGGATTCTTCGCCGCAGCCGAACGTGACCGCAAGCTGGCCGAGAGGCTCAGAAGGCGCTGGATGGTCTTAGTGGCCGAACCGGGAAATCTGGCGGAACTCGCCGCCGCGCACGGCGAACAGCGCCTGGATCTGGTGCTCGTCGAAGCCGCGGACCATCTGCGCAATCTCTTGGGACCGGCCGATCTGCTCGCCCGCATCGAAACCACTCGCTTCGCCATCAGCATTTTCGATACCGAACTGGAGCCAGTGGAGGAAGCCTGGGCGCGCATCCACGCCGCGCTCCTCCAGCACAGAATTCTGGTCGGGTCGGCGATTTTCTCGGCCGATCAACCGGCCACGCTCGAAGCCCTGCTCGCCAAAGCCGCCATGGATATGGCTCCGAACGCGTTGGCCATGCGAACATAGCCCCATGCGAACATAGCCCCATGCGAACATAGCAAAGAGTGACCATCGCTCTCGATGCCACCTACAGTCTCGGCAAGAATCTCTCCGGCGTCGGCGTGTATTCGCGGGAAATCCTGTTCGGACTGGCGCTAGCGCATCCGGAGCA
Source organism: Bryobacteraceae bacterium (assembly GCA_035542735.1). Lineage (GTDB taxonomy): Bacteria > Acidobacteriota > Terriglobia > Bryobacterales > Bryobacteraceae > Palsa-187. The sequence continues at coordinate 141,054 of DATKKV010000037.1, forward strand.
AGCGTTCCACTTCTGCTACCGCCCGCACCGGTTCTTTCGCTCTTTCCAGGATTCTCTGCCGACCAACGCATCACGCCGTCTGTTGCGCGGCGCGCCATCAGCCGAGATCTTTCACGCCCTGAATCAGCGCGTGGATGCCAGGGCCCGCCGGACCGTATCGACCTTTCACGACCTGTTCGTGATGACCGGCAACTACTCCTCACCCGAATTTCGCGCCCGATTCGCCGAGCAGGCGCGTGGCGCGGCCCAGCGCAGCGACCTGATTATCGCCGTGTCGAGCTTCACCGCATCGCAGGTCGAAGGTCTGTTGGGAGTAGACAAGGCGCGCATCCGCGTGATCCATCACGGCGTGCGCATGGCTTCGCCGTCTGGCCCGCGCGAAAACCTCGTTCTCTCCGTGGGCGCCCTTCAGCGACGGAAGAACGTTGCTGGGCTGGTGAAGGCTTTCGAGCTACTGCCCAACTCCTGGCGTCTGTCGCTCGCCGGTGCGGCGGACGGTTTCGGCGCGGCCGAAGAGCTGCGGGCGGTGGAGGAGAGTTCCGCGCGCGCCCGCATCGACGTCCTGGGCTACGTCACCGCGGAGCAACTCGAGGCGCTCTACCGCTGTGCGTCGATTTTCGCCTTCCCGTCGCTCGATGAAGGCTTCGGGATGCCGATCCTGGAAGCCATGGCGCACGGCATTCCTGTTCTGACGTCAACATCTTCCGCTATGCCGGAGGTTGCGGGCGACGCGGCTGTGCTCGTCGATCCGCTCGATATCGGCGACGCACTGGAGCGGCTCGCATTGAATGAATCGTTGCGCGCGGACCTGTCGCGGCGCGGTCTGGAGCGCGCGCGCGAGTTTACATGGGAATCGGCGGTTAAGAAAACGTGGTCGGTGTACGATGAATTGAGATGAAGCTTCTCGCCACGCTGGTGCTGTGCTGCGCGACGGCGCACGCGGCCGACCTGCTGGTCGCCGCCGCGTCCGATCTGGCGCCCATCGCGCCGAAGCTCGAAAAGGCGTACCCGGAAAAAATCCGCTTCACGCTGGCCTCCAGCGGATCGTTGAAGCAGCAGATCGAAAACGGGGCGCCGTTCGACGTGTTTCTTTCCGCCAACGAATCGTACGTGCGGGACCTGGCCGCCGCCGGATTTGTAACGGACGCGACGGTCTACGCCATCGGACGACTCGCGCTGTGGTCGCCCAACGGCTCCGTGGCGTCTCTGGAGGACCTGAAGAAGCCCACGGTGATTCATCTGTCGATTCCGAACCCTCAGCACGCTCCCTACGGCGTGGCGGCGAAGGAGGCGCTGGAGGCGCGTGGGCTCTGGAAGGCCGTTGAGCCCAAGATCGTCTATGGAGAGAACGTCCGCCAGGCGCTGCAGTTCGCCGAAAGCGGCAACGTGGAGGCGGTGATCACATCGTGGACGCTGCTGATCGGAAAAGGGACGCTGCTGCCCGCGGAATGGCACAAACCGATCCGTCAAACCGGAGCGATTTTGAAATCAAGTGCCCAAGCCGAAGCCGCGCGGCGGTTCCTGAAGTTTCTGACGGGATCCGAAGCGCAGAAAACTTTGAACGACAACGGGCTGTCGCCCGTTCACTAGCCTGGCGTTGTCCGCTCCAGCAGGTCGCGGCTCTGCCATGCGATGATTCGGTGACTGGATAGGGAGCGGTCAACCACGAATCGCAAGACATCTACGAAGTTCGATTCTTCGCCAGCTCGCTCGCGTGATCCTCGGCTGCCCGATGCAATTCAAACAGCTTCGAGCCGCTGACCATCAGCGCGATAAAGCCCACCACCAGCAGGGGAATGGTTACGGTGCCCCACAGCACCAGCGAGAATCGCGCGGCCTCGGCGGGAACCACGTTAAACAGCCTCTCCAGAGCTTGCTTCGTGAGGAACTGGAACAATCCCAAGTTTCCTGGCGCCTGCGGCACCACACTACCCATGCGCAGAATCACCATCAGCGCAAAGGCGACGCTCAAAGTCAGATCGAAGCCATAGCCTTGAAACGACGCGTAGATCGGAATCACTTGCAACAGCAGGTAGACCAGGCTAAGGAAAAACGCGAAATAGAGATAGCGCGAGTGGCCGATCAGATTCAAATCGTCGATCAGGATGCGCACATGGCGTTGCCAGCCGTCTCCGGAGAACACGGCTCGCGTTTTCTGGCGAAGAAAAACCGCCAGCATCAGAAGTGCTGCGCCGCCTAGCACCACGAATCCCAAAACATAGCCGCTGTCGATCAGCCAGCGCATGTGATGATGACGGCCCACCAGGCGAATGGTCAGCACCAGGCACAGGCACAACCAGATGCCGTCAAAAATGCGTTCAATGAGGGCGCTTGAAATCGCCACCGAGAATGGCAGATTCCCACCCCAGCGCGAAACCAGGTAGCACCGCAGGACCTCGCCCGCCTTAAATGGCAGTACTTCATTGGCGAACAAGCCGATATACACCGCGCTGAACGCCTGGCGGAACGTAACGGGTTCCACCGGGCGCAGCAACTGTGCCCAGCGGACCGCTTGCACGCAATACACCGCAATGTCGGCGACCACAGCCAGTCCCAGCCACCACCAGTTCATGGAGGCGAGGTCGTCCGACAGTTCACCGAGCCTCGCGTCGCGTAGCGTCCAGATCAGGCACCCAAGGGACAACAGGTACGTCAGGATCAGCAGAACGCGCGCACGAATCCCGCTGCGATTGTTATCACCCAAGTCATCATCATAGTCCACGGCCGTGGCCCGAGGGCAGGCAGATCGATATGCCATAATGCAACGACAACGTGTACGACTACATCGTAATCGGCGCGGGGACGGCAGGGTGCACGCTGGCGTCGCGGCTAACGGAGAAACCCAATATCAGCGTCCTGCTGCTCGAGGCAGGGCCGGCGGACCGCAAGCGCGAGATTCATATTCCTGCCGCGTTCTCCAAGTTGTTCCACAGCGACGTCGATTGGGATTATTCCACTGAGCCTCAGGAGCACCTGAACGGCCGGCGGCTGTATTGGCCTCGCGGAAAAGTGCTGGGTGGATCGAGCTCCACCAACGCGATGATCTATATTCGCGGCGCGCGGGCCGATTATGACGCCTGGCGCGACATGGGCTATGAAGGATGGGGCTGGGACGACGTTCTGCCGCTGTTTAGAGTATCCGAGGATCAACAGCGCGGCGCTTCGGCCGAGCACGGAGCGGGAGGCCCTCTGCGCGTCTCCGATCCGCGCTGTGTCAACCCATTGACGCTGGCGTTCCTGGATGCTTGCAGCGCGGAGGGAATCGCGAAGAACGGCGATTTCAACGGACCTTCGCAGGAAGGCGCGGGCCTCTATCAGGTGACGCAGAAGAACGGCGTGCGCGCCAGCGCGGCGGCCGCCTTCCTGAAACCCGCGCTACGCCGCGGCAATCTCACCGTATGGACCAACGTGCACGTCGCGCGATTGTTGATCGAAGAGGGCCGCGCGGCGGGCGTCGAATTTCTTGTCAGGAACGCCGCGGCGCCGCAGCAGGTGCGCGCGGCCAAGGAAGTGATTCTGTGCGCCGGTGCGGTGGGCTCGCCGCAATTGATGCTGCTCTCGGGCATCGGGCCTCGCCGGGAATTGGAGGCGCTGGGGATTCCGGTGGCCGCCGACCTCGAGGGAGTGGGCGGGAATCTGCAAGACCATCTGAACATCGGCCAATCGTATGAGTGCACGCAGCCGGTTTCGCTCAGCAAGGCCGAAGACGTAGCCAGCCTGCTGCAGTACATCTTTAAGAAGACGGGTCCGCTGACATCGAATATCGCGGAGGCGGGGGCTTTCTTGAAGTCCCGGCCTGATTTGGCCGAGTGCGATCTGCAACTGCACTTTGCGCCGGTGTATTTCGTCGAGCATGGATTGAAGAATCCGCCCGGCCACGGTTTCAGCCTGGGCGCGCTGCTGTTAACGCCGAAGAGCCGCGGGCGGATCTATCTGCGCTCCGCCAATCCAAGGCAGGCTCCGGCGATTGATCCCGCGTATTTATCGAATCAGGAGGACCTGGCGCCCGCGTGCGAAGGCCTGAAGAGGGCCTGGAAGCTTCTGGAGTCGAAGGCGTTCGATCCATATCGCGGCAAACCCGTATTCGCAAAACAGGATCCGGCGTCGTTCCTCCGTGCCTACGCAGAAACGCTCTATCATCCGGTGGGCACGTGCAAAATGGGCCAGGACGCCACGAGCGTGGTCAACGCGAAGCTGCAAGTCCACGGGATCGCCAGCCTTCGCGTGGCCGATGCGTCGATCATGCCGGCGATTATCAGAGGCAACACCAACGCACCCGTTTTCATGATCGCAGAGAAGGCCGCGAGGATGATTCTGGAATAAGAAGGATGTGGCGCAAGCAAAAAGTGCGTGCGCCACGTTCTATTGAATCCCCAGCTTCACTCCGACGATCATCGCCGCCTCGCCGAGGATCGACAAGAGCACAAAGGGAATCACCATGAACCGGAGCCATCTTGCGAAACGAGACTCAGGAGCAGGAAAGGATCCATCGAACGCTAGTTGGTCATCGTGAGTCCAACCAGTGTAGCGGATCGTCGATGCCGCTCAGTTGAAGACCATGTACTGCTCCGAATTACAGACGTAGACGGCTTTGAACAAGCTGACGGGGAGAAGGCCGGTGGCTCCTGACTCGGCCGAATGTGGAATTGTGACTGCTCTCCCGTGCCAGAACATGCGGCCGTCGATGATGAGCTTGCTCGCCACCATGCCGACCTTGACCGACCCTGTCATCGTGATGAGTTCTCGCGTTACGGCCGCTGCCTGGACGCCGAACAACGTCAGCAAGCTTGCCCCGGAGTCGAGCACCAGGTTTCCCAGGCTCGTCGGCACCACTGGGCGGCCGGTGATCGTCTGAAAGGGCACGCGAGTCTTCGCCTCTTCCAGTTCCTGTTTGCCGAATTCGATTCGCTTGCCCCGAAGGTCGAGCAGATAATCGAACCGCGAAAGAAACTCTTCCCCCAGAACGCCCTGGACATCGGGATGGACCCGATGGACCACATCCAGGCCCGCGAACAAAAACGTCTGTTCGTCGGCTTGAAGCGTATCCACGGTCACGCGGATGCCCGATGCTCCCGTCACGATGGCGGTGCCGCTGGAGGCGGTCAACTCGGTGCGGAAGGTAGGCTTGAGACCGATCGATTGCGCCATCGCCAGGTCCAGATGATTCAGGGTGGCCCCTGTGTCCACCATGAATCGGTACGGGCCATGGCCGTTCACGTAGATTCCATCGATGATCGGGTGTCCCCGAGCGATCTGAATCCGGATGCCCGCGCATGCCGGTCCCGCGGCCAGCATCGCGATCAGCGCAGCCTGTTCCCCGAACCGAAACGTGTGCATCCCCGCCTCCTATGTTTCACGACGGTGACGATTTAGTTAAGAACATGTCACAAAAAGGGTCGAGATGCAAGAAAATTCGTCAGGCGACGGCTTCGAGGCTCTTTAGCTTCGCGGCGAGCGTGGTGCGCTTCAGGCCGAGCATTTCGGCGGCGGCAGTTTTGTTGCCCCCGGCCTTGCGCAGCGCCTCTTCGAGAATCTGTCTCTCGATGCGGCCGACGGTCTGTTCGAAGTCGTTGGTGTGAATTGCGCTTGCCGGCGGGATGCGCGTTGCGGAAACGTTCGCGAGTGGAAAATCGGACGGGTAGAGAATCTCGCGCTCTCCGCTGAGAGCCACCGCCATCTCGACGGCGTTTTCCAGTTGCCGCACGTTGCCCTGCCACGTGCAGTTCTTCAGGCGGTCGACGGTTTCTGGTGAGAGGCGGCGCAAGGGGATCTGTTCCTGGCGGCAGATCTTTTCCACGAAGTGGTGCGCCAGAAGAGGAATATCCTCCAGGCGCTCGCGTAGGGGCGGGGCGGCGATCGGCACGACGTTTAAGCGGTAGTACAGATCTTCTCGGAACCTGCCTTCCTTGATGCGCTGGGTCAGATCGACGTTAGTCGCGGCGATCAGGCGCACGTCGACGCGAATCGTTTCCGAACTGCCGACGCGCTGGAATTCGCGCTCCTGCAGGAATCTCAGGAGCTTGGTCTGCATATCGAGCGGAAGGTCGCCCACTTCGTCAAGGAACAGCGTGCCACGATGCGCCTGCTCGAAACGGCCCACGCGATGCAGAATAGCCCCGGTGAACGCGCCTTTGACGTGGCCGAACAGCTCGGCCTCAAGCAGATTCTCGGGCAGGGCATTGCAATTCACCGCAACCATCGGTTGTTGTGCGCGGGGGCTGGCCAGATGGATTGCCCGGGCGACCATTTCCTTGCCGGTTCCGGTTTCGCCGGTAATCAATACCGTGGAGCGGCGGCAACCGACCAGGCGGATAATCTCGATGGTGCGCATGATCGCACGGCTGGAACCGACAATGTGTTTGCGCCACGGCTCTGCAGCGGAATCGGTGGCGCGGCGTCCCCGGTGAAACTCGACCGCGGCGTCGATGATGGCGGCCGCGGTGTCTTCCGCGGCGGCAACATCGTGCGCACCGAGTCGGATGTAGCGGACGGCTTCGGCAACAGAGGCCGATGGGTCGAACACGATGACCGGAATACCTTCGGCGGCTTGTAGAAACTCCTCTAAGACAGTGGCGTCTTCAATCACGATCGCGTCGGCGGACGGGAGTTGCTCAAGGGCTGCGTCGATGCTGTTGGAGTTTACGCGAAGAACACGCGGCAAGTACTCGGTCACAGTACACCATCGGCGGACCGAGGGATGGAAATAGTTAGGGAGTTGCCTACACCCGCTCCGTGCACGAGCTAGGAAGATTGCTGAGAAAGATCCCTTAGTACCAAGAAAATTTATCGGACGCGCGCCCATTAGCCAGATTTTGCTTCCCTAGCAGGGAAGTTCCGTTTGATTTGCGCCGCAACGGCCAGGGCACCGCTCTTGTACCGGCTGACATCCAACGCTCAGGCCCGCTCGGTGGCAGTTCTAGAATTGCTCCTTCTGACCGGCTCCGTTCTCTGCTGGAAGAGCACGTGAGCTCCTGCCTATACCGTAGGCGAGAGTTGCTTCAAGCCCCTTCCGGCGGGATAGCGATGTGGTTGAATCCGCAGGAAATTGAGTTCTAGGTGAGCCAGTAAACGGATGCGAATGCCGCCAGCGCCGCGGCAAGTTGCAGCGCGAGAACGTGCATCACCTGGCGGGGAGCCTTGCGCAGCCACTTCGCCGCGGAGTATACGATCACTGGAACCTGCCCGGCCATCAGAACCTGAAACAAGTGCGTGCACGATGCGTGTCAAAGGGTGCCATGAATGAATCGCTTAGGGGGATAACCACAGCTAAGACCAAGAAAACGACACAGGCAACGAAGTCCAAGGCCAAGAAGGCCACCGAAGAGAAGAGTAGCTTCGGGCTGAGGCTTTAGTGGAAGTAGGAGCCCGCAAGTTCCGGGTTGGCGCTCACGGCCTTACTCCAGATCTGCCTCGCCTCGTCTTCCTTGCCGTCGGCTTTCAGGGCGTGGCCTAAATTGAGCATAGCCTCGGTGAATTCGGGCTTCTTCTCGACGGCCACCTGATAGCACTCGGCGGCGGCTTTGTGCTCGCCATTGGCCTGCAGGAGCAAGCCGAGGTTAAAGGCGAGCTCTACCGGACGCTCGCCCAGGGAGAGGAGCTTCTGGAAATACTCCTGCGCTTTCTTCGAGTCCTTGCGTTCAATGGACAGGGCGGTGAGGGCGCGAAGGGCGTCCAGATTGCGCGGCTGGAGCTGAAGCACGCGGACATAGTGCGCGACGGCGGCTTCCAGATCGCCGAACTTCCATGACGCGAGCCCCAGGTTCAGCAGCGCGTCGGTCCAATCCTTCCTCTTCTTGAGGCAGGTTTCGAAGCTGTCGACGGCGCTCGGATACTCGCCGCGCTGAAGCTGTAGATAGCCGAGGCGGAAGGCTGCGTCCTCCCAGTCCGGCTTCAGGGACACAAGCTTTTCGAAAAGTTTTTCGGCTTCCTCGGCTTTGCCTTCCCGCTCGGCCAGCAGGCCGAGGTTCCAGAGCGCGCCCGGCTGCTCAGGCTGCTGCTCGCGGACGCGGGCGTAGGCGGCGCGGGCACCAGCGAGGTCGCCACGCTCCTGGAGAATCACACCCAGGTTTGCCAGCGGCTCCAGCGCTTCGGGACGGAGCCGCGACGCCTCGCGATAGGCGTTGGCGGCCTGCTCCAGGCGTCCGGTGCGCTGGTAGGCGATGCCAAGGTTGAACCAACCGTCATAAGAGTTGGCCGCGACCTTCACCAGCTGGGATCCATGCTGCACGGCGGAACTGTAGTCGCCGCGCGAGAGCGCCACGGCGGTGAGCCCTTCGAGAGCTTGCGGGGATTGAGGGCGAATTTTCAGGAGCCGCTCGGAGAACTCCTTCACTTTCAGATCTTCCTTGCGGGCGCTCGCGAGCGCGATGAGATTCACCAGAAGCTCGGCAGAGTTGGGATTGGCGGGCAACAGTTTGCGGTATAACTCGTCGGCTTCCTGAAGTTTGCCCAGTTGCTGTAAGGCCACTGCTTTACCGAATAGCGCGCGGTCCTGATTGCCGTCCTGCGCGGCACCGTCCTTCATACTGGCGTCAAAGTTCGCCAGCGCGTCCTCCGGTTTGCCGAGCTGCAACTGGCAGAGCCCGAGTCCGATACGCGCTTGCCAGCGCGCTGGGTCAACGGCAAGCGCCGTCTCGAAGGAATGGGCGGCTTCGGGAAACTTCGCCTGACGCTCCTGGGCGAGGCCCAGGTTGTAATGTGCGGTGCGATGCTTGGGTTCGAGTTCGGCGACCTTAGCGTAGTGGCGCGCAGCCTCCTCCCACTTCTGCTGCTCAAAGCACAGATGGCCGAGGCCGGTTTCGACTTCGGTGCGATTCTCGCCGCGCGTCAAAGCGCGTTCCAGCTCCTTCACCGCTTCGTCGAGCTTGCCGTCGGCCGCGAGCTTCACGGCGGTGGCGAGCGAATTTGCCTCGGCCGGACGCTTCTTTTTCGTGGTGTCAGCCGGCGCGCTGTCGCCGCGCATCAACCTTTCAATCAGGTCGTCGTCGATGAAGAAAACGGTCTCGTTCGTATCCGCCATAGCGATTCCCAGTGCTCCTATTCCTTTTTCCGAACCAAGAGCGGCACCACATTGATGCCACCTTTGAGCGAGGCAACTTCGCCGCGCTCGCTGTACATGCCGACGCCTCCGGTCTTCACACGGTCGTCAGTCCACTCATCGATCTTTTCGTCCTGCACGTACGTAATGAAATGACTCCCCACCGCATCGAAGCGGATCTTAAACATGGTGTCGCGCCGAACTTTCAAAGGAAGAGGGATCTGGGCGCGCACCTGCTCCTCGCCGTTGATCACGCCGAACCGCACCAGCGCGACGGTCGGCTCCAGGCCAGGCTTCACGATTTCGAGTTTCGTGACATAGAAGTTCTTCGGGTCAGCAGCGCGAAAGACCCAGCCGATGGCCTTGCTCTCGATCTGGCCTTCCATTTCGATGCGATAGTCGCTATAGGTCTGCGAAGAGCGCAACACCGAAATCTGACGCGTGCGGCGCACGCCCGGATCGGCTCCCCAATCCGTGATCCAGCCAGCGTCTCCCACGGGCAACGCGGTTCCCGGTACTACCACCGCCGTATGGCCGATCGGGGATGAGGCGGTCCCGCTCTTCGACGACAGAGCGATCACCCCGCCGACGACGGCGAGCATCACTATGACGACGGCGATCTTGGCAGCCATCGGCATGCGGCCCCAAAAACCCTGTGGGGGCTGGAGGCTGAGCCGCGGCAACCCAAGATCCGTGGCCGAACCCCCGTACGGCGGAGGCAGCGAAGGTTCGGCCGCCTTGGCGGCAGGCTTCACTTCTTCCTTCGACCTCACCTCGCGTGGCTCGGGCTTCTTGTCTGCCTTCAAATCGGGCTTCGCGGCTGGCTTCTTTTCTTCCTTCGCCGTGGGTGGAGGGCCGGACTTCGCGATCGGCTTGAACGGGGCGTCGGCTACGAGTGGACGGAACGTCGAGGTGATGGGCGCCGGAATTTTCTTCGCGTCGGTGGCGGGTGACGGCGCTTTCTTCTCCTCTTTGGCTTTCGGAGCGTCCTTGACTGGCTCTTTCACCGGGACTGGTTCTTTCACCGGAACCGGGCCAAATGTCATGACTGGCCTTAAAGGCAGCGACGTCGATCTGGGGACCTGCGCCTGAACGCCATAAGAGGCGGAGGAGAATACCTGGGCCGCCTTCCCTTTGCCGGGAGCCGCCGGGTTCAACGGGACGGACGCGGCTTCCGTCACAACATCCGGAACCGGAGGCGGCAACGGAGGAGGCACGATCCTCTCGACTACGGGAGCCTCTGCTGCCGGCGATTCGACGGCCTGTTGCGCCGCGGGTTGCTCCACCAGTGCTTGGGACACCGCTTCGACAATGACCTGCCCCACCGGGGGTTCAGGCTTGGGCTCCGCCAAGGCCTGGGCCGCAGGCCGTCTGGGCGCGGAGAGCAATTCGAGATAGCTCCTGTCCAGGACCGTGCCGCGCGGGGCCAGTCTCGATTCCGCTTCGATGCGCACCTCGGCGGCCGGCGCGTTGAGGGGTGGCGCGACGACTGTAGGGGCAACAACCGTAGGCGCCACAGGGGGCGGCTCTGGTTCGGGGGCCACTCTGGCTTCCGCCGGGGCGAGTTTCTCGGACTCGTCGGTCTCCGCGTGAGCATCAGCCGCTTCGTCCGAAAAACCGGTGGTGGCGAAGGCGAGACGTCCTAAATCACCCAGCTCCGTGTCACTGGGAGTGAATCCGGATGGAGGCTCTTGCCACGGCACGGGAGGATTCGCGGGCGCCTGCGGGGTCATTGTGAAATCCATGGGCTCGCTCCAGGCTTCGAGTCCCGTTTCGCCAGCGAGGCTCAGTTCGAACTCAACTACTTTAGCCGGCCGCACAAACTCGCGCACGTCCAGGCGCCTCTCCCGCGTATTCGTGGCGGCGTAATTTGAAACCCGGTTGGCCACGGGGACTGATAGTAGTCCCGCCAACTCCAAATGATGTGTTTCCTGCGGCGTCTCGGCCGCCGGCTCATAGCGATGATTCGGGAGCTCCGCGGGGGAAGCGACACTCAGGAACTCCAGGCCGGGGCTCGAAAAAGCCGCGACTTGGGTCAGCGCGGATACAGGCAATTCGAAAAAGAATCCGGCCATTTCGGCGGGCGCCACCACGTCGGGTTGCTTGGCCGCAGGCTCCTCGATTGCCGCAGGTTCCGGAGCGCGTTCGAAGATAGCCATGGCAGGGGGCTCTTCGCGTTGAAGGGCACTGGGTTGAGGACTCTCGGAGATCGCCAGGGCCGTAGGCGCCGGTGCGACGGACGGCTCCGGGGGGAGCGATGCCACGGCAGTCGCGGCGGGCTTGGGTTCCTTCGCTTCGTTCGGGCGCGACGCCTCCGCATCCGCGGGGGGTTTCGCCTGAAGCAGACGGTTCAGCGCGAGCTGATTGTATTCTTCCTGGTATCGCTGACGGTGCGCATCCGAACAGAACTCCCCTCCGCCGGTCCACCGCTTGAGGAGCGCCAGCTCCTTCCCGCAATACAAACACCGCATGTTGCTTAGATCGTCCCTTTTGCCCTTATGCTAAAGGGGCCTCTTACTGCTTTCTATGCGGTAAAGTACTTAAGACCCAGATTTGAGGCAGTCGCCTGAGTCCCTCTTACGACAGACACCTTAGAAATCCCCGTTTCGGCGGCTGTGAGAAACCCCGAATCCTCGCGAAAATTTCCATAATGGAACACGACTCGGGCCTAGACTAAGTACTACGGAGCAATTGACTTTCCCTAAGCCTGGTTTCGTGCTTTTACCCTCCCCGGAACGATAAAGTTATTTCCCCATCAGTCGATTATCCGTATGCTTGCGGACAGTGTATGCGCGAGCATCTGCCCGGCGAAAACCAAGGGCCGGGCACCTCTAACCGCTCATCGGGGAAAAGTGAAGGGAGAAGTAAAATGGCAAAAGGTGAAGCAATCAAGGGCCACATTGAGGCTCTGCGTGGCGCGATCCCGGAATTGAAGGGCGTCCTGCTGGCGTCCAACGAGGGACTTCCGATCGCTCACTCGTTTTCCAACGGACAGGATCCGAACCGCGTGGCCGCCATGGCCGCCGCCGCATCCAGCCTGGGCCGCCGTATCACGGACAGCATGGCTGCGGGCACTTTGGGTGAAGTGTCGATCCAAGCCGAGGAAGGCGCGCTGTTCGTGTACTCGGCCGGAACGAAGGCGGTGTTGGCGGTGATGAGTCCGCAAGGCGGCAACGCCGGCTTGATTCATCTGGAAGCCCGCTCGATCGCCAAGGAAATCGGCGACCTATTCTAAGGCTGCCGCTTCCGTTGTAGAAGTATTGGATTGTTTCAGCTTGCGCGCGGCGGCCGGACCGGCGACTTTCGCGAGCTCGTCCTCCGGAGCCTCGCGAACCCGTTCCAGGCTGCCGAAGTAGCGCAAGAGTTTCATCACGGTTTTCTCCCCGATCCCCGGAATCCCTTCCAATTCACTGCGCATGCGGCTCTCATTGCGGCGCGTGCGATGGAACGTCACCGCAAACCGGTGCGCTTCGTCGCGAACCGTCTGCACCAGATGCAGCACAGGCGAGAATTTGTCGAGGATGATGGGCTCGTCTTCCTGCCCGTAGACGTAAATCCACTCTTCGCGCTTAGCGATGGAGGCCAAAGGCTGATCGGTGATCCCGAGTGCTTCGAGCGCCGCGGCGGCGGCATGCAACTGGCCTAATCCGCCGTCCACCAGAACGAGTCCAGGGAACTTCGCGCCTTCCTCTTTCAGACGTCCGTAGCGACGCGTAATCACTTCCCGCATGGAAGCGAAGTCGTCGTTGCCTTCCACGGTCTTGATGATGAACTTGCGATAGTCGGACTTCTTCATTCGCCCGTGTTCCCACACCACCATACTGGCGACTTTATCGGTGCCCTGGATGTGCGAAATATCGAAGCATTCGATCCGGTCCGGCGCAGTTTCGAGGTTGAGAGCGTCCTGAAGCGCCTCGGAAATCGCCTTCGACGTCGGCTTCAGCACGCGGAAGCGCTGCTCAAAACTGTGGCGGGCGTTGGATTCCACCAGCTCCAGCAGGGCCTTCTTTGGGCCGCGCTGCGGCGTATGAATCTCCACCTTGCGCCCCCGTTTTTCCGACAAGAAGTCCTCTAGAACCTCGCGCTCCTCAAACTCCACCGGGACGTGAATTGCTGCTGGGACGTAGGGATCGTCGAGATAAACCTGCTTCAGCAGCGATGCGAAGAACTCCGGTGGATCGAACTCCTTTTGATCCTCCCAGAAATATTCACGGCGATCGACGATGTGGCCGTGGCGCAGGTGGAACAGGTTCACGGCAATCAAGGGAGGCTCGGCGTAGTAGGCGAAGATGTCGGTGTCACCGCCCTCGGTTGAAGCCATCTTCTGCTTTTCGCCGAGTTCCTCGACGGTGCGCGCCAGTTCGTGGATTGCCGCGGCTTCTTCGTACCGCTGATCCAGGCTCGCTTCGTCGACGCGGGCCCGCAACTCCTGGGCCAGATCCTTATGGCGGCCTTCGAGGAACATTCGCACGGAGCGAACCGCCTCAGCGTAGCGCTCATCCGTGGTGAGGCCTTCGACGCAAGGGCCTAAACAGCGGTGGATGTGATACTCCAGGCACGGATGCGTGTGTTTGCGTGAAAAGTCGACGCGGCAGGAGGGCACTTTGAAGTGGCGATGAATGAAGTGCACCAGCCGGTGGGCCAGATTTCCCGGGAAATAGGGGCCGAAGTATGTGGAGCCGTCCTTGCGCAAGCGCCGCGTCACGTAGACCCGCGGATATTTCTCGCCAGTGAGCTTGATGTATGGATACGTCTTGTCGTCGCGAAGAAGAATGTTGTAGCGAGGCTTCCACTGCTTGATCAGGTTGTTTTCGAGCGCCAGCGCTTCTTTTTCGTTGTCGACCTCGATGAAGTCGATCGACCGCGCTTCGTGGATCAGCGTGCCGGTCTTGGATTCGGCAAGGCGGTCGACGTTGAAGTAGCTGCGGACGCGCGCGCGCAGATTTTTCGCCTTGCCGACGTAGATCACAGAACCGTGCGCGTCTTTGTAAAGATACACTCCGGGCAGCAGAGGCAGCTCTGAGGCGCGTTCGCGTAGCTGATCGAGGGGATTTATACTTTAATTGTGTCACGCGTGTCTACATGGGTCCTGGTGGGTGCGCTCTGCTCCGCCGCCATCGCGCTCGCACAGCAGCAGCCCCCCGCGAAACCTCAACAGGATCAAAAAAAGCCTCCCACCGCGAATCCGGCGGTGCAGGAGCCTCCCGAAGAGGATGAGGCCCTGAAGCCGGAGGAGTTTTCGTTGAATCCGCTAGAGGCGCAGAAGAACATTACCGCCGGCGACTACTACTTTAAGACCAAGAAGAATTATCACGCCGCCGCGAGGCGCTATCTTCGTGCGACAAAGTGGGATCCGGGTTCGGCCGAGGCGTTTCTGAAGCTCGGCGAAAGCGAGGAGAAGCTAAACGATCACGCCGCGGCGCGCGACGCGTACGAGAAATATCTGGAGCTGGCGCCGGCCGCGAAGAACGCCGAGGCGATTCGCAAGAAGCTCGATAAGTGGCCGGCGGCAAAGAAGAGCTGACCGCAGATCCGAGCGCGACCGCTCCCGAGGGTCGCGGCTCTTTCATGTTGCTGACCTCCCCATCCGCGGCTCGATCGAATGGTACTACGGCCGCAAGAAGCACAAAGATGGGGGCAGGCATGCAGTGGAGAGAAATCGCACCCGATATAGGAGTAAGTGCAGACCGCACCCATTATTTCTCTGTTCGGAGGCTACTGATCCCGTGAGTTCTGTGATTGATTTGGTTGAAACACCCGAATCCGCCATGGGGCCGGTGGTCCCTCCAGTTCCGGAAAGCCTTGAGGAGGCGGGAATTCCGCCGGCCATCCTGGAACAGCTGATCCTGAAATTCCTATATTTCCGGGGCGAGTTGGTGGGTCGCGACCTCGCCAGCCTGATCGGATTTTCCTTCAGCCTCATCGACGAGACGCTGGAGACCTTTAAGCGCCAACATTTCGTCGCAGTGAAGAAGTCCCTCGGCATGGGCAACATGTCGGGAGTGTTCACACTGACGGAAGCCGGCCGCAACATCACTCGGGAGTTTCTGGAAAATAATCAGTACACGGGTCCAGCGCCTGTTCCTCTGTATCAGTACAGCGAAATCGTCCGCCGTCAAAAGCTGCGCGAAAACTGGCTCAGTCCTGAACTGCTCCAGATCGCCTTCCGGCACCTGGTCGTGGAAGCCGACATTTTGGCCCAGATCGGACCCGCGGTCAATTCGCACAAATCGTTTCTGATCTACGGCCAGCCCGGCAACGGGAAAACCGCGCTGGCGGAGGCCCTGTTCCGTGTGGATTCTGAACCCATCTATATGCCCTACGCGATTGAATGCCAGGGCAACATCATTCAACTTTTCGATCCCATTTATCACCATCGGATCGACGAAGAGACTTCGCTGGTGTCCGCGCTCTCCGATTCGCAGCCGCACGACGGCCGTTGGTTCCGCTGCAGGCGCCCTTTCATCATCACCGGCGGCGAGTTAACGCTTGATATGCTGGACCTGAGCTACAACAAGAACTCCAAAGTCTACGACGCGCCATTTCAACTGAAGGCCAACAACGGCATCTATCTCATCGACGACTTCGGCCGCCAAAAGGCCTCGCCGGCGGAAATCCTCAACCGCTGGATCGTGCCCATGGAAAAGCACGTCGACTATCTGAGCTTCCAGGCCGGCGGCAAGATGACCGTGCCGTTCGAAGCGTTCCTGATCTTCTCCACCAACCTCCGGCCAGATCAACTCGGCGACGAGGCGTTCCTCCGCCGTATTCAATACAAAATGTTCCTGCGCAGCCCGCGAGCGCCAGAATTCATTCAGATCTTTGAGCGCTACTGCCGCGAAAAGGAAATCCTCTGCCCGCCGAACCTGGTGCAGAGCTTCGTTCATAGGCACTACGTTCAGGGAAACAGGAAATTCCGCCGCTGCCACCCGCGCGACGTCATCTCCCACGCCATCGATATCATTCATTTTGAGCGAAGGCCTTTGGAACTGACCGCGGATATTCTGGACCGCGCGTTCCACAGTTGCTTCGTCGAGAATTCCGACGTGAACGACTAGCTCACGGCTAGTCTTGAAGGGTACCGGGACACGCCGAAAGCCACAGGCATGAGATTCTGGGATTGACCGGCGATGAGCCGGCCGATCTGGGCGATCATGGCGGACCTAATCCTGCTTCAGAGGCAAATTGTCGCCTGTAACCGATGCCCTCGATTGCGCGCGCATTGCCGGGAGATCGCTGTGGTGAAGCGACGCGCGTATCGGGATCAGGACTACTGGGGCAAGCCCGTTCCCTCCTTCGGCGATCCGGAGGCGCGGCTGCTGATCGTGGGTCTTGCGCCTGGGGCGCATGGAGCCAATCGCACAGGCCGCATGTTCACCGGGGACAAATCAGGCGATTTTTTGTATCGCGCGCTTTACGAAACCGGCTTCGCCTCGCAACCCACCAGCGTTTCGCGCGATGACAGATTGAGGTTAACCGGCGCATACATCTCCGCGTCGGCTCACTGTGCGCCGCCGGATAATAAGCCGTCAAGGGAAGAACTGCTGAATTGCCGCGGCTATCTGGAGGGCGAGTTAGCTCTGCTCAAGAACGTGCGCGTGGTGGTGGCGCTGGGGCGAATCGCGTTCAATACGTATCTATCGATCATCGGCAAACGTGCGAAATTCGGTCACAACGTGGTGCACGGGTTTTCGCCCGTCTTGATCGCGTCGTATCATCCGAGCCAACAAAATACGTCGACGGGGAAGCTGACGGCGAAGATGTTGCGCGAAGTTTTTGAACACGCTCGAGCGCTCTGTCGGTGATACGTTCGACAAATGAGAGCATGAAGGTATGCGGTTCGTCCTGTTCTTACTTTCCTCCCTCGCGATCGCCGGCGAGTTCACCACCTCTCTAGGCGACGCCTATTCTTACACGATTTCCGCCATCACGACGGATGCCGCGGGCTATACCTACGTCGCTGGCAGTCGCATGTTGAGCGCTTCGTTCACCGACATTTTCGTCTCCAAGCTCGATCCGAACGGAAACCTGCTGTTCACCGACCGTTTCGGCGGCAGCGGAACATCCACCGGGTCCGCCATCGCGGTGGATCCGGCGGGAAATATCTATATCGCGGGAAGCACATCGGCTTCCGATTTTCCACTCAGCAAAGCCCTGCAAACGCAGCCAGGAATTTACGGAGCAGGCTTCGTTATGAAGCTCTCGGGCGACGGCACGACGATTCTCTACTCCACGTACTTCGGAGGCACGCAGGGTCCCACGTCGATTACATCGCTCACGACGGATCCGAAAGGGAATCTCTATCTGACCGGCGCGAGCGCCGCCAACGATTTTCCATCCACGCCGGGCATGCCCACCGGATCGGTCCGTTTCATGGGCCTTACGCCGACCAGTGGCGCCTTCGTGGCGGAAATTTCCGCTGCCGGCGACAAAGTTGTTT
Source organism: Bryobacteraceae bacterium (assembly GCA_035542735.1). GTDB lineage: Bacteria > Acidobacteriota > Terriglobia > Bryobacterales > Bryobacteraceae > Palsa-187. The sequence continues at coordinate 158,531 of DATKKV010000037.1, forward strand.
ACGCCGGGCTAATCGTCGGGCACGCGACGGGCTGCGTTGGCGGAAGCAGCTGCGTCTTCGCGACCAGGTACACCCTAGGTGTAGGAATCGCTCTCGATGCGGCGGGAAATGCTTATTTCGCCGGCAACACAAATACGCTGGATCTGCCCGTGACCGCGGGAGCATACTCGCCGACGGGCGTTGGTGCGTTCGTCGCGAAGATTGCTGCGGGAGGAGCGCTCGCCTATCTGACCTACGTCGATTCGGGGCAAACGCAGTTCAATCCTCTCCTGGGCCCAACCACGACCGTGAACGGAATCGCGGTCGATGCGGCAGGCAATGCGTATCTCGCCGGGTCGTCCAACGACTCGAACTTCCCCACTACGCCGGGCACTCTACAGCCGGTTTTCGCCAGCGGATCGAATCCGGACGTGCAGACGTTCGTCGCCAAGGTCAATTCCACTGGTAGCGCTCTTACTTGGGCCACGTTTCTGGGTGGTGTGGGAGCCGATGCGGCGCAGGCCATCGCTCTCGATTCCAGCGGAAACATCTGGCTCACCGGAACGGCCCAATCGAGCGCGTTTCCGAACGCCAACGGATGGTCGACGGGGGAGGACTACCTGGCGGAGATCAATGCAGGCGCGACGAAGATGCTGTATTCGGCGCGGTATCCATCGGGCAGCGTGGCGCAGGCCATCGCGCTGGATTCGGCGGGCCTGGTGCACGTCGCGGGCAACAACGGATTCGTCTCGGCGATCAATCCGAGTGGCGCGCCGGTCATGAAAATCTTCGGTTTTCAAAACGCCTTTGGAGGCGACCTTACCGCGCGCATCACGCCCTGGGAAGTGATCTCGATTTACGGTCCCGGCATCGGGCCTGCGACGGCCGTGACCGGCGCTCCCGTGAATGGCTTCTATCCGACCGCACTTGGCGGCGTGCAGGTGACCATCAACGGCGCGAACATGCCCCTGCTCTATGTTTCGGCGAACCAGATCAACGCGGTGGTGCCTTCTGGGTTGACCGCGACCGTCGGCGCGACCGTACGCATCACCAATGGCACTGCCGTCAGCCCCGATTATCCGGTCTGGATCGACAGGTCTGCTCCGGTTGCGTATCCTGTCGTGCTGAATCAGGACGGGACGATCAATTCCCAATCCAATCCGGCGAAGTTCAACTCCATCGTGACGTTCTATGCGACCGGTTGGCAGAACTTCTTCGCGGGGCTTGCCGATGGACAGGTGGCGGTCAAAGCGCAGAACGCATGCACGTTTGGATGCCAGGCGAGCGCGGAAACCGGTGGATTCCCCTGGACCGCAACCGTGCTGTATGGCGGCGCCGCGCCGGAGATCGTGGCCGGAGTGTCGCAGATCAATCTGAACGTCGGCGAGGGCACGGGCGTCACCGCGGGCAATTACACGTTCGATGTGACCGGAACGTCGACGCTTTCTGTTTCGATCTGGATCGCGCCCTGAGAGCTACGATAGGCGTATGCGATTCGTCCTGTTTCTTCTTTCCTCCCTGGCAGTCGCTGGCGAATTCACGACGTCGTTGGGCGACGCCAATCCGTATACGATTTCCGCCATCACGACTGACGCTGCAGGGAACACATACGTCGTCGGGAGCCGCCAGCTCGGTAGCGCTTACTTCCTCACGGAGATCTCTGGCCTCAGCACCATTGGCATCTTCCTTTCGACGTTGTCCGGCGGCTCCGACGTGTTCGTTGCCAAGCTCGACCCCAGCGGCAAGGTTCTGTTTACAGACACGTTCGCCGGCAAAGGCGTCGACCGGGGGCTAGCCATCGCGCTTGACCCGACGGGAAACATCTACATCGGCGGAAGCACTACCTCGTCCGATTTCCCGCTGAGCCGGGCTCTGCAAACGCAAGCGGGCGCGAACAGCACGGGTTTCGTGATGAAGCTTTCCAACGACGGCACGGCGATTCTCTACTCCACGTATTTCGGCGGCACGCAGGGTTTCAGCTCAGTCACCGGCCTCGCGACCGATGCGAAAGGTAATCTGTATCTCACCGGCACCACCACCGCGGCTGATTTCCCTCATACGCCCGGAATGCCCTTCGGTCCGAGTCCGCTTGTCGTCTCGAGCACAGCCGTCTTCATGGCTTCACTCTCCCCAGCGGGCGATAAGATTCTCTTTTCCGGCGCGTTGATCTCCGGTCCGATCCCTGTGGCGGCGGGCGTGGTTGGTCCGTCCGCCGCGGGTGTGGTCGTAGACGCGGCAGGGAATGCGTATTTCGCCGGCAATGTGGGTGGAGGCCAGCATCTTCCGGTCACGGCGGGCGTGCTGATGCCAACCGGGTCGTTCACCGGATTTGCCGCCAAGGTAAGCGGCGCTGGGTTGAGTTACCTAACTTATCTGCCGAATTCTGTCTTCGGCATCGCCGTGGATTCGGCGGGAGATCTCCACCTGGCTGGATACAACTATGCACTACATTTGGGTGCACCACCGAGCGGATATGCTGCCAAGCTCAACCCCACGGCGACCGCGATCCTGTGGACCAACAACTTCAATAGCCTTGCCGATTCAGTCAACTCGATCGCCGTTGATGCGGTGGGCAACGTATGGGTGGGTGGCGCAACCTCGTCCCCCGCGTTCCCTAATTTCGGTTGGTCGACAGGCTCGGAATTTGTCGCGCAACTGGACGCCTCGGGCTTCGCGGGGTACTCCGCGCTTTACCCAAGCGGGACCGTTTCGCAATCGGTGGCTGTGGATTCCGCGGGTCTGCTGCACGTAGGGGGATACAACGGCTTCGTGTCCACGCTGAACCCCGGTGCCCCGCCCACCATGCGGATCTTCGATTTTGGCAATGTCTTCGGAGGCAACGCCACGGCGCGCATTTCGCCCGGCGAAGTGATCTCGATCTACGGACCGGGCATCGGCCCGGCAACGGCCGTATCGGCGGCGCCCTCGAACGGCTTCTTTCCGAAGACGCTCGGAGGCGTGCAGGTGACCATCAACGGCATCGCCATGCCGTTGCTTTACGTCTCCCGCAATCAGATCAACGCGGTTGTGCCGATGGGGGTCTCGATGAACTCGCCGGCGACAGTGCGGCTCATGAACGGCACAGCCGTCAGCCCCGATTATCCGGTTCGGATCGCATCCGGCACAGCGCAGGCGCTTCCGACAGTGATCAATCAAGACGGGAGCGTGAATTCGGAGGCAAATCCTGCCAAGTCGGGCTCCGTTGTGACGTTCTACGCCACCGGCTGGCAATCCGATTTCTATCCGCTCGCCGATGGCCAGGTGGCGACGGCGGCGCGGAACATCTGCTCTTTCCAGCCAATTGGGGGCGGTAGTGGGCCATGCACCGTGGATTATTTCGACGCCGGCTTTTCCGCCGCAGTGCTCTATGGAGGCGCCGCACCCGGGATCGTCGCTGGGGTTTCGCAAATCAATCTGCGCGTTCCTGGCCCGGATTTGTATGGCTCACTCAATGTCAGCGTCTACGGTCTGAACGAATCGGTCACCGAACTCGTGTGGACGAAGCCTTAACCGGCTGCTCACTTCGCCAGCTCGAAGATCGAAAATGAGGCGTCCCTAAATACCTCCTGCACGCCTTCGTGCTGGCGGAGGAGGGCTTCCAGCCTGGGATTCACGATGTGCTCGGCCAGAATGTAGCGCGCGCCCAGTTCGTCGCGGACGGCCCGGGAGATGTCCGTGCGCTCGGCATCGGCGCAGAACTCGCGGCCGCAGGTGGACGGTTCATCATCGCTCATGTGCTGCCAGAGCCAGTATTTCCTGGCGCTATTCATGTACATGAAGGTCGGCTCGATTCCGATCATGTAGCGGTTTTGCGAATTCAGGAAGAACAGATACTGATAATCGCCCCACTGCGCGTTGGCGACCAGTTCGCCGGGTGCTTCGCGCTTCAGAAACTCGGCCGCGCCGCGAAAACGGTCGAGCGAGGGCGAGGTGCGCCCGTATTGGAACGTCAGAAAAACGTTGACGCCGCAGATGAGCGCGAAGAGCGCGCCGACGTATTTCAGATCGCCGCGCAACTTCACCGCGTAGGGGTTCAGCACGGTGGCGGCGAACAACATCGCGAAGGGAACGAAGAAATCGGCTGTGCGGCCGACGCGCAGCGAGCCAAGGAACGTTGCGATCGACAGCAGAAAGAAGAGATTTGATGCCGCACTGCTCTTCCTCCGAAAGATCAACGCGGACACCCAGAGCGTCGCGATGATCAACGACGCCGGAAGCCACCACCAGGAGTTCACTGGATACAGCTCGCCGCCCATGCGCACGTGCGCGTCGAGGCCGATCTTGACCACTTTCGCTTGCAGAAAATCAAACAAGAGATTCTGCGGGAAATAAGGATTTACGAGCAAGCCCAAACAGATTCCGGCCCCGCTGGCGAGAGCGAGCTTCAACGACGCGCGGTCTCTGCGAACCAGCAGCCACATCGCGGGAGCCAATCCGGCAAGGAAAAACATCGAATAGGAGACCGCATGGAGAGCCGAGACCAGCAGCAACTTCACCGGCTTGTCCTTCAACGTCAGCAGCGCGGCGACCAAGGTGAGCAGAACAGACAGAAGAAACGGCCGAACCGTCGTCGCGCGGCAGAGCGTGACGGAGCTTCCCGTCAGGATCACTACAACCCATCCGATGCGGTGTTCGATGTTCAGGAATCGCAGCAGCTGAAATAGTACATAAGCGATACCACCGAAGATGATCGCGGAAAAGAGCTTCAGCGCTGCGATGAGAGGGAGAATGGCGGTGAAGGGCGCGAGGAGCGCCTCGTAGCCGAACCAGGCATCGACCGGCTTCGGCCAGAAATAGGCGACACGCCAGGGGTCGGAGAACATAGCGCGAGGCTCGGCGAGAATGCGCCAGGCCTGCTTTACGTGGCGATAGCCGTCGAAGCCGCCGGGAACATCGGGCGTGGCCTGCAACAGCAGAAAAAACAGCACGCCGATCAGTGCGGAGATCGCGATCTCGCGTGTCCGGTTCTGCTTTACGACTTGGGTTTCGGCGACGGGTTCGAGAACGGTCATGACAGAAAGCCGCTACCCGTCTATCGGCCGTCTGGGATCAGGCTTTAATTCGTCCGTCTTGATCCAGATGGAGCATGCGGCCGCGCCAGACCACGGTGTTGCCGAACAATCCAACGGCCCACACGGCGGCGCCAAATAGATCGCGCGCGGGAATCAGCCAGAACAGCTTCAGCACGTCGATACTACGCATTTTGAACCAGCCCGCCACGATGGCCATCGCCATGCGTGTCGCCAGAATCGCGAGGCCAAAATGCCAATTTGGGCACACCAGAGCCCACACTGTGGCGAAGGTCACGGGCAGGCCCAGATATCCCCAGAACTTCGAGACGCGGATGGTCCGCGCCCAGCGGACTTGATGCCGCCAAACGTCGACCCAGGAACCTCCGAGGTGCGTTTCCACGATTGTGTCGGCGAGCACGCACTTCAGACCAAGAGAATGGATCCGATGGCCGAGCTGATAATCGTCTGCCAGATAGTCGGCAAAGGATTCGAAGCCGCCGATTTTTTCAGCATCCGCCCTGCGAAATGCCAGGGTCGAGCCCATGGCAAACTCGTCGACGCCGACCAGGCGCGCAACCAGTGTTGATGGCGCGAAGTCGGTGGACACGCCGAGCGCCTCGAATCGCGCCGCGAAAGTGTCACCGACGGCCCGATAGAGGCACGTTACAAGACCGACTTGCGGGTCAGCCAGTGGCGCGGTGACGCGGTCGAGATAATCCGGCTCGACGCAGATGTCGGAGTCATTGACGATGATGATGTCGCGACGCGCGGCCTTCATCAGATCGATGAGCACACCGACCTTTGCATTCGGAGTAACGGTCGAACACTGGATGACGCGCGCTTTGGGGAACTTGCGGATGACGGCAACCGCGGGATCGTCGAGGCTGGAGACGCCGCAGAGCAGTTCGTAATCACCTTGGAGTTTGGAGTGAGAACCGAGCGCGGCTTCCAGATTTCCGTCCGTTCCGCGAACGGGTTTCAAGATCGAGATCAGCATTTGGCGCACCCGCGGCGGGCGTCCTCGCCAGACGCCGCCGCGCATTCCTCGCGTCTTCCAGGAAGCGTCGAGGCAAGACATTATCGCGAACAGTTGATAGCCCGCGGCAACGGCGCAAATGATGAGCAGGATCACTGGGCGAGGAGTACGACGCCACAGAGCACCAGGGCGGCTCCAGCCCAGCGCCGCGCGTCGACCCGTTCCTTCAAGACCAGCTTAGCGAGGATGGTTTCCAGCACAAGGCTGGCGGCGGAAACCGGGACGGCGAAGCTCAAGTCCGCGGTCTCCAGCAGGGTCATGAAGGCGAAAAATGAGACTGCCATGAAGAAAATGCCCAGGATAAGGAATTTCTTGCGGGCAAGACTATAAAACAGCTTGGCGAGGCCGCTCGGATGAAAATCCTGGATTTCGCCGTGGCGCTTCATCTCGAAGCTCTGCAAAAGATCGCCGAGCACGGTGGAACAGACGACGGTGGAGACCAGCACCCAGGGGTTCATAACTCGTCTCCGGCGTGCGTTCCCAATCCTACAAGGATGGTTCCGCCTACGATCAGCAGTGTTCCCGCCCAGCGGAGCGGAGAGATTTGCTCATTCAAAAAAAAGCGGCCCAGCAGGGCAGTAGCCACGTAGCCCAGGCTGGTCACCGGCAGCACGTAGCTCAAATCGGCCCAACTGAGCAGAGCCATGCGGGAGAGCAGCCAAAGGATCAGCAGCGAAATGCCAAGCATGACCCACGGGCTGAGAATCGCCGCAACGTACTCCATTGGCGTGGTGGTCACGCGGCCGCGCATGCCGCGGTCGAGGAAAAAATTCCCAAACGCGTTGCTGAGAACGACGATGATGGCGAAGACGCGCGTCTTCCACTTCAGGCGGGCGTCCGGTTTCATCGACTAGGCGCGCTCGGCGGCCAAGCGGTCTGCTTTCTGCTCCGCCACATATTTCTTGCGCTTGGCGCGAAGGCTCAAATAGTCCTTAGCTTCCTTGTAGAGGCGCTTCCGCTCGTGATTATCGAACAGGGACTTGCGCACAATGCGCCAGGCTGCTTTGGGACGGAAATAATACTCGGCGTAGAAGCGTTCCACCCACTCCACCATTTCCCCTTTTTCGAGGATGCCGGGATAAATCACGTTGGGGAGCTGGTGGCCTTCGTCGTCGGACATCTTGATGCTGACCAGATCGTTCTTTTTGGCGTATTCGTAGAACTCGGTGCCGGGGAAGGCGTGGGCGATGGAGACCTGAATGGTCTCGACGTCCAGGCGCTTGGCGAACTCGATGGTATTGCGTATCGTCTCGCGGGTTTCGCCCGGCAGGCCGATGATAAAGTCGCCGTGAACGGTGAGGCCCAGCTTGTGGCAATTCTCCGTAAAGCGCTTGGCCATGTCGATGGTGGCGCCCTTCTTGATGTTGCGCAAGATCTGCTCGTCGCCCGACTCGTAGCCGACGATCAGCAACCGGCAGCCGGCTTCCTTCATCGCTTTCAGCGTCTCGTAATCGGTTGTGACGCGCGACGTGCAGGACCAGGTGAAGTTCAGCTTCTTCAGTTCCGCGGTGACTTCAAGGGTGCGGGCTTTGCGGTAATTAAATGTGTCGTCGTCGAAGAAGATTTCCTTGAGGCCGGGGAAATTTTCAAGCGCGTACTTACACTCCGCGGCGATGTCCTGGGCCGAGCGCAGGCGCCAGCGATGTCCGGAGTGCGTTTGCGGCCAGAGGCAGAAGGTGCACATAGCCGGGCAGCCGCGCGTCGTGTAGAAGGAAAGGTACGGATTCAGCAGGAACGGGACGTTGTAGCGGCGGAAATCCAGATCGCGCTTGTAGACCTTGGTGACCCAGGGCAGCTCGTCCAGGTTCTCGATCACCGGGCCTTCGGGATTGTGGATATTCTTACCATCTTTGCGATAGCTGACGCCGGGCAGTTCGCTCAGCGGCGTACCATTGGCGTAATTGACGATCTGATGGTCGAATTCGCGCCGGATGATGAAGTCGATGGCGGTGGAGGAGTCCAGAACCTTGTCGGGCTCGATGGTGACCGGCGGTCCGACGAAGCAAACCTTCATCTTGGGGTTTGCATCCTTCATCATGGTCGCGATTCTCACGTCGACATGGAAACCGGGCGAAGAGGTGAACAGCACCAGCAGCTCATAATCGGGCGCCATGGCCACGGTCTGTTCGATCGAAACGCCGTGTGGAGGCGCGTCGAGAACCTTGCTCCCTTCCAGCATGCCCGCGGGATAGCAGAGCCAAACCGGGTACCAGTACGATTCGATTTCGCGCGTGGAGGGCCAGCGTGAACCGGCTCCGCCGTCGAAACCTTCAAACGAAGGAGGGTTCAGGAATAGAGTCTTTAATGGCATGGAAAGAAGAAATTCTCCTCAACGGTCGGAGCCAGGCTCTTCCGCGATGGGATCCCGCTTGGTGAAATTGGTGAAATCGATGTTCAGCTCGGCTCTGCCAAACACCCGGACGTCGGCGATGCTCTCCAGGTGCTTCGGGATGGCGATGCCGTCCTGAATCTGATAGACGCGCACAAACTCGACCTTTTTCAGGAAGACCGAAGGAGTTTTCACGAACTGTCCGGATTCGCGAACCGGCATTCCGGTGCTGGCGTCAAGCCACAAATCACCTTTAAACAAACCGACACGCTTTCGTTTCGGGGTAACTTGGAACATCTCCGTGCGCACGCCGTTCTGCTCCATCGAGCCTTTATGGCGGAACTTGTAATTGGCGGGCGTGATGGCGATATCCTCGCCTTTGGCGGCTTCCATTTCGGCCTGAAGGAATCGGGCGATCACTTCCTGCTTAATGGTGTCATCACCTTGAAAACCAAGGATCTTATAGCCGATCTTACCGAGTGTGGAAATGGTCCTGAGGGCGATCAGCTTGCCTTGTTTCTCGAGTCTCGGGAGTTTGGCGTCAATGTCGACATTCATTTGCGCGCCACGCAGGGCTGCCTGCTGTGTTTTCGTGGCGCTCTGGTACTGGGCAATGATGGGCAGATTCGCGTCATCAGCCACGGACTCGTAAAGCTCGGTCGCCAGACAAGGCAAGGCCAACGCCAAGGACGCGAGAACACCAGCTTGAAGACGCAAAGAGTTACCCTTCATGCGTAAGGACGCATTATCCTCTTGTTAGTGTACCAAATTCGGCATCCAGACCGGCCCCAGGGCGGGCGCAGCGGGGCGGGACCATCGCATGGTGTCCAGGAAAATGCGCTGCCCGTCGGTGCGGAGGGTAATCAGGCCGTCCAGATCGGTGCGCAGGACGCCAATGTGACGATCGTGCAAACGGGCTAGTACCTCTTCATTGGGATGACCGAAGGAGTTCTCGTACCCGTCGGAAATGAGGGCCACCGACGGCGAGACGGCGTCGAGAAACGGCGGGATGGTGGAAGTCTTGGAACCATGATGCCCGACTTTTAATACGTCGGCATGGATGTTGGCGTTTTCAGCCAGCAGAATGCTTTCCATGGGCTTTTCCATATCGCCGGTGAGGAGGAAGGATCGGGCACCGAATTGGACGCGGAAGGCCAGAGAATCGTTGTTGCCGGCTTTCGAGGCCACAAAGCCGGCCGGAGGCGAGAGGATCTCCACCTTGGCGCCGGAGAAATCGAACGTCGGTTCGGCGTGGCGCTGGAGAACCCTAACACGCAGCTTTTCAGCGCGGTCGAGAAGCTCCGGTTGCGGGTTCGCACCGACCCAGAGTTCGCGCGGACGGAAGTTTTCGAGGATCGAAGGGAGTCCGCCGATGTGGTCGGCATGTGCGTGAGTGGCGACCACCACGTCGAGGCGGCGAAATCCGCGGCTCCACAGGTAGGGCGAGACGACGTCTTCGCCGATATCGAGGTTCGAGCGCCGCTTGGGCCCGTATTCGAGCAGACCTCCGCCGTCAATGAGCATCTTCGCACCGCCGGGGAATAACACCAGCAGGCTGTCCCCCTGCCCGACGTCGATGGCGGTGAGTTCCAGAGTGTTCGGCGCGACGTTCGGATGAAAAGGCTGCCAGATCAGCAGGATGAAGAGAGCAAGGGCGAAGGCGAGCGCAGGCCACCGGAGATACTTGTGTGGAATGAGCATCGCCAGGGCGAGCAGCGATGCGACGAAGGCGAGAGCCAGCCATAAGGGAGGATCTGTGATGCGCCAGGATGGTTCCAGGCGCGCGTGCCAGTCGACTACCCTCGCGGAGACGTGCAGCATTCCCGAGGCTAGCGCCGCTGCCCAGCGCCAACCGGTGAAGATCGCCAGAAAACCGATCGGCGGGAGCATTCCCATCAAGGGCGAAACGATCAGGTTCGCCGAAAAACCGGAAAATGACACGCGATGGAAATATTCGGCCATCGGGAGCGCGAGGCCGATCTGCATGACGGTGGAAATCGCCGCGAGTTCGTAAGCGTAGAGCATCACGCGGACCAGCGAAGCAAGAGGCGCCAGAATGAATGGAGCCGGGATGCGGAGAATCTCTTGCAGAGTCTCAGCAAACAGCCGCATTTCGACGCGGAATTGGGCGAGCCGCGGCTTCAGGTGCGGATCGGCGTCCACGTTTGTAATGTGCCGCAGCGCTTGCGCTAGCGGCACGCTCGTTGCGTTCAAGAGAGGCGCGGCCAGGGCTCCAATCGCGGCGACGCAGAGGAACGAGAGCTGAAATGCCGCATCGAACAGTTCGGCAGGATCGTACAGGAGATAGACGATGGCGATCGCAGCAAGGATGTTCAGCACGCGTCCGCGGCGGTAATAGAATCGGGCGGCGGCGTACATCGTGAATCCGGCGGCGGCGCGGATCACCGGAGGATGCATGCCGGAGACGAGCGAATAGAGCCACGCCGCTGCGCAGGTGATGGCTAGGGCGGGCATTTCGCCCATCATGCAAACGCGTAGCAACAACAGCAACACTCCGGCGAGGATCGTTACGTGAAATCCGGCGATCACCAAGGTATGAAATGTTCCCGTGCGGCGGAAATTGTCGGTCCAGACCTTTTCCAGCTTGGAGCGCTCGCCGATGAGGACGGCCTCCATCATCGCGGTGGTGTAGGCATCCCCGGTATAGAGCGTTTCGATGCGGTCAAGCGCCGCGGTGCGGAGCCTGTACACGAAAGCCCGGAACTTCGATCCGCAGCGGCCCGGAAGCAGGCGGGCGGTGGAATGGCGGGCCATCGATGCCGTCCAAAAAATTTCCTGGCGGGCAAGAAACTGGGTGTAATCGAATGAGCCGGGGTTGTCGTAGTTGTGGGGAGCGCGGATCCGGGCGTCGATCTCCACGCGGTCGCCGTAGTTGAGGCGCGGGGGCGTCTCGTCGTCATCGAGATTCATGCTCACGCGGGCGCGGGCACCTGGGTCGAGCTCCAGGGTGAACTGCTCGCGGTTGGAGGAGAAAACGGTCGGTTCCACCACGCAACCTGTGAGGATGAGGATCTCTTTCGAACCGGCGTCGATGGTGGGCGGAGGGCCGAGGCGATGCCAGGTCTCCGAGAAGGCTCCAGTAAAGAATGTCGCGAGGAGGATGCAGGTGGCGCGGAGCCATCTCGAACGAGCAGGAATTGCGAACAGGATGAAAGCTAAGGCGGCCCAGCCGGATTGGCGGAGAGAGAATTGAAGGAAATGGCTGGCGAGGATGCCTGCGGCTACACCAAGGGTCGGCGGGATAAGGGGATCTCTCAAGTAAGGTGGTGCGGGGTAGGAGAAAGAATTCTCAGGGGAACCGGATCCCCACACTGACGTGCGGGGTTGTAAGGGAGGGGGGTGCAGCCCCTGGCGTCAGAGTCTGTGTGAAAAGTTCAGCCGTGACCATCGGGAGCGGACGCCCGCGTTTTCACACAGATTCGTCGGCAACGGGATAATCCAGCCGTCGACACGGCGGTCGGAGCGTAGCGGGACGCCACCACTTTAGCCGCCAGCTTGGGGAGCGTGGTTAGAATGCAAACGCTATGGCCACGTCTGATTGCCCGTCGACCCGACGGTCGACGCTGCGCGCCGGCGGCGTGCGTTACTCCGCTCGCAGGGATTGCATCACATCGACCCGCGCGGCTCGGATCGCCGGCCAGGCGGAGGCAGTCACCGCGGCTGCCAGCAGCACTCCGGCTGCGCCAATCACCACCCATGCGTCCGGCATCTTCACGTTTTCGAAGAGACTGCCGGCGAGTCTCTGCAATGCGAGGCCGCAGGCGAATCCGGCGCCGATTCCGAAGGCCGTAATGAGGGCGCCTTCGGCGATCACGCGCGTCAGCAGATGCCTCGGCTGCGAACCGATGGCCAGGCGGATGGCAAATTCGCGCGTCCGCGCACTCACTGAAAATGCCAGCACGCCCGCGACGCCCACCACAGCGATGGTCAAAGCCACGATGGCGAAGCCCCCGAACACCATCGCATTCAGCCGATCCGGCGTCAGCACTTCGGCGCGCACGTCTTCCAGGGTCGCGGCGCGCTCCACAGGCTGCTCGACAGACATATCGCGAATGGTGCGCGTGATCGGAGTGATCAGCGCGTAGGGATCAGTGCGCACGTGCACGAACAGGCGTCCACCGAACAATGGACCCTGGCCGAACGGTTCGTAAAAGGTCATGGTTGGAGTGGGCACCAGGTGTTCGTCGTCAATGTCCGCGGCGACGCCGACGATGCGTATCGGCGTGGGCTTCATGCCGATGAATTGCAGCACGGGATCGGTGATAGTGATGTGCCGGTTGAGCGCTTCCTGGGTGGGGAACATGCGGCGCGCGATGGTTTGGCTGATGATGACCACCGGTTCGCTGCCCTGGCGGTCGAGTTCGTTGAAATCGCGTCCGGCGACCAAAGGCACGCCGAGCGCGGCGAAAAACCCAGGGGACACGATTCGGAACTGGCCGCGCGGATCGTCTTCGGCGTTGCCACGGGCGTAGCCTTCGGCCGTGAACTGCACACCGATGCCGAGCGTTCCTCCCTCGCGCCACGGCGTGAGAAGACCGATGGCGACGCCGTCCACGCCCGGCAACTGGTGGACTCTCCGCATCGCCTCTTTATAGAAATCCACCACCTGGGCGTCCGTGCGCCCATAGGACATCACGGGCACGTTGATCGCCAGCACGCGGCGCGTGTCAATGCCAGTATCGACCGCCTGCAGGGCAAGAAGAGCCTTCAGCAGCATCGCCGCGCCGGCGATAAGCACGAAGGACGCTGCGATCTGCGTGACGGCGAAGGCGCGCAAACGGCGTGTCGGGCCTCCTGTGACGCGGATGCTCCCGCTCGATAGATTGAGTCCGTTTGACGGGTCGCCCGAAGGCAGACGCGGCACAAACGCAAGCAGAACCGCGGCCGACAGGGCAAGTCCCGCGCCGATCCAGAGCATGCTGGCGTCCACCGTCAAATCCAGCGCGCGAACCGAAAAGCGCGAGGCGTAGCGCGCCAGAATCGCCACCATGGGTCGGGCGATCAGCACGCCGAGCAGGGCTCCGGCGCCGCACAATAGAAGGCTCTCGGCGAGCAAGACGCGGCGCAGGGCGGCATTGTTGGCACCCAGCGCGGCTCGGACCACCAACTCGCCTTCGCGGCGGATGGTGCGGGCCAGAATAAGATTCGCCACGTTGGAACAGGCGATGATGAAGATCAATCCGGACGCGGCGAGAAGCACCCAGAGTACGGTTCGAGCCTTAATCGTAATCTGATCGCGAAGAAGCGTCGCGTCAATACGAAAATCGGCCTTGGCAGGATAGGCTTCGGGATGCTCTTTCATGATGGCTCCATGCGCGGCCTTTAATTCGGCGCGGGCCTGCTCAAGCGTCGCGCCGGGGGCCAGGCGTCCGAAGAGTTCTGTCATTCGGTGGACCCTCCCGGTGACCATGGTGGCCGAGAGATGATGCGGGCTGGTGACGACGTTCGCGATGATTTCGGTTTCCGACGGGTATGGGACCGAAGGCTCCAGCACACCCACGACGGTGGCCATGCGCGTTCCCAAGCGAACGGTTTTTCCGATCACCGAAGGGTCGCTATGCAGGGAGTTGGTCCAGAAGCGGTAGGTCAGCACCATGGCTCCGGCGGCGCTGGGGCGGTCGTCGCGCATGTCGAGCAGGCGTCCCAGCACCGGATGCAGACCCACCACGTCAAAATAGGTTCCGCCGACTACGCCGGCTTGCACCTCGCGAGGCTCGCCCAAGCCGATCATGGTGAAACCGATGGTGGAGAAATCGCCGATGGCGGACAGAGTCTTGATCCGCTGGCGCAGGTCCTGAATCTCCGGCACGGAGAACACGGCGTTTTCCATGCCGATGCCGGGTGCGCTTTGGCGGATGTAGATCAGGCGGTCCTCGTCACGATTCACCAGGGGCCGCAGGAGTACACCACGGACCAGAGTGAAGATGGCGGCATTGGCTCCTATGCCGAGCGCCAGGGTGAGGACTACGGTGATCGCCAGGCCTTTGGCTCCGGCGAGGGAGCGGAGAGCGTATTTCAGATCGCGGAGGAAGATTCCGGGCATGAGCGTGCCTCCTTTTGCCTTAGCTAACCTTAACGCGATATCAGCGGTACAGGTTTCATTATAGAATTCGTGTGAAAAGTTTCGGGAACTTCGGAGGTTGGGCGCTACGGCAGGTACACCTGGTCAAGAATCGCGTCTCGAGTCTCCCGCGCACACCGTTCCCAGGTAAACGCGCGTGCCCTGGCTCGACCCTGGCTCGCGAACTTCGCGCGCAAGGTGGCATCTCCGGCGATCCGGTCGAGGGCGGCGGCGATCTGATCCTCGCTCGAAGGATCGAAGAACAGCGCGGTCTCTCCGGCCACCTCGCGCAAGGGAGGAATATCCGAGCACGCCACAGGGATTCCCGCGGCCATTGCCTCCAGAACAGGCATGCCAAAGCCTTCGAACGAAGACGGATACACGAAGGCGAGCGCGCGCCCGTATAGATCCATCAACGCTTCGCGCGGAATCCAACCGGTGAGCCGGACGGAGCTTTTCACGCCCAGTTCCTCGATCAGGTGCTCAAGTGCGGAGGCGAAGAAGCCGCGTAGCCCCACGATGGTCAGGCTCCAATCCCGTTCGCGGCTCGCATAGGCACGGATGAGCCGGTCCAGGTTCTTATGCGGATGCAGGGTGGAAACGCAGAGCACAAACGGCTCCACGCGCTGGCGGTCGAGGGCGAAGAATTCCGGCCCTACGCCATGATGCACGACGGCGATCCTGGCGGGAGGAAGACCATAGAACGCCTCGAGGTCGGCTCGCGTCGCCCCCGACACCGCGATCAGTCGTCGCGAGCGGTGGGCGGATGCCCACAGCAACAGATTCCAAAACGGCAGGTCGAACCAGCGGAAGTTCTCTGGATGACGCTTATGCTGCAGATCGTGAAAGACGGTGACCGAAGGGCATGGCGCCAGCACCGGCGCCGTGAAACCGGGATTAAACAGAACATCCAGGCGATATCGCGCCGCCTCCATCGGCAGAACGATCTGCTCCCAAAGAATACGGCCGGGTCGAAAGCGGGCGTGCACTGCCTGGGGCTTCCATTTGAAATTTGCCTGGCGGGGAACAAGATCGGCGCCCGTCTCCAGATTGGTGAAGACGAAATATTCGTTATCCCGGTCAACGCTGCCAACAGCGGCCAGCAGATGGCGGAGATAAACCTCGGTGCCTCCGACGCGGCCGGGAATCAGATAGAGCGCGTTGACGCCAATGCGCGCCATATCAGCGCGAGGGCGCATTATTTCTCTGGTTGTGTTTCTTCATGGCGCCCGAAGCGGTACTCCAGAATTGCCAAGCGCTGCGTGAGCGCGACGTTGGTGTCCTTCAGCGTGGAGATCATTACCGATAACCGGAACAGCACGAAGAGAAACAGGGCGCCGGTGACGACCAGAAACGCTATGGGAGCTGAATTTCCGCCCGGCCTCATTCCCATCGCCGAAGCGATACGCTCGAGCAGGCTGCGCCATTGGGAGAGAATCAAAAGCAACAGGGCCGCCACGAACCAGCTCACGGAGTACTCCACGCGAATATGCGCGCGTCGCACGGACACCAGCACGAGCAGGATCAGAAGGACGCTGAACCCGGTCATGATATGCAGCAGACGATCCATGAGCTTAATTCCTCTTTCCTTCAAATTTCAGCACATTTACGAACACACCCAAGAGCACGTGGACCATGTAATAGATCGATCTCACGGGTGTGATGCTGGTTCGCCCGCCGCGTCGCGGGCGCATGCGGCACGGCACCTCGACAAAACGGAACTTCCTTCGCTGGAGGACGACCAAGGCCTCGATCTCCGGGTATTCCAACGGGAAACTGCGGCTAAACAACGCCAGTGCCGTGCGATTCACGGCGACGAAACCGGAGGTGGGATCGCGCACCGGCCGGCCCAGGATCGGCCGAAGGATCGCGCGGAAAAATGCGATCCCCACGGCACGCAGAATGCCGCTGTGCTCGCCGTAATCGTCAAGAAAACGCGAGCCGATGACCATTTCGCAGTTCTGACGGTCGAGGGCTTCCAGCATCTTGGGGATTTCACGGGGATCGTGTTGGCCGTCGCCATCCACCCGGACCACCTGGTCGAACCCCAGCTCGAACGCCAACTTATATCCGGCTTGCACCGCTCCGCCGAGCCCCAGGTGATGCGGCAACCGAAGAACGTCGGCTCCGGCTTTGCGCGCCACGGCGACCGTCGAATCCTCCGAGCAGTCGTCCACCACCAGGATTGGCGTGTCCGGCAAAACCGCGCGTACTTCCATTACGACTCCGCCCACCGAGGCTTCCTCGTTCAACGCCGGAATCAGGATCAGCAGCCGTTTCAAAGCTCGGCGACCCTCCTCACCCGGATCGAGTGTGCGGCCAAAAGCGCCTGGAATTCCTTCGACGTCAAGCGCCGCGATCGGAAGATGCGCCGCCGCTCGCCGAGCAGATACGGCACGCGCACCAGCGCCGACGCGAACGCCCTCGCCACCAGAAATGGCAGCAGCCAGCCCGGTCCGCCCTCTTCCCGAAATTCCGCTGCCTTCCCCGTGCTTGCCGTCATGAATACCAGGTGCCACAAATATCGCATAAATGAGTAAACCGGAACCTCCGCAAGCGCCAGAAACGGAAAGTTCTTGATCACCGTGTACAGCCGGTTCCGCTCCACATAATACGCCTTCAGGGCCGAGGCACGACCCGCCGACTTCGAGTACGCATGCTCCACCACCGCTCCGGCGGCGTACCACGCTTCCCATCCGGCCCATCTGGCGCGCAAACCGAGGTCGCTATCCTCGCAGTAGAGGAAAAACCTCTCGTCGAACAGTCCGATCTCGTCCAGCATTTTTCTGCGATACATCGCCGCCGATCCGCTGGGAAACAGCGTATCGCGATCGCTGGCAAAGCTCTCCGGCTGCTGGCCGTGCCCTCTTTGCTTGCTAGATCCGTCGCGCGCCATCAGCATACCCGCCGAATCCAGTACATTCGTGCCGGCAAGTCTCACCTGGGAAGCGAACATGCCCGCCTTCGGGTGATCCTCCGCGGCCTTTACCAGCGCCGCGAGCCAGCCCGGATGCGGAACCGCGTCGTCGTTCAGCGCCGCGATCAGCGGGCTCTCCGATTCGCGGATGCCCCGGTTGATCGCCGCCCCGAAGCCAACGTTGCGATCGTTGGCGAGAATACGCACGCGGTCACGATCATTGGCGCGAGCGCGGGCGCAGCCACTATTGTCCACCACGATGACCTCAAACCGGTCAAGAGTTTGCGATTCGAGCGCGCGCAAGCATTCGGCGAGAGCGTCATCGGCGGCCAGCGTGGGGATGACGACGGTTACCAGGGGGGCCGGCAAGATCAGTCCTGTAATACCACCAGCGGATTTTCCGGCGTCCGATCCTCGGCGTCGCCCTCAAGATCCAGAAACCGGGGATCGAGCAGGCGGCTGGTCTCGACATGGCCTATCGCCGAAAGCAAAGTCTCCCGAAGATGCGGATGCTCCGCTTCGAGGTCGCCCAGCAAATCGCGCAGGGAGCGGCGGACCGTGCCGGTACGCTGCGAACATCCGCACGGGATGACCGGCGCACCCATCGACGCAGCGTATTTCGCGGTGAGATCTTCATGTACGAACACCAGCGGGCGGATCATGCGGAAATCCCTCTCCTTAGACCAGGTGACGGCCGGCAGGGCGCTGATGCGCCCGTTGAACAGCGCGTTGCGCAGGAAGGATTCGCACAAATCGTCGGCAGTGTGGCCGAAGGCGATCACGTTGGCGCCCATGCCGCGCGCGATCTCAAATACCGCGCGCCGGCGGTAGCGGCTGCACAGATCGCAGCCGTGGTCCGGCTGCTCCTCGAGCAAACGGAACGACGGATTATCGCGATGATACGTCCAGTCGATGCCGCGTCCGCGCAGATACTCCGCCATCGGCTCGAACGGAGCTAAAAACTTTCCTTGTTCGATGGTGAACGCGCAAACGGAAAACTGCACCGGCGCCCGCTTCTGCAATAGCAGCAGCGCGTCGAGCATCGTGAGCGAATCCTTACCGCCTGACAACGCCACGGCCACGCGGTCACCGTCGCGAATCATCTTGAATTTCGCGACGGCCTCGCCCACCCTGCGAAGCAGTGTTTTTTCCAGGTCCACGCTTCTATTTTGTCAGGAATCCGGACTCGCCCGGACGTCCGGCATCGTACAGTTGATATTGCGTCCGCCCGAAGCCTCCGTGGGTTAGCAGAACCGTACCCAGGGGACTGTTGCCTGCCGCGATCAGCACCATATGTTTTCTGTTCATTGGATTCGCGGCTGAGAGCACCAGGGCGTCATTCTCCGACGAATGATCCTTGCCTGCCAACTGGAACACCACGCCGTCGTAGTTCAGCTCGAGAGGCTTGGTCCACGCCGCCAGCGCCGAGTTCGTTTCCGGCCGGCCGACGAACAGCACATCATGGTCGGAGAGTTCGCGCTCGGTTACCTCGAAGTCCTTGTAGATGCGCACGGCGCTTTCAAATTGATCGAGGAACTGCTTCTGCCATTGCTCCGCAGCATAGCGGTTTGCGCCCGCTTCCGTCACCGTGCCGTAGACGATGATGGTGGACGCGAGTTTACGGTGCAGGTCCCCGGCGACGTAGATCGCGCCCTCGCCCGCCTCGGGCAGGCCGGTTCCGTCGAGCCATTTCGCGAACAGCGGCTGCTGTGCCGCTCCTGCGGCGGCAACGAAATCCGCCGCATGAACCGTCTTCGTAGTGCCCTTGTCGAAAAAGTCCTTCATGAGGGCGTAGAACGCATCGTCGCCCATCGCCCGGCGTAGCGCGTCCAAGAGCAAGACGCCCTTCGCCTCGGCGAGAGTGTGCCAATTGGCGGACGTGGTCGACGACGACAACTTCGACAGCGGCTGTTCCCCTTCTAGCGCCGCCTCACGATACTGCGCGCGGAACGCCTCGATCTGCTTGTCCGCGTCCTTCGCGCCCGCGACGGAGTGATACGCCGCCGCACCCGCTGTTAGCCAAACGTCTGCGTCGCTGGCCGGCAGAATCCAGCCCTTCCAGAGCTTGTCGTTCGACGAAGTTGCTCTGCCGCGACGGCCTCCACGTCCGCCGCCCTCTTCGGCGTTGGCCGTCTGTGCCGTGATGGCCGAGGCCTTCGGGGCGCCGTCGAGCAGCATCTTGATCGCGTCCGCCGGATGACCCTCGAACAAGCGATAGCCGGACGAATAGAGGCCGTCGTTACCGCTGTACTGCTCCTTCTGCCACGCCGACGGAACCCATTCGCGCTGATTCGGCTTGCCGAAGAGGGCCCATGTCATCATGCGGTTGGCCATATCCGAGTTGGTGATTTTTGCATCCATCGTGGTGGAACTCACCAGAGGCGCGGTGCGGAACGCCAGCGCGGCGAATCCTTCGTCCATCCTGCCTTTGTACTGGCGGTACATCTCCTGCCACTTGATGTCGCGGGAGGCGGGCACGAACGGCAGATCCTCGGGCTCGCCGTGAGGATCGGGAACATACTCCAGGCGAACATTCAGATCCTTGGCGTTGTTGCAGCCCCAATAGAATCCCTCGGTGCCCCCGAACCATTGGTTTTTCGCGCTCGAATAGAGTTTCGTCTTGTACGTCCCGAGTTCCAGCATTGCAATCTCGTTGGTGCGCCCGTCGCCGACGAGCCATTCATTTGTGTAGAGGCCATTGTTTCGCGTCGAAAGCAGTTCCGCGACTTTCTGCACGCTGTCTCCATACTGGATCGCCTTGCGAGCGCGGTACGCCACTGGTGTCCCTTCCATGTTGAAGGGGCTCTGGCGAATCGTCGTTTCGGTGAGCACCACGCCGACATCATTCTGATACCAGTCCGTGCCGCTCTGGATTCCTCCGGGATAGCTCTGCATCAGCACGCGATGCCCTTCGGTGGGCACCACATCGAGCATGATGTTGGTCTGCTCGGCGAGCGTCAGCGGCCACATGGTGACGTGTCCGATCACCATCTTGCCGTCGCGTGTGGCTTTCCCTGTTGCCGCGAACGCGCTGCAGCGCGCCGTGACCGGAACGTCCGTCTTTGACGCATCGTAGCGAGGTTTCATCAGGTTCAGGCCTTCCAGGCCGCTGGGGGTCATTGGCATGGCCGATTGCAGCTCGCCGAGTTCCGTGATGGTGTTGAGCGTCACCACGTCGATCAGATCGATGGTGCGTCCGTTGACCTTGGCGCCCGCCGCCGCGGCGCCGTCCGCGATGCCTTTCATCTCGGTCAGAATTTCTTTGTCGAAGCCGCGCAGGAAGAGCGCGTTCGCCGCCGTGCGGCCGTTGTTCCAGGCCGTCGCCTTCGACCGCGCGTCGAGCTGCGCTGCGCAGCGGTCGATGTACTGCTCGATCTCGCGCGCCAGCAGATAACCATGCTGATAGCCCCGGTCGTAGGGTGCGCCTTCGATATGCACGTACAGCCATCCCGCGCGCGGATAACGATACCCCGGCCCGAAGGTCCGCAGCGCGGCTTTCTGCGGCAGCACGCCCGACTGTGCCACTTCTTCAATCGAGATTCCTTCAAACCAGGCTTTCCCGGTGAACGCTCCCCCGCCGGCGACGTTCAGCACAACCTGATCGTCGGCTCGCGTGGCCATGAAGCGCAAGCTGACGTGCGTCCATCCCCGGGTTCCGCCCAGCGATTCACTATGCACATCCCAAGGCATCGACGCCATGCCGATGGAAGCTCCGGTGGCGATGGGCGAGCGGTCCGTATCGCGCACATCCAGCTTGTCGGTGTGCATCCAGCCCGAAAGTTCGTAGCTCTTGCCGATCGTTAGCGTCACTGGCGTCGACAGCACACAGGCGTCCGAAATGCCGTTTGGCTCCACGCGAAGTGACGCGTGGCCTTCCCGCTGAACCTGATTGTCCGGCGCGGCGAGGCCCCGTTGCGCGTGCCAGTGGGCGGCGTCAAGCGATGCCTGGTACGGAGGCGCCCCGAACAACGCCGAGAGGGAGAGCAGAGCAAGGGCGATCTTTCGCATGCTTGTTATTGTAATGTCAAAACGCACCGGACGCTGGGACAAAGGACGTGCCCGAGGCGGCAATTTTTTCCCTTTTAGTCCAGGCTCCGGTAAACTGTACTAGTACCGCACCTGAAAATTGTTGAAGAATCAGCTCTTGGGAATTGTGGCCGGATTCTTGCTCCACTGGACGCGTCTTCCGTATGGGACAAATCTATTATCTGGTCGGGTTCGGGGCGGTTCTGCTGGCACTCATCGCAGCTTCTGTGCTCTTCGCCCTCACCGCCCGGGGCCGCCGGATTCCGCAATGCTCCTTCTGTGGCGCAAACAAGGTTCGCCTGTCGCGGGCCGTCGGACTCTGGGATTCCCTGGGAACCGCTCTATTCATAAGGACGTACCGTTGCTGCGGCTGTCGCACGCGATTTCATGCGCTGCGATTCAGCAGCCGGTCCGCGTCCAGTGGGCCTTGAGATGAACAATGACAGGTGAAAATTAGAAAAGCCATTGTCTTTCTCGCCGCGGCAGGTCGCCGCAAATGAAAAGCCGGGTCCACTTCTGGACCCGGCTATTTTTCAAAACAAAGCTTTTTTCGGCGCACCCGAATGGCGTTCAGGCTACCCTCTGCGTCCTATGCCGACCCAGAAGCGCATTCATCTGGTCCTTCACATGCAGTTTCAGCTTCTTCAAGCGATGCTCCTCGGCCTGCTCCTCATTGGTCAGGTGCGTCTTGGCCTCCAGCGCTTCCAGTAGTTTATGATACTGGGCATGCTGTGAGACCAGCGTCCGGAACTCCTCGCTTGTCGCCATCAGGTGCGCTTTCAACTCTTCTTGATTGATCTCCATCTACGGCTCTCCTTTGTAAGGGAATGCCACGCCGAGTCGGTTTGGTTGGATTGAATTTGGCTCGGTGGGTAGTTTTATCTTCAACACTTGCCTCTGCTCCAGCCGGTCACCGATGGCCGACTATGCACCATGACGATATCATGAAACAAACCTCATGACAATAGCTGCTTCCGGCGGGTCGTCGTAGTAGCCTTCGCGCCTTCCGCTTGGCTCGAAACCTATTGATTTATAAAGGGAGATCGCCGCCAAGTTCGATTCGCGCACTTCCAAAAACCAATTGCACCGGCCGCTGAATAGGGCCGTTTCCACAAGCATCCGGCCGACGCCCGCCCGCCGCGCCGAGGGCTCAACGGCTACGTTTAAAAGTTCCTTTTCACCGGGCGCCGTCGGCCGCGCGACGAGAAATCCGCGCACCGCACCGCGTGCCTCTGCCGCTACCAGGCACTCGTGTTCCAGATAACTCTCCGGCGTCCAATGCGATGCCTCGGGCGAGGCGCTCTGTATCGCCGCGATTGCCTCCAGATCGGCCCCGGTCGCCGCCCGAATTTGCAACGGATGACCAATCGCCTCCCGGTACAATGCCCTCTGCCGAAGCCCTATGCTTCTCCAATCGAACCGCTCCTCGACATGGCTGCGCCCCGCCGCAGCGATCCGCTCCCGCAGCGCCGGATCATCGAGCAGCCTTGCAATTCCCTGTGCAAAGTCGGCCTCGGTATCCGCAATCCACACGTTCGCTCCATGTTCCGCTCCTAACCCCGCGCAGCCTGACGATGTGCTCACTAAGGCCCGCTTCATCGCCATCGCTTCCAGCACCTTCACGTTGGTCCCGGCCGACTCGAGTGTCGGTACCAGCACGATGTTGGCCTGAACGTACAACGGGCGGACGTCGGCGACAAACTCCAGAATCTTCACGCGAGGATTCTCGGCCGGACGCAGCATGCCCGTGTAATGCGTCCAATGAAGCCACGCGTCCGGGCCCGCGACCACGGTCAAATCCAGCTCCGGCACCAACGGCAAGATCTCCTCGGTCAGGAACCGGAACGCGACGATATTTGGAAAATGGCGGAACGACCCTATGAATAACGCGTTCCGTCCGGGCGTCTCCGGTACCGGCGAGAAGCGCGCCAGGTCCACGCCGTTTTCGATCACCCGCGCCGAATCGAGCCCTAGCATTGTGCGATCTTTTTCCGACATCACCACCACGCGCCGGAATCTCCTGGCCTCTCGCGTTTCGAAGCGGCGCCAGCGCCACCAATCCCACCATGCGCTGAACGTTTTTTTCCGCCGCAGGATCTGATCATAAAGATCGAACGTTACATCGTGCTCGACGAGAACATCACCGCCATACGCCGCCAGGTACGTGTACTCCACCTGTGCCAGATCCGCTTGGCGCGCGCTCCACAACGCCTGCATCTCCGGCGAAACATACTCTCCTGCTTCCGGCG
Organism: Bryobacteraceae bacterium; assembly: GCA_035542735.1. GTDB lineage: Bacteria > Acidobacteriota > Terriglobia > Bryobacterales > Bryobacteraceae > Palsa-187. The sequence goes on from DATKKV010000037.1 coordinate 182,161, forward strand.
GCGCGATGCTCGACCACCGCGGTTCGCGATAGTGCGGTTTTTCAACCAGATAGACGCGTGAGCAGAATTGCAACACCGGCTCCAGCTCGGTCACGGGTGCTTCGGTGAAAGCGTAAAGAGTGATGTCGAACTCGCGCGCCGTTTCGCGCAACAGGTTGAACATCCGCACCGCGCCGCCGTGTGATAGAGGATACGGGAAGTACGGCGTCAGCACCGCGATCGCTTTGTGTTTGGCGTTGCGCGCGTGCCCTTCCAGCACGCGATGTCCGGAAGGCCTCTCCGTTTCGCGGCTGAACGGTCGCAGGAAAACGCGGTCCAGCGGCACGCCACGCAGGAACAGCCAGGAAGCGATGAATGTCGATAATCTCAGATGATGCCGTTCGAGCCTCGCGTTGTAGGCTAGAATCTTTCCCGGTGCGAGTAACCATGCCTTCGCCGGCACCGGCATCATTACGGGCATTAGCCCGATGCGATACTTGCGGAGCCGCGCGCGCAGAGCGGCGTACGATTCCTCCGTGCGAGCCTCGAAAATCCTCCTCCCCGGCTCCAATTTGCGGATCTCCGCGACCATCGCGTCCGACAAAGCCTCGTCGCGCGAGCGCAGGCACACCACGACCGCCTCGGGATCCTTCCCGAGCAGCCCAAACAGCCAGCGTTTGAGCCTATCCTTCATCCCCTGTGGCATCGTTTGCGGCACGTGCAGTCGTGTGTGCCGTCACCTGCAGAATGCCCATCCCAACCAGAGGCATCACGGACATCGCCATGCACACGGCGCGAAACCCGAAATGATCCACCATTCCGCCGATCACCGGGGAAAAGAACGCCTGCATCAATCCATACGCACACGTCAGTACGGCGACACCGAAGCCCGCCCGCTGTGGACCGAACAAATCGATTGGCAGCGTATAAAGATTGGTCGTCAGGCTCACCGCCCAGAAGAAACTCATGCTCACTGCCGCGGCGGCGAGGCCGCGCGAAGGCATCAGCGGAATCGCCGCGGTCAGCAGCAGCAGCGCCGCACTCAGCCACGAAACGGTCAGCCGCGCCTTCAACACCTCAGTACCCGCGCGAATCGCACGAAAGGTGAGCCATCCGCCGAAAAACCCGCCCATCACCCCGAAGACCGGAGGCATCCACGCGAAGCGGGCATTCGCCTCTTCCGGCGTCATGTTCCAATCGTGCACGAAGTAGATCGTCGTCCAGTTCGTCCATAGTGTGTACAGAGACATGATGAACACGGTGGCGAAGGCCAGTCCCCAGACCCGCGAGTCGCGCAACAGGATTTTCAGGCTGGCGGCTCCATGGAACTCTCTGGGCCCAATTTCCTTCGCCGGTATTTTTTTCGCCACGAACATCCACAGAGGCACCCATACAAAGCCCAGCGCTCCGCACAGGACGAACGAGGTTCGCCACCCGTAGTTCCGAGCCATCAGCGCCGCCACGATGATTGGCGCCAGCGCGCTGCCCAGGCTGATGCCAACCTGATTCATCGCGGTCCCCAGTGCGTTTTCACTTGGCTCCAGATAAATCGCGTTCGCTTTGCCGAACAGCGGGATGCCTGCTGCCGCCGACACGCCGAACGCTGTGCGAATCCCCAATAGCAGCGGGAATGAAGAGGCCCAACCCGTGGCCGCGCCCGTCAGTGAGAACGCCGTGACCGCAATCACCGCGCCCACAGTCAAGCCAAGCCCGTCGATCAGAATCCCCGCCAACGGAGCGGTGATCGCATAGGCTAGCGAAAAGGCCGAAAGGATCCAACCATATTGTGCGTTATCAAGATGAAAATCCGCTTTCAACGTCGGGGCGAGCGCGGCCATCAGGCTGCGATCCAGGTAATTCAACATCGAAGCGAAGAGGAAAATGCTAATTGCTGTCCACCGCAGCGGAGTCCGAGGCATCAGGGAAACTCTACCACTAGCACGTCTCCCGCCGTTCCGAGCTTCGCGTCCGGAGCTGCCTTGTACGTCAACCGGATCTTCCGCGCGGGTTTGGCCATGCCGCAGCCAAAGGTGGCTTCAGAGGCTCCATTCACGGTGAGTTTCTTCAGGTCGCGCACGGCCACTTTCACCAGCGCGCCGTTGTCTTTCTGCACCGTCAGCCGCAGAGGACCATTCAGGCAATCGACGCGCGTCAGCTTGCCTTCCAATCTTTCGCCCGCCGGATCGTCCCACCACTCGATGGGCTTCTGATACGCGCCGCGGCCTGCATTCAACCTGGCATTCGCCGCTGCTTCCGCCGCGTGAACCTCGGCGGCGGCCGCCGCCTTGATGCGCTCCAGCTCTCGAGCTTCTTCCTCCGCCTTGCGCTTCTTCTCCGCCTCGGTGAAATCGGCGCGCGCCGCATCCAATGCCATCCTGGCGATGTGAATCCGCGCCCGCTCCGCTTCATCCGCCGCCGCGTGCTCCGCCAGCGCCCATGACTTGGCCGCATCGTCATACTGGTTCGCCGCTGCCTGAGCCTCCGCCAGCGCCCTCCAATACGAGGCGTTGCGCGGCTCGAGCGTCGCAGCGGCTTTCAGTTCCTTGATTTTGCCGATGGAGTTTTCTTCCAACGCCGCGAGCTTGAAATGAGGCTCCGCCCAGCGCGGATTCGCCTTGATCGCCGCTGCCAGCGATTCGCGTGTATTCTTCAAGAATAGCCCGCGCGGGCTATCCGGCGGAAAATTCTCGCCGCGTGCCGCGAGTTCCGTGAACAGGCCGTCGACGAACGTCTTGTCGACTGGCTTTTCGACAAAGTCGTGATTCGGGTCGAGAGCCTCGGGGTTTACCGGAGCCTCGGCGAATTTTCCCGCCCTGACGTACGCGTCCACGATCACGTCGAGCTTGGCCGGCGTCAGATCGAACGCGTTCTTCACCGCGACCGCCTCGTCGCCGTTCTGCTGCATGTTGTTCAGGTACACGCGCAGTTTGCCGCTGTAATCGGGCAGCGTCGCGAGCATCTGCATTTTCGCCCATGCCCGCATGCGGTCCGGAGGAAGTTCTCCCGCCGGCAGCGGAGCGCCGATCAGAACATGCGTTTTGCTCAATTTGATGGTTGAGAACAGGTCGCACAGGGCTGTTTCGATCGCCTCCGGCATGCGTCCCGCGTTTTCGTCGATCAACAGCCGAACCAGCGCCCGCAGCCAGTCGCGAGGCAGCGGCAAATCCGCGCTCCATGCGCTCAGCGTCGCCGAACCTCCGTCGATAAACGGTCTTCCCGGCGAATGCGCCAGATAGTCGCGCTGATTGGAAAACAGCACCAGATCGATGGGCCAGACCGTGTCCAGGCCCTTGCCGACACTGTTCTTACCCAACTGTGCGCCGAGCGCGTAGCGCAATTGCTCGATCTCAGTGAGCTTTTCCCGAGCCGCCTTGTCGCCAGCGTCGCTGATGATATGAAATGGCCCGATCCTGTACTCAATCCACCGGTCTGCGGCGAACGCTTGCGCACAAAGCAGGAGGCAGAGGCTGGCCCCGAACTTCATACCCTCCCGCTTCTCATCTCCTGTGCCAGATAATCCGTCGCACGCCAGGCAAGCGCCAGAATAGTCAACGTCGGGTTCTTTTCCGATGCCGTCGTGAACGCCGCGCCATCGACGACGAACACGTTCGGCACGTCGTGCATCTGGCAGAATCCGTTGAGCGCGCTGCGCTTCGGGTCCGACCCCATGCGGCAGGTACCGTGCTCGTGAATGGCGCTGCCCGCCACGTCCAAATGGCCCCTTTGAAACGGCAGAATCTCGGCCCTTGCCGCGCGCAGGACCTGCTCTGCAGTATCGTACATCTCCACCGCCATCTTTTGTTCATTATCGCCGATCCTGTAATCGATCCGCGCCACCGGCACGCCGTAGCGATCCTTGTGCGATTCGTCAACCTTCACGCGATTGTCCGCGCGCGGCAGAACTTCACCATACGGATGCAGCGCCACCAGCGCGGGATAGCGCTTCTTCACCGCCGTCTTGAGATCGACGCCGAACCCCGGCAGAGCCTTGGCGAATCCCGCGTCAGCCTGCGCGCCGGAGCCCCAGAACTGCGCCCCGAAACCTCGCAGATAATCCCGCTTCGTGCCGCGATGGTTGAACCGAGGCAAGTAGATATGCTCGCCGCCGATGCCATCGTCATTCTGCGTCGGTCCCCCGATCAGTTCCGGTAAAAAACCATACATATGAAACCGGATCTGCTCGCTCAAATAGCGCCCGATCACGTCGGAGGAATTGCCGATGCCGTTCGGATGCGCGTGCGATTTGGAATTCAACAGGATTCTCGTGGAATCGATGCACGACGCGGCAACAACAACTACACGCGCGCGCAAGGTCCGCTCGGCTCCCGTCTCGCGATCGAAATATTGGACTCCGTTGGCCTTGCCTTCATCGTTGACCAGGACGCGCGCCACCACCGCGTTGTCCATTACGCGCAGTTTGCCCGAGGCCATCGCCGGCTCGATCAGGTAATCGCTGGAATTGAAGAACGCACCGACGTCGCAGCCGCGGCCGCAGTTGCCGCAGAAATGACATTTCGGATGGCCGTTGTGCGGCTGCGTCAGTACGGCTCGGCGCCCCGCGACGATCGACACACCGATGGATTTTCCCGCCTTTTGCAGCAGCCGCTCACCGCAGCGAGGCGCGGGCGCAGGCAGCATGTATGCGCTGCCGGGAAGCGAATCCTGATCGTCCGTGCCTCCGCAGACGCCGATCAACTGGTCCACGCGATCGTAGTACGGCTTGATGTCCTTATAGCGGATCGGCCAGGGAATCTCCCAGCTGTCTTTTTCGGGCCCGGCGAAATCCAAGTCCGAGTAACGCAAGGACACGCGGCCCCACACGTTGGTCTTGCCGCCCCGTCCCCACACGCGTACCAGATCGAACGGCTGGCCCTTCGGCGTGTCGTATGGCTGCTCCTTCGTGTCGAGGTAAAACTGCGGGGGCTTTTCACCCCGGTCGACGCGGGCGTCCCACTCCCAGGGCTTCACGTGTGTCCAGAACTTTTCGCGCGAAAATCGCGTCCCGGCGTCGAGCAGCAGCACGTTCACGCCCTGCCGCGTCAGGTTCCAGGCGGCCATGCCGCCGGAGGCGCCGCTGCCGATCACGATGACGTCGTGAACCTCCTGCATCATTCCTGGTGCTCCGGATGCGTGCAGCCTTTGAACTCGGCAAGGAACGTATTGCCGTGCCAACCGAGCTCCTGCGTCAAGCCCTCTTTCGACCTGTAATAGCCGTCGATGGTCATGTCCTTCAAGAGTTTGCAGAACGGATTCTGCTCGGTAAGCACGCCGTCAAATGCACGCAACCCGGCCAGGAAACGGCCCTTCAGCTTCGCGTCCATCGACAATCTGCGGTCGATAAACTCCGGCACTTTGGCGTCGGAGGCGCCGGGCGTCTCCGTGCGAGGGATAATCTGGTCCACCAGAGCCGCCACGCGATCGCGTTCCTCGGGTGAAAAGACCTTCAGCGTGTACGCGCCCGCTGGAGTTTCGGTATGCTCATGCTGGGCGGCCAGTGGCACAGCCGCCATCGATAGAAGAACTTCCCGCCTGGTGCTCACGGGACAAGTTTATCGCTTTTTCAACAACCTCCTAATGCTTGGGCCAGTTGGTTACCAGGTTATTTGCGTCCACGCTCCCGATTCCCGTGGCAAAGTTCCACGTCGGGTCCGATGCCGCGTAGGCCGGTGTGAACGTGGTGCTGGAGACGGAAAGTGCTCCCCCGGACGACGTTTCCGAAGGACGTCCGCCGCGCCCCGGGCCCGCGAATCCTGCCGGGCCATAACAGTTCTGCGTTCCTGCGCAATTCACCGTGATGTCCCCGCGGGAGATGGAGTGGAAAGCGCTCGGGGTGCTCGCGGCAAGCGCGTAATACACAGGATTCGGATTGCCCTGCGCTGCCCCCACACTCTGGTTGACCATCGCCTGGATGCCGGCAAGAATGGGCGCCGCAACGGAGGTGCCTCCAAATCCGGCCCAGTTGCTCGGCGCCCCGGTGCAGGGGGCCCCGCCGTTGTTCGGGTCGGAAAAACAGACAATGTAATAGTGCCCCCAGACGCCGTTTGACGCAAACATGGAGACGTCGGGCAAATCGCGCACGCCATCATTGGGAATGCCGGCGAGGCCGGTTTGCCAGCTTGGCTTCGGCGTTCCCGCGCACGTTCCGTTGACGATGCCGTTCGTCGTCGGGTCGGGGAACCCCGACCCGCAGCCGCTGGGGCCGCCGCCACCCGCTGACACCTGCACCCAGCCCTGCAACTGGGCGGTGAGGCTCACGCAGAATCCATTTTGGCCGTATCCAGTGGAGTACCCATAATGCTGAGCGACCAGGCTGCTGGCGCAAGAGCCGTTCCAGGGGATCTCCGGAATATAGGAAAGTGCGGAGCCATAGGTCGTGGAGTTGCTGCTGCTCCAATACTTGCTTGTTGTTCCGTCAAGGACGTCGGCGAAGTCCGTGCCGCCCACGGCGACGTTGTAGATCGTCGACGCAAATGCGTTGACACCAATTCCGTGCGTAGCGGCGGACACAGCGTTCGAGCTCGCGTCGCAGCCGGCGGCTCCCTCGTCGCCCGCGGAGACAAACACGGAAATTCCCTCGCCCGCTGCCTGCTGGTAGAGTTTGCTGATGGCCACGTTCGAAGTGTATCCGTTTGAGGCTTCGCATTCGCCATAGCTGATGCTGATGATGGCGGGCGGCGCGGTGGCGTTAATGATGTTCTGCATGGCGATGAATCCGCCAAACGTGGTGGCCGTGTCGGCGCAGGCGCCCACCACGATTGCCGCTCCCGGCGCCGCGGCGCTTGCCCACTCTGCGTCCAGAATCGCCTCATCGTCGGCCAAATTCGCGCCCGGCGTGCGGCAGTTGTTTGTTCCCGTCACCGGCCTCGGATGCTGTGTGGTGATGGAACCCGCGGAATACTGCGCTAGTCCGAACGCGCTGCGAAATGCGCTCCAGTCCGACGCCGTGTAGACGTCGGTATCCTCGATCACCACGATGGTCTGCCCCGCTCCGGTGATTCCCTTCGAAAACAGCGGGTTGAAATCATAAATCGCCGCCAGGTCGGCCGGCGCCAGAGCCTGATAGGTTTGCCCTCCTGCGTTGAACTCGTACTTGGGCCGGACCATTTTGCGCGGCCGGAAATCGTGAAGAGAGACGACCCCCTCCACCGCCGTCGCCAGCGCAGCCGGAATTTGCGGATCGCCTAGGTTGGCGACATGCCGGACGCCCTCGACATTCAAGTGATGGATCGCCGTGCGGAACGCCCGCCGCACTTGTCCGGCATTACCGGAAAAATCGATTAACAAGCCGTTCGGATAGACTGAGTTCACGGTGAATCCGTGCGATTCAAGCCAGTTGGTGACCGCCTTGATGTCGGACTCAGCCGCGCCGAAGTTCTTGCCCCACTCCTCGGCCGTCACCCACTTGTGAAAATTCGCCGAATTGGGATTATATAGGTCTTCGACGAACTGCGCCGCCGCCTGCTCCTGCGCCGCGGAACGCTTCAACTGAAGCATCATGTGATCCATCGGCAGCGCTTCGGAGACTGCGCCCAGGTCGTTGTCCGAGTTCGCTTCGGGGCGCGTATTCCCAACCAGCGTCACCACGTTGTTTTCATCTACTGGGTCGTGAATCAGCGCCACGGAGCGCCGGCCTGTATTTTGAGAGATCAGGGCGATCGAACTGGCTGCTAAAAGCGCAACCACGGATAAGGCCGTAGCATATACCCGTCGGGTCTGGATCATAAATCTCCTAACAATGCAAGAAAGGACGCAGAAGTACTACCTTGTCATGGACGATGCCGAAAGGCAGAGGGAGTACCGAAAAATAACTCCCGAGGCCGGATAGGCGGCACGAAAATCATCTTAGCCCGTCACCCTAACCCGGAGGAAGCATCTTGGATAAGTCGTTGTAGAGAACGAAGACCACTACGACCATCAGAAACACGAATCCGACTTTGAGAACTGCTTCCTTCACTTTTAGATCCAGGTCGCGCCGCAACAGCATCTCGATCAACAGCATCAGGATGACGCCGCCGTCCAGAATAGGAATGGGCAGAAGGTTGAAGATGGCCAAGTTCAGGCTGACGCCCGCCATCAGCTCGATGAACGGAATCGCGCCCTCTCGCGCAGCCTGTCCCGACATCTGTGCGATCCGGAACGGTCCTTCGATCGACTTGGGCGACATTCTCCGTTCCGCAATCCCCTCCAAGAATTTGAAGATCAGTTTGGCGTTCTGAACGTTACGGCGGCAGGATTCGGTGAACGCTTCGCCCAACGGCAATTTAACCACCTCCATGGGCTGCTCCAGCAGCACGCCGATCATCCAGCGCTGCTGGCCCTCGACGTCGCGCTGCGCGGGCGTCAGCGACACTTGATGCAGAACACCGTTTCGCGAATACGTGAGCTCAAACGGGTTGCCCTTGGTCTGCTCGATGATTTCCTGTAACCGCGAGGCGCTGCGGAGAGGCTTGCCGTCAATGCTCACGAGAACATCGCCTTTTTGCAGGCCGGCTTTCTCGGCGGCGTCGTTCCCTTTGACGTAACCGGCCACCTGTACCTGCGATTCCTGCATCCAGCCGGCTTGACCTGCTCCGAGTTTTTCATCATACACAGGGGTCACGGAGAAGTGCAGCAGTTGGCCATCGCGCTTCACGACGACGCTCATGGACTGGCGCGCCCCGGCAATTTCTTTCATCACGACGTCTTCCCAAGTGGGATTCTGGATGTCGTCGATTCGCACGACCTGATCGCCTTCGCGGATACCTGCCTGATAGGCTGCTCCGTTGGGCAGCACCACGCCGACGATGGGCGAATGCGGCAGCGGCACGCGCAGATAATGCTGGGTGAATAATCCCGTGAGCAGCCCCACGGCCAGAACCAGGTTGATCGCCGGACCGGCGAAGGAGATGATCATCCGTTGCCAGCGAGGCTTGGATAGGAAATTCCGCGGATCGGCCTGGACGTTCTGGTCGCCAGGGTCGGTCATATCGCCGAATTGCTCGCCAGCCATCTTCACGTATCCGCCGAACAGGATGGCACAGAACCGGAAATCGGTCTCGCCACGCTTGAAGCCGAACAGGCGAGGGCCGAAGCCGAAGCTGAACGCCTCGATCTTCACGTCAAAGAAGCGAGCCGCCCAATAGTGGCCCAGCTCGTGAACCAGGATCATCACCCCGATCAGAACCAGATACCACCAGATATTTTGTAAAAAAACCATCCCCGTTCTTTCTGTCTTTCTATGTACGAAGCGCCGCTACCGCAGGTTCCAGTTTCCCCCAGCGCGCCTCGATCACGCGCCGGGCCGCCTCACGGGAGGCACGATCTATTTCTAACACTTCCGTGATGGTCCGTGGTTCGCGGTTCGGAATCCGGTCAAGCGTCTCGGCGACGGTCGCGGCAATGGCCGGGAAAGGAATCTTCCCCGCCAGGAACGCACCCACGGCAATCTCATCGGCCGCATTCAACGTACATGTCGCCGAACCACCGGCCACCTGGGCCTCATACGCGAGCTTGAGAAGCGGAAATTTTTGAAAATCGGGAGCTTCGAAGTTCCACGTCGCGGCCTGCGTCCAATCCAGGCGCGGCACAGGAGCGTCGGCGCGCTCGGGATAGGTCAGGGCGTATTGGATCGGCATCCGCATGTCCGTCGCAGAAATTTGAGCAATCACACTGCCATCCGCATACTCCACCATTGCGTGGACCTTGGACTGGGGATGAACCACCACTTCCACTTGTTTCGGCGGAAGATCGAATAACCAACAGGCCTCGATCACCTCAAAACCTTTGTTCATCAAGGTCGCGGAATCGATGGTGATTCTGGGGCCCATCTTCCACGTTGGATGATTCAGGGCCTGTTCGGGAGTCACTTTCGCCAGTGCCTCGGCCGGAGTCTGTCGGAAGGGACCGCCGGAGGCCGTCAAAATCAATTTCGCGACTTCGTCCCGGCGTCCGGCGCGAAAGGACTGGTGAGCGCCATTGTGTTCGCTGTCCACCGGCAGAAGTTCGGTGCCGGAGGCGCGCATCGCCTCGATCACCAGCTTGCCGCTCGCCACCAGCGTCTCTTTGTTGGCCAGACCGACGCGCTTGCCCAAGCGGACGGCCTCGTAGGTCGCCTCCATCCCCTCGACCCCGACAATCGCCGACATGACAAACCCGGCTTCCGGAGCCTTGGCGGCCTGCACTCGAGCCTCGGCGCCAAAAGCCAGGTCGGGAGCTGGAGTGCTGTTCCCACGAAGATGGTCCCGCAGTTCATTTAAGGCGGTTTCATTTGCAACCACAGCCACTTGCGGCCGAAACTCGGCGATCTGCTCGGCGAGAAGCGTAGTGTTGCGGCCCGCAACCAAGGCGTAGATTCCGAAGCGGTCAGGCCAGCGGCGGACGACGTCCAGGGTGCTGGTCCCAATAGACCCCGTTGACCCCAAAAGTGTTAGAAAAGTCACCCTTGACCTTTATACTATCACTGATTCCTGGAGTGGTTTAGAGAGCTTCTTCTCTGGACCGCCTGACCTCACCCTTCGTAAGAAGGACCCCGAAGGGGCGCCGGGGAGGATTGCTTCAGGGGTCTTTATGAGGTTAGTCTCGCTTTGGTGGGAGTTTGGCCTCCCCGGCTTAATTCCAATATTAGGATATCCCGATCCAAAAAGCAACAGTTTTCTGTAGAGAAACCTTAACTTTTTTTTACCACGCCAAACAGGTGTTTCTTACAACCATGTTTCTATTGGACATATGAATCTCTACTTCTTCACTACCACTCCAGCCCAGTCTTCCAAAACACGGATCAAGGAGCAGAAATCGTCCTCAGCGCGCCCGGAGGCCATATTCGCCACTAACATCTGCTCTGTGAGAGCCGTAGCAGGAAGCGGAACTCCCAGGCCTTTTGCCGATTCGAGAGCTAGGCCGACGTCCTTGTGCATCCACTTGGTGGCGAAGTTGGTGCCGAAGTCGCGGGAGAGGATGTATGGCGCTTTGAATGAGATAAGCCCGCTTTTGGCGGCGCTGTTATCGAGGATTTCCAGCATCAGGGCGGGGGCAATTCCACCTTTGGTAGCCAGGACCATGCCTTCGGCGAACGCCTGCATGATGTTCGCCAGGATCAGGTTCTGGGTCAACTTGGCCTGCAGACCCTGCCCCGCCTGGCCACAGTAATAGAAGACCTTACCCATGATCTCGAAGTAGGGCTTAGCCTCCTCGAATGCGGCCTGTTTGCCGCCGACCATGAACGTGAGGGTGGCTTTTTCCGCCCCCGGCTTCGATCCGGTGCAGGGGGCGTCCAGAAAATGGATACCGTGGGCCGCGAACTCCTCGCCGATCTCCTTACTCACGGCCGGGGAGATGGTGCTGCAATCGGCAATGATGGTGCCCTTCCGCGCGCCCTCGAGCAATCCCTTCGGCCCCAGCGTAATCCGGCGCGCCATCTCCGTGTCGCCAACGCAGTAGAAGATCACGTCGGCCAGCTTCGCGACATCCTCGGGAGTCTTACAGGCCTTGCCGGCTCCCTCTTTGGCCAAATCGCGGGCCTTTGAAGCGGTGTGCGACCACAAAGCCACATCGTGGCCCGCCTTCAACAGATGCCGCGCCATGGGAGTGCCCATGGTGCCGAGTCCAAGAAATCCAAGTTGTGCCATAAACTAGATTCTAACGAATGAAGCCCTGCGTTCTTGTGACAAAGCGGATTTATCCCGAAGCGATCGACTTCTTGCGTCAGCACACCGAGCTTGATTACGAAGCGACGGACGAGGGTCTGGCCCCCGCGGCGCTTGTGGAGAGGGCGCGGGGCAAACAGGGCATCGTGAGCCAGCTCACTGACCGGCTGTCGGCCGACGTGATCGCGCAGCTCGACCCGTCCGTCCGGGCGATCTGCAACGTCGCCGTCGGTTACGACAATATCGACATCGCCGCCGCGACGAAGAAAGCCATCTTGGTTACGAATACGCCCGGCGTCCTCACCGACACAACCGCCGACTTCGCCTTCGCGCTGCTAATGGCCGCCGCGCGCCGCATCGCCGAAGCCCACGAGTTCGCGCACTCCGGCAGATGGACTCGCTGGACCATCGACCTGTTAGTGGGACAGGATATCCATCACCGCACGCTCGGAATTGTTGGGATGGGGCGGATCGGACAAGCCGTGGCGCGCCGCGGCCTGGGGTTTTCCATGCGCATTCTCTATGCTGACAGCCGGCCCGTGGAATTGGATTTCCCCGCCGAGTTCGTCTCGAAGGAAACACTTCTGCGCGAGTCGGATTTCATCAGCCTGCATGTAGCTCTGAACGAGAGCACCCGGCATCTGATTGGAGAAGCGGAACTGAAGGCCATGAAGAAAACCGCCATCCTGGTGAACACAGCCCGCGGACCGGTGGTGGATGAAGCCGCCCTGGCGCACGCGCTCAAGAACAACTGGATTGCGGGGGCCGGACTTGATGTCTTTGAGCAGGAACCGAAGATTCATCCGGAATTGCTGGACTGCCGGAACGCGGTGCTGGCGCCGCATATCGCTTCGGCGTCGGTCGCCACGCGCTCGCGCATATCCATGATGGCGGTGCAAAATTTGGTCGAGGCCGTCGAAGGCCGGCGGCCTCCCAACCTGCTTAATCCTGAAGCTGTTGCTTTGTCAGGAGCCTGAGAATGAGCAAGTCCGAGGGTTGGAACGTAGTCACTGGGACGTTAGTGAGGTCTTCGTCGCGCTCCACCACGTGGCTGCGGATCATGGTGCGCAACTGAGCCACGGAAACCCCTAGCTCTTCGGCGGCTTCCGTCTCCGAATATTGAGATTTTCCCGTTCTCGTTAATTGCAAGATGCGAACCCTCTTTTCTCTACTATTTGCATTGTAGAGGCGGGGCGGGACTGCGCCCAATCAGGGAGAGTCCCTATTTACGCTACCGTATCGCCTAAGGTACGAATGTACTAAGGGCGCTGGGGATCGCTATTTCGCGAACTTGATGCAGGTCGGCTTTGGAACACCGGCGACGGTTCCCGCCGCCGTCAATTTTCCCGTCGACGCATCGATGCTGAAGATGGCGATGTTGTCCGAGCCCTGATTGCCGGCCAGCAGCCAGCGGCCCGTCGGGTCGATCTCGAACTGGCGTGGCGTCTTTCCGCCGGAGGAGATGTGCTGCTCCGGTTTCAACAAGGCTCGCTTCGGGTCGCTTACCGAAAACATCATGATACTGTCGTCGCCGCGGTTCGATGAATAAACAAACTTCCCCGACGGATGAATCGCGATCTCCGCCCCTGTGCTGTCGCCCTTGAAATCTTCGGGTAGCGTCTTCACGGTGTTGATCGCGGTGAATCGCTTCATTTCGGCTTCGTAGAAAAACTCCGTGATGACCGAGCTCAGCTCAGTGAGCACATAAAAGAATTTCCCGGAGGGATGCAGCACCGCGTGGCGCGGTCCGGAGCCTGGAGGGAGAGTCATGAACGCCTGCGTCCCGACCGTCAGCTTGCCCTTGCTCGCATCGAAATTGTAGATGGCCACTTCGTCGGTGCCCAGATCCGCCACCAGGGCCAGCTTGCCGGCGGGAACGAATCCCACCCAATGCGGATGCGGACCCGTCTGACGGTCGCGATTTGGTCCTGATCCTTTACGCTGGATGACCTCCGACGGCTCGCCCAGTTTTCCGTTGCCGCCAATCGGCAACACTGTGACGCTCCCGCCCGAATAGTTCGCGGTGATCGCCCAGTGCCCGGTCTTTTCGATGGCAATGTAGCAGGGTCCCGCGGACTGTACGCTCATGGTGTTGACCGGCGAGAGTTTGCCGCTTCCATGGTCCATCGTGAATCCAGTGACCGAGCCGTCCTTCACCTCATTCACAGCGTATAAGTGCTTGCCATCGGGATGAACGGTCAAATAACTTGGCGCAGCCGTGTCAGAGACCATTTCCGGCGTCGATAGCTTGCCCGATTTCGAATCGAACTCCGCCAGGTAAATGCCCTTTCCGGACGTTCCGATGTAAACATGCTCGCCGAAAAGGCTCGCCGCCGCGATCAATAGCCCTAAGAACGCTCTTCCCATCCATTCCCCTTCGTCTGCGATCCTCGATCATTTATCAAGCGGACCCGTCTTCGGTAATAGCAATTGGAGGTCCTCTGGCCGGCGTCCTCTCTTAGTGTACCGTCTACGTTCACGGGGACGTCATACGTCTGCCGGCGTGAGGATCGCCACCGTTTGATTTCAAGACACCGGAAAGATCATAATAAACCCACTAAAGCTCCGGAGGTCCGATGCCGCGCATCGTCCGATGTTCCCTGATCCAGGCTTCCAATGTGGGCCAGGTCGAGCAACCGCTCGATCAGGTGAAGCAGGCCATGATGGCCAAGCACGAGGCGTATATCGAGCAGGCCGCCGCCGCAGGCTCCCAAATTACCTGCCTGCAAGAGATTTTCTACGGACCGTATTTCTGCGCCGAGCAGCAAACCCGCTGGTACGACTTCACCGAGCCGATCCCGGACGGCCCCACCGTTCGCCGTATGCAGGATCTGGCACGCCTACATCGCATGGCGATCATCGTTCCTATCTATGAGATTGAAAGCGAAGGCGTTTACTACAACACTGCGGCTGTGATCGACAACACGGGAAAATATCTCGGCAAGTACCGGAAGAACCACATTCCGCACGTTGCGCCTGGATTCTGGGAAAAATTCTATTTCCGCCCCGGCAACCTCGGCTATCCCACGTTCGACTTGGGATTCGCCCGCATTGGTATCTATATTTGCTACGATCGCCATTTCCCGGAAGGCGCCCGCGCGTTGGGCCTGAATGGGGCGGAGATTGTGTTCAACCCCTCGGCAACAGTGGCGGGCTTGAGCGAGCATCTCTGGAAGATCGAACAGCCCGCTCACGCTGTTGCCAACGGATACTTCATTGCTGCGATCAATCGCGTCGGCACGGAAGCACCCTGGAATATTGGGCACTTTTACGGCACTAGCTATTTCTGCGATCCGCGCGGCCGTATTGTGGCCGAGGCTTCACGCGAGCATGATGAAGTGCTCACGGTCGACCTCGATCTGGACATGATCAAAGAGGTCCGCCAGACCTGGCAGTTCTTTCGCGATCGCCGTCCGGACACTTACGGCGATCTGGTAAAGCCATAATGCGCAACCTGGTTCCACCGCTGGGTCCGGAAGAGTTCGACGCAAGGTTCGCCGATCTGCACCCGGCCTTGACGCCGCAGGCCGCCGCGGCCGAGGCGACGCGCTGCCTGAACTGCTACGACGCACCCTGCACCGCGGCCTGCCCCACGCACATCGACGTCCCGGGGTTCATCAAGAAGATCGCTTCGGGAAATCTGCGCGGCGCGGCGAGCACCATTCTGGACGCGAACGTTCTGGGGTTCAGTTGCGCGCGCGTTTGTCCGGTGGACGTCCTTTGCGAAGGCTCCTGCGTGATGCACCATCACAACCGGCATCCGATTCAGATCGGATTGCTGCAGCGTCACGCGATGGAGTTTTTTCACGACCATTCGCCCGGGCTCGCGACTGGCCCGGACAACGGCAAACGAGTCGCTTGCGTTGGAGCAGGACCCGCCTCGCTGGCTTGCGCGGCCGAACTGCGCCGCCTGGGTTTCGCCGTGACGATTTTCGAAAAGAATCGGCTCGCAGGAGGGCTGAACACCTACGGTATAGCCCAATACAAGCTCCGGCCGAAGCAGAGCCTTCGCGAAGTCGAGATGATCCGCGATATGGGCGTGGAATTTCGCCTTGGCGAGGAGTTTACAGAAGGAATGGAGTCCGGCTTTGACGCGATTTTCCTCGGCGTCGGTTTGGGGGAGATGCGCCGCCTGAATATTCCCGGCGAAACTCTGCCGGGGGTGGTGGACGCGCTCCGCTTCATCGCCGCGTATAAGATCGGCTCGCCGCGGGTTGGGCGGGTGGTCGCGGTCATCGGTGGGGGAAATACCGCGATCGATGCTGCTGCGGCTGCCTATCGGCTCGGCGCGGCGCAGGTCCACATTCTGTACCGGCGCGGCGAAACGGACATGTCCGCATTCGCCACCGAGTACCAGCACGCCAAGATGACCGGCATCCGCTTCCACTGGTGGACGCAGGTTCACAGCATCTTAGGGAACGAGGCAGTGGAGGGCGTTATCTGCGACCAGTTCACCCTGACTTGCGACATGGTGATCCCGGCCATCGGCCAGCAGCACTTCCCGGAACTGGGGCAAGTGGACCGGCTGACGGGCCAGACGTCGAATCCAAAATATTTTGCCGGAGGCGACTGCATCAATGGAGGCCGCGAAGTAGTGGACGCCGTCGCCGACGGCAAGCGCGCGGCGCAAGGAATCGCAAAATGGCTGACCTGAGCACGCTGTTTGCCGGGAGGATCCGCTGCCCGAATCCATTCTGGCTCGCCTCGGGCCCGCCCACCAACACGGGCGATCAGATCATGCGCGCCTTCGATGCCGGCTGGGGCGGAGCCGTCTGGAAAACCCTGGGCGATCCGATCGTGAACGTCTCGTCCCGTTATTCGTCGGTGGATCTCAACGGCCAGCGTATGATGGGCCTCAACAACATCGAGCTCATCACGGACCGTCCTCTGGACGTCAACTTCCGCGAGATGACGAGGGTGAAGAAGCGCTATCCGCGTCACGCCGTGATCGCGTCCCTGATGGTCGATTCCCGGCGCGAGGCGTGGCATGAAATCGTACGTCGCTCCGAGGACGCGGGCGCGGACGGCGTAGAGCTGAATTTCGGTTGTCCGCACGGCATGAGCGAGCGCGGCATGGGCAGCGCTGTCGGCCAAGTGCCGGAGTACTGCTCCATGATCACGGAATGGGTGAAGGAAGTGGCCAGGACTCCAGTGCTGGTGAAGCTCACGCCCAACGTCACCGACATCCGTCCTGTGGCCCACGCGGCGCGGCGCGGTGGCGCGGACGCGCTTTCTGCCATCAACACGATCAACTCCATCACCGGGATCGATCTCGATACGTTCGTGCCACGCCCCAACGTCGACGGCAAATCGGCGCATGGAGGCTACTGCGGCCCAGCGGTGAAGCCCATCGCCCTCCATATGATTCAACAGATCGCCGGGGATTCCGAGGCCGCGCTGCCGGTTTCCGGTATCGGCGGCATCTCCACATGGCGTGACGCGGCGGAGTTTTTCCTGCTCGGCTGCCAGACGGTCCAACTGTGCACCGCGCCCATGCATTGGGGATTTCGCGTCGTTGAAGACCTCATCGACGGCCTGAAGAATTGGATGGAAGATAAGGGATTCCGCACCATCGACGAATTTCGTGGCCTCAGCCTGCCGAACGTCACAGAATGGAAGCATCTCAACCTGAACTACAGGATCGTCGCACGCATTGATCCCGCCACATGCATTGGTTGCGATCTCTGCTACGTCGCCTGCCGCGACGGTGCCCACCAGTGCATCCACGTCGACGATCCGGAACGGCCCGCGATTACAGTGACGCCCATCTCGAAGCTCGACGGGCCGACGTCAATCGATCGTTCGGTTCGGATTCCTAGGGTCGATGAAGATGAGTGCGTCGGCTGCAATCTCTGCTGGCTGGTCTGCCCGGTCGACGGTTGCATCAGCATGGAGCGCGTGGACCGAGGCATGCCCGCCCAATCCTGGGAGCAGCGCAATGCATAGGTCCCTGGACGAAAAGGGGAAGAAGGTGGACAGACTACTCTGTCCCCTGCTCCAAACCTCGATCTTTCAGCGACGCCAAAGAGTGGACAGAGCGGTCTGTCCCCCTTCTTCAACACAAGCCCGCGAGGAACCTCATGAAAACCCTCATTCGCAACGGCTCGATTGTCACTTCGACAAAGACCTTTCCCGCCGACCTGCTCATCGACGGCGAACGCATTGCCGACATTTCCGCCGGCATCCCGGTGGAACGCGCGGATCGCGTCATCGATGCCGCGGGTATGCTGCTGCTGCCCGGCGGCATCGACGTCCACACGCATCTCGACATGCCGTTCGGAGGCACAACTTCTTCTGACGACTTTGAAACCGGAACCAAGGCCGCGGCGTTCGGCGGTACTACAACGCTGATCGATTTCGCGATCCAGCCCAAGGGCACGAAGATGCGCGACGCGCTCGACGTGTGGTGGAAAAAGGCGGAAAACAAGGCCTCGATCGATTACGGCTTGCACATGATCGTCACCGATTTGGGAGAGGCCGGCCTGGAAGACATGGACGACATGGTGAACGAAGGCGTCGCCAGCTTCAAATTGTTCATGGCCTATCCCGGCGTGCTGATGGTGGACGACGCGACCATTTTTAAAGCACTCAGCCAAACGGCGAAGAACGGCGCGTTAATCTGTCTGCACGCGGAAAACGGCGGGATTATCGATGTCATCGTGAAGCGCGCGATTTCCGAGGGCAAGACTGCGCCGATTTATCACGGCCTCACCCGTCCCGTCGCCGCCGAAGCCGAAGCGGTGCATCGCGCCGTCGCGATGTCTGAAATTTCCGGCGCGCCCGTGTATATCGTGCACCTGTCTTCAGAAGAAGCATTGAATGAAGTTCGAGCCGCGCGCGACCGCGGTGTTCCAATCTTTGCCGAAACCTGCCCGCAGTATCTGCTGCTTTCGATCGACGATCTGGCGCGGCCCGGCTTTGAAGGCGCGAAGTACGTCTTCACGCCGCCTCTGCGAGAAAAGCATCATCCGCCGAAGCTGTGGGATGGCCTAAAGAATGACCACCTTCAAGTCGTCTCCACCGATCATTGCCCCTTCTGTTTCGAAGACCAGAAGATCCTCGGCAAGGACGACTTCACCAAGATCCCCAATGGCGGCCCGGGCGTCGAAAATCGTCTGCAGCTTCTGTTCCATCACGGCGTAAATGCGGGGAAACTTTCGCTGAATCGCTTTGTTGAGTTGGTCTCGACTACGCCTGCGCGTCTGTTCGGCCTCTATCCTCGAAAGGGCGAACTGGCACCGGACAGCGACGCCGATATTGTGATCTGGGACCCCAATGCCGAGCACCTGATCAGCGCCAGGACGCATCACATGCGCTGTGATTATTCGATGTTCGAAGGCTTTCAGGTGAAGGGCAACGCGAAGATGGTGCTCTCGCGCGGCGAAGTGATCGTGGAGGGGGGAAAATTTGAGGGCCGCACTGGACGAGGGTCGTTCCTGCGCCGCGAAGCACGCGGTGGTGCATGGAAGTAGACCGCTCGCTGTACAACGAGGACCTCGCGCCGATCCCCATCGAACGCCGGACATGGGGCTTGTACAACTACGTTTCGCTGTGGGTCGCCATGAGCGTCTGCATCCCGACGTACATGCTCGCTTCCGGGCTGATCGCCGGGGGCATGAGCTGGCAACAGGCGATCGGTACGATCTTGCTGGGGAATCTGATCGTTCTTGTCCCGATGCTGCTGAACGCGCACGCGGGAACCAAGTATGGCATCCCGTTTCCGGTATTCGTGCGCGCATCATTCGGCGTGCGCGGCGCGAACGTGCCCGCGGTGCTGCGCGCATTGGTCGCCTGCGGATGGTTCGGCATCCAAACTTGGATCGGCGGGCAGGCCATTTTCGCGATGCTCTCGATCCTGTTCCCGATGAATTCCTCGAAAGTAGGTACGTTCGCCTGTTTCTTCGCATTTTGGGCGTTGAATATGTTCGTGATCCTTAGGGGCATTGAAACGATTAAATTTCTGGAGGGCATCGCCGCGCCGTTCATGCTCGCGGTCGGTTTACTGCTGCTTTGGTGGGTCACCCGCCAGGCCGGAGGACTCGGACCAGTGCTCAGCACGCCCAGCAAGTTCAAATCTGCGGGCGAGTTCTTGAAATTCTTTATCCCGTCGCTCACCGGGATGGTGGGGTTCTGGGCTACGGTGGCGCTGAATATTCCGGACTTCACCCGATACGCGAAATCGCAGAGAGATCAGGCGTTAGGTCAGGCTTTGGGGCTGCCCGCGGCGATGACGCTCTACTCCTTCATCGGCGTTGCGGTGACGTCCGCGTCGGTAGTGATCTTCGGCCAGGCGATCTGGGATCCGGTGGTGCTGCTCGGACGCTTCCACCGGCCGTTTGTGGCGTTTGTCGCGTTGATTGCGCTCTTGATCGCCACCTTGAACACCAACATCGCGGCAAACGTTGTCTCGCCGTCGAACGATTTTTCCAATCTGAACCCGAGACGGATTTCCTTCCGCACCGGCGGAATCATCACGGGTGTGATCGGCATCCTGCTGATGCCATGGAGGTTGCTCGGCGACTTCAGCGACTACATTTTTGGCTGGCTGGTGGGATATTCCGGACTGCTGGGTCCGATCGCGGGCATCATGATCGCGGATTACTTTGTCTTGCGGAAATGCGACCTTGACGTTGATGCGCTGTATCACGCGGGCGGAAAGTATCCGAACGTCAATGGGAACGCGATGGTTGCGCTGGCGGCGGGCATCGCGGTCGCGCTGGTCGGCCTGGTTGTGCCTCCTTTGAGGTGGCTTTACGACTACGCCTGGTTCGTCGGTTTTTTCGTCGCCGGAAGCTTGTATTTATTGTTAATGAGGAGAAGCAAATGAGAACTCTGCAGTTCTACGTCAACGGCAAGTGGGAGGATTCGGCGGGCGCGCCGCATCCGGTGATGAACCCGTCAGTGGGAGAAGCCATCGCGCAAGTGCCCTACGCCACCGCGGCGGAAGTGGACTGCGTTGCGAAGCTGGCGCACGAGGCGTTTCTCAAATGGCGCGAAGTTCCGGTTGTGGACCGGGTGCAGGTGCTCTACCGATACAAGGCTTTGCTCGACAAGAACGTCGACGACATCGCGCGGATCCTTTCGACCGAGAACGGCAAGACGCTCGACGACGCGAAAGCATCGGTGCGGCGCGCGATTCAGATGGTGGAGGTCGCCTGCGGCATGCCCACGTTGATGATGGGCGATTCGCTCGAAAACGTTGCAAGAGGCATCGACAGCCAGTCCATCCGGCAGCCTCTGGGCGTGTGCGCGGGCATCACGCCCTTCAATTTTCCGGCCATGGTGCCGATGTGGATGTTCCCGTTCGCCATCGCGTGCGGAAACACGTTCATCCTGAAGCCGTCGGAAAAAGTGCCGATGACGCCCACGCGCACCTGCGAACTTTTGCATGACGCCGGGGTGCCGCAGGGCGTCTACAACTTGATTCACGGCGATAAGGTCGCCGTTGACGCGCTGATCGAGCATCCGCTGGTGCGCGCGATTTCGTTTGTCGGCTCGACTCCGGTGGCGAAGTATATCTACGAAACATCGGCCAAGCATGGCAAGCGGGTGCATGCGTTGGGCGGCGCGAAGAATCATCTGGTGGTGATGCCGGGCGCGGACCTGGAGAAAACGGTGGAAGCGATCATCAGTTCGGCGTTCGGCGCCGCAGGCGAGCGCTGCCTGGCCGGCAGCGTCCTGGTTCCGGTGGGCGATGTGGCCGAGCCGCTGCTCAGATTGCTGCTCGAAACCACCAATAAGATCCAGCTCGGGGTCGATATGGGCCCGGTGGTGACGGAGGAGCACCGCAAGAAAATCGTCGGCTACATCGAAAAGGGCGTGGCCGAGGGCGCAAAGGCCTTATGCGATGGAAGAGAAGTGCGTATTGACGGATTCTTCGTTGGTCCAACGATTTTCGATGCGGTGACGCCGTCAATGACGATCGCCAAGGAAGAGATTTTCGGGCCGGTGCTGAGCGTGATCCGGGTGAAGACGCTCGATGAGGCGATTGCGCTTGTGAACAGCTCAAAGTTCGGCAACACGACGTCGATTTTCACGAGCGACGGAAGATCGGCCAGGGAGTACGCGTCGCGGGTTGAATGCGGCATGGTGGGCGTGAACATCGGCGTGGCCGCTCCAATGGCCTTTTTCCCGTTTTCCGGGTGGAAGAACTCATTCTTCGGAGATCTCCACGCGCATGGGAAGGATGCCGTGGCGTTCTATACGGAGCAAAAAGTCATCATGACGCGCTGGTTCTGATATGATATCGCATAGGTGATATCATGACGCGAATGCTCATCAGCCTGGGGGAGAGCGACCGCCGGTGGCTGGAGCAAAAGGCTCAGGAAACCGGAGCGCCGATGTCTGAGGTCGTCCGGCAGGCGATCCGGCAGGCGCAAGCCGCCGAGCGGAAACCGCTCAAAGAACTGTTGGCGTCGACCAAGGGCATCTGGACGAAAGGCGATGGTCTGAAGTATCAGCGCCGCATCAGGCGCGAGTGGCGATGAGCGTCCTGCTCGATTCGGTCATCCTCATCGATCACCTGAACGGCATCAGCGCGGCTACCCGATATCTGGAGTCTGCTGAAGAAGCCTGGATTTCGGTCATCGCGAGGGCTGAGGTGCTCGCCGGGCTCGCGCCGGCCGCGGTGAAGCCGGTGGTGGAATGGCTTGACCGGTATCCGACGCTCGCGATTGATCGCCGAACGGCCGACGTCGCAGCCGCGCTTCGCCGCAAACACAAATGGAAGCTGCCCGACGCATTTCAGGCGGCCCTGGCCCAGGCGAACGGATTGAAATTGGCGACGCGCAATACGAAGGATTTCCCGCCGCGGCTGCATGCCTTTGTGATGGTGCCGTATTCTTTGGGTGGATCATGAGCGTCAAATTTGTCGGGCTCCTCCTGCTGGCGTTTCAAACTCCGGCCTTCGAGGTTGCGACCGTCAAACCTGCGGACCCGGCCCGGATGTTTATCGGCGATCTGATGTCTTATCCCGGAGGCCGGGTCGTCGGCATCCGCTGCACTCTGGATAACTTGGTCCTGGAGGCGCTTGGCATACACCGCTACCAGCTCAAGGGCGGGCCGGCGTGGATGCGAGATGAGCGCTTCGACCTCGATGCCAGATCGCCTGCGTCTTCCGTCTCCGCCAAATCGACGCTGCGGCGTGTCTCTCTGAACGCCGAGCAAAGGCAGATGCTGCTGGCGCTGCTCGTCGATCGGTTCCAGTTGAAATACCACCGGGAGATGCGGGAAGGTCCTGTCTACTTTCTTGTCCGAACGAGGAAGAAACTCAAGCTTGAGGAGCCGAAGCACCCGGACCATCTCGGCGGATGGGCTGGCGATCCCGAAGGTGGTATTTTTCATGGCGGCGGAATCGCCGGAGACAACATCTCAATGCCGCAATTGGCGGCTCGCCTAGGCGGTTACCTGGAGCGACCAGTGGTGGATAGGACTGGACATCAAGGCTCCTACGACTTCTTGGTGAAATACGAGCCGGACGACGCCAACCCGGACGTGACATCTTCGATCCTGGTCTCCATTCAGCAGCTCGGCTTGAAGCTGGAGGCGGGCAAGGGGCCGGTGGAAACGATCGTCATCGACCGGGCGGAGAGGCCGGCGGGAAACTGAGGTCGAACCGTAACATGAGGGCAACGAAACTCCAGGGTAGCCCCAAGCTGACGCATGGGGCTGTCCATCTGGCAACTCGCGAGCGCGGGGCTAGCAGCTAGATAAACGCCATCGTCTTGATGCCCGAAATGTCGAAACGCTTCCGGCAGCGGAGGTTCTTACACACCGCTTTATCGTCCATCAGCACCATGTAGCTGAGGAATTTGGCGAATCTCGCGCGGTCGCGTTCGTCGGCGCCCCTGGGGAGCTGGTCGATTTTCTTGCGGACCATCCAACGCAGATCATAAGTGTCCTGCGTGCGGCAGTAGGGGCAATTGAGCATCGCGGGCTTCGTCGTCGGGGACTCGCGGTAAAAAGCTTTTTCTTCCATTAAACACTCTTACTTAACGGCGGCCATCATTTTCTGCGTAACCTGCTTCAAGCTGGCGTCGAGACGCGACGTGAACTCGTCGACGTCGCTCTTGGCGATGTTCAGGGGCGGCGACAGGCGGATGCAGTTGCCGAACGTGCCTCCCTTGCCGATCAACAGGCGGTTTTCGCGAGCCATCTCCATCAGTGCGAGCGTGCCTTCGACAGCGGGTTTCTTCGATTCGCGATCTTCCACCAACTCGATGGCCTGCATCAATCCCATGCCGCGCACATCGCCGATGAGCGGGTATTTCGCCTTCATCTCCTCGAGCTTGCCGCGCAGGTACGCGCCCACTTCGGCGGCGTTGATCATCAGCTTCTGGTCGTCGATGAAGTCGATCACGGCCTTGGCGGCTGTCGCGGTCACCGGATTGCCGCCGAAGGTGGAAATCGTCGCGCCCTTCACCGAATCGGCGACTTCCGGCCGCGCGACGGTCAAACCAATGGGCGAGCCATTGCCGAGTCCCTTGGCGGCGGTGATGATATCGGGCTGGACGCCCCACTGCTCAATGCCGAACCATTTTCCGCCGGTGCGTCCCCAGCCGGTCTGCACTTCGTCGCTGATGTACAGGCCTCCGAACCTCTTCACGATGCCGTGGATGATCTCGAAATATTCCTTGGGAGGCACGATGAACCCGCCGACGCCCTGGATCGGCTCGGCAACGAAGGCGGCGATGCGGCCGCAGGTTGTGGTGCGGATGACGTCTTCAAGATCGCGTGCGCACTGCACGTTGCAGGACGGATATTTCAGGTTCAACGGGCAGCGATAGCAGTTGGCGTTGATCGCGTGGACGAAGCCCGAAGGCGCAGCGCCGCCGAGACGCCAAGTTGACTGGCCGGTTGCAGCCATAGCCACGGCTGAGCGCCCGTGATAGCTGTGCCGCAGCGCGACGATTTCATGCGAGCCGGTGTAGCAGCGCGCGGCGAGGAAGGCGGTTTCATTGGCTTCGGTGCCGCTGTTGGTGAAGAAGCTCTTAGTGAGCTTGCCGCCGGGTGTGATACCGGCGATGCGCTTGGCCAGCGCGGCCTGAGGCTCGTTAGCGAACACCGTGGAGACGTGCTGCAGCTTATCGATCTGTTCATGCAGCTTCTTGTTGACCGTCTCGTTGCAGTGGCCGACGCTGACAGTGACGATTCCGCCGAAGAAATCCAGGTACTTGTTGCCATCGGCGTCCCAGACGAACTGATCCTTAGCGTGCGAGATGACCAGCGGGTCTTTATAGTAGTGAAAGACGCTGGGGAACAGATATTGCTGGTTGGCGAGGATGATCTCTTCTTTCGTCATCACGAAGGCTCCTGGCCAATTCTACAACAGGAGTCAGGAGACTGGAGTCAGAATGATCCGGTGCTGCATCACGAAGCGGCTCGAGCGAGCCGTCGATGCCGATTGGGTGCAGATTCGCGACAAGGAGTTGCCGGCGAGGCGATTGATTGCGATTGTGCGTGAGGCACGTTTGCATGCCGTGAAGATCATGGTGAACACGCGGGTGGATGTCGCGATCGCGGCTGGAGCTGCGGGAGCGCACCTGCCGGCCGGCTCGATTGCACCGTCTGTTTGGCGGAGAATCACGCCGCCGGGGTTTTTGATCGGAGTCTCCTGCCACACCTTGGAGGAGGTCGTGCAGGCGGAACACGAAGGCGCTGATTATGTACTATTCGGGCCGGTGTTCGCACCATTATCGAAAATATCCGATCTCGCGCCGCGAGGGCTCGACGAGCTGGCGCGCGTGTGCAAGGCAGTGAAAATTCCGGTGCTGGCGCTGGGAGGGATCACATGGGTGAACGCCTCCCGGTGTGTCGAGGCAGGCGCGGCGGGCGTCGCGGGGATCACTCTGTTTCAGAGTTGCTAAAATCGAGTCGAAGCCAGTGCCCGGTCCAGCAGCCAAGCAAGCGTATACGCGTGAGGAAGCTCGAAGGCTTGTCGGCGTCTCCGAGCGCCAACTGAAGAGTTGGGAAAATCAGAAGCTCCTGGCGCGGCACCCTCATTATTCGTTTCGCGAGCTGTTGGCCCTGCGCACGCTCATCCGGCTACGCGGCGACCGCGTGGCCCCGGCGCAAATTAAGCGGGCATTAGCGGCGTTGCGCAAGAAACTCGCGCACGTGGAAGATCCCCTCACCGAACTGAAGCTATACGCCGATGGGAAACGCATCCGCGTAGAGCTGGAAGGCAAGCCGATGGAGGCTGAGTCGCTCCAGTTGATCCTGAATTTCGACCAGGTGGAATTGCGGCGGATGCTGGAGTTTCCAGGCAAAGATCCGGCCGCGGAGGAGCGGGAGCGCCGCGCGGACGCGGAACGCTGGTTCCAGCGCGGGCTGGAGCTGGAGCAGGCCGGATCGGCCGTCGAGAATGTGATCGTGGCGTACGAAAAGGCCGTGGAACTGGACCCAAAATCGGCAGGCGCGCTGGTGAACCTGGGCACGATCTATTTCAATGGCCGGGATTATGTCACGGCCAAGAAATATTATGAGCGCGCCCTCGAAGTGGATCCGCAGTACGCGCTGGCGCACTTCGATCTGGCGAATCTCTATGATGAGCGCGGCGAGCGCAACAAGGCGATGGAACATTACCAGGCTGCACTGCGCATCGCGCCCAATTACGCCGACGCCCACTATAATCTGGCGCTGCTCTATCAGGGGTCCAATCAAACCATGCGCGCCGTGCAGCACTGGACCACGTATTTGAAGCTGGATCCGTCGGGCCACTGGGCCAACATTGCGCGCCGGGAGCTGGCGAAGCTGCGCGAAGCGGCGGTGGTGCCGGGGCAACGGGGCTAAAGGCCTTAAAATAGCAATTAGATACATGAGTCGAATTTCACAAGCGTTTCGCAGTTTCTTTTCCATTCTGTTCAGCGGCGTTCTGCCGGCAGACATCGCGCAGGCGTTCGGGTATTCGAAAGTGATCCCGATCAAGACAACGCCCGCGCCCCCGCCGAAGCCTCAAGGGGGACCAAATGATGGAGCGGTTCAGATTCTTTCGGTCCTTCAACGCGATGCGCGGCTGGTGGATTTTTTGATGGAGGACATTTCGTCTTATTCGGACGAGCAGGTGGGCGCGGCGGTGCGCGACGTGCAGCTGCAGGCGCGGCAGACGCTGGAGCGGTATCTGAAACTGGCGCCGGTGATCGACGGCGTGGAAGGCGATTTCACGAAGACCGACGGTATCCCCGACGCGGCGCTGAAACTGGTGGGCAAAGTTCCGCCGAGCGGGAAGGCTCCGGGCGGCGTGCTGCGGCACAAGGGCTGGAAAGCGGAAAAGGTCGATCTGCCCGCGCTGCCTCCGGGAAATATTCTGGCGCCCGCGGAGATTGAAGTCGAGTGAACGTCGGAATCGATCTCGGCACCACCAATTCCGCGCTGGCATTTATCGATCCCCAAGAAGCGGCGGAGGCGGATTATCCGTCGATCCGCGTGCTGGACGTCCCGCAGACCGTGGCGCCCGGGCGCGTGGAGGCGCAGCGTACGCTGCCGTCTTTCCTGTATCTAGGCGATCAGGAATACATCGGCGTCTACGCGCGCGAACAGGGCGCGCTGGCGCCGACCAAGTCCATTCACTCCGCCAAGAGCTGGCTGTCGAACCCGGAAGTGGATCGGACCGCCAAGATTCTGCCGTGGGACGCTCAAGAAGGCGGCCGGATCCTGTCACCCGTCGATGTCTCGGCGAAAATCCTCAGGTTTCTGGCAGATGCGTGGGAACGCGAGAGAGGATCGAAGCTCGGCGAGCATAACGTGGTGCTGACGGTGCCCGCGAGTTTCGACGAAGAGGCTCGCGAGTTGACCGTCGCCGCGGCGCGCGAGGCGGGGATCGAACAATTGACGCTACTCGAGGAGCCGGCGGCGGCGTTTTACTCCTGGATCGCGAATGATCTGACGCGGTCGCAGAAAAGTTTGTTCGACGGGCAGATCGTGCTGGTGTGCGACGTCGGCGGCGGCACGAGTGATTTTACGCTGATTCGCGTGTCGCGCGAGAACGATCGCGTGGACTTCACGCGCACGGCGGTGGGGAAGCACCTGCTGCTGGGCGGTGACAATCTGGATCTGACGCTGGCGTGGCTGGTGGAGGCGAAGCTCGGTAAGACGTTGTCGATCCGGCAGCGTAGCGGCCTGCGGCGTCAATGCGCATCGGCAAAAGAAAGGCTGCTGTCGGACGCGCATCTGCAGAGCGTGGAGATCACCGTGCTCGGCGGGGGGTCGTCGCTGGTCGGTGGGACGCTGAAGACCGAAATCACACGCGACGAGGTGCTGGAGCTGGCGCTCGACGGCTTTCTGCCGGGTTGCGAGTTGACGGATAAGCCGAAGGAAGAAGACAAGAGCCTGTATCGCGAGATGGGGCTGCCTTTGGTGTCCGATCCCGCCGTTACGCGACATCTGGCGGCGTTCCTGGAATCGGCGGGCGATGCGCGGCCGGACGCGATCCTGTTCAACGGCGGATTTTTCATTCCGGAGATTCTGCGCCAGCGTGTGGCCGATGTGATGGAGCACTGGTACGGCAAGCGCCCGGTGATCTTCGAGAATCGCGACCTGGATCTGGCGGTCGCGGTGGGCGCGGCGTATTACTCCTACGTCCGCAAGACGGGCGCGGGCCTGATCGTGCGCGGAGGATTGCCGCGCGCGTATTTCATCGGCCTGGGCGCCACAGAAAAAGATGGGCAAAAAGATTCGCTGCGCGCGATGTGCCTGATGCCGCGAGGGACGGAGGAAGGCTCCACGATTGAGATCGACCCAGGCAGCCTGCATCTTGTCGCCAACAAGCCCGTGTCGTTCCAGTTGTACAGCTCGCGCACGCGGACGGAGGACAAGGCAGGGGACGTGGTGGAGTTTTCTGGTGAGGCTCGCGAGGAACTGCATCTGCATGCGCCGTTGAACGCTGTGCTGCGGTTCGGAAAAACGGGCGAGCGCTTGGTGCCGATCAAGCTCGGCGCGAAGCTGACGGAAGTGGGCACGCTCGAAATCTGGGCGGATTCGAAAGAGACAGAGCATCGTTGGCGCTTGCAGTTCGAATTGCGAAAGGCCGCGGCGGCGCAGACAATCGCGCGTCCGGCGGCAGTAATTTCCGATGAAGCATTGTCGGCGGCGCTGGAGCTGATTCCCGCGACCTTTGCGGGGGATGGCATCGCTCCGGAAGAGCTGCCGGCAAAGCTCGAACAGGCGCTGGGCCTAGGACGCAATTCATGGCCTCTGGCGGCGATCCGCAAGCTGGCCGATGCGATGATCGAGCTGGCTGAGGGCCGCAAGCGCAGCGCGGCCCACGAGCTGCGCTGGTTGAACCTATGCGGATTCTGCCTGCGCCCTGGTTTTGGCTTCCCCGGCGATGATTTCCGCATCGAGCAGGCGCGCCGGGTTTATGCCGGCGGGCTGACGTTTCCCAATCAGGTACAGAACGAGATTGAATGGTGGATCTTCTGGGGACGCGTGGCCGGCGGGCTGAATAAGAATCAGCAGACGGATGTGTTTCAACGGTTGTCGCCGACGCTGCTTCCCCGGCAGGCTAAGCGGGCGCGCGTGAATCCGAGCCTGCTGCGGGAAATGTGGCGTGCGGCGGCGAGCCTGGAGTTTTTGCCGCTGCAAACGAAGACTCAGTTGGGTGATGAACTCGTCGGGCGGATCGCCAAGGGCGATTTCGTCGACACGGGACTGTGGTGTCTCGCCCGGCTGGCAGCGCGAAAGCTTTTCTACGGGCCCATCAATCAGGTGCTGCCGGCGTCGACGGCGGCGCGCTGGCTGGAGCCTCTCCTGAAGATGCCGAAGGCTGAGGATGCGGTGGGGTCGATCGCCCGGCGCACGGGCGATTCGACACGCGATCTCCCTCCGGCGACGCTCGACCTGGCGCGGCGCGCATTTCCAGAGCTCGATCTGGATGCGGAGCCGAGCGGCGATATCGCGGCCATGAACCGGATCTTCGGCGAAGAACTTCCGTCGGGTCTTGTTTTCCATGAATGAGCTGGAGTTGGTTGAGCGGCTGCGGCGGCTCGCGCCCAAGGGTGCGATGACGCTCGGCGTCGGCGACGATTGCGCAATCTACCGGCCTCGCGCGGGCGAGGAGTTGCTGTTTACTACCGACCAGATGATCGAGAATGTGCACTTCACCCGAGCGCAAACGGCGCCGTCGATCGGTGAGCGCGCGTTGGCGCGCAGCCTAAGCGACATCGCGGCGATGGGCGGCGATCCGCGGTTCTGTCTGGTCGCGTTGTCAGCGCCGGACGTGGAATGGATCGAGAATTTTTACAAGGGACTGCTCAAGCTTGCGAGGCGAACCGGCTTGGCGCTGGCCGGAGGCGATTTGGCGCATGACGAGAAGGTCCGCTGCGACGTGATGGTCTGCGGGTCCGCTCCTCGCGGAAAAGCTCTGCGGCGTGATGGTGCACGGGTGGGCGATGCGGTCTTCGTCTCAGGACGGCTCGGCAAACCGTGGGATCGAAGGATTCAACCGCGTCTGGCGCTCGGCCGGAGCCTGCGGGGGCGGGCGACGGCGTGTATCGATTTGAGCGACGGGCTTTCGCTCGATTTATTTCGATTATGCATGGCGTCGGGCGTGGCCGCAGAGATCGTTCGCGTGCCAGTGATGAGCGGGTCAACGGTAGAGAGCGCGCTGCATGGTGGCGAAGACTACGAACTCCTGTTCACCCTGCCAGAGGGCGCAAACGCGCCACGGGGCGTGACGTGGATCGGTCGCGTGGTGCGAGGCAAACCCGGATCGATCCAGTTTCAAGGCCATCCGCTGGAGCCTCGAGGCTACGATCATTTTCGGGGGACAAAATGACCGATCCGGGACCTGTTCTGGAACTCATTGACGCGTTTCGCAAATCGAAAACCATGTTTACCGCAGTCAAACTTGGGATTTTCGACGGCGATCGCCCGGAAGGCGCGGCGATGGATCGTCTGCTTGACGCCTGCATCGGGCTGGGACTCCTGGAAAAGCGGGGCGATGAGTACGTCAACACGCCCGTGGCCGATGAGTACTTGACGCGAACGAGCCCGCGAACGCTCTCCGGCTACATCCGCTATTCCAATGACGCGCTGTACAGGCTTTGGGAACATCTGGACGACGCGGTGATTGAGGGCACGAACCGCTGGTCGCAGGTTTTTGGCGCGGAAGGAGGCCTGTTTAAACATTTCTTCCGCACTCCGGAAGCCCGGCGCGACTTCCTGATGGGCATGAACGGATTCGGCATGATCAGTTCGCCTGCCGTGGCTGCGGCATTCGATCTGTCGCGATTCACGTCGTTAGTGGATTTGGGAGGGGCCACGGGGCACCTGGCGCTGGCTGTGCTTGAGAAATATCCGAACATGAAAGCGACTGTGTTCGACCTACCGACGGTCGTCGAAGTTGCTAAAGAATTCGTAGGAGACCGTGTCGCGCTGGTTCCGGGCGATTTTTTCACCGATTCATTGCCTGCCGGCGATTTGTACGCCGTGGGCCGCATTCTGCACGACTGGTCAGAGCCAAAGATCGCCGTCCTTCTTGCGAAGATCTACGCCGCGCTGCCTGCCGGCGGAGGATTGCTCATCGCCGAAAAGCTGTTGAACGAAGACCGCAGCGGAAAGCTGGCCACGCATCTGC
This sequence comes from Bryobacteraceae bacterium, assembly GCA_035542735.1. Classification (GTDB taxonomy): domain Bacteria; phylum Acidobacteriota; class Terriglobia; order Bryobacterales; family Bryobacteraceae; genus Palsa-187. Next base: position 213,334 of record DATKKV010000037.1, read on the forward strand.
AATCCCTGAATATGCTGGTCTGCACGGAGGGCCGAGAACGGACGCAGAGCGAATATTCCGCGCTGCTGCGCGCGGCTGGATTTGAAAACATCACAGGCAAGGTGACGGGTGCGCCTCTCGATGCAATTCTCGCAATCAAATGATCGAAGGAATCTCTTCACCGTCACGCCGTTGCAACGCAACGTAGTCATCCGCGAGTGGACCGATTCGGAGCTGGATGGTGCGCTGCCGTTAGAATAGGGAACTATGAAGCGAGTCTGTTCCCTTCTTCTTGCGGCGACCGCCGCTTTCGCCCAGTACAAGTTGCAACCTTCAGGCGATCCTCCTTCCGAAGCCGCCGCGCCCATTCTGGCGACGCTGAACAAGGCCGGATCCAAAATCGTCGCCGACAGCGGATCGACACTCGTCGAACTCTGGCTGCGTTCGACCATGCCTTCGGGTCCTGCTTCGAGCGAGCCCAGCGTGACGTTGCCGACGATTCCCCAGGGCGCGTTGCTCGGCGTGCTGCGATTCCCCGCCAAGGGCAGCGACCGGCGCGGGCAGACCATCGCGCCGGGCGTTTACACACTGCGCTACGGAGACTATCCGATCAACGGCAACCATCAGGGCGTCGCGCCGCAGCGGGATTTTCTGATTCTGGTTCCTGCGGCGCTCGATAAATCCGCCGATCCGATTTCTGACTTCGACGCGTTGATGGATCTGTCTAGAAAAGCCGCTGCTTCGGCCCATCCGGCCGTGCTCAGCTTCTGGAAAGCCGACTCCGATCAGAAGCCGGGCTTTGAAAAGCAGGGCGAAAAGGACTGGGTGCTGTCCGCCAAGCTGGGCGACACTCTGGTGTCGATTATATTGATTGGGAAATCGGAAGAGTAGAACGCATCTGGCGCACGGAGCGCGTCAGGCTGGCGGTTTGATCGGCGAGCGGAATGTATTCCATCGTCACGTAGCCTTTGAAGCCGAACGACCCGATGGCTTTATAGATATTTTCGTAATTCATTTCGCCGGTGCCGGGATCGTTGCGGCCCGGATTGTCGGCGATGTGGAACACGGCCACGTGCGGCGCGGCTTCGCGCATGGTGCGGATCACGTTCCCCACCTGTACCTGTTCGTGATAGATGTCGAACAGCAGCTTCACGTGCGGGTTCTGGGTCTCTTTCACCAGTTTGAGCCCTTCGACGCAGGTCGACAGGAAAAAGCCCTTGTGATCGACCTTATTGTTCAAGGGCTCGACGATCAGGTCGAGATTCGCCTTTGCCGCCAAGTCGCCGGCGCGCTTCGCCGATTCAAGCATCGATGCATACTGTTGCTCATGCGTGCGGCCGGGGACGTCGTTGCCGCTCATCAGGATGATCTGCGGTATCTCCAGCTTCTGGGCGAAGACTATCGCCTGCCGAACGTCGGCTAAGAATCCTTCGCGATCCTCTGGTTTCACCATCGTGACCGGGCGCCTGCCCCAGTCCGATTGCGCCAGGATCGTATCCATCTTCAGGTGCAGAGATGCCGCGAGCCTCTTCATGTCGCGTATTTGCGTTTCGGTCCAGTTGATGTGCTCGGAGACCAGCTCCACCGATTCGACGCCTGCCTGCGAGGCGACCTCCAGGCGCTGCTCGAAAGAGCCTTTCAGCGTCCAGAGCATCACGGAGCTTGTGATGGTGGTTGCGGATTTCTGTGCGTCGACGGCCTGGGAGAGCGCTGCCGCTCCCGTGGCTTGAAGAAACGAGCGCCGGTTCATATCCCGAGTTTACTTCGGAATCGCCATCAAGTAGCTGGTGAGGCGATCCAGATCGTGCGAGTTGAGTTTATACGGCGGCATGGTCGAGCCGGGCGAAAACCTCCCGGGATCCGCGAAGTGGCCTTCCAACCACTCGCGAGTGCGGTGATCGGCGACGCCGTTCAGCACCGGCCCGGTCTGCATCCCGGCGCCATTCAGCTTGTGGCACGCCCCGCACTGATTCGCCTGGTAGACCATCGCGCCTTCAACGGCGGCCTGCGACGCGCTTGACCACGCTTTCACGCCTTCGTCGTTGCGTTTGGTCACGAACGCGACCAAGCCTCGCAGTTCGGGGTTCTTGAGCTGCGTCGCGACGTTCGGCGCCGGTTGCTTGAAATGCGCCATCAACCAATCGGAGGGTTTCTGCGAGACCGCGCGAGCGAGATCCGGGCCGGCGCCTGATTTTCCGAGGACGTGGCAGTTGCCACAATTGTCTTTCCTGAATGCGCCGATGGCAGCCAGCTGGTCGGCAGGAATCTCCTGCCATGGTTCGACCAGAGCGAGGCCGGCGTCGGGGGACTCGGTGCTGGGCGGAGTCGTCGCCACAGCGCGCGCCGTCAATGCGATCCAGCCGAGGCAGGCGAGGACCACCAGCGAGATTGCGCCGGTGCGCTGGCGGACGCGAATCACTTTGCCGCGGTCGATGAACGGGGTCAGGAACAGCGCTATGATGGCGAGCGTCGGAATGATGACGGCACCCACGATTTCCAGAGGTCCCTGGAATGCCTTTAGCATCTGGAACAGGAACAGGAAATACCATTCCGGACGCGGGATGTAGCTTGTGTCCGTGGGGTCGGCCACATGTCCGAGCGGAACGCGCACGGCGATGGCCATACCCATCAGGACGGCGAACCAAGCAAACGTCGCGAAGGTGTCCTTGAACACCTGTTCCGGGTAAAACTTTTTCTTCGGACGCGCCTCGTCGCCTGGAATAGGGGTAACGCCGTGGCGACGGACCAAGTACACGTGAAGCGCGATCAACAACGCCGTCAGGGGAGGCAGAATCAGAACGTGGGCGGCGTAGAATCGCGCGAACGTGATTGCGCCGATGGAACCTCCGTCGCTGCCGAGCAGGCGCAACACGTATGGGCCTGCGCCGGGCGGCAGGGAGGCGATCTGCGTGGTGACCACGGTGCCCCAATAGGCCCGATTGTCCCAGGGAAGAAGATAGCCCGTAAGCCCGAAGCCTAGCGTCAGCATCAGCAGCGTTGCGCCCACGATCCATGTCGCCTCGCGAGGCTTCTTATACGCGCCCCACAAGAACACCTGGATCATGTGAAACCCGACGACGACGATCATGAGGCTCGCGCCCCAGTGATGCAGGCCGCGGATAAGTTGGCCACCGGTCAATTCCGTGACGATGTAACGGAGACTGTTATAGGCATCGCCGGGGGTGGGCGCGTAGTTCCCGGCAAGCAGGATTCCTGTGAACACCTGCGTGAGAAACCCGAATAGCGCGACGCTGCCCAGCACCTGGTGCCAACCGGCGGAGGCTGGCACGTCTTCATAGAGAAAGTGTTTTAGGGCGGACTCGACGCCAGTGCGCTCCTCGAGCCAATCGATGACGGCACGCAGCGTTTTCATGATTTTTGAATTTCCGTGCCGATGAGGATCTTACCCTGTTCGATGCGCGTCACATAACGGTCCAAAGGCCGTGGCGCGGGACCGGTGAGCACCTTGCCGTCGATGGAAAACGTCGACGTGTGGCAGGGGCAGAGGAAATTGTTTTCCTTTTCATCCCAGTGGTAGGCGCAGCCTAGGTGCGTGCATTGCGGCGTGTAGGCGACCGCGGTTTGCTCGTCCTTGCGAAGCACCCAAGCGGTGGATTTTTCGTTGACCACGCGCCATCCATCTGTGCGCGTACGGCGAAAAACAACCTCCTCCGGCTTGCCGACCGTTAATTGAGACAAATCGGCGGCGGGCACAAAATCGGATTGCTTCTGGGATTTCGGCCTGATGAAGAGATATGCCGCGGCGGGTGCGGCGAGTGCGGCGGTCATAATTCCGCCCAGCCCCGCGATCACGGCGGAGTAGAACGTGCGGCGTGTGAGTGTCTCCATGCGAATTTTTCCAGTATACGCATGGTTTAGGTTTCGACGGGAGGACGCCTCCGATGCCAGTCGGTCCGACTCTGGAAGGCCTTGCCGGTGGCGATTAGCTGATTTTCGGAAAGCGGACGCCCGACCAGGGAAATTGCAATCGGCAGGCCCGCCGCAAATCCGCAGGGCAGGGAAAGCGCGGGCAGGCCGGCCAGATTCCCGGCGGGGATCAGGCCGTTGAGGCCGCGCTTGGTATCCGGCGCGGCTGGCGCCCCGCCCCGGTCGAGCGGCTCCGAGATTTTCGTGGCGACCGAAGGACGCGTGGGCGCGAGAAGAAGGTCGACGTTGAGGAACAGGTCGCGGAACGCCTCCTTCACAAGAGCCCGCACGCGCATGGCGCGCAGATACTCGGTGGCGGAGATTTCAAGGCCGGCTTTGAGGCCCTGCGCCTGCCGGTGGTCGGCCAGTTCGTCGATCTTTCCCGAGAGAATGAGGTCCTCGAAAATCGAACCCGCCTCCGCGCCGATGATCGTGCTGGTGAGCGCGCCATATGGGAAGTCGGGGATCTCCACTTCCTTCAGGTTCACGCCAAGGGATTTCACTACCGTCAAGGCCTCCTGAAGGCCGGCGCGCACCGCCGGATCGGAGGACCGATCGAAATCGGAGGGCGCGTAGCCGACACTAATTTCACTGGGTATGCGGGCATACTGCGGCGCGTAGCGGAAGGATTTTCCAGCCGAGCCGGGATCGTCTTCGTCACCACCGGCAATCACGCTGAGCACGAGTGCACAATCTTCGGCGGAACGGCACATCGGGCCGATCTTATCGAGCGTCCACGAAAGCGCCATCGCGCCGTGGCGGCTGACCAGCCCGTAGGTAGGCCGCAAGCCGGTGACGCCGCAGTATGCGCTCGGCGTGAGGATGGAGCCAGACGTTTCCGATCCGAGGGAGAACGTAACCAGACCTGCGGCAGTGGCGGAGCCCGGTCCGCTCGACGATCCGCCGCTCCAGCGCGAACGGTCCCAGGGGTTCAAGCCGGGTCCGGTCAGCGAGGCCGAGGGGAAACGGTATCCACCGCCGCCGGCGAGTTCCACCATCGACAGTTTTCCGATCAGGATCGCGCCCGCCTTGTCGAGCGATGCGATCACATGCGCGTCTTCGTCGAACACCTGCCCCGCGTAGGGTTTCGCGCCCCAGGTGGTCGGCTTGCCCTTGACGGCCAGCAGATCCTTCACGCCGTAGGGAATCCCATGCAGAGCGTTACGCGGGCGGTCGATCTTCAATTCGCGATCGACCTCCTTGGCCTTCTTGAGAGCGGTTTCCCGTAGCGTCAGCGCGAGCGCGTTGTAGCGTGGTCCGAACTGCTCCAGGCGATCGCAGAACGCGCGGGTCAACTCGACGGCGGAAAATTCCTTCTTGCGCAGCGCCGCGGAGATTTCGGAGATCGTCGCGAAAAAAATATTGCCCGTAAACGTGAACTTCGGCATTTCTTACGCCTTGAAATGGAACGCAGGCTCGGTGGCCATCGGCAGCTTCACCTTGGCGATCTGCTGGATATTGGAGCGCAATTGGTCGCGCGCGGATTGCAGGTCGGCGTCCGTTTGCGCCGCAGATTGTGCTGGGGCTGACGGGCGAACGACGGCCGCTGCCGCAAGCGCTTTGGCGAGGGATCTGCGAGTGAGTGCCATAGCGCCATTATCATTCACTCGATGAGCCGCCGGCGGCGTGGACCTTGTGCGCTTGCAGCGCTTCCAGTGCGGCTTTTTCCATCACGGGGCGGGGCGCGCTTTCTCCGGTCCAGATTTCGAACTGGCGGGCGGCCTGTTCGAGCAGCATTTCAATCCCGCGAATGACCGTGGCTCCCTGGTCCTTCGCGATCTTCAAGAGTTGCGTCTCGAGCGGATTGTAGACCATGTCGAACACCAGCTTGGCGGGAATCTTGCCGTCAAAAAAGCTCCCTTCGACCTCGGGAAACATGCCGAGTGGCGTCGAGTTCACCAGCACGTCGAACATCCTCGTGGAGGCTTGCTCCCGCGCGAGGGGCTCCGCATCACAGGCCTTCGCCAGTGCACGCACGCGATCGATGTTGCGTCCGGTGATGGCGAGTTTCGCGCCCGCCTCCTTTAACGCGAATGCGGCTCCGCGCGCCGCCCCGCCGTTCCCGGCCAAGAGCACGCTGGATTTGCCCAGGCGCAAGCGTTTCTCCAGCGTTCGGATTACGCCGTCGGTGTCGGTATTAGTTCCGCGCCATTTCCCGGCTTTGCGCCAGACGGTGTTCACCGCGCCGATGCGCCGCGCCAGCGGATCCACCAGATCCAGATAGCGAATCACCTTCTGCTTGTGCGGAATCGTCACGCTGAAGCCAGATAGCGGCATTTTCGCCGCAAACACAAAAAAGTCCTTCAGATGCGCCGGCCTCACCAGAAACGGAAGATAGACCGCGTCCAGACGGCGCGCCTGAAAGGCCCGGTTATGAATCGCGGGCGAGATCGAATGGCGCACCGGGTCGGCGATCACGCCGTACATCTTCGCGTCCTTGGTGAACTTGTCCACGCGATACAGATGGCGAAGCTGGTGCGCGCTCACCTGGCCGGATGCCGTGCCTTCGGCCGAATTTGGCGCTGCATAGGTATAGAGGCCTCCAGCGGCGGGCGAAAGCACGCGCGTGGGGAAACCGGTTTCGCCCATGGCAAGCAGGATGGTGGGAGTCTTGGCATAGGTCTTCGCCAGGGCGAGCACGCGGGCGTTATCGGACGGCTTCTTCGCCGTCGTGACGATCTTGTAACCGTCGGCTGCGATGCGCGTCATCCTCCGGACAACCGCATCGAGCGGCGGCGTGCCTTCGAAGTTGTGATAGGAAATCACCAGGCGCGCCCGGGACCGTAGCGCCTCCAGCTTCGTCGGGCACGTTTCGGCGCTCTCGATTTCGATATCCACCGCCTGCGCGCCGGCTTCTATCGACGCGTCGAGGATTTGCAACTGCTCCTCGATGCTGCCGTTGAAGTATCCGTGGTTTTGATGGCGCCGGCAGGTGGCCAGCACGGTGCAGTCCGAATTGCGGACCAGAAATTTCTTCATGGCGGCCACGCCTTGTTCGGGCGAGGCCAGGTAGTCGAGCCTAAACTCAAAGAAACGCTCGCCCGCGTTGTATTCCTCGCGCGCATGCGAGAGGAGTGCGTCAATCTCGGGGAATCCGAGAGCGATACATATGCGAGGGAGTGCTGCCCGCCGCGTCAAGCCAAATTAGGATAACACGACGGAAATTTAGTCTTGCGCGTCCATTTCGTAAGACACGGTTAACCAGTTCTTAACTTCTTTATCAATTTCGCTCAGAATGGAAATGGGAATTCGGTGAGTAATCCGATCGCCTTTCTCAAGACCGCCGGTGGAAATGAGCTTTCCCGTCGGCTTCCGGTCTTTCAGCGCGAACCCGAAATCGATGCGCGTGTTTGTCGAGGGCTTCACCTGGGCGAAGACGTGATGGCGGTAGAACGGAACAATCGTTTTCGCGGGACAGACTTTCACATCTTTGCCCAAACCAAGCGCCAGCCCAAGCAGATGGTCGTAAATCGGCCGCAGTCCGGCTTTCTTTCCGGAGAACATCGCCTCCACCATCCCGTCAGGGTCGTAATTTTCCACGCCTCCTCCACCGCCCGCGCGTTTTGCTACCCACATCGCATAATTGGTGGTGAAGCCGTGCTCGCTCTTGAGCCAGGCCATCCGTTCCTTTTCTGCCGCCGGACCGGATTTTTTGACGATGCGAATCCATTCCTCCAGCGTGCGATTGGTCCGTTCCTTGAGGTGAGCTAGGTAGGCTTCCTCCATCGCGTAGCCTGGGGGGACGGAATAAACGGAGTTTTTTCTCATGCAGTCATCATAAGATTGTTGTGGGAGCCAATCTTGCCCGGTGGCAGGCACGGTCTTCAAAACCGCTGAACGTTCCTTTGGATCGTTGGTCGATTCGACTTCGACTGGTTCCCGCCAGACTTGCTTCCGGCCCTGCTCCTTGACCCACCAAGCCGACCAAACAGTCGGCTGCCGGCTCAATAGCCCGCCCCGCCTGTGGGCCATGAATGTTCAGAGAATGGACTTAATCTTCCGTGGGCTGTGCCAGCAGCCGCTCACGCGCGGCGTTGAATTCACAGCCGATTAGCGTGATTACGCTCCAGACGTACATCCAGACCAGAAGGGCCAGTCCTGCGCCGACGCTACCGTACAGCACGTTGTAGTTGGAGATATGGCGCACGTACCAGCTGAAACCCAAGGTGGAGATCAACCACAGGATCGTGGCGAGAACCGCTCCGGGAAACACGTTGGCGAAGGTTTGTTTCCGGTTGGGGCCAAGATAGTAAAGCAGCGCTGTTACCAGGACGAAGGACGCGAAGGCGAGCCCCAGGCGCAGCACCTGGCCGAATAGCTCCAGCCATCCTTGAATGGCCGCATCCGGCGCCGCAAGCCCCAGGCGGTGGATCAGGAAGCTCTCCGCTCTCGTGCCGAAGACGATTAGCGCCGCTGCTCCCACGACCGGCGCGGCGGAAACCAGCACCAGAAAGATCGCCATCAGGCGCTCCTGCACGAACGGGCGGCCCGAGGGGATGCGATAGATCGAGCGGAATCCTTCAATCATGCTCATGATCGTGCCGGAAGCGGCCCACAGAGCCAGAGTGAGGGCGCTGACCAGCAGATATCTCGGCCGTTCGCCGTGGACCAGAAAGAGACGGAGCACCACGTCTTCCGTACCGGGCGGAACCACTTCGTACAGAAACGAAGCGATGTTGCGCGCCACTTCGGTCGCCTGGGCCTGCACCAGGATGGCGGCCAGCGTCGTCAAGGTGGGAAAGAAGGACAGCAACGACGAATAGGCCGCGCCCTTGGCCACGCTCAGGCAGTTGTCCTCGTACGCTCGAAGCAACGCTGCCCGCAGGACCCCCAGGAACCGCGAGATCGCACCCGCTTCGATGATGTACATCCTGGGCGGCTTGATCAGCATTCGTACACTTTGAGAGTACCGAATTGGCCATGCGACATTGCATATCGCACCAACCTGGTTCCTTCGCTTTCGAACTCGGCGTCGAGCGTCAAGCCTAACTTCTTCATGATCGCTATGGATGCCAGGTTTTCCGGCATGGCCACGGAGATCAGGCGCGGCAGTTGAACGCGCTCGAAGGCATCGCGGAGCGCGGCGCGGGCGGCCTCCGTGGCAAGGCCTTTTCCCCAGTGGCTGCGCGCAAGCCACCAGCCGATCTCCGGCTCCAGACGATCGCGCCATATGCCGGGGCCGCAGAAGCCGATCAATTGACCGCTTGCGGCCTCGATCAGCTTCCACCGGCAGAAGCCGCGTCGTTCCAGGGTGTCGATCTGCCTTCCCACGAATTCCTGAATTCTCTCGTCGGTCCAAGGAATGCCGCCGTTGATGTAGCGCATCACCTCGGGATCGGTGGCGATGGGGCGAAACGCCTTCCAATCGGAGGACTGCCAGGCGTCGAGAATCAACCGCTCCGTGCGGATCATCGCTTGCGCGCGCGGATCGTCACAGCCAGCTCGTCGTTGCGGATGTTGGTGAACCGCAGCATGATCCGGCCCTCGGCACCCAGTGTGATCACGGCGGGCACATTCACGCTCGTGAGCCGCCAACCCTCTGGCAGGGTGACATGATTCACCGGACGGCCCAGCGTGCGCGTCCAAACGAGTTCGTCACCTTTCATCGCATAGCCGACTGGATCGGTATACGTCTCTTCCACGCGGATGCGGACGGATTGGCCCGCTTCAATGGCGTGCGAAAGATCTCCTTGGACGACGAGCGAGTCGAAATCGGCGGGGTTGGGGTAATAGTTCAGTGCGTTGACGTCTTTCCCCTTGACGATGTGCGTGTAAAGCGGCTCTCCAGTGTCGAGATTGAACATCTTCGAATCCGGTGCAACGTCGCTACCCTTGCGGACGAAGCTGTGCACGGATTTCTGGCCGACTCTGTAGACGTTGAAATCGTGCGAAATGCGGAACTGATGCGTGTCCGGCTCAAGCAGCCAATAGCGAATCTCGCGATCCTGCTCGGCGCGATGGAATTGTCCGAACGCGAGCAAAGGAATCAGGAATAGGACGGATTTCATTTCGTCCTCCGGGCAGTGATCTTCACCGGCAACTGGTCGTCACGGTCGTTCAGAAAACTCAGGCGGACGCGGCCGTCGGAATCGGTGGAAACGATCGCCGGCGATGCCGAGCCAATGAGTTCATAACCCTGCGGAAGAATCACCACGTTGCGCTTGATCCCCAGCGGGCGAGCCCAGACGAGATTCCCGTCCTTTTCGAAATACGACGCGGAGTCGGTGTAGGTCTTGTAGATGCGGATACGGGTCTCGGCGCCTTTCGCCACTGGTTTGAGCAGGTGAACGCGAAGGAACTGGTCCGCATCGGCGGCGTTGCGCGCGCCGATGCCCTCCGCTTTGGCGGTCTTGCCGTCGATGATGTCGAATTTCAGATCCTGCCCGCTGGCGCGGTCGATCACTCGCTCCTTTTCGGCGACGGATCCGGGGCGGATGGGGTTCAGATAGTACGGAGCGCCCTCGCGCGTGGCGGAAACGTCGTAAATGATGGCAAATTTATGGGTTTCCGGGGCAAGGAGGTCATAGACGGTGAGTTCGTCGCCCGCAAAGACAGCGCCGGTCACCAGGAGAAAAGCGAACAGTCTCATGCGTTTGGGTCCGTTTTCCTATGATACGGCTGTTATTCTATAAAGATGAGATTTTCTTTCCTTCTGCTCGGCGCGGTGTTCGCGTGGGGGCAGCAAGCTTCCCAACAGACGACGCCCCCTCCGGCGCCGAAGCCTCTTTCACCCGCGCTGGCCCCGCCGCAGCTGTTGCCCGCGCCTACCCCCGTGCCTTCCATGGTCGCGCCGGACACGGTGGTGCTCACCGTCGGCGAGGATAAGATCACCAAGGCGCAATTCGACATGATTTTGTCCAACCTCTCGCCGCAACAGCAGGCGCAGGTGCAGACGGGTAAGGGACGCCGTGAAGTCGCGGAGAAACTGGCGGAGATTCTTACTCTGGCGCAGGAAGCAAGACTTCTAAAGCTGGATCAAACGCCGAAAGTCCAGACACAGATCATGCTGTCCACTGATCAATTGCTTGCGAACACCATGTTTCGTGACATCATGGAAAACACCAAGCCGGACGATGCAGCGCTTCACGCCTACTACGACGCACACAAGGCGGACTGGGAGCAGGTGAAGGCGCGTCACATTCTGATCCGTTTCCAGGGCTCCAAGATGCCCCTGGCCGAGGGTAAGAAAGACCTGACCGAAGCCGAGGCTCTCGCCAAGGCGACGGAACTGCGCGCGAAGATCGTCGCCGGGGCGGATTTCGCGACCGTGGCCAAGGAAGAATCGGACGACAAAGGATCGGGCGCCAACGGCGGCGATCTGGGCGCGTTCGGCAAGGGCCAGATGGTGCCGGAGTTTGAAAAAGAGGCGTTCCAATTACCGATCGGCCAAGTGAGCCAGCCGGTGAAGTCCCCGTTCGGCTATCACTTGATCAAAGTGGAATCGCACGGCTCGAAGCCTTTCGACGAAGTGAAGGTGAACATCCAGAAGCAGCTCCCTGGCGAGCTGGCGCAGAAGACGTTGAGCGAACTGAAGGCGAAAAAGCCGGCCGTGTATAACGACGCGTACTTCGGGAAGTAAACGAGCTTCAGTTCGTCAGCTACAGCTTCACGATCTTGGGCGACGAAATTCCCTTCAGGGCGTTCCGCGTGTCGACGATCAGCTTCGCTTTCTCGACGATCTTCGGATAGTTGAAGCTCTTGTGGTCGGTGACGACCACCACACAATCGGATTCAGCGACCGCTTTGTCGATATCTTGTGAGTCCATATCCGGCACCACGCCGTCGGCGCGGAGCTGGGGGACGAACGGGTCGCTGTAGGTGACTGTCGCTCCGCGCTTGGCCAGCAGATGGATGATGTCCAGGGCCGGGGATTCGCGCACATCATCGATGTCGCGTTTGTACGCCACGCCCAGCACGTGCACGCGCGAGCCCTTCAGAGGCTTGGAGTAGTCGTTGAGCGCGTTCTGCACCTTATCAACCACGAAGTGCGGCATGGAGCCGTTAATATAGCCGGCCAGTTCAATGAACCGCGCCTCGATGCCCGCCTGCTTGGTTTTCCACGACAGGTAGAACGGGTCGATCGGGATGCAGTGGCCGCCCAGACCCGGGCCGGGGTAAAACGGCATGAAGCCGAATGGTTTGGTGGCTGCGGCGTCAATGACTTCCCAGACGTTGATATTCATGCGGTCGCACATCAGCGCGATTTCGTTCACCATGCCGATGTTGATCATCCGGAAGGTGTTTTCGAGCAGTTTCACCATCTCCGCGACGCGCGTGCTGCCCACGGGGATCACCGTGTCCAGGCACTGGCCGTAGAACAGCGCACCCACTTCGGTGCAGGCCGGGGTGATGCCGCCGACGACCTTGGGAATGTTCTTGGTCTGGAATCTCTCGTTGCCCGGATCGACGCGCTCCGGCGAAAAGCACAGGAAGAAATCCTCGCCCACCTTCAGGCCCCCGGCTTCGAACATCGGCAGCATGAGTTCATCGGTTGTGCCGGGATAGGTGGTGGATTCGAGAATCACCAGCATGCCGGCGTGAAAATACTTGGCGATGGACTGGCAGGAGCTGACGATGTAGCTCATATCCGGGTCCTTGGTTTTGCGCAGCGGCGTGGGAACACAAATGTTGATCGTGTCCAGATCCGCCACCGTGGAAAAATCGCTGGTGGCTTTAATTAAGCCCTTTTCAACCAATGGCGTAAGAACTGAAGTCGGCACGTCCTGAATGTAGGACTCGCCTTTGTTCAACATGTCGATTTTCCGCCGGTCGATGTCGATGCCGATAACGGAAAATCCGGCTTGGGCCAGCTCCACGGCCAACGGCAAGCCGACATAACCCAGGCCAACCACGCCGGTCCTGGCAGTATGATTTTCAATTTTCTGGCGCAATTGCGCTGAATGATTCAAAACTTTCCTCCGCTCCTCAGGCATCCCAGTAAAATTCGCCCGACGCCACGATTTCGGCGGGTCCGGCGACCAGAATATCCTGTTCTTTCCATCTTAATTCGAGCGGCCCGGCGGGGGTGAGCACGCGCACAGGGGTTGAGACCAAGCCTCGGGCAACCGCGGCGGCTGCCGCGCCGGTCGAGCCGGTACCAGAACTCATGGTCTCGCCGGCTCCACGCTCGAAAAAACGCACGTCAAGCGTATGATCGTCCAAAGCCCGGATAAACGATACGTTGGTTCGGTTGGGGAAGCGCGGATGACGTTCGATTTGTGCGCCCAGAGCCCGCCAGTCCAGATCAAAATCCTTCACGAACACCGCGCATTGCGGATTTCCGACGTTGAGGATGGTCGCGTCCAGATCGAGGATGGCGGCGTGAAGCTCCTCGATGCTCGCTGAGCCCATGTTCATCTCAAACGAATAGCGACGGCCTGCACGGTCAAGCAGGTGAAGGTATTTCAGGCCCGCGCCGGTGAGGATGCGCACGTTGTCGCTGGCGCGTCCGGCTTCGATGAGGAACGCGGCGGCGCAGCGGGTGCCGTTGCCCGATATTTCCGACCGGCTGCCGTCGGAGTTCCAGAGCTCAATCGCGCCCTCGGCGCCGTCGGCGCGGGACACCAGCAGCCAGCCGTCGGACCCTGCTCCTGTGTGGCGATCGCAGATGGCCACGGCCGCGGCTGAGGCGTCGAAGCTCGCCGGCAGTTGTTCGCGCCATGTCAACAAAAAGTCGTTGCGCGCGCCGTGGGCTTTGGTGAAGGGGATATTCATGGCTGTTGCGGTACTTCCACATGTTCGACGTGAGGGGCGCAGACCTGGCCTGTGTATTCCTCACACAGAAGCGGCGGACGCAGCGGGCTCCGGTCGCGGTGGTATATTTCGACCACGGGCGCGTCTTTCACCACGATGGTCGCCACCAGTTCGTAGTGCGGGCCGCGCTTGTCGCCGCGCAAAATCGCGGTGGCGATGCGATCACCGGAAAACGCCAGGGCCCAGCGCGATTGAAGGAATAGATCGGGACGCTCCAGCGCCACGGCAAAGGCGGCTCCGTTGCCGTCGTGCAGGCTTTCGCGCAGGGGAATGCCCGCCTGGCGGAGAATGCCGGTCATATCGCCGAAGGGGAAGATAATCCCGTCGCCGGGATTGTAGTGCGCCTGAAGAAACGCCGAGGCCTTCCGAGTCCACTCGCGGCGAGCCACGGAGTTGACCTCGGATTCCTTCCAGCAAATCGATTCGGGACTCCGCGACCACGCCATCGCGGGAACGGCCGTGACGAATAGCGCGGCAATCCAGGGTGCGTACCAACCCCAACGCGGGGGAATGAGGCTGACCAATGCTCCGGAGCAGACGGCGATCAACGGGAGAGCAGCCAGCGCGTAACGCGTGTTGTACCAGGAATAGGGATAAAGCGTCGGAACGAAGATTGGGTTGCCGGTGGAGTGCATTCCCATCACGTAAAACACAGGCGGCAGGATCAGAAGCAGCGCGGGCCACCAAGCGCGCTTCCACAGCGCCGCGCCGATCCCGGCCAGGCCCAGAATCACTACCGCCTTGCCGGCGACCAGATCGACCGCGGTCGAGAAATACTGAATTGCCTTGCGCCAATCGTGATCGCCTGGATATTTCTGCATGCCCTGTGCCAGTTGCCGCTGATAAATGCCGAGCGCGGACCATTGGCCGCGATAAAACTCGAGCGGATCGCCGTTGTAAAACTGATTGTGCGCCAACCAGGAAAGAGGCGCCAGGGCGGCCAATGCGCCGAACAGAATCGCCAGCCATTTATTCCTGGCCACGAACAGCATGTAGAGCGAGGCGAACGGAATGAGGAACCAGCCTTCGTAGCGCGTCAGTGACGCAGCGTTGGATGCAGCCGCGGCGAGCAGCAAGGCCCAGATGGACTGCGAATCGCGGAACCAAAGGGTCGCAAACAGCAGCACTGCGATGGAGGCGGCCAGCACCGGTTCTGTCATCGGGGTGGTGCCGAGGTATAGCATGTTGGGGTTCAGCAGGAATACCAGCATTGAGGCGAACGCCGCCGGTGTGGAGGCAAACGCTCTCTGCGCAGCAGCGAAGAAAAACACCGCTGCGAGGATGAGGCATGCCGTCGACGGAATCGTTCCGCCGAAACCCGTCTGCCACCAGTTGCCGTGCATGACGAATGGAATCAGCAAGATGTGCAGAAGAGGAAGCCATCCCGTGCCGATCTGCTCCGGTCCGGGCGTCTGCGAGTCGAGGATCCGGCGGGCAATGTTGTAATGCGCTTCCGCGTCCCCGAAATAGAGGACGTAGCCGTGCGCCAGGGACCAGCGCGCTGCGCAGATCGCCACGGCAGCCGCGATCAGCGTCGCGGCGGCGTACGCGATCGCGTTAGAAGTACGTGAATTGCCGGAACTCGTCGAATCGGGCATTGATCTCGGCTCGTGTCAGGGTGCGGAATCGGTCGACGCCAAAACGCTCGCAGCAAAAGCTTCCCATCACGGAGCCGTAGACGACGGCGCTGCTCAACTCGCTCAGTGTGACATGCTCCGACTTCAGATCGAAACCCTGTTCAGCCAGGTAGCCCACGAAGCCGCCGGCAAAGGAGTCACCCGCGCCCGTGGGGTCGAAGACATATTCCAGAAGATAACCGGGGACCACGAAGAAAGAGTCGCGGCGGAAGAGCATCGCACCGTATTCACCGCGCTTGATCACCAGCGTATGCGGGCCCATGTCGAGAATCTTCAGCGCGGCCTTGCGCAGATTCGATTCGCCGGACAGCATCTTCGCTTCGCTGTCGTTGATCAACAGGAAATCCCAATTGCGGATCGCGGCAAGCAATTCGTCCCGGTAATCGCGAATCCAGTAATTCATGGTGTCTCCGCCGGCGAAGCGGAGATTGCTCATTTGGGACTGCACGCCCGCCTGCAGCGCCGGCTGAATATTGCCGAGCAGTAGATATGGGGCAGACTTGTAGCCGTCAGGGAGCTTGGGGTTAAAATCGGCGAACACATTCAGATCGGTCTGAAGCGTGGTCCGGTCATTCATGTCGTCAGAATATTTTCCTGCCCAGAAAAACGTTTTTCCGGGAACGCGCTCGAGGCCCGTCAGGTCGACGCCATGGTCCTCCAGCAGATCGGAGTCTTCTTTCGTGAAATCATCGCCGACGATGGCCACCAGGCTCGCCTTCGTAAAAAAACTGGCCGCAAGCGAGATATAGGTAGCGGCTCCTCCCAGCATCCGGTCCACCCGGCCGTGAGGAGTTTCCACGCCGTCGTAAGCGACGGACCCAACCACTACAAGAGACATTTTTTCATTGTAGCTGGAACCTGCGCCTGGAGGCCGATAAAATAGAAATAATGGTGTTCTTGTTTAACCTCGCGGCGCGCAACGTCCTGGACATGATGCTTCTCGCCGTGGTGCTGCTGGTTCAGGCAGGCGTGGTGTTTCTGCTGTTGCGAACCCCCTCATTGCGCGGGCTCCGGGCGCGAAGAGGGATCTTGATGGCCGCCGCCGCGTCGGCCTGTTTGCTGCTGATCGGGTTTCTGCTTCTGTTTGCCCGCTTCAATCGGCACTTCCCCGCTTGGATCGGCGCCTGGGTCCGGGGATCGGCCATGATCTGGGCGGTGCTGTCCATGCTGTGGACGGCTGCGTGGTTGATTCATCGCGCACTGAGGGCGAGCCTCGCGACGCCGCACTCTTCCTCGCGGCGAGGATTTCTAAACACAGCCGGAGCGTCTCTTTTCTTAGCCCCTGCCGCGGTCTTGGGCTATGGCATATTCGTTCAGCGGTTCAACTTGCGATTGCGCGAGCAGGAGATCGTGATCCCCGGACTGGCGGGGGACCTGGACGGGATCCGAATCGTCCAGCTCACCGACATTCATCTGAGTCCTTATTTGAGCGAACGGGAATTGATGCACGCCGTGGCGATGGCCAATGAGACGTTTCCGCACCTGGCGCTGGTGACAGGCGACATGATTTCCGGCGGCAGCGATCCCTTGGACGCTTGTTTGAAGCATCTTGCCGGCCTGCGCGCCGAGGCCGGTATTTACGGCTGCCTCGGCAATCACGAAATCTACGCCAACGCCGAGGACTACGCGGCGGCGCAAGGGGCAAGGCTGGGCATCCATTATTTGAGGAACGAATCGGCGCGGCTGAAATTCGGCGGCGCCACGATGAATCTTGCGGGCGTCGATTACCAGCGCTTTCATGCACCCTACCTGACCGGCGCGGAAAAACTGGTCGCGCCCGGAGTTTTCAACATGATGATGTCTCACAATCCGGACGTGTTTCCCGTGGCGGCGCGGCAAGGGTATGATCTGACTGTGTCCGGACACACGCACGGCGGCCAGGTTCGCGTCGAGATTCTGAGGCAGGATCTCAACGTGGCACGGTTCTTTACTCCTTATGTCGACGGCCTCTATCGCCGTGACGGCCGCGCGGTCTTCGTTTCCCGTGGAATCGGGACGATCGGATTGCCGGCGCGCATTGGCGCTCCACCGGAGGTCGCGCTACTGCGCTTGTGCCGTTCCTGATCGTCAGCGACATTCACGGAAATCGCGAGGCTCTGGAGGCCGTTCTGGCTGCCGCGAAGGGACGTTACGACCGGATCCTCTGCCTGGGCGATTTGGTCGGCTACGGCTCGGATCCTAACTTCGTGGTCGATTGGGCGCGGGAAAACGTCGTCGCCATCATTCGGGGCAATCACGACAAGGTTTGCGCGGGCCTCGAGTCGCTCTATTTATACCGTCCGGCCGCACGAGCCGCCGCCGAATGGTCGCGCCACGTTCTGACGCCGGAAAACCTCGATTACCTTGAGCGGCTGCCTCGCGGGCCTCTGCCCTACAAGGATTTCGATCTGGTTCACGGCTCTCCGTTCGATGAAGACGAATACCTGGTGACGATGCAAGATGTCACCGCAGTCGCCGGCGAAGTCACCACCTGGCTCTCGTTTATTGGCCACACCCATGTTCAGGGCGGATTTCTCATCGCGCGCGCCGGTTCTCACACCAGCGTCAAACCAATAGATCCGCACGTAACGCTGGAGTTGGATGAAAAATACCGCTACCTGGTGAATCCTGGTTCGGTCGGCCAGCCTCGCGACGGCGACCCTCGCGCCGCCTACGCTATCTACTATCCCGACGAGCGCCGGGTGGAGTTCCACCGCGTCGCCTATGACGTGGCGGCCGCGGCGGAAAAAATCCGCGCGGCGGGGCTTCCTGACCCTCTTGCATCGCGATTATTTTCCGGCGTCTAGCTTCGCTCCTTCCCAAAAGCCGTTACACTAGTGCGGAGAATGTCATCATCCGACGGTTGCTCGCCGTCGTTGTCGCCCAAAGTTGTGGTCGCGACGACGGTAGCGCTTTCATTCATTAGTTTTTGGCGCGGCGCATCCATTGTTTTGAGCGACCTCGCTTCTTCCGCATTTTACGCGGGCGGCGCCGCCGAGAAGGCCATTGGCAAGTCCGCCCCCTGGTTCGTGCTGGGTGTCATGCTGTTCAGCTTCGCCGTCCGCAGCGTTTACATGGAAAGCTGCAGCATGTTCGTCCGTGGCGGGGTATACGTTGTCGTGCGGGACAGCATGGGTCCGATTCTGGCCAAGTTCTCGGTCTCCTCGCTGGTTTTCGACTATATCCTTACCGGTCCCATCAGCGTCGTCAGCGCGGGCTTGTACCTGGCCGCCCTGCTGAACGAGGTCGCCGAGCTCTTGCATTCCAGCGTGCGGGTCAACGTCAATTTATTCGCCGCGACGGCTGCGGTCGCCGTGACGATTTATTTCTGGTGGCAGAACATCAAGGGCGTTCACGAATCGAGCGGTAAAGCGCTGCGCATCATGCAGATCACCACCATCATGGTGGTGATCCTGATGATCTGGTGCCCACTGACGATTCTGCTCAAAGGCCGCTGGCAGCTTCCTCCTGCCCCGATAGCCTCCAACCTGATGTTTGCCCCGGAAGCGCAAGGCTGGTTTAAGGGAACATTCTGGATTCAAATTCCGATGGTCGCCATCATCGTTGCCTTCGGACATTCTCTGCTGTCCATGAGCGGATTTGAAACGCTCGCGCAGGTGTACCGCGAAATCGCCTACCCGAAGCTGAAGAACCTGAAAATCACCGCCAATATCGTCTGCTGGTATGCGGTGATCTGCACCGGCGTGGTGACGGTCTTCGCGGGCATGATCATCCCCGACGCAGACCGTCCGAAATACTTCGATAATCTCATCGGCGGTCTCGCCATGAGCCTCAGCGGGCCCTATCTGATGCGCTTGGCGTTCCACATCTTTGTGGTCTCAGTGGGCGGATTGATCCTTGCCGGAGCGGTGAATACGTCGATCATCGGGGCCAACGGCGTTCTCAACCGCGTGGCCGAGGATGGCGTACTGCTGCCGTGGTTCCGCAGGCCGCATACCAAGTTCGGAACCACCTACCGCATCATCAACCTGATCGCCATCATGCAAATCGCCACCATCATCGGCAGCCGCGGCGACATGACCATCCTGGCTGAAGCGTACGCCTTTGGCGTGGTGTGGAGCTTCTTCATGAAGTCTCTCGGCGTACTGGTGCTGCGTTACCATCGCTCCGACCAGGAGTATAAATTTCCCTTCAATCTGCGATTCCGCGGCGTGGAGCTGCCCATCGGTCTCGGCGTCACTACGCTCGTGCTGGGCCTGGTGGCCATCGCCAATCTTTTCTCCAAGCAGGTGGCCACGAAGTATGGCGTCGCATTCACCATCGCGTTCTTCCTCATTTTCGAGATCTCGGAAAAGATCAATCTGAGAAACCACGAACACGAGAAAAAAGGGCTGGAGCAGTTCAATCTGGATCATCAGGCGCGGATAGACGCCTCCAGCCTCCATGCGCGTCCAGGATGCGTTCTGGTGGCCGTGCGCGACTACCATCGCATGGAGCATCTGAAACGTGTGCTCGACAAAACCAATTTGCGGCGCCACGACATCGTCGTGATGACCGTGCGCCCGGTTTCGACCGGTGCGGGTGAGTACGAACTGTCCGAGGCCCAGCTCTTCAGCGACTACGAAAAGGAACTGTTCAGCCATGTCGTGGAAATGGCGGAAAAGGAAGGCAAGCCGGTGGAACTGCTGGTCGTCCCCGCTGTGAACATTTTCGATGCGCTGGCGCAGGCCGCCAACTCGCTGAAAGCGTCGCGCCTGGTCACGGGAGTCAGCGCGCGCATGGAATCGGAGGAGTTGGCGCGCAGCATTGGGCTGGCATGGGAGTCCCTGCCCGAGCCCAGGCATCCGTTCTCGTTGGAAGTGATCAGTCCGGACCGTCCGTCGATCTATGTGAACCTCGGTCCGCACCCGCCGCGCCTTTGGCCGGAAGACTTGGACCTTCTCCACGACCTATGGCTGAAACTGGCGGCATCCGACGCGCTCGGCTCGAAGCTGCACCATCGCGATGTGGTGGGCGCGGCCCTGCGGCGGCTACAGAAGGACCTGGATAAGGAAGGGCATGACGCGGTGATCAACGAGATTGAGAAGGAGTTGCGGAAGAGCTGACCGCTATCCCTTGCTCTTCTTTTTCTTCGTTGAGGGAGAGGCTTCGGTTTCCGGTGAGGTATCGGGCGTGCCGGCGGGGTCGGCAGGCGCTACGCCGGCCAGCACAGCTTGATATAATTCCTTCTGCTTCTGCAGTTCCTTCTTAGTGGGAGGGGCGATTTCGTTGCGGTAGTCGTGATCGCTGTAACAGGTGCGGCAGCGGACCTTGGCCGCCGCGCCGTTCATCAGCGATACGATCGCATGATTGGTCAGCCGGCGGCACTTGACGCAAAAATCGTCGATAACATCGCCTAATCGCAGTTCCCGCATGGCGTCTTTCGTGAGTATAACAACAACGGGCATGCGGAACGCGTTAATCTCTGACGAGGATGACCGATCTGCTCCATGCCTTTGACGCGCGCCAGCGGAAAATTCTGCGCCGCCTGACCAGCCCGGCCAGAATCCAACGGTTCTTGGACGAGGAACTCGGCTATAACCTGGAGCCTGAGGGCGTCACCTGCCATTCTCCGCGGACCGTGCTCGACCGGGGCGTCGCCCACTGCATGGAGGGAGCGATGTTCGCCGCATTGGCCCTGCGGCTGCTGGGACATCCGCCGCTCCTGGTGGATCTGGAAGCCGTCCGCGATACGGATCACGTTCTGGCTGTTTATCGCGAGCACGGGCACTGGGGTGCCGTCGCCAAGTCCGATTACTCCGGCCTCCGCTCCCGCGAACCCGTCTATCGCACCATCCGCGAGCTGGCAATGAGTTACTTCGAGCACTATTTCAACCCCGCTGGCGAAAAAACGCTGCGCGCCTACTCACGGCCGGTGAATTTGCGGCCGTTCGACCGCCATTCGTGGATGACGTCGGAGGAAGACGTCTGGGTCGTGCCCAATCATCTCT
The DNA here is from genome assembly GCA_035542735.1 of Bryobacteraceae bacterium. Taxonomy (GTDB): domain Bacteria; phylum Acidobacteriota; class Terriglobia; order Bryobacterales; family Bryobacteraceae; genus Palsa-187. Next base: position 234,560 of record DATKKV010000037.1, read on the forward strand.
GCGAGATCCGGCACACGCGAATTCTCACTCCCGTTATGATGCGCAAACTCGCTCCCATGGACAAGCGCCTATACGCTGCCGGCCGCCTCGGCGGGGTCGCGCATTGATGATATAGTCGCTCCATGTCTGAGAATGTGCTCCTGACCAGTGTGCGCGACCGCGTCGCCACCATGACCTTGAACCGCCCCGAGAAACTGAACGCGATCACGGTTCCCCTGCTTGCCGAAGCGGCCGCGGTGCTCAAGAAATGGTCCCGGGATCCGGACATCGGCGCAATCGTCATTACCGGCTCGGGCCGGGCCTTCTGCGCCGGCGGGGACGTCAGCATGATGGTGCGCGAAGACACCGGCCAGACGCTCGAGGAAAAGGTCGACGGCCTGCGCGACATGCAGGAGCTCTCCTGGCTGCTCTACAGCAGCCCGAAGATCACCATCGCCTCGGTCAACGGATTCGCGATGGGTGCGGGCCTCGGAATCGCTTTGTCGTGCGATCTGCGCATCGCCTCCAGCGGGGCGAAGTTCGGGACCGCCTACGCCAAGGTGGGCTATGGAGGCGATTTCGGGACCACTTGGTTGCTGACGCAGTACGCCGGCGCGCCCAAAGCGAAGGAGTTGTTCTTCCTGGCGGATCCGGTCGATGCCGCCGAGGCGCACCGCATCGGCCTGGTGAACCGAGTGGTGGAACCGGACGCTCTTGCCCAGGAGACCCTTGCCCTCGCGTCGCGCATCGCCAATGGGCCGCTCACCAGCTATCGCTACATGAAAGCCAACGTGAACCTCGCGGCCTCAACGGACTTTCGCACGATGCTGGACCGTGAACCGGAGACGCATCTGCGCTGCGGGGAGACGCAGGATCATCGCGAAGGCGTGCAGGCGTTCCTTGAAAAACGGGCGCCGAAGTTCACAGGGCGGTAGCCGGTGTTACCATCATTCCAAGGAGCAGCATATGCGCCTGAACCCTTTGGTAGAGCGTCTGAAGCGGAAGATCAGGAGCCTGCTCAATCGCCCGCCCGAGGATCCTGACCATCCCTACGCCCTGGTCGGCGCGCCCGTCGCTCCCAGGCCCCCTGCGCTGCGTGCTCGCGCTGCCGCCAAACCCGAAGCGTAGACTAATCAAGTCTTTCGCGGCCGCGAAAACAGTCTCACCCGTGCTATTCCGAGCCCCAAAAGGCCGATGCCCAGCAGCGCCAACGTGGACGGTTCCGGAACTGCCAGGACGACGATATCGTCCAGGGAAAAATAATCGTCCTGGTTGATGATTGTGAAACTGAGGATGTCGTTGTTGCCCGACGCCGCGGTCGTGAAACTGTACGTGTATTCGGTGTAATTGAATGCCGCCGGATTTACCAGCGATAACAAAGTGGTTCCGTCGAAGGAAACTGAGAAGTCGTGAGTATAGGTTCCGGTGGACACAATGGGTTGCGCAACGTAAAAGCTCACGATGTAGTTCGTCGACGGAAGCAGGCTCAGGGTCTGACTCATCACGAGGGCGGCTCCTCCGTCTGTGATGGGGTCGTTGCTTAAGTAAGCGCCGTAGTTGCCCGTATTAGTGTCGAAGGAATCGACGCCGTAATAATTGTTCCCCGGGTTGGATATGTTGCCCGAAAACGTCCAATTCGTAAATGCCCCTGCCTCGAATCCGCAGTTCAACACCAGATTGGCGCTGATCGAGTCGCAGTACGAAGACGTATTGCCAGCGTTCGCTTGGACCGCTGCGAAGAGACTGAGGCAAATGAATGAAATGGCTGTGCGCATGAATCAGATTTCCCTTTCTAGATGCGCGCTACGGCCAGTTCATTACCAGATTGTAGGCGTTCACGGTTCCGATCCCTGTGGAAAAATCCCATCCCACCGCCGTTCCGTAGGCAGGCGTATAAGAGGAGTTCGACGTCGAAAGCACGCCATAGGTCCCACTCGGGCGATAGCAGTTGTTCGCGGTGGTACACGGCACATCCATATCTCCGAGAGTCACATCATTGAAAATACAACTACTTCCGATTGTATTTCCATTCGACGAATTGCAGCTCGAGTTGCCCGATGCGCCATATTCGGTCTTGGCCAGGGAGTAATAAGTAGGATTGACGAGACCTTGGTTTAAGATACCCACCTTCTGGTTGATCAGAGCCTGAATCCCCGCCATGATGGGCGAAGAAACGGAGGTTCCGCCGAATCCGCTCCACGTATTCGGCGCTCCCGTGCAGACAGTCGATCCGCTGGATGTAAATCTTGGATCGGACCAGCACACCACGTAATAATGCCCCCAAATTCCGTTGGCGGCAAACAGGGAAACATCCGGAATGTCGCGCACACTGTCCGTGGGTACTCCGACGAGTCCCGATTGCCAGCTGGGCTTCGCGTAGCCCGCGCAAGTCCCGCTATCGACGCCAGAAATGCTCGGAGTACCGGTGGCACAGTTGCTCGGGCCGCCGCTGCCGGACGCGGTTGTCTGGTAAGGCGACCCCTTTGGGCTATTGCAAAACCCACCCGCTCCATACGTCTGTACGGATCCAGTAACGTACTTTGCGATTAGAACGCTGGCGCAGGAATCGTTCCAGGGAATTTCCGGTACGTACGACAGCGCGCTGTTGTAATTCGCTCCATTGGTTGTGCTCCAATAGGACGATACCGTGCCTGCGGAGGTGTCGCCGAAGTCAGTGCCGCCCACGGCCATGTTGTACGGCGTGGAAGCAAATCCGCTCACCGTGATCCCATGTGTCGCGTAACTTGCATTCGCATCGCTACTTGCCGCGCCTTCGTCGCCAGACGAAACAAAGACCGAAACACCCTCGGATGCGGCGAGTTGGTAAAGCGCACTGATGTACGCGTTTTGGGTCGCGCCAACATAGGGCTCGGAATCGCCGTAGCTGATGCTGACGACTCCAGGAAGCACTCCTCCGCCGATGCCAACTCCATTCGTCAATAGGTTCTGAAGAGCAATGAAGCCGCCGAAATTAGAGGTGTCCGCACAGGACGCCAGAACGATGGCGGCGTTCGGCGCAGCGGCCGAAGCCCACTCGGCGTCCAGAATTGCTTCGCCGTCGTCCGAGTTCGATCCAGGAGGGGTACACACCGCTGCCGCTCTGCCACCCACGGAGCCGGTGCCCTGGACGGGATGGATTTGCGTAAACGTCCCGTAGGGATAAGCCCTGGCGAGTCCAAATGTCTTCCGGAAAATACTCCAGTCGCCGGTGGCATAAACGTCGGTATCCTCGATCACTACTATCGTTTGTCCCTGACCGGAGATGCCAGCCGAAAACAGCGGATTGAAGTTATAAATAGTGGCCAGGTCTCCCGGTACAACCGCCTGGCACTCGAAGGTTTGCGAGGCGACAGTGCAATTCCCCAGCGAGTAGTCGGTGCGCTTCAGCAGCGTTGGGCGAGGCATGAAATTCGTCAACGAGACCACTCCCGCGACGGCCGGCGCCAGAGCTTCGGGAATCTGCGGATCACTCATGTTGGCGATGTGCCGCTCCCCATCCACTTCCAGATGATGAATCTCGGTGTGAAACGCCCGCCGGACTTGCCCCGCCGTGCCGCTGAACTCGATCACAATACCATGCGGGTAAACACCGTCAATCGTGAATCCATGCGATTCCAGCCATCTCGTCACAGTGGCGATATCCTCCTTCGCGGGACCGAATTGTTCCCCCACCTGGTCAGCCGTCAGCCACTTGTGATAATTCGGCGAGGTCTTGTCGCTTTGCTGCTGGATCAACTGATCAAGCGCCTGTTCCTTGTCGGCCGGCCGCTTCAGTTGCAGCCACAGGTGGTCCATCCGCATGCTGTCCGCCACCGGGCCGCGGTCGTTCGCCTCGTTCGCCTGGGGGCGAGTATTGCCTGCCAGTCGCACCAGCTTGTTTTCGTCGATCGGTCTGGTAATCAGGCGGCGCGCTTGGCCGTGCAATTGGAAGTAGGTGAGAAACAGCAAACCGACGGCGGCGAAAGCGGAAAATAAGGCAAGTCCAATTCGTCGATTCATCATAGCCCTCCGTGGTCAGGTTCTATCGGCAATAGACGCAATAACGATCAGCGTCAACTCTTCGCGATGATATCACGAAAATGCTTCTCTTTAGTCGTTATCACGCCGCTGAACGGTCACCGCGAGCAGGATGATAACGGCTTTCAGCATCATCTCCACGTTGCTGTCCACGTTATTGAGCCGCAACATGTTGGTGAGCACGCCGATGGTCAGGGTTCCCACAATCGTGCCGAGGATTGAACCGCTCCCGCCCGCCAGCCTCGTGCCCCCGATCACCACCGCCGCAATCGCGTCCAGTTCATAGGCGATCCCGGCGTTCGGATTTCCCTGATGATTTTGAGCTGCGTAAAGCACCCCGCTCACACCCGCCAGCGCTCCAGCGAGCGTATAGACCCAGATCTTCACGGTGCGGATGGGCAGTCCGGCATACCGGGCCGCCGTTTCGTTATCGCCTAACGCCTTTACGTACCTTCCGAACACGGACCGCTCCAGAATCACCCAGAAAATCACCGCCAGAACCGCCCAGGCCCCGATCACAACCGTTTTTGTCCGCAGCATTTCGGCGAACCGCGCGGCCGTATCCTGCCCGAATCCGATGTCGATATTCGCGTTTCCCGTCAACCACTTCGCGAGTCCCCGGATGCCGATCATGGTCGCCAGGGTCACCACGAACGGCTGGATTCTCAGCAGCGCCACACAGGCGCCGTTTACTGCGCCCACCGTGGCCGAAGCGGCGACGCCGACGAAGATCGCCCTCGCAATGTCCGCATCGGGCCGGCTGACGCCCATCGCCACCACCGATGTAGCGAGGGCAAGCGTGCTGCCGACGCTCAGATCGATTCCGGCGGTCAGGATCACGTAAGTCATGCCCAGCGCGATGATTCCCGTGACGGCCACCTGCCGCAAAATGTCGGTCAGGTTGCCGGGATCGAGGAAAATTCGCGTGGGCGTGAAAATAGCCGCCAGGATGACGATGCCGGCGAGGCTCGCCAGACTTTTCCACTCAAATTTCATTCGTCGCAAACTGCGGCCGATCCCCCGGCTGACGCCGAGGGCTGCGCAGCCCCGTCCGTAAGGGCGGGGATTACGCGGGCATTTTTCCGCATCCTGTGCATGGCGGTCCGTTGGCCACACTGAGCCGCCATGCGTGAGCATGCGTGCTCTTCCCACTCCCACGACAGAATATCAATTCTCCGTAGGCTTCCGCTCCCCGTGGTCGACGACTAAATGGTCCACCGGCGCTTTCATCTTCTTCAGCTCCAGCCCGAGGCTCTTGAGCGATTGCATCATCCGGCCATTTTCAGGCGGGTCAGCGACAGTGTCGGCGGGATGTCCCGCGCCGGCTTCCGGGGGTGGTCCACCGATCATCGACATGGGAATGTCGAGGGAGATGTCGTAACTGCCCTCGAGCCCTGTCATGTCCACAATCGGCCGCCCATTGCCAAGATCGAACCTCATCAGCGCGCGAGCCAGTTCCCGCATCGGCATATTATGAGAGTCCAGATGGACCACCGAGTGTGCCTGGTCGACCGTAAAGCGAACCGCAACGGAGCCCCGCATGTTCGGCCCATCGCTGCCCACCACGAGCGGACGACCGGTTCCTCCTGATGCTCCCAATGCACGGCCAGCTTGAAGCGGTCCGCCAGCAGCGATTGCAGCATCGGCGCGGCATCCTCCTTGCGCGACCCCGCAGGCAGCTTGGCCGACCGAAGAGGGCCTCACGGAGGCGAGCTCGAACTCCAGCCTCGGGCTGCTCTGGGCCGCGGCCGTCGAAATCGCGCGCCAAAAAACGAGGGAGCGCATAAAGTATCCCCGCTTGCGACAGAATATCATCATGCGACTTGTTCTAGTTCTTGCCGTGGCTTCGGCCGTGTTCGCCCAGCGCCCCGAACATCCGCGACCCGATTTCGAACGCGCCCAATGGCTGAACCTCAATGGCAAGTGGGATTTTGGATTCACGGACAAGTTCGGCAAGACCATCACCGTGCCGTTCTGCTGGGAAAGCGAGCTTTCGGGCATTGCAAAGCGAGGCGAAACCACGGGCTGGTACCGGCGCACGTTCCGCATTCCTTCTGAATGGCAGGGAAAACACGCCTGGCTGCATTTCGGCGCCGTCGATGAGGAGGCGCAGGTCTGGGTGAACGGCCACGACCTCGGCACGCATCACGGCGGCTACATTCCTTTCGAATACGACCTCGATCAATTCGCCAAGCCCGGCGACAACGTGACGCTCGTCGTCCGCGCAACCGATCTGACCGATCAGGAACTGCCGGTCGGCAAGCAGACGCCGGGCTGGTATACGTATACATCCGGCATCTGGCAGACCGTTTGGCTGGAAGCCCGGCCGGAACACTATATCAAGACGTTCGCGCTGACGCCCCGCGTCGTTCTCAATCATGAGGGCGAACGCTGGTTCCTCGACGTCGACGCCACCGGCGACTTCGCCACGCCTCTGCTGATCTCCGGCATTATTTCCATCCCCTTCCAATTTCAGAACGGCCGCGCCCACGGATCGATTGAAATCCGCAACCCCAGGCTCTGGACCCCCGACTCGCCCAATCTCTACGACATCGTTCTGCAAGCCGGCGACGACCGGGTGAAAACCTACTTTGGCCTGCGCACCGTCTCGCGAGGAAAATTCGGCGACCTGCCGTATGAATCGATCTTCCTGAACAGCCAGCCCGTCTACTGGCGCGGCGCGCTGGATCAGTCGTTCAATCCCAAGGGAATCTACACCGCGCCCTCGGACGAATTTCTGAAGCACGATATCGAGTTGGCCAAGGCCGCCGGTATCCAGTTCCTGCGCGTCCATATCAAGGCGGATGAACCGAGGCGCACGTATTGGGCGGACAAGCTCGGCATGCTGATCATGCAGGATATGCCCAGCGCGTCGTATCAGAATCCGGTCAAGCGCTCGGCCTGGGAGGAAACGATGCGCGCCACCATTGCGCGGGACCGCAATCACCCGTCGATCTTCGCCTGGGTCGCCTTCAACGAGACCTGGGGCCTGTCGTACGATCGCAACGCGCAGCCTGCGTATCCAAGAAATCCCGACACTCAGAAATGGGTGGAAACGGTGTTCAAGGAAATGAAGGCTCTGGATCCATCGCGTCTGGTGGAGGACAATTCCGCGGACAAACACGATCACGTCGCTACCGACATCAACTCCTGGCACTTCTACATCGACGATTACGCTCGCGCCAAAGCGGCGATTGAAGATGTGATCGCCAAGACCTTCCCCGGTTCCAATTTCAATTTTGTCGAGGGCCGCGTGCAGGACACCGCCCCGCTGATCAACTCCGAATACGGCGCCGTCAGCGCCGGCGGAGGCGATCGCGACATCTCCTTTGGTTTCCATTATTTGACAAACGAGCTGCGCCGCCACGAAAAGATTCAGGGCTACATCTATACCGAACTGAGCGACATCGAATGGGAGCACAACGGCTTCTATAATTACGATCGCTCAGCCAAGGAGTTTGGCTACGACGCCTTTGTGCCAGGGATGACCACGCGCGATCTGCAGGGTGAGGATTTTGTGGGCTATGAGGGTCCCCCCTTGATCAAGGCGGAGGCATTCACGCTGCCGGTCTTCGTGAGCCACTTTTCGGCCCGCACCGGCGAGGCCACCCTGCGCTGGTGGCTCACCGGAACAGACGATTTCGGCAAGCCGGTGGCCGCGCCAGCGAAAACACAGCCCGTGAAATGGGAGCGCCTCCGCGTTCTGAATCAGGTTCCGCTGGATGTGCGAGTCCCCGGCTCAAGGCCGTTCACCGGGGCGCTCGCATTGGAACTGCTGGATTCCTCTGGCCAGCGGATTGCAGCAAATTTCGTGAATGTCGCAACGCGTTCTGCGATGTCGCCCCGCATCGAGGTGATCAATCCGCAAACCATCGCACTGCGATTTTCGCCCATTGACGTGAGGGAGCAGGGCCCGGACAGCGGCATTCACCCAGGTAAATTCTGGGCCGCAGGCGAAGCCGAGGTCGGCTATCGCGTGACCATGCCGGATTGGGTGGTCGCAGCAGATCCTGTGCAGATCGAGTTCATCGCCGAGATGGGAACGCACGCAGGCACGGCAAAGCTCGACTGGCCCTGGCGGCAGAAAGTAGTGGATTATCCGCAAACCGACGCCAAGAAATATCCCGGCGAAGCGCACGTTCTGATCGCCGGCATCGATGCGGGCAAGTTCGAACTCCCCGACGATCCGGCCGATATTCGCGGATTCCTCTCCAGCGCGGCCGCGTTCCATCACGCGAGTTACGGATACTTGACGCATTTCCTCGCACCCGCACCCAAGGGAACAGGCGATCTTTTCATCCGAATTGACGGCTCGAAAGGGTTGTCGATCTACGGCGAAGGGATGGGCCGCTATGGATTCGATCCAATCGTGATGGTATATACGGCGAAGGACGTGAGGGCGCCGGGGAATTGAAACTCATGTCTTGTCGCGGCCAGCGCGCGACGGTCGGATCTCTGTACCCGCAGACATCCAACGGAAGCTCGGCATCGGGCCTGGCTCGGTGCTCGAATGGGACGAAAAGGACGGTGCGGTCGTGCCTTGGGTTATTCGAATTGTCTGATGATGAGCCTCGCTCGAAACGCGGGAAACCTGCCGCTGGGGACTTTCGATCGGAGTCTGGCGAAGGTCGAAGGGACCGAAAGACTCTAGCCTTCCCAGCTCCCCTCACTTCCTGGAGCTGCTGCTGGCGGCTACGTCGCGCGCGGTCCCACACGGCGCACACGACGGAGGAGGAAGCAAACTTCTGGTGGAGTCACCTGGCCGAGGCGGACGTTCATCACTTCGGGGACGAAGGCGTAATTGGCGCGGCCCCGGCGGCGATCAACAGTTCGATCACTTCGGAGAATCGTCCCGGCCGTCCGCTGTTCCGGGCGTGCATCGCCCAACCCAGCGGAGTCGCATGAAACCGCTCGTCCTTTTCGCCGGCTGGCGCGCCGCGATCCAGAAGCATCTTCACAATCTCGGGCTCCCCCGCATAGGCCGCCCAATGCAGGCCGCGATCCAGCGCCTCGCGGCTGAGGTTCTTGTCCAACAGAAACCTGACGATATCCAGCCGTGCGTATTCGCAGGCCCAGCCGAGGCCGTCGGTAATCTGCTTTGCCGCTGCGTCGAAGAATTCTTGCACGAGATCCAGGCGTCCCACGCCTGCCGCTCCTTCCAAGTCCAGATGCGCGCCGCGCGAGGCGAGAAACTCCGCTGCTCTGCCGCGGCCATTGGCGAGACATGCGTTCACCATGCCCTTGTCGATCCTTGCGCCACGCGCAAGCAGCAATTCCATTAATCCGATCTGCAGGCCAGCCTTCTCCGGATGGATGCTGGTCGCGGTCAGCCCAAGCGCCGTCGAACCGCCTCCGTACGCCTTCGATTCGGCGTTCACATCGGCTCCGGCGTCCAGCAACATTCGCGCAATTTCGACGATATTAGGCGGCGTTTTCTGCCGGAAATCCTCAACCCCATTCGCGGATACGTAGTGCAACAACAAGGAGCGATGGTCCCGCGCCGAACGCTCGCGCACCAGCTCGGAATTCTCGCCGAGCATTCGCGCCAGAGCGGCGGCGTCGCCTGCGACGACGGCGTCCGCGGCGGATTCGAACATTCCACCATGGTCGCATTTTGTGGTCAAATAGAAGTTACCCCCATCGCCTGGAGGAATCAGCCCACTTGAACACAGCAGTCCTCGCCTTGGAAGACGGCACGGTCTTCGAGGGCAGCAGTTTTGGTGCGCCCGTCGAACGAACGGGGGAAGTTGTTTTCAATACCTCCCTCACCGGATACCAGGAAATTTTCACCGACCCCTCCTACGCCGGCCAGATTGTCGTCCTCACCAATCCTCAGATCGGAAACTACGGCGCGAACGATGCCGATAACGAAGCGGCGAAGCCATACATAGAGGGGCTGGCCGTGCGCGAGTTTTCGCCTTTGTCCAGCAACTGGCGCGCCGACGAGACCGCGCAGGAATTTCTCGCGAGTAACGGCGTCCCGATCATCACCGGCATCGATACGCGAACTTTAGTGCGTCACCTCCGATCGCGAGGCGTGATGCGCGGAGTGCTCTCCAGCATTGGTGGAACCACCATTGGCAGAACCATGGATTCGCTCGTCGCTCGGGCGAAAAATTCGCCCTCGATGGCTGGTCTGGATCTGGCCACACGCGTTTCCACGACCCAGCGCTACGAATGGTCGAAGGCAGTCGACCTATGCTCGCCTTCTGATCTGGCTGGCAAACCGGCCGAACCCCGCTTCCATGTGGTCGCCTACGATTTCGGCATGAAGCGCAATATTCTGCGCCGCCTGGTGCAGGTCGGCTGCCGGTTGACGGTCGTTCCCGCGGGAACGTCTGCCGAGGATGTGCTGTCTCTGAAGCCCGACGGAGTTTTTCTCTCGAACGGCCCCGGCGATCCTGAGCCTCTCGAATATCCCGCAGCGCAGGTGGCTAAACTGGTCGGCCACGTGCCAGTGTTCGGCATCTGCCTGGGGCATCAGATTCTGGGCCTCGCGCTCGGCGGCAAGACCTACAAGCTGAAGTTCGGCCATCGCGGCGGCAATCATCCGGTGCTCAATAAAATCACCGGGAGAGTGGAAATCACGGCGCACAACCACGGCTTCGCGGTGGATCCGGACTCGCTCAACATGAACGAGCTGGAAATCACGCACACCAATCTGAACGACGACACACTGGAAGGCTTCCGCCATCGCAGTCACCCCGTCTTCTGCGTGCAATATCACCCGGAGGCCGCGCCCGGCCCGCACGATTCGCTCTACCTGTTCGACGATTTTGTGAAATTGATGGAGGCGGCCCGGTAAGCGATGCCCAGACGCAACGATATTCACCGCATCCTGATCGTCGGCTCCGGCCCGATCGTCATCGGCCAGGCCTGCGAGTTCGATTATTCCGGCGCGCAAGCCTGCAAGGCTCTGCGCAGCGACGGCTACGAGGTCGTGTTGATCAACTCCAACCCGGCCACGATCATGACCGATCCGAATCTGGCCGACCGCACCTACGTCGAGCCGTTGAGCGTCGAATTCGCCGCCGAAGTGATTCGCCGCGAGCGCCCCGACGCGCTTCTTTCGACCGTCGGCGGGCAGACCGGCTTGAATCTGGCGATCGCGCTGGCCGAGGCGGGCGTGCTGGATCAATACGGCGTGGAACTGATCGGCGCCAAAGTCGATTCCATCAAGAAGGCCGAGGATCGGCTCCTGTTCAAGGACGCCATGCGCAAGATCGGTCTCGAAACGCCGACATCTCAGCTTGTCAACACCGTCGAGAAAGGCCTGAAATTCGCGGCCAGCGTCGGCTATCCGGTGATTCTGCGCCCCAGTTTCACGCTCGGCGGCACCGGCGGCGGCATCGCTTACAATCGCGAGGAGTGCGAGGAAATCCTTGAGCGCGGCCTCGATCTTTCGCCCGTCCACGAAACGCTGATTGAGCAAAGCGTGCTCGGGTGGAAAGAGTATGAGCTGGAAGTCATGCGCGATGTCGCCGGCAACGCCATCATCGTCTGCTCCATCGAAAACTTCGATCCCATGGGCGTGCATACCGGCGACTCCATTACCGTCGCACCCGCGCAGACGCTCACAGACCGCGAGTATCAAGTGATGCGCGATGCCGCTCTCGCCTGTTTGCGCGAAATTGGCGTCGATACCGGTGGTTCGAATGTTCAGTTCGCCATCGACCCGGCCACCGGGCGCATGGTGATCGTCGAGATGAACCCGCGCGTGTCAAGAAGTTCGGCTCTGGCGTCGAAGGCGACCGGATTTCCGATCGCCAAGATCGCCGCGAAGTTGGCTGTCGGCTACCACCTGCACGAAATCAAGAACGACATCACCCGCAAGACGCCCGCCTGTTTTGAGCCGACCATCGATTACGTGGTCGTGAAGATCCCACGCTGGCAGTTCGAAAAATTCCCTGGTGCAGAACCCGTGCTTGGCACGCAGATGAAGAGTGTCGGAGAAGTGATGGCCATCGGGCGCACGTTCAAACAGGCGCTCGGCAAGGGCATTCGCAGTCTCGAAACCGGCAAAGCCGACGGCGCGACCAAGTATGTGGAAGAACTGATCGAGCCGCGCCTCATCACGCCCAACCCGGACCGGCTCGGCTACATCCGCTACGCCTTCGAAAAAGGCTACACCGAGGATCAGGTGCACGCGCTTACGTCCATCGATCCCTGGTTTCTGCGCAACGTGCGCGAGCAAGTGGATCTCGAAAAACAGATGGCCTCCCTCACTCTGGAGACCGTTCCTCACGATCAGATGCTCGAGGCCAAGCGCGACGGCTTGTCGGATTCCGGGCTCGCGCGAGCCTGGAACGTAAAGCCTCTCGATGTGCGCGCCAGGCGCAAGGAACTGGGCATTACGGCTGTCTTTAATCGCGTCGACACATGCGCCGCCGAGTTTGAAAGCTTCACCCCGTACATGTACTCGAGCTATGAGAGAGAATGCGAATCCGCGCCCAGTGACCGCAAGAAGGTCATGATCCTCGGCAGCGGGCCCAACCGCATCGGCCAGGGCATCGAGTTCGACTACTGCTGCTGCCATGCGTCGTTCGCGCTACAGGAGTCCGGCATCGAGTCGATCATGGTGAACTGCAATCCGGAAACCGTCTCCACCGATTACGATACCAGTGACCGCCTGTACTTCGAGCCTCTCACCATGGAAGAGGTTCTAAACATTGTGGATACGGAAAAGCCGGACGGTGTGATCGTGCAGTTCGGCGGGCAGACCCCGCTGACGCTGGCGCTGCCTCTGAAGGCGGCCGGTGTGCCCATCATCGGCACCGATCCCGAAAACATCGATCTCGCCGAGGATCGCAAGCGCTTCGGCAAGCTGCTGGACGATCTGAAAATTCCATCGCCTGAAAACGGTTCGGCCACCAGCGCTGAGGAAGCCTGCCGCGTCGCGCGGTCCATCGGCTTCCCGGTGCTCGTCCGCCCCAGTTACGTGCTAGGCGGCCGCGCCATGGTTATCGCCTACGACGAGGATACGGTGCGCCGCTACATGCAGGAGGCGGTGGTCTTTTCGCAGGATCGACCGGTGCTGATCGACCGGTTCTTGGAGGACGCCACCGAAGTGGACGTCGATGCGCTGGCCGATTCCCACGGCGGCGTGCTGATCGCCGGTATTATGGAGCACATTGAGGAAGCCGGCATCCATTCCGGCGACTCGAGTTGCGTTCTACCCGCCACCTCGCTCGCGCCTGAGGTCATCGCCACCATCCGCTCCTACACCGAAAGCTTGGCCGGGGCGCTGAACGTCATCGGCCTGATGAACGTGCAGTACGCAGTCAAAGAAGGGAAAGTCTACGTGCTGGAGGTGAATCCAAGAGCCTCGCGCACCGCGCCTTACGTGAGCAAAGCCACCGGCGTGCCTCTGCCGAAGATCGCGGTCGGCTTAATGCTCGGCAAGAGGATCAGCGAGTTTACCAGCCAGACCGGCGTGCTAAAAGTGCCGCAGTTCTTCGTCAAGTCGCCGGTATTCCCGTTCAACAAGTTCCCCGGCGTCGATCCGACGCTTGGGCCGGAAATGCGCTCCACGGGCGAAGTTATGGGCGTGGGCGAAAACTTCGGCGAGGCGTTCGCGAAGGCGCAACTGGCCGCCGGTCAGCCTTTACCGGACAAGGGCCGCGTTTTCATCAGCGTGAACGATCGCGATAAATCCGTTGCCGTGGCGCTCGCCAAACGACTCCACGAGCTTGGCTTCGAGATCGCGGCCACGCGTGGAACGGCTGCCGCGATTCGAGCCACCCAAGTCCCCACCAAGGTGGTCTTTAAGGTCAACGAGGGCCGTCCGAACGCGGTTGACCTGCTCAAGGCGGGTGAGCTGAACCTGATCATCTACACCGCCACCAGCGGCGCACATGCGTTCTCCGACGAAAAGTCGATCCGCAGGAACGCGGTGATCTACCGGGTGCCTTGCATCACGACGATGAGCGGCGCCAAGGCAGCCGTAGAAGCGATCGCGTCCCGCCGCCGCGATCCGATTCGCGTCTGGAGCCTGCAGGAAATCCACGCGGTACCGACAGAATCCCCTGGCTCACGCCAGGGGTGATAATCCCATCCGGACGGGCGCGAATCACATTCCCTATAGCGCTTTTGCCAGTTCCTCGGCGAACGCGCTTTGCGGACCGTTGGACGCCCGCTTGGCACCTGCCGCGCTGCGCTTACCCCGCCGAGGAGGACGCTGTTCCGCCGCCGGAGCGCCTGTTGCTGCTGCTGCCGGAGGAGTCGCCGCGCTCTGAGTGGGCGCTGCCGCGTGCGGCGCGGCATGATGGCCCGGCCCGGCCTGCCCGCCACCATGGAAGCCACGCTCCGGCCGGTCCCCCGGCCTGCCCTGACCCTTCGGTTTCGGGGGTTGCGCTGGATTCGCTCGCAGTAAACGGTCCTCTAAAGGGGCACGATCAAAACGGCGGATAATGGAGTTCATTTCCTCGTTATTCGGCGCTTCGATGAACGCGAATCCCTTGGACTCCTGTGTTTCCGGATTGCGGATCACCTTAATTGCATCGGCAACCAGGTTTTCGGCTGAAAGCCAGCCCTTAATATCATCCGCGGTAACCCAAACGGGCAGATTGCCCAAAAAGACCGTAAAACTCATTCGGCGGTTGTCTTCGACTCCATTGGCGGGGATTGCCTCGAGTGCATGCTCCCTCGGGCACTAACATCCTATCACATTCACCAAAGACCGGTAAACAGGATTATGAGTCGATTTTGAGGTTCGTTCGTCATTAACACTGAGAAGAGATCCTATGAAAACCATCTTGTTGCTAGTATTTGCCGCCATTGGACTCGCCCAGCCCGGTCAGGAAAAAATTGTTCGGGAAGTCCGTCATGAATTGGTGATGCTGCCCTACTACGGCGTCTTTGACAACCTCGCTTATCGGGTGGATGGCGCCAAAGTCACCCTTTTTGGACAGGTCACCCGTCCGACGCTCAAATCCGACGCCGAAAGGGTGGTGAAACGGATCGAAGGAGTGGAGGTCGTGGTCAATGAAATCGAGGTCTTACCTGTGTCTTCCATGGATGACCGCATCCGCCGCGCCGTCTACCGGGCGATCTTCTCCAAGCCCCCGTTGCAACGGTATCAGCTCGGCGCGGTGCCGCCGATTCACATTATTGTGAAGAACGGCAACGTCACCCTGATCGGCGTCGTGTCCACGGAAAGCGATAAGACCATCGCCGGGATGGCCGCCAACGGGGTTTCTGGAGTATTCAAGGTCACCAACGACCTTGCGGTCGAAAAATAACATTTCTTAGGAATTCTCGGGCGGACGCAGCGCATCGGGCGACGGCGAAAAGCGCGAGGAACATTGTTTCTTATAGGGCGGCTGAGTACCGCCCCACCTAAAATCGCACTACAATCGCTAGATGCGATACCTCCTCGCCCTCGCTCTTTCCCTTCCGCTGGCCGCGCAGCCAAAACCCATCACCCCGGCCGATTACGGCAAGTGGGAAACCCTCGGCAACGGAGTCTTTTCTCCCAACGGAAAATGGCTCGCCTACCCCATTCGCCGCTCCGAAGGCACCTACGAACTTCGCATCGCCCCCACTGGCGGCGGCAAGACCCTTATCGCCAATCTCGCTACGGACCCCGCGTTTTCCGCCGACTCGAACTGGATCGCCTACGCCATCGGTGTTTCAGAAGCCGACACCGAGAAGGCCCCGGCCAATCGCAAGCCGCAAAATAAGCTCGGCCTGATGGATCTGTCCACCGGCAAGGCCGTGACCGTCGACGACATCACCCAGTTTGGCTTCTCCACGCGCGGAGCCTTTCTTGCGATGCGGCGCTACGCTCCCCGCTCGGCGTCCGGATCGGCTCCCGCAGCCCCAGCCCCCGCCGGTGGCCGGGGCGGACGCGGTGGCGGTGGCGGGCGAGGCGGCGCGAATGACCCCGTCGGCACCATGCTCCTGGTCCGCGACCTCGCCTCGGGCGTCGACACCACCTTCGGCAACGTGACCGACTTCAAATGGCAGGACAAGGGCACGCATCTGGCCATGACGATCGGCGCCGACGGCCGCGCCGGCAACGGCATCCAGCTTTTCGATGCCGCAACCAACATGTTGAAGGCCCTTGATTCGGGAGACGCCGTTTTTTCGAACCTCGTCTGGCGCAAGGATTCTTCCGATCTGGCCGCTCTCCGCTCCAAGCGCGACAAGTCCTACGACGGCGACTCGGAGATCGTCCTCGCCTGGACCAATCTGGCCAATAAAAAATCCGCCGACATGCCCGCGCCACAGCGCATCGTCTCCTCCCGCGCGCCGCAGTGGTCCGAGGATGGAAAAATTGTGTATTTTGGCATCGCCGATTGGGGCAAGCGCGTCGACCCGGTCCCGGGCGACCCTGCCAACGTCGAAATCTGGCATGCCAAAGACGTCAACGTCGTGGCCGAGCAGAAACTCCGACTGGAGCGCGATCGCGACCGGCATGTCGTCGCCGCCTGGCACCTGGAAACGGGCAAAATCGTGCCGCTCGGGACCAATCCCAAGGAGACAATGGAACTTCCCCGCCACGCGACCATCGCCATCGCCCTCGACGAAACGCCCTATGAAACCGACGGCATGTTCGGCCGCCGCTATGCCGACGTCTACAAGGTGGATCTGGCCACCGGCGGACGCAGCATCGTCGCCCGGCGCTTGATTCCTCCCGTCTGGTACAGCCCAGGGGGTAAGTATGCGCTCAGCTTCAAAGACAACGAGTACACCATCTACGATCTGACGACTGGCGCCGTCCGCAACCTCGCCAAGCTGACCCCTGGTGTGACGTTCACCGATAAAGAGGACGATCACACCCCGCCGCACAAACCGTCCTGGGGAGTCGCCGGCTGGACGGCCAATGACAAATCCGTCATCGTTTACGACGAGTATGACCTCTACGAACTCAACGCCGATGGCGCCTCCGCCCGCAAGCTGACAACCGGAAGCCCCGAGCAGGTCCGCTATCGTTATATCTCCCTCGAAACCGCGGGCGGAGGCCGGGGCGGCCGCGGAGGCGGCAACAGTGACCAGGCCATCGACCTGTCGAAGCCTGTCTATCTCAGTCTTTACGGCGTCTGGACCAAGAAAACCGGCTATGCGATCCTCAACGGGCAGAACGTCGACCGTCCCGTGTGGCTCGACAAAGGCGTCAGCCGCTTGATCAAGGCCAAGGAAGCCGATACCTACGCCTACGTCGCCGAGGCATTCGACGCTTCGCCGAATTTCTACGCGGCGGGCGCAGACTTAAAAGACGCGCGCCTGATCAGCGACACGAACCCGTTCCAGAAGGACTATGCCTGGGGCAAGGCGCAGCTGATCGAATACAAATCCCCGAAAGGCGAGCGCCTGCAAGGAGCGCTCTTCTATCCCGCCAATTATCAGGCCGGCAAGCAGTACCCGATGCTGGTCCACATCTACGAGCGCGAGAGCAACTTTCTGCACCGCTATTTCTCTGTTTCAGAGCGCTCGCCCTACAGCGAAGCCGTCTGGACCGCGCAGGGCTACTTCGTCCTAATGCCGGACATTGTGTTCCGCCCGCGCGAGCCGGGCATTTCGATCCTGGAATGCACGGTCGCGGCAACGAAGGCCGTCATCGCCACCGGCATGGTGGACCCCAAGCGCCTGGGCATCACCGGCCACTCCTGGGGAGGCTACGGCTCGACGTTCATCATGACCCAGACCGACCTGTTCACCGCCGGAGCCGTGGGCGGTTCGCTGACGGATCTAATTTCGAACTTCGGCGAAGTGTACTGGAACAACGGCGTCCCGGAAACGGGCCACATGGAAGTCGGCCAGGAGCGCATGCAGGTGCCTCTGTGGGAGGCCCGCAGGCCTACATCCGCAACTCGGCCGTGTTCAGCCTCAATAAAATGCAGGGCCCGCTGCTCATGTCGACCGCAGACCACGACGGCGCATCGGACTGGCACCAGACGCTCGAGTTTTACAACATCGCGCGCCGCGCCGGAAAACAGGTGGTTATGTTAATGTACCCGGGCGAAAATCACTCGCTTGCCATCAAGGCGAACCAGATCGATTATCACCACCGGATTCTCGAATGGTTCGGGCATTACCTCAAAGGCGACCCGGCTCCGGACTGGATCACCAAAGGGACGTCGGTGCTCGACCGCGAGAAGGAGTTGAAGAAGATCAAGAAGGAGACGGAGGGAGCTGCGGCGACAGGTGAGAGCCCAGGCGCGCCGTAGCGCTTGTGGGGCAGGGCCATGCCCTGTCGCCGGATCGGCTGGGTGCCGGAGGAAGGAGTTTCTCTTTCGGATTTTCGGATTTTCCCGGTTGATTTTCAGGAAAGCGTCGGATATTCTAGCAGAAACACCTATGAAAATAAGGCCCTTGCTAACACTAAGTTGCCTCTGCGCTCTTGTTTTCTTAGCCGTAATTAGATTTCACGCCCCGGCAGCTTCCGCACAAACAAAAAGCGCGGACGGTTGCACCACATCCACCTGCACGATGGTGGGGCCGGGCTACTGTTCCACGTGTAGCATTACATGCCCGGTTGGTAAGGTCTCAGTCTGCACTCCCGGCCAAGCAGCGACAGTTCCGCCGTTCAATTGTCAACGGGCACCAGTCTGTAAATGCCAATGAGGGGTTCGTGCGAGACAGGTCCCAGCGGCGGGTGAAGGCCGAGCGAAGCTCGCCGAAGGGAGGCCCTTGACGCGCCCGGCTTTCCGCCTGATTCAGGATCGCGGCGGCCAAGCGGCAGAACCGTGGATTCGACTCGCGTCGCTTTTCAGAGCACCAACAAGGGCCATCTTGCGGCTTTGGCCAACAAGTGGCTCTGAGGGGCTCTGAGGGACGGACGAGACCGCCCTGCGCCACTGCCCTTCAATGATGGAAGCCTCCCCCCTCGTCCATCCTCGGGCGATTGCCTGCCTCCAGAGTGAGGTGGCCTATCCGTACTGACGTCGTCATTACGCTCATGCTAGACTGAAATCTGATGTCGACCACTCTGAAACCCAAGCGCGACACGCTGAATCTTCGCATCAAACCGGAGCTTCGCGGCTTGATCGACCGCGCCGCGGAGTTGTCGGGGAAAAACCGCACTGATTTCGTGCTCGATGCCGCGCGGAACGCCGCCGAGAACGCCCTTCTGGATCGCACGGTCTTCGCCGTCACTCCG
>DATKKV010000038.1:0-215091 GCA_035542735.1 Bryobacteraceae bacterium
AATCCAAACATCCTCGTTGAGTCCTGGGATATGGGAACAAGGAGACTTGTCCATTTTGACTTCTCACGTGCAGCAGTTCTTCCTATTTCTAGAGTCGGCCCCAAAGTCGGTGCTAATTCGGCGTGTTTGCCTTGTATTGGCAGCATGGGCAATTCTGGTCAGGATTGGTCTATTAATCGTGTTCCCGGACGTAGCATCGGGAGCAGGAGTGGGAGAGGCATCGAATATCGGCTGGTCACTTCCTGAGAAAGGTACGGCCAGCGATGCACACAGAGAGGATGTCGAGACAGGACCGACTGCACACGTCGCCCCGCTGTTTCCTCTCTACCTGGCCGGCCTTCCGGGCTTATCGCCTAATCCGGCATTCTTTAGAATACTGAGCGTAAGCCTCTCGGCATTGGCGACCGGCCTCTTGTGGGCTGCGCTGCCGCTCCCCTTCATATGGCGCTTCCTGCTGGCGCTGGCATTTGTACTGCTCATGGTCTTCGTGAAGCCTGTGGTCATCGGCGGCGATGCTGCGATGTATGCGGACGACATCGCAAACTCTTTGCCTCATGGCTGGGGCGAGACGCATGCTCTTTGGAACTTCGCTCACTTGATTTGGCGCCCGCTAGGTCGTTTGCTTGCAAAGTATTTTCTCGGAGTTCTTGCGCCCCATTTCGGGGGCAACGCAAGAATGACGATCGCGTTCCTCCTTATGCTCCCAAATCTGGTCGCGGCCCTAGCGTGCGGCCTGGTACTGCAGGACATGGTATGGAGGTTCACGGAGAGCGGACCGGCGTCTTTTCTAACCGCTTTCGCTTTCTTGTGCCTGAATCCGCTATTGCACTATGCGCGTTTCGGCAGCCCATACATTGTTGGAGTCACGTGCACCACGGTGGCGACGTATTTCGCGGCCGTCCCTCGGGTCCGGTCGTGGCCAGCGGCTCTCTTGGCGGGAGGTTTCGCTGGCATCGCGGTGCTCTGTTGGGCACCGTTTCTTGTCTCATTTCCAGCAATTCTCGTTTCCATCTGGGTTCTTGGAAGAAATGAGGCCGCCGGAATGTCGCGTATTCGCTTTGCGATATTTGTTTGCGCCGCCGCCGGAGGCATCACCATCGCGTTCTACGCGCTCGCGATGGGAGCTGCGGGAATTCATGGAGTCAGTGGACTGGTCGC
Source organism: Bryobacteraceae bacterium (assembly GCA_035542735.1). Taxonomy (GTDB): domain Bacteria; phylum Acidobacteriota; class Terriglobia; order Bryobacterales; family Bryobacteraceae; genus Palsa-187. The sequence goes on from DATKKV010000038.1 coordinate 1,159, forward strand.
CTGGATTCATGAAAGCGCTTCCGATTCCCAGAGTTCGAAACTCTTGCGGATGGTGAGTGGAATGGTGCGCTCCACTTATGAGCTTGGCGACGATTCGGTGTGGCTGAAATGGTACATCTTTCGCGATCCTTACACGAAAGTTGGAATTGTAGACCTGGTCCGCGTGTTGCTTACGAAGATCGCCCTTTTCTACGTGGCCCTAATCGGTTTGGCGGTCCTGCTATGGCACTCGCTATTCGGAAGGCATCTGTTGCTGTTTATCGCGATCGCGATGCTTCCGCATATGGCTGTTGCGCTAAGTTATGAAAGCGGCTCAGTGGAGCGATATGTGGGATTCTTGCCTCCTCTTTTTTTGGGTTTCGGCTATGGGATGGGGAGCGCCGAGTTTACGGTGCGAAGGCGCTTGATTGCTGGGCTCCTTTGTTGTGCTCACATTCCATTCAACCTTGCATCCGCTTCGGACCGCAATCTGGGCAACGTTCTCAAGAAAGATCCAGCCAGGCTGCAGGTGTTGTTATCGTTGGCCCCGGGAAGCCGCATTTTCTTGGTCAACAGCTTTGATCCCTTGTTTCGGTTAGGCTACGGCGATCCTCTGAACCCGCTGCACAAACAACGAGTCGGCTCCGTAAATGCTTTTCCGGCCTTCGGCCGTCCCGCCTCACTTTGGCGCTCGGATTTTGCTTGCAGCGCCCTTTCGATTAGCGATCGGGGCGGAGAGGTTTGGGTCACGAAGAGATTTCTTTCAGCGCAGCCCAAGAGGAGTTGGCTATGGGTGGAGGGGGATTTACCGGGTCTGACCTGGAGCGCGATGCATGAGTACTTTTCTACCATCGACAAGAGCGTCGAGCGCGGCGGGACAGACGGCTTTTTTCAAGTTTCTACCAGCGGCGAGTCGCGTAGACGGTTGCTAATGGATATCGAATCTTCGGGAGGAACCTGTGATCCCGGAAGATGGATTGTCCATGATCGATAGCCGGTGGACTATCGGGGTCAGATCGAAGTTCCGGATCTTCAAGACGAAACAGGCCTCTCACTAACCAGCCCGCTACAGAATTTCTGCACGTCGCTCAAATAGCAAGAAATTCAAAGATCCTTGAGAACCTGGAGAACCTGCTCACTTCTGGCCCTGCGGGCCCTGAGCAGAAAAAGCGGCTCTGTTGCTCGCCCATCCGAAGGGAATTCAAGGCCAGGGAGATTCATCGGGCGCCTTGGCGCTGTTATATACTGCAAGACACGTCGGCAAATCGCGCCAGTACATCCATGCGGCTCCACAGTGCTTCACGCCTACCCACCGCTCCGGGCCCTTTTTTGATTTCGACCGATCCCACCCCACGGGATCTCACAGAGTTGTGTCTCGATTTGATGAAAAAGATTCTGACTTGCTCACTCGTCGCGAAGAGAATGGAACGGCACACCATCGCGCCGCGCGGGCCGCGGTCTAAGTGCATCCATGCCTTCAACAAGCTGATTGCAGGGTTGGGTTTGGAACTGGTGCGATTGACACGATCCACTCCGGAGGACTATCTGGAATCGGGGCACGAAGCGTCGAATCGCGTCGAGGATGCCGAAACGATGCTCGGGACGCGCCAACTAGATCACATCCAAAACTGCATAGTCGACGTTCTTCACCGGGACGTCGCGGGTGACGTGCTGGAGGCGGGTGTATGGCGGGGTGGAATGACCATCTTTATGCGCGCCCTCCTGCGGGCATACGCATGCACGACGCCAACAGTTTGGGCTGCGGATTCTTTTGAAGGACTTCCGCCGATCGATTCAGCGAAAGAGGAGTTCCCGTGGGAAAAAGGGGACATGGCCGTTTCGCTCGGCGAGGTTCGCGACAACTTTGCGCGCTACGGCTTGCTGGACGGCCAAGTGCAATTCCTCAAGGGTTTTTCAGCGAGACGCTTCCGAAGGCTCCGATTCAAAAGCTATCAATTCTGCGTGTCGACGCGGATCTTTACCAATCCACCCTTGACGTCCTACAGAATTTGTATGGGAAACTTTCTCCCGGTGGGTACGCCATTTTCGACGATTATCAGAATCTGCTGGATTGCCGGCGCGCCATCGACGAATTCCGTCAAGAGAACGGCATCTCAGAGGAAATCCTCCCGATTGACGGCCGCGCGGTGTACTGGCAGAAGAGAGCCTGATCGGGATATGATCCGGGTGCCTTCACTTTCGGCCTGAATCGATTCACGTTGTATACTGATTTATTTCCCGTGTTGCCACTCCCCGCATCCAACTACTTAGGTGCTTCATGGCCGACCCGATAAATGGAGAACTGAACACAATCGAGCGGACAGCCTGTCAGCTGAATGCATGGCTGGGAATGCAATGGCGACTGTACATGAGTCTATCCGCTATTCTCTGTCTGCTGACTTTCAGCGGATATTCGCGGCCGAAAACGCCTTGGATGGATGAGGTTCTGCAAACCACTATCGAGCGGCTCCCTACGGGAAGTGCGGTTTGGGATGCTTTAAGGGATGGCGGCATCCAGGTAGATCCGCCGCTGCTCCATCTCAGCGTGCATTACCTGTTCCGAGCCTTCGGCGAGAGTATCTATCTGGCGCGCTTGCCGTCTATCCTCGGCTTCTGCCTCATGTGCGTCGCGGTGGCTTGCCTGGTGAGGCGGTACGCATCGCCCATCTATGCTGCCAGTGCATTTTTTCTACCCTATGCAACGGTGCTCCGATCCCGGGGCATCGATGCCCGGCCCTACGGACTGATGTTTGGCTTCTCAGCGCTGGTGCTCTTGTGCTGGGACGGGATCGATCGCAGCCCGCGGAAAACATGGTGGCGAATCGCGTTCACGTTCAGCATGGCCCTGATGCTTTCGACCCATTTCTACAGCATTCTTCTGCTCCTGCCTCTGGCGATGGGAGAAGTCGCGAAATCGTATTTCCGCAAGCGAGCGGACTGGGCCACATTGGCGTGCGTCGCCGTGGCGATGATTCCGTACGTTGTGTGGCTGCCGACACTCCTATCGGCGGCAAGGCGCTACGCGTCACACTACTACTATCCGGCGAAGTTCTCCAACTTGTACGACTTTTATGGCTCCGCGATTGCCAGCCTCCCCATGGCCGGCGTCCTGCTCTTCTTGCTTGCGGTGGTCGCCATCATTGGGTACACGGCACCGCTTGAGGCGCTTTCCGAGGGGGCCCGGAGATTCCAGTTTGTTTCAGTCGGGTTCCTGCTCGTGCCGGTGGTCGGGTATTTGGCGGGCGTGACGATCACTGGCCTTTTTGTTCCTTACTACCATTACATTGCGACCTTTGGTGTCATCCTGGGGCTTCCGCTGATTCTGTCCAGCCTGAGCGGCGGAAACCGGGTGGTGGGACTGTGTTTGTTGCTCGCAATTGGCGGGCATGGCCTGTTTGTTTCGGCGCGCGGCATTTCGGGATTCGTCCGAAGCGTTCACAGGGAGTATCCCCTTGCGGCTGAATTCCGTAGGTTAACCGGAGAAGAACGGCCGGATATCGTCATCCCGGCTCCCGCCCATTTCCTGCCGTTACGTGAGGAAAACCGCGACGATGCGGCTGACAGCTTTGTTTATCTCTTCGATTCGAAAAAAGCGCTCCAAGCCCTGGGGACGGATACAGCGGACCTGCTGTACGAGCGCCTGCGGCGTATCACTCCCGCACGTATCGAATCATTCGATCCCTATGTAGCCTCACATGCGCGATTTTACATCGCTGTCCTCGGCCCCATAAAAGGGATTCAGGAGTGGCAATACGATTATCTGCTGAAACAGATGCATGCCCGGCTCTGGTGGCTGGGGAAAGCCGGTGATTTCGACGTATTCCGGGTTGAAATCGAGAGCGCGGCGACGCCGCACTAGACCTTCACAAACGCCGCCTGGGTGGTAGAAAGCTCGATCACAAACTCCGGTTTTTCGACAAAGAACTCGTCAAAAGCACGCCGGACGCCTTCGGCATCATAGTCGTGTGAAATAAGCATCGCCCCGCGGTTGAGACGCGGATAGAACCACTCGAGCGACGCCAAAGTGCTTTGATATAAATCGACGTCCAGGTGGACAAAGGAGAATCGTATGTTCTCCAATCCCGATGCCGTATCAGGGAATAGGCCTTTGTGGAAATATACATCCGGGAAGGTTGCGAGGTACTTTTGCACGTCCTCGAGAGACGCGGCGAACCCACCCTTCCGGAACTTGGAGTCGTACTCACCGGCTTCCGGGAGTCCACTGAAGGTGTCAAATAAATGCAAGGAGCGATTACCCTTGACAGCGCACATCAGGCGCGCCGATCCCCCGCGGAAGACCCCTACCTCGGCGATGTCTCCAGGCACTTTCAAGGATCGTTCCGCTGCGGAATAGATGTTGTACGCTTCGGCGTCGATCAGGACCATTGCGGTTTCCCGCCGGGTGTTGGCAATAAGGTCGCGAGCTGCCGCTCTTGCAGGCACGTTTTCGGACGGCGAGATCACAAGGTTCCTTCGCAAGAGGATCCGGTTCAACGTGGTCAGGCCAGCGACCCGGATCGACGAGAAGACAGGACTATTTAACAAATAATTGAGAGGTGATTGCATTCACTTTTCCTGCCACCGGAAGCGGAGCAGTGTCCACACTGCGATAAACCCGTCCCTCGCCCTGATTTTCTTACCCTCCATCACAGAGCGCGGGCGGAATGAGACAGGAACCTCGTGGATCGGGATGCCCTTCCGGATGAGCTTCGCCGTAATTTCGTGATCGGCTTCAAAGCCGCGGGTCACAACAGTGATCTTGCTGAAGAACTCACGAGGGTAGATCTTGTAGCCTGTGAGCGTGTCGGTAATCCAGCGGCCGTATAACAGAAACGTCCAGAAGGTGAGCAACACATTCGCGACCCATGGGCCAATCGATTGGCCGGGATGCCGGCCGGGTGTCCATGACCATCCATGTTCCCTCAACTGGCCGAGCGTGCGCGATCCGTAAACTGCTCCACCATACTGCGCCAGAGCCTTCAGCATGGGGATGTAATCTGCCGGATCGTATTCAAGATCGGCGTCCTGGACCAGAATGCAATCGCCGGTCGCTTCCTGAATTCCCCGCTGCACGGCGCGCCCTTTGCCTTGGTTCTGCTGCACAATCAGACGCACGGCCGGAAATCGGCTCACTTGGGCGCCCGTCTGATCTTTCGACCCATCGTCGACAACAACAATTTCCTTTGCAATACCGATCGACTCCGTATCGACACGGAGGACATGTTCGAGCAAAGTCCCGATGAACGCCTCCTCGTTGAAGGCAGGGATTACAATCGAGACGGTTTTCATGAGTCGCTGCGCGCAAACCGGAACCGGAGCAGGGCAAAGACGGCCGCCAAGCCATCGCGGACGCCCATTTTCTTTCCCTCATTCACTCCGCGCGGCTTAAAAAGGATCGGTACCTCCAGAATGAACCGCCCCTGGCGCGAGAGCTTGGCCACGATTTCCATATCCAGGTCCACTCCGGTCGATTGTAAATTAAGATTGCGCAGCACTCCGGCGTCGAACGCCTTAAAGCTCGTCAAAGAGTCAGTTAGGTAACGATTGTAGAGCAGTAACGTCAGCGTGCTGATCAGGATGCCGCCATAACGGCTAACCAGCGAGAGCCCTTTGTGGCCACTGTAGACGGCGTCGAGCCGGGTTTTCAAGTCGGTCAGGAGAAGATTTCGCGTGCCGAAGACCGCCTGGAATTTTCCCGAGGTAAGTTGCGACAAGAGGAGCGGAATATCGGAAATGTTGTATTCGTTGTCGCTCGGATAGAAAAGAATCAGCCCCCCGCGTGCCTCCGCGAGGCCTGTTCGCAGAGCTTCACCGCGCCCGATGCGCCGGCCCGGCGAAAGAACTTTTACGCCGCGCACGGTGCGCGCGAGCTCCAACGTCCGGTCTTTCGATCCGCCGTCGACGACCAGGATTTCCTTGCTCATCCCCAGCGGGGAAAGATCGAGTTGCACCAGATCGCCGAGAACCTGCTCAATGGTGCGCTCTTCATCGAGGGCTGGAACGATGATCGACAATAACTGGTGCAGCGGCTCGAGGCTGATTTCAATCCTCGATTGCACAATCTGGCGGAGTTCTTCGAAGACAATGCCGCCATGATGGCCGCCGGCATCGGACTCCCAATCGTGCACGCGTAGAGAGTTCGGATTGTAGGGAAACCGGGACTTATCGAAAGGCACGTAGGAACGCGGATCCGCGGCGTGCGCGGCCTGAACAAAAAAGTGCGTAACGGCGTCGTCCCATTCGAGCGAGTCCATTCCACTCTGCCGCAAAGCGCCCAGAAGCTTCTCGGCAAGATCGTTCACGGAATCGTGGGGGATGTCATGATCGCGCCGGATGTTCGCGATGAAGACCTTGTCCGCGGAATCGTTCGCGGCTATGGCGGCCGCAGTGCCGCCGGTCAGGTAGGAGGGAAGCAGCGAAGAATGCTGCGTGCCGGGACCGTAGATGATTACATCCGCCTGGCGGAGGCTAGCCTCGGCTTCCGGATTGATTTCAGGCTGCTGCTTCGAGGCCAGGATCTCGCGGATGGCGTCTTCCTCGCTGAGCAAACCCTCCGGCTCAATCCGGGAACGGAAACAGCTCTCGGGGACCAACGCCAGCTCACGGATGCGCGTGTCGCCGCCGCGCGAGACAATTTCGGCCTCCGTTCGAAGAACTTTTCTGGTTTCGTCGATGGCGACCAGAAACAGGTTCTCGCCTCGGGTAATGTTGAGCAATGTGCCCTGAACCTCGTAGTCGGCGCAGAGCGCGGCAACCGCGCGATTAAAGTCGCGCCCGTGCAGCAGAAAACAGCCTCCAAAAATAATGTTCCCGATTGCGCAATCGTCGAAATCAAAGCTGCGGCCTTCGGAGGCCCTGGATTCCTGATAGTCCAGGAATGCCTGGCAATAGGTAGCGATCCTCCGGGCCTGCTGGACGCTCGCGGTTTTCAGGTGCGTGGCAAGTGGTTCCGGAATCAGATCGGTTCTCAGATCCGCAAAGGCCTGAACTAACCGCATGGACGAATCGAACGGAGCCTTCTTGGCCAGACGAAAATCGGACAGTGCAGCCAGCGCGCGATGGCTCCGATCCGTAATCGGCATCATGTGGGCGATGTTCTTTCTAACGTCGGAAGGCCCAAGCATGCCGGGGATAAAGCGTCGCAGCCGGCCGGTGGAATGGCCGTCATCGTAGCAGTTGACCAGGATCGTCAAATCGACTTGAGGATGCCGCAGAAGATATTCCGTGATCGAGCGAGTTCCGGATCCACCGGAAAACATGACCACTCGTATACGATCCCTCTTCCCTGTCCTCGCATTCTCTCCGGCGGTGACCCGCGGCATGGTGTTCACATTGCTCACGCGCCGCTCCGGATTCTGGCGCTAAGAACATCCGTCAGAAAATGTGCGTCGCCGGGCGTATTCGCTCCCACGCTTTCTTCATCGGACATAATGCGTGCGGAGATTACATTGCCGGGTAGAGAATCCAGACGCGGGATTAACGGGAGCAGATTCCGCTCTCCGGTCCGCCGGCCGAGGCCCGAACCGTCAAAGGACATGCTGCGAAGCTGTCTTCGAAGCGTTCGCGTTCGGAACAGAAATACGCCCGAATCGCTTTCGCCCTCTACCGGCATCGCGTCGCCTTCCCTGGCCTGGCGTACCGCCGTTATCGCGCCAGAGGCGTCGCGCTCGAAGTGGATATAAGGATCGTGCCGCCACAGCGTTGGAATAGTGGCGAGAGCGCAAGCATGGCGATGCAGACGCATGGAGAAGTCGATCGATTCCTCGCGCACCGCCGCTTGATCTCCCCAGATCGTCAACACGCTATCGGTTTCCACGAAGGCGAGTCCGCGCTCAATAGCATCCGCCATTCCGATCGGTTCCGGTTGGACGGCGATCGACACACCCGGACTCCGCCGGGCCGCTGCTCGCCCGATTTCTTCGGCGGAGGATGGCGCCCCGACGATGACGACGCGGGCGCAACGAGGTAATAGAAGATCGAGCAGCCAGTCGAGAATGCTGCGTCCGGCAACTTCGAACAGAATCTTTGGAAGGGACGATCCTAGCCGGGTGCCCCGTCCGGCCGCGGGAATAACGGCTGACCAGGAGTTGGGGTCGATTCGCTCCGGCGGAACCGGATCCTGGCGGGTTACGACGCGGGCGTATCGGTTCAGGCCGAGGCGCTGCGGCAAATCGGGAATTGTAAAATCGCGGTGAATTCTCCACACCGCGCATCCTGCCGCGCGTGCGGACGCTTCCCCGCTATCGGCGTCCTCCAGCACCAGACCATTGCCTGGATCGACCCCGAGGCGCCGCGCCGCTTCCAGGTACGGATCCGGGGCAGGCTTGGCGTTCGTCACATCGCTGCCGTGCACCACAGCTCCAAAGAGGCCGTATAGGCCGTTGCTGTCCACGAATCGGCGTACGCTCGACTCCGATCCGGACGAGACCAGGGCAAGCGGGAAAGCGGCGCTCAGTCTCTCGAGCACATCGAGCGCATGCGGGAAGACCGGATTTGACGATGCAAGGCGTTGAGCCGCCAAGGCGCTTTTGGCCGCCGCCAGGCGCGCGACAAGAGCGTCGGAATCGAGGCAGCCGCCGCGGCGAAGCTCGGCTCGGATCACCTCCTGAGTTCGCATTCCTGCGTACGGGCCGTACTCGAACCCATCCACGCCTACGCCTCGAAGCACCTCTCGGAAAGCCTCGGCATGGACATGCGTCGAATCGATCAGAACTCCGTCAAGATCGAATAAGAGTGCTCTCGGCGCGGGCGGATGAGGTGTCAACAGAGGTTCCTCGTAACATGATAAGCGATGCCACGTTCGCCCAGCGGGCGCGGGCACCGATGCTATCCTAACAAAAACAAGGGAAAGTGAGTCCCAAAACCACAGGTTTACCAAACATCCCCCCGGGCGGGCCTAGCGCACCGGTCATGACTCAGAGGAATGTCGACCTCTCGAATCCCGCGCGCCGTTACACCTTTTATCTCGTCTTGGTTTTCGTATTTCTGCGCGTCAGCGACATTCACGAGTTGCTGTCCGTGACAGTGGGTTTCAATAGCTACCTGCTCTTGCTCGTGGGCGTTCCGGCCGTCGTTGGAGTAATCCTGACCGGTGCGATCCGCCGCACGATGCTATCGCGGGCCAGCCGCTACTGGCTCGCTTTTTTCGTGTGGATGGTTCTGGCCATTCCATTCAGCGTCTGGAAGAGCGGGTCGTTCAGCTTGGTACAGACGTATGCGAGAACGGAACTTTGCTTGCTTTTTATGCTCGCCGGCACACCACTCCTTTGGAGCGAATGCCGCTCGGTTCTCTATGCCTTCGGGCTGGGAAGTTTCGTCTGCGTCTTGATTGGGCGATTCTTCACGGTCAAGGATTACGGCGGAGAGCGTGTCTCGCTCGCGTTCGGGTCCATCGCGAATTCGAACGACTTCGCTGCGCATCTTCTCTTCGCATTGCCATTTCTATTATTCGTGGTCTTATCGCCGAAGACGTCGCGGATCGTCCGCATTGTCAGCGGCATCACTCTGCTGTACGGGCTTTTCCTGACTCTGGATACCGCCTCGCGAGGCGCGCTCGTTGCGCTGGGCGCGGTTGCTTTGTATGTGTTGTGGAGGGGCAGCATGTCGGTTCGCATCTCCATGTTGGTCGGGCTTCCGTTGCTTGCTCTCGTGGCGGTCGCCGTGCTGCCCGGGACGGTGATCACGCGGCTGCAAACGTTCACGACCTCGAGCAGCGACGCCGCGAGCGTCGAAGCCGCTGAATCAGCGCGAATTCGCCGCTACGAGTTCGAAACCAGCCTTCGGTACACGCTCGAACACCCGTTTTTTGGCGTCGGACCGGGCGAGTTCTCCACCTACGAGGGCCAAACTGAGAAGACCATCGGCGCGCACGGAACATGGCTCCAGACTCACAACGTCCTGACCCAGATTTCCAGTGAATGCGGCATTCCGGCATTCCTTTTTTTCCTTGGGGCGATTGGCTCGACGTTTCTGCTGATTCTTCGCATTCAGAAACAGGCACGTCTGCACGGCCTGCGTGAAATCTCGATGGCGGCGTTCTGTCTGGGCATGTCGATGGTCGGCTTCTTTACGGCGGTCCTTTTTCTGAATCTGGCTTACCGGTATTATTTCCCGGCGTTGACCGGATTGGCGATTACCCTCTATGCATCCGTTGAACAAGAGATCAAGGCATCCAAACCTAACCACTCGGTAACACCCGCGCCAACGCCCGCGGAGCGCGTTCTTGGGACAGCGGCGACTCCTTCGCTGAAATACCGTTTTGGCCGGTTGCGCTAGCGATCGACCGGTATTGGGTTATCGTTGGAAATAGTGCCGCGTCCGGTTATCTCTGTCCTGCTTATCTCTCATTCCTATCCCCCGGTCATGGGCGGTTCGGAAGTGGAGGCGCAGCGGGTTGCCGCTGCTCTCATTGCCCGGGGACATAAGGTCACCGTCCTGTGCGCAGGAGGTGCGCCGATGCCCGCAATCCACAAGTGGACTGACCCGCTCGGGGTTCCCGTGCGCGTCTACGGGATGCGAGGATCCCGAAAATGGCGCGATCGCGCTTTCGCCGCGGCCGTTGCCTGGGTTCTTTTTGCGGAGCGCCGCAATTATCAGGTGGCGTACTTTCTCATGCAGGGGTTGCACCTCGCTGCCGGATTGCCGGTCGCGAAACTGCTGCATAAACCTGTCGTGATGAAGATCTCCGGAAGCAACATCGTAACAATCATGCAGCAGTCCTGGCTTGGCCGGCTTGAGCTGAAGTGGCTTCGAAAATGGGCGCGGCGCGTTATGATCCTCAACGATGGAATCGCCGCGGAGGCCTTGCGAGCCGGGCTCAGTAAGGGGCAATTGTTTTGGATGCCGAACCCCGTGGATGTTGCGAGATTTTCGCCGGCTGCCGCGACCGAGCGCCAGGAACTCCGTAAGACTGCTGGAATAGCCGGCCAGACGGTCGTGATCTACGTTGGGCGGCTAGCCCCGGAAAAGGATCTTCCCAGCTTGTTGGATGCGTTTGCGCGCCTCATCTCGTCGGGCCGCGACGCGCTGCTCGTCTTGGTCGGCGATGGACCAGATCGCGGTGCGCTGGAGGCAAAATCGGAGAACCTCGGGATCTCAGCGCGCGTGCGTTTCACGGGAATGCTTGGTGTGGATGGGGTGATCGCCTGGCTCCGGACCGCCGATGTTTTTGCGCTAGTATCAGAGTTTGAAGGATTTCCCTGCTCCCTGGTCGAGGCGATGGCTGCCGGGTTGCCATCCGTGGTCAGCGATATTCCGGGCAACAAGCAGCTCATCGAAACGGGCGTCCACGGCCTCGCGGCTTCACAAGGGCAGCCCGTTGCGATCGCGGAGGCCCTTGACCGCCTGATTGTCGATCCCGTGTTACGCGAGCGCATGGGAGTCGCCGCGCGGCAACATGTGGTCGAGCGCTATTCCGTGGATCACGTTATTGACCGCTACGAAACCCTGTTCTCCGAAACGCTGGAGGCCGATTAATAACGAAGTGGCGGGTATCGCTGCGCGCTTAGGCCCTCACGATCGTCGTGCCATCCTCCCGGTCCACCGGCGGAATATCCACCGCGCCTTGGTTTCGCGTCAACCAGTGCTCCAGAACAAGCAGGTGCGTCAGTTGCGGAGGCACCCACTGCTTCCGCAGCGCTTCATCCAGCGCCGCGCCCAGCGCGGCCGCCCGGATCCATCCGTCTCTTGCGATCAGCGGATTATCGCGTAGAATATCGAGCGATCCCGCCCATCTCCCTGCAAGCCACCGTTCCGCAGGAACTGTGAATCCCTGCTTGCTGCGCCGGGCCACATCCTCGCCCACGCGGCGGCGCGCAATTTCCCGCAGCACGGCTTTGGAGCGGCCGCCGTGGAACTGCACATCGGCAGGAAGCGACGCAGAGAACTCCCACAGCTTGTGGTCGAGAAGCGGCGATCGTGCTTCCAGGCTGTAGTACATTGTGCTGCCGTCCACCTTCGGCATAAATTCGCTTGTGAAATGGAGTCTCTTGTGCAGAGCAAACGCGTCCCAAAGAAGCCTGCGGGCCGACTTGAAGGAATCCTCGATCTCGCGCTGGGCAAGCCGCCGGTCCTTCAATCGCGGACCAAACAGGTTATACCGGTCGAAATAAGGCAACCCGTCGCGTAATCGTGCGTAAGGCCCAACGCCGCCCGCAACGCAGTCTAGAAAATTCTGGATTCTCCGGATAGGTAAAGCAGTCGCGACCCCTCTGGCTGCTTTCGCCAACGCTTCCGGCAGCATTTGCGCTGTCCGTTGCGCCCGCCAGACGTTCTTGAAGAACGGATAGCCGAAGAACACGTCGTCCCCGCCGTCGCCCGTCAGCAGCACCGTTGCGTGCGGCTTAACCGCCTGCGAAACCTGCAGCATAGCTTGCGCGGACTGGCACGCGAAGGGCTCGCTGAAAGCCATGGAGACCTCATCGAGCATGGGGGCCCGCTCCGGAAGCGTCACGACCTCGTCGTTGAGTCCGAGCCGACGGGCCGTTGACCGCGCGCTCTCGGTTTCGTCGGCCGGATCGCCCGGCGCTCCCACCGTGAAGGCGGTCACATCGGCTCCCGTTTCTGCCAGCGCCCAACAGACTAGCGAAGAATCGACGCCTCCACTCAGCAGCGCCCCGATCGGCACATCCGAGCAGAGACGCAGCCGGACCGATTCCACCAGCAGACGTTCCGTTTCCTCCACCGCCTCCCGCCAACCGATCTTCGAGTGGCCATCTGGCGCCGTGAGGTTCCAATACTCACGTTGTGCAATTCGCCCATCGTGCCATTCGAGGATGGTTGCCGGCGGAAGTTTGTGCATGCCGCGCCAGATGGCGCGCTCGTCTGTCACGAATCCGTATTCGAGAAACTCCAACACGGCTTGCTCATCGAGCGGCCCGTCCATGCCGCCCGCCCGCAGCGCCGCCAGCGTTGACGCAAATGCAATCTCGCCTTCCGAGGACCACCACACCAGCGGCTTCACGCCGAGCCGGTCTCGCACCAGCGTCAGTTTGCGCTCGGGCTGATCCCAAACCGCGAACGCGAACATCCCCCGGCAGCGATGCACCAGGTCGTCCACACCCCACTGCCGATAACCGGCGACCAGAACTTCCGTGTCGCAATTCGAGCGGAACACGTGGCCACGCTGTTCAAGGTCTTTTCGCAACTCAAGGAAGTTATAGATGCAGCCGTTGAATACAACCCCGATCTGCTTATCCTCAGAGAGCATCGGCTGATGCCCGGCCGGGCTGAGGTCGAGAATGGCGAGCCGGCGATGGCCCAAGGCGACGCCGGGCCATGTGGCAATGCCGCTTGAGTCCGGTCCGCGCCGAGCCAGCGCTCCGGTGATCTGTCGCGTTCGCGTCTCGACCACTCCCGAACGCCCGAATGAAACGCAACCGGCGATACCGCACATCCCTCCATATTCGCAAAGTCAGTACAATACCCGCCACGCGTACGCGTCCGCTGCGTCCTTGGCGCAAACCGAAAGACCGTCTTTCACGCCCGAAGCGCTCACAATAAACCATAGGCGGCCTCGGGTCGCGGGCGAGCATGCTGGCTGCACGATGCCAGCCACCGCTGCCATTAGTGGAGGAACCACTAGCCGGAACACGGATCCGTCATACCAGATTGAATTCATCCGGCCCGCGATGACGTCGATTGCTGTCGGGTCTGTTACTCCGTCGGCCAGTTTCAAAGATTTCGCACCCAGAGTGTCGATGTTCAAAGTAGTGGGACCACCCGCTCCGTTCACATCCGCCTGCCATGTCAGTTTCATCCCCACCATGTATGAGGACAGGGTCGGGCTCATCGAGCAGGTGTAGGCGGTGGATGACCCACTTGCCGACGCGCATCGCGTGATCGAGCCGGACTGCGCTGCGGCTTTGCTCAGCATCACCGCCGTGTCCGCCGTGTGCTGCACATTGATTTGACTTCCAGTGTCGAGCAGCGTGTTCAGAATACCGGGTCCGGCGACAAAGTTCAGGATCGGCCGCACGCCGACGGTTGTGCCGTCCACGTCGACTGTTAGCGAGCCGCCCCCGGTCTCCACCGCCCAGGTATTGGAAGCGATACATGCATACAGATTTGCTCCTGCCGCGGCGGATGTATTAAAGAACATGTCTCCAACGGTGCAGAGCGCCGGCAGCACTGCACCGGTCTTTATTGGCCGGGTTTCTGAAGCATTCGAAAAATCCACGCTCTTCGATTGTGTTCGCAGGTCGACCTGAGTTTGCGCATTCAACGGAAAAGTCAATACTGTTCCGCAAGCCAAAAAGAGGGCTAACCAAGTCTTGCTTTCTGTTCGCATCGTTTCCACCTGTCAAGAGCTTCGAGCGGGATCGTGCGCAGAGAAGCGCCTGAAATTGCTAACTTCTACACTGCGAACACATAAAGTCTACGCGCGCACGGGGTCACCCGCTCTATGCTAGGAGATCGATGTTTCGGAATCTCAAGAACCTGCTCGCCTCTGTCGGTGCGCTGCTCGCGGTGGTAACTTTCGTCCCGCCAACCTGGTACGCTCAGTGGCTCGCTAGCCCGTGGACCGACGCGCAGGCGCCCATCCTGATCGTTCTCGGGGGCGATTCCGTCCGCGAGGGCATGATGGCCGTGACTTCCTACTGGCGCTGGGTGTACACCGTCGATGTGTATCGAGAGGGAGGAATCCGTCGCATCGTTCTGAGCGGCGATGCCCCAACAACCGCATCGATGCGCGCTTGGCTGATTGGCCAAGGCATACCCTCCGACGTCATCGCCGTGGAACATCGCTCCCATTCCACTCGTGAAAATGTCTTATTTACCAGCGAGTTGTTACGTGACGCCCCGGGCCCTTTTCTCCTGCTGAGCAGCGACATCCACACCTGGCGTGCGCGGCGGACCTTTCTCAAAGCGGGACTGAAACGTCCTTCCCCGTCCTGCGCCCGATGCCTTCAAACGCGCTAACAATCGGCGCGAGCGGTGGTCCGTATTCATGGACATCGCGGACGAATGCTTGAAGATCCTGTATTATCGCTTCCACGGCTGGATCTAATCTGCCAAAATGGGCCTTTGCTCACTAATTTGCAGTACCGAATTCTGAAGCGCTTCTGGCCCACTCGTCCCGACCTCAGTAGAGATATTTGGTTCACCGGTCCATCGCGCGTCGGCCACTTGTTCGGCGAGGACTTTCTTTGCCGAATCCAGGGAAAGATCGTTGCCGACTTCGGGTGTGGTGAGGGGAGAGAGGCAATAGAACTCGCTCGCCTCGGAGCGACCAAGGTGTACGGCGTCGAAATCCTCTCGGAGCGATTGGGAATCGCCCGCGAACTGGCACGTCAGGCGAAGGTCGCGCAGATCTGCGAATTTGTTATGCGGCCGCCCGAGAATGCCGATATTGTTCTTTCCATCGATGCCTTCGAGCATTTCGACGATCCCGGATCTATCTTGCGCGAAATGGATTCGATGCTTGCTCCGCAAGGAGAAGTCTGGATCAGCTTCGGCCCCCCCTGGTACCACCCGATTGGCGGACACTTGTTCTCGGTCTTTCCTTGGGCGCATCTGGTTTTCAGCGAAAAGGCTCTCATCCGCTGGCGGTCAGACTTCAAGCACGACGGTGCGACGCGCTTCTCGGAGGTCGCCGGAGGGCTCAATCAAATGACGATTGCGCGATTTGAGCGAATCGTAGAGGCCAGCCCGCTTCGTATCACGACCTTGACGGCCCTCCCGATCCGGAAATTGAAGCCGCTGCACAGCCGCCTGACGCGCGAGTTCACCACCGCCGCGGTGCGCTGCGTCCTGGTGAAAAAGTAGCTATGAACAGGCTTCGAGGGACCCTGAAAGCAGCCACACTCAGCGCACTCGAGCTGAGTGGTTGCTATTCTCTAGCGTCTCTCTATCGGAAATCTCGTCTCCTGGTCGCATGTTATCACGGAGTCCTCTCGCAGGACCATTCCGCGGATCCAGCGCTGTACGGCAACACAGTCTCCGCCGCCGAATTCGCCGACCAGCTCGAATTTCTGGGTGGGTGGTTTGAGTTTGTCGATCTGGCCGGTGCGATGAAATGGCTTCAGGATGGCCCGCAAACATCAAAGCCTCCCGTCTTAATCACGTTCGATGACGGCTACCGTAATAATCTCACCGTCGCCGCGCCCATTCTGCGTCGAGTGGGAGCGCCGGCGGTGTTTTTTCTAACTACCGGCTACATCGGAACGGGTCGCCTGCTGTGGCCGCTGGAGTTGGAAGCGCGACTGGTTCAATCGCACCCGGGACCCGAAGGCCGGCGATTGGCTTTCGAGCGCCGCGCGTACTGCAAATCGGTCCCCAACGCTTCGCGCCTTGCTTATCTCGACGAACTGCGCGCCTCGACGATGCTCGATCCTGGTGCGATCGATCGGGAGATGAACGATTTTCTTACTTGGGACGAAGTGCGGCAGCTGGCGGTGCTTGGCTTCGACCTCGGTTCACACACCGTGGAGCACCCCATGCTTTCCCGCCTCACACCCTCCGAACTGCGCCAGGAATTGACGGAAAGCCGGGCCCGCATTGCTTCGGAAACAGGGAGCCAGATTTCGGTGATCGCTTACCCCAATGGAGAAACGAGCGATCTGACGCCCGTCGTCCGCGCCGCGTCGGCCGAAGCCGGTTACACGCACGCCTTCGCCGTGGGAGGCCATTTCTCCACACGCTCAGACGATCCTTTCGCCATCCGCCGCTGGATCGTGTACGGGCACCAGCCGCCGTCGATCTTCCGGTTCACAGTGAGCGGCCTTCGCGACCTTATCGGCTTTTCTTAGGAAATAGTTTCCGAACGAGCGGCCTGGCGAGAAGGCGCACCATCTCAATGACATTCTTTCGGGAGACCTGAAAATCGAGGATGTCGAAATCGAAAAAATAGACAGGCGGCCGGTAGCTGCGAATCAGCTGCCGCCATGTCAACAGGCCCTCCCTGCGGTAGCTGGGAATGGTGTCGAAATCGCGGATCAGCACAACGTGCCGGAAGTCCCGCGACTTTGGGCTCTCAGGCGTCACTTTCTGCCCGATCAGATCCAGATAATGCAGCCAGCCCAGATCCACTCCGGCGTAGTAGGCTGCGTCTGCGGTGACGCTGAAACGGGGATTTGCCTCGATCATCCGGACCTGCCCGTCCCTGCTATCCCGCTTCAGTTCGATTTCGCACAAACCCCAAAATCCCAGGCCGGAGAGAAAGCGGTCGCACATCCGGTCCGTATCGGGGTCTGTTACCGGCTCCACCACGCTGGCAGAGCCAAAGTGAATCGGCGCAGTGCGGACCTGCTTCACCATGGCAGTTCCGATTCGCTCGCCCGACTGCCCGTAGCAGGATAGATAGACTAACTTGGCGGTGTCCGGTCCCTCGATGATTTCCTGCGCGATCATGTGCGGCGACAGGGAAGACGCCGATTGATACCAGCTGTTCAATTCCGCGGCGGTCCGGGCCATCACCACTTTCTGTTCAAACAAAGGATGCGTTTTGTCGCGCCTCCATTCGCGAAAGTGCAGCGGTTTGAGGAGACACGGAAAGCGCGCTTCACGTCCGAAGGCGTCCGCGTCCTCGGCCGTGTTGAGCAATCGAGTTTTTGGCACCGGCAGCCCATACTCTTCGGCTATGGAATACTGCCGTTCCTTGGTCGCCAGCAGTGCCTGCGTCGCCATCGATGACTTGCAGAACCGGAAATGGTCCTGCAACTCGCCTCCGCGGCTGGCGATGACGCTGACATACTGGTCGGCACTGGAGATCAACGCCGGCTGGCCGCCGATCTGGCGTGAAAGGTCCAGCATGAAGCGGACCCATTCGTTCGGCTTCTCGTCCGGATTCGGGCAAAGGCGGACCTCGGCGTACCGCGTTTTGAGGCCGGGCATCCAATCGCGATGGTCGACGCCGTAGACCTTCACGCCGCGCCTGTGGAGCGCGCGCATCAACACCACGCCCGTCTGATACGCTCCGGCCACGACGCAGCAGGGCCACCCGCGCTCAGCTCTGACGGGATTTTTCACCGGGCGCTTTTTCCTCGTGATAATCCATCTCGGTGTTGACTTCCCAAAGTGCGCTCTTGTCGGTCTTGCCGGAGATAATGTCGTCGACAGCCATCATGGCGGTTAACATGGAGTGGTCCTGATTATTGTACCGGTGCATGCCGTTACGTCCGATCAGGAACAGGTTCTCGTAACGGTCGACGTGCTGGCGGATTTCAGCGAACCGGTCGTAAGTTCCGAAGTAAGCGGGGTAGGTCTTTTCCATCCGCAGGACCGTTGCATCCAGGACCTCCGGCGCGTCGATGATGCCGATTTTACTTAGCTCCCCCGCCGCCAGCGCCACCATCTTGTCGTCGGGAAGCCTCCAGATCTCATCCGATTCGTTGCAGAAGTATTCGAGGCCCAGCCAGACGGTTCCTTCGTCTGCCACCAGAAAGGGGCTCCAGTTATTGAAGACCTGCAGCCGGCCGAGGAGAACATCGGGCTCCTGGATGTAGATCCAGTTGTCGCGGATCAGCCGCTTTCCTTCAGGTGTCTCGTCGTGGATCTTCAGGGACCGGACGAGCAGCCCGACGGTGATGAAGTCGCGATACACAAGCCCGTCGGAGACCTCGAGGACATTTTTCGGCGGAGGCGAGTCGAAGGCCCGCATCAGCTCCTGGATCGGTGCGGTGGAGAAAAAATAATCGCCTTCAAAGGTTTCCGCATGGCCGGCCGCATTGGTAGCCTTCAATGCCTTCAGCGTCCAATCCCTAGTGATCAGCTCATCCACCTTCCACCCGGTGTGAATCTCTCCGCCCATTTCCGTAATGCGACGCGCACATTCCTCCCACATCTGGCCGGGGCCGAACTTCGGGTAGAGAAATTGTTCGATGAGGGACGTTTCCGTGCCTTTTTGCGCAAGGTCGCTGCCGCCGCTCTTCAAGACCTTCCGCGCCGCGTGCGTCAGCGTGGACCAAATAGAGAGGCCCTTAATCCGCTGCGCTCCCCACTCGGCGCTGATCTTGTCGCAGGGCACGCCCCAGACTTTTTCCGTGTACGACTTAAAGAACGTGCCATACAGTTCCTTACCGAAGCGGTTGATGAAAAACTGCTCCAGGGTTTGCTCGTTCTTGAGCGGGAACAGGGCACTCCTCATATAGCTGACGCCGATTTTGAAGGTGCGCCAGAGGCCGAGCTTGATGAGTGTGTCCTTGCTGAGCGAAATCGGGTAATCGAAGAATCGCCGCAAGTAATAAATGCGGGACTTGCGGGCGCGCAGCAGCATGACACGATCCGCGGCTGCCGGGTCCAGCCCGTCGGCGGAGCCGCAGATTTCCTTCTCCATCCGGTGATACTTGATCGCCGCCGGACCGGTTTCGGTTTTCTCAAGAGGCAGCATCCGGAGCCACCACTCCATCACGCGATCGGATTTGGAAAAGAAACGATGCCCGCCGATGTCGATGCGGTTGCCCTTGTAATTCACCGTCCGCGAGATTCCACCCATGTAGCCGCTCTTTTCGAGCACGATCGGCTTGATATCGGTTCGCGTGAGCAACTCATAGGCAGCGGTCAAACCCGCGGGGCCGGCGCCGATGATGATGGCTTTTCTCTTGGCGCCCCGATTGAGTGAATTCATGCCGTTCTTCAAACTTATCATTCTTTCTGTGCTACTCAGGCCGTTCGGGTGCTTTTTTTATTTGGATCATGATGAGTCTAAACGGAGTGCGAGCGATTTGCGTGGGCTGCAAACTGTCTGTCAAGTGGTTCATTCCCCTTCAGTATTTCCTGAACCTCTTGCAACCTTTGACTGTGGCCGTTCCAGTGTATCTGGCGGCAGGAATTTCTCTCATCACGCTAGGCACCATCTATAGCTGTCGCGAACGATTGCTGGCATCTGGCATGATCTTGGGTAAAGTATATTGATGGTTCCAAAGGGAAGAGGAGACGCCAGTGGTGAGGTCCACGTTCGGGAAACCATCTTCCATGACGAGTGGGCAACTTCCACACCGGCTTCTGAGGTTCGTGTTCGCGAGTGTTTCGAGGCCCTCACGGCTGTCGAAAATCGCTTCATTTTCGAGCACATGGGGCCTCTCGCGGGGAAGCGCGTCCTGGATGTAGGGTCGGGCTTAGGGGAGTCGTCGGTTTATCTAGCCCTCCACGGAGCTGAGGTCACGATGGTGGACATCTCGCCTGGAATGATCGAGAAGGCTAAAGAGGTCGGGCGAGCTCACGGGGTCCGTGTCGAGGGCATGCCGGCGGTGGGCGAGTCTCTGCCGGTTGGCGACACGGAGTTCGATATCGTATATACCGCCAACACGATTCATCACGTGACCGACCGGCGCAAATTCTTCTCTGAAATTCGCCGCGTTCTGAAGCCCGGCGGAAAATTCTATTCATTTGATCCTATTGCCTATAATCCGGTGATCAACGTTTATCGCCGGATGGCGAGTGAGGTCCGCACTGAGGATGAGGCTCCTCTCAAACGGGCCGATTTGGACCTCGCCCGAGAATACTTCGTTGACGTACGTTACCGGACTTTCTGGCTCACAACTTTGCTCTTGTTCGTGAAATATTACGTCTTGGACCGCGTTCATCCGAACGCCGACCGTTACTGGAAACGCATTCTGACCGAGACGCCAAAGTCTCTCTGGTGGTGGAAGCCGCTCCTGTGGGTCGACTCGGGGCTCACGAGGCTGCCAGGGCTGCGCTGGCTTGCGTGGAACATGGTGATCATTGGAACGCGCCCTTCCTGATGTCCGGTGGCCCACCGGCCTGATTTATACTGAGGTGGCGCTCCGCGCCATCCCACGTCATGGGGAAAACAGCCTATATTCTGACGCCGCGAGACAATCCCAAGCTATTCTCGTTAGTCATTCCTATTTATAACGAGGAGGAGGTGCTGCTGCTGCTGGCGGCGCGGCTCGAGGAGTTGCTGGCCAAACTTCCTTGCCATGCCGAGGTCATTTTGGTTAACGATGGCAGCTCAGACGGCAGCATTCAAAAGCTGCACGAGATTTCGCAAAGGGACAAGCGCTTCAAGGTGTTGTGCTTCGCCCGGAACTTCGGCCACCAGATCGCAGCCACGGCGGGCCTCGATGCGGCAAGTGGCGATGCCGTTGTCCTGATGGATGCTGATCTGCAGGACCCACCCGAGCTGATTTTCGATATGCTGGCCCGCTTTCGCGAGGGCTACGACGTGGTGTATGCGCAGCGAGTCAAGCGCGCCGGGGAACCCTTGTTCAAGCGCTGGTCCGCGTGGATATTTTACCGGCTTATGGCAACCTTGGTTTACAAAGAATTGCCGCTGGACACCGGCGATTACCGGCTCATATCGCGCCGCTGCCTAAACGCTCTACTCGAGATGCGCGAAACGCATCGCTTTCTGCGCGGAATGGTGAGTTGGGTGGGCTTTCCGCAGATCGCTCAACCTTTCGTCCGGCCGCCTCGCGCCGCAGGAGAAACTAAATACCCGCTCCGTAAGATGCTTAAATTCGCGTGGACGGCGGCCGTATCATTTTCTCCCGCACCCTTGCGCGCCAGTTTTCTTCTTGGCTTCATGCTGATTGGAGTTGGAGTTGCCTATGCCATCTATGCTCTTATACGGGTGATTTTGGGTCTCTACCTCGTGCGAGGGTGGGCTTCGTTGATTCTGCTGAATTGCGTCATCGGCGGCGCCTTGATGATCTGCATCGGCGTTCTTGGCGAATACGTGGCACGCATCTTCGAGGAGATCAAAGGCCGCCCTCTTTATATCGTCAGCGAGCGATACAATTTCGACACATCCGAAGAGAAGCCCTGAATAGGGGGCGATAAATGTGTCAGGATTTGAGGGATGGGGAAACGGCTCATTCAGGGCATCGCATTCGTCCTTGTGCTTCCGTCGGTCTTGCTAAGCGGATTCGGTCGCGCCCGCATGATCTTCTGTACGTTCGCACAGTTCTATGCGTTGGTTCCGGGCGTTGCCGGCGATTATCTGCGTATTGCATTTTACAAAGGCACGCTCGAACAATGTTCGCTCAATAGCCGCGTTTCGTTCGGCACATTTTTCGCGCATCCGGAAGCGCGTGTTTCCGAGGGTGTTTACATCGGCGCGTATTGTGTCCTTGGGCGGGTTCATGTCGGCGCGCGCACGCAGATCGCCAGCGGCGTCCAAGTCTTGAGTGGAAAATCACAACATACGCGCGACGCCGAGGGGCGGATCTCCGGCTCCGAACACGGCGCTTTTTCGACGGTTTCGATCGGAGCGGACTGCTGGATTGGAGCGGCTGCCATTGTGATGGCGGATGTCGGGGACCACGCGACCGTCGGCGCGGGCGCGGTGGTCACCAAGCCGGTTCCCGCCAACTCCACCGCCGCGGGGAATCCCGCAAGATTGCTTGCGTAAGGGGGGGCACTCCGAATCAACCGGGCGCGGTCATCAAGGCATTTTGCAAGGAGAGTGCGATAACTTCGGTCAAGGCGCGGGGATATTCCGTCCGGGCAGTGGCGAGGGCCTGGCGGCGGACAAGCGTGTGGCCGGAAACCCGCATGACGTGGAAGAACCGGTTGGAGCCGCGGAGGGCGAAGGACGGGAGGATAGAGTACGCGAATCCCGATGCAACCAGGCTCTTAATCGCCTCCGTGTCGTCGGCTTCCATCACCACTCGGGGAGCGATTCCGGCCTTGTCGAAGAACTGATCGATGATCGAGCGCATATTGCTCCGCTTGGGGTAAAGAACAAACGATGCGGAAGCGAGTTCGTTCAGGTTGACCGTACCGATGCGATTCCCTCGGACGCGCGTGTGGGAAGGCCGAAGCACGAGAAGTTCCTCCTCATATAACGGGAGAATCTTGAGCGCATCGTTGGAGAGCGGAAGCGAAATCAGCCCAAGGTCGAACTGACGCGAGAGGAGGCCGGCAACGATCTCCTCCGTGGGGTAGACGGTGACCTGGATCTCGGTGCGGGGATACTGCTTCTTGAGGAGGCGCAGCGGGCGGCCAAGGCGATGAATTAGAGTCGTCGCCCCGGTGGCGAACCGGAAAGGACGCGTATCGCGAGCGGGGTCGTTTTCGAACTCCTGCTCGATCTGGCGAACCTCGTTCAGGATGCGGCGGGCGTGTTCGGCAAGGCGGTGGGCATTCGAAGTGGGCACCAGCCGCTTTCCTGCGCGGGTGAACAACTCGGTCCGGAGTTCGGCGGCGAGGTTGTGAAGTTGGAGGCTGACCGCGCCGGGGGTGATGAACATTTTCTGCGCCGCATGGGTGACGCTGGAGTGATCCATAACGGCGAGAAACAGCTCGAACTGGCGGAGTTCCATAGGCGGCGCTTCGTTTAGTTTTACTAAATATACCATTCAATCATTTCGCTTTGACAGTGCTGTCAAAGAATCGTAATGTTCATGGCAGTACGCTCAGCGAAGAGCTGTAGCTTCTTATAAAAAGGGGTAAGCCATGATCTACGTAGATCCACGAAAAGCGCTATTCGCAGGATTATTTGCGATGGCGGCTCTGTTCGTCGCGCCGCAGGGGCGCTCTCAGGCAGTGGCCGTCGCTGAAGTCGGCGGAACGGTGTCCGATTCCTCCGGCAAAGTGATTGTCGGGGCACAAGTCAACATGGTTCAGGCCGAGACGCAGGTGGCGCACTCCACCGTGACCGACGGGCAAGGCCATTACGTCGTTGCGAATCTTCCTCCGGGAGGCTATATTCTGGACGTCAAGTCGCCGGGGTTCAAAGAATATCGGCAGAGTGGCATCATTCTGGAAGTGGCGCGCACCATTGAGTTGAACGTGATGCTAACGGTCGGCGCCGTGAGTGAGACGGTGGAAGTGAGCGCGAACGCGTCCATGGTCGAAACAAAGGACAGCGGCATCGCACAGGTAATGGACGATCGCAAGGTGGTGGAGTTGCCGCTGAACGGCCGCAACCTTACCCAGTTGCTGACGCTGGTCGGTGGAGGCACCACAACTCCCGGCGGCGACCTGGTGGGTAGCAAGAACATCCAGGGATCGAATGGATCAGGCACGTTCTCGGTGAGCGGCGGCCAAGCCAACGGCGTGAACTACCTGCTCGACGGCGGCGATAACAACGACGCTTTTAGCAACGTCAACATGCCGATTCCATTCCCGGACGCGGTACAGGAGTTTAGTGTCCAGACGAACGCGCTGCAAGCGCAGTTCGGATTGCACCCGGGTGGCGCGGTGAACGTGGTGACCAAGTCGGGAACCAACGGTTTCCACGGCGACTTGTTCGACTTTCTCCGCAACTACGAGTTGAACGCGCGCACTAAGGGATTAGTGCTGGCCAACGGTTCAGTGTCGCAGCCGTTGCGCGATTCGCTGAAGCGTAATCAGTTCGGCGGCACGGCGGGGGGTAAGATCCGCCGCGACAAGCTGTTTTTCTTCGGCGGCTACCAGCAAACGGTGCAGCGCAGCAATCCCGGCCTCAATACGGCGCACGTACCGACGGCCTTGACCGCCGTGGGCAACTTCTCAGTGCAGGACGCCGCGACTTCGGCCGGCGGCTGCCAGTCGAAGGCGATTACGCTGAAGGACCCTTCGACCGGGACGCCTTTCCCCAACAACACGATTCCCGTTTCGCACTTCGATCCGGCGGCGGCAAAGCTGCTCAGCAACTATATTCCAGTTTCCACCGATCCTTGCGGACTGATCCTGTACGGCCAGCCGTCCAACAACCCGGACTGGCAGATCATCGGACGCATGGATTGGGTGGCCAGCGAAAAGCACTCCATGTACGGCCGTTATTACAACTACAATTACACGGCCCAGGCGTTCTTCGATGGCAAGAACGCACTGACCACCGGCCCGAATCCTGGCAACCGCGACAACACGATGACCGCGACCTTCGGCGACACCTATACGTTCAGCCCGACCAGCGTCAATTCCTTCCATGGCACATTCAACCGCCGCGCCGATAATCGGGGCTCAGCTCCGAACCTGTTCGGCCCGCAAGCGCTCGGCATCAATTTCAACGACAATATGCCGGACACCTACATGCAGATTACCGTCAGCAACTACTTCAACGTTGCTTGCGGCACCTGTGCGCCGGGCTACTTCAACGTCAACACGTATCAGGCTTCCGACGACTATCAGAAGACCACCGGCAAGCACCAGCTCGGCCTCGGCGTCGACTTCAGGAAGCTCCAGTTCAACTCGCTGAATAACCAACAGTCCAATGGGCAGTGGACGTTCACCGGTTCGAGCACGGTGAACTCCGGCGACTCGCTGGCGGACCTGGAGTTGGGCAAGCTAGCGGGTCTCACCGCGGGCAACCCGCTCTCCGATTACATGCGCCAGCCTGTGTTCGCCGCTTATGCGCAGGATACGTACCGCGCCAGCTCGAAGCTCACCATCACTGCGGGCGTTCGCTGGGAGCCTTATCAGCCGACGGTTGACAAGCAATGCCGCGGCAACCAGTTCCAGCTCTCGGAGTTTCTGGCTGGCTTCCACAGCTCGCAGTATCCGAACGCTCCGGCGGGATTGTTGTTTGGCAAGGATTCGATCAACCCTTACGGGTGCGCATTCACGACCAAGCACTTGCTGGACACCTCGCCGCGCCTGGGCCTCGTTTTCGATCCGGCCGGCCGCGGCAACCAAACCATTCGCGCGGCATTCGCGCTGATGCACGACAATCCGGAGCTGTTCTATCCGGAGCGCTGGACCACTAATCCGCCGTACGCCTCCTCGGTGACCCTGGGCACTAATGCCGGCCCCTTCTCAAATCCGTGGCTAGGCTACGTTTCGCCCACGGGCGTCCCCGGCAGTCCGTTTCCCGGCGCGTCGATCTTCCCTGGTCAGGGAGCCTACATCAGTGTTCCGCCGAACGTGCATTCGCAGTACACCTTGCAGTGGAACCTCAGCTATCAGCGCCAGTTCGCTAAGGACTGGCTTGCCACGGCCACCTATGTAGGCAGCCGGACCCTCCACATCATGGGCGCCAATGACATCAATATGCCCCAACCCAGCCCAACGGCGACCACTTCCAACGAGCCTCAGCGCCGCCTGCTGACGCTGCTCAATCCCACTCAGGGCGCATACTACGCTTCCATCACCCAGACCGATGACGGTGCGGTTTCCAACTACCATGGCATGCTGTTGAAACTGGAGAAACGCTTTGCGCGCAACTACACTTGGCTAACCAACTACACCTGGTCGCATTGCACCAGCACCTGGGACTTCAACAACGAGTTGGCCTCCAACGTTTACCAGAACCCCAACAACCGCGACGCCGAAAAGGCCGATTGTAACTTCGACCGGCGGCACATTTTCAACACCTCGTTGGTGGCCCTCAGCTCCGGCTACGGCCAGGGATTCCTCCGCGCTCTCACCAGGGATTGGCAGGTTGCGCCTCTGATCAGCTTGTTCACCGGCCAACCTTTCACAGTCACCGACGGCACCGACGTTTCGCTCACCGGCGAAGGTCAGGACCGGCCCAACGTGGTGTCCGGCTCCGCGACGAATCCGCACAGCCTCCAGCAATACTTCAACACGGCAGCCTTCGCTGGTAGTTGCGCCCTGGCAGCCTATTCGAGCAATCCATATTGCCAGAAGCCAGGAACCTTCGGCAATGCGGGCCGCGATATCTTCCACGGGCCCGGCACGATCCAGTGGGACATGGCGGTCAGCCGCAATTTCTCCTTTAAGGAGCGCTACAGGGTGGAGGTGCGCAGCGATTTCTTTAACATCATGAACCACGCCAACTGGAACAGCCCCACGACAGCCATCAGCAGCTCAACCTACGGACAGATCACCGGCTTCGGTTCGCCGCGCCTGATCCAACTCGCCATGAAAGCGTTCTTTTAAGAGCAACCCAGGCTACGGCATAAGCGGCTCTCCTTCGGGGCGGGCCGCCTTTTTTTGTGTTGGGGCTTGTACACTCAAGGGAGGGTGAACCATGAATCGTAAGACTCGGATTGGAATGGGCATCTTAGCGATGCTCGCGGCTTTTGCGGCCAGTGCGCTGGCCGATACGCAGTTCCGGGTCCGCCCAATGGTACGCAACGATATTCCGCCCGGGCGGGGCGTTTGCGAGATCAGGCTGCAGGTAGATGACACGATCGAGGTCGCCTTGGACGGGGACCGCGTGTTCATCCGCACGCTTGCCGGTCAGGATGCGCGCGACGAGGGATCGGCGTGCAACATGCCGCTGCCTGGCCGCGAGGTGGCCGGCTTTAACTTCGAGATTCGGGAGGCCCGCACGCGGGACATCCAGCTGGTGGAACCACCGGCGCGGGAAAACCGGGGCCGAGTGGTTGTCAGGATTCATGACGGTCCGGGAGGTTTCGGACGTTATATTTTCGTGGTCAGCTGGAATATGGGGCCGGAGCGCCGGGAGGGCGACGACCGCCGTGGGCCGGATCGCAAGGAGGAATATCGGGGCGAATTGCGCATTGTCCGGGCCGTATGGGGAATTCCGGGGCGCGACCGCGATGTCACCAGGCTGCTTCAGGATCGCGTGCACGAGGGGCGGCTTCGGATCCGAGCCACGAACGAGGATATCGGGTTCGATCCGGCCTATGGCTCAGTGAAATCGCTGTTCGTCGAATACGAAATTCGCGGACGGCGGCAGGAAGTACGCGTGCCCGAAGGCGAGTTTCTCCAAATTCCGGAGGAGCGAAGGCCCTGAGCACTGCGGGGGGAGCAAGAGTTTTCACTACCAGTGAAACCCTCGAATTGGCCCACGGGAAGGGCAGCCCACAAAATAGCGCCGTCGCGATCAGTTTTTTTCATCAGCGTTCATCTCCCGCCAACTCGGTAGTACTCTAGTCCTAAACATCCGGTACAACTAGGTATAAGACACCCCGTATTAAAGGCTTAGGCCCAATTTCCCATTTCCAAGACCTAATGGACAATGGAGACGTGAAGAGGAGTCAATAGCGTTTGAGCCTACATCTGCAGTCCCGCCAGAAGTCTGTCTTTGGCCCGCTGGGGCAAACGCTCTGCATCCAAACAACTTGCCGGACGGGATTCAGCCTGTTTCTGTTCCTGGAAATCGGCCGCGTGGAAAGGTAAATCGCTCGGATTTCTTTATTCGCCCGGACGGGCTATGAGGTTCAAGATCGATATGACTACTCAAGGTTCGCAGCAGATTCAGGTTCATCCTCAGGTCAAGCGCAGGACCCCAGTGCCGCAGCTAAGCATAGGCGCTATCCTTTGCATCGCGTTTCTGCTCGCTCCAATGAGTCATGCTGGACTGTTTCCAATCCCGGTCATCCTCCAAGATGGAGTTCAAGGCGCGGACCCCCTATTCGCCTTCACCGATAGCGGCCCGACCTTTCTTGTTTCTGTGACCCTTAACGCCAATTCCAATGGAAATGGAACGTTCACCGCGACCTCCGGCAGCGGCTTCTTCAACAGTGACCCAATCGTTTTAATTCCTGGTTCTGGTATAAGTCCCTCCGGGGCGTTTATCTATGACAGCGTGCTCTATCCAGCGGCAAATCCGAAGTTGGACATCGACGGTCTGCTGTTTCGCGATACGGTGACCGGCGCGGAACTTAATATCTGGGGTAATGCGAACGGAACCTATTCAACATATTTGGGCTTTGGGCCCGGCAACTATCCGCTTCAATACAACAGCCCCGCTGGGATTACGCTGGGTCAGGTCCCAGAACCGGGAACCTGGTTCCTGATGCTGGCGGGACTCAGCGTGCTCCTGTTCTTGAGGGCAGGCAGACGAAGGGTCGCCGAAAAGGCTGGAACGGGTCTACGTGAGCTGAGGTTATGATCCTCGGGTTTGGAAGGACCCACAAGTTCGATTACGAACGCTGGATAACCAACAGCATGCTCGAAGATGGGCGCTGGCTAGTGAGGGCTTTCTGGAAGCGGATCGCGTTATTTGCGTGCATTGGCTTGGGGGCATCTGCGGCGTATAACCACTGGAGCCCCCAGGAATACGTTTCGCGCGCAACGGTCCGCTTCATCCCGCCGCAAGTCGCGGACGCCTACGCGTCCCCCAAAGAATCCATGCACATCGACCAGCGGATTTTCGCCGTGACCCAGCAGGCAACCAGCCGCCTGACCGCCGCCCAGATGATAGAAGTGTTCGGATTGTATCCGCAACGCCGCAGGTTCTACCCGATTGCCGATCTTGTTCCCGAATTTCAGAAGCGTCTCAAATTCACCAAGGTAGCGACTGAGGGATCAGACAAGGGAATCCCGTCCATTCTCATCTCCTTCAGCGATGCTGACCCCAACAAAGCACAAAAGGTGGTTCAGAGAATCGTAGAGTTGGTTTACGAGGAAAACCGCCGGTACCGCAGCGACGAGTCGATTGGAACTACGGATTTTCTCGACCAAGAGATCAAGGGTGTCACTGCCCACATCCAGGAGATCGAAACCCAGCTGTCAAAACTGCCGACGCCCGGCGGAGAGGACAAAGAATACCGTAACATTCTGAAGGTCGAGAACCTGTATTCCAAAGAACGCCGGTTGACCGAGATTGAGCACGAAATGAGCTTGGTCCAAACGGAGCGGAACCTGCGCAAGAGCTTGGTATCGGATTTAGAGGCGCGACTTGCCCGAACCGCGGAGAAGGGTCTTGGGCACGCGCCTGCGAATTCGACGGAAGCAGATCGTCTTCGAGCATCGCTTGCCTCCGCGGAACTGGCCTACGACAACTTGCGCCACCGCTACAACTCCAACTATCCCGGTGTGGTGGCGGCTCAGGAAGCGGTAAACAGCCTACAAGGCCAGCTGGCGAAGCAGCTTCAGCAGGATTCCCAAGCGGAGCACGAACGCGAATTAAGCGCCATCCGAGAGCCTTTAAGCCGGGCACGCTCGGAATTGGCGGGATATGAAGAGAGTTTACAGCACCAAATCAAGGAACAGGCCCGACTGACTGCCGAAGTTGCGCGCCTCCGTGCTCAATTCGATGTTGGCTCAGATGTTGAAAACGCGCGCCTACAACTTATGCGGGAGTACGAAGCGGCGAAGACTCAATTCGCCGAGCTTTCCCGCCGGCAACACGAGTCTCACTTGGCCTCAGATGTAGAGCGGCATGGTCGTGGCGAAACCGCCGAACTCGTGGAGCCGCCCACACTCCCTTCGCGGGCCGAGATGCCCACGGAGCCGATGCTGCTGTGGGCAGGCGCGTTGTTCGGGTCGTTGCTGGGTTATGCGGCAGCCCTCCTGAGTTTCTTCGCTGCCCCCAAGGTCCGCACGCCTCGCCATATTGGCCTGTTTGGCGACTATCCTGTGCTGGTGAACCTACCGGGCCGGAAACCTTCGTCCCGCTCGACCATCACCGCAACCCCACTGACTCGATTGAGCATGCTCGTCCTGGCGCTCACAATTGTGTCGTCCGCCGGATGCGGGAGCTTTGGCAATCGAATCCCGTCCGAGCTTTCCGCGGGCAACGCCGCGCTGAAGGCCGGAGATTATCGGGTGGCGGAAATACGATTTCGAAAAGCGATCCAACTCGACGCCCGCAATGGAGAGGCGCACGTTGGATTGGCCTCGGCGTGCCGCGCGACCGGTAACTCGATGTGCGCGTATGAGCAGCTCATTCGAGCGGCAGAGCTCCTGCCTGACCGGTCCGACATAGCAGAGCACCTTGCGGATCTGACTTATCAAGTTTACTTTGCCGATCCCGGGCGACCCATCCCTCTATTGCGCGAGATGGAAGTGCGTGCCAATAATCTGATGAAGAAATGGCCTACGCGCCCGACGGGGTTTCGCCTGGCTGGTCAAGTACTCTTCGAACGGCACCGGACCGCAGAAGCCATCAAGCTGATAAAGGATGCGCTCGAACATATCGAGGATGGCGACCTCCGGACACAACTCGCCTCGTTCTACTTTCGGAATGGCGAGCAGATAGAGGCCGAAGACCAGCTTCGGCGTGCCATTCAGGTCAATCCAGCCTACACGCCTGCGTTCGATCTGCTCTATCTGCAATTGATGGAGCGCGGCGAAGTTCCCGCCGCCCGAGGGGTTCTGGAAGATAAACTTCAGCGTAATCACAGCCTGGAAAGCGCGCTTCAACTGGCTGCCCACGATGATGCCCGGGGTGCGCGTGATCTGGCGTCGGGGTTGCTTGAAAAGTCAGGTCGCGAGTTTGCGAGTGCCCCAGAGGCATTCGCCCGAATCGGGGACTTCTGGCTCCACCGAGGAGAATTCGCCACTGCGCGACGATGGTATCAGGAAGGCTTGGCCAGAAACGCCACCGACCGTGGGCTCTATGCCGGGCGTCTGGCGGAGGTATTCGTAGCCGAGAAAAAACCGCTCGCAGCCCAGGCTCTCGTGAATCAGGAGCTTTCTGCGCACCCTAAGGATCCCTTTCTGCGCGCCTATCACGCAGCCCTGGGGCTCGATAACCAATCTGTTTCGGAACGGCGCAAAATGCAGGCCGAGCTGGAGTCCGTACTTACACGGATGCCAAACAGCCCCTTCGTTCGTTTGCACTTGGGGCGTGCCTATCTGCTGAACGGCGATTTGCTCCGGGCTGGAGAGTTATTCCGCAACGTCATCGCCCTGGATCCCAATTACGCCCCCGGCTGGCTGGCATTGGCTGATGTGGAACTGCGCAATGGCAACTCAACCCAGGCACAGGAACACCTCCAAATGTTGCTGCATAGAACACCTCGCTACACGCCGGCACGCCTTTTACTCGCCAAGGCTAGTCTCGAACAGAATAAGCCGGCCGAGGCCGAGCAGGCACTCTCCGCACTACTTGCGGACGATCCGGCAAACACCGAGGTCATGATGACGCTGGCGCGAGCCAAGATCATCTTGGGACAGCGCGAGGCGGCTGCTCAGCTATTGGAGCGGTCTGCCGCACTGCGTCCCCAGGACCCTTTGCCGGTGCTAATCAAGGCTCGTCTCGATGTGCAAAGCGGTCGCTTGAAGATCGCTCTCGAAAGCCTTCGGAGCGCGCAGAAGCGTCTGGGTGACGCGCCTCAAGTCGCGTCGATGTTGGGCTCAGTTGCGCTGCTGGCTGACCAGCCAGCCGTGGCCCTCGGGCAATTTGAAGCACTCGTGAAACGGGATCACGATAACCTGCAGTACCGTTTGGGCTACGCTACCAGTCTGGCGCTTTCCGGCAAAACCGCTCAGGCCCGGGAACAGTTCGAGTTCGTCCAGAAGAGGGCCGGAAACGATCCCCAGCCGTGGCTGCTCTACGGCGCCATGATGTCTTCGGCAGGGAATACCGCGGCAGCACGCTCTGCCTACCAGGAGGTCTTGAAACGCGATTCCAAGAATCCATACGCGCTCAACAACCTGGCCTTTCTTCTCGCCTATCGTGGCGAGGATCTCGACAATGCCCTGGCCATGGCCGAGGAGGCTCAGCACGTTCTGCCTCGCAGCCGGGAAACCAACGATACATTGGCCTACGTATACGTTTGTAAGGGGATGAAGCGTAACGCTGCCGCAACCCTGGAACAGTTAGCCGCTATTCTCCCTGCCAGTCAACAAGGACGTACCCTTGCTCTCCTTGAACAAGTTCAGCGGGGCGACCTCCAGGGAGTCCGCAGAGAAATGGAGAAGGCGGACGTCGTTAACTAACTTGAATCGTCGAATCGCCCATTTGGGCCCTCAGTTCCAGCCCTCCTCATGGGTTTCCGCACGCGGGTGAACATTCTTACTTAGGTCCTTAGTAAGTTCACTTAGTCCAAAGCCTACTGCGATGACCCTTAGCTGACGAAAGAAAGTTAGAAGACAAATGGTCGTCCGTGCTAAGTTTCGGCTACCGACATTCGAGTCCTTTCGAGTCTTGAACCAGCGCCTCCGGTTTGGTGCTGAGTCCGGCGATGGCCAAACTTCGAGTGTTCCAGAGAGCATACAAACAGTAGTAAATACGGAAGTTATAGAAGCAACGTCTCTCGCTCGACTGGCAGAGCACCTGGAAACGGGAATGGCTGAGCCGGCCACCGTTACCTTTCCCTTTCCGGAAGAATTCGCCTTCGGCGAGGCATCCGTTGTTACTCCTCTGCGCCCGCCTGAGCCAGTCCATCTTGAGGAAGCCAAAACCGGCATCGGACTGGAGGGTTGCAAGGTGGCCGCGATCGGTTTTGGCAGACGGGATATCGGGAGCTTGGCTGCATGCATGATTGAGCAGCGGGCGCGGATCGAATTCTTTCCGCGAGGTGGCTACAACGGCGGCGAATATGACCTCCTCATCCTCAATAGCGGATCGGTCGAGACCTTCAAGAAGGAGATTTCGAGCTTCGCTGCAGCGCTGCAATCGGGCATCCCGTCGATTATCACCGGCAGCCGCTCCGTCTTTACCACCGCGCGCGAGATTGGCGGCGCGCAAGCGTGGGATTTTGTACCTAAACCGTTTCACATGGACGAACTAACATGGCGGGCAGCCAATCTGCTGGGGCGCCCTCGGGAAGGCGGCAACGCCCGCCGGCTCCCGGAGCCCACGGTTAGCGCCGAGCAGGATCAGTTTGCGCGAACGCCCGTAGAATCAGCGAATAAGCTTTATGCGGTGTCGCAAGCGCTCAACCTCTCCTCCGTCGCTGAATGCCAGCCGCCCACCGGCGATGGTACGTTCGGGCTACTCGAGCCTTCTTGCCCGAGCGAACACGTTGAGCAGTTTCGTCTTCTTCGGACTCAACTTATGCTGCACCGCGGGAGGTTCGACGAGGAACAGCATTTCCGAGTTGTCTGTGTCATGAGCACACATAAAGGCGAAGGCAAGAGCTTCACTGCTTCCAATCTGGCGGCGGTACTCGCCGTTGCCGGTGCGGAGAGAGTTCTGCTCATCGACTCGGACCCAGAGAGCCCACCCCTCAAGATCGGTCTTACGCTTCCGGAGGAAGCAGGATTGGCTTCTGCGCTTTCCGAACCGGCCGATTGGGCCCGTGCAGTCCGCCGCGTAAAGGGCACCCGGCTCTATGTGATGGCGCGCGGCGGCTCAATCCCTAGTCCCAATTTGGATTTCAGTCCACTGCCGGAATTGCTACAAGCGCTGCGTCCGCAGTTTGAATGGATCATCCTCGATGGCGCCGCGTTTGCCAGTTGTCCCGATGCTCAGTGGCTCACGACGGCGACCGATGGAACTCTCCTCGTTGTTCGAGAAAATGCTTCCAGCTTCGGGGCTGTCCAGGAGTCCCTCGCAAGCGTCCCTCCAGAACGCCTTGTGGGCGTCGTTTTCAACCACTGGCAATCGTGACCTTGGCAGGGCGCGTCTAGGCAGGGGGATCATGCGCATCGCCTGCCATAGCAGCATCACGGTTTCTCCCGCCCATCATTCGAAGGCGCGGCGTGAGCTTTCAACGGCTTTGAGACTCTGAATGGTACGATGGACGCGAAGGCTGAAAACAATGCGATTCGTGGACTCAAGGCGTCCGTAAGTAATTTCAGGGCCCTTAGCACAGCGGTTAGTGCAGCGGACTCATAATCCGTTGGTCGTTGGTTCGAATCCAACAGGGCCCACCAACCTAATCAGTGATTTACAGGCCGGCTAAGAATCTGGTGCATTGCCTTTGGCGCTGTCCCGGCGATCCACCCTTCATGGCCGTCGCAAGTAACTGTAAACGTGGTCCGAGAGGCCGAGCCGAATGGGAATGTCTGTGCGCGCGGAATCTGCCAGCTTGGACTCGCCTCGCGGAGGCAGAGGCGTGTTCGACACGAGCAACCCGCCGGATTTGATCATCGCCGACAAGTTGACGCGGGCCAGCGCCTGCTGAAAGTGGTCGTAGTAGAGGAAGACGTTGGTCCCAATGGCAAGATCGAACTGCTTTTCCTCAGTGAGCGGCTGGAACCTGCAAAACAACATTCATGTCGACCGGCCGGAGCAAGGAGAGCATCTCGATCCTGCCTTCGCTGGCGGGGTTCCCGGAAAGCGCACGGATGAGATCACTAGCCCGCTGCTCCACGGAGGCGTCGATCGCGGGGTCGTGTCCATACCGGCCCAGCGACGCGAATTCGATTCGGGGCTCTTTGGTATAGCTGATGCCCAGGCGCAATAGGTTCGCCAGCGTGAGTTCTTCGCCCTGTTTGACACGTTCGCGGATGACCTGGTCTTGGGCGCGGACCCATCGATTCCATCGGTCCTCGTCCACTGCGCCACCGGCCTTCAACTCCGGCGGCAGCGAACTGCCCATGGCGTGGAGAACCGGACGAGCCGATTCCAATGAGATGAACTCGGGAGCCTGAGCCGGGGAAAGGCTACAGGGACCGACGGAAAGGAAGAAAAGGAAAGTCACGCAGCGAACGTTTTTCATCTGGTCTTCTCTGACGTTGGACATTACCGCGGTCCTGCCCGCAGACTCTCGAGGATACTCGATATTCCTGGGTCCGGGCGAATGCGTTGCGCGGCCTCCAGATGTGCAATGGCTTCCTCCGTGCGGCCCATGCTTGCGAGCAACATTCCCAGTCTGACATGGGGCCTCGCGTCGTCAGGCATCAAGCGAAGTGTAGTCCTGTACTCCCCGATCGCGTCGGGAGCACGGCCGGGAATCTTTGAAAGGGACATTGCGAGTCTAAAGTGAGCATCGGCAAAACCCGGCTGGGCGCGGACGGCTGCCTCAAAATGGGGGATCGCGGCCGCATCGTCCCCGTTTGTCGCCAGACAATAGCCAAGGTTATAGTTCGCTCTTGCCAGATTAGGCTGGGCGCGGATGGCTGCTTCGAAATGAGGGATCGCGGCTGCGCATTCCCCGCGGCTGGCCAGGGATGCACCCAGGCCGGCCTGAACATGGGGATCGTCTGGCTTGAGGCGAAGGGCTGTCTCGAAGTGAGGGATGGCATCGGCAGCGCGCCCCGACGTATCCAAGTAAGTGCCCAGATCGAACTCGGCCAACCAATTGTCCTGGGTCACCGCGATCGCGTGTTGGTAAAGTGCTTCGCTGTCCTGCCAGTATGTGGCCTGTTTCCGTGCGAGCGCCATGCACGCGGCACATGAGACGACGGCTGCCGCAGCGACCGCAGCCCTAGTCCACGGCCATCTCTTCACGAGGTCTGCCGCTCCCCAGGCCAGCATCAACAACAAGCCAAGCATCGGGATATACATGTAACGATCGGCGTGGGCCTGGATTCCAACCTGCACAAGTCCGATGACGGGAATCAGCGTCCCGAGATACCAGAACCATCCCACCGCGAGATAGGGACGCGTCCGCCACGCCAGCGCCGCGAGAGCGGACACGGCCAGAACTACGACCAAGGCAGCAGCTGCGTGCCAGGCCGGAATCGATTGCGGATACGGATAAAAGAAAGCCAGACGGGCCGGCCAAAACGTTTGCCCGATGTATGTGACATATGTGATGAACGCGTTCGCGATCCGTGTCGGGAGCGGGATCTTGGTAATGGCTCCGGCCGATTTCTGAACGAAATAAGTCACCGCCGAAACACCGGCGCAAAGCGCGATCAGCGGTAGCTTCTCACTAAGCGTTTTTGGCCATCGAGCCCGGCGCAGAGGCCATACGTCGAACAGCAGGAGCGTGAAGGGAAACGTCACGATCATCGGCTTGGACATGAGGCCGAGACAGAATGGAACTTCCACTTGCAGGTAACGGCCAGAACTTGGCCGTTCCGTGTAACGCACATAGCCATAGAGCGCCAGGAACCAGAAGAATGCGCTAAGAACGTCCTTGCGCTCCGAGACCCAGGCCACCGATTCGACATGCAGAGGGTGCAGCGCGAACACGAAGGCAACCCATGCGCTCAAAACTGGCGCACCCGTGGCACGCCGCAATAATAAGAACAGAAGCACGGCCGACAGCGCGTGGAACACAACATTGACCAAATGATGCATTCCGCTCTGCATGCCGAATAACTCGACATCCAGAAGATGCGAGAGCAGCGTAACGGGGGCCCAGTTGCCGGCCACCACAGCCGTCAAAGCCCATCTGAAATTGCCAGGCGTCAGTCCGGCGCGGACGTGCTCATTCTGGTACACATATAGGTTGTCGTCGTAACTGACGAAATCGAAACCGCCCACTTGGGCATAAACGGTGAGGGTCGCCAGAATCAGCCCAAGGCAGACCGCCAGATCGAAAAGCTTTTGCCGCCGGGCCGCCCCAACAGGCTGTTCTGTCTCTCGCGGGGACCAGGCTTCGGAAGGATCGCCAGGGGCCTGAACCATTGGTTGCGGCTGGAAGTCGCCCGCGACCGGTGGAACATCGCTAGACACTGGACCACTCTATCACGGGTTCTTAACGCAAACGAATCCGCCACGGCATCCAAAACGCTTCCCACATCTTGCCGGCGGACATTTTAGACTGACCTTCCCGCCGTTCGTCAAAAGAAATGGGATACTCGGCAATCCGGCACCCGGAGCGGCGGAACAGATACTTCAACTCGACCAGAAAGGCAAAACCATCGGAGTCGGTGCTCCCGACGGGAACACTCTCCAGCGCCTCCCGCCGCATGCAGAGAAAGCCGGAGGTGAGGTCGCGGACGCGCATGCCGAGCGCGGCGCGCACGTAGAAATTTGCGGCGCGGCTGAGCAGGCGTCGGCGCAGGTTCCAGTTCTGCACGCTTCCGCCGGCCACGTAGCGCGAGCCGACGACCACATCGTGGTCCGCCAATTCTTCGAGCAAATGGCGGATCACCGGCGGAGGGTGGGAAAAATCGGAGTCCATTGTGATCACCGACCGGCACCAGGGCTCGGCGAGAATCCGGCGGAATCCATCGCGGTAAGAGGCGCCAAAGCCCGGATTGCGCTCCCGGTCGAGTAGCATCAGGTTGGAGTATTGAGGCTGGAGGGCGCGGACGACTTCCGAAGTGCCATCCGGGGAATGATCGTCCACAACAAGGACGTGGATTTCGGGATAGAGGCCAAACAATGTCGCAATGAGCTTGGGCACATTGTCCCGTTCATTGAACGTTGGGATCACGACCGCCGCGGTTCGCGTCGCGATCAGCCAGGCCGCTTCCGGCTCATGGTCCGTCAAACTCGGCCTCCCGGGAATCTAGTTTTGCGGTCCATCGGAGCTGTCCATTGGACTTAGAGTAAACCATCGATGAGTCCAAAACACAACGTCTTCATGATGCCGGGTTTGCTGCTACCATAGCGAGCGTATCAAGATGCAGGAGCGGCCATCACGACGCAGAATCAGCAGCAAGTAACGACGGTGCGGACCCAGGAGCGTGATCGCGCGGCCCAGTGGATTCCGGAACTGGATGGTGTGCGTGGCGTGGCTGTCCTCTTGGTCATGCTGTGCCATTCCCTCGTGATTTCGCCCTTGCCTCAATCCGCACGCCGACTGCACCTGAAGGGACTTCTGGTTTTGGGATGGTCGGGGGTTGATCTGTTCTTCGTCTTGTCCGGCTTCCTGATTACCGGAATCCTGCTTGACACGGAGGATTCGAAGAACTACTTCTCCTCTTTCTATGCCCGCAGAGTCTTGAGAATCTTCCCGCTATATCTCATTTCTGTCTTTGCCTATTTTCATATAGCCCTCCCGATCGCTCACCATTTTGGCGGGTGGCAGTTTATGGACAACTCTCTTGAGCCATGGTTCTGGTTTCACCTGTCGAACTGGAAGATCGCCTTCGGCGCAACTGCGCACTGGTTAACCCATTTCTGGTCTCTGTCGATCGAAGAGCAGTTTTATGTATTCTGGCCCATTGTCGTTTTCTTTGCAGGACGGAGGTGGTTGCCGTACGTGTGTCTGGCCTTGGGCGCAGCATCCTTTGGCCTTCGGGAGATGTACGCTGAAAATGATTTCGGAAGCTCTTTTCTTTATACGTTAACGCCTTTTCGCATCGAGCCCTTGGTCTTTGGATCGCTGGCCGCTGTGCTGGTCAGGAGCGAGAGAGCGTATCCAATACTCAGAAGCGGCCGGTTCCTTCTCGGGATGACTACGTGCGGGGCTCTCATGCTGTTTGCGGTATTGATCACGGGGCGAACAACGGGATTTGAAGGACCCCCGATGGCGACGTACGGTTTCACCTCGTTTGCCCTCATTTTTTCAGGTCTGGTGCTCTATTCCTACGTTTACTCAGGATCGCCCGAATGGCCGGCTTCGCTATTGCGAAAACCTTCTCTGCGAGCGATTGGGAAGTACAGCTACGCTATGTATGTGTTTCACTTGCCGGTGTTTCTTGTTTACGGCGTGGTTGTTCCGAGAATCCTAATCGCATTGCCGGAGCAATGGAGGTTCAGTGCCTGGATCTTCGCCGTGCTTGTCGGATTCGCCCTGGTATACGGGACTGCTGTTCTATCGTGGCACCTGCTGGAGAAGCATTTCTGGCGGCTCAAGGATCGGTTTGCGGTTAAGTACTGAACGTCGGTCTGGCGCACTTATCGCGGAGGCATGGCGAGTCTGACCGCATCCGCGGACTCGAGCGTGATCGCGTCCGGAGTTTGGGAAACCCAGTCTAGCGGCGTCGCGATCAAGCGCAGCAGTGTGATCGCCGGGCGCGGATTAGGGCGCCAGTGACTGTCCTCCGCGTCGAAATAACGGATCAGATCCGATGCGCTCCAGGGATAAAGCCAAACTTCGGCCGGGGTGTTGGGCGGCAACACGAACCACTGCATGTCTCGGCTGCCGTCCGCCCGCGTGATCTCAACTTGCATCCGTTCCGGTTTGCGCAACTTCCACAACGGGCCGTAGCGGACCACGAGACGCAGCCGCAGAAAGTCGGCATTGGAGGGCCAGTTCGGTGCTCCGAGATTAGTCGCCGAACTGCTTTCCGTGACCGGGTAGGTCCGCGCCGCAAGCCCGAGTGACTGCGCCTGCATCGAGATTCGAGACGCTCGCGAGTCATCCCTCCGCAAGCCGAAAACGGCGGGGCCGAGTTGTCGTTCCGATCGATAATGGTGCACTAGCCAGAACCAGACCTCTGGAGTTCGCGTGAAGTTGGCCACACCATCCACTGGCAGGCTCAGATTGAGACTGCGCCTGTAGGCAACCTCGCGGTCTGACAAATGGCTTAGGTCGGGATCGGGCAGGTACAGTCCTGCTGGGGCCGGCGCGCGCTCCAGTCCAGCGATCTCCAACTGGGCTAAGTCCGTGCCGCTCGCCGTGTAGGGCTGCATCAGTCCTCCCGCCACGTTACGGCGTGAAGCGATCCCGAACATCGTCTGGTAGGGGAAGACCACGATGGAGTCGCTTGTGCCACTGTTCTGTTGGAGATAGCGGGCCACGGATTGCAACAAATCGGTAAATTCAGGGGCATAGCAAGCACGCTCGAATTCCGTGAAGCCAGCGGGGCAAATAGTTAGTTTCGACGCGGCGTAAAGCCGGGTGAGGGTCGAAGGCAGGAACGCCGCCTGGCCGAAGCCGACCGAACAAAGGCACCCGGCCAGCATGGCAGCCACGGAAAGATTGGGCGATTCGAACGAGAACATGATTGCGCCTGCCAGGAAAATCATGGGGAAGCAGGCCAGAGCAATATGTCCATTGTCAGCGCGCACCAAACCGCTCTGCATCAGGACCAGGGCGAAGGCGAAACCGCCGATCAGAAAGCCAGTTCGCTGCACGATGGCCGGATTCCCGCTCGGTCGGGTGGCGGCGCGAAGCAGGAAGATTGCGGCTCCGGCCAGGAGGGTCCAGAAGAGATACATGGCTCCTTCGGTAGACATGCGGAATGGTGTCGCCCAGCGATACGCCGACACCTGCACGAGAGAATCTCTCCAAAACCGAAAATCGAGGGGTTTGGCGAGCACCGAATTCGTCGCCACCGCCACCACCGCCGAGCACGCCGCAATCGAAAGCCACGCCGCCAGGAATCCGATGCCCTGCGACGCACGGCGCCTATCGATCGCGACCGCAGCGAAGGTAAGACCTAATGCCGCCATCGTGTAGACCCCCAGGTCGGCGGCCACCAGGAATCCCACGACGCACACCAGAGCCGCCACACACCCGAAGGCAACCGCCTGTGCGCGTCCGCCGCCGACTATATACCACCCGCGCAGAAAGACCGCGAAAGCTAGAACTGCGAACGCTGTCCGCAGCGTCGGTCCCCAGAAGATGCACAGCAGGAGCAGCAGCAGGCATCGTTTCCATGGGCTTTGCTCCGGGAGCACGAGGCGCAGCGTCAGGAACACGAAAAGCAACGCGCACCACACCGGCACAGTGTTCCAGGTGGCATAAGTGCCTCCCATCGACACTCCCATGGACCGCCCAGGCACGCTGGAGAGCCACTGGAACAGGGGCCCGTGAGTGAACGCGACGTCGCGGCCAATCCAGATTCCGCGGGAAGCTTTGAAGACGCTGTCGAGGGCCCAGTTGTCGTCGATGAAGCCCGGGGATCGGACGACGGTCACGGAGCGCGGCGAGACCCATGCAGCCGGAAGGGACGCCAGCACGAGCAACAACACCGCCAGAGAATCCCAGTATGGTCCCAGGCGCCCCAAGGACCGCGCCCCAGGTGTCCGGGACGCCGGTGAGCTTGCTTCGCCTAGCATGGGATCGAGCTTCTCACTCATTCAATCAGCATACCCGCTTTTGGAATTAAGGCCCGCGCGAGGCATAGGAAGGCGCTGCGCGTGTCGCGGATCAAAGTGCGCTGGATCATTTGGCGTTATCTCACGTCGGCCTAGCGGCTGCCATGGGTCAGAGTCGTTTGAACCAAATCACCCAATTGGGCCGCCGTAAACTGGTTGCCTTCGATGTTGGCGACTAGTTTTTGTTCACGGTCTACGATCACAGTGTGTAGGGAATGGGTGACCAAGCCTTCGTCAGGCCAGAAATTCACTCCGAACATGCCGCACACCTGCTTCACCTTGCTTAGCTCACCCGTTAGAAAATGCCAGCCCTCGACTTTTGCGTTCCATGCTTCGGCATATTTCGCCAGCACGCCTGGCTGATCGTGGTCCGGGTCGAACGTAATACTGAGCAGCACCAGGTCCCGGCCCATGCGATCGTTAAATCGCTTCTGGAGACGGGCGAAGTTGTTCGACAAACGCAGGCAATAATCCGGCAACGGGCAGCGAGTATAAATAAAGGTAATTGCCACCACCTTGCCGCGGAACTCCGAGAGGGTGACATGATGATTGTTCTGGTCAATGAGCGAAAAGTCAGGCACTGTTTGTCCGCTTTTCAATGTGGAGTGCGAATCGGCCTTGGATTGCATCGCTTCATCTAGAAGCTCCAAACGCCTGACTTGCGCCGGATCTCTTTCCACACTGTCGTACGGGCGGACATGCACACGGGAGATATAAGACGAAGCCTTATTAATAACGAGCGTAAACTCGATTTTGTCTCCGGGTTTCAGACCGTGAAGTAAACTCTGGTCGCGGACGCGATACGACATTGTCATTGCGTCCATATAGCCTGGAATCGCGTCGTGAGACACTGTCACCACACGATTCGGAGCATCCACTGTGAGCACCAACCCAGTTACCTCGTATCGCTGCACTGATTGTGCATGGAGCGCCAAGGCGAACAGTAAGGACAACGACAACGCTCTATAATTCATATGCCCGATCTGGTCAACGGCCGGAAGCG
Organism: Bryobacteraceae bacterium; assembly: GCA_035542735.1. GTDB lineage: Bacteria > Acidobacteriota > Terriglobia > Bryobacterales > Bryobacteraceae > Palsa-187. The sequence continues at coordinate 43,407 of DATKKV010000038.1, forward strand.
GGCCGGTCCACATGTGCTCGAACCGGTCCAAGTTGAAACGAGCGCCGTGTCAGGTTGGTGACGTTCTTTTCAAATTCCTTGATCTCCACGAACTGATTGACGCCGACGTTGTTAAAACTCTGCTTAGTCTTTGAGGTGGGCCACCAAATCTCGAGGGTCTCGATCTTGGCTGACTTGCCGAGGCCGATGTGTTGCTGCAGGGGCGAGGCGCCGAATGACCCGCCGCTTCCCACTGTCCGCATGATCGTGCGTTGCTTGTTTCCCTCATTCACTACCTTAACGGCAATTCGAGCGCCATTCCCCCCGCGGTTGGACTTCACTCCCACCAGACGCACGGTGATCCAGTCGTTTCCATGTTTGCCGGGATTGGCGAACAGACGGCTGGGAGAACGATCGCCCGGATGTGGACCGCCCATCACAACAAAGAGATCCTCATCTCCATCGTTGTTTAGGTCCCCGAACGCGACGCCGTGGCCTTTAGCCAACGCCCCGGTTCCGGAAGAGGCAGTAATATCGGTAAAACGTCTCCCGTCCTGGTTGTGAAGCAATACATTGGGAAGCAGGGAAGCAAACGAAGGATTGCCATTGCCCAGGTAAATGTCCAGGAAACCGTCGTTATCTACGTCTCCGAAGTTAGAGCCCATCGGCATGAATACGCGATCTAGGTTAGCGCCTGCCGTTACGTCCTTAAACCTTCCGTTTCCGAGATTTCTATACAACTTCAACGTCTCCCCTTTCACCGGAAGTCCCATGTAACTTCGCGCAACCTCGTCAACCGACAGAAAGTAATCGGTGACGAAAAGGTCAGGCCAGCCGTCGTTGTCGTAATCGAAGAACCATGCCGCAAAACTCATCAAAGGCTCACGGACTTCGGCCTGCCGTGAGACCTCCGTAAAAGTACGATTGCCGTTGTTGTGATAAAGGAAATTAAGTCCGTTGTAGTTTGAAACGTAGAAATCGGGATACCCGTCGTTGTCGTAATCTGCGGAGGTCACGGCCTTGCTGACTGCGGTTCGATCGATTCCGGCCTGGTGCGAGATATCGACAAAGGTCCCGTCTCCCTTGTTGAGGAATAACTGGCTGGGGGCGTGCTCGTTGGCGAGGAAGAGATCCAGATAGCCGTCGTTATCGATATCCGCCCAGACGGCGGAATTTGAGGATCGGGCCGGTCCATCCAGCAGGCCGCTCTGAGCGGTAACGTCCGTGAACGTGCCGTCGCAGTTATTGCGCAGCAGGGAGTGGCGCCTCGGAAATTCCCATCCGCCGCGCAGAACAAGCACGTCCATGCAGCCATCGTTGTTGTAGTCAGCCTGAATCATATTGAGGCCGCCTGTCTGGCCCCCCAAGCCGGCCGCGGGCGCGCGATCCGTAAATGTTCCATCGCCGTTGTTGTGAAAATAGCGAAGCGGAGCGCAATCGTCAATTTGCGAAGTAACAATATCCAAAAGACCGTCATTGTCGAAGTCGTCGATGATCACGCCCCCTGCATTGCCATACGTGGCGAGACCCGCCGCCGGAGCGACATCGATAAAGCGGCCCAGGTTCTCTGGTGACGCGAAGGCCGAGGGCGGAATCAGAAACTCTTTGGGAACCTGCGACGGATACGCACCCCCAGTCATGTAGGCCAAGTTCAGCAACCATTTCAGTTCTGTGTTGTGGGGAGTGCGCGTCAGGCACTTGGTCAGATATCGGATCGCCTTCTCACGATCGTTCTGTCTTGTATGCAGCGTGCCAGGATGCGTCGGAAAAATCAGGGCCGCATTGATCATGGGATCGACGGCAGGGTCAGCGAAAGCGCTCCGATGGAGATAATTTATTCCCAGCACCGCTTCCATGTGCGACACAAATGCGCTGTTTGGGTCCTTCAGGGCGATTCGATACGCTGCTTCCATCTCTCTGATCGCCTGATCGAAGTCTGCCTGTGAAGACCAAAGCTGACCCAGAGTGTATCGAGCGTACGCTAGGCGCGAAGGCTCCATGTGCCCACCATCGTTCGCGATGAGCTTCTGTAGCGCCCGAATGGCGTCGCGGGGTGCCTGCTCCCGCGTCGCGCATACGCTTTTCAGGTCCTTCTGCCATGCCGAGAAATCCGAGACGGGCAGCTCGTTCCGGATAGCTTGTAAGAACTCTCCATAGCCTGACTCGTCCGGCGCCAGCGTTACATACGCCAGATTGGAACGAATTCGGCGGAGCTGATAGTCATCCGCCATCTTTCCGGCGTCGGGCTCCGTCAGAGCTTTGAGGATTGCGTAACCAACGGGTGTCTTGAAGACTTTACTTACCGCGCCCGGTTTTAGCCGGCGCAGAGTTTCTCGCACCTCGGCCCCGCGGCTGTTGGGGTCGTTCCCGAGGTATCCACCGTCGCCGGCAGAAAGATCTATCGAATATTTGCTTGCAAGGGTCGCGAAATCCTCGCCGGCTCGTATCCGGATGAGCAACCCCCGGGCTTCTTCGAGGGTGCGCGTGACGATGAGCTCGGCGGAGACCGGATGCGCGACCTCCTTGTCTTGCCCCTTGTGTACGAGTACGGCGACTGCGATGCAGACCACAATCAGGGTCGGGATGGCTAGTTTCGACAGCATTTCTAAACGCAGTCCTCTAGCAAAGTCCGTCTCAGAGTAACATACAACGCGAAGAAGATAGCGCGATCAGCGATCTTCAGCGCGTGTCAGGGATCAACGGGCGGAGGGTTCGCGAATCGTGAAAATCTGATCCGCCGCGACGTTGGTGAGCCGATGTTTCGTGCCCGAAGGCCACTCAATCTCAATAGCGCGTATTTGTGCCTGGCCCCCAAGTCCGAAATGAACTACTCGATCGCTTGACGACGCGTACCCTACGGCGGTGGTCACGCGGTTCCACTGTTCGCCGGACGCGCCGATCAAGTGCACCCGCGCACCAATTCCGTCGCGATTGCTACGGGTTCCCTCCAGACGCATTTCAATCCAGTGCCCGGTTCCGGGCGACGTGTTGGTAAGCACGAGCGGCTTCTCGTTCAGGCGCGAGACCACGACGTCGATCTTTCCATCTCGATTAAAGTCGCCAAAGGCCGCGCCGCGATGAAACGCATCTCCCTCCAGCGGTTCTACGCCGAACGTTCCATCTCCATGATTCGGAAAGATGATGTTGGGGTACCTCGACTTGTGGCCTGGCTTCAGCTCGGCATTGTCTAGGACGTGGCCACCAGCGACGAAAATGTCCTTGAATCCGTCATTATCGAGATCATAGAATCCCGTAGACCAACCCGAATATGGGCTGCTTTCGCTCGCCATATGGCTCGGTGACGTCATGTCTGCGAATCGGTTGTGGCCCAGATTACGATAGAGAGCGAAGAACTCAAAGGGCAGGGCGGTCACGATTAGATCGTCGCGGCCGTCGTTATCGTAATCGCGGAAATCCACGCCCATCGCCGAGACCGCTGCTCCGTCGGCATTGAGAGCCACTTCGGCAGGAATAGCGATGTCCCGGAACCCCCCATCGCCCTCGTTGTGAAGAAGGAGGTTCTGAACGCGATCATTGGTGACAAAGGCTTCCAGGCGCCCGTCGCCGTCGCTGTCGCCGAACGCCACACTCATGCCCTTGCCGGAATAAGATGCGATGCCCGATTCCTTCGAGACATTGCGAAAGCGCCCTTTCCCCTCGTTATGGTAGAGCAGGTTCGTCATGCCGTCGAACCAGCGGGGATGACAGTACTGCCGAACGCCCGGTCCAACCTCGCCACATTTGGCGTCAAGGGCCTGGTTCCACTTCACATAGCGCACCACAAAGAGATCGAGCAGACCGTCGTTATCGTAATCGAACCAGCCGGCGGCAATGGAGAATCCCAGTTCTCCGCCAAGCCCTGCGGCCGCCGTGACATCTTCGAACGTTCCGTCCCCGCGATTGCGATAGAGCTTATTCGATTTCAGGCCGGTGACGAAGAGATCCGGATATCCATCATTGTCGAAATCGCCCGCAGCGACTCCCATTGAATAACCTTCGCCCGCGACGCCTGCCCTTGCAGTTACATCAGTAAAAGTACCGTCGCGATTATTGCGGAACAGACGGTTGTAATATGACGGGTCGGTCTTACGGAGAGTGGGGAAGGTGGCGCCGTTGGCTATGAAGATGTCGGGCCACCCATCGTTGTCGAAATCGAAAACGGCAACGCCGCCCATCACCGTTTCGGGGAGATGTTTATCACCGGTTGCTCCGTTGCGCACCGTCATATCGAGGGTCGTTTGGCGAAAGCTTATGGGACTCACGGTGTGTGAGTTCGGCCGTGCTTTCGCGGCGACGGCGCGCTTGGGGCCGCGATGGGCATCCATCCCGTACTCGAAAGCAACTGCTACCAACAAGAGTGTGACGAAGATGAAGAGACCGAATCGAACGTGCTTCGCTTTGATTTCTATCATGCCGTTCGCTCTTATCGGGACCTGATCGGCAATCTTGCTGGTTATATCCCTATCTACCTTATCAGACCAATTGAGCCTTCCCGGTGAGAGCCTTTGGACCGCGGCCCCAACTGATTCATCTGGCCACCGCGCGGTTCCCACGCTCGCGCATGTTACACTATCGCTCTGAGTTTCGGGGCATGACAGGCGTTGGGGATATGCCGCACGCCGACTCGAGAGGGGACATGCAGACTTCCAGCGATGAAACGGCACAAACCGCCGGCCCGGGAAGCCGGACCCATGCCGTGCCTTTCATTTTGGCAGCGATTCTGGCCGCCTTCTCCTTCGCCACCAGTCTCTACATCAGTTCTCACCGCGTCTTCTGGTTCGATGAACTCTTCACCATCCACATCGCGCGTCTGCCCGACATCAAGACGATCTGGACGGCCCTCGGCCATGGCGCTGACTCCATGCCCCCCTTTTACTACATGCTCGTCCGGTTGTTTGGCGACCTTTTTGGGGACAGTGAAGTCGCTGCCAGGCTGCCCTCGGCTCTGGGCCTCGCCGCTGGGCTGCTTTTGATCTTCGATTGCACCCGGCGCCTGACCGATGGGTGGCATGGATTGATTGCGCTCTCCGTGGCCACCTGCTCGTTCTTACCGTACTATGGCTACGAGGCACGCTCGTATGGCCTCTACTTTATGTTGGCGGCGCTTGCCCTATGGGTTTGGCTTTGCACCGACGACAAGAAGCCCGCAGCCATCTTGTTTGGGATCGTGATGGGTCTCGGTGTTACGATGCACTATTATTTTGTTCTGTGCTTGGTGCCTTACGCGATTTGGGAGGTCCTTCACGGAAAACGGGGCCGGATAGCATCCCCCAAGCTGATTGCGGGGATTGTGGGCGTCGCCGTTCCTGCGGCACTATTGCTACCACTGATCCAGTCCTTCTCCCGGGGTTTTGCGACGGGCTTCTGGAACCGTCCTTCCCTTGGTGCACTAACGGCAATTTTTCCGCAACTATTCCCAAATGGTCTCACTCTGCTGGTGATTATCGTGATCTGGATTGTCGTGGCTGACACGAACAAGAACAACCTGGTCCTGCAGCCGATGGAAACTGCCGAGGCCATTGGCTGGTTGTTCTTATGCATTCCGTTAGCCGGCTTCCTCGTGGCGGAATGGAAGACCAACGCATTCTATAGCCGCTATTTCATTGGCGTGCTTCCTGGCGTGGCCGTGGCATTTGCCTGTTGCCTGTGGCGGCACTTTCGCAATTCGCCCTTGATTTCAATGGGGATATTTCTGCTCCTCGCAGGGTGGGGAATGATGGCGCAGATGCACGTGGTGCGGCACCCTGAGTCAGTCGAGGCAACAGGCATCCGGCAATTTCTGGAGTTGGAGACTCCTTTATGGACCGATGGAAAACACTACCTTGTGTTTTCGAGTCCCCTTCTCTTCATCGAGGCTCAGTACTATTCCAATCATCCCGAGGAGTGCATCCTGCTGCTTCCTTCCAACTTCATCGCGGATGCGGACCCAAGGCGAACATACCCTGATTCCGACCCCCAGCGTGCCAGCTTGGGATCCTTTGCGCTCGAGTTAAACTTATCGAAGTACTATCCGTTGCAGTTTTGGAGAATAGACGATCTCAGGAATCACCCCGCAGAAGTAGCGCTGATTGAGCCGACGCAGGAGACGGTGAAGGATGTGAAAGATGCTGGCTGGGAACTCGAGACCCGGTTCTCAAAGCCGCTGGCGGTTGCATATCTGCATCCACGGCGGGCCCAGGGGTACTAACCGGCGGCACGAGTAATACTCGGTCAGGAAAGCGACCCATGTCACGGGTTCCCAAAAAGTCCAAAACACTGGTTCTGAATCCTAAAGCATCGCCTGCCTGGCCTGGGATTTATCCTGTAAGTTAATGATACTAGAGTGGTCTGTCTTTGGTCTCGAACGTGCTTCATAGCGAGCGATTGCAAACCTGCGGTCCTGGGAAGCACTTAAGGTCGCGGGAAGTTCTAAGAGGAGGAAAACGAATGAAACTGCGACTTCAATTTTTGTGCATGTTCGCCCTAATGGGCCTCGTGCTCATGACACCGGCGTTTGCGAGCTACACGGGCCCATGGACGGCTGGCACGTGCTCAGGTGCGCTCTACTGTAACGATGGTAGCCCCGGGCAAACTGGTAACAATATCAACGGCAATACCGACGCGTGGACGATCAACTTCGGTTATTGGGTTTCGGACTCGTTCGTGTTAGGCGCCGGCGGAACCATTACGGGCGTAGACTTTGCCGTTTGGGAGTTTCCCGGGGATAGCATGACCTCCGTTGATTGGGCCATCGGTACCGCCTTTGGTGATAATAGTCTAGGTTCTGGCACAGCCGCCACTACGGATACCTTCTTAGGGACGAACAGCTACGGTTACAATATTGACGAGATCACGTTCAGCTTCGCTGGTATTTCTCTCGGGGCTGGCACGTATTATCTGACCCTGCAGAATGCTGTAGTTCCGAGCGGTGATCCGGTTTACTGGGATGAGAATTCCGGTCCGTCCTCGGCTGCCGAGAGTGCGGTCGGCACGATTCCGTCGGAAGCGTTCGGGATTGATGGTACCAATAATAAGGTCCCGGAGCCAGGCGCCGTGGTTCTTTTCGGTTCGGCACTCTTATTGCTCGGGGGCACCCTTCGCCGCCGGCTGCTGAATCGATAACGCGCAAAGCCTAAGCCGTCTAGTTTGAATCATAACCGCCTAGCTCACACTCCCTCCTCTGAGGTGATGTGAGCTAGGCGGTTTCTTTTTCAGGACAGTAACGAGACGGATGCTCTTCGGAAGGTCACCCAGGCCCTGGCCGAAGAGCGCGCCCTATTGTGGTGCCCAGCGTGCTTGGGCTGGACTCGTAGGCGATAATGGTTGACTTGCGGCGCTCCAGCAGGTGGAGAAGAACTGAAGAACTATGGCTCCAGCTTGGTTCCGGCTGGGTCAACAAGCCGATTTGTTTGGCGCTGCTGCTGGTTGCTGCCACTCTTTCCCTGTACTCTCCCGTTCACGGGCACCCATTCGTCAATTACGACGATAGCCTTTATGTAACCAACAATGACCACGTGCGGAGCCCGGTCAGTTGGGGTACCGTCGAGTGGGCGTTCACCAGTTTCGACGTGGGTACCTGGCATCCGCTGACCTGGCTTTCGCACGCCATGGATTACGAACTGTTTCAACTCAATCCTGCCGGACACCACGACGTCAACTTGCTGTTGCACGCGATCAACGTGGTCCTGCTCTTCTGGGTATTGCTTAGCGCGACTGGCTATGCCGGACGCAGTTTCATGGTTGCCGCGCTGTTTGCTCTACACCCGGTCAACGTTGAATCGGTAGCTTGGATTGCGGAGCGCAAGACCCCGCTGAGCATGGTGTTTTTTCTGCTCGCCCTGGGCGCGTACTGGTGGTACGCGCGGGAGCCTCGAATCGGACGCTATGTGGCCGTCGCGCTCCTGTACGCGTTGGGACTCCTTGCCAAGCCGCAGGTCATTACCTTTCCGTTCGTTCTGCTGTTGTGGGACTACTGGCCCTTGCGGCGGATGTTTGCCTCCGCGCAAGTGCCTGATTCCGGCGAAGCAACCCAAACCGTCATCGCACCGAGGAAGCTCCCGCGGCTGGTACTGGAGAAACTGCCGCTATTCGCCCTTGCGGCGGCCAGCGCCTTTATCACGATGAAAGCGCAGCGTGTGGGTGGCGACAAGGTTTGGTATCCCCTCACGGCGCGGCTGGAGAACGCAATCGTCTCCTACGCACTCTATCTGCGGAATGCGGTTTGGCCCACGCGCCTCGCCGTGTTTTATCCGCATCCCGGAAACTCTTTGCGAGCGTGGGAAGTGGGCGCGGCCCTTCTGTTGCTGGCGGCAATAACGGCGCTGGTAATCGATTGGCGGCGGCAACGTTATCTCGCAGCGGGGTGGCTTTGGTTCGTGGGGACAATGGTGCCCATGATTGGGCTTGAGGGAGTGGGTTACCAAGGCATGCAAGGCATGGCTGACCGCTATGCGTATCTGCCGTTCATCGGATTATTCGTCATGGTTTGCTGGAGTATATCGGACTTGGCGCGGCAGCGGCACATTTCCTTCGCATGGCTCGCGGTTCCCGGGTTCGTCGTATTGTCGATTTTGACGGTGGTTTCTTATTACCAGATAGGGTATTGGAGCGACAACGCGGCCCTCTGGTCGCGAGCGTTGCAAGTTACAGAAAATAATTGGCTTGCCGAGAACAACCTGGGCAAGGTCCTAATGAGCCGGGGGCGGGTCGAGGAAGGTGTGTCGCACTTCATCAAGGCGACGGAGATATACCCCGCCGATCCCGTCAGTAACCTGAATATCGGTATCTACGAACAGCTGCGTGGAAACCCGAGGGATGCGATCGAGCGCTTTAAGATCGCCTTGGCCTCCTCCCGCGACGCCGGCTTGAGATCCGCCGCCTGGAAGAGCATGGGCCGTGCTTATCGCGACCTCGGAGACACGGCGCGCGCCGAGGAATGTTTCGCGGCGGCGCCCGACGTCCCCTAAAAATGGGACAAGACGTGCTGACGGACGTTTTTCGCAGCTACTTTTGGCACCTGCCACCGGTCGTGGTATTTTACGCTGTGGAAAGAGGATTGTCGAATGGGGAAACGCGGAGGGGCTGGCTCGGTCCGATTCGACTTGGCGCTGGCGCTCGTAGCTGGCCTGCTATATGCCTTGATCGTGCTCGGGCCGCGCCCGCTGAATCCGCGAAACGTAGGCTGGATCCCATTCGATCCGGCCTACCACTACATTGGTTGGGAGTTGTTTCGTCAGGACCCGAAGCCGCATTGGCCGATCACTTATACCGAGAGGCTCGGCTATCCTGTGGGCGAATCGGTTGCGCTGACCGACCTGAACCCTCTGCTGGCGGTGGCTCTTAAGCCGCTCTCGCCGCTGTTGCCGGGGCCGATGCAATACTTCGGCCTCGAGGCGGTCCTGGTTTGTGCGTTACAGTTCTTTTTTGCTTTCAGGATTTTCCGGATTCTCGTGGGTGAGAATCTGCTCGGGATCGCGATGGCGAGCGTATTCTTCCTGCTTTCGCCCCCTCTCACCTACCGTTTTGCGCTGCACTATTCGCTTAGCAACCATTGGCTCCTATTGGCGGCGCTATTCACCTTTCTGCGCGAGCAACTCGTGCCAGCCACGCGCATGAAAACCTTTGTGATTACGGCGGCAGCGCTAGCTGCGATCTCAGTAGGCATCAACCCGTACCTCGCGTTTCAGGTAGTGCTGGTCCTGGCGGCAGCCGTGGTCAGTCTGCTTTGGCAGCGAAAGCTGACATTCCCCGGCGCGGTCGGAATTCTGACTTTGCTGCTGGCCGTCTGCGTCGGCATAGCCTGGGCTATGGGACTGCTGATTTCCGGCGGCCGGGGGTATTCCAGCGGCGGTTATCGCGACCTGTCGATGAACCTGCTCGCCCCGATCGACCCGCGCGGCTGGACATCGCTTCTGATTCACCGATTTTCCTCGGCGTCGCCCGGCCAGTATGAGGGCTACAATTATCTCGGCGCTGGTGTGCTGGCGCTGGGCTTGATCGTGGCGATTGCCCTCCTGGTACAGCGGCGCACGCTGCAGGCGCCGGACTGGCGGTGGGTGCTTCCGCTGACAGGGTGTTGCGCAGTGCTTACTGTGATGGCGCTGTCCACCAGGATCACGCTAGGATCGCGAACCCTGTTCGATCTGGATCCGTCCCAGCGATTTTCGCCGTATCTTGCGCCGCTGCGCGCAACCGGGCGTCTTTTCTGGCTCCCCTATTACGTCATCCTGACGTTAGTACTGGCCGCGTCGCTTCTGCTCTTCCGCCGCCGCTGGGCGAACCTCATGCTTGCGGCCTTGTTGATCGTGCAGGTTGCCGACACCAATTCCCTGCGTCATTGGGTACATGTGACAGTCAACGGGGAGCATCCGTCGCCGTTGCGGTCGCCGATCTGGTTGAACATCGGCGCCATGCACGAAAACCTGATCGTTCTGCCGGCGTGGCAATGCGCCGCGAACGCCTCGCCGGGCGGGCCGGAAGGGTATAGAATTTTCGGATTTCTGGCGGTGAGCCAGAAGATGAGAATCAACAGCTATCAGTCCGCTCGCTATACCCAGGTGGCGCGAGACTTTCACTGCAACCAATCGATCGCAGATCTCAGCCGACGGCCGCTGGCGCCCGATTCGGTGTACGTGGTCTCGCCGGAAGTGGCCGCCGCCATCGCCAAGGGTCCGACCGGGCCAGGAAAATGTCATGACGTCGACGGCTTCATCCTCTGCTCCAGCAGAACCGATTTTGGGCTGAGTCCCGTACTGATGACCGGCGATCAACGCCAGGAGCACGCCATTGCCAATCCCGGGTTTGAGGACGGCGACTCCGTTCCGTGGACGCCCGTTTGGGAACTCCAGGCGGGTGTCACTAGGGAGGCGGCCCATAGCGGATCTTACAGCCTTGCCGAAAGGGGCGGCGCGGGCACTGTGTATCAGGACGTCAATGGCTTGCGACCTGGAGCGACGTATCAGATTTCTGCGTGGGTGTCGGGATCGCTCGGCACCACGGCCAGCGCACAACTGGCGGTGTTCAATCCCAGCGACAACACATCGATTTCCAGCCCCGTCGTGAATTGCCGGCCCGATTGGCAATCGGTTTCCGTCTCGGCAACTGCCGGCCGGGAAGGCGCGATTCGAATTCAGCTCATCCGTCGTCCTGGTTCAGGGGAGATTTATTGGGATGACCTTCGGCTCACGCGCTGAGGATCCGTCTGACTGACTGTGCATTCGTATGATGCCGGGGAAGTTATATTGGTTGGAGGGGAAAGGGGGCTCGGGTGCCCGATGCAAGCTAGGGAGGTGAGTTCCGCGAACCCCCAAGGGCGGCAACTGGGGAAAAAGCTCTTTTTGCTCCTATTTGCCCTTCTCTTCTGTGCCGTGCTCTTTCTAGCCCTCGATTGGTTTTATACCACCAGAGTTCGGGCAGCGGCCCTCCAGGTGACGGGCAAAGGTTTAGGGTGCTTTACCGTTCGCGACCCGACGCGGGTCTTCGCTCTAAAACCTGACTGCTCCTGCATTCGCGCATGGGGCGGCGAGCGCTACCGGTTGGTGACGAACAGCCTTGGCTTCCGCGATCAGCAAATAAGGGAAATCCCCCCAATCGGCACCAAGGCCAGGGTTCTCATGCTGGGCGATTCTTTCACGGAAGGAATGGTCGCCTGGAACGACAGCTTCGTGGGGCAACTTGCGACCAATTTTCCGCAGTACGACTTTCTGAACGGCGGCGTAGGAGGTTACTCTCCTTCGAACTATCTCAACACGGCACGAGTGGCATTGAGCGCAGGCGTGAACTTTGACGAGGCCATCGTGTTTATCGACATCTCCGACGCGCAAGACGAAGCCTCCTTCTACCAGGACGCCAGCGCTTCGGGAGCGGTGGCGGTACCGCATCGGCATTTCTTCATCCGAAACTGGTATTCGAATCTTCGCATGGCCATCAGCGAGCATTTTCTGCTGACCAACTATCTCTTCGAAATTTTCGAGAAGGCGCTGGTTCGCTTTGGTTACTATCACCTCGACCGGGGCAACAACGGAAATGAGTTCGATTTTGAGAAGTCGGCATGGACGTACCGGCCGGTTTCTAACACCCTGCCCTTTGAGATGGGTTTCGGTCCGCTTGGGCTGGATGGGGGCATTACCAAGGAGAAGTCGAAGATGAACCTCCTTTGGCAGGAGCTGGCACAGCGAGGCATTCCGATCAGTGTCGTCGTTTATCCCTATCCGGCGCAGATCGTTCACGACACGGTGGATTCCCGCCAGGTGCGCATATGGCGCGAGTGGTGTGAGGGGAAATGCAAGCGCTTCATCACGGTGTTCCCGGCGTTCCTTGCCGCCAAGGAGCAGTGTTCCCGGTGGCAGCCCGGCTGCTGGTATTTGAAATACTTTATTTTCGGAGACATCCACTACAACGCAGCGGGGAATGCGCTGGTGGCCCAGGAAGTGGGCAGGAGCCTTTCCGGCCAGCCGGTGGTCCAACGATAAGGGCCACTGGAAGGAGCGGGGCTGGAGATCGAACCCGCTGGAACGGCCGGTTGCTGAAATTCTTCCGCATTTGTGGGAAGATACGGAAGACCCTTCGAGACATAGTTGCTAATTCTGTTATCTGGTAGCGGAGAAACCTCATTGGGCTTTTTCAGGACGACCGGTCAACGGTTCGGCATCGCTGGGGAGCTGTTCGCCTTCTTCTGGAGCAACAAGCGCTGGTGGATGACGCCAATCCTCATCACGCTTGGCCTGTTCGCACTGCTGCTGATCCTGGCGCAGAGCTCCGCGATCGCCCCTTTTATTTATTCGTTGTTCTAGAGGGGCGCAATGCAAACAGCGAAGAGGCTGTGGGCCGCCTGGAAACGGATCGCCCATGCCATTGGCAATTTTCAAGCCCGTATTCTATTGACTCTCATCTACGCCATCCTGGTCTTGCCGTTCGGCTTGGCGGTCCGGTTCTTTGCCGATTCCATGAACATAAAGAAGCGCCCGGTCAAGTGGTTCGACTCGCCTGCGGTGGCGAAGAACCTGGAACAGGCCAGCCGCCAAGGGTGACATGAATATCCTGGGGATCTCCTGCTACTACCATGATGCAGCGGCCGCGCTGCTGCAAGACGGAAAATTGATCGCAGCCGCGGAAGAAGAACGCTTCACCCGCATCAAGCACGACTTCGGCTTCCCTCATCATGCGATCGACTTCTGCCTGGAATACGGCGGTATTACAGGCGAAGACGTTGACTATGCTGTCTTCTACGAGAAACCGTTCCGCAAGTTTGACCGCATCCTGATGACGGTCCTGCAGACCTATCCGCGGTCCTACAGAGTTTTTCGCGAGTCAATGATCACCTGGATGATCGATAAGCTGTGGGTCGGATCCGAGATTGCCGAAAAGTTGGGAGTCCCGCGAGACAGAGTCCTGTATTGCGACCATCACATGTCTCACGCCGCCAGCGCTTTCCTGTGCTCGCCATTCCAGGAAGCTGCCATCCTCACAGTGGATGGGGTGGGAGAGTGGGCCACGGGTACTTGGGGAATTGGGCGCGGAAATCAGATCGAGATACGCAAGCAGATGCTTTTCCCCCATTCTCTTGGACTGCTGTACAGCGCATTCACCGCATTCCTGGGATTCGAAGTCAACGAAGGCGAATACAAGGTGATGGGGATGGCGCCGTATGGCCAGCCCCGATATGTGGATAAGGTCTGGAAACTGATCCGGCAGGAATCCGATGGCTCGTTCTCGTTGGACATGGATTATTTCTGCTTCCATTATTCGACGGACAAGACCTTCAACGGCCGATTTACGCAGTTGTTTGGGGAACCGCGTCCGCCGAAGACGCTGTTTTTCACCGCCGCCTCGGGTTTTCCCACTTATTTTGGAGCTCCTCCGGCGAACTACAACGATTTGTGCAAGCAGAACCAGTATTACGCGGACATCGCTGCCAGCGTCCAGCAGGTCACCGAAGAGGTCCTACTGGGCATAGCGCGAAACCTGCAGAAAGAAACCGGATTGAAGCGGCTCTGTATGGCGGGAGGCGTGGCCCTGAACAGCGTTGCCAACCAGCGCATTTTGCGCGAGACCGGCTTCCGGGAATTATTTATTCAGCCTGCCGCCGGAGACGGTGGTGGTGCCTTGGGCGCCGCGTTGTGGGCGGACAACATGCTGCTGGGGAATCCGCGTGGCTTTCGCATGGATCACGCTTACTGGGGTAAAGAGTACGGTCCCTCACAGGTCCAGAGTTTTCTGGATGAGAATGGGATTTCTTACCAATGTATTGAGAACGAAGATCGGCTGCTCGACTTGGTGGTTGATCATTTGCAACAGGGGAAGGTGATTGGGTGGTTCCAGGGCCGCTTCGAATGGGGCCCGCGCGCCCTCGGGAACCGCAGCATCCTCGCCGACCCTCGGAATCCGGCGATGAAGGACATCGTGAACGCGAAGATCAAATTTCGCGAGCCCTACCGTCCCTTCGCGCCGTCGGTGCTGGCCGAGTGCGCGGAGAGGTTCTTTGACCTGCCCAACGCGGTCGGGCACTTTCCCGCCCGCTACATGCTATATGTTGTCCCGGTTCATCCCTCCCAACAAGGTGTCTTACCTGCCATCACCCACGTGGACGGCACGGCGCGTTTGCAGACCGTGTTTCGCGACGTTAGCCCTCGCTATTCGGCGCTGATCGAACGTTTTGGACAAGCTACCGGCGTCCCGGCCGTACTCAACACCTCCTTCAATCTCAAGGGCGAGCCAATTGTGAACACGCCCGCCAATGCGTTCCATTCCTTCTCTAAGAGCGAGATGGACACGCTGGTTCTGGGAGACTTCGTCGTGGAGAAGCCCTAAGGCAGAACCTCGCGGTTCTAGCCGCCATGCGGCCTGCGTCCATGCAGCAGGCTCCGCTCCAAGGCCGCAGCGCGGCTTCGTGTTTTCAGAGGCGATTGTAAAACCGCTTACAATGGGCTTCATGAAGAAGGCGTTGATTACGGGGATCACCGGGCAGGATGGTTCTTATCTTGCCGAGTTCCTTCTCGACAAAGGATATGAGGTTCACGGCATCGTGAGGCGAGTTGCGCTGGAGGATCCGGCGCATCGCATGAACAGGGTACAGGGTATTTTGGACCGCATTCACCTGCATGCCGCGTCGCTGGAGGCGTTTCCCAGCATTTTCAGAACGATCACTCAGATTCAGCCCGATGAATGCTATCACCTCGCGGCGCAGAGCTTTGTCACGTATTCATTCGAGGACGCATTCTCCACTCTGGCGACCAATATCAATGGTACCCACTACGTTCTTGCAGCACTGAAAGACTCCTGCCCAGGTTGCCGGTTTTACTTTGCTGGAAGCAGCGAGATGTTCGGGAAAGCGGAAACGACTCCTCAGACGGAAAACACCAGGTTTCACCCACGGTCGTCCTACGGCATCAGCAAGGTAACTGGTTACGAGTTGACGCGAAATTTCCGGGAGGCCTACGGTATGCACGCCTCAACGGGCATACTCTTCAACCATGAGTCCCCCCGTCGCGGATTCGAGTTCGTCACAAGGAAGATAACGATAGGCGTAGCCCGCATTATGGCTGGAAAAGCGGACCACATTTCGCTTGGCAATCTCGATGCGCGTCGAGATTGGGGCCATGCCCGAGATTATGTGCGAGCGATGTGGCTGATGCTCCAACAAGACGAACCTGACGATTATGTAATCGCCACCGGAGAAACGCATTCCGTACGCGAATTCGCAAAACTCGCGTTCGAAATGGCAGATCTGGACTTGGAGCGGTACGTCGTAACGGACCCTCAGCTATATCGACCGGCGGAGGTAGAACTTCTCCTCGGAAATGCCGGGTACGCCAAGCACAAACTTGGCTGGAACTGCTCCATTTCTTTTAAGCAGCTTGTCGAAGAAATGGTAACATCTGACTGCGCCGCGCTCGGGATCAGCCTCCAACGGGGCGGGTCAGCCGGCGGCTGATTGTTGTGGAGGATGTGTCATTTTAGACCTCGTGGGTAATGCGCGCGTTCTCGTAACCGGATCTTGTGGGTTGATTGGCTCGGAGGTCTGCCTGCATTTCCATCAGGCTGGATATTCGGTTATTGGCCTTGACAACAATCAGCGCGCCATATTCTTCGGTCCGGAAGGTGATACTTCCTGGTCATTGCAGCGACTGCGCCAAAACGTCCCTGGTTATGAGCATTACGATATCGATATTCGTGACCGGCAAGGCGTACTTCGTCTGGTTGAGAGCACAAGGCCGACGGTGATCGTGCACACCGCGGCCCAGCCGTCACACGACCGCGCCGCCCAGATCGCTTTCGATGATTTTGATACGAATGCGGTCGGCACGCTGAACCTCCTGGAGGCCGCCCGCCGCTGGTCGCCGGAGTCGCCCTTTATTCATATGTCGACGAATAAGGTGTATGGCGATCGGCCGAACACGCTGGCGCTGGTAGAGAAGGAAACGCGCTGGGACTACGCCGATCCTGAGTACCGCCTGGGTATTCCGGAGAGCTTTTCGATCGACCAATCGCTGCACTCCTTGTTCGGAGCATCGAAGGTGGCTTCCGATGTCATGGTGCAAGAGTATGGGCGCTATTTCGGCATGCCGACGTGCGCCTTACGCGGCGGTTGCCTCACGGGACCAAATCATTCCGGCGTGGAACTGCATGGATTCCTTAGCTATCTGATCCGCTGCAACCTAACCGGAAAGGAATACAAGGTTTTTGGCTACAAGGGGAAACAAGTTCGAGACAACATTCACTCTGAAGACGTGGCTAGGTTTATGTTGGCCTTCGCACAGAAGCCGCGTTGCGGAGAAGTCTACAACCTTGGTGGCGGCTTTGAGAATTCATGCTCGATTCTGGAGGCCTTTGCTCTAGCGGCGGAGGTGACCGGACGCGAACAAGTATGGACGTACGTCGAAGGCAACCGCATGGGAGATCATATCTGTTATTACAGCGATCTGACCAAGATGAAGACTCACTATCCAAGCTGGGGCATCACCAAGAGCCTGAAACAGACCGTGGCGGAAATCGCCGCTTCGTGGTTAGTGCGTTTGGCGGACACACAATAGGATGAAAATTCTCATTTCCGGAATCTGCGGTTTCGTCGGTCGTCACGTCGCGGGTTATCTGCTGGAAGCGCATGAAGGCATCTCCATCGTGGGAATCGATAACCTGGCGCGATCCGGTAGCGAGACGAATCGGGTTTCCTTGAAGCGCCTTGGGGTGAATCTGTTCCATGGCGACATCCGAATGGCGAGCGACGTGGAGACGCTTCCCGTTGCCGATTGGGTCATCGACGCCGCGGCGCAGCCGAGCGTGCTGGCTGGTCGCGATGGCAAAACCAGCACTCGCCAATTGCTGGAACACAACTTATTAGGCACAATCAATTTGCTGGAATACTGCCGCGCCTCGCGTGCCGGCCTCATTCTCTTGAGCACCAGCCGCGTCTATTCGATTCCTGCTTTGGCGCGGTTGCCATTGCGTGTGGAGGAGGCGGCATATACTCTCGACCGAGGGCAGCCTTGGCCTCCAGGAGTTAGTTTGGCCGGTCTCGGCGAAAGCTTTAGCACGGAGGCCCCGATTTCCCTGTACGGCGCGACCAAGTTGGCATCAGAACGTCTGGCACAGGAGTACGCCCACGGATTTCATGTGCCAGTCTGGATTAACCGCTGTGGGGTGCTGGCAGGAGCGGGACAGTTTGGCACCGCCGAGCAGGGAATCTTTTCCTATTGGCTGCACGCGCACTCCAGCAGGCGCTTGTTGAAGTACTCGGGCTTTGGCGGTCACGGATTTCAGGTCCGGGACGCATTGCATCCGCGCGACTTGGCGCGCTTGGTGAACTATCAGTTGCGCTGCGGCGGACCTGGCCAGCTCCTCAATGTGTCCGGCGGCCAAAGGAACTCCACGTCCCTGGCGCAACTGACGGCGTGGTGCGACCAGCGTTTTGGCCCGCACCAGCCGATCGGGGACGGCTCGGAACGCCCCTACGACGTTCCGTGGCTGATTCTAGATTCCAGTAAAGCGCTGACGGAAGCCGGCTGGCAGCCCAACATCAGCCTGAATCAGATCCTCGAAGAGATCGCAGACCACGCCGCGGCGAATCCCGATTGGCTCACATGGTGCGGACTATGACCCCCGCCTCCCGGCCAAAGTCCCGTCTCACGCTGCTGTCAGTTGTGATACCGGCCCGCGATGAACAGGGCTGTATCGCGTCCACCGTGGAGCATCTGCATTTGGAGCTGCAGCTCAATCGCATCGCGCACGAGATCGTCGTCGTGGATGATGGGAGCACGGATCGGACGGCTGCCATTGTGACTGCGCTTGGAGAGCATATTCCGGAAGCGCGTTTGGTCAAGCACGGACCGCCGTACGGGTTTGGCCGCGCCATCACTTGCGGTCTGCAAAGGATGAGCGGTGATGCCGCGGTGATCATGATGGCGGATGAATCGGACGATTGCCGGGATGTCGTTCGCTATTGGAACGCGCTAGACGAAGGTTGGGACGCGGTGTTCGGATCGCGCTTCATGAAGGGTGGCGGCGTTATCGACTATCCTTGGCTCAAGCTGCGTCTAAATCGCATGGCCAATCTGTTCATTCGTGTGTTGTTCGGCATTTCACTGAACGACACCACAAACGCGTTCAAGGCTTACCGGCGCACGGTCATCGAGGGTTGCCAGCCATTGCTTTCGGCGCACTTCAACATTACAGTGGAACTCCCGTTGAAGGCCATTATTCGTGGCTACTCATGGACGGTGCTGCCGATTACCTGGCGCAACCGGCGTACCGGCGTGGCTAAGTTGAAAATTCAGGAGATGGGCAGCCGCTATCTGTTCATCTGTTTATACCTATGGTTGGAGAAGCATCTGAGCCGCGGGGATTACAAGAAGGAACCCGGATGAGCGTTCCACACTCAACCGCCCGAATTGCAGACACTGTACGAAAAATGGGTTGAAACTCGGGCGATGCCCGGCGGCAATCTGCGAGACCTCCGCATCGCCCTGGATGCTATAGGTAGTGAAACAACAGCTAGGAACAGGATTATCCTGCAGGCATTCGCAGATTCCGGCGCAGCCGGTCATCAGCTCTGCCGTGCGCCTGATGGCAAGAGATTGGGGGAAAAGCGTTCAGAATCTGATTTTTCCTGCAAACTCAAAGTCCCTTGGATTTCCCGCGCTGATGATGGTTCCAAACGCGGCGCTGCCGAAAGAGCCATTGGGATCATTCAGCGGAGGCGTGTTCGTCACATTGAAGACTTCAGCTCGAAATTCGAAGTTGACCCGTTCGGTGATCCGGAAAGTCTTGCCGATCATCAGATCAGCCTCCTGAAGGCCGGGGCCGCGGACGGGGTTTCTGGAACTGTTGCCGATGACGAATTGGCTGGCGACGGTGAACGCGGTCCTGTCGAACCACTCTGATGCGCTGCGGCTTGCGAAGTTGTTCGGACTTGCGATTCGATTGGGACGCTGCACGGCGTAGCCGAATGCGGACAGATTATTCGTCGCTTGCGTGACGGGGACGGCGTCACCTGCCTGCACCCGCACAATACCGGCAATCTGCCAGCCGGAAATCTTCCACAACCTCGGAATCTGGTAGACCCAACCGCCAGTGAAGACGCGGGGAATGTCGCCGCTCGATACGTCGCGCTCCAGTTTGCGGTTGTTGGCGTCGGCTGCTCCGATCGTGGTCAGCGTTGGGCCGGTGAAGATGGTCTGCGAGAAGTAGGTAGAGGCGTCGTCGATCAGCTTCGAGAAGGTAAAGGCGAACGTGAACGTGAGGCCTCGGCCGAGTCGCTTCTCCAACTTGGCTTGGAAAGCCTCGTATTCGGAATCGGCGACGTTGTCGCGGTAGAGGGCGACGGTCGTGAATTTTGGATACGCTCGCAGGAGCTGCTGTTGAGTGATCGTCGGCTGCCCTAGAGACGATGAAGGTGGGATTTGGCCATAATACGGATTCGGGACCTTCACGGTGAGCGCGGAGCCAAGCGCCAGGTCGGCAGCGGGGAGTTGATTGAGATTCCATTCAGGCAAGCCTAGGTGCGTGTTCTTCGATCCGAGGTAACCGACTTCGAGATTCAGATCTTTTCCAAAGGTCTTCTGCACCGTGAAATTCCATTGCTGCGAGTTGCCGGAGCCGACGTTGCGCTGTGTTCCGAAGACTCCTTGGCCTAAACCGGATTTGGGATTGGGCGCGGTGACCTGCACGGTGGGTCCACTCGATAGAAGGAACGCTGAGTTGATATTGTCCTGCGACTGCTGGCCCACGGTTTGAACGAAGGGGAACTGCGGAGTGGTGAACGGAGTGGTGATTCCGGACTGTTCGAACCAGACCAGGCCATAGCCGGAGCGGATGACGAGAGAGTCCCCGATGCGGTAGGCAAGGCCGGCGCGAGGGCCGAAGTTGCAGCACTCCAGATCACGGGCCGTATGGGGGAAATCCAGCACCTGGGTGTTGAGATTGAAGACCCCAACCTGATTATTCACTTCAGTCGATGGGAAATTCAAGGTGTAGCGCGTGCCGATGTTGACCGTGAGGCGGTTGGAGATTTTCCAGTCGTCGCTGGCGAAGAACTCGCCGATGTGGGCACGTTCCCGGATGGCCTTGTTCTGAATGTCGATGCTGAAGGCGTTCACCTGTCCGAGGAGGAGCGAAGCAAGCGCGTTGCCTCCAGCGCCGGTGGAAGAGTTCGAGCCGGTGGTAGTGAAAGCGTAGGAGCCGGTGGGATTGGGGGGATTGATAATGTCGAGCGCCTCGCGACGGATATCGGTGCCAAATTTGATCGTATGGCGGCCCTTCACGATGGAGAACGTGTCGAGATATTCAGTAACGGAGGTTGTGAAGTCTTCGTTGGCGGCAGTGGTGGGTCCGATTTGCTGATAGCCGGTAACGGTAAAAATCGGTAGGGTCGAGGGGAAGGTGCTGGTGGGCGCTCCGGGAACGGTGATGCCGCCGTTCTGAAGAGATCTTTGATTGACGTCGCGTCGGGTCCATCCGAAGCGGTCCTGGTTGAGCATGGTCGGCGAGAGGGTCCAGGCGTATTCGGAGGCGATGCCGTCGCTTCGGGTGATCGCGTGGCCGATGACGCCGGAGGTCAGGCTGCCGCTGCCATCGGGCAGGGGGGTGACGGGGTCGTCGTCGTCGCGGAGATAGGTGTAGCGGGCGAAGACGCGGTGGCGATCGTTAAAGATGTGGTCGACGCGGGTGTCGAACTGGTCCTGATTGTCGGGTTCGGTCGCAGTGCGGACGTAGTTATTCGCGGCGTTGGTGTTCGGCAGAGGGTAGTGCTGAAGAACCTGAATCGAGATGGGGTCGAAGCGGTTCATCGGAATGGTGTTGTTGGCGAAGGGCGTTCGCGGCGAGTTGAGCGGATCGTAAACCGCCGTCGTGAAGACGCCGCTGCGCTGGGCTAGTGTCGGGACCACGCTTTGACGGGTGATGCCGGTGCGAAGGCGGGTGCCCTGCCAATCGACGAAAAAGAACGTTCTATTTTGGCGGATGGGTCCGCCTAGGGCCAAGCCGTATTGATTGCGGCGGAAGTCGGGCTTGGGTCCAGCTGGGGCGAAATAGTTCCGGGCGTTTAGATGCTCGTTGCGGAAGAACTCAAAGAGGGTGCCGTGGAGTTGGTTCGAGCCGGATTTTCCAATAACCATGACAGTGCTGCCGTTGGAGCGTCCGTACTCGGGGGAGTAGGAATTGATGTTGAGCTTAAACTCCTCCATGCCGTCAATGATGGGATAGAAGGCGACTTGGCCGGGCTCGGGCTGAAGGACGCTGATGCCGTCGTAAATGTATTCGTTGGTACGGGGGCGGCTGCCGTTGATGCGTGGGAGAAGCGATCCTCCTCCGGGGAGGGCGACGCCCGGTGCGAGGGCCACCAGGGGAATGAAATTGCGGCCGTCGAGAGGAAGGGTCTCGATTTCCTGCTGGCTAACGTGATAGCTGACGGTGCCGGTGGCGGCTTCAAGCAGCGAGGCTTGTGCTTCGACCTTGACCGAGTCCGAGGCGGAGCCGAGTTTGAGCGCGACGTCGAGTTCGATCTGGTCGCCGATGCGGAGGACAATGCCGGTTTGCTGGTAGAGGGAGAAGCCGGGCTTCTCGACGGTGATGGAATATTTTCCGGCAAACAGGCCAAGGAGGTGATACTCGCCTTGAGCGTCAGAGGAGGCTTCGAATCTCGCGGCGGTGGATTGTTCCACGGCCTTGATTTTGGCCTTGGGAACGGTTAGTCCCGAAGGATCTTGTATTTTCCCGAATAGCTCGGCCTTCCCGCCCTGGCTGAAACAGTGGACGCTCAGGGACGTGAGTATGCACAGCAGGGGGAGGGTTGAGCGTATGTCCCGTAAAAACACCACTGTAATTTATCACAGACAGTGTTGGGTTGTCGAACATAATTTTGAACCGCGCCTAGGCCAATCCTACTTCGCCTGCAACGTCTCGATGTACCTGACGATATTGGTGACGCGTAGCGCGCCAACCGCGTCGCTTTTGGGGCTGATTTCCGTGAAAATCGGGCCCCAAACCGGCATGTCAATGGATCCGTGCGGCGCCTGATAGACGCTTGAGAGCTCCTTGGCAACCTCCGCTCCGGGGAATCTTCCCCCGTGCTTCTGCGCGAGCGCCGTCAGGTCAGAGGGTGGCGTCCTGAAGGCGGACGCCGCCGGGCCATTTCCTTTGGCGTCCCGGCCGTGGCATGGGGCACAGTAGGCCCGGAACATATCTTTGCCGGACGCGGGTGACGGAGGCTCCGTGCGCGGCTGGGCTCTCGCCAAAGCACCACAGAACAACAGCGCCAAAGCCGCCTTCTTCATAAGATCTCCTGTACCGTCTCTTCAGCATCTAGAGGACCATTCAACTAGGCACCCGCCACAAGACCGCAAAGCGGGTGCGATTCGCCTCCACGCGCATCTTCTTGCGCCAAAGCGCTCATTTCGGGCTGAAAACTCCGTCTTGAAGTGGCCTGTAGGCTGGTGGCCCATAAGTTGCTCCGCCTTTCTTGGACAGCAGAACTGCGTGTGCCGGCTCTATGTATGAGTGGCTACGCCCCATTAACGGGTACTATCGAAGCGGTCCGGGGAAGCGTCATTGACGCCCGGTTCGCCGGGAAAATCCCGTCTATTTTTCACCTCATGAAAGCCGGCGACGGCGTGCTCGTGGAGGTGATTTCCCATCTGGACGCCAGCACTGTGCGAGGCATCGCCCTGACGCCCACGCGAGGGCTCTCGCGAGGGGCGCCTGTGGTCGATACCGGCCAGCCGCTGAAGACTCCGGTGGGAGATGCCGTCCTCGGGCGCATGTTCGACGTTTTCGGCGGAACGATCGACCGGAAGGGGGCGATTGAGCACGTCGAGTGGAGATCGATCCACGCCCCTCAAATCCCCCTGATGCGGCGCGCAACTGACTCCGAGGTCTTCATGACCGGGATCAAAGCGATCGACGTTCTGGCCCCGCTGGAGAGGGGCGGGAAAGCCGGCCTTTTCGGCGGGGCGGGCGTCGGTAAGACCGTGTTGATCATGGAGTTAATCCACAACGTGATCGGTCATCAGAAGGGGGTAAGCGTATTTTGCGGCATCGGCGAACGCTGCCGGGAGGGCGAAGAGCTGTACCGCGAAATCCAGGCTGCGGGGGTGCTGGATAAGACGGTCTTGGTGTTCGGCCAGATGAATGAACCACCGGGCTCGCGGTTTCGCGTGGGCCATGCGGCGCTCACCATGGCCGAATATTTCCGCGATGACACGCGCCAGGATGTGCTGCTGCTGATCGACAACATTTTCCGCTTCATCCAGGCCGGCTCTGAGGTGTCGGGCCTGCTGGGCCAACTACCGTCGCGCCTGGGCTATCAACCGACCCTGGGCACCGAACTGGCCGAATTGGAGGAGCGGATCTGCAGCACGTCCTCCGGCAGCATTACCTCGGTGCAGGCGGTGTACGTTCCGGCAGACGATTTTAGCGACCCCGCCGCGGTACACACCTTCAGCCACCTGTCAGCCTCCATCGTGCTCTCGCGCAAGAGAGCGAGTGAAGGGCTGTATCCGGCCATCGATCTGCTGCGCTCCGGGTCCAAGATCGCTACGCCGCAGACGGTGGGTGAGCGCCATTTCCGCATTGCGCAAGAGATTCGCCGGACACTGGCCGGCTATGAAGAACTGAAAGACATCATCGCGATGCTCGGCCTCGAGGAGCTGTCGAGGGAAGACCGCAGGACGGTACATCGCGCGCGGCGACTCGAACGATTCCTGACCCAGCCATTCTTCGTGACCGAGCAGTTTACCGGGCAGGAAGGCCGGTTGGTGCAGCTGGAGGATGCGCTCGAGGGGTGCGAGCGCATCCTCAACGACGAGTTCGCGAATTATCCGGAGCAGTCGTTGTACATGATCGGACCGATCCGGGAGGCTCGGTCAAAATGAGACCCTCGTCGATGAAGTTAACGGTATGGCTGCCGACGGAGGTGCTTCTCGAAGAAGAGGTGGTCCGCATCAAGGCAGAGGCGGAAAACGGATGGTTCGGGCTGTTGCCGAGGCATATCGACTTTGCTACCGCACTCGCTCCGGGCGTCATGAAATTCCAAAGGCGAGGAGAGCCGGAGGAATTCCTGGCGGTGGACCATGGCATTTTGGTGAAATGCGGCGCGCAGGTATCCATTTCGACGCGGAACGCGATTCGTGGGACGGATCTGGCCAAGCTTCAAAAAGACGTCGAGCAGCAGTTTGTCGAAAAAGCGGAAAAGGAGAGAGCCGCCCGTGCGCTAGAGGCGAAGCTGGAGGCGGATCTTGTTAGGGGCCTGCTGGAGGTGCAGAAACATGCCTGAGGATAAACCTCCGGACAAACTGTCACGTTCGGCAGAGCGGATGATCCGTGAGGTCGGCGCCAAGCAGGAAAGGATCACTCGCGGCAAGGGGGAGGGCGCTGTAATCCGATCCATCGCCATCTTAGGCGTCGTGGGGTGGTCCGTCACCGTGCCGACGTTGTTGGGCGTCGTGGCGGGCTTGTGGATCGACCGGCACTGGCCGCAGCGGTTTTCCTGGACATTGACCCTGCTCATCGCGGGTCTGGTGTTGGGCTGCGTGAATGCTTGGAGACAAGTGAGCAAGGAGGGGCGATGAGCGTTGCGTTGCTGCTGTTGGCCGTTGCCGCCGGATTGGCGCTGGGCGTTATGTTTTACGGCGGCCTGTGGATGACTGTTCGGGCGCTTCCGGCGGCGCCTCATCCAGTCGTGCTGACATTGTGTAGCCTGGCGCTGCGCACGGCGGCCGTGCTGGCAGGCCTCCTGCTCGTCACGCGCGGGCGATGGCAGAACGCACTCGCGTGTCTGGTTGGGTTTACCGCCGCTAGGGCGGCCGTTTCGAGGTACTGGGTGAAATGCACATAACTCCAGACCAGACAATTCTTTGGCAACGGGGGTTCGTTCACCTCAACATGACCATCGTGTACACCTGGGTGGTCATGCTTCTGTTAGTCCTGGGATCGAGGTTCGTCACCCGGCGGCTGGCGACGGGGGATGATCCGAGATCGCGCTGGCAGAACGTGTTTGAGGTGGTGGTGGAGACGATTCGCGGACAGATTCGCGAAGTCTGCCCGCGCGGAGCGGACGAGCACATACCGTTCATCGGGACGCTGTTCCTGTTCATCGCGGTGGCGAATCTCCTGGACATCGTGCCGGGATGGCATGCGCCCACCGGATCTCTGTCGACCACCGCGGCGCTGGCCATCTGCGTGGGCGTGGCTGTGCCGGTGTTCGGCATCCAAAGCCAGGGCGTGGCAGAGTATTTCCGGAGCTACTTCAAGCCCACGTTCATCATGGCACCGTTCCATTTGCTCAGCGAAACCTCGCGCAATCTGGCGCTGGCGGTGCGGCTGTTCGGCAACATCATGAGCGCCTCGATGGTGGTGGGCATTCTGCTGGCGATCGCGCCGTTTTTCTTCCCGGCCCTGATGCAGGTGCTGGGGCTCTTGACGGGCATGATTCAGGCCTATATTTTCGCCATTTTGGCGACCGTGTACATCGGCGCCGC
Organism: Bryobacteraceae bacterium; assembly: GCA_035542735.1. Classification (GTDB taxonomy): domain Bacteria; phylum Acidobacteriota; class Terriglobia; order Bryobacterales; family Bryobacteraceae; genus Palsa-187. The sequence continues at coordinate 69,332 of DATKKV010000038.1, forward strand.
GACGCAGCGCGAGTACGAGGAAACGTGAAGGGAGACGTATGGATAACTTGACAGTCGTCGGAGTCGCGTCTATTGCCGCCTCGGCGCTTTGCATGGCGATCGGTTCGATCGGACCCGCCATGGGCGAGGCGAAGGCAATCGCACAGGCGCTGAGCGCCATTGCGCAGCAACCCGACGAAGCCGGAACGATCAGCCGGACGCTGTTCATCGGTCTGGCTATGATCGAATCGATCGCGATTTATTGTTTCGTAATCGCGATTATTCTGATTTTCGCGAATCCGTTCTGGAACCAAGTGGTTGCCAAAGGAGGCTAACGCCCGTGTTGATCGATTGGTTCACCGTCGCCGCGCAAATCGTAAACTTCCTGATTCTGGTTGCGCTGATGAAGAGGTTCCTCTACGGACCGCTCATCCGGGCGATCGATTCGCGAGAGAAGCGCATCGCGGCGCAGATCGCCGAGGCAGAGCGGAAAGACGAGGATGCCGAGAGCAAGGCGGAACAGGTCCAGAGGCAAATCGCGGAGCTGGAGAACAACCGCGCGCAAATGGTCGAGGAAGCGCGCATGGATGCCGAGAGCCAGAGGAATGAAATGGTCCAGTCGGCCCGCCAATCCGTGCAGGCACTCGAGGCGAAATGGCGCGAGGACTTGCTGCGCGAGGAGACAGTGTTCATGGCCGAGATGCGGCGCACTGCGACGGCGGAGATTATCGCAATTGCGCGGAAGGCATTGGCGGAACTGGCCAGCGCGGATCTGGAACGCGCGGCATTTCAGGTATTTGTGGAACGATTGCGATCCTTCGATGGCGGGGCACTGAGAACACTCTGCGAGAAGAACGGGCTCGCGGTGTGCAGCCATCAGCAGCTTCCTCCGGAGTGGCGTGCACAGATCGATCGGGTCGTGGAGCAGCGCGTGGGAGGACCGGCGAACCTGCGTTTCGAGTGCGCGCCCGAAATGTCGTGGGGCATCGAACTGCGCGGCGACGGGCAGCGCATTGGATGGACGCCGGATAATTACCTCGATGAGTTAGAGGAGAAGCTGAAGGATGTGGTCGAGGCGCATGCCGGAGCGGGCTATCCCTTAGCCGTCGGATAAACACATGAGCGCGGCGGATTCATTACGATCGGCGATGAAGGACGCGCTTGCGGAGGTTCGTGGCGTTGCGGACCGGTTCACGGCTCCGATGTCGGCTCGGGAGTACGGCGTCGTGACCTATGTCGGGCGCGGCGTGGCGCGGGTGCGAGGGCTGCCGAACGTCCGGAGTGAGGAACTGGTTCGCTTCGAAGGCGACGTTTTCGGAATGACGTTCAACCTGGATGCCGAAGACATTGGCGTTATTCTCCTTGACGAGGCGGCGGGCGTGGAATCCGGCTCCGAAGTGCACCGAACGGGGCGTGTCCTTGATACGCCTGTCGGAGAAGGGCTGCTGGGCCGGGTGATCGATCCGCTCGGCCGGCCGCTGGACGGTTTGGGTCCTTTGCGGACGCATCTGCGCGCCCCGGTGGAGAGCGACGCTCCAGCAATCTTGGACCGCGCGCCGGTGGAGATTCCGCTCGCCACGGGCACGAAAGTAGTGGATGCTTTGATTCCCGTGGGCCGTGGCCAGCGCGAACTGATTCTCGGCGACCGGCAAACGGGAAAGACCGGAATCGCGGTCGATTGCATTCTCAATCAGAAGGGAAAGGACGTGCTATGCATTTACTGCGCCATCGGGCAGCGCAGTTCGTCCGTCGCGAAGGTGATCGCGGATCTGAAGAGCAACGGCGCCATGGAATACTCCATCGTCGTGGTGGCCGCAGGCGATGCGGCGGCGGGCCTGCAATTTGCCGCGCCTTATGCGGCGATGTCGATGGGCGAGTATTTCATGCGCCAGGGCCGCGATGCGCTGGTGGTGTTCGACGATCTCGGCTCGCATGCGCGGGCCTATCGCGAATTGTCGCTGCTGCTGCGGCGTCCGCCAGGCCGGGAGAGTTTTCCGGGCGACATTTTTTACGTCCATTCGCGGCTATTGGAGCGATCGACGCGACTCCGGCCGGAGTTGGGCGGCGGATCCCTCACGGCGTTGCCGATTGTGGAGACGGAAGAGCAGAACATTGCGGCGTATATTCCGACGAACCTCATTTCGATCACCGATGGCCAGATTTACTTGTCGCCAGGTTTATTTCAGAAAGGCATTTTGCCGGCGGTCGACGTGGGGAAATCGGTCTCTCGCGTGGGTGGGAAAGCCCAACTCGCGGCCTATCGAGCAGTCGCTGGCGATCTCCGTCTGTTCTATTCGCAGTTCGAGGAGTTGGAAGTATTTTCCCGATTTGGCTCGCGGCTCGATGAGCGGACGCGGACTACATTGGCGCGCGGGCGTGCGATTCGGGAGGCCCTGAAACAGCCGCAATTCGATCCATTGCCGGCCTCCGTGCAAGTAGCAACGCTGGTGGCGGCGACGGCGGGATTATTCGATAACCTCACATCGGACCGAGTCGCTGATATATCGGCCCAGATCCGAGCGCTCCTGAAAAAGAAGCTGCCGCGCGTGGTCGAGTCTATCGAAGCGGGAAAGAAGCTCAGCGCGGACGATCACCACGCGCTGGTGGCCCTGGCCGAGGAGACGATCTCGTGCAAACCGCCGAGTCGCTGAGAAGGACGATTACGGTCACCGAGGAACTGCAATCGGTGGTCAAGACCATGAAGGCGCTGGCGGGCGTGAACATCCGGCAGTATGAGCGCGCAGCGCATGCTGTCGCCGAATACAATCGCACGATTGAGATGGGCTTGCAGGTGGCGCTGCGCGAGCTGCCTCTGCATCTGTTCGCACCCATACCCGAGGCCGGGGCCAAGTTGGCGGCAGTGGTGTTCGGTTCGGATCAGGGCATGTGCGGGCAACTGAACGATCAGGTGGTGGATTACGCGTCCCGGGCGCTCGGCAAGCTTGCGCACCGCCATAAGGAACAGAAAACGGTGGCTGTCGGTGTCCGCGCGGCGGCGCAGTTGGAAGGATCGGGGCGAGCGGTGGCGGGAACGGTGCAAGTGCCGAGTTCCACCGCCGGCATCACTACGGCAGTGGAAGAGGTCCTGAACCTGATCGAGGACTGGCATTTCTCCCAAGGCATCGAATTGGTCTTGCTGTTTTACGCGCGTCCGGTATCGGGCGCCTGGTATCGAGTGAAGGGAGTGAGAATGCTGCCGGTGGACGAGGAATGGATCCACAGCCTGCGCGTACGACCTTGGCCATCGAAGGTGCTGCCGGTGTTCACGATGGACCAGACGCGGCTGTTTCATTCGTTGATCCGTGAGTATCTGTTCGTGTCCCTGTTTCGGGCCTTTGCCGAGTCGCTGGCGAGCGAAAATGCGAGCCGGCTTGCGTCCATGCAAGTGGCCGAGCGGAACATCGAGGAGCGGTTGCACGCACTCACCACCGAGTCGCGACAACTGCGGCAGGCGACCATCACATCGGAACTGCTGGACATCATCTCAGCCTACGAAGCGCTGCGCGACCGCCGCAGATAGTATCTGGCATACAATTCGGACATGTATTTGGCTCTCAACGGCGTCCCCATCGGCGGCAATTTATCGTGGCCGGATTTTGCAAGGCTCGCCTCGACCACCGGATTCGGCGGCGTGGATTTGATGCTGGCGCCGGCGCTGGCGGATGGCGTGGCCAAGACGCGAGCGCTGCTCGAAGGGTTGCATTTGCGGCCGGCCTTCGCCAACCTCCCGGTGGAATTTCGCAAGGACGATGAGACGTTCCGCGCGGGTCTCTCGAGACTCGAGGAAGCCGCGCCGTTCTGCGCCGCGATCGGCTGCCCTCGAATGATGACCTACATCATGCCGTCGAGCGATACGCCTAAAGACGAGCTGCGCCGCCTGTATAAGAAGCGCTTTACCGACTGCGCCCATATTCTGGCTCGCTCGCACGGCCGCCTGGGTCTGGAATTCCTCGGTCCTGCGAATTTCCGTACGCAGTTCCGATACGAGTTCATCTGGAAGATGAATGAGATGCTGGAATTCGCTAAGGAATGCGGCTCGAACGCGGGCTTGACGCTCGACGCCTGGCACTGGCATCACGCGGGTGGCACGGTGGCGGATATTCTCGCTGCGGGAAAGGACAGGATCGTAGTGGTGCACTTCGACGACGCGCCGAATCTGCCGCCCGATCAGATTCGCGACAATCAGAGGCTGCTGCCGGGAGAAGGCGTCATCGACTTAGCCGGTTTCCTGAAGGCGCTCGAGAAGATCGGCTATCAGGACTCGTTGAGCGTGGAAGTGTTCGGACGGGGCCTGAAGGAAATGCCTCCGGAGCAGAGCGCGAAGCTGTGCCTGGAGTCGAGCACTGCGGTGTTCAAGAAGGCCGGCGTTCCTCTAGCTACTCCATGATGTTCTTCATCTGGGTGAAGATGAGAATCACGGCCGGGCCCAGCGTTACCAGAATCACCGACGGAAAGATCAGGAAGAACACCGGGAAAATCAGCTTGGCGCCCACCTTGCGAGCGCGTTCCTGCGCGAATTGGCGGAAACGGATGCGCAGATAGCGGGCATGCGTCTTCAGCGCCGGTCCAAGGCTGGTGCCGAAGCGGTCCGTGTCGATGAGCAGATTCGCGAATTTGCGTAATTCCAGATCCTTGCTGCGTTCGGCGAAGTTGCGCAGGGCATCGGCGCGCGTCGTGTCCGCGCGCAGTTCGAGCTGCAGTTGAGTAAACTCAGTGGCCAGATCGGGGTGAGTGGATCGCAGGCCGCGGGCCGTATCGACGATCGCCGCGTCCAGTCCCTGTCCGGCTTCGATCGCCAAGACCATCAGATCGAGTGCGGCGGGCAGGCCGCGGCGCAGCCTCTCCACGCGCCGTTTCGCCATGCGATCCAGGACGCGATCGGGAAGCATGAATCCCAAGCCGAGCCCGCAGATGGCCGCCAGTAAGATCTCAAACCCCTCGGCGTCGGTACGGAACGTCACAGTGGCCCAAACGCCCGCCGCGGCGAGCATCATTGCGGTGGCGCCCTTGATGCCAAGAAAAATCGAGACAGCGGACGCCCAGCGGTATCCGGCAATCACCAACTTCTGACGGGCGGCGTCGGCTTTCTCCATCCCGCCGGGAACAGCCTCTCCGATGAGGCGGAAGATGTCCGCCACGGCTCCCTGCGCGCCTGGCAATTCGGGCTGATCGCGGGCGATGGGCGACGGGATCGCCGCACCCCCGGCCTCACTGCGGGACGGCTTCAGCACGAAGACGTATCCGGCCGCCGTGACGGCAGCCAGGACGAACAGGAACAAACCGATCAAAAGTTGAGCGCTCATACCTTGATATCCACGATCTTCCGGATCACGAAGTGCGCCAGAGCGAGGCACACCACTGCCGCTGTGATGAGACTCTTTCCGTAGGGATGGTCCCACAGCACCTGCATATACTCGGGGCTGACATACAGCATCATCGCCGCGATCAGGATCGGCAGAATGGTCAGGATGACCCCAGTGAGCTTGCCGTGCGCGGCCAGGGACCGGACCTCGCCCCGCAGGGCGGTCGATTCCCGCATATTTTCGGCCAACTGGCTCATGACGTCGCTGAGCCTTCCGCCCGTGCGCGAGTGCAACTGAACGGCTGAAACGAATAAGTTTACTTCCAGAAGCGGAACGCGATGGCCCAGATTCTCAAGCGCGCGATTCCAGCCGACGCCCAGATTGGCCTCTGCCGCGGTCTTTCGCATTTCCGTGGAAACGGGAGGCGCGGTCTCCGCGGCGACCATGTCCATCGAGGCCGAGAGCGGATAGCCAGCGCGCAACGCGCGGGAAAGGGAATCGAGAACATCGGGAAAGTTCTCACTGAACTTGCAAAAACGTTTATCGCGAAGGCGCAGCACGTAGCTGTACGGAACCGAAGCCGAAAGCAAGGCGCCGGTGAAGGCGGGCCAGAATCCCATAAACCGGAAGAGAATCACAAAGGCGACGGCGCCAACCAGTGCCATGGCTATGGTCAAGCGGCCCACCGACCAGTCCAGATCCGCCTGCTCGATTCGCGTCTTCAGAATGTCCATGAAGTCGAAGCGGGCGAGGAGGTTGTCCCAAAAGTTGATGGTGGAGAGGCGTTCGGTGCGAATCACCGAGCTTTCCTTACCGCCGGCCTCCAGTTCTCCTTGTTCGGCTTCGGATTCCTCGGTGCGGGTCTTGAGAAACGCCATCCAGGAGATCGCCACCACAATTGAGGCGAGCGTGAAGGTTACGATGAAAAACGCGAAGATCGAAACAATCAGCATGAATATTCCTGAATCGCAGGCTAGTGCTTGGTTGACGCGGCGGCAGTCTGCTTCGGGGCGGCCGCGGGCGTGGCATGAATAACGGCACCCAGGGTTACCGCCGAACTGGGCTGCAGTTGATCGTCCAGAGGATTGCGCAGCGTCAGGCGGACTCGCGCGCCGGAGTCGGCGGCGGCCAGAACATCGGCCTGCGACGGAGCCGCCAGCAGCGTGACGGATGGCAGAATCGTGCCTTGAGACGTCCCTTCGGGCGTCGGCCCAACGGCCAGAACGCGCAGATCTTCGAGCGCGGTTCGCACCGTTGTCTCCGTGCCGCCCTTGCCGAGCACCACTTGCACGTCGACCTTTTGTCCGGGGCGCAGCATGCCGATGACGCCGCTGGAATCGGTGACGTGAATGGTGACCGCGCGCATCCCCGACGGCACACCCGATCCACCACCCGATTGCGCCGAAGCCAAGTGCGAATCCGAAACGAGATCATCCTCCGCGATGGCATCGAAAACAGTCTTGCCGACCACCTGATCCGGGCTGTCGAAAGTGCCCTTCGGCGCGCCCGCACCGGGCCACTGGATCGTCTTGAGGTCCGCGGCGGCGATCACCGTGCCGGATTTGAGCGCCCGCGCCGCGACGACTACGGTCTTCCCGCTTCCGGTGCTGCTGGATAGTTTGTTCACAAACAATCCATAGAAAATGCCTGTGGACATGATCGCGACCACAAACGCGATCCCCAGTAATTTGAGTGTGTTGTTCTTTTTCATAAGTCGCGGGTGGAGAAACTCTTCCCTGTTATAGATCGGCCGGGAACGCCTGTTTCTACAGGGATTAAGATGTAGATATGGATACGCTGACGATTGCCGACCGGGAATTTGCTTCCAGACTATTCGTCGGAACGGGGAAGTACCGTAGTTTCCCGGAGATGGCGCGCTGCCACCAGGCTTCCGGAGCCGAAGTGGTCACCGTAGCGGTTCGCCGGGTCAATTTGACCGACCGGACCAAGGAATCCCTGCTGGATTACATCGACCGGTTGAAGTTTTTCCTCCTGCCCAATACCGCTGCCTGCTATACCGCCGACGAAGCCATCCGCACCGCGCGGCTGGGCCGCGAAGTCGGCTTGTCAAACTGGGTAAAGCTGGAGGTCATTGGCGACGAAAAGACGCTGTTCCCGGACAACGCCGGACTCCTGGAGGCCACGCGGGTGCTGGTGAAGGAGGGTTTTGTCGTCCTTCCGTACACGAATGACGACTTGGTGAACGCACGGCGTCTGATCGACGCGGGAGCCTCCGCGGTGATGCCCATGGGCGCACCGATCGGCAGCGGACTGGGGATCCAAAACATCACCAATCTCCGCATCATGCGGGAGATGATCACGGAAGTTCCCCTGATCGTCGATGCGGGCGTGGGCACGGCCTCCGATGCGGCGATTGCCATGGAACTCGGGTTTGACGGAGTGCTGATGAACACAGCCATCGCCGCCGCCGAGGATTCGGTGAGAATGGCCACGGCGATGAAGCTTGCTGTCGAGGCAGGCCGCCACGCTCATCTGTCCGGCCGGATGGAGAAGAAGCTCTACGCTTCGGCCAGCAGTCCGATGGCCGGCGTCGTGCGATAAGCGCTCCCTGATGCTTCGCCGCCTGGAGCAATACTTCGAATTCGAACAGCTTGGAACCAATTGGCGCACGGAAATCCTCGCCGGTATGACGACATTCGTCACCATGGCGTACATCGTCTTCGTGAATCCATCGATTCTGCATGAAGCGGGCATGCCGTTCAAGGCAGTGGTCGCCGCGACGTGCTTTTGTGCGGCGTTCGGGAGCATCGCAATGGGCGCGTTTGCGCGTTATCCCATCGCGCTCGCGCCGGGCATGGGCCTGAATGCTTACTTCACCTACACGGTGGTGAAAGGAATGGGCGTGCCGTGGGAAACCGCCCTGGGCGCGGTATTTCTTTCCGGCGTCGCATTCCTGATCCTGACGCTGCTCGGCATCCGGCAGCTGATTTTCGCGGCGATCCCGCAGGAACTGTACGCCGCCGTCGCCTCCGGCATCGGGCTATTTATCGCGCTGATCGGCCTGCGCAATTCCGGCATTGTGGTGGCGAGCCCGGCCACGCTGGTAACGCTCGGCAACCTGCGCGACCGCGGCACGCTGGTCGCGATTGCCGGATTGCTGATCATCTCCGCATTGATGGCCTGGAAAGTCCGCGGCGCGATGCTCATCGGCATTCTCACCACGACGGTTCTCGCCGCATTATGCGGCTTGACGCATTGGTCGCCGGAGGTCTATCGCGTCTCCGACATCGCGGCGACGGCCGGCAAGCTGAATATCCGCGCGGCGTGGAGCCTCGGCTTCGCCGAAATCGTTTTTGTGTTTTTCTTCGTCGATCTGTTCGACAACATCGGGACGCTGGTTGGCGTGGGCAAGAAGGCGGGTTTATTCGACCACGCCAGCCAGATTCCCCGCATCAAGCGGATCCTGCTTTCGGACGCGTCGGCCACGATCGCCGGATCGCTGGCCGGGACGTCCACGGTGGTGAGCTACATCGAAAGCGCGGCTGGAGTGGTCGCGGGAGGACGCAGCGGCGTGACGGCCATCGTCGCGGGCCTCCTGTTTATCGTCGCTCTCTTCGTCGCACCCCTGGCGGGAGCGGTCCCCGCATCGGCCACCGCTCCGGCGCTGATTATCGTCGGTTCGATGATGATGACGCAGGTGACGGAAATCCGGTGGGACGATCCCATGGTGGCGATACCGGCGTTCCTGACGCTGGTGTCCATCCCGCTAACCTTCAGTATCGCCAATGGCCTTGCATTCGGCTTTACAGCGTATGCGCTGCTGAGACTTTTGCGCGGTGAGTTCCGCCGCGAACAATGGCTGGTGTACCTGCTGGCCGCGCTGTTCATCGCGCGCTTCGTCTACTTAGGGAGAGGATAAATGTACCCGATTCGCCTGGGCACGGACGCGGAATTCGCGGCGCTACGCGAGGCGCTGATCGCCTGCGATTACACAGAGACGGCGATTTGCTCGCGTTTTGGCGTCAAGAGCGTCTCCGATCTTCGCGTAGAAGACGCCGCCGCGGAGGCTGATGCTTCCGATCCAGTGCGCATCCTCACCCGGCTGCTGATCGGCTGCGCGGAGGTTCCGCTCGTGGACGCTTTGCCGGTTGGTCCGATGGAGGCGCTCGGCGTCGTCCGCGTCGAAACGGGCAAGATGGTGTCGACCGTGATGCTCTATCCTATCCGGGGCCTCTACATCGTCTCCGATCGTGCCCAGCCGACCTTCGACGACATTGTGTATCCGGCAAACATCCCGAATACCGAAATGTTTCTGGACTACGCACCCATCGGCCCCTGCGACGAGTACCTCGATCTCTGCGCGGGTTCCGGTGTGGCCGCCCTGGAGGCGGCAAGGAAATGCGCCCGGCACGCCTGGGCGTTCGATATCACCGCCCGGTCGACGCACTTCGCGGAGTTCAACCGGCGTCTGAACGCAATCCCCAACATGACCGCGGCTCAGGGCGATCTCTACGATCCCGCCGAAGGCCGCACGTTCGACCGCATCGTCGCGCATCCGCCTTATCTCCCCGTTTTCAGGCCCCGCTTCGTATTTGACAGTGGGGGCCAGGACGGCGAGCAGATCGTCCGCCGTATTGTCGAAGGCTTGCCCAAACACTTGCGGCCCGGAGGGGTCCTTTTCGCGCTCACTATGGGCTCGGACCGGGAACAGCCGTTCGAACGGCGCGTGCGCGATTGGCTTGGAGAATCCTCTGACGATTTCGATGTGGCGTTTATCGTCAAGGCGACGGCTTCTCCCCACGACTATGCCGCCGACGCTGTCATCAAGCATCGGGGCAGCGTCGAGGACATAGAAGCGTGGAGGGAGCTGTTTATAAGCTGGGGTGTCCATACCCTGCCTTACGGTCTCGTCTACATTCAAAGGCGCGCGACGGATCGTCCGGTTTTCACCGTGCGGCGCACTGCGGGTCCGGGGACCGGCGCGGCGGAATGCGGATGGCTGATGGCGTGGGCAGCCGCCGCCTACAATGCGCAGAAGATTCTCGTCACGAAGCCGCGCGCCCGCGGAGGCATCACTCTGCGCACGGAGCACCGTTTTGTCGATGGCCAGTGGTCCGCGGAATCGTGCTTGCTTGAGACCGACTACCCATTTCTCGCTTCGATGCAGACGGAGTCCTTGACCGCGCTCTTGCTGACGCTGGCCGACGGCTCACTCACCACCGTCGAGCTGCTCAAAGAGCTTCAGTTACGGGACGCGCTGCCCGCATCGATCGAGCCGCTCGATTTTGCCCGCGTCGTCGCCGCGCTCATCACCTCCGGATTTCTGGAATCAGGCGAGTATAAACTTCCTACCAGTTCATCATCCGCATCCGGTCCAGAATCGACGCGCTGAAGTTGTCCATCTTCTGCGGCCTCCACTTTCGTGGCGAGGGCAAGCACGCCGCGAGCCTGGCCGCCTGCTCGCGATCCAGCTTTGAGGCGGGAATATGATAGTGGTACTCGGAAGCCGCCTCCGCGCCCCATACGCCGGGTCCCCATTCGACGACGTTCAGATAAAGCTCCAATTCCCGCTGCTTGCCGAGGATTGTGTCCGCCAGCAGCGCGAGCGTATATTCGAAGGCCTTCCTCACCGGGTTGCGGTGCGTGGTAAAGAAGAGGTTCTTCACCAATTGCTGCGTGATGGTCGACGCGCCGCGGCCGAGCTTGCCCGCCTCCTCGCTCGACTCCGCGATTTTGCGCGTCTCAATCCAATCCACGCCGTGATGCGTGTAAAAGCGCTCGTCTTCAGACGCAATCACCGCGTGCGGCAGTTGCGGGGAAATACTCGAAAGCGGCACGAACACAATCCTTTTGTGATACGTCTTGCCCGCGAGCTTCGCTTCAACGAACCGCTGAATCTGCACGCCTGTCGTGGGAGGATTCACCCACTTCAGCATCACCAGCGACCAAATCCAGAATAGATAGACCGCCGCCAGCGCCAGCGCACACCATTTCAACAGGCGAATGGACCAACGAATCAGCACTCTTGTCTTATGATAAAGACCTGCATGCTTCAGGCGCTAACCAGGCAGGTGTCTTCGACGTTCGCTTCCTGCGAGCTTACGTACCTGGAGCGGGAGCCAATCGACGTGGAGAGGGCCGTCCAGCAGCATCGCGCTTATGAAACGGCCCTCGCTGAATTGGGCGCGCGCGTTTTTTCGTTGCCCTCTGACGACGCGTATCCGGACGGCGTGTTTGTCGAAGATCCGGCCATCGTTCTCGACGAAGTCGCAGTGATCGCGAGGCCGGGAGCCTTATCGCGTCGCGGCGAGGCGGAGAGCATAGCCCGGGCTCTGGAGCCCTTTCGCGAACTGCGCCGCATCACCGCGCCAGCGACGCTCGAAGGCGGCGACGTGATCCGCGTCGGCAAAGCGCTATACGTCGGCCTCTCGAAGCGCACCAATCGCGAGGGTATCGGCCAGTTGCAGGAGACTCTCTCGCTCTTTGGTTACCGGGTAATCGCGGTTGATGTTAGCGGCTGCCTGCACTTAAAGAGCGGAGCCTGTTGGGCCGGAGGAGAGACGATTCTCGCCAATCGAAAGTGGATCGACACGTCCGTGTTTGAGGGCCTCCACCTTCTTGACGTTGCCGAGCCGGCCGCCGCGGACGTACTGCCGATCGGAGGCTCGGTCTTGATTCCGGCGAGTTTTCCTCGCACTGCGGAAATCCTCGCATCGGCCGGATTTCGCGTGCGCCCGATGGATGTATCCGAGCTTCGAAAAGCCGAGGCCGGAGTGACCTGCATGAGCCTTCTATTTGAAACTCAGGGCTGACCCAGCGAATTGAAAAACGCCTGCATCATTTCTTCGGATCCCGAAAAAATGCCGGGCGCGGGTCTCCGCCGCTGGAGCATCTCGCTGTAGATATAGCCGGGCTTGTCGTAATTCAAGCCCATCCCAGCCAGGTACTGCAAGCGCAGGTTTAAATCCCCGTTGATGGCGGACCCTTTGAGCCACTGCTGCAGGTCCGCGGCGCGGCCCGCGTACGTTCCCAATATCTGCGGCGCGGAATGAAAATTGACCTCGGCCAAAGACTGCCTCACCAGTCTGTGATCGTCGCGCCCCAGGCGTTTGTGGAGCGCGTCGATATCGATCTTGGTGGGCTCCACTTGCGCCAGCAGTACGATGTCGTAGCCTTCGCCGTTTATGTCGTTGCCCCAGATCGTGCCGTTGGGAAACACCTCGAAGAACGTGGCCAGCTCGCTCTTTACCGTCTCGAAATCGCTCTCGTACAGAGGCACCCACTGCGTGATCACGCCGCCCGGGTTCAAATGCTGCTTCACCAGCTCGAAGTATTCCTTCGAATAAAGCGTCGCCGTGCCCTTCACCCACGGGTGGATCGGATCGGATGTGATGATGTCGAACTTGTCCTTCGTCGTCAGAACAAAATGGCGCGCGTCGTCGTAGACCATGTGCGTGCGCGAATCGTGAAACACATTGTGATTTTCACGAGTGAAGTACTTCGACGACGCTTGCGGGATCAGCGGCTCGATTTCGCAGATGGTGATGTCTTGAATCTCCGGATGGACCACGAATGTGCCTGCGGTGACGCCCGCGCCGAAACCAACGATCAGCACTGATTTGGGGGCTTTGTGGATCAGTGCCGGAATGTGCCCCAGCATGCGCTGCAGGCGCATGTCGTACGGCTCGGTGGACGCCTCCACTTTCCCGCTGACGTGAAAATAGATTTGGCCGCCGTCGAGCCGCGACACGACGACCGATGAATTGCGTCCCTCGCCGATATAGAGCGGCTTGCCCGGTGATGTTTGCAAAGACATCCTGCGCCCGTAGGCGATCGCCAGCCAGGGTGCTTCGGAAACCGTTGCAAATAGAATCAACGCGGCTACCGTAGCCGCGCCGACGCCAAAATAGCCCGATCCCGTGAGCCCGGACTTGTACAACATAATTAGCCCAGCCACGACGGAAAGAGCAATCAGAGTCTGCTGCGCGCCCTGCGTGCCCACCCACGGAATCAGCACGATGCTGAAGCCCACCGCGCCCAGAATCGCGCCGATGGTATTCGCCGCGTAGACCTCGCCCACCAGCGCTCCGCTGTCTTCATCTCGACCGGCTAGCGAAGCCAGCGCAAGAGGAAAGCTGAGGCCCCACAAGAGCGCGGGTGGAAGGATCGCCATCAGGCACATCAAGAAATCGATGCGGAACAATCGCCACGGATCGGCTACGGACAGAGGATTAAACGGCCACGAAGGGATCAGTTCGGTGACCGCGTAAGCCGTCCACGCCACGGCGAACGCCAGGGCCAGCTGCGACGCCCCAAGCGCCACTCGCGGACGCTTCATTTTTCGGGCCCACACCGATCCCGTGCTGCTGCCGATGCCGAGGCCGATCAAGAACACGGCCAAAATGATGGAAAACGTGTATACAGTGGCGCCGAGCATCAGGGCAAGCAGGCGAGTCCAGACGACCTCCGCGCCCAAGGCGCAGAGTCCCGATAATCCGATCGCCGCGTAGACGGGCCAGGCATGTTCGGGCCTCGCCGCGGGTGGCGCGCCCTCGGCGGGAACGTCGTACGCCGCGTGTTGCCGCAACACGAAACTCGCCGCGGCAACTGCCAGGTTGATCGCAGCGGCCACATACGTCGCGACGGCCATGTCGTGGACGCGTAGCAGATAAAATCCAGCGAACAGGCATCCGAAAACGGCGCCGCCGATGTTGCCTCCGTAAAACAGCCCCAGCCAGGATACGCCCATTGGCGTCGATTCCACCCAGCGTCCGATTGCCGGCAGAGACGCTCCCATCAGCACGGTGGGAGGCAGCAGGCAGATGCCCGCCACCAGGCCACGCAGCAGAATCGAAGGCAATCCATCGCCGACCGCCGCGGTATACAGGCCGTTCAACATTGGAATGACGAACAGTACCGCGACGCCGAAAAGGCCGATGCCCAACTCGAGAAGCCCGTAAATGCGCAGCGGATGCTCGCGACGCGAAATCAGGCGCGGCAGCAGCAGGCTGCCCAGGCACATGCCGCCCATATACGTTCCTAGCAGCACGCCAAGGGAGACGGCGGACGATCCGATCACCAGTTGCAGCAACTGGAACCAGACGACTTCGTAAATCAGCGCCGCGCAGCCGCTTCCGGCGAACAAAAGGAGGAGCACCGGCAGCGCGTCAAATGTGGAAGGAGTATTGCGAGACAATCTCGCATGATACCTGAAAAAAGGGGGGACAGACCACTCTGCCCCTCCCTTGTGGACCGCTAAACCAGCTTCATCTTCTTCACCGGCAGTTCGCGCACGCGCTTGCCTGTGGCTGCGAAAATCGCGTTGCAAATGGCGGGGGAGATCACTGGGACTCCTGGCTCGCCCACGCCCGCGGGAGGCGCGTCGCTCGGCACGATGTGGACGTGGGTCATCCGGGGCGCTTCCGGCATCCGCGCCACGGGATAATTGTTGAAATTCCCCTGCTGCACGCGTCCGTCGGCTAGCGTAACCTCGCCCAGCATCGCTACGCTGGTGCCGAACACCGCCGCGCCTTCGAACTGCGCGGTGACGCGTTCGGGATGGACCACCATGCCCGCGTCCACGGCGATATCGACGCGCGGGATCGTTACCTTGCCCTTGGCGTCGACCTCTACTTCAACAACCGCCGCGATGTATGAAAGGAAGCTGCGATGTACCGCGACCCCCCAGGCATGCCCCGGCCCGGACTTCTTGTTCGCCCAACCCGACTTCTCCGCCGCGAGTTCCACCACGCGACGCAGGCGGGCTACGTCGAGCGGATAGCGCTTGTCCCCTGGAAGATCGATGATTCGCGAGGGCCCGAGCAGATCGAGCAGATAGTCCACCCGGTCCCGATTCGCCGCCGCCGCCAACTCGTCCACGAACGACTGCACCGCGAAGGCGTGATAAATATTCGCTACCGAACGCATCCATCCGATCCGTACGGGAGCCTTCGCCGGACCGTTTTCCGCGCGGTGATGGGGGATGTCGAAGGGTACATCGCTCCAACCCATGCCCATTTGCGACGTTCCGTACTCCGCCTTCGGATCGAACATCATCTCGATGGGAGGAAACGCACTGCGCTGCAGCCACGCCGTCGGGCGGCCTTTCGCGTCCACGCTCGCCTTCATGTACATTGCGGCCACTGCGTGGAAATAGTCGAAGTGAATATCGTCCTCGCGGCTCCAGACCACCTTCACCGGCTTGCCGGTCTTCTGCGAAAGCACCGCGGCCTCGGCCACGTAATCCGGCTTGGATTTGCGCCCAAATCCTCCGCCCAGCAGCGTCACGTGGCACGTCACGTCAGCCGGCTTGATGCCGACTGCCGCTGCCACGGTCGCCTGCACGGCCTGCGGATTCTGCGTCGATGCATACGCGATTACCTTGCCGTTCTTAAACTCGGCAACAGCGGCCGGAGGCTCCATCGGCGTGTGCGCCAAAAGCGGAACATAGTAATCCGCTTCGATAATCTTGCCGCCCTTGGCGAACTCCGCGTCCACATCGCCCACGTTGCGCGCGACCTTGCCCGGCTTCCGCGCCGATTCCTTCAACGCCGTCTTGAACGCTCCCGAATCAAAGCTCGCGTTGGCGCCCAAATCCCAATCGACTTTCAACTTCTTGCGTCCCTGCATCGCGGCCCATGTGTTGTCAGCGATGACCGCGACACCGCCCAGAGCCTGAAATCCGTACGGAGGCTTCATCGGGTCGATGGTCGCCGTTTGCAGCACGCCCTTCACCTTGCGCGCCTCGCTGTCGTCCACGGATACGATCTTGCCGCCCATCACGGGCGAGCGCTCGATGGACGCGTAGACCATCCCAGGTATCTTCGCGTCGATGCCGTAGACGGCCTTTCCCGTGCACATGTCGAGCAAATCGACGATCGGCAGAGCCTTCCCGATGTAGCGATACTCGGACGGAGCCTTGAACGTCAGTTCTTCCTTCTTGGGAACAGCCTGCTTTGATGCAGCCGTCACTAGCGCCGCATAAGCAATTTTCTTGCCGCTCGGCACGTGGACCACCTGCTCGTTGCGAGCCCTGCACTCCGCCACAGGCACGCCCCATTGCGAAGCCGCCGCACGCTCCAGCATCGTGCGAGCTGTCGCGCCCGCGATCCTCAGCGCTTCGTAAAAGCTGCGGATGGAGTTGGATCCGTCGGTATCCTGCGATCCATACTTCGCGTCGCCAATGGCCTGCTCCACGCGGACGTTCTTGAAATCGACGTCCAGTTCGTCGGCCGCCACCATCGGCAAAGACGTCTTGATACCCGTGCCCATCTCCGAACGGTGCGCGATGATCGTCACCAGGCCGCTTGGCTCCATGCCGAGATAGACGCTGGGCTGCCAGGTGGCGTCGGCTTCCAGGCCTTCGGTGGCCAGCACGAACGCCCCGGCGGAAAAGATGCCGAGGAAGCCTCGGCGCGAGACGACTAATTCGACGCGGTTCATGCCTTCACCCCCGCCGCGACCTTAATGGCCGCACGAATCCGCTGATACGTCCCGCAGCGGCAGATGTTGCCCTGCATCACGTCGTCGATGTCCTTGTCCGTGGGTTTCGGCTTCTCTTTGAGCAGAGCCACGGCCTGCATAATCTGACCGCTCTGGCAGTATCCGCACTGCGGAACGTTGCCTTTTTCCCAAGCAGCCTGCACCGGGTGCAGGTGGCCATTCGCGAGGCCTTCGATCGTGGTGATCGACTTGCCCGCCGCGGCCTTCATCGTAGTCTGGCAGCTTCGCACTGCTGCACCGTTGATGTGGATCGTGCAGGCTCCGCATAATCCCATTCCGCATCCGAACTTCGTGCCGGTGAGGTCCAGCACGTCGCGCAAATACCATAGAAGGGGCATATCGCCGTCGCCATCGAATTTCCTGGCGGATCCGTTCACGCGCAGTTCAATCATGAAGCCTATGGTAGCGCGGCTTTGGTCCGATGGGGAGTTACACTGGTTCGCGGGGAAACTTCCATGATAATGTCCGTCTTTGTAGGAACAAGCGTCGATGGTTTCATCGCGCGGCCGAACGGCGAATTCGATTTTCTGGACCCTGAAGGGAACGAACCTCACGGTTACGAAGAGTTCTTCGCGAGCGTGGATACGCTGGTGATCGGCCGCAATACCTTTGAGACGGTGCGGGCCTTTCCGGAGTGGCCCTATGGGGATCGACGCGTCGTGGTGCTGAGCAGCCACCCGATCGACCTCTCGTCGGTGCGCGGACGAGTCGAGCAAATGGCCGGTGATCCAGCGGAGATCGCGGCAAAGCTCGCCGCGGGCGGCGCGAAGCACGTCTACGTCGACGGAGGCGTCACGATCCAGCGATTCCTGGGCGCCGGCCTGGTGAATCGCCTGATCGTGACGCGCGTACCCAAGCTGATCGGCGAAGGAATTCCGCTATTTGGAACGGTGCCGCACGATATCAAGATGCAGCTGGTGCGTGTGCAGCAATACCCCGGCGGCCTGGTTCAGACGGAGTACCGGATAGACCCGGAATAGGAACGCTCTATTTCCGGAACTCCGGCGCCGTTGCCGATGAGCAGTTGTTGCAATGGTCGTAACTGATGATCCGCGTCGCCTTCCATTCACCCGCCTTGTTCTGCCAGATCGTTATGAATCGGCCGACGCCGCTGCCATCCGGACACTTGCCCAGCTTGGGATTACAAAATAGGTGAATGCCCGTCTCCACCGCGCCGTAATGGTTCAGCGGATAGACGCGCAGCGAGCCAGACGCCAGGTCGCGATGCACCTTGCCGCAGATGTTGGCCTTCACCGCGTCCACTGTCGCCTGCTTGCCCGTGCTCAGGCCCGTGACGTCGTGATAAAACTCCAAGTCGTCGGCCAGCAGGGAGCCGAACTTCTCCAAATCGCACGAATTGTAGGCATCGAACAGAGCCGCATCCAGCCTCGAGATGGTCTTGAATAAATCGGAGTCCTGCGCAAACGCCGCAGGAAGGAACAGGAGGAACGCCAAGGCACGCATAGCGTGAACTACGCACCGTGATCCCGAAAGTTCCGGACATTTCGGAACCACTATTCGTCCATCTTTGTGCAAGTTGCGACTTTCACTGCAAGCCGCCCTTCGCGCCGCCGTGTACCTTCAAGCAGAATCTTCGTGGCCACGAAGTGTCGTACTGAAGTGGACCTGAGTCTCCGGCGGCCTTACCGCCCTCGGCGTCAGCTCGTAGCATGGCGCCGACGGAGGAACCTCGGGATCGATCCCGTAACAACACTATTGAGCGGATAGCCCTTATTGCCGCCTGCAGGGGAGTTTTCAGAGGGTGAGCGTCAAAGCAGGGATAAAAAAATGGGGAGTGATAGGTAAGCCCTGGAACCCCTCGCGAGATGCCCCCGATCCACACGCGGCCGGACAACGCCTGCCTTATCAGCAGGGCTCCGGCCGCGCACGGCACTTCTGCAGCCGAAGTGTCTCTTATGGCCGCGTTCACGGCGCCGCAATTCTCCAATGCTATGATTCCCCCATGTTCCGATCTCTGTTATTCGCGCTGGCGTTGCCACTGGCCGCGCAAAATGCACTTGTGGTCGTCTCCATTGACGGCATGCGCCCTGACTACGTCCTTAAGGCCGACGAGCATGGCCTGAAGATCCCTCATCTGCGGCGCATCTTAAAAGACGGCGCGCATGCTACCGGCGTCCGCGGCGTGCTGCCGACGGTTACTTATCCCAGCCACACAACGATCCTCACCGGCGTCTGGCCGGCGAAACATCGTATTTATTCCAACGTCGTCTTTGATCCTTTCGATCTGAATCTCGCGGGGTGGATGTGGTACGCGGAGGATATTGCCGTGCCCACGCTCTGGGACGCCGCGGCGAAGGCCGGGTTCGTCACCGGTAGCGTCAGCTGGCCGGTCAGTGTAGGGGCGAAGAGCGTGCGCTACAACATCCCCGAATACTGGCGCGCGTCAAAATTTCCCGGCGAGGATATCAAGCTGATGCGGGTCGTGAGCACGCCTGGCCTGATGGCTGAAATCGAGAAAGAGGCTGGCGCTTATGTGACGGATCTCGACGACGCCGAGCACGGAGACCGCCAACGAACCCGCTACGCCGCATACATCTTGCGCAACAAGAGAGCACAATTCGTCACGGTGCATCTGGCATCGCTCGATCATCTGGAGCACGCTGGAGGTCCGTTTAGCGCGCCTGCCAACGCCGCGCTCGAACAGATCGACGCCGAAGTGGGCGAACTCGAAGACGCCGCGCGCTCCGTCTCTCCCAACCCCGTGATCTGCGTTCTCTCCGATCACGGCTTCACGCGCACGGACCACAGCTTCAACATCGTCGCGCCGATGATGGAAGCGGGGCTCATCACCAAGACTAACGGCAAGGTCACGGCGTGGAAGGCGTATCCCGATCTTGAAGCGGGCTCGGCGGCGATCATTCTGAAGGACCCGAACGATGAAGCGACGCGCACTAAGGTCGGTCAGCTTTTGAAGCGCCTCGCCGAGGATCCGAACAACGGCATCGCGCAGATACTGGAGCCCCTTCAGATCGCGGTGTTCGGAGGACGCCCAGAGGCGGCGTATTGGGTCGATATGCAGTCGAATTTCTCTGTAGTGAATACAGACCGCCCGGCGCGCGTTGGGGGCACGCATGGCTATGCGCCGTCCAATCCGCAGCTGCTCGCCTCGTTCTTCATCGCCGGCCCGAAGATCAAGTCGGGCGTGAATCTGGGCGAAATCGACATGCGCAGCATTGCGGCGACGCTGGCGCAAGTGCTCGGCGTTCCGTTTCCTTCGGCCGATCTGGCTGCACTGCCTGTGTTTTAATAACGCCATGCCCCACATCGTCGTGATCGGCAGCGCGAATATCGATCTAACCACGTTTACAGACCAGTTCCCGCGCCCCGGCGAGACGATTTTCGGGCGCGATTTTTCGCTCGGCTTCGGCGGCAAGGGCGCGAATCAGGCCGTGGCCGCGCGCAATTGCGGAGCCGATGTGACGATGATCGCCCGCGTGGGGGAAGACATGTTTGGCGACGCGACCATCGAGAATTTAAAATCCTATGGCATCGATACCAGCCGCGTTTTGAAGACTGCGGGTGTATCCACCGGCGTTGCGCCGATCTTCGTCGAAAGCTCCGGACAGAATCGCATCCTGGTGGTAAAGGGCGCGAACGACTGTCTGACGCCCGCGGACGTTGAGGCTGCGAGAGATGTTATTTTAAGCGCGGACATGGTCGTGTTTCAGCTGGAGATTCCCCTGGCGACCACGATTGCGGCCTTGGAGTTGGCCAATCGCCACGGCATCAGTACGATTTTCAACCCCGCGCCCGCGCAGGTGCTGGACCTCAAGCAGGTCGGCATCGCCGATTATGTGATCCCGAACGAAACCGAGGCGGAAGTACTGTCCGGCATGCGCGTAACAAACCTCGACGACGCGAGGGCCTGCGCGCGTAAACTGCTGGCAGACGGCATCAATCGCGCGATTATCACTCTGGGCGCAAACGGCGCGCTGCTGATGGAGCCGGAGGTGCACATCGAGGCGTTCTCCGTTCAGCCGGTCGACACTACCGGCGCGGGCGACGCATTTATCGGCAGCCTGGCTGTCTTCCTGTCGAGCGGCTACGGCGAACGCGAAGCGATTTCGCGCGCTAATCTTTACGCGGCCCTTTCGACCCTCAACGTCGGGACGCAGAAATCCTTCGTGAAGGCAGACGTGTTCACTGCAGAGTGGCAGCGCCGATCAAAATGAGCCCGCTCAAGTAGCCGATGAACATCAGGGCGATGTAGAACATTGTGCCCTTCGGCGCGCCTTGAAATTCGCGCCAGATAAACACACCCCAGATCGCGGCGATGAGCGTCGCGCCCTGGCCCAGCGCGTAGGAAACCGCAGGTCCCGCTACATGGGCGGCGACCACGTTAAGGCACAGCGCAACCATCCAGATGCATCCGCCCAGAATCCCTATGAAGTGCAACTTCGCGCTTCCGCGGAAATAGTCCGCGTAGCCGACGCCTCCGGCCTTCATGAAAACCGTGTTCACGATGACGTTGCTCGCCAACACGCCCAGTCCGAAAAATACCAGCGCGACGTAGGGCGTCAGCTTATCCGGCCCGATGGCTCGCATCAACTGCGGGTAAAACAGCCCCATGGTGCATCCGGCGATGATCGAGAAAATCAACCCGTTCATGCGATTCTTTCCGCCCGCCTTCGGCAGCCGGTTGTATGCCGCGGCCGACATGATCATGGCGAAGACGATCAGCGCCACGCCCGCAAATAGCAGCGACGGATTGCCCTTCGGCGACTCAAGATAGCTTTCCACCGTGCCGATGACCAGCGCAAGGCCCACGCCTACCGGAAACGCAACGGACATGCCCGCCGCGTCGATGCCGACGACGAGCAGAATGTTGGACAAGTTGAAGATCGCGCCGCTGATGAGCGCGGGGACGGTGGCGGCTGCGACGATCGCGAATCCTCCGCCGAGCGTCGCGGCAAAAAGAATGGAGAAGAGAAACACGCCGATGGCGTAATCCCAATAGAACAGCTCGAAGGGCCACTTCTCCTTGCCGGCGAGCTTCTGGGTGTTTGCCCAGGAGCCCCAACCGAGCATCGTGACCACGCACAACAAAATCGCAATCGGTAGGCTGGTGACGACCATATTTATAGGGCCGCGACAAGTTTGGCGAGCAGCGCCGTGCGATCCGCGATCCGGCTTATAAGGATACTCTCATTGGGGGCGTGCGCGCCCTCGCCCACCGCCCCGAGGCCGTCCAGCGTCGGGACTCCCAACGCGGCGGTGAAATTTCCGTCCGAACCGCCGCCAGTGGCTGACTCCTGCAACGCGACGCCCAATTCGGCTGCCAGCTTCTCCGCCAGTTTGTACAGTTTGCGAACGCCCGCCGACCGCTCCAGCGGCGGACGGTTCAAACCGCCGGTGACTTCAATCTGGCAGCGCTTGTCGAAAGCCTTCAACGACGCGAACTTCTTTTCGAGATAATCGCGATCGCGCATACGGGGCGCGCGAATGTCGATTTCCGCCCGGCATTCGGCGGGCACCACGTTACTGCGCGTGCCTCCTTGAATCACTCCGGGACTAACCGTGACGCCATGATCAAGCTTGGTAAAGCCGGCAACGCGTTCCAGTTGACGGGCCATCTCGACAATGGCGTTGGCGCCGTTGGAAAAGTCAACACCCGCATGCGAAGCGCGTCCGCACACGACGATCTGGTAATCGCCGACACCTTTCCTCGCGGTTTTCAGCTTGCCTTCGAGGCCCGTGCCCGGCTCGAGCACCAGCACGGAGTCGCTCGATTGCGCCGCTTCCTCGGTGAGTGCGCGCGACGATTCGCTGCCCACCTCCTCGTCGGAATTGACCTGCATGACCACCTTCTTCGCCACGGGCACGTCGAGTTCGCGCAGGGCTCGCATGGCAAAGATGAAAAACGCGATGCCGGCCTTCATGTCGAGCACGCCGGGTCCCCACAAGCGTCCTTTTTTTTCGAGAAATGGCATCGTTCGCAGCGTGCCGAGGCTCCAGACGGTATCCGAATGCCCCAACGCAAGAATCTGGCCGGATGTTTTCGCGCCAGGCAGCGTGAACTCGACGCGCGCGTGCTTGCCAAACGCGCCCCCCGGAAACGTCTTGACCTTCGCAATGTCTCCCACGCGCGAGAAAAGCAGATCGACGAAGCGGTTGACATCCGCCGGACTGTCGCTGGGCGATTCGCATTCGACGAATTCCTTGATCAGCGCGACGATGTCCTTCTGATGCAGCTTGGCATAACGGAGGAAAGGGTCCATAGAATGGACAGTATGACAAATCGGAAGGCTGGGCAGAACCTGAGAAACCCTGATTTGGCGCCCGACGTTGAGGCGGACTGCTATACTCGTTGATTGCATGCCTGTCATGGATATCCAGCAGATCTGGGACATCCTTCCTCACCGCTACCCGATGCTGCTTGTCGACCGCATCGTGGAGCTTGAGGAGGAGCGCGTCGTCGGCATTAAGAACGTCACCATCAACGAGCCTTTTTTTGCCGGCCATTTCCCGGACATTCCAGTGATGCCCGGAGTGCTGATCGTCGAGGCAATGGCGCAGGTTGCCGGAATTCTTGTGCTCAGCTCGATTCCTGATCGCAAGAACAAGCTCGTGCTGCTGGCCGCCGTCAACGAAGCGAAGTTCCGCAAGCCCGTGGTGCCCGGCGATCAGCTTCGCATCGAAATGAAAGTGCTGAAGCGCAAGGCCACCATCGCCAAGATGAATGGCGTCGCTACCGTCAACGGGGTTGTCGTGGCCGAGGCGGAAATGATGTGCAAGCTCGCCGACCGCCTCGAAAAGGACTGACGTGATTCATCCCACCGCGATTGTCGATTCCAGCGCTCGAGTGGCTGAGTCGGCGGAAATCGGTCCATACTGTGTCGTGGGTGCAGATGTGGAAATCGGCTCGCGGACCCGGTTGATGGCGCACGTTTTCTTCGAAGGCCCGCTCGAGATCGGTGAGGACAACGTGTTCTTCCCCTATTCGAGCGTTGGCGTTGCGCCGCAGGACCTGAAATATCATGGCGAGCGCAGCTCTACGCGCATCGGGCATCGCAACAAGATCCGTGAATTCGTCACGATTCACCGTGGCACCGAGGGCGGGGGCATGCTCACCAGCGTTGGCGACGGCAATCTGCTGATGGCGTACGTTCACGTGGCGCATGACGTCCATATCGGCAGCCACACGGTGCTGGCCAATGCGACCACGCTCGGCGGACACGTCACCGTGGGCGACTGGGCCGTGATCGGCGCGTCGACGGGCGTGCACCAGTTCTGCCGCGTCGGCAAGCATGCCATCATCGGCGGATACAGCGTGATTACGCGCGATGTCCTGCCGTTTTCCAACACCGTGACCGAGCGCGAGGCCAAGGTGTTCGGCGAAAACGCGACTGGCCTCAAGCGCCGTGATTTCTCCGCCGAAACCATCGATTCGCTCCACAAAGCCTTCCGCCTGCTGACGCGCTCGGGCCTGAACACCACCCAGGCCGTCGCGAAGATCGCGGCAGAAGTCGCGCCGTCGCCGGAGGTGGAGGAACTGCTCGAATTCATCCGCACCTCCGACCGGGGCTTTATCAAATAAGATGCGTTACGGGCTGATCGCCGGCAATGGACGCTTTCCCGTGCTCGCACTAGAAGCCGCGCGCAAGGCCGGCTTTGAAATCGTCGCCATCGGAATCAAGGAAGAAGCGTCGCCCGAAATCGAGGCGCTCGCCGCGCGCTGCCACTGGATTTCCCTCGGGGCGCTGGGCAAGTTGATCGACATCTGCCACAAGGAGCACATCACGAAATTGATGATGTGCGGGCAGGTGAAACACGCCAAGATTTTTTCCTCCATCGTGCCCGATTGGCGCCTCGCCAAACTCCTGCTGAACATCGAAACGAAGAACACCGAGGGCCTGATCAACGCGATCGCGCGCGTGCTGAACGACGAGGGCGTGGAACTGGTGGATTCGACGCTGCTGCTGAAGGATCTTCTTGCCACCGAGGGCACGCTGACCAAGCGCAAACTGACGCCGGAGGAAACGCGCGACATCGAATACGGCCGCCACGTGGCGAGCGTTCTGGCCGGCATCGACGTTGGTCAAAGCGTCGCTATCGCGGACCGCGCCTGTGTGGCCGTGGAAGCGATGGAGGGAACCGACGCGATGCTGCGCCGCGCGGCATCCCTGGTCGAAGGGAAACCGCTGCGGCTGGTGAAGGCATCCCGCCTGCGGAAGCATATGTTGTTCGACGTGCCGGTGGCCGGCCCGCAAACCGTCGACATCATGAAAGAGACGAACACCTCTGCGCTGGCCATCGACGCATCGCGCACGCTGCTGATCGACCGCGACGAATTCCTGGTGCGAGCCGACGCCGCGGGCATCGCGATTGCCAGTTATCTGCCCGAAGAGTAGTTTGGTGTACTCTCACGGTGTCAACCGCTCCCGATGGTCGCGGCTCTCTTTGGGTGATTTTCAAACAGGGCCCGAAAAGAGCCGGCGGATCATTCCACTACTTCAGCCAGGTGACGGATTTCGGAGGCGTCTGGTCGCATGCCATCGAATCGGTTACGCCGGAGGCGAGCGGGGAGCAGGCAATTCCCGTCGCCGCGCGCTGCGCGGCCTGTTTGGTGGATCCCGACGCCTTGCCGCAGTTGGTGTTGCCCCTAAACTCCATGCACACCTCGACGCGATAGGCGGCCAGCGAGGTGGTGGAATAGTAGATCGCGGCGGCGACCAGAATCAGAAAAACAATCCCGATGATCGCGGCTTTGTTCACAAAATCGGCTCCGTGAAGAATGATCCCATTCGGCGGAATTTGTCGTACCGGTCGTCGATCAACTGCTGCGGCGACATGCCCGATAGTTCGGAAAGTCCAATGCGCAGCATCAGGCGCAGCGCGTCTGCGGCATTCTCCGGATCGGTGTGCGCCCCTTCGCCGGGCTCGGGAATGATTCCGTCGATCAGGCCCAGGTTCAGCAGATCGGGCGCGGTCATCTTCAGCGCGGCCGCGGCCAGCGCCGCTTTGCCGGAGTCGCGATAGATGATCGCCGCGCAGCTCTCCGGCGAAATGACGCTGTACACCGCGTTCTCCATCATGTACACGCGATTGCCGACTCCGATGGCTAGCGCGCCACCGCTGCCACCTTCGCCAATCACGACGACGATGATCGGCACGCCCAGCCGCGACATTTCGCGGAGATTTTGCGCGATGGCTTCGGCCTGGCCCCGCTCCTCGGCGTCGATGCCGGGGTACGCGCCGGGCGTGTCGAGAAGCGTGATGATCGGCCGCGAAAATTTTGCCGCCATTTCCATCAGGCGCATCGCCTTGCGATAGCCTTCGGGCTTCGGCATGCCAAAATTGCGGAACAGCTTCTGTTTGGTGTCGCGGCCCTTCTGCTGGCCCACCACCATCACCGGATTCTCCTCGAACCATGCCATCCCGGCCACGATGGAATGATCGTCGGCATAGGCGCGGTCGCCGTGCAGTTCCTGAAAATCCGTAAAAATGCGCTGAATGTAATCGAGCGCGTGCGGGCGCTTGGGATTGCGTGCAAGTTGCACGCGTTCCCAGCTGGGATTGGATGGTTGGGGAGACTGCGCGTCGGCCATGATGAGGGCTACTAGTTCAGAATACCTTAATTGGCGAGAATCTCCATCGCCTCCGAGCCGCAGATGCGCTTTACCTCGGCGCAAAACTCCTTGTCGGGGCGGACTTTCATGGAAAGATCCAGGATGACCGAGAAATCGCGCGATTTTTCCAACCGGAGGCGAACTTCGGTGGTGCCCGGTTTATTGGCGAAGAGTTTCTGCAGGGCGCTGGCCCGGTCCGCGCTCCCCGACCCGTTCACCGGCACCCGAATCGAGATCAGCGACGGCAGGTTCACGCGCGCCACTTCCAGCGGTACGATCTCCTGAACCGAAATTTTGGGGGGCGCGTTCTCTTCCGGCAGCACCAGCCCGCGCACCAGGACGGCTTTATCCTCGATCAGGGACTTTTCCAGACGCTCATATTGCGTGGTAAACACCATCGCCTCA
The DNA here is from genome assembly GCA_035542735.1 of Bryobacteraceae bacterium. Lineage (GTDB taxonomy): Bacteria > Acidobacteriota > Terriglobia > Bryobacterales > Bryobacteraceae > Palsa-187. The sequence goes on from DATKKV010000038.1 coordinate 96,072, forward strand.
ATCGAGCCTTCCAAATCTTCAATCTGCATCGATGCCCAGAGCTTTTGTTCCTTGTTGCGACGCCGCTGCACGCCGGTGAGGATTCCGCAGAGCGCGACCTCCGTGCCCTTGGCGAGGCCCTCCAGATTGCTCGACCGGTACGTCGCCAGCTCGTTAACCTTATCCATGTACTGATCCAGCGGGTGTCCGCTGACGTAAAAGCCGAGGATCTCTTTTTCGGCCGACAACTTGTCCTGGCTGGTCCAGTCCGGAACATTCGGCAGGGGATGATCGGCGGGCACCTGTTCTTCCATCAAGCTCGCGAACAAGCCGGATTGTCCGCTTTCGCGGTCTTTGTGCGCGCGCGCGCCGGTCTCCATGGCGCTATCGATCACGGCCATCAACTGTGCCCGCGTGCCTTCCAGCGAATCCATTGCGCCAGCCTTGATGAAGCTCTCAATCATGCGGCGATTTACCGCGCCCAGGTCCACGCGCTCGCAGAATTCAAAGAGCGAACCAAATTTGCCGCCCCCGGTGCGGGCCGCGACGATGGAATCCACCGCGTTTGAGCCGACGTTTTTAATCGCGCCGAGGCCGAAGCGAATGCCGGGGTCGGGACCGTCGGGCACCGGCGTGAACGTAAATTCAGACCAGTTCACGTCGGGCGCGAGCACGCGGATATTCATTTCGCGGCACTCGTTGATGTATTTCACGACCTTCGCCGTGTTGCCTGTTTCCGAGGTCAGAAGCGCCGACATGAACTCAATAGGGTAATGCGCCTTCAGGTACGCCGTGACGAACGCCAGGTACGCATATGCGGCGGAGTGCGACTTGTTGAAGCCGTATCCCGCGAATTTTTCCATCAGGTCGAATATTTTTTCAACCTTCTTCTGCGGGTGGCCCTTCGCCTTCGCGCCGGTGACGAAGCGCTCGCGCTGCTTGGCCATTTCCTCGGCCTTCTTTTTCCCCATCGCACGGCGCAGCATATCGGCGTCGCCCAGCGAATAGCCCGCAAGGACGTTGGAGATCTGCATCACCTGCTCCTGGTAGACCATCACGCCGTAGGTCTCCTCCAGAATGGCCTTCATTTCAGGCAGATCGTAAACCACTTCCTTGCGGCCGTGTTTGCGGTCGATGAAGTCGTCGATCATCTGCATTGGTCCGGGGCGATAGAGAGCGTTCAGGGCGCAAAGATCTTCCAGGCGGTCCGGCTGGTAGCGCCGCAGAATGTCCCTCATACCCGGCGATTCGAACTGGAACACGCCGCTGGTATAGGCTCTGTGAAACACGCTTTCATAGGTCTGCTTGTCGTCCAGCGGTAGATCCTCGATGACGATCTTCACGCCGCGATACTTCTCGATCAGCTTCAGCGCGTCGGCGATGATGGTCAGAGTGGTCAGCCCAAGAAAATCCATCTTGAGCAGCGACAGCTTTTCCAGGACCACGCCGTCGTACTGCGTTACAATTTCGTCTTTGTTCGTCTTGTAAAGCGGGATCAGGTCCGTCAGCGGAACCGGCGAAATCACCACGCCCGCCGCGTGCACACTCGCATTGCGCGCCATCCCCTCCAGCCGCTCGGCGACCTCCAGTACTTCCTTCACCCGAGGATCTTTGCGGGCCAGATCGTCGATCTGCGGCTCGATCTTGCGCGCTTCCTTCAGCTTGATGTTCAGGGGCTGCGTGGGAATCAGCTTGGTGATTCTTTCCACGTCCGCGAAGCCCATGTCGAGCGCGCGGCCCACGTCCTTGATCGCGGCACGCGCGGCCAGCGTGCCAAAGGTAATGATCTGCGCCACCTGCTCACGGCCGTATTTCTCCGTGACGTACTGAATCACATCGCCGCGCCCCCGCGTGCAGAAATCGATGTCGATATCGGGCATGCTGATGCGTTCCGGATTCAGGAAGCGCTCGAACAGCAGGCCGTAGGCCAGCGGATCGATGTCGGTGATTTCCATCGCATAGCTGACCAGGCTGCCGGCGGCCGATCCACGTCCAGGCCCTACAGGAATGCCCTTCTGCTTCGCGTAGCGGATGAAATCCCACACGATGAGGAAGTAGCCGGAGAACTTCATCTGCTGGATGATCCGGATCTCGCGGTCCAGCCGCTCGGCGTACTCGGCCAGATCGTGTTTCAAACGGCCTTGGGCCTTCAAGGCTTCCAGGCGCGTGCGGCGCTTCTCAAATCCCTGCCGCGCAACATATTCGAAGTAGCTGTCGATCGTCTGCCCTTCCGGCACGCCGAACTTCGGAAACGGCTCTTCGACGGGAGATAGCTTCACCTGGCAGCGCTGCGCGATGTCCCACGTCCGGTCAAGAGCCTCTTCCACGTCGCCGAACAGCGCCAGCATTTCTTCGCGAGACTTGATATAGAACGCCGGTTGATCAAAGCGCATCCGGTTCGGGTCCGACATCGTCTTGCCCGTCTGGATGCATAGCATGATTTCGTGCGCGCGGGCGTCGTCCTTGCGGAGGTAATGCGAATCGTTGGTTGCCACCAGCGGAATGCCCGTATCTTGCGACAGCCGGTGGATCAGCGGCAGCACCTCCGCGTCCTTTTCCAGGCCGTGATCCTGCAGTTCGAGGAAATAGTTCTTTTTCCCGAACATGTCGGTATATTCGTAGGCCAGCCGCCTGGCTTCCTCGTAGCGATCCGCCAGCAGCGTCTCGTTGATATCGCCGCGCAGGCACGCCGACAATGCGATCAGGCCTTTGGAGTGCTGGGCCAACAGATCCTTATCGATGCGCGGCTTGTAATAGAACCCTTCCAGATAGCCGGTGGAAACCAGTTTCGTGAGGTTGCGATACCCTTCCTGGTTTTCGCACAGCAGTACCAGGTGGTTGTAGCGATTCGTATCGCTCTTGTTGGTTCGCCCCTGCTGCGCGACGTACACCTCGCATCCGATCACCGGATGGATGCCTTTCGCCTTGGCGTGATTGTAAAACTCCACCGCGCCGAACAGGTTGCCGTGATCGGTCATGGCGATCGCGGGCATCTTCTGCTGCTCGGCAACCTCCATTAATTGCGAGATCTCGCAGGCGCCGTCGAGCAGCGAATAATCCGTGTGGCAGTGGAGATGAACGAAAGGCGTATTCGACATCGTTACAAAATGCGGGGGAGACTTTCAGTATACCGCCGCTTTACTTCACTTCGACCACGATCATTTCCATTTTATTCGGCCCAAGGTTCGTTGTGGCGTGCATCACCGGTCCGCTCCAGGTGATATCGCCCGCGGCGACCTTGGGAAGCGCGCTTTGCGACCCGTCGGCCAGCTTCACTGTTGCGTTCAAATCGGTCAAGAACACGCCCACGCGGCCTTTGCCTGTGTGCTCGTGCATCATCTCCGTCCCGCCGGCCTCGCGCCAGCTGCGAAAAACGCGCACTTGAGGATTCTCAAAGATCAAGAGATTGTGCGCCGGATCGATCGCCACGGGGTCGAGCTTCAGGTTTCGTGGAGCACTCTGCGCGGGGGCTGGCTGTTTCAGTTCCACTTCGACAATGCGCAGCGTCGTTGAGCCTGTGTTTTCACTCACATGCATGCCGCCGGCCGGGCTCCAGGCGACCTCGCCGGCCTTCCAGTGATGGGTCTCAATGTGCCCGTCCTGATAACGGATGGTCTGATCGCCATCAGTCAGGTAAATCATGACACGATTCAGGTCATGCCGGTGCAGAGCAGTTGGTTTATGCGGCTCGTCGGCGGCTCTAAGCACGCGCACGGCGTCGTTATCGATCTTTACGTCCGCAGCGAGCGCTAGCAGCATCGAGAACAGGATCGTCGTCATCAGGGTAAAGGATACCCGAACTGATTTATGATTGGCTGCGGACAGAGCGGTCTGTCCCATTGCTCCCATGAATAAAGATACTCTCGATCTCTCCCCCTCGGAGATGCGCGCACTCGGGTACCGCGCCGTCGATCTTCTCGTCGATCACTTTTCCCAGCTTCCCGAAAAGCGCGTCGGCGCCAAAGGTGATCCCGCCGTGTTGCGCCCCGCGCTCCTTGCCGACCCTCCCTCGCAACCCGTCGCGCCCGATGAGATCTTCGCGACGCTCCAGCGCCACGTTTTCCCCAATATGATGAACGTCGGGCACCCGCGCTTCTTCGCCTTCGTGCCGGTGCCGTCGAACTTCGTCAGCGTCATGGCCGACGCTCTCGCTTCCGGCTTCAATGTGTTCGCCGGATCCTGGCTGGGTGGCTCCGGACCCGTCGCCCTCGAACTGGCCGTCGTCGATTGGATGCGGCAATGGTGCGGCCTTCCCGAGACCTCCGGCGGACTCTTCGTGAGTGGAGGCTCCATGGCGAACCTCACCGCTCTCGTCGCGGCGCGCGATTCGAAACTGGGACATCGGATCGACAAGGCCACCGTTTATTATTCCGATCAAACGCATTCCTGCGTCGACCGGGCGTTCCACGTCGCCGGATTCGTCCCCGGGCAGATCCGGAAGATCCCCTCCGACGCCCAGTTCCGCCTTCCCGCCGGCGAACTCGCGCGCCTGATCGCCGCCGACCGGGCCGCCGGATTGCGCCCTTTTGCCGTGGTCGCCAATGCCGGGACCACGAACAGTGGAGCGATCGATCCTCTCCCGGAGCTTGGCGAAATTTGCCGCGCCAATGATCTCTGGTTCCATATCGATGGCGCCTACGGAGCAGCTGTCGCGCTCTGCGATCGCGGAAAAGCTCTCCTGCGCGGCATTGAACTCGCGGACTCTCTCTCGCTCGATCCGCACAAATGGCTCTTTCAATCGATGGAGTGTGGCTGCGTCCTGGTGCGCGACGCGAGTATTCTCAAGTCCGCCTACCGCATCATGCCCGAATACCTCGCCGACGTGCACCGCAATCTTGCCGAGGTGAATCCGTGCGACTACGGCATCCAGCTCACGCGAGGTTTCCGTGCGCTCAAGCTCTGGATGTCGATTCAGTATTTCGGCCTCGACGCGTTCCGCGCGGCCATGGAACGGGGCTTCGCGCTGGCGGAATTCGCCGAAACGAAGCTCCGGACCATGCCCGGTTGGGAGATCGTCACTCCCGCGCAAATGGGCGTCGTGACGTTTCACCATCCCGCTGCGGACTATCCGAAGCTCCATGACGCTATGCTCGAGGACGGCTTTGGGCTCGCCACCTCCACCGTTCTAAAGGGCCGCACCGTGCTGCGCTTCTGCACCATCAACCCTCGCACCACCGAGGACGATATCAGCCGCACGCTGGATTGGATCGATTCTCTGATTTGAGTGGGACTTACTTGTATCCCAGGTGCAGCGCCACCACACCGCCCGTCATTCGTTCGAACCCCACTCGGGCGAAGCCCGCGGCTTTCATGGTTTCCGCAAGCGCCTCCGCGCCGGGGAATTTCCTGATCGAATCGGGCAGATAGAAATACGCGTCGCCGGAGCCGGAAATCATCCCACCCACCTTTGGCAGTACCCGCGTCGAAAAGTACCCGTAGAGGGCGCCAAACACTCGATTCGTCGGCTGCGAGAATTCCAGAATCGCCGCCACTCCACCCGGCTTCAACACCCGCAGCATCTCCTGCAGGCCTTTTTCGTAATTCGCCAGATTGCGGAACCCGAATGCGCAGGTGATCAAGTCGAGAGACGCGTCCTTCAGCGGCAGCGCCAGCGCATCGGCCTCGAACAAGGGCGCGCCCGGGCTCTTACGCTGGCATTCCACCAGCATCGGGTGGCAGAAATCGCTGCCAAGGATCCACGCGCCGTGATTCTCCAGGGCGACCAAAACGTCGCCCGTGCCGCAGCAAAGGTCAAGGACGCGGGCATCGGGCTTTAGAACCTCCTCCAGCCGCTTCACGGTCCGCGCGCGCCAGCGCTTGTCTAAGTTAAACGACAGCAGATGATTCAGCAGGTCGTAGCGGCCGGCGATGCGGCCGAACATGTCCTGAACCCAGCGGGCTTTTTCCTGTTCGGCGTTTTCCAGTTCTCTGGGCGTCAACGCAGAACCGCCTCAATGGATTCCAAAACCACGCGGTCGTCGATGCCGGACATCACCGTGACCTCGCCGATCTTCACCGGCAGTACGAAATGTACGTTCCCTTGAATCGTTTTCTTGTCACTCACCAGCCGCTTCGCCAGGTTGCTGGCGGAAATGCCGTCGAGCGGCGGAATCGGCCCGTATTTCGTGATCACGCGTTCGATCTCGGCCGCTTCCTTCGCGTCCAGATGCGCCGCCCGCTTCGCCAGCACGGTCGCCGCCCGCATGCCGAAGGCCACAGCCTCGCCATGCAGAAACCGCGAATAGCCTGTTTCTGCCTCCAGCGCGTGACCCACCGTGTGGCCGAAGTTCAGGATGCGCCGCAAGCCGCCTTCGCGCTCGTCGGCGGAGACCACTTCGCACTTGATGCGCACCGCGTCGGCAATGATGCGCTCCACGGTTCCGGGCTCTTGCGCCATCACCCGCGCGGCTCCTTCGTCGAGCAGACGAAACAGCGCCGCATCGCGAATCACGCCGCACTTGACGATCTCGTAGAGCCCGGCGCGATACTCGCGCTCCGGCAACGTCTTTAAGACATCGGGATCGATCAGAACCACCAGCGGCTGATGAAAACTGCCCAACAGATTCTTCCCCGACACCAGGTTCACGCCGGTTTTCCCACCCACCGCCGCGTCCACCTGCGCCAGCAGCGTGGTTGGCACCTGGATCACCGGCACCCCGCGCATGAAAATCGCGGCCAGGAAACCGCCTGTATCGTTGACGATGCCGCCTCCGAACGCCACCACGATGCTGGACCGGTCGCCTCCCTGGGCGAGCATCTGCTCAGCCATCGCCTCCACTTCGGCGAGGCGCTTCCTCGATTCGCCTCCGGGGAAAAAGATCGGCGTATGCGCGATGCCGTCGAACATCGCTCCGTGCATATCCCAAACGTCTTTCGTCGTGACGACAAACACCTTGCCGTGCTTGGCGGGAAGAAATTCCTGAATACGTCCCGCCGCCCCGCGCTCCACGATGGCGTCATAGGAGCGCTGCGGCGTCTTGACGCGAAAACTAGCCATCTTTTTATTGTCGCTTACTCGCCATTTTCGCTTCCAGATTGGCCTTCACCTCCGGCCATTCCGGCGCGATGACGCTGAAGTACACGGTGTCGCGAAGGCGGCCGCTCCAGGTCACCATGTGGCTGCGCAGGATGCCCTCCTGCTTCGCTCCGATGCGCAGAATCGCGTTGCGTGACTTCATGTTCAGCGTATCGGTCTTCAGTTCCACCCGGTTGCACCCCAGCGTCTCAAACGCGTGGCGCATCATCAGGTACTTGGCTTCGGTGTTGATCGCGGTGCGCTGCCACGGGGGCGCGATCCACGTGCTTCCGATCTCCACGCGCTTATGCGCCACATCGATGTTCATGTACCGCGTTGAGCCGACGATGGTGCCGGTCGCCTTTTCGATGGTCGCGAACGGCAGCGCGGTCCCTTTCTCCTGATCGGAAAGCGCGGCCCGGATGTAGCGCATCATCTGGTCTGCATCGAGCACCTGGCTGGGATTCAGCTTCCACAACTCCGGATCCAGGCCCACAGCGGACAGCCCCGCGTGATGCGATTCGGAAAGAGGTTCCAGGCGGACGTGAGAGCCTTCCAGGACAACGGGTGAGAGATTCACAATCTCCCGATTCTAACCCGCAGCAGCGCGCTCCATCTCCGTGGCGAGAATCGCGGCGACGATCCGCACGTTCGGCTCGGTCAGCATTTCCGCCGGCGCGAAGTGCGACGTCAGCCCGTGCGGCGCGATGCGGTCCCATTCAAACCAGGCGGGGCGCGGCTCAGGCTGCCCGGCCGGCGCGAGATGAATGATCTTGCCGCACCACGGATAAGGACGATACCGCCGCAGGGCCCCGGCTAGAGGTTCGCAGGAGGGAGTCAACTTCCTGCGCACCACACGGGAGACGGCGCGCCGGACCAGGCTGCGGGGAGGACAAAACAGATCCGTCGCGTCCAGCATCGCGACGAACGACACTTTTTCTCCCTCTTCTTCGATCAATCGGGCCATCTCCAATGCGACTAAACCCTCCGCCTGCCAGCCCGCGAGCGCGTACGGCCCGTGTGCGCGACACCGCTGCAGGATGCGGACACAGTGGGCGGCAATGTGCTCAATCGTGTGCGGCGGAGGCATATGTTCCAGGGTGGGCGGAGTAATTCCGATCACCGGATGTTCGGGGTCCAGGTGCGCGGATAGTCGGGAATACGCTGCGCCCGGCGCGATCAGCACCAAAGGCACTGCGTCGGAAGCTCTTCTCTCGTGCACCGACGGGCTCGGCACAGCCGCTTCCAGAGTGAACACACCGGCCTCGAAGTGACGAAGCACATCAGCCACCGGAATACCAAGGGAAAACGCGGCTTCCCGCGAAGGATGAGGCCCTGGGTGCAGCAGCAACAACTTCGCGCGAATCTCCGATAGCCGCGAAATGAACTTCCGGCGCGAGCCGCCGTCCGTCAGCGGTACGAACCGCGCGAGCGAAGCCTCCACCGCCATCCGTGCCGTATCTTCGTCCGGCCCCCCAGGTAACAGGCTTACAACAGAATCACCAGTGCGGATCCCAAATGCTTTCAGGCGCTCGCGGGTCGCCCACAGATGCTCGGCGAGCCGTTCCGGAGTGGGCGGTTGGCGTCCAGCCTCGGCGAGTGCGAGTCTATCCTCGTCGATGGAGCAGGCGTGAAGCAAGACAAGTACCTACTCCCTGTAGAAACACCGATCCGGGAAAAAGTTTCAAATCTTTTCGGCGATCGATTTTGCCTGAAGAAACTGAAGGAGATAATCTGGGCCACCCGCCTTGGAATCCGTTCCGGACATGTTAAATCCGCCAAACGGATGAGCCCCGACCATGGCTCCCGTGCATTTCCGGTTCAAGTACAGATTGCCGACAAAGAACTGCTCCCGCGCCTTGCGAAGTTTGTCGGGGTTCTTTGAGTAGGCCGCCCCAGTGAGGCCGTATTCGCTATCGTTGGCGAGTTGCAGGGCATGGTCGAAGTCGCGCGCCTTGGTCACCGCCAGCACTGGCCCGAACACTTCTTCCTGGAAAATGCGCGCCTTGGAGTCGACATCGGCGATGACGGTTGGCTGAATGAAATATCCAGGGCCCTCTGCCGGACCACCGCCGGCAATCAGGCGCCCTTCTTTCTTGCCGATCTCGATATATTCGAGGATGGACTTTTGGGCGCTTGCGCTAATCACCGGGCCCATGTAATTGGCCGGATCGTGCGATTGGCCGACGGTGATCGCCGCCACCTTCGCCTTGACCTTCTCCAGGAACTCGTCGTACACCGCTTCGTCGACAATCGCCCTCGAGCAAGCCGAACACTTCTGCCCTTGATACCCGTAAGCCGATTGCACCACGCCGGTCGCCGCCGCTTCCAGGTCGGCTTCACGGTCGACGATGATGGCGTCCTTGCCGCCCATCTCCGCCACCACGCGCTTGATCCAGATCTGGCCCTTGCGCGGCTTGGCGGCCAACTCGTTTATCCGCAGGCCGACGTCCCGCGAGCCGGTGAAGGAAACAAAACGCGTCCTCGGGTGCTCGACGAGAAGGTCGCCGATCGCCGATCCGCTGCCCGTGCACAGTGAGAAACTCCGCAGCGGGAATCCCGCTTCGCGCAGCACTTGAGCGAACTTCTGCGCAATGGTCGGAGTCTCGCTCGAAGGCTTGATCACCACCGTGTTGCCCGCCACCAGAGCCGCCAGCGTCATGCCGCACATGATCGCCAGGGGAAAATTCCACGGCGGAATGATGATGCCCGCGCCTAGCGGAATGTAGATCATTTCGTCGCGCTCGCCGGGCATCTGCACCGTCGGCTCGGGCGAAGCGAATTTCTCCATCTGCCGCGCGTAGTATTCGGCGAAATCGATGGCTTCACTCACATCGGCGTCAGCCTCGGGCCACGTTTTTCCGGCCTCCAGCACCAGCCACGCGTCGAAATCCATCTTATTCTTGCGAATGATCGACGCGGCCTTCACCACCATGTCCACACGCCGCTCCACCGGCACGCGGCTCCACTCGCTGAAGTACGCGTGCGCATCTTCGATGGCCCTGGCCGCCAGTTCCGGCGTCGCCCTGTGATGCTTGCCGATCACCTGTGAAGAGTTCGACGGATTCACGCTGGTCAGCAGGTCGCCTGTCTTGTGCGCGGCTCCCGCGATCCACAGTTCATAATCCAGGCCCAACTCGGCGCGGACGCGCGCCAGCGCCGCATCAGCTCCCGCCCGATTCGAGGGCACGGAAAAGTCGGTGATCGGCTCGTTCGAGAAGGCAGAGAGCCGCCCAGTTGCGACAGAGGTGGTCATAAACGAGGCCTGATTATCCTTCGATGATTTTGCGGCCGCGCTCGAATAGCTCCGCGGCCTCGTCCGCCATATGGCGGCCCTTGTCAAATAGGTCTTTTGCTTTGTCGGCGACGTCGCCCCCGGCCTCAACGATCGCGTCGCGACCTTCGCGCGTTCTCCTGCCAATGTAACGCCGCGTTTCTTTCCCCGTTTGCGGAGCATATAAGAGAGCGATGGTTGCACCGATCGCCGCTCCCGCCGTGAACCATACCAGATTAATACCGTTGTCTCGCGCCATGACTTTATTCTACTCTTGCGCGGTCAAAAAGGCGTAAGCTCGGGGTATGGAACCTGTTACGAAATCCCATAAGCTGGACCTGGTCACTGTGTTTCAATCCGCGGGAACCACTTCGGAGATGGAGGCTCTTTCCGTCAAGGCGCTGCTCGAAGCCTCGGGAATCACCGCCGTGGTGGAGGGCACGCCGACCATGCCAAACCTGCCCGAAGAAGTCCGCGTGGCGCGCGAGAATGTCAGCGAGGCCAAGCGAATTATCGCTGCGGCGCTGAAAGCGGGCGCGTCGGGTGCATTGGAAGCGGAGAGGGCGACTGAGTAGCGGCGGCCGCCACAGCGGCATCTTTTCGCTGGACCTCGCCGATGGCCCCTCTGTGACCTCCGCCCGAGCGTCCTTTCGCGCGGAGCTTCCGCCGTGCGCGTCGCGTCAACACCTGTAAAGATTGATGAAGCTTTCATCCATCTGTTGCGAATTCGCAGCAACCCGCTTGTTATAGTCCCCTGAGCATCGCGTTTCGCGCTTGTTTCAATCGGCGAAGGCGAGGCGAATTTTCAGAGGAGAAGAAACAAGAATGAATGCAAGGACGATATCGCTGAGCTTCATGTACGTCGCCGCCGCGGCTCTCGGGTTCGCCGGCGAAGGCCCTGCTCCGTACGGCGTACCACGGCTGGATCGAGTGTTTCTCATCATGATGGAGAATCACGGCTACAGCCAGGTTGTCAACAATCCGAACCTCCCATTCACGAACACACTGATGGGCCTCGCCAATACCGCCACCAACTACTTCGCAATTGCTCACCCAAGCTTGACGAACTATCTGGAGGTCGTGGGCGCATCGAACTTTGGTGTGCACAGTGACAACTATCCTGACTGGCACAACTTCTCCTGTATCACCAACCTGGCTTCTCAAACGGTTTCCACCGATACCCCGTCGACACCAGCCATTTGTCCCATTGGCGGCACAGGCACGGATGCGGCGACGCCGGCGGTGGACACCACCAACGAAACCAGCGGCCCTCCCGGAGTCAATAACATCGACGGCATTCAATCCATCCCCGCCGCCGCGAACACCTCCGGCAAGACGATCGCCGATCAACTGGCCGAGACCGGAATGACGTGGAAGAGCTACCAGGAGAGCCTGCCGCCCCAGGGCGCCGACGGCATCAACATCAGCGACGGTTTTTACACGAACCTCACTGATTTCAGCAAGATCACTCCGACGCTGACACCTCCGCTTTCGTCGTCTGACATCGTGTATCTGTATGCCGTGAAACACAACCCGTTTGCCTATTTCCGCAGCATCCAGGAAGGCGAGCAGCCCGGCAGCGACCTGACCAACATCGTTGGTTTTGACGGCGCCAACGGGCTTTATGCCGACCTTGCCGCCGGATCCGTCCCCAACTTCTCTTTCATCGCGCCCAATCAGTGCAACGATCAACACGGGCGTGGAAACGCGGGCCCCTACTGCAACTACGATCCTAACGACAACGGCACCCAGGCGGGTCTGAACCCTGCTCTCATGCAGCGCGGCGATATCGCCCTGAAACAGATCGTGACAGCGATCAAGAAATCGCCGGTATGGGTACAGGGCCACAACGCGATCGTGATCGTGTGGGACGAAAACGACTACAGCATCGCGCCGAACACCAACAAAGTCCTGCTGATCGTCGACACCAACTACGGAACCCACGGCTTGCAGAGTTCCGCGTCGTACAACCATTTTTCGCTGCTCAAGTCGATTGAGGCGGGGTTTGGCCTGGCCTGCCTGAACCATGCTTGCGACAGCACGATCAATGTCATGACCGATCTGTTCGGAACCGTTTATCAGTAGACTTGCCGCTCGCGGCTCTATTCCGATAGGGCCGCGAGCACCTGCTCGGCGTGTCCTTCCGGCTTAACCTTGGGGAAAATTTTAGCGATCTTCCCGTCAGCCCCCACCAGGTACGTCGTCCGCTCGATGCCCATGTACTTCTTCCCGTACATGCTCTTTTCCTTCCACACGCCGTAGGCTTCGGCGATCGAGTGCTCCGGGTCCGCCACGAACGCGTAGGGGAGGCCGTATTTGGTGGCGAACTTCTGCTGCGCCTCGGGCTTATCAGGAGACAGGCCCACGATCATGGTCTCGTGCTTATCGAATTTCTTCGACAGATCGCGGAATTCGCACGCCTCCTTGGTGCAGCCGGGCGTGTCCGATTTGGGATAGAAGAAAAGCACTACGCGCTTGCCCTTGAGCTTGGAAAGCTGGAACGCGCCGGACTTGATTTCAGGAGCCTTATCGCCGATTTGGAGGGCCATATGCGGTGATTGTAGAATAGTATCTATGCAAAAAGGAATCATCGCGACCGCGGGTCTGGCTGTTGCTCTGTTGGTCGGTGGACGAGTCTTCGCGGCGCCTCCGGCGGGCGACGCCGAAAAGGGCAAGGCTGTTTTCGAGGATAACTGCGCGGTGTGCCACAACGCCGATAGCGACGAGAAGAAGATGGGTCCCGGCCTGAAGGGTCTCTTCAAGAAGGCCAAGCTGAAGAACGGCAAGGCGCCCACGGAAGCCAACGTCAAGGCGATCATCAACGCCGGCGGCAACGGCATGCCGGCCTACTCCGACATGTTGAGCGACGAAGAACGCGACAACGTGCTCGCCTATTTGAAGACCCTGTAGTTTACACTGGTAGTAGCTCGCCTGAACGTCCTCATCGTCTAGTCGGCCTAGGACATCGCCCTTTCACGGCGGTAACGGGGGTTCGAATCCCCCTGGGGACGCCAAATCATCAGGCGCAGATACGCGCATATCGGAGTAGGGGTTATTTTCCCTCCGGATACCTCCTCATCAGTTCCACAAGCATCCTTTCCAGGCGCTGCTTCCGCTCCCGCAGCGACTTCCCGTACCCTTCCTCCGAATACCGCAACAGATCAAACTCGACTCTCTGAATGGACTGCTCAAGACCTCTGATAACTGGAGGCAGGTAGGGGTCTTCTTCGTCGTAGGCCTTTACGTAGACGGACAATTCACCGTCCGTGATTTCGTCGCCGCCGGACGCCATATCGTTCTTCTCAAGCGTGGTCAGACACACGCCGGCGAAGTGACACTGCCCCGGCGAGTTCTCAGGATTCATCGTCACCGGGAGGTTGCCGAATTTGTCCTGCATCTCTTGCAGGTCCTTCATCAGATCAGAAATTCGTCTCATTAAGACAGTGAGGGCATCGCACGGCTTGTAATCAAAACCCTGTAATGAAAATAATGATACACGGACCGCAATGCTTGTGCGACTATAAGATCCCAAACAACGTTGGGGTTAAGAACGCCTCATATTCCTGTCCTTGGCTCCTGGCGCACTATGATGAGTCCATGCCTCATCCCTGGGGGTGTCAAACCACCCTTTGCGCCGTGACATACTTGCTGACTGCCACTTCAATGGTCGGGAAAAAGGTACGCTCACCGAGCGGCAAGTAGAGCCCAAAACGCTTCAGCTTGTCCTTGACCGGATCTTTCATCTCAGCGAAGCACAACTCGATGCCGCTTGAGGCAAGGGTCGCGTCCAACTCCATCAGCATGTCTGCGGCAGTGACATCGACGCTGGTAACAGGCTCTGCCGCGACGACCACCCAGTGCACGGGCGTGGGTGAGGCGGCCACCGCGTCCAGCAGGCAGTCCTGGAATAGCTCAGCGTTTGCGAAAAACAGGGGAGCATCCCAACGAAACAGCACAAGGCCCGGGATCAGCTGGGCGTTCGGATAACGCGTGATGTCATGGTAGCCCTCGATACCATCGACGCGACCAAGGACAGCGTGGTGCGGTCGCCAGCCATCCCAGAGGAATTCGATGACGGCAATCACGATGGCCAACCCGATGCCCGGAATCGCACCGAATACGGCGACGCCGGCTAGGCACACGATGGACAGCCAGAATTCCCACTGCTGGATGCGATAGATTCGCCGAAGGTCACGGAACTCGAACAGGCCGATTGCCGAGGCGATCACCACCGCCGCCAGTGCGCTGCCGGGTAAGTATTGAAGCAGCCCGGGAGCCGCCACCAGCAGCAAGGCGACGCTGATTGCGCCGACGACCCCGGTCAACTGGGTCTTTGCGCCCGCCGCCTCGGCTACTGGTGTGCGCGACGAGCTGCTGCTCACGGGAAAGCCCTGGAAGAATCCGGCGGCGAGATTGGCAACTCCGAGCCCTACCAGTTCCTGGTTGGGGTTGACGTAGGCACCGGTCCGCGCCGCATAGCTACGCGAGAGCACGCTGGTGTCCGCGAACGCCACGAGCGCAACGGCACAACCTCCGATGAGCACGGGCATGATGTCGCTGTAGGCGATCCACGGAATCGCGAAGGCCGGCAGTCCCTGAGGCAGGGCTCCGATGACGGGGACGCCGGCACGCGTCGAGAGTTCTAGCCGGCCGACAACGACGGTTGCGCCCACCACGGCGATCAGTATTCCGGGCACGCGCCTGCGGCCCTTGAGCAGCAGGATCACCGCCAGCGTACCCGCGCCGACCGCAAACGCAGTCCAGTTGGCTTTCCCCTGAAGCAAGGCCTGCGCGATAGCGAATAACTTCCGCAGCGGTCCGGCACCCTCCACGGAGAATCCGAACATCTTGGGCAACTGGCTCACCAGCACGGTCAGCGCGATTCCATTCATGTAGCCGTAACGGATCGGCTTGGAGAGCAATTCGGTGACGAAACCGAGGCGGCTCAGGCCGGCAACGATGCAGACACTCCCAGTGACGACTGCCATCATGCTGGCGAGCACGACAGCGCGCGAAGAGTCACCGCCGGACAGAGGTGCAACGACGGCGAGGATCAAGGCCGCCAGCGAGGAATCCGGCCCCAACACCAGGATGCGGCTTGGGCCAAACAGCGCGTACGCCAGCAGCGGCACGATGGTCGCGTAGAGCCCGTAGATGCCCGGCACGCCCGATGCCACCGCGTAGGCGATACCGACCGGCACCAGCATGGTCGTCAGTACCAGACCTGCCGCGATGTCATGACGCAGCCAGCCGACGTCATAGTGGCGCAGGATCTGGAGCCCGGGCAACCAGCGCAACCAACCGCCCTGGTCCCTCTGTGGTCGCACAATACGACCCGGTTCGGGCAGGGAATTCAACGCAACGGAATCAATCATGCCTTACGGAAAGGATACCTTTCTTCCGTCTGCAGCGGCCCCGATGCGGAGCCTTGGGTTGCCACTCGGCAGCGACTTCTGGCGATCCGTCAAATACCAAGAGGCCGTTTACGAAAATGGCTCGCGCACGATCATCGACCCGTCGCGAATGGCCGGCGATGGCATGTTTAGAGAATCGGCTTCTTACTCCGGCGCCGACGAGGCCTTCGCGCGAATTCTCGATCAGTTCCTTGACGGAGCGTGCCCGAAGACGGCTCCCGCCGATAACTCTAATTCAACTCGCCGGGAAGCCCCGGCTTGCCTTGATCTCGCGGATCTGCAGGATGTGACGCTGCGCGTGCGTGGAGATCATGAGCACCCACTGATACGCGTCAGTCCCCTCTTTTTCCAGCCCGTGGGCGCGCAGATCGTCACTTGTGGCCTGGGCGTATTCCAGTATCTCTGCGTGGAGCTTGCGGAAGGCCGCGAGGCGTGCCTGTAAGTCGGCCGGCAGGCTCTTGGGCACCTTGTTGGGCGAGGTTTTCTGCCGTATCGTCCGGTCGATTCCGTACCACAGGACGTCGTTATCGGTCACCTGCCCTTTCTTGCCCGACGGTTCTTCTTTGAGGGCGTCGCGCAGTTGCTGCCAGTAAATCGGCTCGGCCAGGTTCAAGTGCCCCAGTACATCAATGACGCTCCACTGATCGGGTGCAGGGTGATACTCGAGCTGAGCCTGCGAAAGGTGCGCGGTCTCATCTTCCAGCCATTTCGCGGTCATCTGAAGATCGGCGACCAGGCGCTGCCGCTCACCCTTGGTCATGGACGCCCCGAGCATAGGCACCGAAGACGCCAATACCCCGGCAAGAACACATGCGATTATTCTCAAGATTGCCTCCTTTCTGCCATCAGACGCGCAGCGGCGCGAAATGTCCCGACGTTCCCTAGCCCACGACGCGGAAACTCCTAAGGCTGCACCCACTCGCCGTTGTGCATCCGCCGCTCCGTCTCGCCCTTAAGGACCAGGTTGGCGGGCTTGCCTGCTTCGATGGGATCGCCGCCCGGCTCTGGCTCGATCGTCATGCCGAGGCCTTTGGTGATCGCCGAGCCCTTGGGAACAGGCACCTGCGATTGGGGTCCCGCGGCGGTGATTTTCCCATGTTCGATCACCACAACCGAGTAATCGATGGGCGCGCGGCCCGGCGAAACCAGCTTTGCGCCAACGATCACCTTCACGTCGGAGTTGTCTGGCATGGTGCACGCGGCAAAAGGCAAAATCGCGAGCAAGAGCAGCTTCTTCATCCGAACAATTCCTCCAGCGACAGCGCGCGGAGGTCGGGAACCAGGACGTCGGGCGCGTGGCCGGACAGTTCCTCCGCGCCCACCACTCCGGTAGCCACGGCGATCGACCGCACGCGATTGGCTTTGGCGGCAAGAATATCGTTGGGATGGTCGCCGACCAGCGCAACGGGGCTACCCGCGCCGATCCATCCTTCGTTCCTGGCCTGGCGCACGGCGATCCGCACCAGCCCGGCGCGATCCTTCGCCTGCTCCGCGAAGGCTCCATAGCGCAAATACCGGCGCAATCCCGCGCTCTCCATCTTTTTCCACGCGATGCGCCGCAAATTGCCCGTGACCAGCCCCGTTACGACGCCACGTCGCGCCAGGCGATAGAGCAGCATGCGCGCTCCCGGGCAAACCTTGCGGCGAAGATCCGGGCAGGTACGGATGTAAATCCTTTGTGCCCGGCGAAATACTTCCGGCAGTTTGCGCCGGATGAACGCATGCGACGCGCCCGCACTCAGCAGCATCTGAACGACGATATCGCCCTCCAGCATGCCTTGCGTGGCGATGCCGTCGGTGGTGGTGGAAAATCCAGTGGCGCGGCGGACGGCCTCGATCAGCGCCTCGCGATGGTGGGCGCCGGCGCGGCGGACCAGCGTTCCGTCGATATCGAACAAAACCAGACTGTTCATCGATACTTTCACTATAGCGGCTGGTAGAATGTCATCAGATGCAGGTCTTGAAAGCAGGCGCGCATAAACTTCTCCTGTTGGAACTCGACCCCGAGTTTCTGGAGAATATCGCCAAGCAGGCCGGCTTCGATTACCGCCTCGACGACCAATCGAAACGCGTGGTTCTGGATCTGATCGCAGAGGGCCGCCAGTCGCCTCTGCTTTTGTTTGATGCCGCCGATCCGGCCAATCTGCATTGGTTTTCGCGCTGCCAGTTCTATGTTGACGGCACCAGCGGCAGCGTACTGCAAACGCCCATCCAGCTCGCTAACCAGCGCGATCCGAAAGGCCGCGCGCTCCCGCATTCCATCCGCATTCAGATCAACAAGGAACTGCCGGTAGGCTTTCGCTTGCCGAATAAAGCTCCGGTGACCGAGCAGTTGGTTTACAACGTCCTCTACAATTTCCTCAACGCCCTCATGAACACGGGCGTCGGCGTCTGCGGCGGCAAGGTGGTGAGGCCCCTGGCGGGCCGCACGGAGCCGTTGGGCAATCGCAACTAGCTTCAGATAAAGGCTCCCCGTGGCCGCGGCTCGCCAAGCCAGCTATGATGTCTCCATGAAATCCTTGCTCTTTGCGGCCGCCGCCCTCACCTGCGTGGCGCAGACCATCGTGATTCATGCCGATCGCGTGCTCGACGGAAAAGGCGGCTTGGTGCGCGACGCAACGGTGACCATCGAAGGTTCGAAGATCGTACGGATCGGCGGCAACGCGCAACCCGACTTTGACCTGAAGGGCATGACACTGATGCCGGGCTGGATCGATACGCACACGCATCCCAGCTGGCACTTCGATGAAAACGGCCGCTACTTCGCCGGCCGCGAGCCTGAGGAGCAGCAGCTGCGCTACGCCTCGGAAAACGCCCGTGTCACTCTGCTGGCGGGATTCACCACGATTCAGAGCCTCGGCGCGATGGTCGACGGCCCTTTGCGTGATTCCATCAAGAGAGGCGAGCGACAAGGCCCCCGCATCCTCACGTCGTTGCGGCAGATCAACGAACGCTCCGGCGATCCCGACAAAATCCGCGATATCGTCCGGCAGTGCAAACGCGACAGTGCGGACGTGATCAAGATCTTCGCCACGGCCAGCATCCGCGACGGGGGCAAACAGACCATGACGGATGATCAAATCAATGCCGCGTGCGGCGAAGCGCGGGCACAGGGCCTCCGCGCAGTGGTGCATGCGCACGCCACCGACGGCGCTCGCGCGGCAATTCTGGCCGGATGCACCGGCATCGAGCATGGCACGATGCTCGACGACGCGACGCTCGACCTGATGCGCGAGCGCGGTGTCTTCTTCGATCCCAACTTCCTGGTGCTGCACAACTACATCGACAACAAGCCGAAGTTCCTGGGCATTGGCAACTATAACGAGGAAGGGTTCGCTTACATGGAGAAGGCCCTGCCGATGGTGGCCGACGTGCTGCGCCGCGCCCGCGCGCATCGCGTGAAAGTCGTCCTCGGCACCGACGCGGTGGCGGGCGCGCATGGGCGCAATTTCGAGGAATTCATCTATCGTGTGAAGGACGGAGGCGACAAACCCATGGACGCGATCATCAGCGGGACGTCGATGGCGGCCGCGTCCCTCGGCATGGGCGATCAAATCGGCGCCATTGCGCCCGGATTCGAGGCGGATCTGGTGGCGGTACAAGGCAACCCGCTCGAGGACATCACCGCGGTTCGCAAGGTCATGTTCGTTATGAAGGGCGGCAAGGCCGTGAAGACGGATCCACTCGAAGGGATCTGGCAGGGATTCGACGGCGAATGGGGCCACGTTTCGCGCCAGCTCGTCGCGCTGGCCGAGGCAATTCCGGCGGAAAAATATTCTTGGAGGCCCGGCGCCGGCGTCCGCTCCACCAGCGAAGTGGTCATGCACGTTGTGCAGGCCAATCTCTACCTGCTGTCGGTGACGGGACCCAAAGCTCCGGTGGAAGTCACCACCACCAATATGGAGAAGACGATCACGGCAAAGGCCGACGTCGTGAACTGGCTGAAGCGGTCGATGGAGGCGGTGAAGACTGCTCACTTGAATCTCAAGCCTGGGGATCTTCAGCGCAAGGTCACCATTGCCGGCCGCGACGCGGACGTGGACGGCATGTATCTCCGCATCATCGTCCACGCCAATGAGCACATGGGCCAATTGATCGCCTACGCGCGCATGAACGGCATCGTGCCGCCATGGTCGGAATAGAGCAAGACATGGCAACCCTTGGACTGATCGAATACGCGGAGGCCTCAGCCGAAGTCCGCGCCGTCTACGACGACATCATGGCCACGCGCCAGACCGATTACATCAACAACTTCTGGAAGGCCATCGCGCACGATCCGGCCACGCTGAAACGTACCTGGGAATCGATCAAGCAGATCATGGAGCCGGGCGCGATTGATCCGTTGACGAAAGAAATGATTTATCTCGCCGTCAGTGCGTCGAACCAGTGCGGATACTGCATCGCGTCGCACACCGCCGCCGCTCGTAAGGCCGGCATGACCAGGGAGCAGTTCATGGAATTGATGGCGGTGGTCGGCATGGCGAACGAGACCAACCGCCTGGTGAGCGGCTATCAGGTCGAAATCGACGAGCGGTTCAAAACTTGAACACCTGCACCAGATTGTTGTAGTCGTCGGTCCAGAGCCGCAGCCCCGGGCGTGGAGCGATGGGCCTTGCCGCCGCCGCGATCTCCGGCCGGGAGAAAAAGGACGCGTCGCGGCTCATCACAATCCAATCCGCCAGAGAGTACAGATGCGCGTCATCCTTCGGGCTCTCGACCAGCCTGGCAGTCAGCCCATGCGCGGAGGCGAGCAGAGCTACAACTGGCGGAAGGTCCAGGTACTGATTCGACACGTGCACTGCCAGAATCCCCGACGGCTTTAACCGGCGCAGGTACAAGTCGAACGCCTCGTTGGTGAGCAGATGGACGGGAATCGCGTCGCCGGAGAACGCGTCGGCCAGGAAAATGTCGTAGGGCTCGCCCGACTCTCGCTCCAGCGACAACCGAGCATCGCCGAGCGAGATATCCACCGATGCCTTCGAATCGCTTAAGTACGTAAAGTGCGATCTTGCCAGCTCAATCACCTGCGGATTGATCTCGTAAAACCGGAACGCGTCGCCTGGTCTGCCGTATGCGGCCAGCGTTCCCGCGCCCAACCCGATGATCCCCACGCGTTTGGGCGTTTCGCAGCAGAATCGCAGTACGATCCCCGCGCCGGATTCCGGCCCGAAGTACGCCGTCGGCTCGGTGCGCCTCGCATCCAGATATTGCGCGCCATGCTGCACCGTGCCGTGATAGAGTGTGCGCGCCCGTCCTCCGCCTCGAACGGATTCGACCACGCGGAGTGACCCGTAAAAGCTCCGCGTCATCGCCAGCGCGTCCTTGTGGTAGCCACGAACCTCCTCGCCCAGCGCCATCATCGCGGCCAACGTCACCGCGGTCCAGAGCAATCGCTGCGCCCAACCCTCCCGCCAGTTCAGCCAAAAAGCGAGCGCCGCCGCGAGGATCAGCGACAGAGGAAACTCGTAGATCCCCGCAAAGATGCGTGGCGCGATCAACCCGGTGAAGATCGCGCCCAGCGCTCCTCCCAATGCGATCATCAGGTAAAACGACGTCAATTGGCGCGCCTCAGGCTTCAAGCGGCTCAGTTCGCCGTGGCAAAACATGCACGCCACGAAGAGTCCGATCGTGAATAGGGGAATCGCCACCACGATCGCATCGCTCACCTGAATGTCGTACAACGCGTAGGCCAGCGAACCAAGCGTCACGGCCAGCAACCGCAGGAAGATGCCTCGCTTGTACCATCGTGGACTTTCAAAACAAATGATGAACGAGAGCAAGTACGCGGCGAGCGGCAGAATCCACAGAAACGGCACCGCGGCAACGTTCTGTGTCAGATGATTCGTGGTCGAGACCAACAGCATCGATCCGGTTGCCGCCAGCAGCAGCCACGCGGCGGAATTTTTCGGCACCTCGGCCGGCGGTTCCGTTATAGGGGCATCCGCAGGGGGCCGCCCAAGCCAGGCCGCGACTCCGCACAGCGCCACGAACACGGCGAATCCCGCCGACCACCAAAGATCCTGCGCCCGCGTGGGAACATGCGGCTCGATCCAGATGGGATACGCCGCCAAAGCAAGCAGCGAGCCGGCATTCGATAACGCAAACAGCCGGTACGGTTGCGATCCGCCTCGCGCCAGCCACTTCTGCAGCAGAGGACTGGTCGACGACAAAAGAAAATACGGCAGGCCCAGGACCACTGTCAGCATCAGCAAAATGAGCAACGCCGGGTCTCCCTCGCCGGACGGCTTCCAGCGATCGCCCGGCATCACCGGCAGCAACAGGAGCGACGCTGCCAGAAGCGCCCCGTGAATCATCGGCTGCGCCCTCGCGCCGATCCGCCGCGTCAAGCAATGCGCGTAGGCGTATCCAGCCAGCAGCGCCGTCTGGAAAAAAACCAGGCAGGTGGTCCAAACAGCCGAGGAGCCTCCAAACCACGGCAGAATCAGCTTGGCGAAGATCGGCTGGATCAGGAACAGCAGGAACGCGCTCAGGAAAATGGTCGCGCCGAAGACGGCGGCTGCGGGCATCAGTCAATTCTATCCGGGAATTCAGAGGGTCTTAGAGTGGTCTTTCCGATTCAGAGCCCGGTGCACTGCACTCAGCAGGACCTCCGGCTTCATGGGCTTTGAAAGCGCCGCTTCAACTCCCAGGTCCTGCGGTAGCCGCTCCAGGTCCCCAAAGCCGGACATCACGATCACTTTCACGTCCGGAAACGCGTGACCCGCCTCTTCGGCCAGGCTCACTCCGCTGCGGCCGGGCAACTGTAGATCGGTCAGCAGCAGATCGACGGGCGCGCGGCACAGCGCCTCCATCGCGGAAGCGGCGTCGGGAGCCTCGATGACCTCGTACTCCGCAGTCTCGAGAATGCGCCGGAGCACTGTCCGGACCGGCGCGGCGTCGTCCACCAGAAGGATGCGCCCTTGTCCGTTAGCGACGGGAGCCTCCGGCGAGTCTTCCAGGACAATTTCATTGGTCGGCGGCAGCAGGATCCGGAACGTTGTTCCCTTGCCTGGGGCC
This sequence comes from Bryobacteraceae bacterium, assembly GCA_035542735.1. Lineage (GTDB taxonomy): Bacteria > Acidobacteriota > Terriglobia > Bryobacterales > Bryobacteraceae > Palsa-187. The sequence goes on from DATKKV010000038.1 coordinate 118,771, forward strand.
GTCTCCACGCGAATGTGCCCGCCGCTCTGTTTCACGATGCCGTAGACCGATGCCAGGCCCAATCCCGTACCCTTCCCGACAGGCTTGGTCGTGAAGAACGGTTCAAAGATCTGCGCTTGCGTCTCCTCGTCCATGCCGACGCCGGTATCGTGGATGGATAACTCGACGTAGCGGCCGGATTCCGCATCGGGAAACCGTTTACGGTCGTCGTCGCTTAACTCGATGAGCGCGGTCCGGACTTCCAGCCGCCCGCCGTCAGGCATCGCATCGCGCGCGTTCAGGAACAGATTCAGAATGACCTGCTGCATCTGACCAAGGTCGGCCTTCACGCGTGGCACCACCGCGGAGGGAACGATCGCCAACTCCACCTCGTCGCCCAGCAGATGCTCCAGCATCCCCGCCATTTCCCGGATCACTTGATTCAAGTCCAGAACGGCAAACTCAAGCGCTTGCCGGCGGCTGAAGGCCAGAAGCTGCTGCGTCAACAGAATCGCCTGGTCGCAAGCGGCGTTCATCTGCGCGACATCGTGACGAAGCGGGCTGGCCGCGTCCAGTTTCTGCGCCATCAGTTGGCTATAGGCGCGAATCACGGTCAGAAAATTGTTGAAATCGTGCGCCACGCCCCCGGCAAGCCGGCCGAGGCTCTCCAGTTTCTGCGCCTGCAGCAGAGCCTTCTGCGTCTCCTTCAGCTCCGCCGTGCGTTCGATCACTGCTGTTTCCAACCCCAGACGCAGCCGGTTCAATTCGAGATTCGCGCGCGCAGTGCGGTGCTCGGAGGCCCTCAGGATCGCCAAGAGGCGTTCTCCGCTGATCACCAGCGAGCCGCAGGATATTCCCGTGATCGCTGCTGAAAGACCGATAAACCCGACTATGTTGGGCGGCGACCAAGCGAACAAGTCCGTAGTCCGAGGCTGGATGCAGTAATACACGCCGCGCCCGATCATCAACAAGGAACAGAGCACCACCAACCAGCCGGTGAATTTCATGCCGACTTCACGATCCCTGGGAACGTTGGTCAGCAAGGTCTTCCCCGCCAGGAGTCCGATGACTCCAACACATCCCAGCATGATGAACCCGCGAGCGTTCATATTATCGTTCACGTAACGGAAGTAACTCATGATGGTGATCGCGCAGGCCGGGGCCGCGTAGCTCTGCCAGATGCGAGGCCTCAACCCCCGAAACTCCCTGGCGGCCTCCCAAACCAGGATTGCCGCCAGCAGCGACGTCGCGTTGGCCACGACGACGGTCAAGAAGTCCGGCAGGATCGTGCGAAGCGCAAACAGAATCAGGGTCGGCGCCACCAGCGCGTGGCCGATCGCCCAGCGGCCGAAGCCTGGAAACGTCCTCCGCGTCCGCCAGATGAGGAGGTCCAGCAGGCTCAGCATCGTGGTCACCAAGATCGCAACAATCAACAATGCTCTGGCATCGAGCGGCATGCGCGGTTTATTATACAACCGGATGCCCTCGAAAATAATCCCAGCACTCGCGGTAGCGCTCCTATCCGCGGCATGGCTGCCGGCACAGCCCGTGAAGCTCGAGAAATTGGAGAAGAAAACCATTCTTCTGTTCACTCCTCATCCTGACGACGACACGTTTTGCTGCGCCGGAACGCTGGCTCTTCTTGCGCGGGGTGGGAACACGATCCACATCGTCATTTACACCAACGACGACAAGGGCTCCTACGATCCGGATATGACCAGCCAGCGGCTGGCCTCCATCCGCAAGATGGAGGAGGAGAATTCCTGCGCCGCGATCGGTATCCCGAAGCAGAATATCCACTGGCTGCAGTTTCACGACGGCATGCTGGAATATGCCAATCCCTTGGACCTGGTCGAGCAGGCGACGAAGATCATCCGTACCTACCGTCCCGACGTGGTGATGACCATCGACCCCGGCTCCGAGTACGTCCGCTGGCATAAGACCGACCACCGCATGGCCGCCAACAATACGATCGACGCGATCCGCGCCGCCGAATGGCACCTGTATTTCCCGAATCAGCGTTTGCATGACGGCCTGCAACCCTGGCAGGTCCCTGTCGAAGCGTACTACTACGTCACCCAGCAGGACGCCAATTACTGGGTCAATATAGACGACGTCCTCGAGAAGAAATTAGCCGCCGCCGTCGCCCACGTGAGTCAGTTCGAGCCGTCCATCACCAAATACCGCCCCGAGTGGGATCCCAGGGATCTAGCCGCTACAGAAAAATATCTCCTCAGCCGTGCGTTTAAAAAAGATGGTCACGTAGTGGAGTCCTTCCGCATCTCCACGCAATTCAATCAACAATGAACAAGCTTGCGATTCTCGGCGGCGACCCGGTGCGGCGTGCCCCCTTCGCCCGATGGCCGCGGTATCTTCCTTCCGACGCCACGCGCCTCCAGAGCGTGCTTGAAAGCGGGCACTGGGGCGGATTTCCGGTTCCCAGCCGCTATGCCGCCGAATTCGCGGAAACATTCGCGGAGCTTCACGGCGCGCGCTATGGGCTTTGCATCGCCAACGGGACCATTGCCCTGATTGCGGCATTGAAGGCCGCAGGAGTTCGGTTCGGCGATGAAGTGATCGTCCCCGCGTATACGTGGGATGGAACCGCAACCGCGGTTCTGTTCGCCGGAGGAATCCCCGTCTTCGCCGATATCGATCCCGATACCTATTGCCTCGACGTAGCCTCCGCCGAACGCGCCATCACGCCCCGCACGCGAGCCGTAATTCCCGTTCATCTCGCCATGCGATTTACGGACATGGATGCGCTCGCCGCGTTGGCGAAAAAACACAATCTGAAAATCATTGAGGACTGCGCGCACGCCCACGGCGGCCAGTATCTTGGCCGCGGCGCCGGCTCCATGGGCGATCTCGGTTGCTTCAGTTTCCAGGAAAGCAAGCTCATGACAGCCGGTGAAGGAGGCATCGTGCTCACCTCCGATCTGGCTCACTTCGAGCATCTGCAATCGCAGGTCAACTGCGGGCGCGCCAGCCTGACCGACCAGTTCGAGCAGCGCGTGCTCGGCTCGAATTACCGGATGACGGAGTGGCAGGCCGCCATGCTCATCGGCCAGCTCGAAATGCTGCCTGACCTCGCGGCCAGGCGCGCCCGCGCGGCCGGCAGGCTCACCGAAGCGTTATTAACTCTTGACGGCGTAAGCGCTCTTCCGCCGCAGCCCGCAATGACGCGCGAAACGAATTACTGCTACGTATTTCAATACCGCGACCCCCGCGTGAAACGGGACCTGTTTTGCGCCGCGCTCGAAGCCGAAGGCATCCCGTGCGACGGGCGCTTCTATGAGCCGGTCTATCGCAGCCCTCTGTTTTGCGCCTCTCCTGAAATCAGCCCGCAGTTGCAAGGTGTCGACTACTCTTGCGTCTCCTGCCCTGTCTCAGAACGCGCCGCGTATCATGAGGCCGTCTGGCTGCCGCAATTCCTGCTGATCGGCGAGGATCATGATGTGGACGACGTCGCCGCCGCGATCGCGAAAGTGCTGGGCCACGCCGGGGAGCTGGCCTCGGCCGATCCATCGCTCGCCGGAGCAAAAGCCATGAGCCGCGCCCAACGCCCTCGCAAAGAGCGCGCGAAGAATTACTGACGATCTTCCCACCCTTATCGGGCAGCCCCTGGCGTGAGCCGGGGGATTTACGCTACAGAATATTCACCGCCCGCGCCGCCAAAAGAGCAATCGCCGTCAGCGAAATCGCCGATTGCACCATCATCAAAGCCTTGGCCCATCGCGACAACACCGGAACGTCGGTTGGCGAAAACGCAGTGCTGGTGTTGAACGCCAGGAACAGATAATCCACAAATCCCGGGCGCCACTCGTCCTCGCCCATCTCTTTGCGCAGTTCCGGGTCGAGCATCATCTGCGGAAACAGGAACGCGCCGTCCGTGTGCGACCGTTTCAAGTCACGCTGATTCGGCCCTCCTGCATCCAGCCTCCAATACCAGGATGCGAACACCAGAATGTTTGACACCCAAAGCGCTCCGGCTGCCCTCAACAAATCCGCTGGCGTGTCTTTGTGCGATGGCAGCCGTGACACCAGGAGCACCAGCGACGTGGCCAACGATATCGTCACCACCCCTTGCGCCAGATATCCGAAGATCTGGTTCCATCGGTACATGCCCACGCGGTGAAACAGGATCGCCGGCGTCACCAGCGCGGCCACCAGCGCCAGCAGCAGCCAGTCCGGACCCACCGTCATCGCCGATGGCAGCGCATAGAAAAGTCCGCCGATGGCGATCATCGCCACCGCCGAGGGCCATCGCGGCTCGGGCTCGATTTTCTTAACTGGATTTTGTTGCATCATTCTCAATCTAATCCCTGTAAAATAGCGCAATGGCCGACTCCGCCGGCAATCTCGTGGATCAATGGTATTGCGTGGAGGGTCCGGAAAAGCGCGGCCCTGCTCCCCCCGCGGAGATCGTGCGGCCGATTCAGGCGCGTTCCCTTCCCTCAAGCGCTCTGGTCGCGCAGGCCGGCTGGCAGACCTGGAGTCCCGCGGCCACAGCGCTTACGCACTTGCTGAAAATGCGATTAAGGCGCAATGCGTCTCCGAAGCCGATGCCGTTTCCGGATGACGATGCACTGATGACTTAGAACGTAAACCGCATCTGCAATTCCAGCCGCCGGTTGTTCGCGTTCTCCGAGAACATCCCGCCGCCGCCCGCCATCGTGTTCGCTTGGCCGAACAACGGCGACGTGATATTCCCGGTGATCGGGCCCGGATTGGTGTGATTGAACAGATTGCGTCCCTGCATGGAGACGGTAAGGTTGTACTTCCTGTCCGTCGTCGGAGCTGCGAAAATACCGCCCATCGGGCCATGATCGTGCCCAGGCCCTCCGCCCATGCCTCCCTGCGGCGTGTTTCCCGATGCCGACTCCTTCTCCGGCCCGAGCCCGAACGTCTTTGACACGCGCAGATTCACCGTATACTGGCCCGGCCCGCGCCCGAAGTTGCGCGGAATGATCTTCTCTCCGGGAGACGGATTCGGGTCCAACAGCCCGTACGGCGTTTGAATCAGCCCCGGCAGGGAGTGGTCCGTGGCGATCGCCGGCCGCGCCGTAAACAGCGACGTGCCGTACGGATCCGATCCCGTCGTAATGTTGAACGGCGCGCCCGAGTTGAGATTCACAAACGGGCTGAATCGCATATTCCACTTCGTGTTGATCGATCCTCCGATGAATGCGCGATGGCGCACGTCGTACGCCGATGGCGCGTATTCGCCATCCTGCGAGTAAGGGCTTGCAGGATAGGTCCCCAGGCCGTCCGTATTGCTCATCGCCTTGCTCCACATGTAAAACCCGAAGAGCGAAACGTTCTGATTCAGCCTCGAATTGATGTTCGTCACCAGTTGATTCTGGTTGAACAATCCCGACGAGGTCATCAACAGCAGTGGATCCGCGTTTCCGTAGGGATACACCGGATTCGCCGGATACGTGCCCAACAAGGGCGAGTTGATGTTGAAGGACCGCAGTTCGTGCAGCCCGTGCGAATTCGTATAGGTGACGGCCAAAGTTGCATTCGAAGGCAACTGACGTTCCACTGTAAGGGCAGTCTGCATCAAGTACGACGAGTGCAGATTCGAATCCTTCACATAACGCACCTGCGGCGCCAGTGCCCCGTTCAGCATGTCAAGCGATGGAATATTCGGGAAAAACAGCGGATTCGTTACAACGTATGCCTGTTGCACCGTTCCGTTGTAGCGCTCCGCGGTCAGCGTATTGCCCAGTGCGAAGCGGTCGTAGAACATCCCGAATCCGCCTCGGAACACGGTCTTCGGCTTGGGATTGTTCGCTCCACCCGGCGCCCAGGCGAAGCCGATGCGAGGCGCCCAATCGTTGTGGTCGGCGATGTTGGTCTGCATCTCATAGCGCACCCCGAGGCTGATCGTGAAGTTTGGCCGCAGCTTCCAGTCATCGCCCGCGAAGACACCCGCGTCCATCTGTTGCAGCGCCAGGTATGGATTCCCCGCGCTCATGCTGAATTGCGACGGTTCGCCGCCCAGCGCCTGGATCTGCGACGGCGTATATCCCATGCCCTGGAACAGCAGCGTCCGTTGGTAGCGCTCAATGGAGGTGATCTGAGTCGAAGTCCCGGCGATCGGCTGATTGTTCGCGTCCAGTTCCGGCCCCGTTCCGCCGCCGAACGTGAACGTGCCCAGAAAATTCGACGGCGACGTGTTGTTGTCCGTCTGCCCGCGCATCCGGACGCCGAACTTCACCTGATGCGCGCCCTTGGGGATCGTCGTGTTGTTCTGCAGCTCGTAGTAATTCGCATCATCCGAGGTATGACCTACGGTTGCGCCGCCGCCGTTGAACGAACTTAGTACGTTCAGCGCCGGCGCTGCAGTATTTGCTGCCAATTCGGACGAGGACCGGTAATACTGAAACCGCGTCTCGTTGATCTTGGTGCCGAACACCGCAGTCTCGGTTACCTGCACAGTCTGGCTCAGATAATCGTTGCCGTAACCGCGTTCCGGCAGATTGAATCCGCCGATATTTCCATTCGTAATTCCGATCTTGGTTGCCGAGTAGCGCACCACCAGGGTGTTGCTCGGACTGAGCGCGTAATCGATGCGCGGACTGATCGTGAACCGGTGCTGCGGCGTCGTCGTGTTTTGATAAAACGGCGTGATCGCCAGCGTCTTTGGATCCAGGGTCACCGCATTGACGATCGATCCATTGTCGACAATGTTGTCCTGTACGTCCAGCGTGAACGACGTCCGCCTTGAGAGGGCTCCGCTCAGGTTGCCTCCGAATTCGTTGAGTGACAGGTCGGCTTTCTCCGCCGAATACGGGTTGCGGGAGTTCCAGATCTGGTTGGCGAAATTGTAAAACAACGAGCCGCGGAGTTTGTCGCTGCCCGGCTTGGTGAAAATCTCGATGCTGCCGAAGCCAATGTGGTCATACTCTGGCGCAAACGGGTTTTGATTGATGCGGATCTCGCGGATCGAGCTTTTCGGAGGCAGTTCGCCGCCGCTAAATCCGTCGATGAAGATCGAGCCTCCGCTGGGTCCCGCCGAAGGCCCGGCCAGAGCTTCCAGGTCCGCCTGCAGGTCGTCCGGGTCGTCGGACAGGCTCTGTAAATCCTCGCCGCGCAGAACCAGTTGATTGGCGTTATTGGTGACCTCCGTGCTCACCGCCGGCCCGACGGTTTCTTGAACGGTCACCTGTTGCACTGTCGAGGCGACCTTCAGTTGCAGATTCAGGGTCTGCACCCCGGTCCTGAGCGTGATCTGCACCGGCTGCATGGCAAGGTCCGGAGCCGCTGCCGTTACCGTGTAAGCGCCCGGCGCAAGTCCGCCGGCGGAGTAACTGCCGTTTGAATCTGAAGTGACTGATTTGATGACGTTTCCTGGTCCGGCTAGGGTGACCTTCGCGCCCGGCACCACGGCGCCGGTCTCGTCCGCCACCTGGCCGCTCAGCGTCGCGGTCTGCGCAAATGCTCCGGCCGCAAGCAGCAGGACAGAGAGGATAAGGATATTGATACGTTTCATTCGTTGGGTGTTTAGGGAGGGGTAAATGCTTAGTTTACCGCGGAGAGGAGAGAAAATCGAATAGTGTCGGGGCTGTATAAGAGCCACCGCCAGGCTCTCTCGCGATATCGTAAAGCGGAGGGAACTCTATGCCTACAAACGAGTTGAACGCCCCCGAACTCTGGGCGGCTTTGGCACGCTAGACGAGAGGTTCGAAGTATATCGACACTGATTCGGACAGGGATGATCGAAAATTTCCCCGTCGTTCTCTTAGGCGTCGAGTACTGGTCGCCCTTGATTGAGTTCCTCCAAAACTCCGTCTCGCCGAACCCGGCCATCGATGCGCGGGATCTCGATCAATTCCTCGTAACGGACTCGCCGCGCGACGCGGCATCGCTCATCCAAGAAATCGCGACGGAGCGGTTTTGGGCGTGAGATCCTGTTTTGAACAGGGTGTGTGACCAACGGAGGAGTTCACGATCGGATATTCTTCTTCTTGGCTTACTGGAGGTCCGATGAAACTCTTCCTTCTCGCACCGATCTTCTCCGCGCTCGCTCTGGCCGCGGCTCCGCCCACGGAGGCGGTCAAGAACCGGGCCCCTCTGGCGGAGAGCGCCTTTTACCGCCTTCCGTTGACCTCGGTCAAACCCACTGGCTGGCTGCTTGATCAGTTGCGCATCCAGGCCAGTGGCATCACCGGGCACCTCGACGAATTCTGGCCGGACGTGGGGCCGAACTCAGCTTGGCTGGGTGGAACGGGCGAAGGGTGGGAGCGCGGCCCCTATTACCTGGACGGTCTCGTGCCGCTGGCGTACCTGCTTGACGATCCCAGGTTGATCGCAAAAGCCCGGCCCTGGATTGAATGGACGCTGGCGCATCAGCGTCCCGATGGATCGATCGGCCCGGAAAAGAACCGCGACTGGTGGCCCATCATGATTATGCTCAAGGTCCTCACCCAGTATCAGGAAGCCACCGGCGATCCTCGCGTAATTCCGGCGATGCAGAAGTACTTCGCCCATCAGTCTACCTCACTGAACTCCACGCCTCTGGTGAGCTGGGCGATTTACCGCTGGCAGGACGAACTGGCCAGTATCCTTTGGCTCTACAATCGCACCGGAGACGCGCGGCTGCTCGATCTGGCCCAGCAGCTCAAAGGGCAGGGATTCAACTGGGGCAACTTCTTTCTGCACTTCCCCTACACTGGAGCCGCCCCGCGCGAACACAGAGGGCACGATTCCCACGGAGTGAACAATGCCATGGGGCTGAAGACTACCGCGCTCTGGTCCCTCATCTCGAAGGACCCTGCTGACCGCAACGCCATCGCCGCCGCGCTCGCCACGCTCGATCAGTTGGAAGGGCTGCCGAACGGCATGTTCAGCGGAGACGAGCACTTCGCCGGGCGCAACCCCTCGCAAGGCATCGAGACCTGCGCCGTCGTCGAGGCGATGTTTTCACTCGAGCTCGACCTAGCCGTCACGGGCGACGCCTCGCTCGGCGACCGCCTCGAGAAGATCGCCTTTAATCCGCTGCCCGGCGCTCAGACCGCCGACCAGTGGAGCCATCAGTACGATCAACAGCCGAACCAGGTGCTTTGTTCGCTCAGCCGGCGGGACTGGGGCACCAACGGCCCCGAATCGAACCTGTTCGGGCTGGAGCCGAACTACGGTTGCTGCACCGCGAATTTGCCCAGGGCTGGCCGAAGTTCGCCGCCTCGCTGTGGATGGCTTCTCAGGACGACGGATTGGCAGTGGCAGCCTATGCGCCCAGCGTCGTGCGGACCAGGATCAAGGGCACCGAAGTGAAGATCGACGAGGTCACTGACTATCCGTTCCGAGGCAAGATCGCCATGACGGTTTCGCCCACGTCTCCGCTGCGATTTCCGCTTTATCTCCGCATCCCTGCGTGGACCAGCGGCGCGGCGGTGATGATCAATGGCCGCAAGTTCGACGGCGCGTGCCCGGGCACCTACCAGCGCATCGACCGCGAGTGGCGCCCCGGCGACAGCGTGGAGATCAACCTGGCCATGCCGGTTCGCACGATCGCCGGGTTCAATGGATCGGTCTCGGTGGAGCGCGGACCGCTGGTCTTCTCGCTGCGGATCGGGGAAAGTTGGAGCCAACTCCACCAGACCGGGCCGGTGACCGATTGGGAGGTGTATCCAACTTCGCCCTGGAACTACGGGCTGAGACTCGACCCGGCCGATCCCTCGTCGTCGTTCGCCGTGGAGGAGGCTCCCATCGCGCGCCAGCCGTTCAACAATAGCGCCCCTCCGGTGGTGTTGAAGGTGAAAGGCCGCCGTTTGCCGCAATGGGTCACGGTCGACGATAGCGCTGCGCCGCCGCCGCCGAGCCCAGTCCGCACGGAGCGGAAGGAGGAAATGGTAAACCGCCCGATAGACGAGACCATCACACTAATCCCCTACGCCGCCGCGCGGCTTCGCATCACCTCATTTCCGGTGCTCGGGGAGGATGTGCCGGAGACAAAGAGGTAATAGCGGCTGATGTACGTGAAAGAAAAATCGATGGCGGAGAGAGAGGGATTCGAACCCTCGATAGAGTTTCCCCTATACACACTTTCCAGGCGTGCGCCTTCAACCACTCGGCCATCTCTCCCCGGGAAGGTTACTCTCAATAGTTTACCGCACCGGGCAGCTATTCTCCGTAATCGTTTAGAATCACCCTAATGGCCATAGCTGCGTCGCTCGGCGTCTTTTTGCTGGCGACACTGATGCTGGCGGGGTGGGGCTGGGCATTTCAAAAAATTCTGCGCCAAGAAGGGGATAACTGGCCGGAGACCATCGTGCTGGGGCTGGGCGCGCTCGTTTTCGCCGGCGGAATCCTCAATCTGGCGAGGCTCGCCAGTCCCTGGGCGCTTGCGATTCTGGCCGTCGCCGGGGTCTTGATGGGAGTCTTCGCCCTCCGCCAACGACTGCCGGAGCGTCCGCCGCTAGCCGCCTCGCTGATGATCGCCGCCATCGTGTTGTTCACCGCCGCCACGCAACTTCGGCCGGGCGTTTATAATTTTCACGACGACTTTCAGAAATACTTTGCCCACGTCGTGCGGATGCTTGAAACCGGCACCGTGTATGGCAGTCCGCTCAGCGCCATGGGCTCGCAAACCCTGGGCGCGAAGGCGTTCCTGGACGGCTTCGTGGCAGCGTTGTTCCCGATCGCCTACCTCAACGGGGTCGACGCCGTCTTCGGCTTGCTCCTGTGCCTGATGCTGGCGACCCAGTTCGGCGCGACGCGTACCACGGCGGCGTTGTGCGCGCTCACCGTGTTTGCCATCAACCCTCAGTATGTGAACGTTTCCGCGCTCTTCCTCGGAAGTGCGCTCATCATGGCGCTGGCGAGTTTGGATGCCGGCCGCCCTCTGTCTGTCGGGTTACTGTACGCAGCTTTAATCGCCATGAAGCCGACCTTTGTCATTTTCGTGGCGATCCACATGGCCGCGATGGCGCTGGCCGTGGGGCTGCGATGGGCATGGCGCTCGGGCTGGGCCACGGCACTGTTTCTGTCGCCATGGATGCTGGTGCACTCGCCTCACTATGTGTATGCTCTCCTTCACCGGCGTCTGTCTCCGCCGCATGTTCAGGGAACCATCGATACCGATCAAATCCACTTGTTCTCCTGGGCGCCTCTCGATTACGGCGACACCTCGATGCATTTCACGCTGCTGGCCGCGGCGATTGCAATCTGCGGCTTGCTCTGCTGGTACGCCCCCGCCGGAAAGAGGATGCTGGCATTCTGCGCCTGTAGCGTCCCCGCGTATCTCGTATTTGTTTATGTCTTCAGCCCCCTGGAATTTGGGTACGGGAATTCGGTCCGCTACTTCTGCCCGGTGGCGATCGGGCTGGCACCGCCGGCGTTTGGATGGGCCTCGACCTTTGCCCGCCGCCGATGGATTCCCGTGGCTTTGACGGTTCTGATCGTCGCCCTGTTCCTGCCCTCGACCATCACACGGATGAAGTGGGCTGTTCACAACCACTCCATCGCGGCGTATGATTGGCTAGCGCAATCTCCCCCCTATATCGCCTACAGCCGCCGCGTTCTGTCGGATCACGAGCGGCAGGCGGTGGCGGCGATGCAGAACTTTATCCCAGCCGGGGAGCCGGTCTTAGCCTGGATCAACGATCCTTTCTACCTCGATTACGGGCGAAACAAGATCGTCGATATCGACCCTGCCGGCGTCGGCGGGCCTTGGGCCCATTTGCCGCCAGCAAAATATCTGATTCTCGATTACAACGGGTATCCGACGGCAACAGAAGACGACTATAAGGACGATGCGCTCGATGCCGGTGCCGCGCAACGAAGGAACGCCGAATACACGCTCGATTTCCTGCATCGGATCAATGGGCTGGTGGAGAAGGGCGAGGTCTTGTTCGACAACGAAGAGGTGAGGGTGGTGAGGATTAGAAACTAAGACTAGGACGGCGTGCGCGCATCCTCCGATGAGTGCGCGCACGCCTTTGAGGAGATGCCGGCGTGTCTGGCGGCTGCGTCAGCGGCGCGCCATGTTGACCTTGGGCGCTGCCAGGTAACCGACCACTCCATCCTTTTGCACCGTATTCACGACGATTTCATACGGCTGCTTGCTGTTGCCGGTGTACAACTGAACCGGCTCGTTGATGGTCTTGTCTTTCTTTTCGACCATCCGGTCTTCCACCAATACGGCCATGGTGTAGCGATTATGCTTGGGATCGGACTTCTTGAGCGTGAGCGTCAGGCTGCCGACCTTTTTCGTCATCTCGCCCTTCTTGAGCGTGAACTCGTAGTAGTTGCGCTCGCCCAGGTCTCGCAGGGCCTGCAGATCCTTGGCGTTGGTGGCGATCAGGCCGCTCATCACGCCCATGTCGCCGATGGCGCGCTTCAAATCCGCCCCGGTCTTATCCAAATCGGTGCGCGTGGTGGCTAAATCGGACCGGACTGCGCCGACGTCCGTCTTCACGCCGCTCACGTCGTCATTCAGCTTGGCGGTGGCTGCGGTTGCGCTCGTGGTGGCTTCCTTCACCTCGGCGATCTGCTGGCCGACGGCTTTCTGCTCCTCCTCCAGTTTCGCCGACAACCTGGACGCGGCCTTCAGAGCGTCCTGACGAGCTTTCAGGACGGCCGAACTCGCGTTGGCGTACTTGCCTGTGACGTCGTCATTCAGGGCCTGGATCTGTTGGCGCTCCTGCTCCAGCAGGTTCGTGGTGGTTTCGCCGAGCTTGGCGACCTGAATCTGTGCGTCCTTGCGGGTTTCCGCCAGCTGCGCGCTCAAATCATTCGAGCGGACAATCAAATATACGTTGCCGGCGAGCGCGAGCACCAGCCCCGCGGCGAGCCCGAAGTACACAGCAGCGTGGGGCGACCGGGTTGGCGTCTGGGAGATGTTTTCTTGATCCTGATTCATATAGCCTCCGCCATTGAAGCGGCAATTCCGGTGCCATTTGTAACTAAATGATTTTAATAGAGTTGATAGCTCTAATCGTTCGGTAATTTTTACCATCTAGCGAGATTTGCCGGAAAATCAAGTTGTGGATTCAACCTCTTCGGGGCTATCCTGAAGTTTGGACCCCCACCGGCACGAACGTATTTCCGAGAGCATCCGCGAGGAACTGGATGAGATCATCGCCTATGAACTATCAGACCCTCGAGTGGGTAACGCGACCGTGACGGAAGTCCTTCTTTCTCAAGACTATCGCAAAGCCGTCATACGCCTCGCGCTCATGGGGACAGCCAAGGAGCAGGCCGACACCCTGGCCGCGCTGAACCACGCCAAGGCATTCTTAAAGCGGGAGTTAGCGGAACGGCTGCAATTGTTCAAGACGCCCGATCTGCATTTCGAGGCGGCGTTGGCGGCGGATCTGGCGGCCAAGGCGACCAAGATCCTCAAGCGAATAGAGCGAGGCCGCCCCAGAACCGATCCTGAAAAAAATACCCTTCCATGAAAAGCGCTGTGCTAAGTTTGTTGTTAGGGCAAGCGGTCTTGTCCTGGGCGCAAGGCGCTTTAACTCAGCGGGTTGAGGCGAATATTGACGCCATGGGCTCGACGTACACGATTGTGGCGTACGGCGGGGATGAAGCACGGTTGAGAGCGGCGGTGGAGGACGCGTCGGAAGAGGCCAGGCGGCTGGACCATCTGCTTTCCAACTACATCCCGTCTAGCGAATGGAGCCAGGTGAATCGCGAGGCGGCTAGCCAGCCGGTCCGTGTTTCGACCGAGTTGTTTCACCTGCTTGCAGCGTGCGTCGAATATAGCCGGGAAAGTGAAGGGGCATTCGACATCACGGTGGGCCCTCTGATGAAAGTGTGGGGGTTCTACAAAGGAAGCGGGCACCTACCGCACCGGGCGGAAGTTCGGGGCGCGATGGCCAAAGTGGGGTATCAGAACATCCTGCTGGACCAGGCGGAGCATACGGTGCGGTTTGCCAAGGAAGGCGTCGAGATGGACCCCGGCGGGATCGGCAAGGGATATGCGGTGGACAAGATGGTGGAGATTCTGAGAGAGGACGGGGTGAAGTCGGCGCTGGTTTCGGCCAGCGGAAGCAGCATCTACGGCCTCGGCGCTCCGCCGGATGAGCCCGGCTGGAAGATCAAGATCCGCGACCCGAAGGACGCGTCGAAAACAGCGGCCGAGGTGATTTTGAAGGATAATTCGCTGTCCACGTCGGGCAATTACGAGAAGTTCTTTTTCGCTGAGGGGAAACTGTACAGCCATATCATGGACCCGAGGACAGGATATCCGTCGGAGGGGATGCTGTCGGTTTCGGTGGTTTCGCCAAAGACGATCGATAGCGAAGCCTGGTGCAAGCCGTATTACATTCGCGGCCGAGCCTGGGCGGCGCAACATAAGAAACCGGAATTTAGAGTCCTCCTCTGCGAGGACAAAGCTCATCAAGACAACACTGGGAGTGACAAATGCGCGTGGCTCCAATGAATAGCCGCTTTCTCGATGCCTGCCGGCGCCGGCCGACCGATGTTCGTCCGGTGTGGTTTATGCGGCAGGCCGGGCGGTACATGAAGCAGTATCGGGACATCCGGCAGAAGGTCGGGATTCTGGACATCTGCAAGCGTCCCGATCTCGCCGCCGAGGTGACTCTGCAACCGGTGGAGGTCCTGGACGTGGACGCCGCGATCATCTTCGCCGATCTGCTGCTGCCGGTGGAGCCGATGGGCCTGCGCCTGCGCTTCGCCGCGGGCGAAGGGCCGGTGATCGATAACCCGGTGCGCACCTCGAGCGACATCGACTCGCTATCGATTTCCAACACGGACGAACTGGGTTACGTTGGCGAGGCCATCCAGCATGTCGTGAAGGCCCTGGCGGGGCGCGTTCCGGTGATCGGCTTCGTTGGCGCTCCGTTCACCATGGCCAGCTACATGATTGAGGGTGGGCCATCGCGCCACTTCCTGCGCACCAAGCAAATGATGTATCGCGACGAGACGCTGTGGCGCCGTCTGATGGGCAAGCTCGTGGACGTGCTGGGCTCGTTCGCGGTGCTGCAGGTGGCTGCCGGCGCGAGGATCGTCCAGGTATTCGATAGCTGGGTGGGCGCATTGGGTCCGGACGATTACGTTCGTTACGTGGCTCCGTACTCGCGGGCGCTGATCGAGCGGATTCGCGGGGCCAGCGTTCCGGTGATTCATTTCGGCACGGGCGCGGCAGGATTTTTTCGCGAATTGCATGCCGCGGGCGGCGATGTGATGGGCGTCGACTGGCGCATCAACATCGACCAGGCGTGGATGGACATCAGCTACCGGTCGGCGGTGCAGGGCAACCTGGACCCGGCCGTGCTGATGGCTCCGATTCCGGAGCTTCGCGCGCGCGTTCACGAGCTGCTGAAGCGAACCGGGTCGCGTCCCGGGCACATTTTCAACCTCGGGCACGGCATTTTGCCGGAAACTTCGGTGGAAAACGTGAAAGCTTGTGTCGAGATCGTACGCGAGTTTAAACTTTAGCTTATGGCACAGCACGTCGTCGTTGTAGGCGGCGGGATTGCAGGCCTTTCAGCAGCATACGACCTCTCTCGCGCTGGGATTTCCCACACGCTCTTCGAAAAGAACCTTCGATTAGGCGGAGTGGTGGAAACCCGGCGTCACGACGGCTGTATCTTAGAGTGCGGCCCGGACAGCTTCATTTCGGCCAAGCCGGAGATGCTGGCGCTCATCAAGGAATTGGGCATGGAAGGCGAGGTGATTGGATCCAACGATCATCAGCGGACCACGCACATCATCAAACACGGCAAGCTGGTCCCGCTGCCGGAGGGCGTGATGATGATCGTGCCCACTAAGGTGATGCCCATGGTGAAATCCAACCTGCTGAGCTGGGGCACCAAGATCCGCATGGGACTGGAGATGCTCCGGCAGCCGAAGCGCTACCCGGACCGCAGCGTGGCCGAGTTCGTGGTGGATCACTTCGGGCAGGAGACGCTCGACTATCTGGCCGAGCCTCTGCTTTCCGGCGTCTACGGAGGCGATCCGGCAGAGTTGAGCATCAACAGCGTGCTGCCGAGGTTCGCGGAAATGGAAGCGACGCGCGGAAGCCTGGCGCGAGCCGTGATGTTTCCCAAGCGTCCCGCGGGGCCCGTCAAGCCAGGCGCGCCGAAGGGTCCAGGCGGAAGCGGATCGCTGTTCCGCACGGTGGCCAGCGGACTGGGCAGCGTGATCGAGGCTCTGGGGGGCTACGCCAACGTCAAGCATGCGGGCGTGGAGTCGATTGAGCGCGAAGGGAACGGTTTTCGCGTGCGCGCCGGAGGCGAGTGGATAGACGCCAGCGCGGTGATCGTCGCCGCGCCGGGGCCCCAGGCGGCGCCGTTGATCCAAGGTGTCGATCCGGAACTGGCAAACATCGTAGGCACGATTCCGTATAGCTCCTCCTCGCTTGTGTCGCTGATCTACGACGAGGCGAAGTTCGACGGCCAGCGCGCCGGTTTCGGGTTCCTGGTTCCTAAGAAGGAACGCAAGCGTATGGCGGCGGCGACATTCGTGGGCACCAAGTTCTCGCATCGCGCGCCGGACGACCGTATTCTGCTGCGGTGTTTCTTCGGAGGCTCGGGCGACGAGGCGATCCTGAAGGAATCCGACGATTCGATGGTGGCGATCGCGCGTGAGGAACTGCGCAGCATCCTGAGTTTGACCGCGGCTCCCCTCTTCACCACGGTTTCGCGCTGGCCGAAATCAATGGCGCAGTACACAGTGGGACACGGCAAGCGCATGGAAGAGATCAAACAGCGCGTCGCCGCGATTCCGGGACTTCACCTGGCAGGCAACGCCTACGACGGGATCGGCCTTCCGGATTGCGTTCGCACAGGCCGGGCGGCCGCGGCGAAGATTCTGCGGGCGTAAATGAAAGTTCTGATCAGCGACGATCAGCCCGACGTTCTGGAGGCCGTCCGCCTGTTGTTGAAAGGCGCAGGACACCAGGCGGCGACGGCTGACTCGCCCCAGGCCGCGCTCGCTGCCGCGGAGCGGGAATCCTTCGATCTGGCGCTGATCGACATGAACTACTCGCGCGACACGACCTCGGGCGAGGAGGGGCTTGCCCTTCTCGATAAGCTGCTGGCGCGCGGCGGGGCGCCGGTGATCGTAATGACCGCCTGGTCTAACGTCGATCTGGCAGTGGAGGCGATGCGGCGCGGCGCGGCGGATTTCATTCAAAAGCCCTGGGACAACGTGCGCCTGCTGGCCACTATCGAACGGCAGGCGAACCGTTCCAAGGAGCGTGAGCAAGCCCGCAGCGACCTGGAGATTGCCAAGCACGTCCAGCAACACCTGTTGCCCCACCACTTACAGCGCCTTGAAACCGCTTCGTTCGCCGGGCGCTGTCTGCCGGCGCGCGAGATCGGCGGCGATTACTACGACTTTCTGGACCTCGGCCCGGGGCGGCTGGGCTTGCTGTTGGCCGACGTTTCCGGCAAAGGCGTGGCCGCGGCGCTGCTCACCGCGAATCTGCAGGCGTCCTTCCGCAGCCAGCTGGAGCTGGGGATGAAGCATCCGCGCGCGCTGCTGACGAGCGTGAATAAATTGTTCCACGAATCGACGCCGGCCGAATACTTCGCCACAATGTTTTTTGCCGAGTACCGCGACCAGAAGCGGGAGCTCCGTTACTTCAATTGCGGGCATCCTGCGGCGCTGCTGATGCGCGCCTCGGGAGCGATCGAACATCTGGAAGCCACGGCGCTGCCGGTGGGCATTTTCGGGACATGGAGATGCGAGGAAAGAACCACCACCTTCTCCCCGGGCGATCTTCTCGTCGCGTTTTCCGACGGCGTCCTGGAAGCCGGCGTCGAGCGCGGCGAGGAGTTCGGAGAAGAGCGCCTGATCGATGCCCTCCAGCGCTCCCGCAAGCGCGATCTCGAATCCCTGCTGGACGAGGTCGTCGCCGAAGTCCTCCGCTTCAGCCCCGACGTGCAATCCGACGATGTGACGCTGGTGGCGCTGCGGGCTATCTGACCGCTCCCTCTGGTCGCGGTTCTGTTGGCGTAAACCAAAATGCCTACGGGAGCCGTCATGGCGCAAACGTGCGATGCTCAAGGCGGAAAGAGGTGTCCGGTGACCCCCACTCAAGAGTACTTGTCGAAGCGCATTGAATACCTCGAAAAAGAGTTGCGCAGCGTCCTGGCGGAAAAGGAGCGCGCGTTTGCGTACACCTTCGCTCATGGAAGAGCCTGCTTCGAGGACGCCGTGCTGCGCAGGCACCGGACCTATAAGCACTGGCTGCCTTCCTATCTCTTGCAGGGGCGTTTCCTAGCGTACCTGACCGCGCCCGTCATCTATGCCGGCATTGCGCCATTTCTCTTCGTGGACCTGTTTCTGATGGTCTATCAGGCAATCTGCTTTCCGGTTTATGGAGTTCCCAAGGTCCGGCGCGCCGATTACATCATCTTCGATCGCGGCCACCTGAAGTACCTGAACCTTTTGGAACGCCTCAATTGTGCGTATTGCTCTTACGCCAACGGCCTGTTGGCGTTTGCAACGGAGGTCGCTGCGCGAACCGAGCAACACTGGTGCCCCGTCAAGCACGCGCAGCGCCTGCGCGCCCCGCATTCACGGTACGGGTACTTTCTCGACTACGGGGATGCGGAGCGCTACAGCCGGGAAGTGGAAACCGTGCGCAGCGATTTCGTCGATCTGAAGTCGTCAAGAAACCGGATCAGACCAGCGCCGGGTAATCCGTGTAGCCCTTCTCGCCGCCGCCGTAGAAGGTCTTCCGGTCGTAGGGGTTCAAAGGACTGCCCAACTCGAAGCGCTTCGGTAGGTCGGGATTGGAAATGAACCAGCGTCCGAACGCGACCGCGTCAGCCAGACCCTCGGCGATCGTCTGTTCCGCGATTGCGCCGTCGTAGCCGCCGGCGGAGATCAGCACGCCGGAGAAGGCCTTGCGGAACAGCTCGGCGGTGCGTGGCGCATCGGGGTACCCAGTCTCGCCCCCGCGCGGTTCAATGATGTGGGTGTAGGCAATGCCGCGCTTGGATAACCGCTCCAGCACATAGCTGAACAAAGCCACGGGGTTGGAATCGCCCATGTCCAGAAACTTTCCATAAGGCGATAGCCGCACGCCGACGCGTCCAGGGCCCCAGACGCCGACCACCGCGTCGACCGCTTCCAGCAACAAGCGGGCCCGATTCTCGATCGAGCCGCCATATTGATCTGTCCGGTGATTGGACTTGTCCTCAAGGAACTGGTCGAGCAAATACCCGTTCGCGCTGTGGATCTCGACGCCATCGAATCCGGCGAGCTTCGCGTTTTCCGCGCCGTGGCGATACTGCTCCACGATCCGGGGGATCTCCGCCAGCGTCAGCGCGCGAGGCGTTTCAAACGGCACCTGGCGGAAGTCCGCCGTCAGCGCCTTGGAGCCGTCCTGTGGCGCAATCGCCGAAGCGGAAACCGGAACTCCATCCTCCGGATGGAGCGAACTGTGAGACATTCTGCCCACGTGCCAGAGCTGGAGGAAGATATAGCCGCGCTTGGCATGAACGGCCCCGGTGACCAGCTTCCAGCCTTCCACCTGCTCCGGCGAATAAATGCCAGGCGCGCCCGGATATCCCTTGCCGAGCAGGGAAATCTGCGTCGCCTCGGTGATCAGGAGGCCGCCCTCGGAGGCGCGCTGGCCGTAATAGGTGGCGTTCAACGGATTAGGGACGTCGCCCGGAGGCGTGGACCGCATCCGGGTCAGCGGCGCAAGAACGACGCGATGAGCAAGGTCAAGTTCGCCGACGCGCAGCGGCGAAAGAAGATAGGGATACTTTTTCACTAGCTATTTTGATGCGCAAATGTCCGCGGCGTCGCAGTCAAAACCGCAAATTGCCGCCCCCGAACAATGAACGAAGCAGGCAGGGCACGGAGGCCCTGCCCATCTTACTTAATCAAAAACGGCCAGTGCTTCACCAGATGGTAGTGATACCGCGCCACCATGATCCACACCACGATTCCGCCTACGACCAGCAGCGTGATCACATAGGGCATCACTTTACCCCACGGGAAGCGTTGCTTGTCGCGATGCAGCACCAGCAGGTAGCCGGCGAAGACGCCGACGAAGAACAGCAGGCACATCGGCACCGCGAACAGCATCAGGTTGAACACATCCGGCGTCGGTGTGATGATCGCCGCGATGATCACGATGGCCAGAATCGCGTAGCGCGAATGTTCCATCAGGAATTTGGGCGTCGCCAGGCGCAGCACGATCAGGAAAAAGATGATCACCGGCATCTCGAAAATGGCGGAGACGCCCAGCATCACGTCGACGAACAGTTCAAAATACTTGTCGATGGAAATCATCGGCACCACGCCGCCGAACTTGCCTAAACCCAGCAAGAACGTCAGGCCGTAGCGGAACGCGATGAAGTAAGCGAAGAAGCCTCCGGTGATGAACAGGCCGGCGGTGGTCAAGATGAAAGGGACGGCCCACCTGCGTTCCTTCTTATAGAGGCCGGGCGCGATGAAAGCCCAGATTTGGTAGAGAATCCAGGGCGACGCGACGAAGATGGAGGCCACCAGGGGAGTCCACATCCATATGATGGAAAACTGCTCCATCGGATCGATGCCCACCAGGCTACCCGTCTTTAGGTTCTTGAACGCCTCGACCGCCGGAGCCTGGACGATCAGCCACAGCTCGTTGGAAAACACGAGGCAGACGAAAAAGACGACGCCGAAACCGACCAGCGCCCGAATGATGCGCGAGCGCAGCTCTCCCAGGTGGTCCAGGAAAGACATGCGGAGCATGCCTTCTTCTTCGTCGCCGCCTTCGCCGCCGCCACTGCCCCCCGAAGAAGGAGGCTTCTTGCCTCCCTGGGACAGGCGCGCCATTACTTTGTCATACGGACTTTCGTCGCTCACGGTTTCCTTCTGGCCCGGTTGATTGGACACCCCACCATAGGGATCGTCCGGATAAATGTCCGGGTGCTGATCGTCCATGCTCAATCTTCAAAAAGCTCGGTCTTCCAAAAAATCTAGCTGGATTGCTGGGACGGTTCCGGCGAAGCGGCTTCCCGAGGTACAGTGCCCTCGATCTGCTTGGGAGCAGCGGCGGCTTCAATAGCCCCTTGTGATTCGGCGCTTGGAGGTTCTAAAGCGCTTACCGTGGAAGGATTGGTTGCGGTGGAATCGTACGAATCCGTGCCATAAGAGCCCGAATCGTAATACGGATAGTCGAAGTTGGTATGACTTTGGATCTCGGACGTAAACGGACGAACAACGTCCTTAATCGATTCGCTTTCCCGCTCCAGTGACTGCATTTCGCGCTCAAACGTCGCTTTAAGATCGTTCGAGGCGCGACGGAACTCGGTAATCGCTTTTGCGATCGTCCGCCCCAGTTCTGGAAGCTTCTTCGGCCCGAACAGAACGAGAGCGACGAGGAAGATAGCGATCATTTCCTGAACGCCAATCGGACCCATCGGTGCCCTCTCTTTCTACGAATAAAACGGGCGCGGCTGCCAACTTCAGGGCCGCGCCCGCACCTCAATCATAGCAGATGCGGTGCGAGCCCCAACTGTGATGTACTTGCATATCAAGATGACTAAGTTGACGCAAAATGCGCTCCTGTTCACCAGCCTCGGCGTGGCGACGGCGTTCGCCCAGGTGAAGATTACCGCCGGATCGAGCCGCATTCACGTGGAAATCGGCGGCAAGCCGTACGGCGATTTCGTGGTCACGAGCGAAGAGGCGATGAAGCCCTATTTTTATCCCCTCCGCGCGGCGTCCGGGACCATTGTCACCCGGCACTGGCCCATGGAAAAAGTCTCGGCGATCGAGCCGGTGGACCATCAGCACCAGCGCGGCATGTGGTTCGGACCGGACCTCGTCAACGGGTACGACTTCTGGAACAACGAGTTCAGCTACAAGAACCCGATCGCCGGGTGGAGCAAGCTGAGCAAGATCGGCGAAATAAAGAGCGGCAAGAAAGAGGGCAGCCTCGCCGCGACCTTCGATTGGATGGATCCGAAGGGCGTGAAGATCGTGGAGGAATCCCGGAAAATGGTTTTCCACGACGCCGGCAAGCTGCGCATCGTCGACGTGGACGTGGACCTGACGGCCGTCACCGACGTGAAATTCGGCGACGGCAAGGACTGCTGCTTCGGCATCCGCATTGCGCCGCAGTTGCAGGAAGACAAGGTGATCAAGACCAAGGGCAAGCCGAACCAGACCATCCCCGGGCCTCCGGGCGTGATCAGCAATTCGCTGGGGCAGAAAACCGAGAAGGAAGTCTGGGGCAAGCCGGCCGATTGGGCCGATTATTCAGGCGAAATCGATGGCGAGGCGCTGGGCATCGCGATTTTCGACCATCCCAAAAACTCGCGGCGCGCCCGCTGGCATGAGCGCGGCTATGGCTTGTTCGCGGCCAATCCGTTCGGCATCCAGTCGTTGGGCGATAAGTCGGCCGACGGCAGCGTTACGCTGAGGCCGGGTGAGAAACTGCACTTCCAATACCGCGTCGTGATCCACCCGGCCGGCACGGATCTGGCGAAAATGTACTCGGAGTATGTGAAATAAATGGTTCTTTCCGATATCGATATTAAACGCTACATCGCGGAGGGGAAAATCAAGATCACGCCGCCTCTGCCGCCGGAGCAGTTCGGGAGCTGCTCGGTCGACTTCCGGCTGGGGCATGAATTCAGCGTGTTCGAGCACAGCAAGCACGCGCTGATCGACATTCGCGAAAAGGCGGCGATTCAGGGGCTGATGAGGACCATCACCGTGGCGCCGGGCGAGCCGTTCATCCTGCAGCCACACGAATTCGCGCTAGCGATCACAGAAGAAACGCTGGAGCTGGACGACGACGTGCTGGGAAGGCTCGAAGGACGGTCGAGCCTCGGCAGAATCGGTATCATCGTGCATGGCACAGCGGGATTGTTCGATCCCGGCTGGATCGGCAAGGCGACGCTGGAGCTGAGTAACCTGGGCCGGATGCCGGTGGCGCTTTATCCCGGGATGCGCATCTGCTCGTTCACGTTTGAGCAACTGTCGACACGCGTCGCGGTGTCGTATCGCAACAAGGTGGGGAACAAGTACGCGGGCCAGGATCGTCCGCTGGCGAGTAAGCTGGCGAGCGAGGCGGGGGAGTAGGGGTCACTCCCCCATTGGTCAGATATTGCATGCCAAGGGCTATGGAGGGGCGCCTGTCCGAGGAAAACTCTACCCTGCGTCGGCCGTTTATCGTGGCTATCCGCGGGTTTGTGTTGGTCCGAACGCGTCGGGCCGCGACGCGCTATTGTGCCGGGATCGGCTGTGCGAACACCAGCCGGTATCCGTTCAGATCCATAACGTCGAACTCCATCATCCCGTACTCCTGCGCACAAAGCTGCCGCGATATCCTCACTCCGGGCAACGCCGAGTACTCTTCGTAAAGCGCTTTCACGTTGTCCGTGACTATGTACACGTTCCACGCCTCGCGTTCTCGTCGCCCCGGATCAGGTGGTGCCACGTATCTTGGCTGCTGTTGCAGGAATATCTCGATCTCATCGCGACGCAGGATAGCGAAACCCGGCGGATAGTACACGGGCTCGAACCCGAGCTGCTGGTACCATTCCATTGTCGGCTCGATGTTGCCGACTAGAAGCACCGGAGTCGAGTTGCGCAGTTTCGCTCGATCCGCTCCCTGTGCCCCATTTCTCATCGAGGAGAGTATACACTCCCGAAATTCTAGCTTTTCGGTTGGCAGAGAAACGATGGCGAACCATTTCGCGATGGGTTTCACGATGGACCTCGCTTCGAGGAGTACGCCGGGCAGGGGAGGCAGTCCATTGGCAGTCCGTCACAGGTAGCTCAGCCACCAATCGCGGCGGCGCTGCTTGAGACCCGCGAACCAGAGGCAGAGCGGATACATCGCGATGACGATTCCGACCCAGATCAGATACACAGTCCCGAGTGGATAACCGTAGCCCTGAGGATACGCGTTCACAATCGGGTTAATGACGATCGGCCGGCCATAGCGGAGCCACGCCAGCGGAATCGTCAACAGGTGAATCACGTAGAGATGCGTCAGGAAGTAGAACAACGGGACGCGTCCGAAGATCAGCAGGGGATTTTTCGGCGCGAACTGCTTCTTATCCAGCCAGGCGAGCAGCAGGATCGCCGGGCCAAGCGTCATCAGCACAAAATCGAGCGACGGCGGATACTTCGTCACCCTTAGGAATGACAGCAGGCCGGTGGTCCAGCGCGAAGGCTCGCCATAAACGTTGATGAGCCGCAGGAGCACGAACGCGGCAGTCAGGCCCACGCCAATTGGCGCCATCCAGCGCTTGTGCCAGGTGAAAACCTCGCCGAAGCAGAAGCCCAACGCCATCACCGCGAACCAGGGGACCAGCGGATAGGAGAAGACTGCCATCGTGCCGCGGATCTGCACCATCGCGACCGGATCGTGCGGCATCGCGACCACCACTAGGCTGAGCAGCGCCAGGATCGGCGCGGGCAGATAAATCAGCAGCGCCAGGGCCACCATCGAAATGCCCAGGCCCCAGAGTACGGTGACGACGAGCATCCCTTGGCCCCAGGTCATGGCGAAACGCACCACGCTGAGTTCGAGGAACATCAGCCATAAGCCTCGCGTGACCAGGAAAACGGAAAGCTGGGGTTTCGTGCGGCCGCGTTGGAGCAAAAAATACGCGCCCATACCCGCAGTGAACATGAACACGGGAGCGCAGAAGTGGGTGATCCATCGCGTGAAGAAAATCGCCGCGGTGGTGCGTGTCAAGTCGTCCGGCTGAAACAGCAGGGCCGCCGAGTGGAAATAATCGCGGGTATGGTCCAGCGCCATGACGATCATGATCAGGCCGCGAAGGGCGTCGACGGATTGGACCCTTTGGGTCAATTCACCTCCCGGAGGAGCCGAAGCCGCCTTTGCCGCGGAGCGAGCCGCCGAGGTCGCCTTCTTCCCAATCAATCGCTTCGTATTTGGCGACGACAAGTTGCGCAATGCGGTCGCCAATTTCGATTTTGTAATCGGCGCTGCCGAGGTTGAACATCACTACCTTGATTTCGCCGCGATAGCCGGGGTCGATGGTGCCGAAGTTGACGGTGAGCGAATGCTTCAGGGCCATGCCGCTGCGCGGCCGCACCTGCGCTTCATAGCCGGGAGGCAGTTCTATGGCGATGCCGGTGGGCACGGCCTGCGCCACGCCCGGCGGAAGGACCACGGATTCGACGGCCCGCAGGTCGAGCCCGGCGTCCTCGGAAGGGCCGTGCGCGTAAATGGGCAGCAACGCGGCGGGATGAAGTTTCTTGATGCGAATTTTCATATGTGGGAAAACGTTATGATAACCGTTTGAACCAATCAAAAACTTCCCGCGTGCTGGCCGTGGCGCCGATGCCTCCCGAAAAAAGCGCGTATGCGCTGGCGCGGTATAGCCGTTCTCCGGACTCGATCCAGAAATCAATTGAGTGGGTGCGCACGCACGATTCGGCCAAGTTTCTGGAGAGCTTCTACTTTCAGTACGGCCATGCCTCGATTGCGGACTTGGGGCACGTGGCGCTGTGCTTCGAGGGCATTTCGGAACTGGCGGCGACGGAGATTGAAGATGAGCAGCTGTGGGACGGGCAGGCCCGTTCCTCGCGCTATCAGGACTTTTCCAAGTCGGGATACGTCACGCCGCCGGGATTTTCGCCGGGCGAGGCGGCGGCCTACGCCGAAGCAGCCAACAAACTGCTGGACGCCTATCACGACATTCACGCACGGGCGAAAGAACATCTGAAGCAGAACTTGCCGCGTCCCGAAGACATGAAGGAGGACGCCTACGACCGCAACATCACGGCGCGGGCGTTCGATGTCGCGCGGTATGCGCTGTTTCTGGGCATTCCGACGGGCGTGGGGCAGGTGACCAGCATCCGGACGCTTGAGCGCCAGATCCGCCGCCTGAAAGCCTCTGAATACCCGGAGATCCGGGAAGTGGCAGAGGAGATCACGGGAGCCTGCTCCGCTCCACCGGCATGTCCCTGGGACGAGGCATCAGCCACCGAGCCGGTCGCGCCGACGCTGGCGCGTCACGTGGACGCCGATGAGCATGCGGCGCATTCCAGGTCCGATCTGCGCGTGTGGGCGAAACAGAATCTTCCAAGCTGGATGGGGACGTCGCGGCTGGAATCGATGGAGTTGATCCGTCCGGTGGACATGCACGCAGAGATCGCCGCGACGCTGTTATTCCCCGTGACGGACTGGCCTTTCCGCGAGCTGTACGAGCTGACCCGCTCCTGGTCGCCAGCGCGGCGGGATGAAGTGATCGATTGCGCGCTGCGCTCACGGACGCGCCGTGATGAACTGATGCGCGGCTTTCGCGGCGGACTGTACGCCTTCGATGTTGTGATGGACGTCGGCGCCTATCGAGATATGCACCGGCACCGAAGATGCCAGCAATACCGGCAGGATTATGCGGGGCAACTGGGTTGGGACACGCCGGAGGCCCTGGTGGAATGCGGCGTGAGCACGATCTACGATGCAGCGATGAAAGAGGCGTTCGCGGCGATGAAAGCGCTGCCCTCGCCAGGGTCGCATTATCTGCTGCCGTTCGGAGCGAAGAGCCGGTTCCTGTTCAAGATGGATTTCGCCGAGGCCGAATACATCGCCCGTTTGCGAAGCGGCGTGAAAGGTCACTTCAGCTACCGCAAAGTGGCCTGGGAGATGAAGTGCGCGATGGAACGACTGGAGCCGGAACTGGGACGGCTGATGGAGGCTACGCCGCCTTGGGTGGAGGATCCGCTTAAACGTTAGGTCTCGAGGTTTCGGGCGCGACGGGAGACTCCGCGGCCACTTCGCGGAGGAGCGCTTCGGCCGACTCAAGCGAGATGGGCTCAGCGGGAGTAATCTGGGCGGCGGACTTCGACGCGGGATTCACCGAATAACGGCGGATATCGCCAAGAATCACCTTGATTTCACCGAGCTCAGTAACGATCTGAAAAAGCTTCCAGGCGGCGACGATCATCACGGCGTAATAAAGCACCGTGAGGACGCTGCTGACCATTGCTTGCACAATTCCCATGACGGGTATAGTTCTCCCTCAGGCCGTCCATCGGCGGTTCGGCGAAAAACTTTACCCGCTGGTTATTCCTGACCGCCGCCGCGCCCGCCGCCGGTATGGGCGGGTCCACGGAACACGGCGTTCACGAACAGAACGTTCAGGCCGTCCAGATAGGCGCGGTAGTTGGGGTCGGCGGTGAAGCCGATGACGTTGCCTCGCCCGTTTTTCTGCACGATCACGAACGGCTTGAAGGCAAGCTGCCTGCGGTATTCGTCCCACATGTAGCCGCTGGCCAGTACGTCGGCCGGGCCGGCGAAAACCGCTGCATTGACGCCCTGATCGGCGTGAACCGGCTGATAAATCGCGCGGCCGGACACCAGCGCGTAGACCGTCTCCGGAACGCCGGCACCAATCCAATGCTCACGGTCGACCTTGACCCTGGCGAGCGCGCCATGGAGGCTGCCGGGAAGCTCATCGCCGGGCAGCGTGGCCGTTTCCAGATCGGTGGGCGTAGTGAAAATCTTCGGCGCGACCCGCGCGGCCTCCGCCGATGGGGGAGCTGCCGCCGCAGCAGGCGCGGGCGTTTCGGCTGCTCCCCCGCCGCGTCCGCCCCGGCCACCGCCGCCTGCTTGTGGCGTGGCGCCATTGGCGGGCGCCGTCCCGCCGGGCCGGACGGCATTTTCTTCCGACGTGGACAGAAGCCCAGTGGCCGGAGCGCTGAGGAACTGGATCGCGCCGCCGATTCCTACCACTGTTCCGCCGGCCTGCACCCAATCCTTCAGGCGGCGAAGGCCGTTGGCGCCCAACGATGCGGCATAGGCGCCTCCGTCGGGAAGAATGATCGTTTGAAACTTTGAAAGATCCACTGCCCCGATCTGCTCCGTGCGGATCACGGTGGTGGGATAGCCGAACTGGCGCTCAATCACGAAGCGCGCCTGTCCCGCGGAACCTCCCTGCGTCGGCCGGTCCCAGGCAATCAGGATGGCGGGCTTGCGGACGTAGCTGAAATGGCTGCTGCCGAAGGTAGGTCCATCGTCCACCCAGCTGGAGTTATGCGCGTCGACGTCGGCTCCGGTGGATTCGGCGAGCTTGTGAACGTCCTGTTCGAGTGCAGCCGGGTTGTCCTTGATCTTAAGAACCAGCGCACCGAGTTCATAGCGCTTGCCGTCGAGCGTGAAGGGCCGGTCGTTGCTGACGATCTTGTAATTCGCATGAAGCAGCGCGGTGAGCATCCTGGCGGCTCCCGAGGTGCCCCAGGGCACGATGTACGCGACGTCGGCTTTGCCGCTGACCACGCCCTTGGGAGCGGCGCCCAGCACGACCGGCTCGAATTTTCCTTCCGATGCGACGCCGGCGGTGGCGGCCTCGACGTTGTACTGTAGCGGAAGGCTCCAGCCGGTGACGTCGTAAATCTCCGAAGGCTGGCGGCGCTTGCGGCGCGCTTCCTCGGCCTTCAGAAAATCCTCGGCCATCGAAACCTGTGTGTCCATTAAGACGCGGACCAGCCGCTTGGCGGGCTGTGCCATCGAAATAACGTAGCTTCCCGCCGGATACTGCTTGCCGCCGTTGGTAAACAGGGCCGTGGCGCGCTTTACCTCGACGCCGTGATCGACCAGCAACTGCGCGAGCTTATCGACCGTGGTGACATCGCCTCGGCGAGGGAGGATATATTCACGGACCGGCTCCGTGGAACCTTCCTCAATCGCAGACTTGCGATAGCGGAAAAATTCATCCAGCAGTTCCGTGCGGTGCTGCGCGGTGGTTTCGCAGGTCGCGATGGACGTGATGAAGTGGCGGCGCACGGTTTCGCGGTACGTGATGACGGTGTCGTCGGACTTCCTGACCACCAGGCCACGCGTGGAGCCGTTTTCATAGGTCATGGAAATGCCGCCGTAGTAATCAGGCCAGCTTGACCCGTAGCCGGGATAAAACGCGTCGTAGGTTTCGCGGGTAAAGTAGCTGAAACCGAACTTGTCGAAATAATGCGCGTTATTCTTGCCGAACCAGTTCTGGTTTTCCTCCTGCGCCTTGGTGAGATGCGGATTAATCGGGTTGGCGTCGGGTGCGAAGTAATAACTCGCGTCGGTGCCCATCTCGTGCAGGTCCACGTAGACAAGCGGCAGCCACTCCTGCAGCGCGTGAATCTGGCCGCGGATTTCCGGCTGGGTCATGGCCAGCCAGTCGCGATTCATGTCGAAGTAGTAATGATTGGTGCGGCCGCCGGGCCACGGTTCGGCGTGCTCGGCCGACTGCGGATTGGCGTCGGGTTCCAGGCCGGCGTTGACGTCGTAATTAAAGACGAACCGCTCCCGCCCGTCGGGATTCTGGAGCGGCACGATCATGACAATGGTTTTCGCCATGATCTCGTCCACTATCTTGTCGTTCTTCGAGGCAAGCAGGTGATACGCGGTCATCAAGGCCGCGTCGGGCGAGGAGATCTCGTTGCCGTGCACACCGTAGGCCAGCCAGACGATGGCGGGCAGATTGGCCATGATGCGCTTGGCATCGGCATCGGACGTCTTGCGCGGATCGGCCAGGTGCTTGATATCAGCCTGAATCTGCGGCAGGCGCTTGATGTTCGCTTCCGAGCCGACGGCGGCGTACACCAGCTTGCGGCCCTCCCATGTTTTCGCGTACTCCCAGACTTTCATGCGACTCGGATAGGCGGCGGCCAGCGCGTCCATATACTGCATGATCTGGGCGTGGGACGATACGTGATCGCCCGGCTCATAGCCGAGCACTTTCTTGTGCCTCGGCACGGCAGGATCGTAAACGGCTCCCGGCCAATACTCGAATTTTGCTTGAGCGGACAGGGAGAAGGCGCAAGCGGCCAGAGCGGCGAAAGAACGAAACATAGTTTCTCATTCTAGCCGTTTTCGTGAATCCGCCCGTACCAGTACGAAGGCGGCGATTCTCCCTTCCTCCCCCGCTCAGTTCGTTGTATACTGTCAGACCATGACGCGGTGGTCGATCGGCATTTTGTTCTGCCTTTGCGTAGGAGCCCAAGCCTATCAGGCGCCTTGGGCAAACGAACGTGTGGAGCTCGCCTCGCGCGGCCCGGCCAAGGCCGTAGCGGAAGAAGATTCGGCGCGGCTGCGCATCGATTCGTCCCTGGTTCTAGTTCCGGTGCATGTGACGACGCAGCTGGGTGTCTCGGTTCCGGATCTCAAGAAGAAGGACTTTCGGGTCTATGAAGACAACGTTGAACAGGAAATCACGCATTTCGGCAAGGACGATGCGCCCGTCTCAATCGGCCTGCTCTTCGATGCCAGCGCCAGCATGCACGACAAACTGCGCAAGTCCTCGGAGGCGGTGGCCGCGTTTTTCAAGACAGCCAATCGCGAGGATGACTTCTTTTTGATCGAATTCAACGACCGCCCCCGGCTGACGGTTCCATTTACGTTCGATTTCGAAGAGCTCTATCATCAGATCGCACGCACGCGGACCATGGGGAGGACGTCGCTGCTGGATGCGATCCATTTAGCGCTTCAGCAGATGAAAAGAGCCACCAATGCCCGCAAGGCGATCGTGATCGTTTCCGACGGCGGCGACAACTGCAGCCGCTACACGGTGGGCCAGATCAAGAACGCGCTGGCCGAATCCGAGGTGCAGCTTTATGCGATGGGCATTTTCGATCCAGAGGACACGGCTAAGAAGCGGCCCCGCGAGGAGATTGACGGTCCGAAGCTGTTGAGCGACCTGGCAGACCTGAGCGGCGGCAGGCATTACCCGATCGACGACCTGAACGATCTCCCCATGATCAGCGAGCGCATCGGGCTGGAACTGCGGAACGAGTACGTGATCGGCTACTCGCCGCCGAATTTGGAGCGGGATGGCAAGTATCGCGCGATTCAGCTGAAGCTCGCCGCGCCGCAGGGCATGCCCGCATTGCGCGTGCAGTATCGCAAGGGCTATTTTGCGCCGAAGTAGTTGTATGGCGGCCAATCTCGCTTTCAGCGGGCTTGATCGTATTCCAACACAAGCCGCCTAAAAATGCGGCTGCCACGGAGAATGGCCGCCCCACATTGGCTTCATGAATACTCGGGAAACGGCTTAATTGCTTCTTCTGGTGCGGCTGGCTCCTTGGCCGATGAGGCCGAGATCGGCGAGCACGCAGACAATCACCGCGACCAGATACGGCCCTTCCACCGCATGATGTGAATTGACGATCCAGGCGTATACGATCGTGGTCAGCGGAAGGAAGAAGAAGCCCACGACGATCAACAGCAGCGAGTGGTAGGCTCTTTCCAGGTAATCTGAAAACAAGTACATCAGAACGATCACGACTCGCGGAAACGCGAGGGCGAGCAACAACAGTAGACAGGGCATGGCGCTGCTGTCAGTGTACTGTGCCGCGAGCCCGCGCGGATGCACGATAATCTTCTCATGAACCATGAAGTTCTGAATCAACCCCCTGCGTTGAGCGATATCGATCTGTTCTCCACGGACCGGGTCTTGCGCGAAGCGGTAAAGCGCGAGTGCGCGGGCTGGGCGTCGGAGAGGCTGGCCGAATATGGACGCTGGCTGGGCAGTGCGGAAGGCCTGGAGTGTGGCGAGTTGGCGAACGCGTATTCTCCGGCGCTGCACACGCACGACCGCTTCGGCCATCGCCGCGACGAGGTGGAATTTCACCCCGCCTGGCACATCGTCATGCGGAAGGCCGTGGAACATGGCATCCACAGCTCGCCGTGGGCGAATCCGCGTCCGGGAGCGCATGTGGCGCGCGCCGCAGCCGCGATGCTCGCCTCGGAATGCGAGGCTGGGCACGTTTGCCCCATCTCCATGACGTATTCGTGCGTGCCGGTGATCCACAGGCATCCGGATCTGGCGCGGGAGTGGGAGCCGCGCATCTTTTCCACTTCGTATGACGCGTCGTTTCAACCCGCGCCGGATAAGAGCGGCGTGCTGATCGGCATGGCGATGACGGAAAAGCAGGGCGGCTCCGACGTTCGCGCCAACACCACTCGGGCGGAGCCTGCCGGTGGCGACGAATATGTTCTGAACGGCCACAAGTGGTTCTGTTCGGCTCCGATGTGCGATGCGTTTTTGGTCCTGGCGCAGGCCCCAGGAGGCCTCACCTGCTTTTTCCTGCCGCGATGGCTGCCGGACGGCCGCCGCAACGCGTTTCACATCCAGAGATTGAAGGCGAAGCTCGGAAATCGTTCGAACGCCTCGGGCGAGGTGGAATTTCATGGCGCGTGGGCGCGCCGCATCGGCGAGGAAGGTCGCGGCGTGGCGACGATTATTGAAATGGTGCATCACACGCGCCTGGATTGCACGATCGGCGCGGCGGGCTTGATGCGGCGCGCGCTGATTGAAGCGTTGCATCACGCGCGTCATCGCGAGGCGTTCGGGCGAAAGCTGATCGACCAGCCGCTGATGCAAAACGTGCTCGCCGATTTGATCATTGAATCGGAAGCGGCGACGGTCCTGATGATGCGTCTGGCGCGCGCGGCGGACGAGGGCGACAAGATATTCGCGAGGTTGGCGGTTTCGGCGGGGAAATACTGGGTGACAAAACGGACGCCGGTTTATGTGGCGGAGGCGCTGGAGTGTCTTGGTGGCAATGGCTACGTTGAGGAATCGGTGATGCCGCGGCTATATCGCGAGGCACCTGTGAACTCGGTTTGGGAGGGCTCGGGGAACGTGATCACGCTCGATGTTCTGAGAGCGGTACGGAAGGAGCCGGAGGCGTTGGAACGGGTGCTGGCGGAAATTCGGATGGCGAACGACCCGCGTGTAGAGCGATTTGTGAGCGGCGCACACCCCCGTGCGATGGAATCCGAGGCGCGCCGGTTTACGGAGTTGCTTGCTGTGGCCCTGCAGGCGTCGCTGCTGATCCGCTTCAGTCCGCCGGCGATTTCAGATGCTTTCTGTGCGTCCAGGCTGGAAGGCGACGCGGGGCGCGCGTTCGGCACGCTCCCGCATCGCGTCGATTTTCAGGCCGTGACGGCGCTAGCGAACTGAGATGTCAGGCGAATATTCAGCGCCCGTTCAATTTTCTTGATATCGCCGCGCTCGCTCTTGGTGCGGAACGTGGTGGCGACGCCCCGCGCTCCGGCGCGTCCCGTGCGGCCGACGCGATGGATGAAATCTTCTGGAACCTGGGGTAGATCGAAGTTCACTACGTGAGCGATACCCTCCACGTGAATGCCTCGCGCCGCAACATCCGTGGCCACCAGCACGCGAAATTCGCCTTGCTGGAAGCCCTTCAATGCGCGGTTGCGCTGGCCCTGGGTGCGGTTGCCGTGGATGCTGGTGGATCGCACTCCGCCAGTCTGGAGCTTCTTGGCCAGGCGGTCCGCGCCGTGCTTGGTTCGCGCGAAGACCAGGAACGATCCGCCCTGATTTTTCAACATGTGCTGCAGCAGGCCGACTTTGCGATCCTGCTCCACCTCGTAGACGTGCAAGTCGACGTGTTCGGCCGGTCTGGTCGTGGAGCCGACGGTGATGCGCACGGGATTCTTCACGTGAGTGTTGA
The DNA here is from genome assembly GCA_035542735.1 of Bryobacteraceae bacterium. Taxonomy (GTDB): domain Bacteria; phylum Acidobacteriota; class Terriglobia; order Bryobacterales; family Bryobacteraceae; genus Palsa-187. Next base: position 152,134 of record DATKKV010000038.1, read on the forward strand.
TCAGGTGCGCCACGCTGGATTCGATGGTGGCCGAAAAAAACAGCGTCTGACGCTCCACGGGAAGCAGCGTCATGATCTTCTTAATGGTGGGCAGAAAGCCCATGTCGAGCATGCGATCCGCTTCGTCCAGCACCAGAATCCTGGCGCCGGAGAGCTTCACCAGCCGGCGGTCAATGAAATCGGAAAGGCGGCCGGGGGTGGCGATCAGCACGCGCGCGCCTCGGCGGATCGAATCGAGTTGGGGGCGCTCGCTCATGCCGCCGACCACAACCGCGTCGCGGATGCCAGTATGTTTGGCGAGTTTGACAAAGGTTTCGTGAATCTGGATGGCCAGTTCTCGCGTGGGGCTGAGGATGACGGCGCTGACACACGTTTCAACCGGCTGTTTCAGCAGCGATTCGAGCACAGGAAGCACAAAGGCAAGTGTTTTGCCCGTTCCAGTTTGCGCCGTGGCGACGACGTCTCGTCCTTCAAGCGCCGGAGGAATCGATTCCGATTGGACCGGCGTGGGGGTTACAAAGCTATTTTGGGCGAGGTTCGCTTGCAAAACGGCGGATACAGGAAATTCAGAAAAAGTTTTCATTCAATCTTTCGGAGGAAAGAATCAGCGAGCCTTACAAGGAATGCACGAACGGGAGAGAAGGGTGGCGGATTTACTTTCGGTCTTTTCAAGTATAGCACGCCTTCTCGAGCGCACTCTTACTTGAGGCCAACAAGCGCGTCTTTGCGAATCTTCGCCACCACATGCACCAGCGGATCGACCACCTCGGCGATGTCGTATCGCATCGCGGTTCCCAGCACGATCGCCGCCTCGTTTGGCTCAAGTTTATAGTCCTTCTGCAGCCAGTTCACCAGGCGCGTCGTGGCGCTGCGCAGCGCGTCTTCAAGCGAGTTGCCGATGCCGAGCGACATCAGGTACTCGTCGTTTTCGGCTCGCGGCCCGCCCATCGCTTCACCCTTGATCAGGCTGACGGTGAACTCCACCCGCATCGACGTTTCGAGAGCATCTCCGGTCAACTCGCCGTCGCCCTGGGCAGCGTGTCCGTCGCCGATGAACAGCAGCGCGCCGGGTGCGTAGACGGGCAGATAGATCGTGGTGCCCTCCCGCATCTGGTTGTAGTCCATGTTGCCTCCGAACGAGCCCAGATGACCCGTCTGCAGCGCCTGATGACCCTGAGGAGCCACGGCGATGCAGCCCATCATCGGCTGGAGCTTCACCGTGTAATTCTTCAAATGCTCGCTCGGATTCTTGAGGCGCGCCACGCCGTTATCGGAATCCAGCACCCAGTTGCTATCGAAATTATCCTTGTATTTCGTCTTGCGCAGATAACCGCCGTTAAGCGCCGAATCAACGATTTGATCGCCGCTGCCCGCCGAGTCCCGGTTCAAGCGGACTTTGTCCAGTTTCACCACCAGCGTGTCGCCCGGAAACGCGCCCTCGATGTAAAAGGGACCTGTCTCCGGATTCCCTCCTCCTGAACGCCGCACCCCCTTCGGATCCGTGCCGCCCGCATCGACAGTCCAAGTCCGGACCGTGTCGCCGGGGAAAACGTGCATCACGGGCGGAATCGCATCGGAGAATACCCGATGAAACTCCTTGGGCTCAAAATCCAGCGTGCGAGGGGCCGAGGGGGGCGCGGCGGGACGCCGGGCGGTCCATTCCACCTTGTCCGTCTTGCGCCACAGCGCCGTCCCCACGATTTCGCCGCCGCGAATCGAGCCCTCGAACGTGCCGAACGCCTCGCCATTCGGGCGGGAGGCGGTGAAGGAGATCTTGTCGCCGTCGGTGGCGCCTTCGAGCTTCAGTTCGTTCAGGTTACCAGTGACTTTGTTCCCGTCCGCTTTCAAGGTGATACGGACGTACTGGGTGTCGCCCAACACCTTGGCGCTCAGCTCCCAGGTTCCGGAAACGTCGGCGGCCCAGGCTGTGGAAACAAACAGAGAGACAGCAAGAATCTTCATCATGTCCTCCTGAGACGATACCGATTTGAAAAAGTTCCGTTACTTGAGCATGGGAAATAACTGCCGGATGCGGGCCTCATCCGGTTGCACCCCATACTCGCAGATCTCGAAAGCCTCGTAATACTGAACGGCCTTGCCCGCTGTTGGGCCGTACCACTTCTTGAGCGACTCGCGAACCTCCGGCTGGATGGGCCTTGTGCGGGCTCTTTTCAGCCAGGCCTTGCGCTCCGCTGCGCCCTTGGGCACGTCGGCCAGTTTGCCGTCAACCCAGGGCAGCCATTCGTAGAATTGCGACACGTGCGAATCGAGGGCGTCGATTTTCTTGTCGATCACTGAATCGATGTCGACAACGATGTCCGGACGAAATGGATTCGGACGCTGGAAACTGTCCTCGTAATAAAGGAATACAGGGTTCTTGCGCAGTGCGGGGACCTCGGGGACGAGGCTTGGCACGACGACCATGTAGGCGGCGTCCTGGACCAGCACGCCGGTGTAGCGATGGTCGGGATGATAGTCGTTGGGGCGAGGCGCGAGCACAATATCGGAGTTCCACTGGCGAATCTCGCGAATGATCTGCCTGCGCACTTCGAGCGTGGGCAGAAGCTCCCCGTCGTGGTTGTCGAGCACGTCGTACTCGATACCCAGCCGCCGCGCGGACTCTTTTGCCTCGGCCAGCCTGCGGGCGGCGAGCGCGGCTCCGTGAATCTCCATGTGGCCCGCGTCGCCATTGGTGACGGAGACGAACTTGACCGTGGCCCCGGCGGCCCGGAAGAGTGCGGCGGTGCCCGAGGCGCGGATATCGCAATCGTCAGGATGCGCGCCGAAGGCGATCACGTGAATCTGGTTGGTTTGCGCGAGGAGGACACTCATGGTGGCGGCCCAAAGAAGGAGCTTCATTCCGCTATTGTCTTATTTATGCAAGACGAAAAGCGGCTACGCAGCGAAATCTGGTTCAATGACCGGGCCGACCCAGGCGAGACCGCCATTTATATCGAGCGGTTCACCAACTACGGCATCACGCGACAGGAGATGCAATCGGCGCGGCCCATCATCGGCATCGCCCAAACAGGCAGCGATCTTTCGCCTTGCAATCGCATTCATCTGGAACTGGCCGCTCGCGTCAAGGCGGGCATTCGCGACGCCGGAGGAGTGCCGTTCGAATTCCCGGTGCATCCGATTCAGGAATCGTGCCGCCGACCGACCGCCGCGCTGGATCGCAACCTGGCGTATCTCGGTTTAGTCGAGATTTTGTGCGGTTATCCGTTCGATGGTGTGGTGCTTACCACCGGCTGCGACAAGACCACGCCAGCCTGCATCATGGCCGCGGCGACGGTGAATCTTCCGGCCATCGTGCTCTCCGGCGGTCCGATGCTGGACGCGTATATCGACGGCAAACTGGCCGGATCGGGCGCGGTGCTGTGGGAGGCACGCAGGCTGGTTGCGCAAGGGCTGATCACCGTAGAGGAACTGGTGGATCGCGTGGTGCGCACAATCCCCAGCGCAGGACATTGCAACACGATGGGCACAGCGCTTTCGATGAATTCGCTGGCCGAGGCGCTCGGCATGTCCCTGCCTGGCTGCGCGGCAATTCCCGCGCCCTATGCCGAGCGCGCCAAGATGGCCTACGAGACGGGACGCCGCATCGTGGAAATGGTGCGCGAGGATCTGTCGCCATCGCGCATTCTCACGCGCGCGGCCTTTGAGAACGCGATTGTGGTGAACTCGGCCATTGGCGGGTCCACGAATTGCCCTCCGCACATCGTCGCGATCGCGCGTCACGCCGGCGTGGGACTGAGTATCCAGGATTGGGAAGAGGTCGGCCACAAGGTGCATCTGCTGGCGAACGTCGCGCCCGCGGGCGAATTTCTGGGCGAAGCGTACCATCGTGCTGGAGGTGTCCCCGCAGTCATTGGCGAGCTGATGCAGGCGGGCAAGATACGTACCGATGCGCTGACGGTCACCGGCAAGACAATTGGCGAAAATTGCCGCGATGCGCGCAGCCGCGATCGAAACGTGATTCGCACGTACGCGGAGCCGCTGAAAGAGAATGCGGGCTTGCTGGTGGTTTCGGGCAACTTGTTCGATTCGGCGCTGATTAAGACATCGGTGATCAGCGAAGATTTCCGCAAGCGCTATTTAATCGACGATGGCTTCACCACTCGTGCGATTGTGTTTGAAGGCCCGGAGGACTACCGCCGGCGCATCGAAGATCCGTCATTGAACATCGACGAGACATGTATGCTGGTGGTGCGCGGCGCGGGTCCGATCGGGTATCCGGGTTCGGCGGAGGTGGTGAACATGACGCCTCCGGGCCATCTGCTCGAAAAAGGAGTGCGGATGCTGCCGTGCATGGGCGACGGGCGGCAGAGCGGGACGTCGGAGAGTCCCTCGATTTTAAATGTGTCGCCGGAAGCGGCGGTGGGAGGCAATCTGGCGATCCTTGAAACGGGCGATCAGATCCGAGTGGACCTGCGCGCGCGGCGCGTGGACGTGCTTCTGACGGACGAAGAGATCGCGCGGCGGCGAGCGGCGCTGAAGCAGCCGGAACTGAAAAGTGATTCGCCGTGGCAGGAGTTGTATCGGGCGCACACGGGTCAGTTGGAGACGGGTGCTTGCCTGGATTTTGCAGTGAAATATCGGGATTTGCAGAAGGTGGTACCGCGGCATTCGCATTAACGGGCGTCGACGCGGCGGTCTGTCGATACCGATACATCGTATACATTTTGTTGCGGGCACATGGTCTAGACTTTGGGCGCGGCGCTGACGCGGGGAGCCTGCGGGGTTGGGTGAAGGGGCGATGTTGTTGAGGCGCGGGGAAATTTAACCCTGCCGCAGGACCGTGATCACGTCGTCGGCGGTGATCACGCCTGCCAGTTTGCCTTCCTCATCCACCACGGGGAGTGTAAGGAGGTTGTACTTATCGAAAATCTCGGTCACCCGATCCTGTTTTTCGCCCACTTCCACCTCGACCAGATTGTCGGAGGCGAGAGAGTGGAGCGGTGTCGTGCCTTCGTGCAGAAACAGGCGCGCCAGCGGGATGGTGGCTTTCAAGCGTTCCTGAGAGTCGACCAGAAAAATTGTGTTGAGGGCTTCCAGCAGGTCCTCATTCTGCTTGAGGGACTGCAGCGCGTCGGCGACCGTTGAATGTTCCTTAAGGGCGATGAACTCAGTGTTCATTAAGCCGCCGGCGGTGTCCTCCTTGAATTCGAGCAGCTCGCGGACCTCGGTTTTTGGCTCGTGCTCCATCTCCTCGAGGATCTCCTCGCTGGTTTCCGCTCCCAATTCGTTTAGCGCGTCGGCTGCTTCGTCCGGGCTCATCTCCTCGACGATGTCGGCGGCGGTTTCGGTCTCGAGGGATTCAAGAATGCTGGCCTGAATGTCTGGGTCGACCTCGGTCAGCGCGTCGGCGGCCACTTCGCTGTCGATGTTCTCGAAGATCGATTCGCGGTCCTCGGGCGACAGCTCTTCGACGATGTCGGCGAGGTCGGCGGGATGCATTCCTTCAAGGAGGCGGTTCGAGATGTTCAGGCGCAGACGGCGCTGCGGGTCCGCCTCGATGATGTTGCAAAATTCCCATCGGATGGAGTTCGGAGGGATGCGGCCCTGCATGCGTCTGACCAGCCGCGGCGGCACGACGCCCTGCAGCAGGCGGCGGAAAATGCTGCGAATACCGATGTCGATTTCGAGCACCCAAAGCTGGTCGCAGCCGTCTTCGATCATCCGCTCGAACGTGACGTCGTTGATACGGACAACCTTGCGCCCATGGGCGTCGATAATCTGCTGGTCGAGCAGATCGCGGACCATCCGCAGCATGTACTCGTCGGAATGATAGGGAGTCAGATTCTCATCGCGGAGATGGATGCCTTCGAGCGAAATGGAGCGGATCTGGTCGTGGCGGACAGTGAGCCAGGCTGTGCCGGCTCCGCCGATGAGGAAGCGGTCAACGCGAACCGGATCGATCAGTGGAACGACTGCGGCGTCCTTGACAACACCGATTCTGCGCCCCTTAAGGTCGAAGACCTTGAGGCCCATGAGTTCGGTGAGGAACAGGAACTTTTCCGCCATCGAGCGCCAGGATCCATAGTGGAGAAACTGCCCAGAATCTTACTCTTACTATGACCCATGCCGCATGAAGGCGCAAGCATTTTTTGTCGGAGCCGCTGAAGAACACGAAGGCCCTACCGGGTACGCTCCGCCGTATGTCCCCACCCGCCGAAGTACCACCGCACCCCGACGGTCGAATACCTTCCATAGGGGCCGTCCGCACGCAGTGTTGCCGCGCCTGCCGGGCCGCCATACCGTCCCAGCATATGGACGTCGTGGTTCGTCACCCTCAGTTGGAAGTTTTTTGGCAACTCATAACCGGCGCCCACATTGGCCTCCCACAAAATAAGCGACGCGGATGCGCCGTAGGACTGTTGCGGAACGTTGCTGCCGCCAAAGACCTTCGGTTCAAAGAAGATAAACATGCGCTGCAGCGGACCTCTGCCAATCGGCTGCACTTCCACGTAACTGCTCCAGACGTACCGCGCGTAGGCGGAACAGTTTGAAATGGCGTAGATGGGATTGGTCTTTTCCAGGGTACAGAGACCCAGGTCGACTTCATTGTGTGGCGGCGCAACCTGGAAATCGACGTAGCCTCGCACGGAATTTCGCGGGAAAAAGAGTTGGTCGCTTACGCTGGCAGGCTTCTCGGGAAGCACCGCTGCTGGATCACCGCACCAAGTCATTCCTGCCAGGATCGTCAGACTTCCATACGCCATCATTGCTCGCTTCATAAGCCCCCAAGCGATCTATCGGCTGCAGTCTCACGGACACGCCAAACAGGGCCAAATGGAGCTGCTCAGTCAAATGACCTCGGCTCAGACGGAGAGAGTATATCAGGAATCACTCAACGCGCAGACCAGAGCGCCCTTGGCGGTGGCGTGCAGGGGATTTTGCGCGAGGCGAATATCGGAAACGGCGATGGGGAACTCCTGCTCCCAGAGCAGTTTTTCGAAGCGATCGCGGAAGCCGGGTGGCAGCGCGGTGCCACCGGACAGGACCATGGGGATCGGCCGGTTGAATTTCGGCAAGCTCGACGTGCGCGTGAAGGCTTCCTTGAGCGCGGTGACCAGAGAACGGATCATGTCGTCGTAGTAGACGCCCAGGACCTGATGGACTTTATCGGCGAAGAATCCGTTGAAGTGGAACGAATCCTCCTTGGTGAGCCGGATGCGGTTGGCGCGCTCGCCAGTGACTGCGGCAGCGTTGGTGTCGATGTAATCGCCCGCCTTGGGAATGCTGAAGCTGATGATCGGAACGGACAGATAAGCCAGGCAGACGTTGCAGAGTCCTCCGCCGAGGCTAATGCCGATGCCCGTGTAGTTGGAACTTTCGAGCTCGCTATAGACGATGGCGAGGCCTTCGTTGATGCCGGTGGGCTCGTAATTCAGATCGGTCAGGATCTGGCGCACCGTCGCCTCATGATAGGTGAGCGAGCCCTCCGCGCCGAGCGGCGGCGCGGGGACCGTAAAGCAGACCTTCTTCTTTCTGTCGCTTTGATGGCCGTTGAGCATCGTGGCGAGGATCTCCCGGATCATGGCCAGACTGTCCGGCTCTTTGGCGTCGAGCACGCCGGCGGTCATTGGGCGGCGGGTTTCGGCGTTGAGCAGTCCTGCGAACTTCTCGCTTTCGTTCCCGTGGACGATGATCTGCCCGGCTTTCACGGTGTGGGGAACTTTCTCGCGCTCCAGCACTCCCTCGGTGATTTTCGAGTAAGGAATGGCCACGAACGCGTTCAGCTGGGATTCGTAGCGGAAACTGTCCTCGGCGCGGCTGGCGATGACGATGCGGCTGGTGCCGACGTCGAGGCCGAGTGCGTGGAACTGGCTGGTTTGATTCATTTCACTACCTCCTCGCCCTGTTCTTCCTTCAGGGCGACTTCGATATCCTTGTAGCGGCGCCGCAGGACCGAGCGATATTTTCCGGTTTCGGCGCCTTCCGCTGCCGCTTGCCGGGCGACCCACAATTCGGCCAGGTCCAGGCCCCGCCAGCGGGTGCCCGTGACGCGCAGGAACACGCTGTCATAGGTGAAGCCGAACACGTATAAACTGGCCAGCGGGATGGCGTAATTGTCCGGCAGCCCCACTCCGGCGTAGGGAAATTTTCCCGCCCAATCGGTGTGGTCGCCGATGTGCATGTTCTGCGGATTCACGGATACTTGCGCGTGCGTGACGCAATTGCCCGCGGGGATGGCGTAGCGGGAGCGAAGCATCTCCGTAAGCACCTTCGCCGATGCGATCTGCGCCGGCGTGGTGGCCTCGGCGGCGCTGGTCTGGCCTTCCAGGGAGACACCAAGGAAGCTATCGTTCAGGTTGACGTAAACCCCACGCGAATCCGCCCAGACGGAAGCACCCGCGTGATTGGCGGCATCCGATTCCTGAACGACCCGGAACACGCGTCCGAAGCGGTCGATCTGGTAATGATAGGCGCGCTCCTGCCGCACCACTTCGATGGAGCTGCGGCCGCTCACCTGTAGCCGCCGATTCTCCTTTTCCTCAAACGGCGCCAGGTTGCTTTCCGTGGTGTGATACACAATCCCTACCGGAGCATTGCCTTCGCCTTGCCGCACGCCGCCGGTTGAAAAAATCGGGAACTGCCGGCGGGGTCGGTTGGAAACGGCATACCTTAAGTCGATTCTGAGCCCGTTGCTATACAGCTCCGAGGAACCCGATCGATCCACCAGCCACACGCGCGGCGCCGGTTCCAACATGATCGCCGGATTGGTTGTGTCAGGTGATACGAGCAGCCGCTCTCTGGCCAGCGTCTCCGCCGATCCAGTCGGCACGGGAACCAGGACCACGAGTGCGGCTAATCCCGCTGCCAGCCATCCGGCGCGCCGATGCGATCGGGCGGTGACTTTCGCCAAACGGGCTTTTGGACGCATCTCCTGACGCAGGAATCGCAGCCGTTCTACGGGATCGGCAATTTGGCCGGCTCGGAGTTCTAGCGCCGATACCGGCGGTTCGAGGATGGATATGCGCGCCATGGTCCTCTAGGTGGAGTATGTTTCCGGAGGGAAATTTCTCTCCTCGCGAGGGATCGGCAGAGCAAGGGGAAAACCTTAGTCCTTCTTAGCAGGTTGGTCTATGGAGTCTACGACCAGTTTCGAGTCGGCCTGGAACTTCCGGTAGTCGCGATAGGTGATGTCGATCTCGGCGCGCATCTTCTTGAGGAGCGCCAACCGCGCCTCGGCGCGCACAGAGATATGCGAGGGCAGCCAGACCTCTTCATTCACGCGGGTCTGCTCGAAGCTCAAGCGTGCGCCGGGAGCGACGCGGAAGAGAAAAAGTCCAAACGAAAGCGTGTCGGTGGCCTCGCCCTCCGCTTTCACCCAGTGATACTCGCCTTTATCGATCCAGATTTTGCCGTGCAGTTTCGTGAAGACCTTGGCTTCGGACTGCTTCGGCCGATAGTTCGGTTTGGGATCCACTGAGAGGACCCAGGCGGGCTTGCCGCTCACCGGCTCTTCGCCCACGATGCGAAAGTCGAAAGCCTCGGTGAATTCGCGCAGGAATTTCTGTTCTTCCTTGCGTTCCTTCTCGAGCCTCGCTTTCTCGGAGGCTGATTCGCGGCGGCGTTTTTCCAGTTCATTGTCGAGCTTGCGGTCTTCCTTGGCCGCGTCCTTCGTCGAAAGAGGCTTATCGTTGCGGGCGACGAACTTCTCGTAGGGCCGGCCTTCGAGAATGAGGATCTCGCGGGTTTCGACCTCGGCCTTGGATACGTTGCCCTTGGAATTATATTGCCGGACTTCAGTCCGCTCCAGGTAGGTGTAATCCTTGCGATTTTCGAAATTGGTGAAGTCGCGAGCGGTGGAGCGGCGAATGATCTCGTTAGCGTCCTGGGCGAACGCGGCCGAGACGATGAGAAGCGGAAGCAGCGCTCGCATACTTCATTGTACGCGGGCCTTCCGCAGGGAGTTTCAGTTTTCGGCCAGGCTCGGCCGTTCGCCCTATTGGGAATTTGCGGGCAACTGCCGAATAATGAGATATGTCCGAACTTGGCCTTGCATTTTTGTCCCAGCGGAAGCTCCATTTGCGGAAGAATGGCGTTACGCAGACGCTTGAGAGCGAATTTGAACGCACGGTGCGGGAGCGCACGGCGTCCATCGAACGGCGCAATTCGTGGAAGACGCAGGGGCGCGGCGCGATGTTCATGGGCGCGGCTGGGCTGGCGCAGCAGCAGGCCGCGGCGAGCCAGACTAGTGTGCTGATCACAGGGCTGACACTGGCTCCAGAGGGCGGCTTGCTGTACTCGATGGAGACGGATTCGATCAGCGGGATCTTTTTGCGCGATGCGGCCGGCGCCGAGACGCGCCTGTTTCACACGACCGATTTTCGGATCCGTCACGCGGCTCTGCATTCAGACGGAGCGACGCTGGCGGCCACGGCGTTTCATAAGGACAGCATGCGGTCCAACATCGCCTTGCTGCCGCTGCACGGCACCGATTTCTCGGAGGTGACGGAAGGCGACTCGTTCGACCAGGTTCCGCAGTGGGTGCCCGGAGAGGGGCGGCACGTTGTGTTTCAGAGCGCGGGGGTGGGTCGCGACGCGGCGGGCAATTTCGCTGGGCTGGGTCCGTGCACAATTCACCGTCTGAATGCGGACTCGGGGAACCTCGACGAAATCGCGGCGGAAGACGGCAAGGATCTGCTCCAGCCTCAGCAGACCGAGGACGGGACACTTTACTACATCCGCAAACCGTATGAATCGGGCATTCCGGAGGTGAGCCTGCTGGGGTCTTTGAAAGATGCCGCGATGTTCCCATTTCGCATGGGGCGCGCTATTTTCCAGTATTTCAACATTTTTTCGATGATGTATACGGGCAAGCCTCTGGTGACGAATAAGGGCGCGGTGCAGAGGCCGATTGACCCGCGGCAGGCGCTGATTTACGGGAACCTGGCGCACGCGCAGATGATGCAGGCGCAGGAGGACGATCAGCAGGGGCTGGTGCCATCGTCCTGGGAGCTGGTGAGGAGGCGTCCGGGCGGCCAGACGGAGACCGTGGCGAAGAATGTGCTGACCTACGATCTTGCAGAGGATGGGGGGATTGTGTGTTCCAACGGCGCGTCCATTCTGGCGATCGGGACGGATGGACGCTCGGAGCGTCTCGTGCAGGGCGAGTTGATCGAGAGGGTGCTGGCGCTGTAGCCGTGCGCCACGTCATGCCCGGGCGGCGCGGGCGATGGGGACTTCCGCGGGGATCGTGATGATGAACTCCGCGCCGCGGCCGTCGGCGCGATTGGCGGCATGCACCGCTCCGTCGTCCTGTTTCACGATGGTCTCCACGATGTGCAGCCCCAGTCCGCCCTGGATCTTGGTCGAAACGTGCGGGCGGAAAAGGTCGGCCAGGATCTCCGGAGCGATCCCTTCGCCTTCGTCGCGCACGATGATTTCCGCATGTCCTTCGTTCTTCCGCGCGATCACGTGAATCGAGCCGCCCTCGGGCATGGCTCGCATGGCGTTGGAGAAAAGATTGATCAGGACGCGCTCCCAGGCCCAGGTGCGGCGCAGTTCGATGCCGGGCTCGACGTCGCAGAGGAAGCGGATGCTCGGGCCGCGGCCACCGATGAGGGAATCCTCGGCAAACGCGATTGCGTTTTGCAGAATCGCTTCGAACGGCGCGGGCGCCTGATCGACCTGCTGGAGACTCTCCGTGATCCCCTTGCCGCGCTCGATGCTGCGCAGGATTACCGCCGATAGGGAAGCCCATTGCGGATCCCCGGCCAGCAGATCCGCCGCCTCCACGAGCGTCTGAAACACGTTATTCAAATCGTGGACTAGGCAGGGCAGCGTGAGATCCGTCGCCTGATTCATGGACATCTCCCATTAACCAGCAATTTGTCGCAGTGTACTAAAAAATTCAGGAAAAGACACGCCCGCGCACTCGGCCCCATCGATGGCGCAGGGTCCGTCGGCAGCCAGCGCCGCCACCGAGAACGCCATGGCGATGCGGTGGTCGCCGCGGGAATCGATTTCGGCGGCGTGGAACCGCTGCTTCCCTTCGACGCGGAAACCGTCGGGCGTCGATTCGATCTTCACGCCCATGCGCCGCAGATTCATCTCGATTGTCGCGATACGATCGGTCTCCTTGACGCGCAGTTCCGAGGCGTCGCGCACGGTCAAGCCCTGCTCGCTGGCCGCGCCGAGTACAGCCAGGGCGGGGATCTCGTCGATAAGCGCCGCGGTCAGCGCGCCTTCGATCACGCCGCCCTTTATGCTGGACGCGCGGACGCGCAGATCGCCGATTACTTCGCCCCCGCTCTGTTGCAAGTCGAGCACCTTGATCTGCGCCCCCATTCCTACGAGAAAATCGAGCAGCGCGGACCGCGTCGGGTTCAGCCCCACGCCGTGAATTACCAGGTTCGCTTCCTTCACCAGAAGCGCGGCGACCAGGAAAAACGTCGCCGAACTGAGATCGCCGGGGACCACGAGTTCGCGGCCGGTCAGCTTCGCGCCGGCGCGCAGGGTGATCACGCGCTGTTCGGATTCGATGTCGGCGCCGAATTCCGCGAGCGCGATCTCGGTGTGATCCCGCGTACGGACCGGCTCGCGGACGATGGTGTCGCCCACGGCGAATAGACCGGCGAGCAGCACGCAGCTCTTCACCTGGGCGCTGGCCATCGGAAGCGTGTAGTCGATGCCGTGAAGCGTCCGTCCGTGAATCGTCAGAGGGGGGAACTGGCCGTTGGTCGCTTCGATCTGCGCGCCCATCTGCGTGAGCGGATCGATGATGCGCTTCATCGGACGCTTGGACAACGACTCGTCGCCGCCGATTTTCGAGGTGAACTTCTGTGCTGCCAAAATACCGGACAGCATGCGGATGGTCGAGCCTGAATTGCCCGCATCCAGCTCGGACGAGGGCTCCTTCAACTCGCCTCCCTGTACGATCACCAGGCCGTCTTTCCGTTCGATCTTCGCGCCCAGCGCCTGCATGCATCCGAGCGTCGACTGGCAATCGGCACCGGTGGAATAATTGGCGATCCGGCTTTCGCCCTCGGCGATCGCGCTGAGCATTCCATAGCGATGCGAAATGGATTTATCGCCGGGAACCGAAATCATGCCGGAAATGCTCTTGGCCGGAGAAATGGTCTCCCGCATTTACTGAACCTTCACCGTGATCGTCCGCGAAACGCTGTATCCGGCGTTATCTTCCGCCGTCAGCGTATATTCGGTGGTCGCTCGCGGCGACGTCTGGAAGCACCGGGCAAGCGACGGCGTGAGATTCTCCACGGCAGGCTCAATGCGCACACGCGCGGCGTTGGCCACGGCATAGCAGATGAGCGCCGGCTGCCCGGCGTCGATCGCGGGAGGCGCGTAAAATTGGGTGATTTTCAAATCGGATCCGATCATATTCAGCGTTGCCTGATCAAATGCAGGCTTCTTCGCCGCGGCCTCGCGTTCGATCCTCTTGTTTTCCTCCCACCTGGAATACAGCGTCCAGCCGGCGTACAGGATCGCGATCGCGACCGCGGCCGACGTGTACGGAGAATCTTCCGCGGCGGCATCCTTTTCATTATGAACGAACGCCGGGCTCGGCTATCGGCTTGAGGTCACCCATCAGTTTGTGCAGAATGAACAATGCGATCAGGTAGAATGTGCTCATCACTAGGAACAGCGGCGTATAGCCGATGAACTTCACCAGGTAGCCGGGCACGATGGCGGAAAAAATCACGCCGCCGAGGCCGCCCATGCATCCGCCGATTCCGTTCACGCTGCCTAAGGCGCTCTTCGGAAACACGTCGGAGGTGGTGGTGAACAGGTTCGCCGAAAATCCCTGGTGGGCCGACGTCGCGATGCTGAACAACCCCACCGCGAGCAGGGCGTTTGGGACAACAACGCCGAGCGCGGCAATCGGCATGGCCGCGGCGCACACCAGCATCGCCGTTTTGCGAGCCTTGCCTTTAGCCCAGCCGCGCTCCATGAGGAAGCCGGACAGCCAGCCTCCACCCATGCTGCCGAAGCAGGCGACGAAGTAAATGAACGAAAGCGCTCGCGCGTATTCCTTGTCGGTCATGTGGCGCGCATCGTGCAGGCAAAGGGGCAGCCAGAACAGATAAAACCACCAAGCGGAATCTGTCAAGAATTTAGCGCTGGCGAAGCCCCACGTCTGCTTAAATTTCACCGCCTCCAGGTAGGAGAGTTTGACGAGTTTCTCTTCCAATTCGACCGTGGGGGGTGTGCGATAGCTTGCCCACCACAGCAACAGCCAGACGAATCCTAAAGAGCCCGTGAGCAGGAAGCAGGTGCGCCATCCGAACGCGTGGTTCAGCGCCACAAAAACAGGAGGACCCACCACCTGCGCCAGATTCGATCCGGAGTTGAACAGTCCCGTCGCCAGCGCGCGCTGTTCCTGGGGAAACCACTCGGCCACGCCTTTGATCGCTGCGGGAAAATTGCCCGCTTCGGCGAACCCGAGCAACCCTCGGAATCCGCCCAGCTGGAACGCGCTGGCAGCCGTCGCGTGCAAGGCCGCGGCAACCGACCAGGCTCCCGCCGCGACGCTGAATCCCGACTTTGTGCCTAGCGCATCGACCACGCGGCCCATCACAAGGTAGCCGATGGTGTACGCCGCCAGAAACGCCGCCGTCAGGTAGCCGTACACGGTCTCATCGATGTGCAGATCCGAGCGCATCACAGGGATCAGGACCGCGAAAATCGTGCGGTCCATGTAATTGATGAGCGTCGCCAGGAAGAGAAGGAAGAGGATCCACCAGCGCATGGATGTTCGATTATGTCAGGTTTATCTGACTCACGGCTCCGGCGGATCGTGCCGATGAGGAATCGTGACCCTTTGGCTCGCTCTCTTCCTGACGCAAGACGCCCCGGTAGACCGCATTCGCGCGGCGATGGAGGCGTCTCTGGCAATGCAGCGCGCTTCAGTGCAGCAGCAGGCTCGGGCGGCTGGCGCGACGATGACGCCGTGGACACTGCCGACGGCCTTGGCGGTCCGCCAAATGCCTTCCATCATGTTCGAGCCACTCTGCGATCCGCTTCCACAGCCGGAGCTATCGAAAATGATCGACAATGCGGCGGCGAGGAACGGAGTCGAGCCGTCGTTGATCCTCGAGGTGGCGCGCCAGGAGTCGGGTTTCCGCCCGTGCGCCATTTCTCCAAAAGGAGCCGTGGGCCTGATGCAGTTGATGCCTTCCATGCAGGATCAATTCAAGGTGATCGATCCCTTCAGCCCTATCGCCAGCATCGACGCCGGAGCGAAGCTGCTGAAGCAACTGCTTGACCGCTACCATGGCGATCTCACGCTCGCCTTGAGCGCGTATAACGCCGGAGCCGCGGCAGTGGATAAAGCCGGCGGCATCCCGCAGATTCCGGAGACGCAGAATTACGTCACGAGAATTTTATCGCGGCTGGCGCAGTGAGTTTGGACCGAGGGGGACAGACCGCTCTGTCCGCGCGGCAAAGTGGCTGTGGCGTGTTCACACGAGTGACTGAGGCCGCCTTGGGACAGAGTGGTCAGTCCCCTTCGGGCGCTGTTCATTTCTTTCTTGCGACCAATACTCGGGACGGATACCCGGTCTGACGCACGAACTCGTCGCCGGTAATGGTCAGCCCCGCCTCGCGAATCAGATCCGGCACGGAATGTTCCACTTGCCGGCCCCAGAATGCTGGCGCGAGGCCTCCGCAAATGGCGTACAGACGATTGAAGACTTCCGCATTCTGGCCGATCACTACCAATGAGAAGTTTCCGCCGGGTTGCAGCACGCGCGCGACCTCGCGCAGGGTCAAGCGGATGTCGTCCTGACCCAGCAGCTCCAGCAAATAGCAGCACACCACGGCATCGAAGCTTCCGCTGCGGAAAGGCATGCTGCGGACGTCTACCGCGCCGCAATGAGCCTGCGCCGAAGGAAACTCCTGGCGGGCCCGGCGCTGCGTTCGAGCAGCCATGTTGGGGGAAAGGTCCAAGCCGAACGTCTTCCCGCCAGGATTAGCTCGCACTAGTCTCCGGAACATCTCGCCCGACCCGGTGGCGATCTCAAGCACCTTCATTCCATTCCCGATCCCGGAGTGGTGAAGGGCGCTGCGGTGCGCCTTCGAATGAAAGAAGAACGTGCTTACCGGATAGACCGCCGAGAGATGGTCGTAAATGCGCCGGGTGCGCTCCGCCAGCGTGCGCGGCATTCCTTCAGCGCGCGGAAGAGGAATGGAATAATTGAAATCGCCCAAAATCGTCCTTAAGAACCTATCACCAGAGATTCGACTCTCCCTACCGTACCACTGGGCTGCTCCGGAAATTCGATGCCTGTGCTGGTGCCTTCGCCCAGCCGGCTGTCGATCCACATCTTATAATCGTCGCCGAAGAGCACCTTCAGCCGTTCGTTCACATTGCTGATGCCGATGCCCTGCTCGAACAGCGTGGCCAGTTTGCTTTCCGGAATCCCCACCCCGTCGTCCTCGACGAGGATCTGCAGGCGTCCGCCCGTAATCCGGCTGCGCAGCCGCACGGTGCCTCCGGCGATCTTGCTCGACAAGCCGTGACGGATGCTGTTTTCGACAATCGGCTGTAGCAGCATGCTGGGCACCAGCATATCGAGGGTGGCCGGGTCGATGTCTTTCACTACGTGGAGCTTTTCGCCGAAGCGCACCTTTTCGATGGCCAAGTAATCGTCGATGAACGACAGCTCTTCGCGCAGGTGCGTGAGATTATCCTGCTGGCGCAATAGGCGTCTTAAGATGTTGGACAGCTTGTAGACCACCTGACGCGCCTGCTCCGGATCCTGGCGGATCAGCGACGCCACGGAATTCAGCGTATTGAACAGGAAATGCGGATTGATCTGCCGGCTGAGCGCCGCGAGCTTCGCTTCATTTAGGCGCAATTGCTGCTGCTCCAGCTTCTTCTCATTGCGATTGCTGTTCCATACCTTGATCGGCAGGACAGTGGCGAACAGGGTGGTCGCATAGACCGCCACTATGGTCCAGGGCGAAAGATGCTCCCATTTTTGCTGGATGGCGAACACGCCCTTCGATTGAAAAATGCGGGCCGTTTCGGTGCGCAGCAGTTCGGCCAGCAGAATGGCCACAATGCATAGCAGACTGAACGCGGGCAGGCGCAGGTCGCGCTTGCGGGCCAGCCGCCACAGGTTCAGATCCGGAAAAGGCGAAAACGTCCAGATGGCTTCCTTGTCCGGCGCGATGTCCCTCAGCAGCCCTCCCACCACGCCCACCGCGGCGAACAGTGGCATGGACATCAGCTCGCCGTTGAACATCGCGGGGATGGAGATCAGGACGCCGGACATCAGGCCGGTGACATAACCGCCGAGCAACCCAAGCGCCAGGCTGCCCTCCATGCCGAGGTCGACCGCGGCATAGGCGTCCTTGGTCAGGACCCTGGTCGCCACGCCGGAACCGAATATCGCGGAGCAGACCAGCGCCATTTGGACGCGCTGGGCCAGCGTGCGCTCTTCTCGCATCAACATTCTTTGGAAGCGCTGGGACCGTGTAAGGATGCTCGCCACCGACGCCGCTACCGCCAGTTTCACCAGCAGAATGACCAGCAGAAGTTCGATGGGCTGCGCGGGCATCTATCGGTTCATTATAATGAAGGTTTCCGCCGTACCCATTCATGCCTCCCGCCTTTGAACTCAGTAAAGTTGCCGAAGCTGACTTTCCCACCCGCTTCGGGCACTTCCGCATTTACGGTTTTGAAGGCCGCGCGGGGGATGCCGTTGAGGATTCAGTCGTCCTCCAAATGGGCGAGATCGACGGTCCTCCGCCGCTGGTTCGCATTCATTCCCAGTGCCTTACCGGCGACGTGTTTCACAGCCTTCGCTGCGACTGCGGCGCGCAACTGGAGTTGGCGCTCGAATCGATTGCCGCCGAAGGGCGTGGCCTGCTGATCTACGAACATCAAGAGGGCCGGGGCATCGGACTGATGAACAAGCTGCGCGCATATGAGCTTCAGGATGCCGGAGCCGACACGGTGGAGGCCAACGAACAGCTCGGGTTTGAGGCTGATTTGCGGGGCTACGCGATGCCAGCCGCCATCCTCGGTTACTTCGGCCTGCGCGCGGTGCGGTTGATGTCGAACAATCCGGAAAAAATCGAGGCGCTGGAGCGGGCGGGAATTAAGGTCTCCGAGCGCGTGCCGAGCATCGTCGAGCCGCAGGATTCCACGCAGGACTATCTTCGGACCAAGAAGGAAAAGATGGGCCACCTGCTGGACGTGTAAGAATTTCGGCGGCTAACTGTCAAGACCGGAACAGCACGTTCTCATTCTCAAACGTTCTGGTGGCGATCCAGAACGCGATTCCCGCGTACACCAGATTCGCCACAGTCGTGATCGCGAAATTGGTCATAGTCGCGTCGCCCAGGAGAATGCTTCGGATCATCTGGCTGGCGTTGAAAATTGGGATCAGGCACAGCAGCGGCGTCACTTTCATGCCTGCTAATCCGCCCATCAGCGCCGGGAAGATCACCACCATCAACAAAGGCGTCAGGTAGCTGCCTGCCTCCTTGGCGCTTTTGGCGAACAGGGCGATGGCGATCATTATCGACGCCGCGAAGATCGCCAGGGGCAGCAGCGTGACCACGATCATCGTCACCGTGTGCGCGTCCAGGGGGATCGTCGCGAACATCTCCCTGGCTTCGGGTGACTTGGCGGCGAAGTTGCCGCCTTTGAGCGAATATACGAGGCTCGCTAGCATGAGGATCGCAGTCATAAAAATCGCGGTCATTGCGGCAAGTCCCTTGCCGATGACGATTTCCTTTCGATACGCGGGCGCAGCCAGCAGAGCCTCCATCGTCTTGCGCTCCTTTTCGCCGACCGTCATGTCGATCACCGGATGCATGCCTCCGCTGAACATCATCAGCAGCAGCAGATAGCCGAGCATGCTGCCCCACATCATGCCCGCCATTTTCCTCGCGCCCGCGACGTTGTCGCGTTTCACCACGAACGGTGTCAACACGCTGGGGGAAATGCCCGAACCCGCCAGCGCCTCACGCACCTTGGCCTCCTTCAACGCATCGAGTGCGACGCGCACGCGCTCCGCCGCCGCGCTTGAGGTCGGGTTTGAGCCGTCGACGACGATCCGCACTACGGCGCCCGATTCCTCCACCCCCGCCGCCACCGTCTTGTTGAGCACTGCGTCCTTCAAATCATCGCCTGAGACGAGCGAAATGCCCGCCTTTTCCAGCGCCTCACGCACTGCGGGCGACGCCGCCTTCACGGCGACGGCCATCGATTTGGCTTCCTGCTCGGCGTTCTCCTGCACGCGCGAGATCAGCCGCGTGCTGACGTTCAACAGCAGGGGAATGAGCAGTACGGGCAGAACCACCATGCTGATCATGGTGCGCCGGTCGCGCGTCAGGTCCAGGATCTCCTTGCGGTAAATCGCAACGATCATGCGCAATCGCATGTTATGTCTCCACTCCCAGCAGGCTCAGGAAGATCTCGCGCAGCCGCTGCTTGCCGGTGGCCTTGCGCAACTCTTCCATCGTGCCGATGATCTTGAGCTTGCCACCGTTGATGACGGCGATGCGGTCGCACAGGTGCTCGGCTTCCTCCATCACATGCGTCGAGTAGAGCACGCATTTCCCATCTCGTTTCGCCTCGACGATGGCGGTCTCGATGGTCTGCGCCGTCGGCACGTCCAGGCCGGAGGTGGGTTCGTCCAGAATCAGCACCGGCGGATCGTTCAGCATGGTCCGCGCGATCGCCGTCTTCTGCTTCATGCCGGTGGACAGCTTGTCGGTGCGCACGCCGCTGAAGCTTTTCATGTCGAGCATGGTCACCAGCGTCTCAATCCGGTTGGCCCGGCGGGCGGCGTCCATGCTGTTCAGTTTGCCAAAGAAATCGAGAATCTCCACCGGCGTCAGGCGGCCGTACAGGCCCATGTCGCCTGATAAAAAACCGATCTGCTCGCGGACCTTTTCCGGCTCGCGCACAATGTCGAAGCCATTCAGCGTTGCCGTGCCCGAAGTCGGCTTCAGCAGCGTGGCCAAGAGGCGAAGCGTCGTCGTCTTGCCGGCGCCATTCGGTCCCAGCAGCCCGAAGACTTCGCCCGCGTGGACCTCGAAGCTCACGTCGTCTACCGCCAGTTGCTTGCCGCGCTTCGGATCCTTGAATTCCTTGGACAGCCCGTTTACCCGGATCACTTGGTGCTCGTTTGAATGAACTGTGTGATGTCGCTCTTCAGCTTCTTGTGCGACGGCACGTCGATATAGAACATGTGCCCGGCGTTGTAATACTGGAACACCACGTTCTTGCGGATGCTCGGATGAAGCTCCAGGTGGTTGAACGTGTATTCGGCGGCGAAATAGGGCGTCGCCATGTCGTAATAGCCGCAGCCGACGAACACCTTCATGTGCGGATTCTTGGCGAAGGCGCTGCGCAGCGAATCGGATACGTTGACGTAGCGATTCTGATTCTGCTGGCCGTAATCCCACGGCAGAATGCCGCCGCCTAGCACATAATAGATTGCGTCTGTCTTATAGCCTAGCTCCGAATGCACGTATTGATTGAACATCGCCGTGTACGGTGGGCGAATGGCCGTCATGCTCGGGTCAAATTCGGCGGCTTCGCCGGTGTTGAGCGGCGCCGGACCAATTAGCCTGCTGTCGAGTCTGCCTGCCATCATCCTCTGATCCCGCAGGAGCTCGCGCAGGTAGTGCATCAGTTCCATTCGGAGGTCGGAATTGTCAACGTATTTCGGATCGACGCCCGTCAGCCGCGCGATCTTTGCGACGATGGCTTTGTAGTCGGCATCGGGAAGCTGCGTGCCTTTGGCCAGGGCCTCGTTATAAGGCCCGACGGCAAGCTTTTCCGCTTCTTTTAGAGTTGTTTCCATGTTCTTCTGCAACTCTGGCGCGAGCTTCTTGTGATAAAAAGCGGTTGCCGTGTAGCTCGGCAGATAGAGCATGTAGGGAAGATCGTTGCCGTGTGCGAACTCCAGGGTTTCGAAGTTCAGCACGGTGGAAAGGAGAATTACGCCGTTGAACGCGACGCCCTGATCCACGAGGTATCCGGAGAGCCCCGCCGCGCGCGTGGTGCCATAGCTTTCGCCGGCCAGATAGAGCGGCGAGGACCAGCGCTCATTGCGCGTCAGAAACAGGCGGATGAACTCGCCGACGGATTCGACGTCGCCCTGGAGCCCGTTGAATTTCTGCTGCAGGGTCCGATTCGCCGCGCGGCTGTAGCCGGTGCCGACGGGATCGACAAAGACGAGGTCGGTCTGGTCCAGCCAGGTGTTGTCGTTGTCGACCAGTTGATACGGGGCGGCCGGTAGAGCGCCGTCGTCCATCATCTTCACGCGTTTGGGCCCGATGCAGCCCATATGCAGCCATATGGAGGCAGATCCGGGCCCTCCATTGAACGCGACGGTCAGCGGACGCTTGGCAACATCAGTCGCGCCGTCCAGCGCGTAATAGACATAAAAGAGATTCGCGTCAATATCGCCCTGCGCGTTCTTGATCGGCATCATGCCGGCGGTCGCGGTATAGCCGAGCGTCTTGCCGTTCACATGGATTTCGTGCTTGGTGACGATGGGCTTCTCTTCCACCAGGGGCTTTTCGGCCGCCGGAGGCGCCGGTGTCGCGGCGGGCGCGGGGGCCTGAGCCGCGGCGCCTCGTCCTCCGCCGGGAGGCTGGGCAAACGCAAGTGTGGTAAGAAGAGGGAGCGCAATGAGGGATTTCATCAGGCCTAGGCTATCACGCGCTGCGCGCTACCGAAAGTAACGAAAGAAATGTACGCGTAGAGGACTGCACAATCATTCGATTTCCGTGAGCGGCGTTTTCCCACCCCGCCGAGCTCGCGTAGACCGAATCAAACGATGAACGATGCGCCCCCGGCGCGAAGCTAGTTCCTGCGTCCGGATTCCTTCTGCAATCTAGCCAGCCACTCGGGCGCGATCCATTTCCCGGACTTCAGCGCCTTGTGGACGACTTCCCATCCCTGATCGTATCGCCGGTCCTCCGCATAGAGTCCGAGCAGTGGATTGTAGGGATCGCAGGAGCAGCCGTCGGCGTTGGCGCCGTTCTCGATTGATTTCTCGTAGTCCGCCATGGCGGCATCATACTTCTTTTCTTTCTGGTTAGAGCCGCCGCGCTCGCAGTAGGCGTCGGCCAAGCGGCTCTTGCCTAATGGATTCAGCGCCATCTCTTGCGTGTACTCGCTGATGGCCTGATCGAGTTCGCCCATGGTCTCATGGGTCAAGCCGAGCATGTCCCATGCCCGATCGTGCCGGGCGTCTCTCTCGATCGCCTTTTTGAAATCAGCGATTGCCGGGTCGAACCAAAACTTGCAGTCGCTCTTACTGCCCACCAACGTGCCGTTCACCACGACCTCCAGGACAGCCCGGTCGTAATAGGCTTGCCCGCGCCTGTAATAAGCCTCGGCGCTCGCGGGATCGAGCGCGATGGCCTGATCATGATCCTTGATGGCAAGGCCGAACTGGCGCGCGTATTCCTCGGGTGAAATCAGCTTGAACGCCCGGCTATAGCGGGCTTTCTCCGAATAAGCATCGCCTCGCTTTGTATATGCCGCTGCGCGGTGGGCGTCATCGCGAGCGGTCTCGATGGCCCCTGTGGCACTACTGATGTCGCGTTCATAACTGGCCAGATACCAGGATTTCCCGCATCCCCCGAGCAAAAGCCCCAGCAAGAGGGGGACGGATACGTACAACGGTCTGGCCATATTCAACAGTGCTTTCATCGTCCATGCCTCGACATCCGAATCTAGAAGGCATTCTTACGGGCATTCGGGCGCACTATGAGAATCGGCATCGATGGTCATTTTCATTATGGCTATCCACCCGGGCTGGGCCGTCCGCACGACAAGTACTGTCCGGATGCGCCGTCACTCAGGGGACCTATCCACGTGACGGCGGTTAGCCTGAGCCCGGGCGTCCCGGTTCTTGCTGGACGCCGGATTATACAGCGCGGCTTCCAACCGCTACCCATCGGGCGGCGGCATCGGCGCTATCATCGGGCCGTGTATTGAACGCAATCGGCGCGCCCGGGGCAGCCTTACGAACAGCGTTGATGACGACTTCGAATAATGCAAGGTGCCGGGGTGGCAGGCGCACGCCGGCTCCGATGACCACACAATCGTAGTTCGCCGAACGCAACAGACGCTCCACCGCCGGCCCGGCGGTCTCGTCCGGCCGGATAAAACCAACGTCGGATTCCCATCCGCGTTCGGTGAACTGCTTCACCGCAACCGTGATGCCGGCGCGCACTTTATTAGCAGTCATACCCGGCGGCAATGCAGGGTCAGAATAATCTACAGTCTCCGGATCCAGGCCTAGCAGCAAAATTCGCGTCATGATCTCTTCCTTGTTCTTGCGAGCGCTTGGCGCTACCGTCAGGCTGCCAGCTTCGCCAGAAATTTGACACGCTATCAGAACCTTAAGTCTCGCCCCAAACGAGTCGGATGGCAAGAACAAACTTCCGGATGCGCCGTCAGGAGCAAACTGAAACGGTTCAAGCATGTGGCAGCCGAGGGCCCCGCGATCTTGGCCGACGGTCCCGAACTAGACCGACATTCAGGCGCACATTCAGATCGACGAAGTGCTGGTTTGATCGACTCCAGCACCGCCTGTCAGGGCGGAGATATTAGAGCCGCGCGGCTTACTTCTTCTTCGCCGGCGCAGCCGGAGCCGGCGGCGGCACTTCCGAGGTCGCGATATCGGCCACTGCTTTCCAGCTTCCATCCGTCGCTTTCCGGTACGTTGTCACGTAGCTACCATGATCGTTGATCACCTGCTTTGAGGCCGGATCAGTCATCGTCATCTGGTACGCGCCTTGCGTGTACCCGACGTCGCCGGATTTTGCGACCTCCACCTTCGACGCCTGGAATTTGAGTGAAACGGCCGGATCCGCGGCCATCCCCTTGAGTGTCGTCCGGATCGCATCCTTGCCCGAAGCCGACGCCATTCCGGGAGACATCAACACAGCATCGTCGGCGTAGTGTGCCACCAGCTTATCGACGTCTTTCGCAGCCCAATCCGCGTTCCATTGCGTTTCATTGTCCTTGATCGCCTTGACATCGGCGTCGTGAGTATCCGGTGCAGCCTGGTTGCATCCGGTCAGCATGAGCGCCGTCGCCACCAACGCCCCTGTGGCGCCCTTAAGTATCGTCCTTTTCATCCTATCCTCCTTGTTTCTCCTTGGAACCGAGACAGTATACAACACGCCCGATTCTATCGCGTGCTCGCTTCTCGCCGATTGGCCGGATAGGGACTGGATGGTCGTTAGCCTTGATCGGAAATGCCCCGGGGGTGAAAGGCTCGGGCGCATCAGTCCGGGGCGGGAAATGCGCGCGGTTGTCCGCCGAGCTAGGGCACGCCTGGGTGCGACCTGCCACATCGACCGATGAGCGCGCGCGGAACCAAATCGGCCTGTCTTTACGGATTCTGCGACAAATCCGTGTAAATCACGCCCAACGGCGGCCTGAACTGGAACATTCTATCCGCCAGCGGCGGATTGCGTTTCTCGGCCGAGAACGCAAAGTCGAGTTGCGAGCCGTCCGTGCCCTTCACATTCAGCCACCGAATCGTGAAATCCGGGTCGACCAGGAACGTTACTTCGGTGTACGGCATCTTGTCCGATTTCGGGGTTGCCGTGAGGAACGTGCTGGGGCCGTCGGGCAGCGTGCGGAAATCGCGAAAATCCTTTTCAAACTCCAGCTTGCCCAGCAGAAACGCCAGCGGCGCGCGCATGTCTTCCGAGCCCTTGAGACTCGCCTTCTCGAAGCGATTTTGATCGGGGAAAAAGGAATAAGCGAACTTGCCGTCGCTGCCAAAGAGTTTTCCGGGCGGCGACGTATACTCCCAGCGCATCCGTCCCGGCTTGCGAAGATACAATTCGCCCTTCTCGACGCGCTTACGCCCTTTATTCGTATAGGTTTCGGCGAAGGTGACCTGCAGGCTCTGGGTGTGGTTATAGCGATCCTCGACGCCCCTCAGCATGCGCACGACGGTATCGGCGCCTTGCGCGCTAGGGAGACAGACGATCCACGTTCCAACCGCCATCGCGACGCCGACGATAGCGCAGGCGGTCATGAAGCCGGAACTGGCCGCCTTGCCAGAACTCGATCTCGCTTGGGTCGACACGAAAACCTCCCCAATATATTGGACGCGGCGGGTTGCCGTCAGGATACTTTTCCTCAAGTTTCTTTAATTTCTCCAGTAAGACTTCCCGCGACGCGATCACCGAGCTTTGCTTGGAAACAGCCGCACTGAACCGGCTACCCAGCGGACGGCCATGAAAATACGCGTCGGACTCCTCCGCGCTGACCTTCTTCACGCGCCCGGTGATGCGGATCTGCCGTTCCAAGGGCTGCCAGAATAACACCAGCGCCGCGTGCGGATTCTGCGCCAGCTCGCGGCCTTTCCGGCTCTTGTAATTCGTATAGAACACGAAGCCGCGCTCGTCCCAGCCCTTTAGGAGCACCATACGGGCGGACGGCTTGCCGCTCTTTGTGGCTGTCGCCAGGGTCATGGCGTTGGGCTCCTTTAAACCGGTCCGTTCCGCCGCCTCGAACCATTCGCCAAACAGCTTAATTGGATCTGGATGCCCCAACTTCCAGTGTAAGCTGAAGGCATGAAGAAAACAGACGACGAGTGGAAAAAGCAGCTGACGCCGGAGCAGTATGCCGTCGCCCGCCAGTGCGGCACGGAGCCCCCTTTCACCGGCAAATACTGGAATCTTCATGACGATGGCACTTATCATTGCGTCTGCTGCAACGCCGAACTGTTCAGCTCCGCAACAAAGTTTGAATCCGGCAGCGGCTGGCCGAGTTTCTATGCGCCGATGGACGAAAAGAACCTCAAAATGATCGAGGATCTGAGCCACGGCATGCGCCGCATCGAGGTCCAGTGCGCGCAGTGTGGAGCCCATTTGGGCCACGTCTTTCCGGACGGCCCCGGACCCACCGGTCTGCGTTACTGCATCAATTCGGCATCGCTCAATTTTGAGAAAAGCTAGTGTTCACAGGTCATTACAGCGGGAGCTTCGCCGGGAAGGCGCTGAATCGGACGATCCCTCTGTGGGTGCTGTTTGTCGCGGTCCAGCTTCTGGATTTTGCCTGGTCGATCCTGGTCCTGCTTGGTATTGAAAAGGTCCGGATCGTGCCGGGATTCATGGCTGCCAGCGCGCTCGATCTTTACTACATGCCGTATACGCACAGCCTGGCGGGAGCGCTCGCATGGTCGGTGGTCGGCGGCGTTGTGTTTCGCGTGCTGTGGAAGAGCTCCTGGAACGCAGCGCTGATCGTCGGCCTGGCTGTGTTCTCGCACTGGATTCTGGACCTGCTGGTGCATGCGCCGGACCTCCTGATTTACGGCAATCTCAAGGCAGGATTCGGCTTATGGAACTACTTCTGGCCGGAATTTGCTCTTGAAGTCGCGCTCTTGGCCGCGACGATCGTCTGGTATCTGCACGAGGTCACCGCGCCGGGCGTGAAACGCCGAACATGGATCTTATTCGCAATTCTGCTCGCCTGTCAATGTCTTGATAAATTCGGCCCTCCGCCGGGATCGCCCGCGCAGGCTGCCGGTTCGGCGCTGGCCGCGTATGTCGTGCTGGCCGCGCTGGCGGCCTGGTCGTGATGCGTCGTCTCCATTTGGTGTGGTTATTCGCGGTCGTCCCGCTGTTTGCGCAAACTCAGCCTGCTCCTTCGCTCGCGTTCGAAGTCGCGTCCATCAAACCCGCCGGCGCGCTCGATCCCATGGCCATTCAATCCGGGAAAATGCGCATCGGAATGAAAGTCGATGGAGCGATCTGCAGCATCGGCGCTTTTTCGTTGCGCGATCTGATCCGCACCGCTTATGAGGTCAAGGATTTTCAAATCACCGGCCCCGATTGGCTCGGCAGCCCGATGAGCGCCGCGCGCTTCAACATCGAGGCCACCATGCCGGAAGGAGCCACGGAGAAACAGGTTCCACAAATGCTCCAGGCGCTGCTAGCCGACCGCTTCAAGCTCGTCGTTCATCGCGATAGCAAGGACCAGCCCATCTACGCGCTGATCGTCGGCAAGGGCGGGCCCAAGCTCAAGCCCGCCGAACCCGATCCTGCCGCTCCCGAGACTCCCGAGGCGCCGAAAAAGGGCGAGACCGTGGTCGGACAGGGAGCCAGCCAGGTGCGCATGAGCGGTAATCCCACGGACCCCAAGGGGATGACTATCAAGGGAGGGCCGCAGGGGCAGATGCGCGTCTCCATGGCCGACGGCAAGATCCACATGGAAGCAGCGAAAATGTCGATGTCAGCGCTGGCCGATGTGGCGACAACGTTTGCGGGCAAGCCGGTCGTCGATATGACGGAGTTGAAAGGCGATTATGAGGTGGTTTTCGATCTTTCGATCGACGAAATGAAAAATATCGCGAGAGCTATGGGCGCGGGTGGACCGGGTATGGATGGTCCAAAGGCCGGCGAGGCGTCGGACCCCTCCGGCTCATCGATCTTCGCTTCCGTCCAGCAAATGGGCCTGAAGCTGGAATCGCGCAAGGCTCCCATGACGATGATCGTCATCGATCACCTGGAAAAGACTCCGACGGAGAATTAGGTCACCGAGAGCTCTTCCGCAGCGCGTCGAAACACGGAACGGACGAAATTTCGACGCTAACCGATCAGCGTATTAAACAACAGCTTGAACGTCCCGTAGGTCTGTGCGCGATGCTGCGTGCGGAAGCCCACCACGATGACACGGCCCTTGCCCACAGCCGCCGTCACCATGGCCGCTTTCTTCGAGAGGTTCTGTTCGCCCACCAGCCAGCCGCTTTGCAGGATCTCGCGGTCCGCATAGCGGGCGACCACGTAATAATTCTCGTTGGCCGCGTTCGACAAATCGAACGCCATGTTGCCTTGCAGAAACACGCCGAAGGCACGCGAAGGCATGCCATATGCCGGCGGCTGCGTGTTGTCGATATCGAGCCGGAGGGTTGAGCCAGGGCACCAGAACTCCTTCGTGTTTAAATTCGCCAACGCGTTGCGGAGGCCCAGGTTGAATTGCTCGATGGCAAACTCGCTCGCGCCGCCGAGCGCGACCAGCGTTCCTCCCTTGTTCACGAACTCCTTCAGCGCTGTCACGCCTTCATTACCGATTCCGGCCCGATACTCGGGCGGATAATTCTCACCTCCGCCGAAGCCTCCGCCACCACCACCGCCGCCGCGTCCGCCGCGTCCGCCTCCGGCAGGAGCCTGTCCGGTGATCATCGCGATGCTGTCATCAGGGATTACGATCACGTCGTATTGATCGATCAAATTCCCGGCCTTGAAGTCCTTGTCCATCAGGCTCGTGTATGGAAATTTAAAATCCTCCATCAGCCAGCGCGTCCATCCTTCGTCGATATTTCCGCCGGAATAGCGCTGCCGCAAGCCGATGCGCAGCTTCTTCACCGGATGCGTCGAACCTGCGCGCGGCGCGGCGTTCAAGGCCAGGAAAGAAACGCCGGTGTCCTTCGCAACCGGCGCGGCCGAGGCGCCCTTGGCGACGATAAAATCCCCCGCGCGCAAACTGCCCTGCGCCTTATCGACACGCGAGACCTGAGCGCCCGCAGCGAGCAATTCGTTTACCGCTTTGAACGCGTTGTTCAGCCGTCCGTCGATCACCGATCCCACCGAGCCTTCGCTCACCTTGCCGGCCGCCGACACCGGGCCCGTGAGTTTCTTCATCTCCGCGACGTTCACCGGCTCATCGAGCGCGTCCGTGCGGACGCCCATGAATTCGTCCATCGTGTCCGTGGACATGTCGTAGGGGCGGATCGGCGTACCGTCGCCATTTCGCGTCCAATAATTATCCGGGAAAAAGGTCCTGCCGAGCAGATTCTTGATCAGCCCCATTTTGGGCTGTGCCAGCGAAATGACGAATGAGCCCGCCGGATAATCCACGCCCGTGGACGCGCTGAACGGCTTCGTCGTTTGATGAATCTCAATGCCCTGGACCAGCAACTTGTCGATCATCAAGTCCGCCGTCAACGGATCGTGCTGATTGGCAGAAACGATGTAGGCATACGGCTTGCCCGCCGCGCCGCGCTCGGTCTGACGCTTGCCTTTCAGATACGCGTTCCACAGCACCGTTTCGCGATTGCGAGCGGAAATATCCAGCACTGCCCAGGCCGAGATCTTCTGGCGCTCCACGATGTCGCGCAGTCGCCACCATCCGCCCGGCCACGGATCGGGGAACACTGTTTCCTCTTCGTACTTCGGCAAGTTGCGGACGTTGCCCTGCAACTGCTCCGGATGAATGTACAGAGGCGAGGCCATTTTCGCGCTGGCCGATTCCGTCAACATGCCCGCGATGTTGTGAAATGGCGTGATCCAGTGGAAGCCGAAGTGTCCCCATCCGGAATATTCGCCCATGTTGAAGACGCCGGACATGCCGCCTTCTTCCTCTTTATAAGCCATGTGGGCGCCGTACCAGCTAAGTTCGCGCCAGGTGAGAGGGTCGGCGTAGGGGCGCACCGGCTCGGCGTACGGAGGCAGATAAATGCGCGCTCCGTAGCTGCCCATATGGTGATGATCCACGTAGGATTCGGGCCGCCAGTCGGTGAACAGCAGCTTCGCCATGTACTTCGACTCGACCTGCTGCGTCATGAACGCGTCGCGGTTGTTATCGTGCCCGACGTACTTGTGATAGAGCCACGGCGTGCTCGTTCCTTCCCAGGCCTTGCCGACGCTTTCGCGGTACCAGTCCGTCACCATGATCTGGCCGTCGGGATTGAACGAAGGCACCTCGATGAACACGACGTTTTCGAGAATTCGTTTCGTTTCTTCGTCGTTGCGCGAGATCAGGTCGTAGGCCAGTTCCGGCGCCATCTGCGATCCGCCGATTTCGCTCGCGTGCAGGCTCATCGATTGCACGCAGAACACTTTGCCTTCTGCGACGAGTCCCTTTACCTGCGCCTCGGCGAGGCCGCGCGAATCGCTGATCTGGAGATTCACCTGGCGCAGATGCTCGAGCTTCGCGTGATTGGCGGGAGAAGTGATGACGACCATCAAGAACGGATTGCCCATCGTCGACGGGCCCATGTTGGTGACCTTCATTTTTCCGCCGCTCTCTTTTTCGAGGACGGAGTAATACTCCACGATCTTGTCCCAGCGGGCCATTTTGCCGTCGGCCCCGAGCTGGAAGCCGAAGAACTGCGATGGCGTGGTGACGTTCTGCGCGGCAGCCAGCGTTGCGGAAAAAAGGGCGATTTTCAGGATGCGGGAAAATGTCATATGCGAGCCTCGATTGGGGGCCAGCATACTGCATCGGAATAGGCCAGCACAAGGAGCCAAGAGGCGGCCGAGTCCCGCATCGTCGAACTGGTGTGCGAATCGCCGTAGCGTCTCACACGCATCAAACCCAACGCGCCTTACACGCTCGCATTTAGTCTCTTGCGGAGTTCTTCCTGGTAATCCGAGAGAATGGCGTCCAGCTGCAGATTGGAGGTTTCCTTATGCTTCCTGATCGCCGCGCGGGCACCCAGCACCGAGACAGCGACCGCAGCCCCCAGCGCCATCATGTACCATCGAATGGGAGCTGCCGCGAAGCCTGTGGCCAGGGCAGCGGCTGAGGCCACGAAAAAGAGACACGAGATAGCCGCGAGGTCGATAAAAGAGTAGAAGGCCAAGCCAGAGAGAAATGCAAGATCGTTGCTGGTCTTCAACGACGGCGTTTCGTCGATGAATCTGAAGAATATCCTTCGGATAGCTCTCCAGTCAAGCCGGTTGATCTTGTCACTCAGCACCGGATCAGGGCAAAACGGTTCGGTCAGGCGTCGGGTAATATTTGCATGAATATCCTTCATTCCGCCTAGCGTTCTCTCGTCTATTTTGTGGGTGAAGTCGAAAAAGTAGTAAAGCCAGCCGAGGACCATGGCAGCTCCTGCGAGTCCGCTCCATTTGCCGAAGTCGGCGGTAAAAAGGCCCCACAGTTGGGAAGACTGCGGAACATGCTGAAACGCGACGGCGTAAAACACAAAAAGCTCGAGCAAGATAATAATCCCGGGTACGAGTATTCGCAGCAGAGTGTGTAGCCAGTGCGGCACGTTTCTCAGGACCTCACACTTTCGCGAAGATGCGTTTCGTAACGGACAATGGCCCCGCGACCATTGCCTCCGTCCTTGGCCCATAATTCCGCGATCCGATGCACTTCCTTTGGGGTGATCAGTGTGCAGCCCGAGCCCGCCTCGATCGACAGGAGGCGCTCGAACGCCTCGCGCCTTGTGGCTATTGTTAACGGACCAGGGCCAGGCCTTCCGTTCCTTCTCTTTCGCCAACGGCGCCGAGGGTCGTACCGCATTTCCGCGAGCCAATCTCGAAAATCCACCAACATCTCGTAGGCTTCGTTGACCTCTGCAAGAGAACCTCCGCTCCGGTCCTTCCTTACGACTGTGCAGGTCCAGCAACCGAAGCGTGATCCGCCGCAGCTTGGGGCGAGACGGTCACCGGCGCTGTACGAAGGACATTCGCCGCCCGCGGCTTGCGCGTATAGTTGGACGAGGCCTCGATTGTCCGCGCCCCAGGGACATGGCGTCTGCATGAGAAACTGCCAAACGTGTTCGGTGCCAAAATCTTCTATCGGAGTGAAGGCAGTCGCACGCGCTAAGCCGCCGTAGGGCCCAGTAAACGGGCGGTCAGACTTATACTTGTCCATGACCCTAGAACGGGCGCCACTTTCCGTCCTCCTTAAGCCGAGGACGATGACCACCTCCCCAGACAATGAAATCTGGGTCCGAATGAAGTTAGACATCGGCTTAATCCGCAAGTTGCGTGTACACCAACGGAACCAGTGGGTGGGCGGTGCATAACCACGCCCGATAACGCACACAAAATAACGATTCTTGAGCTCAGGTTCTAGCATTCGTACGTGCATTGGTAGTCCCTGGAGTTCGGCGGCCTCACCGATCTCAGAGAGCGTAGCGCGTACTTTGGAATCGTAGGCCGGGTGTTCCATTCCAGTGTCTACGTAACAAACGTAGACCGGCTTGTGCGCGCCTCCGGTTGAAAGGTCCCGCAGGGCCAGCCAGATCAACTGGAGGGCGGCTGTTGAATCTTTCCCTCCGCTGAAGGCCACGATCCAAGGCCGGGAGTCTGCCCTATACAGCTCCCGCACCACTTGCAGGCGTGAGCGCACATTTAGCTTCACAAAATCGAGCGTATTCCGATTTGTTTGCACAGCAATAAAGAAATAATATCATTCTGGTAGGGTGATTATTTTGTGGGCTTTGACGTATAAAAGATTCCCCGGCCTTGGGTTCGAACTACGGTTTAGCGGCCTGAAGGCTTCACCAGAAGATCGAACGTGTCCTTCACCTGCCACACCGGCTGATCCGCTTCCGGATCGATGAGCTTCACCATCTCGGCGTGCAGACGGTCGGCAAGCAGCGTCAGCTTCACGTAGTGGTAGTTCGGAAACATGATGCTCTTGTATTGGTCATCCTTGGTGCGTTCCACGAAATACGGAGGCGCGCCACCGCCGCCAGAGACGAGGTATACAACGTCGTTCACCGTGTTGCGCTCGTAGTTATGGATGTGTCCGGCGCTAACCAAGATGCGCGCGTGCATCTTGGGAGCCATCTCGCTCAACAGGTCGCGCAGCGCGATCTCATTCGGACGCGGGTTGTGATCC
Source organism: Bryobacteraceae bacterium (assembly GCA_035542735.1). Classification (GTDB taxonomy): domain Bacteria; phylum Acidobacteriota; class Terriglobia; order Bryobacterales; family Bryobacteraceae; genus Palsa-187. Next base: position 184,703 of record DATKKV010000038.1, read on the forward strand.
ACTTCGATATGGGTCTGGATGTCGGCCACCGGCGGATGATGAATGGCGATCAGCAGAAAATCCACAGTCGACGGCAATGCGCCCAACTGCTGGCGAATCCAGCGGTCCTGATCGCTGCCAAACGTCAGCGGCGCGTCGCTGTCGATGGCCATCGTATAGACGCGCGAACCAACTTGCGCTGCGTACCATCGCCGGTTGCGCATCTCCGGAAACGCGCTCCACCAGTTTTCGAGAGCCTGCTGCGGATTGCCGCCGCCGAACTCGTGGTTACCGAGCGTCTGAAACACATGAACATGGTTGTCGCGCCAGATCTGCGTCTCGGTCTGGTACACGACGTAGTCGTTCGCAGTACCGCCCGATAGAGGCAGGTCGCCATTAATCAAGATGGCCGCCGGTTTTTCGCTGGCGATTTTTTCGACCAGCCACCGCCGCACTTTCGGATTCGTCGAGCGGACGTTCGAGGGATCCGTGAAGCGGGTGTCGCCATAGGCAATGATCGTCGCGGGCGAGCCCAGTTCGCTATCGGCGATGCGGAACGCAGGCCCTGGCTCGCTGATGAGCTGATCGGTGGGCAAATTCATCGCGGAGGGACGAGGCGCGGGCGTCTGCGCCATTGCGGAGGCGACCGTCAGGATCGCCGGAAGAAGATGTTTCGACATACCCTCGCATTGTCGCAAGTGAGTGTTACATGCGTCTGAACGCGTCAAATCACTGCCAGACTCCGGTCGCGATCATCCACACCTTCAACACCTCCGGCCAATGCGCTACCGGGAGCTTTGCAAATGCCGGCGTCCGGCCCGTCATCCCGAATCCGTGGCCCGCGGTGAGATAAATGTGCAGCTCCGTTTTCACTCCGGCGGCTTTCAGTTTCGTGTAAAACTCGGCCGACGCGGTGGATAGGTTGTCGTCGTTCGCTACCACGATGAACGTCGGCGGGGTCTCTTTCGGAACATACGGTTGCGGATGCAAGAAGCCTGGATACCCGAGCACCGCGAAGTCAGGTCGCGAGCTTTGGCGCTCCACCGGGTCCGCCGCATTCGGATCGCCCGGCTGGAACCGCGTCTCGGCCAGCGCGGCCAGCTCTCCTCCGGCCGAAAATCCCATGATCCCGACCTTCTCCGGGTTCACGCCGAACTCTTTCGCACGGCTTCTCACCAGGCGAATGGCGCGCCGCGCGTCGGCCAAGGATTCCGTGTCCGCCTTGTAGTTCGACCCCGGCGCGCGCTCCAGCCGCGACTTCAGCACGAACGCCGCCACGCCCATTTCGTTGAGATTCTTCGCCACCAGCGAACCTTCCAGGTCCATCACCAGGTATTGATGCCCTCCGCCGGGGCAGACGATGAACGCAGCTCCAGTCGCGTTCTCGGCGGGCGGCAGAAACACGGTGACCGAGGGGTCGTGAATATTGGTGACGCGGTGGAAGCCGTCGGTCGACGGGCTCCACTTTTCGGGCGAGGTCTGCCCTTCGCTGCCCGGCACGCCGTTGGGCCACAGCTTGATCTCCGGCTGGTCGAAGCGTATCGAATCGTCAGCGAAGGCAAGAAGAACAAGAGCCGCGAGAATCATGATTATCGATGGTAGCCCTTCGATCGTAGATACTGCACCAGCTCCGCCGGATGATCCGTCTGAATGCCCGCCGCGCCGCGCTCGATGGCGTCCTGCCAGCTTGCGGGATTGTCCGCTGCGCCCAGTCTGTCGACAAAAATACGCACGTTGGCCGCGCGCGCCACGGCGATGGTCGAATCGTTGAAATCGGACACATCGAAGGCGGCGATTTTCAGGCCCAGCGTCTCGATGAGCCCGCGCAGACGCCCGGGATTGCCCGCCTCCGGCATCAGCCGCATTTTGGGCTCCAGCGCGCCCACCTGCTTTAGGTAGTTCGGATCTCCGTAAACGACGACGTGCTCTTCCATCTGATGACGATGCACCGCGTCCACCGCATCGGCCGCCGAAATGCGTTTGCTGTCGATATAAACGCCGATCTTGTCTCGTGCGAACTCCAGCGCCTCGTCGAACGTCGGGACGCCCAACGCCCGCATCTCCTCGAACGTCATCTTCGTGACTTCGCCTTTGCCCTTGGTCGTCCGGTCGACTGTGGAATCGTGCATCAGAACCAGCTTCCCGTCGGCGGTGGTGCGCACATCCAACTCAAAAAAATCCGCGCCGGCGTCGTACGCGGCCTGAAACGCCGCGATTGTGTTTTCCGGGTGATGCAGATGTTCGCCGCGATGGGCGATCACGGCAACCGTCCGCGATTGCCCCATGGTCAAGGCCGCGCAAGCGCAACACAGGATCGGTAAAACCCTTTTCATTCCTCTATATTAGAGGCCGCATTTGCTGTTGGTGACCCGACTCGAGCCGTGTTCGCGCGTAGATGATAGGATTGGGAAGTTTTGGAACCGGAAGTGCGGAGGTACGGGTTGTGGGCGAGTACACACAGGCGGACAGGCCGCTGAAGATCACGACTCCCCTGGGGGAGGATGTCCTCCTGATTCGCAGCTTGAAAGGGCGTGAGGAGATTTCACGGCCGTTTGAGTTCAACGTCGAACTGATCGCGGATCTTGAGGATGAGGTCGTTTTTGACAAGATCGTCGGCCAGAGTGTCACCGTTGAGATGCGCCTGCCCGATGATAGCAAGAGGTTCTTCAACGGCGTCGTCAACCGCTTCAGTCAGGGTGCTCGTGACGAGACGTTTCTGCACTTCAGCGCCTCGGTGGTTCCCAAGCTGTGGCTGCTGACGAAAATGACCCGCAGCCGGATCTTCCAGCACCTCACTGTCACTAACATTCTGAAGCAGGTGCTCACCGGCTTCGATGTCAGCTACGAGATTTCTGGAAGTTATTATCCGCGCGACTACTGTGTTCAATACCGCGAATCGGACTTTGCCTTCGCCAGCCGACTGATGGAGGAGGAAGGCATTTTCTACTATTTCAAGCACTCCGACGGCAACCACCAGATGGTGGTCACGGACATTTCTTACAGTCACCCGGCCGTGCCAGGGGCTTCCAGCGTGGTCTACGAAGAGATGACCGGCAATCAGCGCGAGGAAATGCGCGTGACTCGCTGGCAGAAAACCCAGGAACTTCGCTCCGGCGAGTGCACCCTTTGGGACTACTGCTTCGAGTTGCCCGGAAATCATCTGGAGGGACAGGAAAAGACCATCGCCAGCGTATCCGCCGGAAGGGTGACGCACAAGTTGAACCTCGCCAACGATTCGCTGGAAATGTACGATTTTCCGGGCCTGTACGCACAGCGCTTCGATGGGGTCGATCCGTCGGGCGGCGACAGATCCTCCGATATCCAGCATATTTTCGAGGACCGGACCCGCACCGTCCGCCTGCGTATGGAGCAGGAGGAAGTGCAGGGCCTCCGGATCGAAGGCGCCGGCGATTGCGGGCAGTTCACTGCCGGACACAAGTTCACCTTGGAGCGCCACTTCGATGCCGACGGAGCGTACGTGCTTACGCGCGTCGAACACGACGCCGTCGCCGAGGCGTATCGCAGCGATCAAGCGGATACCGGCGCGTTTCAATATACAAACCGTTTTTGGGCCATTCCGGAGGCGCTGCGCTACCGGCCGCAGCGCATCACATCGAAACCGGTGATTCCGGGAATGCAGAGCGCCACCGTGGTGGGTCCTGCGGGCGAGGAGATTTTTGTCGATAAATACGGCCGCGTAAAGGTCCAGTTTCCGTGGGATCGCGAGGGCAGTATGGACGCCGACAGCTCCTGCTGGGTTCGCGTCTCACAAGGCTGGGCGGGGAAGGGCTGGGGCGCGTTTTTCTGGCCGCGCATAGGCCACGAGGTGGTGGTGGCGTTCGAAGAAGGAGATCCGGACCAGCCGATCATCGTCGGCCGCGTCTATCACGCGGACAATATGCCTCCGTTTCCCCTGCCTTCCAAGAAAATGGTGAGCGGATTCAAGTCCAACTCCACCAAAGGCGGCGGCGGATACAACGAGATCAGCATGGACGACACGAAGGGCAACGAACTGATCCATGTTCATGCCCAGCATGATCAGTCCATCGTGGTGGAACACGACGAGCGCACCAGGGTCGGCGTGAACCGGACGGAACTGGTCGGCAGCAATGAGAGCATCACGATCGGCGCGAACCGGACGGAACAGGTGGGGAACGACGAGACCATCTCGATCGGCGTGGACAGGACGGAGCAGGTCGGCAACAGTGAGACAGTGACGATCGGCGTCGCGCGCACGACCAGCATTGGCGTCAACGACATGCTCAACGTCGGCACGGCCCAGGAGATCACCATCGGAGCGGTTCAAGTCACCACGGTCGGGCAGGATCGATTTGTCAACGTCGGCGCGCTGCAGGATACCCAGGTCGGCGAAAAATACAAGCTCACTGCCGGGTCTGAGATCGTGCTGCAGACGGGTTCCGCGAAAATCACGATGAAGTCCTCGGGCGATATCGAAATCAGTGGCACGAACATCAAGATCAACGGGGTCACCATCGATTCAGAGTCGAGTGGAATCCAGACGATCAAGGGCAGCATGGTCAAGATCAACACCTAGAGACGAGGAGGTAAGACATGAGTGGTCAGCCTGCGGCACGGGTCGGCGATGAACACCTTTGTCCGCAATCGACCGGACCGGTTCCGCACTTCGGAGGGCCGATTTTGCCCCCCGGCGAGCCCACCGTTCTGATCGGTGGAAGCCCGGCCGCGCGGATGAGCGATCAGGCGACGTGCATCGGCCCGATCGACATGATCGCCAGGGGAGCGTTTCCGGTGCCGATCGGAGGCAAGCCGGCCGCACGGATGACCGATCAAACCGCCCACGGCGGCGTCATCATCGTGGGCTGTCCCACCGTGCTGATCGGGCTTGCCGGCACCGCGGGAAACGTCGCGGCAGCCACCTCCGTCTGCCAGGCGGCGGCGAACGGCCGGACAAGCGGATCCACGCAGCAGACTTATAACAACTGCGGCGTGGAATCATCGCGCCAGCTCATTAACCGGGCGACGGGCGCGAATGTTTCCGAGAATACGCTGCTCACGGGCGCGATCAACGCCGGCCTTGCGAACGGCACGCCCGGTGTTGCGCCCACGCTTCCCGATGGCGGAACGACTCCGGCCGCGCGCCAAACCATTTTGGCCAATAACGGCGTTCCGTCCACCGTTGTGCCGACCTCGCCCGATGCCGTAGGGATGGCCATGTCGCGGGGCCAAGGGGTGATCGTGAGCATCGACGCCGCGCCGCTTTGGGGGCCCCCGACGCCACCCGGCTCCTTTCATGCTCTCAACGTTGTGGGCGTGGAGTACGACGATAACGGCAACCGGACCGCAGTCTATGTGAACGACACGGGGACGGGACAGTGTGGACAGCGCGTTCCCGCGAACACCTTTGACCAGGCTGTGGCGGCGAGGGGGGGCTCCATGCTCAATGTGACCAATAACCCGGTTTGGTGACCGTGACGCATCAATGTAAATCCTGCGCGTCTTTGAGCTGGATGCTTGCCACCGCAAGCCTTCTCTCGATCGCTCAAACCGCCACGAAGAAAGAGAAACCGATGAATCCGCAACCACCTAAGACATTTGCAGAGCTTTCCAGCCTCGCACGTACCTATACGATGGGCGCGGTGCCGGAGCAGTATCGCCAGTCGTTGCCGATGCCTGTATGGACTCAGGGCGGCGTTGAGACGGAGTTTTTTTTCGCCCCCGCGCTTGCCCGCCCAAAGCGCCCGGTCGACCTTTATCCGCCGGGGTTTGCCATCCTTCTCAGGGGCGACGGCAGCCTGATCACGCTGTGGAAGGTCGCGCCGCCCGATTTCGGCCTGAACCACGATCCGGGGCAAGCCTTGGGGCAATTCGGGCTGCCGGACGGCTGGACCTACGAGGACTACAACCGGCGCCATGCTCAACTTCTCGCATCTCTCGACATTCTGCTCCCGCAGTATGCCGCCAGGAATTCGCGTCCGGGCGGGGAAACGGTGCTCGCGGCGCGCCACTTTCTGCAGTTGTTCCAGGAAATTTCGGAGCCGCCTTTTTCCCCCTATTATGAGGCGATTGGAAGGGACTTCTTCACCTGGGCGCGCACGATCGCCCGCTAACGTGATCCGCCTGCGCTCTCCTTCGCGCGTACATGTTAGGATTTGGTAATTCCGGCTGGCCGGGGTGCCGTGTTAGACGGGATTGCGGAGGCAGAGGCAATGGGCGACTACAAACAGACCGACAGGCCGCTGAAAATAACGACGCCGCTCGGGCCGGATATCCTCCTGATCCACAAGCTGAGGGCGCGCGAAGAGATTTCTCGCCTGTTCGATCTGCGCGTGCAAATGGTGGCGGATCTGAAGGACGAGGTCAAGTTCGACAAGATCATCGGCCAGGGCGTCACCGTGGAGATGCGGCTGCTCGACGGCAGCAAGCGGTATTTCAACGGCATCGTCAACCGGTTCAGCCAGGGCGTGCGGGACGAAAAATTCATGCACTTCCGCGCCCGCGTGGTCCCCAAGTTGTGGTTGTTGAGCAAGAAGGTCCGCAGCCGTATTTTCCAACACATGACTGTGCCCGATATTTTGAAGCAGGTGCTCACCGGTTTCGACGTCAGCTACGAAATCGCCGGCAGTTACTACCAGCGCGATTTCTGCGTGCAGTACCGCGAGTCGGACTTCGCCTTCGCAAGCCGGCTGATGGAGGAAGAGGGCATTTACTACTTCTTCAAGCATTCCGACGGCAATCACCAGATGGTGGTGACCGACATTCCGAACAAGCATCCAACCGTACCCGGCCCGGCCAGCGCGATCTATGAGGAGATGTCCGGCGACACGCGGACCGACATGCGCGTCACGGGATGGCGCAAAATCCAGAGTCTGCGCTCCGGGGAATACACGCTGTGGGACCATTGCTTTGAGCTGCCGGGAAATCACCTGGAAGCGAAGGAAAAAATCATCGCCACGGTGCCCGTCGGCAAGGTGACCCATAAGCTCAACCTGGCCAACGACTCGCTGGAAATTTACGATTTTCCCGGCCAATACGCACAGCGGTTCGACGGAATAGACCCCGGCGGCGGGGACCGCCCGTCCGATATTCAGCACATTTTCGAGGACCGGACCCGTACTGTCCGGCTGCGCATGGAGCAGGAGGAAGTGCTGGGCATCCGGATCGATGGCACGAGCGATTGCGGTCAATTCACTGCAGGACACAAGTTCAGCCTGGAGCGCCACTTCGACGCAGACGGAAGCTACCTGCTGACGGGGATCGAACACTCCGCCAGCGACGAATCCTATCGCAGTGATGCCCCCGACTCCGATGCGTTTCAGTATTCTAATCGCTTCCGCGCCATTCCGGAAGCTCTGCGCTACCGTCCTCAGCGCGTCACGAAGAAGCCGGAAATCGCGGGCATGCAAACGGCCACCGTGGTGGGTCCCGCGGGTGAAGAAATTTTCGTGGACAAGTTCGGCCGCGTGAAGGTCCAGTTCCATTGGGACCGCGAGGGGCAGTCGAACGAGAAAAGCTCCTGCTGGATCCGTGTAGCGCAGGTTTGGGCCGGCAAGGGCTGGGGAGCCTTCTTCTGGCCGCGCATCGGGCACGAAGTGGTGGTGACTTTTGAGGAGGGCGATCCGGATCAGCCCCTGATTACGGGCAGTGTGTACAATACGGACAATATGCCGCCGTTCACGCTGCCTCTGCGCAAGAAGCTCGGCGGGATCAAGTCTGCGAGCGTGAGCGGAACCGCGAAAGAAAACTTCAACGGGATCGTGTTCTTTGACGACAAGGGCAATGAACACACGTCCATTCATTCGGAGCGTCACATGACGTTGCATGCTGAGTTCGACACGCGCGCGAAAGTCGGCCGCCACAAAGGCGACCGTATTCCAGGGCATTCCACGCTGACAGTGGGCCGTCTTCCAGGAGGATCATAAGAATGTCGTCGGGCTATCAACCTTGGGCAAATCCTGACCCGCAATCCGTCGCCGGGCTGAACTCGGCGATGATTTATGGCGAGAACATCGCTGTCGTTGCGGGACTGAATCACCAGATCGCGTTGGGAAGCAACCTGCAGTTTTGCATCAATCCCAGCGTTTTGTTCGAGATGTTAGGTATTCCCGGAAGCGCGACGCTCTCGTCGCTTTTTGGAAGCGGTTTGGGTGGAAATATGCAGTTCACCATCGGCTCCAATACGAACATCGTGTGGGGACGGCAGTTCCAGATCACGATGGGACCGGAGCAGGTCACCATTGACGCCAACTCCAAGAAACCCTTCGCGATCACGATGTGCGCGCTCATCGGTGCGGCCGCCCTCGGCTACGCCATCGGCTATGGGCTGTGCAAAGACGAGGATGGCCGAGCGACCGCCGTGGTGATTTTCCAGATAGTCATGGATTTGCTGCTGGCTGTGTTCATGATTCAGATGATGGCGTACAAGACGATCGACAACACGACATCCGACGATATACGCATTCTGGTCGGCGCGAACACCGACACGTCAGGGCACCCCATCCCGCGCTCCACAACGCTTCAGGATCTGGCCTCGGCGTTGGCATTTGTCGTGGCCATGGGCGCGCTGATTACGCCGCCCATCGCGGTTGCGGTAGAAGAAGGCCACTTCCAGGGCGAAACGCAGTCCAAGTGAGGCGGTTTTTATGAGTGAACGTTTCAAGTACGCGTGCAGACGCCGCTCCCGAGTCGCCGTCAAGTTCCAAGGGGCGCTTCCAACCGGCGCAGGATCTGGTGGTAGTCCAGTTGAGATAAGTGAGCTAGATAGCGAATCTGATGGCACCCGATGGGTGGGCACCGAAAAGACGCTGATTCTGGCTGGCAATCACGTTGCGATTCAGGCGGACACCCCGCTACCGCCCACGCCGGGGGGCCCCTGTCTGATCACCTTGCTATCCACCGACATGACATGTACACAAGGCCGCATTGACGCCCACGCGATCGAGGGCATCCGCATAACCACCACCGGCTTCCCGGATCCCATGATCCCGATGTCCTCGGAAGAGACGGCTGGAGTGGACATCATTTGCGGAGAGGCGCAAACGATCAACATCAAGCGCGGTGTGCTGCCGATCGACAACTACATCTCCATCACGCCTGAAATGCTTCAGGTGGAGGGCGGCCTTGGCCCGGTGATGATCGAGAGCCAGACGGAAATCACCATTCAGGTAGCGGGCGGCGTCGCCTCCATCACATTGTCGCCGGCAGGCATCATCATGCAGGGCCCGATCATTATGATCAATTGAGGACCCCGACATTGAATCACGGACCTCTCATCAAGATTCAGGCGCGAACCGCGGCGGACATCTGCGCCCACTATACCTTGCCCTCGCCGGCTAAGAAGTTGCTTCGAGAAGGGATGAGCCCCGGGGAGTTCATCGCTGCGCTGGCCGAAAACAACAAATATCCCGATGCCATCACGTTCATGGCGCGGGCGCTGCCCGTGCGCGAAGCGGTCTGGTGGGGATGTCTCTGCATGCAACACGCGTGCGGTGACAATCTGGCCGTGAACGAAAGAGAAGCCGCCGTAGCGGCCGTTCAGTGGGTGATGCAACCGAACGAAGAGAACCGGGTTGCCGCGAAAGCTCCCGCCGGGGCAGCTCCTCCTCCCCTGGTGGCCGGAGCGCTGGCGATGGCCGCGTTTCAGTCGGGCGGCAACATCGCTTCTCCCAACATGCCTCCGCAGGCGCCGGCGCCGTTTGCCGCCGCGAAATCGGTTGCGCTGGCGGTGACTCTCGCTTCCGTGAAGAGCGACCCGGCGCTGGTCGGTAAAACGCAGCGATGCTACCTTGAACTGGGCCTGGAAATCGCCGCGGGCAAGCTGATATGAGCAGGGAGGGATAATCTACCATGGGATCACCCGCCGCCCGCTTGACCGACATGCACACCTGTCCGCAGGTCACCGTCCTGGTTCCTCACGTGGGTGGACCGATCATCGGGCCCTGCATGCCGACCGTCCTGATCGGTGAACTTCCGGCCGCTCGAATCACCGACATGGCGACATGCGTGGGGCCGCCCGATATCATCATCTTAGGCTCGTTTACCGTCCTGATCGGCGGACTTCCGGCGGCGCGAATCGGCGACTCTACTGCCCATGGTGGCGTCATCATCCTGGGTTGTTTTACCGTCCTGATCGGCGGTTGAAGATTCTATGAGCGTATTTATTCCTTTTGAGAGTCAGCTGGACCCGCAGATTCAGCGCGGATGCGGTGCGGCCTGCCTCAGCATGGTTTATAAGTCCTTCGGCAAGGACGTTCCGCAAGCTTCTGTCTGGCCTTTGATCGCGAAGCAGAACCGCTTTGGCAGCGTTGCCTCGACGACGCATTTAATGGCTGCGCATGCCCTGAGCCAGGGCCTTAGCGCGTTGGCGATTCAGGCGCGCCACCCGATTCAGGTTCTCCGCATCTGCCGCGAAAAGGGCGTCCGCGCGATTCTCAACCACCGCCCCCGTCTGGATGCCGTCACGGGCCATTACACGGTACTTGTGGATATTGACGACAAGACGGTCGTAATCCACGATCCCGCCAGCGGTCCTTCCCGCCGCATGTCACACGCGGAACTGCTGCAACTGTGGCAGCCGGCCTCGGCGAACTCGGAGATCGCGGGCAACGTGCTGATTGGCATTGCCGCCGACGCGCCGCCTATCCCTGCCTGCGAATTCTGCCACACGCCTATTCCGGCGAAAATCGATTGCCCAAAATGTGGCAAGGCCGTCAGCCTTAGCCCCGCAGCCCTGCTCAGTTGTATCCGCGATGGTTGCATCGCTCGCATGTGGAATTACGTCGCCTGCCCAACCTGCGACTTCATGTGGAGCTTCAACGAAGCTGGGACATCCACCGCGGATGCCCCTCGCCCGGAGCAAAAAGCCGGATTCGTCCTGCCCACTCCGCCGGACCTCGACCAGTTGTTCGCCGAGGTGGACAGATTCTGCGCTTACCTGTTGAGTATTCCCGGCGCGGCGGAGCACGCGGATCTGAACGCCCAGCTCAATATCTTAAAGGGCGGAAAAGAGAGGCTGCGGCAGGCGATCCAAAGCGAACTTGCCGGATACCAGTCCCGCCTTGATCAAAGTCTGGAAGTTCGGCGACGCGTGGAGGAGCGGGCGGCGGAACAACGCCAAAAGCTAGAGGAGATCAACAAGCCCCTGCCGCCGCTCGACGGCAACGCTCTCGGCCAGGCGCTCTTGAAGAATCTGGGGTTCCACTAGACGAACTTCAGACGGCCCATCGCGTAGACCACCATCTTCAGCAGCAGCCAGCCGTGGCTCCAACGCTGGATATTGGTGTCACCATAAACCCGCTCCCCGTAGCGGACGGGCAGGTCGACGATCTTCATATTGAAGTGGGCCGCGCCGAAGATCAGGTCGAAATCGCCGAATGGGTCGAAATCGCCGAAATAAGCCCGATTGTCGGCGATCGTCTTATAGTGCGCCTTGCTTAACACCTTGGTTCCGCAGAGGGTATCCTTGATGCTCTGGCCCAATAGCCAGGAAAACGCCAGGCTGAAAAACTTGTTCCCCAGGAAATTGAAGAAGCGCATCGCGCCGCCTTCCATGGGATACACTAGGCGGACTCCGTTGACGAACTCGCCGCGGCCCGACCGCCAAGCCTCGTAGAAATGCGGCAGATCTTCGGGAGGCACCGTCAGATCCGCGTCGAGGATCATCAGCACTTCGCCGCGCGCTTTCTCGAAGCCGAGACGAACCGCGTCTCCCTTGCCTTTGCCGGATTGACGATACAACAGCGCGGGTCCGGCCGGCCCCAATGGCCCACGCACAGCGATCTCCCGTTCAATGGTCGAGTAGGTATCGTCCTTGGAACCGCCTTCAACGAAGATCAGTTCGGTGCCGCGGCCCATCTGCGGAACGCGATCGAAAATGTTGGCGATATTGCCCGCCTCGTTCCGCGCGGCGACGATCACGCTTACAATCGGCTCCGGAGCCGTCTGCATGTGTGGAGCGGGCCGAGTGATCAGGAAGTTGGTCAGCCCCAGATGCCGAATGGGCCACAGCTTCACTGCGAACTTGTTGGCGAACGGGCCGATCAGCGGCAGATTCAGCGGCAGCAGGACTTCCTGCGTGGTGCGAATCACCTCAAAATCGGCCAGGTAGAACAGGTTTTCCAGGTCCTCGCGCGTCAGCCAGTTCTGCAGAGGTTGCCTCTTGGCGAACCCCGTCCACTCGGCGATCCGCCGCGGCCCCTCCCATAGACGGCTATAGGAATTCAGGATGATGCGCGTCTCCGGATGCGCGTAGCGCAGCGCGTTGGAGAACACCCGTTGCACGTTCCAGACGTCGTTCACCAGGTCCGAAATAATAATGAAGTCGAATTTTTCCTTGCCCAGATCGACGAAGTGCGCGTCGGCTTCAATGAACCGCAGTTTGGGGTACTTGGCGTGCGCGCGATGAATCATTGCCGGGCAAAAATCGACGCCGACGCCGCGGGAAGGCTCGACCGCGGCAAGCAGGTCGCCCTCGCCCGAGCCGAGTTCCAGGACTCGCATTCCGGGAGGGATCAGGAAGCGGTAAAACTCGCGCAGGCGCTGGCGATAGCCGCGGCGCAAAATATCGAACCGGCTGCCGGTTCGCGCGTACTCCTCCCAGTAGGCGATGCGGGCTTCGGTGTAAGTGGATTGCTTGGGATGAACGCTCAATCCTTCAGTGTAATGGCAGGGGACGTGCTTTCACCACATTCGAGTGACGCGACACCTCGAATTTCCCTGCGGAATTCCGGCGTTTGAGACGCAGAAGCGCTTCCGGCTGATCGAGAAGCTTCCTTTGTTGTTTCTCGAGAGCGAAACCAATCCGGAGTTGTCCTTTCTTGTGTTGCCGGTAACGCTGATCGATCCCGACTACCGTCTGGCGCTTTCAGCCGAGGACCGGGAGACGATCGGCGCCGGCGATGAATCGCGGTTGCTGTGCCTGGCAATCATCACGGCCGTCGACGATTCTCCGCCGACCGCCAATTTATTGGCGCCAGTGGTGGCGAACCTCGATATCGGACGCGCGGTGCAGGCCGTACGCTCGGACTCGGTGTATTCCCACAAGCATCCTTTGCTCCCGGAAGGCGCATCATGCTTGTGATCCGGCGCCGTCCCGGCGAGACACTACTCATCGGCGGCGAGATCGAGGTTGAGGTGCTGGAAATCGCCAGCTCGCAGGTGAAGCTCGGTATCCGAGCGCCGAAGCAGATTGTCGTGCTGCGCAAGGAAATTCAGATCACCCGGCAGGAAAATCTGGCGGCATCCAGGGAAAAATCGGGCTCGGCCGTAAATTCCTTGCTGCGGACGCTCAAGGAGCGCGAACGGGCTCCGATAAGAGCGCTGTAAGACCCGGGAAAGGATTCCCGGACACATCAGAATTCAAGGAGAGAATCCGTGTCATTTTCAATCAACACCAACATCGCCTCATTGCAGGCGCAGAATTATTTGCAGCAGACCAGCAGCTTCCAGAAACAGACGATTCAGGAGGTCACCTCGGGCCTGCGGATCGTGAATTCGGGAGACGACGCCGCCGGTCTGGCGATCGCCAACGGTTACCGGTCCAATGAAGCAGTGCTGACGCAAGGCATCCAGAACGCCACTAACGGCCAGAATCAGCTTCAGGTGGCCGACGGCGGGTTGAGCAGTATCGGCAACCTGCTGGACACGGCGCGGACCCTGGCAACGGAATCGGCGTCTGGAACGTTCACCGGGGATCGTACGGTTCTCAACACCGAGTTCCAGAGTGTGCTCACGGAAATCAACCGCCAGGCCCAGGCCATCGGCTTGAATACCGGCGGCATTCTTGCCGCGAACTTGAACGTGTTTATCGGCGGCGGCGAAGCGTCGAACGGCGTCACGGCGACCACCAACGGAAGCGTCGCGGTGAACCTGAGCCAGGCGACGGTGGATGCCAAGAGCCTCGGTCTGCAGGGCGTGCAGGCGGCGGGCAAGACAGGTACGGATATCGGCACGGGCAGCACCACCAGCGTTCAGAACATTCTGGGCAACGCCGCCAACCAAGCCTCCATTTCCAATAACACCACCAACTTCTACATCACCGGCCCCGGCTTCTCCGATACCAGCGGGGGCAACGTGATCAAGCTGGCCGTGAATCTGAACGGAGTCACCGACGCCAACACACTGGTCGCGGCGGTCAACTCGGCCATCCAGGCGGCCGGAAACGGCAACAGCCAGCAGGCGACCGCGTTCAAGAACGCCAACATCACGGCGGCCATCAACACGGACTCCACCGGTAAGCAGCAGTTGACCTTCAACAGCGCGTCGACGGCGTTCCAAGTGCAGGGCGGGGACCGGGTGGCCACCGCGATGCTGGGCAACTTTTCCAGCGGATCGACGGGCAACGTGGCCAACGTCACGGCGTCCGCGGGAGCCGCCTTCGCTGCACCGGCAGCGGCGGAGACCGTCAATCTGCGCATCACCGGCGCGGGTTTGACCGGGAGCCAGGGCGACATCTCCGTGGCTGTTGCCACTACCGATACGGCGGACTCCGTGGTTTCGACGATCAACACGGCCATTGCCGGCAACTCGGCGCTGACGGCCACCGGCATCAAGGCCGTGAACAACGGGGGCACGATCGGGTTCGTGGGCCATGCCGGGCAGAGCTTCCAGGTGGCGACCGCGGGCGACATCGGCAACTCGCTGGGCTTCGGCTGCTATCTGAACAATCAGGGTATCGCCGGCGGGTCGGGCAACTTCGACTACACCTCGCTGACAGCGACCGGAGCCTCAGGGGCCCACACGCAGGGTGTGGAGATTTCGGTTAATGGCGGAGCGGCCATCAATCTCGGCGTGTTGTCGGGCAGCGCGACCGAAGCCACCGCGCTCAGTACGTTGAACGCGGCCTTTGCGGGCAATGCCGCCCTGAGTGCGGCGGGTATCACCGCGGTCAACAGTGGCGGCGACATCCGAATCGTGAGCCAGAACGGGACCAACTTCCGCCTGAATCTGTACGGCGGCAACGGAGATGCCTTCGGCTTCGGCGCCAGCAACGCCGGCTCGGCTGCGGGACCGGCGGCTGCGGTCTCGGCCTACGCCGCTCCGAACGTCGTCGATTCGGCCGGAGCGCAACAGACCGCAAACGCGTCGGGCAACAACGTGTTCCAGTTCACCGGTCTAACCAACGCCGGCGACACTCAAACGGTTACCCTGAGCGCGGTGGACAACAACGGCACGGATCACACCCTGAACGTCAACTTGACCAACGCCAACGCCGGCACGCTGGATCAGGCCGTTTCCACCATCAATAAGGCGATCGCAGCCTCCAACGACACTACGCTCGAACAGATCGGCGCGTTTAAGCAGGAAGGTTCGGCGGGCAATGTGAACGGCGTGGAGGGAATCACCCTTATGAGTGCGGGCGGAGCCTTCAAGGTGAGCCTGGGCGCTTCCCCAGCCAGTTCGACGTCTGGCGTGAACGTCGGCCTCGCCGATGGGACGAGCGGAGCAAGCGGCGGCGCGGTGGTCAACTCCGCTTCCAACGGCACGGGTTCGACGGCAGACATCAGCAACGTCTCGACGGCCACGGCGGCGGTGACCGCCTTGGCGAACGCAGTTTCGGTGCTCGGCACCGCTCAGGCCGCGGTGGGCAACGGCGAAAATACGCTGACCTACGCCATCAACCTGGCATCTTCGCAGTTGACCAACCTGGCCGCGTCCGAATCCAGCATCCGCGATGCGAACATGGCGATCGAATCGGCCAACCTCACCAAGTCGCAGATCCAGCTTCAGGCCGGCATCGCCGCCTTGGCGCAGGCGAACTCCGCTCCTCAGCAAATCCTGACTCTGCTGCAGCACTAAACAAGCTAGCGGAAATCACTGACCCTCTGGGCCATTCCCGAGTTTCCGGAGTGGCCCTTCTTCTATTTGTACAGGCCGCGTAGCGCGCGTGCGCGGATCCGGATCAGATCAGCAAAAGACTTCATGCCCTGGGTGAGGCTGACCTTGGTGCCTTCCACGTTGCTCCACTCCACGGGCACCTCCACCGCGCGCAGCCCCAGCAGCCGGGCGATCACCAGATCCTCCACGTCGAAGCTGAATCCATCCTCGACCTGGCGCGGGAAAATCGCCTGTGCCGCGTCCTTGCGGAACAGTTTAAACCCACACTGAGTGTCGCGAAACGGCAGGCCGGTGACCAGGCGCATCACCACGTTGAAGGCGCGGCCGGAGAGCTCGCGGATCCACGGCTGATGCACCTTCACCAACTTGCGGTCCAGAGCGCGCGAGCCGATCGCCACGACCGCGTTGTCCCGCCGCGCGGCCGCGATCAGCTTATCCAATTCCTCGATGGGCGAGGACAGATCGGCGTCGGTGGAAAGAATCCAATCGCCGGACGCGGCGAGCATCCCATTGCGCACTGCGCATCCCTTGCCGCGATTGCCGGGGTTGCGAACAAGGCGGATAAGCCCGCCGCGGGCCTCCACTATTGCCGCCGTACCGTCGCGCGAGCCGTCGTCCACCACCAGAATCTCCTCGACGGACAGCGGAGACTGTTTCAACCACGCCAGGATTCGATCGAGGGTCGCTGGCAGACGGCGCTCTTCATTGTAAGCCGGGATGACGATCGAGAGAGTTTCCACTCAGCGTTGGTTCTCCAGAAACCAGCGGTAGGTGCTCTCGAGTCCCTGACGCAGAGGCGTCCTGGCGCGCCAGCCGAGCGATGCGAGCCGCGACACGTCGAGCAGCTTGCGTGGAGTGCCATCCGGCTTCGACGCGTCCCAGACGATCCGCCCATCAAATCCGACGATAGAGCGGATCATTTCCGCAAGTTCCAGGATGGTCAAATCCTCACCCGTGCCGACGTTCAGGATCTCCGCGGAATCGTGATGCTGTATGGCGAAGACTGCGGCGTCGGCCAGATCGTCCACGTACAGGAACTCGCGGCGAGGCGAGCCCGTGCCCCAGAGCGTGACCTCCGGCGCGCCGGAAGCCTTCGCTTCCTGAAACTTGCGGATCATCGCCGGGGCGACATGAGAAGTCTGCAGGTCGAAATTGTCTCCGGGGCCGTAGAGATTCGTCGGCATCAGGGAGATTGTAGGAAACCCGTACTGTGCACGATAGGCTTGCGCCATTTTGATGCCGGCGATCTTCGCGATGGCATACCACTCGTTGGTGGGCTCCAATGCGCCACCGAGCAGAGATTCCTCACGGATCGGCTGGGGCGCGAATTTCGGATAGATGCACGACGAGCCCAGAAACAGCAGTTTTCTTGCGCAGTTGCGGTAGGCGGCGTCGATCACGTTGCTCTGAATGGCGAGGTTTTCGGCGATGAACTCCGCCGGCCGCGTGGAATTGGCGAGGATTCCGCCCACCTTGGCCGCAGCCAGGAACACGTATTCGGGCCGCTCTTCCGCGAAAAACGCATCAACCGCGGCCTGGCGCGTCAAATCCAGTTCGTCGCGGGTGCGCAGAATAAGCCGTGAATATCCATCCGCCGAAAGGCGGCGCACGATAGCCGAACCCACCAGCCCCCGATGGCCGGCGACAAAGATCGACGAGGATTTATCCATGCGACAGGCCGCGCGCCACCACTCTATGTCCGGCCGCGGAGAGCGTGCACTCTTGGCGGGCGAGCTCGAGGTCGTGCTCCACCATCATGGCGATCAAACGCTCGAAGCCGACCCTGGGCTGCCAGCCAAGCTTCGCGCGCGCCTTCGAGGGATCTCCGCACAAGGCCTCGACTTCGGTGGGGCGCAGATAGCGCGGATCGGTTTCAACGTGTTTCTTCCAGTCGAGTTCCAGCAATCCCGCGGCCACGTCCAGAAACTCGCGAACGGAATGGGATTCGCCCGTCGCCACGACGTAATCGTCTGGCTCAGTTTGCTGGAGCATCAGCCACATGGCTTCGACGTAATCGCCCGCATAGCCCCAATCGCGCTTGGAGTCGAGATAGCCCAGATAGAGCTTTTCCTGCAAACCGAGCTTGATGCGGGTGAGCGCGCGGGTGATTTTCCGCGTGACGAAGGTCTCGCCGCGGCGCGGTGATTCGTGGTTAAAGAGTATCCCATTACAGATGAATAACTTATATCCTTCCCGGTAGTTCTTGGCGAACCAGTGGGCCGCCACCTTGGCGATGGCGTATGGACTGCGCGGATAAAACGGCGTGTCCTCATTCTGCGGCGGCGCGGAGGCGCCGAACATCTCCGAGGATCCAGCCTGGTAGAACCGCACGTCTTTGCCGCCAGAGGCATATTCTCGAACCGCCTCCAACAGGCGCAGCGTCCCTGTGCCCACGACATCGGCGGTGTACTGCGCCTGGTCGAAGCTGACGCGAACGTGCGATTGCGCTGCCAAGTTATAGATTTCAGATGGCTTGGTGTGCTCCAGGATCTTCCGGAGAGAGGCTCCGTCCGCCAGATCGCCGTAATGGAGGTAAAGGCGCGCGCCGCGCTCATGTGGATCCGCGTAAATCGCGTCCAACCGTTCGGTATTGAACGTGGAGGCGCGGCGCACGATGCCGTGGACGACATAGCCTTTTGCAAGAAGCAGTTCGGCCAAGAAAGACCCGTCCTGCCCGGTAATTCCAGTGATCAGGGCGACGCGTGGAGATCCTGCCATCGCTCTCATTTTCGCACGAATAGGCCGTAGCCGGATGTTATCCTGAAGAGAAGTGTCTGCTCCGCTCAATTTTCATCTGGAACATTACGAAGGGCCTCTCGACCTCCTGCTGGACCTCATCCGCAAGCAGGAGATCGACATTTACAACATCCCGATCGCGCAGATCACTGGCCAATATCTCGATTACATGAATCGCGCGGCGGAGATGGATATTGAACTCAGCGCGGAGTTTATTTTCATGGCGGCGACGCTGATCCATATCAAGTCGAAGATGCTGCTGCCTCGAGACCCGGCGCTGGCGGAGCTGATTCCGGAAGAGGATCCGCGCAAGGAGTTGGTGGACCAGCTTCTGGAGCACGAGCGCTTCAAGAGCGCCGCCGAAATGCTGCACCAGAAGCGGGTAGTGGAGGAAGCTGTCTGGTCCAATCCGCAGATCGGGCAGTTCAGGACCGAGGAGGGCATGGAGCCCGGCCTCGCCGTCTCCCTGTTCGATCTGGTGAAGACGTTCCAGGGCGTGCTGGAACGCATCAAGACCCGGCCGACCTATGAAATCAACAAAGAAGACGTGTCGGTCCCGGATATGATCCGGTATCTGCATCACGTTTTCGAAGAAGGGCCCAAGGGCGAGAGTGTCTCCGCGCGCGAACTGTTTGAACGGCAGAAGAGCCGTCGCGCGATGATCTGCCTGTTTCTGGCGATGCTCGAACTGGTGAAAATTCAGGCCATCGGCCTGGTGCAACAGGAGGGCTTCGGCGAAATCGGCTTGAAGCGCTTGAGGGGATTCGAAACGGCCTTTGCCTCGGGCGAGCAACTGGCCGCCATTGACGAAGGATACAACTAGTGGAAGAAATGGATGTCACGCAATTGGCCGGGGAGCGTCCGTCGGCCAGCGCCGAACAAAGCGAAGATGCACAACTGAAGGCCATCCTGGAGGCCGTGGTGTACATCACCGACGAGCCTCTGTCCGCCCAGCAAATGGCCGCCGCGCTGCAGCAGCCGATTGACCGGGTCAAGAAGCTGCTCGATGAAATCGTGGCTGAGTTCGCCAAGCCGGAGCATGGCCTGTCCGTGCGCGAGGTCGCCGGCGGCTACAAGATGGCTACCAAGCCGGAGCATCACGAAGCGGTGCGCGCGTTTGTGAAGAAGCTGACGCCTCCGCTGAAGTTGTCGCTGGCGGCGCTGGAGACGCTGGCGGTGATCGCGTATAAGCAGCCGGTGACGGCGCCGGAAATTATGGAGATTCGCGGCGTGCAGGGCGTCGGCGTGCTGAAGACGCTACTTGACCGTAAGCTGATCGCCGAGTCCGGCCGCAAAGCGGTGGTCGGCAAGCCGATTCTCTACAAGACCACCAAGGAATTCCTCGTTCAATTTGGACTGAAGGATCTGACGGAGCTGCCGACGCTGAAGGAGTTCGAGGAACTGGGGCGATTGGAGATCGCCGAGCCGGAAGCGCCGGCGTCTGAAGCTCCTGCGGCTGAGCAGCCAGCAGAGGCATCAGAGACGCAAAATGGCTGAGCAGCGGTTGCAGAAAGTCCTCGCGCAGGCCGGCGTCGCGAGCCGCCGCAAGGCTGAGGAGTTGATCACCGCGGGCCGCGTCACCGTAAATGGCGCGGTGGTCACGGAACTCGGCTCCAAGGCGGACTTCGAGAAGGACCACATCAGGGTCGACGGGCGGCTGCTGCATGCGCCGAAGCACTACACCTATCTGGCGATGAACAAGCCCCGCGGCTGCGTCACCACCGTCTCTGATCCCGAAGGCCGCGAAACGGTGATGCATTTGCTGAAAGGCGTTCGCGAGCGGGTGTTTCCCGTCGGGCGGCTAGACTATCACAGCGAAGGGTTGCTGCTGTTCACCAACGACGGCGACTTCGCGCATAAACTGATGGCTCCGTCCAGCCATGTGACGAAGACCTACGTGGTGAAGGTGAACGGCGCAATGACGGATCAGCAGGAAAAGGCATTCCGCGAAGGCGTGAGCATCCACGGCAGGAAAACGTCGCCCGCCGAACTGAAACTGATCAAACCGGGCGACAATCCCTGGTACGAGGTCAAGATTCACGAAGGCCGCCAGAACCAGATCCGCCTGATGTTTGCGCATTTCGGGAAGCTGGTGGAAAAGCTGCGCCGGGTGAAGATCGCGTTCCTGGAATTGGATGTGCCCGTGGCGCAATTCCGCGCGCTGACGCCGGCGGAGGTGGAGCACTTCAAGAAACTGCTGGAAAAACCGTCCGCGCCGGTGAAGTTCGTGAGCGCCCCGCCGAAGAAGAAGTCGACGATCCGCTCGAAGTTTCCCAAGAAACATGCCTGACATCGCCCAGATGCTGCGATCGGCAAGGGTGATCGCGGTGGTCGGATTGTCGGGCGATGAATTTCGCCCCAGCCACGGCGTCGCCGCGTATATGCAGCGCGCGGGGTATCGCATCATTCCGGTGAATCCGAATGAAACGGAAGTGCTCGGGGAGAAAGCCTACGAGCGGTTGGAAGATGTGCCGGAGAAGATCGACATTGTCGATATCTTCCGCCGCTCGCGGTTCGTGCGAGGAATTGTCGAATCGGCCATCCGCATCGGCGCGAAGGCGGTTTGGATGCAGGAGGGCGTCGTCGATGAGGAGGCCGCGATGCTCGCGCGAGAGGCGGGGCTGGATGTGGTGATGGACCGGTGCATTTTGAAAGATCACCGGCGGCTGATCGCCTAGTCGTATTTCTCAAATTCCAATTGGTCGCCTTTGACGGTGCCGGTTGCGGCTAACGTACCTGCAGGCAGCTCCAGAACCGAGTGAGCGCGGAGGCTCAAGGCGATGCGCGATTTGCCCATGTCGGGGCGAATCTTCAGGATTTTCTTCTGCTTGGAGAGAAATACGACGTCGATGGGGAATTTCATGGCGAACGTGTGGACGCCTTCGCAGGGCGTAATCCATAGGCCCTCGCCGGGCTCCAGGCCCTTGTGCTTCAGCAAACCGGTGCGGCGCTTGGCGCTGGTATCGGCGATACCGGCGCGGTCGGCAAGCACGCCGCCCCTGGTCTGATTCGTCACGCGCAGTTTAGGCACCGGCATCAGCGTAGCATAATGAAAGTATGAATTTGAAAAAAGCGACCCTCGGCGCGGGATGTTTTTGGGGCGTGGAGGCCACCTTCCGCAGGCTGGCCGGCGTGAAGGCGACGCAGGTAGGCTACATGGGCGGAACGCTCAAGAATCCCACTTATCAGGACGTCTGCACGGACCGCACGGGCCACGCCGAAGTGCTGGAAGTGACCTTCGATCCGTCGGTGATCAGCTATCACGACATTCTGGAAGTCTTCTGGGACAACCACAACCCGACGACGCTGAACCGGCAGGGTCCGGACGTCGGGGCGCAGTACCGCTCTGCGATTTTTTATCATTCGCCGGAGCAGGAAGCCGAGGCTCGGGCGTCGCGCGATGCGGCGCAGAGCCGGTTTTCAAGGCCAATCGTAACAGAGATCGTGCCTGCGACGGAGTTCTGGCGAGCGGAAGAGTATCATCAGCAGTACCTGGAAAAACGCGGCCTTTCGCAGTGCCATATCTGAGATTGCTATCATTGAGATAGCCCTCCTCGCAGGAATTCTGTCTTGAAAATTGGATTTGTCAGTCTTGGATGCCCGAAGAACCTTGTCGATACCGAGGTGATGATGGGCCAGCTCGTCGCCGGTGGCCATGAGCTGACGCCGCATCCCTCCGATGCCGACGTGATCGTGGTGAACACATGCAGCTTCATCGATCCCGCGAAGCAGGAATCCGTCGACACGATTCTCGAAATGGCAGAGTACAAGAAAACCGGGCGCGCTCAGAGGTTGATCGTCGCCGGATGCCTGGTGGAGCGCTATCGCGACGACATCCAGAAGAACATGCCGGAAGTGGACGCGATGATCGGCACCAACGAATTGGAACGGATTAACGCGCTGTGCGAGGGTGTGAAGCCTGCGGAAAATCCGTTCGACGCATATCTTTATCACGACCTCACGCCGCGCGTTCTGGCGACGCCCAAGCATTTTGCCTACATCAAGATCGCCGAGGGATGCGACCATCCGTGCACGTTTTGCGTGATCCCACAGTATCGAGGCAAGTTCCGCAGCCGGCGATTTGAATCGGTGATTAGCGAGGCGACGCGCCTGTATTCACAGGGCGTGCGCGAGATCAATCTGATCGGGCAGGATACCACCTGTTATGGCGAGGACCTGGGCTTGAAGGACGGGCTCGCTACGCTGCTGGCGCGCCTGGCATCGATCGAGACGGGCCAAGAAAAATGGGTGCGCTTTCTGTACTGCTATCCGAACAAGGTGACGCAGAAGCTGCTCGACACGATCGCGGAGCATGATTCGCTGGTGAAATACATCGACATGCCGCTGCAGCACGCTAGCGCGAACGTCCTGAAGCGCATGAAGAGAGGGGCTAACGGCGATATTTTTCTCAAGTTGATCGAGCGCATCCGCGCGACCATCCCGGGTGTCGCGATCCGCACCAGCATGATCGCAGGATTCCCGGGGGAAACCGAGCAGGATTTCGATACGCTCTGCCAGTTCGTTGAGGCTGCACAATTCGACCGTTTGGGAGTGTTTTCGTACTCGGATGAAGACACCAGCAAGAGCAATGCGCTGGACGCCAAGGTGGACGCCAAGACGATTTACAATCGGAAGCGCCACCTAATGTCGATCCAGAAGAAGATCTCGCGTAAGCGGAATCGCGCGCTGATCGGAAGGGAACTGCGCGTCTTGGTCGAGGGGCCTTCGGCCGATTCCGACCTGGTTTGGCAGGCTCGGGCGTCCACACAGGCGCCTGAAATCGACGGCGTCTGCTACATTTCCGATCCCGGCGAGCATCCGTTGAAAGCCGGGGAGTTCCGGAATCTGCTGGTCACGGAAGCGCACGATTACGACCTCACCGGCGCGCTGGTGGATGCTCCCGCTGCTGCGCCCGCGGAAAAGCTTCTGCAAATTTCCCTGGTATGATTTGTCCGATCTGCAAGAAAGAGGTTGCGCTCGATAATCCCGAGATGCCGTTCTGCAGCGAACGCTGCCGGATGATCGATTTGGGCAATTGGGCTGCGGAAAAGTATGTCATCTCCACGCCCGCCGACCTGAAGCAGCTTGAAAGTGACGAAGGCGAGTGAAGAAGCTCGCCATCCTGCTGGCCACCTGGTTTGGATGTGGCTACGCGCCCAAAGGGCCAGGCACGGCCGGGTCGCTCGGAGCATTGCTCGTCGCGTGGCCGCTGCGTCATCAGGCACCGTGGTTTTTTGCGCTGCTGGCGTTGATCTTCCTGCCACCGGCGATCTGGTCCGCGGGGAGCATGGCGCTGCAGACGGGGAAGAAAGACCCGCAGATCGTCGTGATCGACGAGGTGGTGGGCCAGTGGATCGCGCTGGCCGGAGCTGCGACGTATTCGCCGTGGGCGTGGATCGCGGCGTTCGCGCTCTTCCGCGCCTTCGACATTTGGAAGCCGTGGCCAGTGCGCCAGCTGGAAAGCCTGCCCGGCGGAACCGGCATTGTGATGGACGACGCGATGGCGGGCGTTTACGCGGCGCTTGTGTTGTACCTTGCCGGGTGGAACAATTTAATCAGTAAGCTCCTCTATGGCATTTCGTAAATCATCCGACCGTCCGCAGATTTCTGAGATCTTTCCCGCGGCGGCCATTCCCGGCGGTGAGTTCCAGATTCGCGGAAAGGGCCTGGCCGGCACGGATCGGCCACACGTGAAATTCGGCGAGGTGAACGCCTCCGTCGTCATCGGCTCCGATTCGTTCGTCATTGCGCGCGTGCCGGAAGGCGCGCCTGCGGGAGAGTTAATGGTGGGCGACGCTCCCTATAAGTGCGACATCGGGATTCTGGTGGCCGACAGCCTCCATCCGGTTTCGAATCCCGTGGTGGATCATCACGGGAATATCTATACGACGTTTAGCGGATCGCCTGGACAGAAGGCCCCGGTTTCGATTTATAAGATCGATACGCATCATCGCGTGAAGCCCCTGGTTTCGGACCTGATGAACGCCACCGGGCTAACAATGGATGCG
Organism: Bryobacteraceae bacterium; assembly: GCA_035542735.1. Taxonomy (GTDB): domain Bacteria; phylum Acidobacteriota; class Terriglobia; order Bryobacterales; family Bryobacteraceae; genus Palsa-187. The sequence goes on from DATKKV010000038.1 coordinate 209,239, forward strand.
GACGGCATGCTCTACGCGTCGAGCCGGCACGAGGGCATCGTGTATCAAGTCTCGCCCTCGGGCAATCTGGCGGTCTACGTGGAAGGGATGGGGGTCGCCACTGGCATCGCGTTCGACCAGCACGATCACCTCTACGTCGGCGACCGCAGCGGCACGATTTTCAAGATCAGCCGGGAGCGCCAAATCTACGTCTTCGCGACTATGGAGCCGTCCATTGCCGCGTATCATCTGGCTTTCGGTCCGGACGAGTGCCTCTATGTGACCGGCCCGACCACCTCGAGCTTCGATACGGTTCACCGCATCACGCCGGATGGCCATGTCGAGGTGTTTTACCGCGGCCTGGGACGCCCGCAGGGTCTGGCGTTTGACACGAAGGGCAATCTGTACGTGTCGGCGTCGCTGGAAGGCCGGCGTGGAGTGGTTCGCGTCGCGCCGGACGCTACGGCCGAGCTATTCCTCTCCGGCCCGGCCATTGTCGGTGTGGCGTTCGCGCCGTCGAAGTCGCTGATTCTGGCGACGAACAATTCTATTTATCGCGTCGATTGCGGCATCGAAGGCCTCAGGCTTCCTTAGACGGTAGCGGCTCACCTTTCCCGCAGACTGCCGAGCGCCGCCTATCTGGCGTGCGCGATTATAAAAAGGCATGGAAGCGGAAATCATTGCGGTTGGAACCGAACTGCTTGGCGTCCAGCGCGTCGATACGAATTCGCTGTTCCTGACCGATCAGCTAAACATGCTGGGCGTCGAGGTTCGGCGCAAAATGGTGGTGGGCGACCATCGCGAGCTGCTGACCGCCTCGATCCGCGAGGCACTGGATCGCGTAGAAATCATCATTCTGACGGGAGGGTTAGGGCCCACCGAGGACGATTTGACGCGCGAAGCCGTCGCCGCCGCCACCGGGCGCAAGCTGATTTTCCGCGACGATCTGCGTGACGCCATCGCCGCGCGTTTCCGCAGCTTCAATCGCAAAATGGCCGAAGTCAACCTGCGGCAGGCCTACCTGGTGGAAGGTGCCGAGCCGCTCGAAAACCCTAACGGCACAGCGGCAGGCCAGTGGCTGGAGCATGGGTCGCGCGTTGTGATGATGCTACCCGGCCCTCCGCACGAGATGAAGCCCATGTTCACGAATCACTGCGTGCCGAGGCTGGAACGCCGCCTGCCAGCGAGAGTGATCCGGACGCGCTTCTATCGTGTGGCAGGCATAGGCGAATCGGACCTGGATCAACTTATCGCGCCGGTGTACTCGAAATACGAAAATCCGGTGACTACTATCCTGGCCGCGCCCAGCGATATTCAGATCCATCTGCGGGCGCGCTGCGCGACGGCGGAGGAGGCCGAGGGGCTCCTCGCCGAAGTCGGCACGCCGATTGAGGCTTTGCTGGGCGATCGTATTTATTCGCGTAACGGCGATCCCCTGGAATCGGTGATCGGGCAAATGCTGGTCGTTCGCCAGGCGACCCTCGCGGTCGCAGAGAGCTGCACCGGAGGGTTGCTGGGGCAGCGGGTCACGTCGATTGCCGGAAGCTCGAAGTATTTCGTCGGCGGATTCCTGGTGTATAGCGATGCAATGAAGCAGCAGCTTGTGGACGTCGACGCGCGGATCCTGGCTGAGCACACCTCGGTGAGCGAAGAGGCCGCGCGGGCCATGGCCGAGGGCGCGCGGAATCGCACGGGCGCGACGTATGCGCTCTCGATTACGGGTGAAGCGGGACCGGACAGCTCCACCGGAGCGACGGTGGGTACAGTGTTCGTCGGTTTCGCCGGACCCGATGGTTGCGACGCGCGAAGGCTCCAACTGCCGGGCGACCGCACCCGAATTCGTACGTTTGCGGCACAAGCGGCGCTGGATCTTCTGCGACGGAAAATCGGCTAACCCTAAATCGGCCTATCCTCCTACAATGGGCCATGGGCGAAATCGTGCGCGATTTCTACGATGACCTCGCGGGAAGCTACCGCCTGATGTTTGAAGACTGGGACGCCTCGGTAGCCCGTCAGGCGTCTATCCTCGGCCCGCTCCTCGAACGCGCTTGCGGCGCCCCCGGAACGGTCCGGATCCTGGATTGCGCGTGTGGGATCGGGACGCAGGCGCTCGGACTAGCCAAGCTGGGTTTTCACGTCGCCGGCAGCGACCTCAGTCCCGTCGCGATCGCCGAGGCACGTGCGGAAGCCTCTCGCCGTGGGCTCGACCTACCGCTCTATGCTGCCGACATGCGGCGTCTGGATTCATTTCCAGAAGCCGGCTTCGACGCGGTCATATGCATGGACAACGCGCTGCCTCATCTTCCCGGCGGCGAGGTTCTTGCCGAAGCTGCAGCGCAGATGCGCGCAAAACTCAGGCCCGGAGGGACATTCATGGCCAGTATACGGGACTACGATCGCCTGATTCGGGAGCGGCCGATGGTTCAAGGCCCTGCGCTGTACTCCGACGCGGGGATGAGGCGCATTGTCTTCCAGGTCTGGGACTGGATCGGCGAGCGGCGATACCGCTTCCACCTCTACATTACTCGTGAAACGCCTGAAGGATGGCGGACCCTCCACGGAGTTTCAGAATATCATCCAGTGTTGCGCGAGGAACTGACGAGCATCCTTGAAAGCACCGGTTTCGTCCATGTGCGCTGGCTGATGCCAGCCGAAAGCGGCTTCTACCAGCCATTGGTTCTGTGCGTTGCACCAGGCTAACCTCCTTCTTTGCGTCGAAGCGCGCGACGGAGATATGCTGATGGACCTGCCGGTATGAAACTCCAAGCCATCGCCACTCTTGTCTTGCCGGGCGGCGAGGAGCGGGCGTAATGCGCAGCAAGACGGCTCATTCCCATCCCACGCGGCGGCAGATGTTCCAGGCGGCGGGCGTTCTGCTCGCTTCCGCGGGGATGGCGCCGGGCCAGAGCTCCGAACACGCTGAATTTCGCGCGATGCCGAATTCCTCCCGTATGCGCATGCACTGGTACGTGTTCGGGCCGGCGTGGACAGCCTTGGAATCGGATCGCCAACTGCGCCTGATGGCGGAGGCGCAGATCGGAGGCGTGTTGATTTTTCCCACCTATCCGATCGCACTCGACGATCCGGCCCATGGGATCAAGAACGAGGAATATCTCTCGCCGCAGTTCTTGTCGGTCTTGCGGTCGGTGACGGAAAGCTGCCGGCGCAGGGGGCTGACGGCGGATATCGTTCTGGGAACGGGGTGGCCCTACGGTGGACCTTCGGTCACGCTTGAGGAGAGCGCCCATACCCTCCGCATCGCTACAGCTACGAGCTTCGCGCCGAAGGAGGGCGAACGCGTGATCTCCCTTGCGCGGATCCGCAGTGGCGAAATAGTGTTCTATTCTTCGCCCACCCGGATGCAGGTGAAGCGGGCGGCCTTGGGCGGCGAAGGCTTAATCGTCGATCACTACGATTCGAAGTCGCTGGAACATTTCTTGAAGGCAGTGGGGGACAGGCTGGTGGACAGCGTGCCGGCCGGGGGAATCCGGTCCATTTTTTGCGACAGCTTCGAAGTGTATAACGCCACCTGGACCGCGAAACTGCCGGATGCTTTCCTCAAGCGGCGCGGCTACGATCTGATCCCGATGCTGGCCGCGCTGTTCGACCCGTCCCATCCGGAGAGCCGGGACGTCCAGCACGATTTCTGGCGCACGCTCACGGAGCAGACCGAGGAGGAGTTCGTGAGACCTCTCACCGGGTGGGCCCACGGCAAGGGCCTGACCACGCAGATCGAGGCCTACGGGACGCCGCCCGTTTCGCTCGCCGCGTATCGCCACATCGACGTCCCAACCGGCGAGCACTACGAGTGGAAGGAATTCAGCTCATCGCGGTGGGCCAGTTCCGGGGCACATCTTGCCGGCAAGCCCGTAATTCTCGCCGAGGCTTGGACGTGGCTGGGCTTGCCCAACCGATTCGCCGACACGCTGGAGCAGTTGAAACTCTGCTCGGACTTGCATTTCCTGAGCGGCATCAACGCGCTGTACGGCGTAACGTACGCGTATTCACCGGTGGAACTCGGCGCGCCGGGCTGGGTTCCGTACTTCGGGCCGTCGACCAATCACACAGCCCCGTTCTGGCCCTATTTCAGCCATCTTGCGGACTACGTGAACCGGGCGAGCTACTTCCTGCAGCGGGGAAAACCGGTGGCGGATGTGGCGGTCTATCTTCCCACCGAGGACGCGATGTCGGAAGCGGGCACGGAGCGTTTTCTGCCCAATTGGGCAGTTCGCGACAAGCTGAGCTCGAACGGCGCGCCCCCGGAGTTCCGGTTGAAAAACGCGCTTCACTACGAATCGGATGTTGTGAAAGGAATCATTACCAGCGGCTACTCCTTCGATGGCATCGACACATTTACCCTGAACTCGGGGATGCGCGTCGACGACGGGCGGCTTCGCCTGGGTGACGGCGACTACTCCGTCGTGGTCCTGCCCAACCTCGTGGGAATCGATCCTGAATCGATCGAGAAACTGGAGCAATTCGTGGAGTCCGGCGGCGTGCTGATCGCCACACAACGATTGCCCGAACGGGCCTGGGGCTTCTTAGACCGCGACTCGCGCACGGCCAGAGTGCGCGCGGCGGCCGAAAGACTATTCGGTCCACGGCCGTCGGCCTATCGCGAGCTCGGCATCGGAAAGGGCGTCGCCGTCTTCGCGCCAGATGAGCAGGGCAGCTTCCTCAAGGCGCTGCGGCTGCGGCAGCCTGCGGTCAGGTGGAGGGTCGCCAGCGAACATGTTGCCTGCGTGCAGCGCAGACTCGGCGATCGCGATTATTTTTTCATCGCGAACACCAGCGAACAGCCCGTTTCCCTTGAAGGGACTTTCCGAGTCGGCCACAAGGCGCCGGAATTCTGGAATCCGATGGACGGCTCGGCATCGCCTGGGGTTGTCTTTGAGCACGTTGCGGAGGGGACCACCGTGCCCGTCGAACTGGGACCGCGGGGATCCGCCGCGCTCGTCTTTGCGCCGGGGACTCGTGAGCCCCTGGCCTCGCGCACCAACCTTCGCTTGACCGCGTCCGGGGCAAAGGTTTTTGAAGACGGAACGTACTTCGTTGTTCGCGAAGGGAGGCGGCGCGAAATCGCTGTTTCCGGAATCCCGGCCGCAGAACGGCTGGAGATTCGCTGGCGACTCACCTGCGGCGAACACAAGACTCCTCTTGAGGCGTTGCAGTCGTGGACGGAAATTCCGGCGATTCGATTCTTTTCGGGACGGGGGGTGTATGAGGGAGAATTCGAATACGCGGCGCGCGAGGGCGTTGGCGTTGAGCTCGATCTTGGCGAGGTCCACGAGACCGCCGATGTCCGCATCAACGGCAAGCCGGCAGAGGTGCTCTGGATGCGGCCCTACTCGGTCGATATCGCCGGGCTGCTGCGGCCCGGCCGCAACACGATTCAGGTGGATGTCACCAACCTCCTCATCAACAAAGTGCTGGGCGATGGTCCGATCGACTACAGCGGAGTGTTTTCCAAGTTCGGACGGCGTTTCCCCGCGGGAGACGAATGGGACGTGATTCGCGAGCCGCTTCGGTCCGGCCTGCTTGGGCCTGTGCGGCTGAGATGGTACAAAACCGTGCTGCCTTGAGACTGCCCTCGGCGCCTCTCGTACGGCGAAGCCCCGAGTGAGATATCCTGATTTTCCACCCTGGAGGCCTTTATGAGACTTCATGCGATCATGCTAGCGGCCGTTCTTGGCGCCGCTTCTTCCTACGGACAGACCCAGAAACTTGATGAAGAGTACACCAAGCTGATCAAACAATATCTGCAAGATCCACGTATCACCACGGAGTTGGTGGATCACATGCCGGCGTCAGACAAGGTGCCCTCGCCGCTGAAATTTTTCGGCCGCATCCCGGGCACGCCGGGCGAGTTGACCT